>NZ_CP084703.1:0-1480039 GCF_020519665.1 Bacillus shivajii
ATGTTAAATCCAAAATATACATTCGATACATTTGTTATTGGAAGTGGAAATAGATTTGCACATGCTGCATCATTAGCTGTTGCTGAAGCTCCTGCAAAAGCCTATAACCCTTTGTTTATTTATGGAGGGGTAGGTTTAGGGAAAACACACTTAATGCATGCCATTGGCCATTATGTCATTGATCATAACCCTGAAGCGAAGGTTGTTTATTTATCTTCAGAAAAATTTACGAATGAATTTATAAATTCAATTCGTGATAATAAAGCTGTAAATTTTAGGAATAAGTATAGAAATGTTGATGTTCTTTTAATAGATGATATTCAGTTTTTAGCTGGAAAAGAACAAACGCAAGAGGAATTCTTCCATACATTCAATGCTTTGCATGAAGAAGCGAAGCAAATTGTCATTTCTAGTGATCGACCGCCAAAAGAAATACCTACGTTGGAAGACCGATTAAGATCACGTTTTGAATGGGGACTAATTACAGATATTACTCCGCCTGATCTAGAAACGAGAATTGCGATTTTACGCAAAAAAGCTAAGGCAGAGAATTTGGATATTCCAAATGAAGTAATGCTTTACATTGCGAACCAGATCGATACAAACATCCGTGAACTTGAAGGAGCACTCATTCGTGTTGTTGCGTATTCATCCCTTATTAACCAGGATATGAATGCTGATTTAGCAGCTGTTGCCTTGAAAGATATTATTCCAAACTCAAAACCAAAAACCATTACCATCCAAGATGTTCAAAAAGCAGTAGCCGAAGCTTATCATGTAAAAATTGAGGAAATGAAGGCAAAAAAGCGTACGAAGACCGTTGCATATCCTAGACAAATTGCGATGTACTTATCGAGAGAGTTAACAGACAATTCATTACCTAAAATCGGCAGCGAATTTGGAGGACGTGATCATACAACCGTCATTCATGCGCATGAAAAAATTTCTAAATTACTATCATCAGATACAGATTTACAAAGACAAGTTCAAGAAATTACCGATCAGTTAAAAACATAGGATGTGGAGGGTGTGAATAAACTGTGCAAGGTTACCAACAAGTTGTCCACATGTTTATAACCTTGTAAAATATGGCTGTATGTACGGTTATCCACATATTCACAGCCTATATTACTATTACTTCTATTATTTTTATTAAAATATAATTAATATATTCTATTTTTCATTCTCCTAAATTTATAAAATGCTTAATACGAGAAAATAGAAAGTGAGGACCGTGAAAATGAAATTTAAAATTCAACGTGATCAATTTGTACAAAGTGTCCAGCATGTGACTAAAGCAATTTCATCAAGAACAACCATTCCTATACTTACTGGAGTGAAAATTGATGCTACAGAAGAAGGCGTTACTTTAACCGGAAGTGATTCTGATATTTCCATTGAATCGTTTATTCCTGCAATAGATGGAGATGAGCAAAACGTAGAAATAGAAGAAGAAGGCAGTATTGTACTTCAAGCGAAATTTTTTGCTGAGATTGTAAAGAAACTTCCACAGGATACAATCGAATTAAATGTTTCGGATCAATTTACAACAACATTAAAATCTGGAGCTTCAGTATTTAACTTAAACGGTCTTGATCCAGAAGAATATCCAAGACTTCCGCAAATAGAAGAAGAAAATACATTTAAACTACGTACAGACTTATTAAAAAATATTATTCGCCAAACGGTCTTTGCTGTATCGACTGTAGAAACAAGACCAATTTTAACTGGTGTCAACTGGGAGATTGAAGATGGAAGACTTACATGTACAGCAACGGATAGTCACCGTTTAGCAATGAGATATGCCCAAATTGAAACAAATGGTACGGACATCTCCTTTTCTAATGTAGTCATTCCTGGTAAGAGTTTAAATGAACTTAATAAAATTCTGGATGAATCAGAAGAATGGGTAGACATTATTGTTACAGATAACCAAATTTTATTTAAAGCAAAGAACTTATTGTTCTTCTCAAGACTATTAGATGGCAATTACCCTGCTACAAGCAATATGATTCCAAATCATTCAAAAACGGGTGTCAAACTAGATTCAAAAGGGTTTATGCAAGCTATTGAACGTTCACTTCTTTTATCAAAAGAAGGAAAAAATAATGTTGTAAACTTAAAGACCCTTGATCAAGGACACTTAGAAATAACTTCTGTAACACCAGAGGTTGGTAAAGTCACAGAGGACATTGAATCAATCGAATTTTCGGGAGAAGAGCTACGTATTTCATTTAACGGAAAAAATATTATTGATGCCTTAAAAGTCATTGACTCGACAGAGATTCATATTGATTTTACTGGCGCGATGAGCCCATTCGTTTTAAAACCAACTGAACATGAAAATATGCTTCACCTATTCTCTCCAGTAAGAACTTACTAACAACTTATGTCGCAGAAAAACTATCGATTTACTGACAAACTAGAAAATCGATAGTTTTCTTTTTGCTCTTTTAAAATTGGTTGTCCTTATAATAAAAATATTTTTTATTTGGAAGCACATGTTGCTTCTTCCTCTACTAGCATTTGCTACGTAGCTGGATGCGTCGGCGCAGCTCTCAGTGGTTCGAAGAAGCTGTGTTTGTTGCTTCGCTTTCACCTCTAGACATAAGTGCGACATTTGCTCATTCTTCACTATGTTTGAATTCGTAGTGTTTTCTTTGTCACGGGCACGGCATGGGCTTCCCAAAACTCATCTTGCTCGTTTTGGATGATTTTCGACTCGTGATATTCTCGTTGGAGTCTCGCAACATGCTTCAAATTAACCTTAAATATAAGTACTAAAATCCATTTTCATGCTGCATAATGCGAATTACTACGTATGAACTTAAGTAACTTGAGAGTGAGTAAAAAAGTGGAAAAAATTAATACGAAGGTACAACTATGCCCCTTGTTCCACTATATAGGCTCTCTACTCAGCGAATTTGCCTATGAAATAACTATTTAAATTAAGCGTTATACAAAGACTTAATAGGAATATCTCATGTTGGATTGGCGAAAACAGAATAATTTTAGTACAATATAAGTTGTGGATATTTTACATTCATAAATTTAATGAAATGTAGAAAGTGAGTGACACACATTGGAACAAACGGTTCAAATCAACAGTGAATTTATTACTTTAGGACAATTATTAAAAGAATTAGGCGTCATACCTACCGGTGGAGCAGCAAAGTGGTATCTTCAAGACTTCCCTGTCATGATTAATGACGAAGAAGAGACACGGCGCGGTAAAAAGCTTTTTCCCGGCGATAAAGTAGACATTAACGATTTCGGAGTCGTTACGATTGAAAAAGACGTTTGATGTGAGGGATATCATTGCATATTGACGAGTTAACAGTAAGAGATTATCGCAATTATGAAAAAGTGAATTTACAATTTGAAAATAAAGTCAATGTGATTATCGGTGAAAATGCCCAAGGAAAAACGAATTTGATGGAAGCGATCTATGTTTTAGCGATGGCAAAATCACATCGGACATCAAGAGATAAAGAATTAATTCGCTGGGATCAACCGTTTGCCAAGGTGGAAGGTCACTTAACGAATCGAAATGGACCACTTCAAATGGAAGTGGTATTTTCTAATAAAGGGAAGAAGGTCAAACTTAATCAATTAGAAAAAAAGAGGTTAAGTGATTATATCGGAACGTGCAATATCGTCATGTTTGCTCCAGAGGACCTCAACCTCGTAAAAGGTAGTCCTCAAGTACGCAGGCGATTTTTGGACATGGAAATGGGACAAATCCATTCTGTTTACTTGTATTACCTCTCCCAATACCACAAAGTATTAAAGCAGAGAAATCAATGGTTGAAAGATGTTCAACAGAAAAAACTCGAATTTAACGACACAATGCTTTCGGTTATGACAGAACAGCTCATCCAGTCTGCAGTACAAGTGCTTGTTAAGAGGTATGCATTTATTGATAAACTACAAACTTGGGCTGAAGACATTCATCGAGATATAAGTCGAGGGAAAGAAAAACTTCAGATTCAATATGTTCCTTCATGTCACGTATCAGAAGATATGGATTTGTCGACAATGGTAAAGACATTAGAAGAAGTATTTCATAAGAAAAAAGATCAGGAAATTCAACGAGGAACAACACTCGTTGGACCGCATCGAGATGACATCCAATTTTTAGTGAATGATCGTGATATCCAAATGTTTGGTTCACAAGGTCAGCAACGTACAACAGCACTGTCTTTAAAGTTGGCAGAGATCGAGTTAATTCATGAAAAAATTGGGGAGTTTCCGATTCTTTTATTAGATGATGTACTATCGGAGCTAGATGATCACCGTCAGTCTCATTTACTGAATACGATTCAAGGGAAAGTCCAAACATTCGTAACAACAACAAGTGTTGACGGTATTAACCATCAAACATTACGTGAAGCCAATATGTATGTGGTAAATGACGGAAAAGTTGAAATAAAAAAGTGAGGTGGCGGAGATGTTTATTCACTTAGGTGGGGACATGGTACTAAGTTCTAAAAAAATCGTAGCTATTTTAGATCATAACAGTAATGATTTATCACAAGATAACCAAGATTTTATAAAGAGCCATGAAGATGAGAAAAAAACGGTCCCGATATCCGATGATACCCCGAAATCAATAATTATTACAGATGATTATATTTATTTATCTCCAATTTCGTCTCATACACTTAAACGTAGAGCAGAGACGTTTACTGATGCGGAAGATGAGGAGTAAATTTCAATAGATTTTTTAAAGCGTATTATCAGTTTAAGAAGAAATTAATATGCAGTTCAACACTGCATTGAAGTGTAGGTGAAGAAATTGACGGTCGAACAACACTCTTATGATGAAAGTCAAATTCAAGTATTAGAAGGTTTAGAAGCAGTTAGAAAACGTCCAGGGATGTATATTGGTTCAACAAGTGGTCGCGGACTGCATCACCTCGTCTGGGAAATCGTTGATAATAGTATCGATGAAGCAATGGGCGGTTATTGTGATGAAATTACCGTAACAATTGAAGAAGATAATAGTATTACCGTAGAAGATAACGGTCGAGGAATTCCTGTAGGTATTCATGAAAAGATGGGACGCCCTGCAGTTGAAGTCATTATGACTGTCTTGCACGCCGGCGGTAAATTTGGTGGTGGCGGCTATAAAGTTTCAGGTGGACTGCACGGGGTTGGTGCTTCCGTAGTTAATGCATTATCTTCATATTTAGAGGTTTTTGTTCACCTTGATGGACAAGTTCATTATCAAAAATACCTTCGTGGTGTACCAGACGAAGATTTAAAAGTCATCGGTGAAACAGACAAACACGGAACAATGATCCACTTTAAACCAGACCCAGAAATTTTCACAGAAACAACGGAATATGAGTATGATATTCTTGCTAATCGCCTACGCGAGCTAGCTTTCTTAAACCGTGGCTTAACCATCAATATCGTTGATAAAAGAGAAGATGGCAAATCGGCCAACTATTTCTACGAAGGTGGGATCGCTTCGTTTGTTGAGCATTTAAATCGAACGAAGGAACCACTACATGAAACTCCAGTATTTATAGAAGGTCAAAAAGAAGGTATTTCTGTTGAAATCGCGATGCAGTATAACGATGGATTTGCAAGTAACTTATACTCATTTGCAAATAACATTAATACACATGAAGGTGGAACACACGAATCAGGTTTTAAAACAGCACTAACACGTGTTATTAACGACTATGCTCGTAAAAATAATTTATTTAAAGAAACGGATCCAAACCTAGTCGGAGATGATGTGCGAGAAGGTTTAACTGCCATTGTTTCTGTAAAAATTGAAGACCCACAGTTTGAAGGTCAAACTAAGACGAAGCTAGGAAATAGTGAAGCACGTACAATTACTGACTCTCTCTTCAGTGAGAAAATGACCAAGTTTATGGCTGAAAACCCAACTGTAGCCAGGAAAATTGTAGATAAAGGGTTAATGGCAAGCCGGGCAAGAGACGCTGCCAAGAAGGCTCGAGAATTAACTAGACGTAAGTCAGCTCTTGAAGTCAGTTCATTGCCAGGTAAGCTAGCAGATTGTTCAACGAAAGATGCGTCAATTTCTGAACTTTATATTGTTGAGGGAGATTCAGCGGGAGGTTCAGCAAAACAAGGACGTGACCGTCATTTCCAAGCGATCCTTCCTCTAAGAGGTAAAATTATTAACGTTGAAAAATCACGTTTAGATAAAATCCTATCTAATAACGAAGTTCGAGCGATTATTACGGCATTAGGAACTGGTATCGGTGATGACTTTGATATTACAAAAGCAAGATACCATAAACTTATTATTATGACGGATGCCGATGTTGATGGAGCCCATATTCGAACATTATTATTAACATTCTTCTACCGTTACATGCGTCCATTAATTGAAGAAGGCTATGTATATATTGCTCAGCCACCGTTATATAAAATTCAACAAGGAAAACAAATCCATTATGCTTATAACGATAAAGAAATGGAACGCATTTTATCTACACTTTCAGAATCACCAAAACCAGGTTTGCAACGCTATAAAGGTTTAGGTGAGATGAACCCAACACAGCTGTGGGAGACGACAATGGACCCTGCGATGCGTACAGTTCTTCAAGTAACTTTAGCTGATGCAATGGTTGCTGATGAAGTCTTTGAAACGTTAATGGGAGATAAAGTAGAACCAAGACGTGACTTTATTCAAGAAAATGCCCATTATGTGAAAAACTTAGATATTTAACATGAGACTGTGCATCAAGACCATGCAGCCCAAATAGGTTGCATGGTTGATGTACGTTTGTTCTTATCAATATCAAACGCTTTTAATGAGCAATTAACAGCTAGTTTGAAAAAAGTTTCACATAATGAATCAATTCAAACGGTGAAAAGCCGCTTGGAATTTGGTGAACGGAGGTACATAGAATGTCTGATCAAGACCAATCAAGAGTAAAAGAAATTAATATAAGTCAGGAAATGAAAACGTCATTTATGGATTATGCCATGAGTGTTATCGTAAGCCGTGCATTACCTGACGTACGAGATGGTTTAAAACCAGTTCACCGTCGAATCCTTTACGCTATGAATGAACTCGGTATTACTGCAGATAAATCATATAAGAAATCTGCACGTATTGTCGGAGAAGTTATTGGTAAGTATCATCCGCACGGTGACTCAGCTGTTTATGAAACAATGGTTAGAATGGCTCAAGACTTTAGCTATCGTTATATGTTAGTAAATGGCCACGGGAACTTTGGTTCCGTCGATGGCGATGCTGCAGCTGCGATGCGTTATACAGAAGCAAAAATGGCAAAGATTTCAATGGAACTTGTGCGAGATATAAACAAAGATACAATTGACTACCAAGAAAACTATGACGGTTCAGAAAGTGAACCGATTGTTCTTCCAGCGCGTTTTCCAAATCTACTTGTAAACGGTACTTCTGGAATCGCTGTAGGAATGGCAACGAACATTCCACCTCATCAATTAGGTGAGGTTATTGACGGGGTATTGGCAGTTAGTGAAAATCCAGACATTACAAGTGCGGAGTTAATGGAGTATATTCCAGGTCCTGATTTCCCTACAGGTGCTGAAATTGTTGGGATTTCTGGTATTCGTCGAGCATATGAAACTGGGAAAGGCTCGATTACGATTCGTGCAAAAGCTGAAATTGAAGATAACAATGGAAAACCGAGAATTATCGTGAATGAACTTCCTTATCAAGTCAATAAAGCTCGCCTAATCGAAAAGATCGCTGAACTTGTTCGTGATAAAAAAATTGATGGAATCACTGATTTACGTGATGAGTCTGACCGAAATGGAATGCGCATCGTCATTGAATTACGACGTGATGCAAATGCAAATGTATTATTAAATAATTTATATAAGCAAACAGCACTACAAACGAGCTTTGGGATTAATATGCTTGCTCTCGTTAATGGGCAGCCTAAAATTTTATCACTCAAAGAAGTTCTACATCATTATTTAGAGCATCAGCGTGAAGTTATTCGCCGTCGAACTGCTTTTGAATTAAAGAAAGCTGAAGCAAGAGCACACATTCTTGAAGGTCTACGCATTGCATTAGATCATATTGATGAAATTATTGAGCTTATTCGTGGATCCGAAACGACAGATATTGCTCGCCAAGGGTTAATTGAACGCTTTGAACTTAGTCATGATCAAGCACAGGCGATTTTAGATATGCGCTTGCAACGTTTAACTGGCTTGGAGCGGGACAAGATTGAAGGCGAATATAAAGAGCTCGTAGCTAGAATTAAAGAACTAAAAGAAATTCTAGCTGATGATGAAAAAGTATTAGAGATTATCCGTACAGAGTTAGAAGAAATTCGTGAGCGTTTTAATGATGAACGTCGAACGACGATCTCAGTTGGAGAAGATAGTCTTGAGGATGAAGACTTGATTCCAAGACAAAACGTCGTTATTACGTTATCTCACAATGGTTACATCAAACGAATCCCACTTTCTACGTACCGCAGTCAAAAACGTGGTGGACGTGGTGTACAAGGAATGGGGACACATGACGATGATTTCGTCCAACATTTATTTATTACAAACTCTCATGATCATATCTTGTTTTTCTCTAACAAAGGGAAAGTATATCGCCTAAAGGGATATGAGATCCCAGAGTTAAAGCGTACAGCAAAGGGTATTCCGATTATAAACTTGCTGCAAATTGAAAAGGATGAATACATTAGTACAGTCATTCCAATTAAAGCATTTGAAGAAGAACAGTATTTATTCTTCATTACAAAGCTAGGAATAATTAAACGTACCGAAATAACAGCGTTCGCTAATATAAGACGTGGTGGCCTCTTTGCAATTAAACTTCGTGGAGAGGATGAATTACACGGAGTTAGACTAACAGATGGTGACCAAGAAATTACAGCTGGTACACGAAAAGGAATGTCGATTCGTTTCCATGAAACAGATGTAAGGTTAATGGGACGTACAGCTGGTGGAGTAAAGGGAGTCACACTTCAAGAAGAAGATGAAGTAGTAGGAATGGACATTATCGAACCAGACCAAGACATCCTTATCGTCACTGAAAAAGGGTTTGGTAAGCGAACACCTGTTGAAGAGTATCGTTTACAAAGCCGTGGAGGAAAAGGAATTAAAACATGTAACATTACAGAGAAAAATGGTAACCTTATCTCATTAAAAGTTGTTTCAACCGATGATGATTTGATGATCATTACTACTAATGGGGTTGTCATCAGAATGCATGTTAATGAAATTTCCCAAACGAGTAGAAATACTCAAGGAGTTCGACTTATTCGTTTAGGTGAAGATGAACATGTCTCAACCGTAGCACGTGTAAATATTGAGGATGACGAAGAAGAAGAATTAGAAGGCGAAGATCAAGAAGGAAACAATGAGGATGTAGAAACAGAAGAAACAGAAGAAACAGAAGAAACAGAAGATCCATCTACAGAGGAATAAATATAACTAACCGTATCACTGATATTAGTGATACGGTTTATTTTATACTTTAAGAATTTTTAACTTTTCTAAAGGATTAAAGTTATAACGGCAACTAAGGCTTACTTCGACAGGCCGATAGGCGAGCGCCTTACGCTTTTCTTATAGGAAGAGCTACAGCTTCATTGCTCCTGTGTTACTGAGCTTAGTCGTCCCATGAGTGAAGTCGAAGACAAGACGGCGATAATACACTTCAGGCCGCTAGATACAGGTAGTTTTAAGTTGTAATTTGCCATCTGACACTTTTCGTATTATAGGAAAAGTGTATGTCACATTTGTAATTGTAGGTATATTTTGTATTTTTTCCTTTCATCTGTATACGAAGTATTTCATAATTAAGTATAATAGATTATGATAAATAGGGATAAAGACTTAGTTGGAAGCTTTAGTCGATACCATTTACTAGAGGCATATAAATATAAACCATGCAAAAAAAAGTGTATATTTACAAATTCTTGAGATCTTGTCTTCTTAGGGGGATAAACAATGAAAGTGAAAACAATATATTTAGTTCCTGGTTGTATTCTTGCTGAAGATGTACATAAAGCGACAAACAATCCTATTATGAGAAAAAAAACAGTACTAACCGAAGAACTGATTGAAATATTACATATCTTTTTAATACAAAATGTAAAAGTAGAGTTAACATTAGTTAATGGAGAACGTTTTAATCCAAAAGAAGTTGAGGAATTACAAGAAGATGACTCAAAGACATCTAAAAAACAAACCCTTAAAAAGGAAGAGTCATTTATAGATATTTACTTAAAGACAGTTCCAAAGTTCAAAAAGATTTTTCAACATTGGCAAGGTGGAACAAAGGTCGATGTATATGAAGTAAGAAAGATCTTTCTACCTTTATTCGAAGTTCAGCCAACTAAAGAGGAATTAATGCAACTGCACCATTATGGAACAAAAGATGATTATATTTATTTTCATTCAGTTGCTGTAGGTGTTCTCTCATATATGGTAGGAAAAAGTTTAAAACTAGCTAAAGGAGAACTGATTCAATTAGGTTTAGCTGGTTTATTATCTGACTGTGGAATGGCGAGAGTACCATTTAAAGTTTTCAGTAAGAGAGGCCCGTTATCTGTTTCTGAATATGAAGAGGTACGAAAGCACCCATTATTAGGTTATAAAATGATTGAAGCTACCCCTGGGTTCTCAAAAGGAGCAATTCTTGGAATTCTTCAGCACCATGAAAGAGAAGATGGAAGTGGATATCCGCAAAATCTAAAAGGCACCAAGTTACATTTGTTTGCAAAAATTATAGCAATCTGCGATACCTATCATGCAATGACGTCAGAACGACATTATCGAACAAAACAATTACCATATAAAGTAATAGAAGCCATGAAAAAAGATCACTTCGGCAAATTTGACCATATTGTATTAAATAAATTCTTTTCAATAATGACCGATATTAGTATAGGTAATAAAGTGAAACTAAATAATGGTGAAGTAGGTAAGGTTATATTTTTAGAGGACCAATCATTCACAAGACCAGTTTTACAATTGAATGAACAAGAAACATTGTCTTTAACTAAACATCCTGAATTATTTATTGAAGAAACAATAAGAGATTAATTTAAGGGGGGATCCTCAAGAAATATATATTAATATAATTCCCCCCCCCTTGCATTACTTATAAAAGGTATGTTAAATTTATATTCGTTGCCGAAAATATGAGTAACCTTTTCATTGAATAGAGAAAGTATCCTATTAGAAATGAAAAACTTATTGACTTATTATAATTATCCTGATATGATATATAAGTCGCTGCAAAAAACGACTCAAATCAATGATTTTTTTGTTTGAAAAACTTATTGACAGTATATCAAACGAAATGTTATAATATTCAAGTCGCTCTTAAAGCGCGGTCAACACATTGACCTTTGAAAACTAAACAAAAAGCCAAGCGAAATGGGATATGAAAATATCCCGTCAATGAAATTTTTTTAATGATGTCAGAGACATCAAACTCACTTTATTGGAGAGTTTGATCCTGGCTCAGGACGAACGCTGGCGGCGTGCCTAATACATGCAAGTCGAGCGGACCAATTAAAAGTTTACTTTTATGAGGTCAGCGGCGGACGGGTGAGTAACACGTGGGCAACCTGCCTTACAGACTGGGATAACTCCGGGAAACCGGGGCTAATACCAGATGACCAATAGAGTCGCATGACTCTATTGTAAAAGTTGGGATTTATCCTAACACTGTAAGATGGGCCCGCGGCGCATTAGCTAGTTGGTGAGGTAAGAGCTTACCAAGGCGACGATGCGTAGCCGACCTGAGAGGGTGATCGGCCACACTGGAACTGAGACACGGTCCAGACTCCTACGGGAGGCAGCAGTAGGGAATCATCCGCAATGGGCGAAAGCCTGACGGTGCAACGCCGCGTGAGTGATGACGGTCTTCGGATTGTAAAGCTCTGTTGTTAGGGAAGAACAAGTGCCGTTCGAATAGGGCGGCACCTTGACGGTACCTAACCAGAAAGCCCCGGCTAACTACGTGCCAGCAGCCGCGGTAATACGTAGGGGGCAAGCGTTGTCCGGAATTATTGGGCGTAAAGCGCGCGCAGGCGGTCTCTTAAGTCTGATGTGAAAGCCCACGGCTCAACCGTGGAGGGTCATTGGAAACTGGGGGACTTGAGTGTAGGAGAGGAAAGTGGAATTCCACGTGTAGCGGTGAAATGCGTAGATATGTGGAGGAACACCAGTGGCGAAGGCGACTTTCTGGCCTACAACTGACGCTGAGGCGCGAAAGCGTGGGGAGCAAACAGGATTAGATACCCTGGTAGTCCACGCCGTAAACGTTGAGTGCTAGGTGTTAGGGGTTTCGATGCCCTTAGTGCCGAAGTTAACACATTAAGCACTCCGCCTGGGGAGTACGGCCGCAAGGCTGAAACTCAAAGGAATTGACGGGGGCCCGCACAAGCAGTGGAGCATGTGGTTTAATTCGAAGCAACGCGAAGAACCTTACCAGGTCTTGACATCCTCTGACAACCCTAGAGATAGGGCTTTCCCCTTCGGGGGACAGAGTGACAGGTGGTGCATGGTTGTCGTCAGCTCGTGTCGTGAGATGTTGGGTTAAGTCCCGCAACGAGCGCAACCCTTGACCTTAGTTGCCAGCATTTAGTTGGGCACTCTAAGGTGACTGCCGGTGACAAACCGGAGGAAGGTGGGGATGACGTCAAATCATCATGCCCCTTATGACCTGGGCTACACACGTGCTACAATGGATGGTACAAAGGGCAGCGAGACCGCGAGGTTGAGCGAATCCCATAAAGCCATTCTCAGTTCGGATTGCAGGCTGCAACTCGCCTGCATGAAGCCGGAATTGCTAGTAATCGCGGATCAGCATGCCGCGGTGAATACGTTCCCGGGCCTTGTACACACCGCCCGTCACACCACGAGAGCTTGTAACACCCGAAGTCGGTGCGGTAACCTTTTGGAGCCAGCCGCCGAAGGTGGGACAGGTGATTGGGGTGAAGTCGTAACAAGGTATCCCTACCGGAAGGTGGGGATGGATCACCTCCTTTCTAAGGAGCTATTAGCTCATTACTTTATCGATCGTTTGCGCTTTTTGTTTAGTTTTGAGAGGTTATTTTTTATCTCTCAAGACGTAAGGATTTTAAGGAACTTCGGCTAAAGACATCGCGTCCTGCGATAACGCCGAAGCTAGCACATCCTGTGCGTCGTTGTTCTTTGAAAACTAGATAACAGATATAGACTGATTGATCTTCACCGGTTGTTTGAAACGGATTCAGTAATGGATTCGACAGAGTACAACCGAGTGTCTTAGAAGGTTAATATGACGCCACAATTTAGTGGTTAAGCTAGAAAGGGCGCACGGCGAATGCCTTGGCACTAGGAGCCGAAGAAGGACGGGACGAACACCGATATGCTCCGGGGAGCTGTAAGTAAGCTTTGATCCGGAGATTTCCGAATGGGGGAACCCACCACCTGTAATGAGGTGGTATCCATACCTGAATACATAGGGTATGAGAAGGCAGACCTGGGGAACTGAAACATCTTAGTACCCAGAGGAAGAGAAAGCAAATGCGATTTCCTGAGTAGCGGCGAGCGAAACGGAACTAGCCCAAACCAAGAGGCTTGCCTCTTGGGGTTGTAGGACACTCCATACGGAGTTACAAAGAAACGGAGTAGATGAAGCGACCTGGAAAGGTCCGCGGGACAAGGTAAAAGCCCTGTAGTCGAAACTTCGTTTCCTCCGGAGTGGATCCTGAGTACGGCGGGACACGTGAAACCCCGTCGGAATCTGGGAGGACCATCTCCCAAGGCTAAATACTCCCTAGTGACCGATAGTGAACCAGTACCGTGAGGGAAAGGTGAAAAGCACCCCGGGAGGGGAGTGAAAGAGATCTTGAAACCGTGTGCCTACAAGTAGTCGGAGCCCGTTAATGGGTGACGGCGTGCCTTTTGTAGAATGAACCGGCGAGTTACGATTACGTGCAAGGTTAAGTTGAAGAGACGGAGCCGCAGCGAAAGCGAGTCTGAATAGGGCGAATGAGTACGTGGTTGTAGACCCGAAACCGTGTGATCTACCCATGTCCAGGGTGAAGTCCAGGTAACACTGGATGGAGGCCCGAACCCACTCACGTTGAAAAGTGAGGGGATGAGGTGTGGGTAGGGGTGAAATGCCAATCGAACTCGGAAATAGCTGGTTCTCCCCGAAATAGCTTTAGGGCTAGCCTCGAGGGAAGAGTATTGGAGGTAGAGCACTGATTGGACTAGGGGTCCCCACAGGATTACCGAATTCAGTCAAACTCCGAATGCCAAATACTTATCCTCGGGAGTCAGACTGCGAGTGCTAAGATCCGTAGTCAAGAGGGAAACAGCCCAGACCATCAGCTAAGGTCCCCAAGTATACGTTAAGTGGAAAAGGATGTGGAGTTGCTTAGACAACCAGGATGTTGGCTTAGAAGCAGCCACCATTGAAAGAGTGCGTAATAGCTCACTGGTCGAGTGACTCTGCGCCGAAAATGTACCGGGGCTAAACGTATCACCGAAGCTATGGATTGTCCTTACGGACAGTGGTAGGGGAGCGTTCCAAGGGCGTTGAAGCTCAACCGAGAGGATGGGTGGAGCGCTTGGAAGTGAGAATGCCGGTATGAGTAGCGAAAAGAGGGGTGAGAATCCCCTCCGTCGAAAGCCTAAGGTTTCCTGAGGAAGGCTCGTCCGCTCAGGGTTAGTCGGGACCTAAGCCGAGGCCGAAAGGCGTAGGCGATGGAAAACAGGTTGAAATTCCTGTACCACCACGTCACCATTTGAGCAATGGGGGGACGCAGGAAGGTAGGGTAAGCACGGCATTGGATGTCCGTGTCCAAGCAGTTAGGCTGGTAAGTAGGTAAATCCGCTTACCGTAAGGCTGAGCTGTGATGGCGAGCGAAATTTTAGTAGCGAAGTTCCTGATCCTACACTGCCTAGAAAAGCCTCTAGCGAGGTGACTGGTGCCCGTACCGCAAACCGACACAGGTAGGCGGGAAGAGAATTCTAAGACGCGCGGGAGAACTCTCGTTAAGGAACTCGGCAAAATGACCCCGTAACTTCGGGAGAAGGGGTGCTCTATTAGGGTTTACGCCCGAGAGAGCCGCAGTGAATAGGCCCAAACGACTGTTTATCAAAAACACAGGTCTCTGCCAAGCCGCAAGGCGAAGTATAGGGGCTGACACCTGCCCGGTGCTGGAAGGTTAAGAGGAGGGGTTATCCCATTAGGGAGAAGCTCTGAATTGAAGCCCCAGTAAACGGCGGCCGTAACTATAACGGTCCTAAGGTAGCGAAATTCCTTGTCGGGTAAGTTCCGACCCGCACGAAAGGTGCAACGATTTGGGCACTGTCTCAACGAGAGACCCGGTGAAATTATATTACCTGTGAAGATGCAGGTTACCCGCGACAGGACGGAAAGACCCCATGGAGCTTTACTGTAGCTTGATATTGGATTTTGGTACAGCTTGTACAGGATAGGTAGGAGCCTTGGAAGCCGGAGCGCTAGCTTCGGTGGAGGCGTCGGTGGGATACTACCCTGGCTGTACTGGAATTCTAACCTCGGACCGTGATCCGGTTCAGGGACAGTGTCAGGTGGGCAGTTTGACTGGGGCGGTCGCCTCCTAAAAAGTAACGGAGGCGCCCAAAGGTTCCCTCAGAATGGTTGGAAATCATTCGCAGAGTGCAAAGGCATAAGGGAGCTTGACTGCGAGACATACAGGTCGAGCAGGGACGAAAGTCGGGCTTAGTGATCCGGCGGCACCGTATGGAAGGGCCGTCGCTCAACGGATAAAAGCTACCCTGGGGATAACAGGCTAATCTCTCCCAAGAGTCCACATCGACGGGGAGGTTTGGCACCTCGATGTCGGCTCATCGCATCCTGGGGCTGAAGTAGGTCCCAAGGGTTGGGCTGTTCGCCCATTAAAGCGGTACGCGAGCTGGGTTCAGAACGTCGTGAGACAGTTCGGTCCCTATCCGTCGCGGGCGTAGGAAATTTGAGAGGAGCTGTCCTTAGTACGAGAGGACCGGGATGGACACACCGCTGGTGTACCAGTTGTTCTGCCAAGAGCATAGCTGGGTAGCTACGTGTGGACGGGATAAGTGCTGAAAGCATCTAAGCATGAAGCCCCCCTCAAGATGAGATTTCCCATCACGTCAAGTGAGTAAGATCCCTCAGAGATGATGAGGTTGATAGGTCTCATGTGGAAGCGTGGCAACACGTGGAGCTGAGAGATACTAATCGATCGAGGGCTTAACCAAAGTATTACATTAACCTTCAGACCGAAGGTCATCAGTCAAATGTTATCTAGTTTTGAGAGTACAATACTTCTCAATTTCATAAGTCCAGTGACGATAGCGGAGAGGTCACACCCGTTCCCATGCCGAACACGGAAGTTAAGCTCTCCAGCGCCGATGGTAGTTGGGGGCTCTCCCCCTGTGAGAGTAGGACGTTGCTGGGCAATCAAAGGCACCTTCAAAAGAGGGTGTCTTTTTCTGTGTGAAAAAAGAGTGAATTTATATCGTAAGATATAACAAGCATAATGAGGAGAAGCTCGGAAGAGGTGCATGAGGAACAAGTAGATCAAGGAATCGACGGAGCGAGCCTCGGAATGTACGATGTCCATGAGAAGTGAGCGAGGGAGAATGACGCGGAGATGCGCCGTTCATCATGCGCCGAACAGTGCCGAAGGTAGTTGGGGGCGCCCCCCTGTGAGAGTAGGACGTTGCTGGGCAATCAAAGGCACCTTCAAAAGAGGGTGTCTTTTTCTGTTGCGAAAGAGAAGGACCATTCGTCTAAAGTAATTGTTATTTGTAAAAAGAGTATCCGAGTAAGGAAAGAATCTGTGCAACAACCGTCAGAATGAGGGGTTTAAATAAGTGATGTAGATGTGTTGATATGAGGTTACCTTTAAATAAAAGGTGTCTTTTTTGCGTGCAAAAAAGACAAATTAAGAAAGTGATGAACAAATTAAGAAAGTGATGAACAAATTAAGAAAGTGATGAACAAATTAAGAAAGTGATGAACAAATTAAGAAAGTGATGAACAAATTAAGAAAGTGATGAACAAATTAAGAAAGTGATGAACAAATTAAGAAAGTGATGAACAAATTAAGAAAGTGATGAACAAATTAAGAAAGTGATGAACAAATTAAGAAAGTGATGAACAAATTAAGAAAGTGATGAACAAATTAAGAAAGTGATGAACAAATTAAGAAAGTGATGAACAAATTAAGAAAGTGATGAACAAATTAAGAAAGTGATGAACAAATTAAGAAAGTGATGAACAAATTAAGAAAGTGATGAACAAATTAAGAAAGTGATGAACAAATTAAGAAAGTGATGAACAAATCAAGAAAGTGATGAACAAATCAAGAAAGTGATGAACAAATCAAGAAAGTGATGAACAAATCAAGAAAGTGATGAACAAATCAAGAAAGTCCCAAGTAAACGAGGAAAGTCGCAAGTAAATCCAAATACTCACAACTAAAACATAAAACCCACCCCAAAAAAATGAGATAAAACGTATATATCAAAACTTAAAACCGTTCAAACCTCCCCTCTACCTATCACTTTCAATTAAGAACAGTTATACCAATGTATTTTTTATATCGTTTAGGGGAGTCTAAAGTTCGGAGGTGTTAATAATGAAAAAATTACTTATTTTTATTATTACTTTAATTGCTCTTTTCCCTAGTAACGTAAGTGCAGAAGAGTATAAAACGTACAAAGTTGCCAGTGGAGACACAATGTGGCGGATTGCCGTAGCTCATGAGATCGGTGTCAGTGAATTAATCGAAGCAAATCCACAAATACATAATCCTGATTTAATTTATCCAAATCAAACAATAAACATCCCCATCATCGATGCAGTTAAAAGACTTGAACATGACGTTATTGAGTTAACAAACCAAATTAGGCAACAAAATGGACTTCAGCCGTTACGGCCAGAATGGGAAACGAGTAGAGTAGCTAGATATAAATCAAGAGATATGGCAGAAAATAATTATTTTAGTCATACAAGCCCAACCTACGGAAGTCCTTTTGAAATGCTTAGTGACTTTGGCGTTTATTTCAACGGTGCTGGTGAAAATATTGCTGGTGGACAAAGGACTCCTCAGGAAGTAGTTAATCAATGGATGAATTCAGAAGGGCATAGAAGAAATATTTTAAACGGTAACTATACTCATATTGGAGTAGGTTACCATCAAGGTGGACAATATGGTGTTTACTGGACGCAGATGTTTTTAACCAGATAAATTTTTAGAAGTATGCAGCATATGTAAGAGCTGCATACTTTTTTGGATTAAATAACTTACAGAAAAAAACTCCTTTTGATAATTTTTAGATAATCAGTGTCGACAACATTGAATAATAAAGTATAATAACTTTAGAGAGATAGAAAATTTTGAGAGGTGAATGGTTATGGAAAGAAAATCTAAATCTTTAGAAACTAGAATGATCCATGGAACATATGACAGAAGCAGACATTATGGAAGTTTAACACCACCAATGTATCAAACATCTACGTTTTCTTTTGAATCAGCAGAACAAGGGGAAGCTCGTTTCGTCGGAAATGAAAGCGGTTACATATACTCTAGACTCGGTAACCCAACAGTAGATACATTAGAAAAAAAGATTGCTGACCTAGAAGGTGGAGAAGAAGGTATTGCATTTAGTTCCGGCATGGCTGCAGTGTCTGCTGTATTGTTAGCTTTAGTGAAGTCAGGAGATCATATATTAGTTTCTGAAGGTGTTTATGGCTGTACATTTGGTTTACTTAAAATGATGAAGGAAAAATTTAATGTTGATTATGACTTAATTAGGATGGAAAGCGAGGAAGCGATCCTTTCAAAAATTAAGCCAAATACAAAGGCTCTGTACATTGAAACGCCAATTAATCCCACAATGAAACTTGTTGATATTGAGATGGTCGTAAATATGGGGAAACAACATAACTTACCAGTGGTAGTGGATAATACTTTTTGTTCTCCATACTTACAGCAACCATTAGCGATTGGCGCAGATATCGTTCTTCATAGTGCTACGAAATATATAGGTGGACATGGAGATGTCATTGCCGGATTAGTTGTAGGAAAGAGTGAGTTTATTCAAGAAGTAAGGATGACAACCCAAAAGGATATTGGTGGTGTGCTAGCTCCATTTGATGCATGGTTATTATTAAGAGGTTTAAAAACGTTAGCGATAAGAATGGATCGTCATTGTGAAAATACAGAGAAACTATTTGAAAAACTACAGGAACACCCAAAGGTAAAAAATATTGTTTACCCTGGTGACCCATCGTTCCATCAATATGATTTAGCTAAAAAACAAATGAAACACTTCGGTGGATTAATTAGTTTTGAGATTGAAGGGACAAAAGAGATGGCTCAAAAACTGATGAATGAACTTACAATGATTCAAGTTGCGGTAAGTCTAGGAGATGCTGAAACATTAATACAGCATCCAGCTACAATGACACATGCCGTTGTACCAGAAGAAGAGCGCGAAAAGATGGGGATTACAGATCAACTGCTCCGTTTATCTGTAGGATTAGAGTGTCCAGATGATATTTGGGAAGATTTAGAGCAAGCCATAAATAAAATATAAAAATTACTGGGCTGTGATAAACACAGCCTCTTTTTTTACTTCAAGAGTTAAGTTTCAAATCTTCTCTATTCAACAATTGGTAATCAGGGTGAACACTAATTTAATTTAGTTCCAGATCAAACATCTTTTGCAATAAGAATGGGATTTTTATAGAACCAACTTCAAGAAATGAATCAATAAACGGGAGATCATTAGATGAGAATGAATAAAGCAGTTCTCCCCACCATTCCGTTTCATAGCGACATATCATGCTTAAGTTATAAAGAATTAAATAATGAATCAATAACTCTGGCATGTTTCGATATAAAGTTGGTAGCACAGGTAGATAATAATTACCTTCCATTGCATAAGCAAGAGGAGAAGATTCAATTTGCTTCGTTTTTTGCAAATCGATATTAATCATACCTTCTTCCTCATAACATTTCCAATCGTGTTCAGTTTTTTGATTAACCATTTGTGCAAAGCGGTGCGGTGGTTCTTTTACCCTTTTAAAATCTTTTTTCGTTGCCGTTAAAAATGGTGGAGCCCCTTCTAATTTTATTAACGGTGTTGTTTTTTCAAATGTCTTAAAAGTGTCTAGCAGTTCAGGAATGGCCATAAGTAAATGGTACATTTTAAACTTTTCCCCTGTTAATTGTTTCACATGAAACACTTTTTCTGACAAATATCGATAAAAGCCATCTTTTTGCACTTTGATTTCGTCTTTTAAGAAGGAGTAATCTTGCTTTTTCCGTTTACGAGTAGACACTCCGTGAGCTAGAACTTGTGTAGTGGAGGGATAGAATGGATCGACAGTTAAAAGTAACGCCTTTAACCAATGACTAAGACCGTAAAAGAATAATACCGGTTTAATGGATAATGGTGCTTGAAGGCCTTGTGAGAAAAAAGAGTCCCCCATTTTTATATAATAAACAAAGGAGTAGCCATTTTTATAAGACAATTCTTTAGATGAATCAAGCTGCTGTTTTTCATATATACGATGTAGATATGTTTTTACATAATCAGCGGATAAAAAAATCGTAGTAAAAGTGTATTTCCCTGACATACAACATTCCCTCCATAAATATTTGTTTATTCTAAAAAATCAGTTATAACTTCCTTCCTTGACAGTAGTTTATCCAGTTGTTAAGCTACTAATAATATTTTGCGAAAATATTGAAAGGGGAATTGTCTCATGTGGGAGAACAAATTTCAGAAAGAGGGTTTAACGTTTGATGATGTGTTGCTTGTGCCGGCAAAATCAGAAGTATTACCGAATCAAGTTTCTGTAAAAACGGTGCTTTCAGACACATTAACGTTAAACATTCCAATTATTAGTGCGGGAATGGATACGGTAACGGAAGCGGAAATGGCAATTGCAATGGCGCGTGAAGGTGGCTTAGGAATTATTCATAAAAATATGTCAATTGAGCAACAGGCGGACCAGGTTGATCGTGTAAAACGTTCAGAAAGTGGCGTTATTACAAACCCATTTTATCTAACTGAGGACCATCAAGTTTTCGATGCAGAACATTTAATGGGAAAATATCGTATTTCAGGGGTGCCGATTGCAGATGAGAACCAAAAGTTAGTTGGTATTATAACAAATCGTGATTTAAGATTTATTGAAGACTACTCAATTGCAATAAAAGACGTCATGACAAAAGAAGGCTTAGTAACAGCTCCAGTTGGGACAACTCTTAAAGAAGCACAAAATATTTTGCAAAAATATCGGATTGAAAAGCTCCCTCTAGTCGATAATGAGGGGATTTTAAAAGGTCTTATTACAATTAAAGATATTGAAAAAGCCATAGAATTTCCTAATTCAGCAAAAGATTCACAAGGTCGTTTAATTGTTGGTGCTGCAGTAGGGATTGGAGGCGACTCTGATACGAGGACAAAAGCACTCGTTGAGGCTGGGATTGACGTTTTAGTTATTGATACGGCTCATGGACACTCGCAAGGAGTCATTAATAAAGTAAAGGAAGTTCGCCAAACTTATCCAGATTTAAACATCATAGCTGGTAATGTTGCAACTGCTGGGGCAACACGAGACCTTATTGAAGCAGGAGCTAATATTATTAAGGTTGGAATTGGACCTGGCTCAATTTGTACGACACGAGTGGTAGCAGGAATCGGTGTTCCGCAAGTTACAGCAGTTTATGATTGTGCAACAGAGGCTAAAAAGCATGGTGTACCAATTATTGCAGATGGTGGAATTAAATATTCAGGAGAGGTCGCAAAGGCACTTGCTGCCGGGGGACATGCCGTTATGCTAGGAAGTCTATTAGCTGGTGTATCTGAAAGCCCTGGAGAAAGGGAGATCTACCAAGGACGACAATTTAAAGTTTACCGTGGAATGGGATCTCTCGGAGCAATGGAAAAAGGCAGTAAAGATCGTTATTTCCAAGAAGGCAATCAAAAGTTAGTACCAGAAGGTATCGAAGGTCGTATTGCTTATAAAGGGCCTCTTAAAGATTCAATTCATCAGTTAGTTGGTGGTTTAAGAGCAGGGATGGGTTACTGTGGTACATCGACAGTGGATTCATTACGTGAAGATGCTCAATTTATTCGTATAACGAATGCTGGCTTACGTGAAAGTCACCCACATGATGTGCAAATAACAAAAGAAGCTCCAAATTATTCAATGTAAGGAAAAAAATAAGTCGAACGTATGAATAGATAGGGACTCCCTTATCTATTCTTTTTTTTGTAACTATGGTAAAATATCGTTTGTTCGAAAAAAAAATTGTACGATTTGTACTTTATATAGAGTCAACTTTAGAGAACGATTTTGATATTGGAGAGGATGAAATGGGATGTTAAAACGATTGGCTACAATTAGCTTAATATTTGTGTTTACATTCATGAGTGTCGTTACATATGGAGGAACGACCTATGCCAATTTTGACCCAAATGTAGATACTGCTATTTTACTAGATGCTGAGACAGGGAAGATCCTTTATGAAAGAAATGTTGACCAGCCACTTCCACCAGCTAGTATGACGAAAATGATGAGTGAATATCTCATTTTAGAAGCTGTCAATAATGGAGAGATTGCTTGGGATGATATTGTTCCAATTAGTGAAGAGTTAGCCCAAATGTCTCATGATGAAGGCTTATCTAATGTCATGCTAAGAGTTGATCATGAATACACGGTAGAAGAATTGTATGAATCAGTAGCCATATATTCTGCCAATGCAGCGACGATGGCGGTTGCTGAATATATTTCCGGTTCTTATGGTGCGTTTGTTGAAATGATGAACGAACGTGGTAAAGAATTAGGTATGGGAACAACGTTACGTGAAGCTGGAGCAGAATATGGCTTAGATGACTTAGAGGAAATTGCAGCTGAAGGGCATGGAGATTTTCAATTTGTTAATACAACGGGCCTTCCGAACCGCCTTCTTTATGGTAACCACCCAGAAGGAACAGGTGCTGATGAAGATAACTATATGTCTGCACGAGCTACAGCGATTTTAGCTTTCCATCTTGTCAATGAGTATCCTGAAGTTTTAGATACAGCAAGCATCCCAGAGAAAGTGTTTCGAGAAGGAACAACAGATGCAATTACAATGCAAAACTGGAATTGGATGATAGAAGGAACAATGTATCCAGACCTTGATTATGAATATGTTGATGGATTAAAGACTGGTTTTACAAATGCAGCAGGATACTGCTTTACTGGAACTGGTGAAAAAGATGGACAACGCTTAATTAGTGTTGTCATGAAAGCAGGTTCTGAAATTGAGCGCTTCAATGAAACCGAGCGATTAATGAAATATGGATTTAACAACTATTCACAACAAGAAATCTACCCTGCAGATATGCAATTAGAAGGGTATGAAACGATTCCTGTTACAAAGGGTACTGAGGATGAAGTATCTGTTTCTACAAGCGATGCAATTTCAACGATCGTTCACCGAAGTGATGATGAAAGCTCTTATTCATATTCAGTTCATCTAGATGAATCTCTTTTAGATGAAGAAGGTCAACTGACTGCACCAATTGAAGAAGGTCAAGTGATTGGGACAATGACTGTTGAATATCTCGGAGAACGTACAGAGGGGTACCTTCAAGGTGACGGTTCAAATTATACAACAGTAAACATTGTAACCAATGAACCAGTTGAAAGAGCAGGTTGGTTTACGCTTATGATGAGAGGTATTGGAGAGTTTTTTTCTAATATTTGGTCATCTGTTGCAGATACTGTAAGAGGATGGTTTTAAATTGGATGAAAAAGAGAAGGTTTCTACCTTCTCTTTTGATTAATCTACATAATTTTTAATTTTACCTAAGTTTTATACAAGAAAAGTGTTGTTTTTTCGGAAATGGTGTTAATAATGTCTGATTTTTCGTTATAATGGTATAGGAAACGTTGGATAAAAATGATTCGAATATCCAAAATACAATTAACTAAAAGTTTAAGGGGGATATTACTATGGAAAGACAAACAGGTACAGATCGTGTAAAGCGTGGTATGGCAGAAATGCAAAAAGGCGGCGTCATTATGGACGTTGTCAATGCTGAACAAGCGAAAATTGCTGAGGAAGCTGGTGCTGTTGCAGTAATGGCATTAGAGCGTGTCCCATCTGATATTCGTGCTGCAGGTGGAGTAGCTCGTATGGCAGACCCATCTATCGTAGAAGAAGTACAAAATGCAGTGACAATTCCAGTTATGGCAAAAGCTCGTATAGGTCATATTACTGAAGCTCGTGTACTTGAAGCATTAGGCGTTGATTATATTGATGAAAGTGAAGTACTAACGCCAGCTGATGAAGTTTATCACTTAAATAAGCGTGACTTTACAGTTCCATTTGTTTGTGGTGGACGTGACTTAGGTGAAGCAGCACGCCGTATTGGTGAGGGAGCATCAATGATCCGTACGAAGGGTGAACCTGGTACAGGAAACATTGTTGAAGCTGTGCGCCATATGCGCATGATGCAGTCTCAAATTAAAAAAGTGATCGGTATGTCTGAAGATGAGTTAATGACAGAAGCGAAAAACCTTGGTGCACCTTATGATGTTCTGTTAGAAATTAAGCGTACAGGTAAATTCCCTGTTGTTAACTTTGCAGCAGGTGGTATTGCAACTCCAGCTGATGCTGCATTAATGATGCAGTTAGGTGCAGACGGTGTATTCGTTGGTTCAGGTATTTTCAAATCTGACAACCCACAACGTTTTGCACGTTCAATTGTTGAAGCAACAACGCATTATGAGGACTACAAGTTAATTGCTGAACTATCTAAGGATTTAGGTACAGCAATGAAAGGGATTGAAATCTCTACATTAGAAGAAAAAGACCGTATGCAAGACCGCGGTTGGTAAGGTGTTCATTTACCTTCAATTGAGAGGAGAATAACATCATGATAAACATAGGTGTTTTAGCGTTACAAGGAGCGGTTAGAGAGCATGTAAAAGCACTAGAAGCTCCAGACGTACATGTTAAAGTCGTTAAACGCGCTTCTGACTTAAATGAAATTGATGGATTAGTTTTTCCTGGTGGCGAAAGCACAACCATGAGAAAACTCATTGATAAATATGATTTCTTTGAACCGTTAAAAGAGTTCGCCAATAGAGGAAAACCAATGTTTGGTACTTGTGCAGGAGCAATACTAATGGCAAAGGAACTTGTTGGCCATGCTGAGCCACATTTAGCAGTTATGGATATAAAAGTGGAGCGAAATGCATTCGGACGCCAGCGAGAAAGCTTTGAAATTGATTTAGATGTAAAAGGCGTTGGCGATAACTTCCCAGCTGTATTTATTCGTGCACCAATTATCCAACATGCAGGTGAAAATGTTGAGGTCGTCGCAGAATGTGATGGGGAAACTGTTGCAGCAAAACAAGGTCCTTATCTTGCTTGTTCTTTTCACCCAGAATTAACAGATGATGCACGTATGCATCAGTTTTTTGTGAAAATGGTGCGTGAAAGTCAGGTACCTGCTTGATTAAACACATAAAAATCGGTTAGAATATTGATTAACATCATTATATGAACTGTGAAGAAGGGAATTAGTAACAATATTTATTCACCTCAGAGAGCCGATGGTTGCTGTGAATCGGTGTGAATGTATTGTGAATCCATCCTGGAGCAAAGCAGTTGAAATGAAAGTAGACTGCTTCGGTTGATTGACCGTTATTCAATAAAGCTGGAAGTACATATGTACTTCAATTAGGGTGGCAACGCGGGTAGCTCTCGTCCCTTTATATAGGGACGGGAGTTTTTTGTGTTTTTATAACATGATAGAACTAACTTACGTTTTCCCGATAAAGCATTTGTTGAAAGCTTATACCCTTTTTCACAATAAATTAGGAGGTAAGAAAATGTTAGATGTTAAACGACTTCGTAAAGACTTTGATAACATTAAGGAGCAATTAGCACACAGAAATGAGGATATTTCTGATTTAGACCGTTTCGGTGACCTAGATCAAAAGAGACGAGATTTGATTCAAAAAGTAGAGGATCTTAAAAGTCGCCGAAATACAGTATCTCAGGAAATTTCCCAGCTCAAGAGGGAGAAAAAAGATGCTGATGACTTAATTAAAGAAATGAAAGATGTTTCTACTCGTGTAAAAGAATTAGATGAAGAATTACGTGTTGTTGATGATGAGCTGACGAATATTCTGTTAACGATCCCGAATATTCCTCATGAAACTGTCCCTGTAGGTGCAGATGAAGAAGACAATGTTGAGGCAAGAAAATGGGGAGAAGTCCCTTCATTATCATTTGAGGCAAAGCCGCATTGGGATTTAGCGTCGGATCTAGGAATAGTAGATTTTGAACGAGCATCTAAAGTAACAGGTAGTCGCTTTGTTTTTTATAAAGGGTTAGGTGCAAGACTTGAACGAGCTTTAATTAACTTTATGATGGACCTTCATCAAGATAAACATGGTTATGAAGAGGTATTACCACCGTATATGGTAAACCGAGATAGCATGACAGGGACAGGTCAACTTCCAAAATTTGAAGAAGATTCATTTAAAATTCGAGAGGAAGACTACTTCTTAATCCCAACAGCTGAAGTACCAGTGACAAATTTACATCGAGATGAAATTATGGGTGGAGAAGATTTACCAAAAACCTATACGGCATATAGTGCTTGTTTCCGTTCAGAAGCAGGGTCTGCTGGACGTGATACAAGAGGGTTAATTAGGCAGCACCAGTTTAATAAGGTGGAGCTTGTAAGGTTTGTTAAACCTGAGGAATCATATGACCAACTTGAGTTACTAACGTCCCATGCCGAAAAAGTATTGCAACTACTTGAGTTACCATACCGAGTGATGGATATGTGTACAGGTGACTTAGGATTTACTGCAGCAAAGAAATATGACATTGAAGTTTGGATCCCAAGTTATGGAACTTATCGTGAAATTTCATCTTGCAGTAACTTTGAGGACTTCCAAGCACGTAGAGCAAATATTCGATTTAAACGTGATGCAAAAGGCAAAGCAGAGTATGTTCATACTTTAAACGGTTCTGGGTTAGCAGTAGGAAGAACAGTTGCTGCCATTTTAGAAAACTATCAACAAGAAGACGGTACTATTCGTGTCCCTGAAGTATTAAAGCCATATATGGGTGGCAAAGATATCATTTCAAAATAATATTTAGAACAACCTCTTTTTTTTAGAGAGGTTGTTTTTTTATTTATGTCTGAAATATTTCTGTAATAAATGAAACACATAAGAAATACGTATGTGATATAAAAAATAAAATTTAAGAATAATCAGACAAATATTTATTCATTATTACTTATTTTTATTTGGAAATTAATTATAAGCCCCATGGTAATTATAAATATACAATAATATAAATATTATTTTTATTCGAAAAACTTAGAATGCCGAAATATCTAAAAAGAAATAATTTTCAAAAAACTATGTACAGCCAAATATAACTGTGTTAAATTAATTCTATCAAAATGGATAAAAGGAGAATCTCTATTTTTTGGGTAGTATAGTGTTTTTAAAAATATATACTTATTGATGCATAAAATATCATATAATGTCGATTTAAGGCACCGCTATTACATATATGACATGGGGTGAGATGTATGGGGAATGAAGCACAGGATTTACTTGAAGTAAAAGACTTAAAAACATACTTTTTTATGGAGGATAAAACAGCAAAAGCAGTAGATGGAGTAAATTTCTCTATAAAAAAAGGGGAGACCTTGGCGTTAGTAGGTGAGTCAGGTAGTGGTAAAAGTATTACATCCCTTTCAATAATGAGGTTAATTCATTCACCTCCAGGAGAGATTGTAGATGGTTCAATTAAACTTGAAGGGAAAGAACTTTTAAAGCTATCAGATCGAGAAATGCGAAAAGTAAGAGGTAATGACATTGGAATGATATTCCAAGAACCTATGACTTCATTAAATCCTGTATATACAATTGGAAATCAAATAGCTGAAACGTTAATGAAGCATAAAAAAATGAAAAAGAAAGAAGCGTACCTTAAAGCGATTGATTTATTAAAGCTCGTAGGTTTCCCAAGAGCCGAAGAAATTGTTCATGAATACCCACACCAGCTTTCGGGAGGAATGAGACAGAGGGCAATGGTTGCGATTGCGATGAGTTGTGACCCAAAACTCTTAATTGCAGATGAACCGACAACTGCGTTAGATGTAACGATTCAATCCCAAATATTAGATTTAATGATTGAAATGAAAGAGAAGTTTGAGTCTTCCATTCTACTAATTACCCATGACCTAGGTATTGTAGCAGAAGTTGCTGACAGAGTATTGGTTATGTATGGAGGACAAATTGTTGAAGAGGCTCCTGTAAAAGAGCTTTTTACAGACCCTAAGCATCCATATACAGTCGGTTTATTAGGGAGTATTCCAAATTTAGATTTAGATGTAGAACGACTAGAATCTATACCTGGTACAGTTCCACCGGCACACCGGTTCCCACAAGGCTGTAGGTTTGCACCCAGGTGTAAACATGTCATGGACAAATGTCGTGAAACAAATCCAGGCCTTATAGAGACAAAAGCAAAACAAAAAGTCAGATGCTATCTCTATGAGGATTAAGGGGGAGAACATAATGGAGCAACCAAAAGATAAAGTCATTGAAGTAAGAAACTTAAAAAAATACTTCCCTGTAAAAGGTGGGGTTTTGCAAAGAACTGTTGGCCATGTAAAAGCAGTAGACGATGTTTCTTTTGACGTATTTAAAGGAGAGACATTAGGAATTGTAGGGGAGTCAGGTTCAGGAAAGTCGACACTAGGAAGAACGATATTAAGACTTTTAAATCCAACAGAAGGTCAAATTTTATTTGATGGTGATGACATCTCAAATATCGGTAATCGAAGATTAAGACCTTACCGAAAAGATATGCAAATGGTTTTTCAAGACCCGTTTGCGTCGTTAAATCCTAGAATGAGTGTTGGTGAGATCATCGAAGAACCAATGTTAGTCCAAAAAACACTATCGAAGAAAGATCGAAAAAATAAAGTGGTAGATTTACTAGAAAAAGTTGGTTTAAGCGAGGAGGCTAGAGAGAAATATCCTCATGAGTTCTCTGGGGGGCAACGTCAACGTATAGGCATTGCAAGAGCGCTATCAATTAACCCGAAATTTATTATTGGAGATGAGCCGGTATCAGCATTGGATGTTTCTGTACAATCGCAAGTATTAAATTTGATGGATGATTTACAAGATGAATTTAGTCTTACATATTTGTTTATTGCACATGATTTAAGTGTCGTTAAGCATATTAGTGATCGTGTAGGGGTGATGTATCTCGGAAGGTTAGCTGAGATTGGTCCTAAAGATAAAATATACAACAATCCCCTACATCCATATACACAAGCATTACTATCGTCTGTACCGGTAGCAGAATTTGATAGAAAAAGGGAGAAAATCAAGTTAAAAGGTGAGCTCCCAAGTCCATCTAATCCTCCGACTGGGTGTTCATTCCATACTCGTTGTCCTGAAGCTCATGAACGATGTAAGGTAGAGCGTCCGGAGCTTATTCATTATGGTGAAGGTCACTATGTATCTTGCCATTTATACACCGATGAAAAATAAAAGTCGTCACGTAAGTACTTTTAAGGAGGTGAGGGGAAGAAAGAAATACTTTTAATTTTTCTTTTCTATTTTTAAAATCTTCGGAAAAAAACAAGGGGGGTACATGTATTTATGAAGTTAAGTAAATTTTTGCTTATGCTGTTAGCTTTAACGCTAGCTATTGTGTTAGTTGCTTGTGGTGGAGACGATGAAGTCGACGCTCCAGAAGATGATGATGTGACAGATGAACCAGAAGATGATGGTGCTGGTGAAGATGACGGTGGAGACGCTGATGAAGAGGCAACAGATGATGGCCCTAAATCAGGAGGAACAATAACTGCAGGAATGTATTCAGCTCCTGGTCACCAATTCAACCCGATTTTCTATTCAGATGCATATGAGGCTAACATCTTAGATTTTACTCATGAAGCGTTAGTAACGTTAAATGAGAACTTAGAGTATATTCCTAGATTAGCACAAGACTGGGAAACGAATGAAGATCAGACTACAATTACTTATTTCCTTCAAGAAGATGTAAAGTGGCATGACGGTGAAGACTTTACAGCAGACGATGTTTATTTCACATATTCATCTATTGCGAGTGGTGAATACGTAGCAGCTGGTGGTGTACGTATTGACTATGCCCGTTTCTTAGAAGGTTATGAAGAGTTTAGAGATGGTGAAACGGATGAATTCGCTGGTGTAGAAGTGATCGACGATTACACTGTAGCGTTCCATTTCGCTCAACCAAACGTTACTCCTGAATTCCGTACGAGTTTCCCAATAATCCCTGCTCACGTATATGAAGGGGTAAGTGTAGCGGATATGGTAGATCACTCTGCGTCACGTAATGCAGGTGAAATTATTGGTACTGGTCCATTCCAGTTAACGGAAATGATCGAAGGCGAGCAATATGTTTTAACTGCAAATGAAGATTATTGGCAAGGTACACCTCACCTAGATGGAATTACTTGGCGTGTCATTGAACAATCAATTATGCCTGGTATGTTAGAGAATGGTGAGCTAGACATGGTGGCTGAGCCTAATGGTGTACCAGCAGCCGACTTTGAACGCGTTGATGCATTAGACAATGTTACAACATTTACAACTCAAGACTTCGGTTACCAGTATATCGGTATTAAGCATCACCACCGTACAGCAGAAGATGTTGAAAATGGTGTGATTAACCCTGATAACTGGGTTGTAAACGAAAAAGTTCAAGATAAGCGTGTACGTCAAGCGATGGTTTATGCATTAAATCGTCAAGCCATGGTTGATGGACTAATGAACGGATTAGGTTCTGTATTACATGCTCCATTCCCAGAAGCATCATGGGCGTATGATGAAAGTGCTTTCAATGTTTATGAGCAGGACGTAGAGAAAGCGAATGCTTTACTTGATGAAGCGGGATATGTTGACGTTACTGGTGACGGTTTCCGTGAAGACCCTGACGGTAACGAGTGGGTACTAAATCTTGATTACCCAACAGGAAACGAGATCCGTGAACGTACGGCACCAATCATTGCTGCAGAGTTAGGTGAAGTCGGAATCAATGTTAACGTACGTAATCCTCGTGATGCAGCAACTCATTTCCAAATTGTTGAAGAGGATAATACTGATTGGGATCTTTATTTAGCAGGGTGGAGCTTAGCAACAGGAGACCCAGACCCAGCAGGTATCTGGAAGTCTGACAATCCATTTAACTTTCTTCGCTGGAACGATGAGCGAAGTGATGAGTTAATTGAACAGGCGGTTACAGCACCAGACGCATTTGATTTAGATTTCCGTGCAGAAACGTATAACGAGTGGACGGCTCATGTAACAGAAGAAGTACCAACGGTCTTCTTGTATTCTTCAGACAATATTTATGCATATAACGCTGCATTACAAGGAGTTCATGAAAGACCAACTGGTATTTACTTCAATTCTCACGAATGGTGGTTAGATCAATAAATTAAGATTGTTTCGTTGAGGGGAGGCAGTGCACGGCCCCTGGTCGTGCACTTGTTTAATCCTTGTAGGAGGAATGCTGAATGCATAAATATATTATCCGTCGAATATTACAATTCATACCGATGTTATTTCTCGTAACGGTTGTTGTATTTGGACTAGCAAAGGCGGCTCCCGGAGATGTACTTTCAGGAGAAAGACTCGATCCAAATATACCAGCCGAAGTTTTTGAGATGCGTCGTGAAGCACTTGGATTAAATGATCCAATACATATTCAGTATTGGAATTGGCTATCTAGTGTTGCAATAGGTGACTTAGGAACGTCAATGCAATATTCAGGAAGACCTGTAATGGATTTAATAAACGCAAGAATTATGAATACCGTTTATTTATCCCTATTTGCTTTAGGTGTTACGCTAGCAGTAGCAATTCCAATTGGAATTTATTCAGCACAACGTAAATATTCATTATTTGATTACGGAGCTACCACCTTTGCCTTTTTAGGTTTGGCTACACCAAACTTTTTCGCCGGGCTTTTAGCAATCTATGTGTTTGCCTTTACATTGGGCTGGTTTCCTTCACAAGGTACAGTCTCCGCCACCGGATTGACCGGAATCGAATTATTCCTCAATAAGCTTAAACACCTTGTGTTGCCTGGTTTCACACTAGGTTTAGCTAGTACAGCAGCATATATGAGGTATATGAGAACTGAAATGCTAGAAGTAAAAGGTAGTGACTTCATAAGAACGGCGAAAGCAAAAGGGTTAACAAATAAATCAGTTTTGTATAAACACACGCTAAGAAACGCACTCATTCCTATTATTACTTTGTTAGGACTAGAGTTTGGAACATTATTAAGTGGGGCGGTTATCACAGAGCAAGTTTTTAATTACCCGGGGATAGGGCAATTATTTATTACTTCTATAACAAATCGGGATTATCCAGTTATTATGGCAATTAATTTAATCTTAGCGGTTTCCATATTAGTAGGGAATCTATTAGCTGATATTTTCTATGCCATAGTAGATCCTAGAATACGTTACGATTGAGGTGAATGCTGATGGAAACCCAAGTACAAAAAAACATGCCTCCTTCGCCTGGTAAAGCTAAATCTGATGCACCGAAAAGCTTAAGTCCTTTCCAATTATCAATGCGGCGCTTTCTTAAAAATAAGTTAGCAATAGTGGGAATTTTCATTTTAGCGTTCTTTGTTTTAGTTGCAATATTTGCTGATGTTATAGCAACTCATGACCCTGTACAATATGACATGTATAACATTGAAGCAAAAGCATCTTCTGAAAATTGGCTAGGAACGGACCGTTCTGGAAGAGATAACTTCTCTCGTCTAGTCTATGGATCTAGAATTTCATTAACAGTTGGATTTTTCGCGATGTTATTTACCTTATTGGTTGGTATAACACTCGGATCGTTAGCCGGCTACTATGGTGGGAAAATAGATAGTATTATTATGCGTGCGACCGATTTAATGTTAATTTTACCATTTTTATTAATGGTTCTAACTGTTATTGCAATACTAGAAAGGATCAACATTACAATATTTATAACAATAATTGCACTAACTTCTTGGCCTACATTAACTAGGCTCATTCGAGGTACTTTTCTATCTTTACGGGAGAAGGAGTTTATATTAGGTGCTCGTTCTATAGGAGCATCTGATTTCCGGATTATATTCAAACATTTCTTACCGAATGCGGTAGGACCGATTATTGTAAATGCAACATTAATGATGGCAATGATGATTATTATAGAATCAGCCTTAAGCTTTATTGGTTTTGGGATCCCTCAACCAACACCTACATGGGGGAACATGATTACTGAAGCAAATAACCTTAGAATGCTTGAGGATAATTGGGAAGCATGGCTTCCACCTGGTTTAGCTATTTTATTGACAGTACTTGCGATAAACTTTATTGGTGATGGTTTAAGAGATGCATTCGATACAAAAAGTTAAAGAAAGGGAGGTAATGCCTTCTTTTCTTTTTTTTGTTGTTTTAATTTGTTAATTTATGGGCGTTTCTACTAATTTTGTATTTATTAATTTCTGCCTAATTTCTTCATATTTATTATATAATTCTAAAAAATAATGCAAAAACAAATGCATAATTTGACGAATCATTGTATAATGTTTCGTAACATATACCTAAATATGTTTAAGGTTATTTAGATTCTCTAACCGAAATATCACGATGATCTAGGGCAATAGCCGTAAAGATAAGGGAGAAGAAAATATGAAAGAATCTTAGTATACATAAAAATATCAGAAAATTTAAATATCGATGAATAATTTTACATAACAGCTAGCAAAAGAGATGATCAATTATTTATTCTAGAATAATTATTTTTGATGTGGTTATTGAAAAAAGAATAATAACTACTTTTTTATAGTTAGTGCTAAATAAATGTAGTAATTTTGAAAAATCATAAAATTTACTTTACAAATAGTTATCAGACAATTAAAATAATTATAAAGTTGTAACACTTTTGTTAGAGAATTGAAAATAAAATTAAACATTGACTTAGCAAAGACATTATAATAGTATTCTTAATAAAGTTACTTTTTAATATTTTCAGAAAACATTGAAGGGTTTGGTATCCTATGAGCAATCAAGAAGCGCTTTTAGAGGTGAAGGGGCTACATACTGGATTCGATATCGATGGACAAACATACCATGCGGTTAAGGACGTTTCGTTTGATGTTAAACCAAAAGAGGTCGTTTGTGTTGTTGGTGAATCTGGATGTGGAAAGAGTGTAATGTCACTATCTATTATGAATTTATTGCCGAAGCATAACGGTAAAATTGATAAAGGACAAATCCTCTTCCAAGGCAAAGATATAGCACCTCTATCTGAAAAAGAAATGAATAAAATACGTGGAAAAGATATTAGTATGATCTTCCAGGAGCCAATGACTGCACTAAACCCAGTTCTAACAATTGGCTTTCAGATGGATGAAGTACTTGTAAACCATACAGATATTTCAAAAGAAGAAATTCGTAAGAAGAGTATTTCATTATTAAACCAAGTAGGAATTTCAAGAGCTGAACAAATCGTTCATGAGTACCCTCACCAACTTTCAGGTGGGATGCGACAACGTGTCATGATTGCCATGGCAATAGCTTGTCAGCCTAAATTACTTATCGCAGATGAACCAACGACAGCACTAGATGTAACGGTACAGGCACAAATTCTTGAATTAATTAAGAATATTCAAGATGAGGTGGGGATGGCGGTAATGCTTATTACCCACGACCTTGGTGTCGTAGCAGAAATGGCAGACAGAGTTGTCGTTATGTATGCGGGACAAGTAGTCGAGCAGTCTGATGTAGACCGCGTTTTTTATAACCCGCAACATCCATATACGCAATCGCTTTTAAACTCTATTCCTAGAATGGAAGAAGAGAAAGAAACGTTAAATACTATTAAAGGTATTGTTCCATCATTAAAGAACATGCCGCAAGTTGGTTGCCGCTTTGTGGATCGCTGTCCAAAAGCGATGCCAGAGTGTAGTGAAATTACTCCGCAATTGGGTGAAACGGAAAAAGGACACTCCGTCCGTTGTATCCTTTATGATGCAAGTCACCCGGATAAGGAAACGGAGGTACAATCATGAGTCAGCAAACAGAAAAAGCAGAGCACTTATTAGAAGTGAAAGAATTAAAGAAATATTACCCTGTACGCGGAGGGTTTCTTCGAAGGAAAGTCGGAGATGTTAAGGCTGTAGATAATATATCATTAGAATTAAAACGTGGTGAAACTTTTGGTCTAGTAGGTGAGTCTGGTTGCGGGAAATCTACAGCTGGACGAACGATCACTCGCTTGTTCAAGCCAACAGAAGGGAAAATCTTTTTTGAAGGCAAGGACATTACGAAATATCGTGGTCCACGTCTTAGAAATATCCGTAAAGATATTCAAATGGTCTTCCAAGACCCGTATGCTTCTTTAAACCCGAAAATGATGGTTGGAAGTATTGTAACAGAACCATTGATTAACTATCATGGGGGGTCTGAGAAAAAGTATAAAGATGAAGTTATGCAACTTCTTAATAAAGTAGGACTCCCTGAAGATGCATACTTTAAATATCCTCATGAATTTTCAGGAGGACAACGTCAACGTATTGGTATTGCTCGTGCGTTAGCGTTAAAACCAAAACTTATTGTTGCTGATGAGCCAGTTTCTGCGTTAGATGTTTCCGTACAATCTCAAGTCTTGAATCTATTAAAAGAACTACAACAAGAATTTGATTTAACTTTATTATTTATCGCTCACGATCTAAGTGTCGTAAAACATATGAGTGATCGTATCGGTGTAATGTACTTAGGGAATCTCGTCGAAGTAGCAGATGCAGAGGACTTATATAATGATCCAAAACACCCATACACGCAAGCACTGATTTCTGCGATCCCACAACCGGATCCTCGAAACAAAAGTGAGCGAATTATTTTGAAGGGCGATGTTCCGAGTCCTCAAAATCCACCAGTGGGATGCCCGTTCCACCCTCGCTGTCCAGAGGCGATGCCAGAGTGCAGTGAGAAAAAGCCCCAGTTAAAGGGGGTGAACAAGGAACACAGAGTTTCATGCTTGCTATATGAATAACCAATGTTTCACAACATTAAACAATTAAGGGGGAATTACAAGGATGAAAAAATCACTATTATTGCTACTAGCAATGCTACTTTCAGTATCTCTTTTAGTCGTTGCTTGTGGTGGCGGAGATGATGATGAGGTCGACACTGATCCAGCTGATGAAACAGAAGGTACTGACGAAGATACAGATACTGACGCTGATGAAAACGGTGAAGAAGATGTCGCTGAAGGCGATGTACCTCAAGGTGGAGAAGTAACTTATGGCTTTACACAACCTTTTGCAGGTGTGTTTGATATCGCCCATTATGGTGGTCAAGATGACAGTTTAGTTCTTGCGTTCTTAACTGATACACTTCTTTCTACAGGCGATGACCTAATGCCTATTCCACATTTAGCAGATTGGGAACTTTCTGATGATGGTTTAACGGTTACTTTCGATATTAAAGAAGGTGTTTATTGGCATAATGGGGAAGAGTTAACTGCTCAAGATATGGCATATACTTGGCAAGTAATTGCTCACCCTGATTATACTGGTACACGCTTTTCAAACGTAGAAATGATCGTAGGTGCTGAAGATGTTAAAAATCTAGAAGACTATGATCCAGAGCCAGTTCATGAATTAGAAGGTGTAAGAATTATTGATGATTACACTCTAGAAGTAGATGTTGTAGAAGTAAGACCTAATGTTGTTTCTACAATGTGGACAAATCCAATTCCAAGCGCTCATTATGAAGGTCTTGCAGTAGCTGACATTGAAGAGTCAGATCAAGTGCGTCGTGACCCAGTAGGATTAGGACCATTCAAGGTAACAAATATTGTTCCTGGTGAAATGGTAGAATTTGAAGCTTACGAAGACTATTGGCAAGGTACTCCGAACTTAGATAGTCTAGTCTTCCAAGTTGTTGATGGTGCTATGGGAGCTGAGTTAGTACAACAAGGTGAAGTTGATATTTTAGAAATTCAACCTGGTCAAGCTGTACAACTTGAAGGTAATGACAATGTTAATGTATTAGATTACGAAAGACTTTCTTACTCTTACATTGGATTTAAGTTAGGGGAATGGGATGGCGAGCAAATTGTCATGAATAACCCTAAATTTGAGGACAAACGAGTTCGTCAAGCAATTGCATATGCACTTGACCGTCAAGGAATGATTGATAGCTTCAGTGATGGTTATGGTACAGTGATTAATGCTCCTGAAGCAGTGATCAGCTGGGCATATCCAGATGAGTCTGACCTTACTCAATATGAGTATAGTCCAGAGCGTGCTATGGAACTTCTTGATGAAGCAGGTTTTGAAGATGTAACTGGAGACGGATGGCGTGAAAATGCTGATGGTGAAGAATTCACAGTTAACTTCATGGCTATGAGTGGATCTGATATTTCTGAACCACGAGCTCAATATATTGTTCAAAACTTGCAAGATGTAGGTATTAACGCATCACTACAAGATAACCAATTATTTGAATTCAACCTTTTCTATGACCTTGTAGAAGAAGACGATCCAGATATTGACTTGTTTATGGGTGCATGGGGACTAGCAGCTGACCCGGACCCAAGTGGTTTATGGAGAAAGAACGACTTCTGGAACTTCCCAAGATGGTACTCTGAGACATCAGAAGAGCTAATCAAGGAAGGTCTAAGCGAACAAGCTGCACTTGACCAAGATTATCGTACTCAAGTTTATCAAGAATGGCATCAACACATTAATGAAGAATTACCAATGATTCCTCTGTTCTCACCAATTGGTGTGTATGCGGTTGATGCAAACGTTAAAAATGTAGAGCCATTTTTAAGTGATGCAACTAAAGATTCACATTTATGGTACAGAACAGATGTTGAATAATTAAAAAGGTTTTGTGATTAATCACAAACTCGGAAAGAATCTAGGAACAAGGAGAAATGATCAATGTTACTTTACACGTTACGCCGGATACTCATCATGATTCCAATTTTGATCATGATCTCCATTGTGGTATTCGCCCTGGCATTAGCGATGCCAGGGGATGCCCTTTCCGGGCAAATCGACCCTGCCAATACAGATCCTGCTTATATTGAAGAACAAAGAGAACGTCTCGGCTTAAATGACCCAGTCCATGTTCAATATGGGCGTTGGGCTGTAGGGATTTTACAGTGGGATTTTGGCCGTTCATTCAATCATAGAATGCCAGTAACAGAATTAATAGGTCAACGACTACCGAACACAATCCTACTTTCGATAATGTCGTTAATTATCACTTATATACTGGCGTTTTTCATGGGTAGATATGCTGGTCGACACCCTTATACTATTGGAGATTATGGAATTCAAGGACTAAACTATTTAATGCTAGCGATTCCAAGTTTTGTTGCAGCAATCTTTGCGATTTTCCTTTTTGTTTTTCAATTGGGTTGGTTCCCTGCAACAGGTAGTGTAGGTTCGGGTGTGGAGCCTGGAACAATGGAATATTGGATAAGTAAATTGAGACACACAGCATTACCAGCTTTAGTTTTGGGGATGCTGACAACTGCCAGTTATACTCAGTTTTTACGTAATGATATTATTGAAAGTTCACAAAAGGATTATGTTCGTACTGCAAGAGCAAAGGGGACACCAGAAGGTCATATTTACAATAAACATATTTTAAGAAACTCAGTCATCCCAATTATTACATTGTTCGGATTTGATATTGCCAGTATTATTGGTGGATCCGTTATTATTGAGACAATTTTCACTTATCCAGGTATTGGTGAACTTCTGATTAGTTCGATTAGTAATCGTGACTCATCAGTAGTAATCGCTATTACTCTAATGCTTTCTATTGCAACACTAGTAGGGAACTTAATTGCTGACCTTGTCTATGGTGTTGTTGATCCAAGGATAAGGGTAGAATAGAGGTGTAGGTTATGGCAGCTATAGAAGCTCAACGTGAAGCAGAATTAGAAAAAAAAGCAAAAAAACAGTCTCCGTGGGCCATTGCCCGAAGAAAATTGTTTCGAAATAAATTGGCGATGATAAGTATATTATTTTTAATAACAGTTACCATTTTGTCCTTTCTTGCTCCAGTATTAAGCCCTTTTGATCCAGCAAGAGTGGACCCTATTAACCGAAATGTACCTCCTGGAGGAGATTTCCTATTAGGTACAGACAATGCAGGCAGGGATATTTATACACTATTACTTTATGGAGGTAGAACCTCTTTGACAATTGGTTTTAGTTGTATGATTGCTGTTGTTACTATAGGGACAATTGTAGGATCAATTTCTGGTTATTATGGTGGATGGGTTGATGCTGTATTAATGCGTTTTACAGACTTTGTCATGAACTTCCCGTTCTTAGTATTTGTTATCGTATTAGCTTCAATTTTCAGAGAAGCAGGTATTTGGGCGTTAATTGCTGTAATCAGTTTACTCGGTTGGACTGGAGCAGCCAGGGTTGTTCGAAGTAAAACAATGTCAGAAAAAGAGAATGAGTATGTTATGGCGGCAATTTCAATAGGTGGAACACCGTTTAAAGTCATTCGAAAGCACGTTCTCCCTAATGTCATGACAACAATTATTGTACAAGCTACATTATTATTAGCCGTGATGATCGTAGCAGAAACAGCATTAAGTTTCTTAGGATTTGGTGTACCTACGGGAACGCCAAGTTGGGGGAATATGATGTCACCTGCTGGTCAACCACACGTTATCCGTACGATGTGGTGGATATGGGTGCCGCCTTCATTAGCAATTGTCTTTACGATTTTGTCTATCAACTTTATTGGTGAAGGCCTAAAAGATGCCTTTAACCCTAAATCTGCAAGATAAATATTTATTTTCATAGAGTGATATTCAAGAGCGATATCTTTTCGGTATCGCTTTTTTGTGCTTTTAATGATCCGTCTTCGTCTTAAAAATACTCAGCAATCATTGAATTTTCTTAATTTCACTAGTTTGAAAGTTTTTTAAAACAACGTTACATAACAGCCAGAAATGGATAGACTATGAATAAATGATAAGGAGGTATAACGTTGAAAAGATGGATTGCTTTCTTAGTAGGGGTATTATTCGTAGATTTCTTTTTTCATAGTGGCCATAGTTTTGCTTTCGGGTTTAAAGCTGAAACGTTGATTGAGAGGTTAAGTGCACTATTGTTCGTGTTGGTGATTACTTTATTCTTTTATTATATTTGTTACAAGTTCTTTGCGAGATCTTTTTTTAATGGCGTTATTTTTGCCTCAGGTTTTTTTGCAAGTTTCGATATCATCGTTGTTCACTGGATTTTTCAGTTACATAGACTTACCTATGGACCAGAAGCATTGATTATTGAAGTACTCCTCGTTTTAGTGGGGGTTGCTATGATTATCTATGCTATGATGCAAGAAAAAAGAGAGTGGAAATCGGTATAATATAAGGAATCGAATAAAGAATTAATTGGATGAAGACGTCTTTCTTCTATATAATATAAGTGAGATAAATTTTAATCGCTAATATGTTTTTCTTGTACACGTATTGTGAGTAGGGAGACAAATAATGAAAGCAAAATGGGAAATTGATGATGAATACTATATGAATGAAGCAATATTGGAAGCTGAGAAAGCAGAAACTCTCGGTGAGGTTCCTATTGGAGCAATAATTGTAAAAGATCGAGATATCATCGCTCGTGGCCATAACTTACGAGAACAAAATCAGCAAACGACTGCACATGCGGAAATGGTCGCTATTGAAAGTGCTTGTCGTACAGTTGACAGTTGGCGTTTAGATGACTGCACGTTATATGTCACACTTGAACCTTGTCCAATGTGTGCAGGAGCAATTGTGCAGTCACGTATGCAACGAGTCGTTTACGGGGCAAGTGACAAAAAAGCAGGTTGTTGCGGTACGCTTATGAACCTCTTAGATGAACCACGCTTTAATCACCAAGTACCAATTACAAGTGGTGTATTAGAAGAAGTCTCATCTTCAATGCTTAAGTCATTTTTTAAAAAACTTCGTGAAAAGAAGAAAACGAACGATAATAAATAATCATTATGGGTATTGAAAAGTATAAATAAGTTTGTAAGGAGGGGATATTCATGAGGCCAAATCAAATATCGCTAGAGACTGCAAAGATGATTTCAGAAAAGTTAAAAATGCCGTTAGAGCATGTGATGCACACACCACCACATATTTTAATGGAAAAGCTAAAACAGGTTGAAGAAAGTGAAGGTGAGAACTCTTCTGAAGGTGAAAATGACTCACCTGAGAAGTAGCTATGATCAGAAAGGGAAAGGCTATCCAATATTTCCAATAACCATCCACAATCATCTATTGCATTTGAGTTCGAAAACATCTATACTATTAATTGCGTCACATTGGTTGGCGTCATAAATTATGTTAATAAATTTGCCGTGCTAAGCGGGGAGGTAGCGGTGCCCTGTACTCGCAATCCGCTATAGCGAGGCCGAATCCCTTTCCTAGGTTTTAGCATCGTAGGGTCTGACCTAAGTAAGTGGTGTTGACATCTGGGTTCCACGCAACGGGAGCCCGTGAATCCTGTCAGGTCCGGAAGGAAGCAGCAGTAAGCGGCCCCTTCCGTGTGCCGTGGAGTCGCCTGGATCGAGCTAACTGCTTAGGTAACGCCTGGGGTGCTATTACCGAAGAAAGGTGCACGGCTTAAATTTTTTATAAACAAAAGCTGTCTGCAATTGCAGACAGCTTTTGTGTTGTTAGAAGATCGTGTCATTTTACATGATTTAATTATTGGCTCTTTTCGTATAGATTGTTGTTTTTTATAAATCCGAAGTGATGAAAGCATCCGCCTGTGACCGATATGAGACATAAATATTTACCAAAAGCTAATTTTAAAATCATACATATACATTTTGAAAATCATTGATTGAATCGGTATAATAAGAAGGGTTAAGATATATTAATTATTGGTAGAGTAGAAAGCCAAGCAACTATATAAAAAGGACCACGAAAGAAAGGGTGCGCTACATGAGCTATCAAGCGCTTTATCGGGTATGGAGACCTGCAACGTTAAAAGATGTCGTCGGACAGGAGCACATCACCAAAACGCTAAAAAATGCATTAATTCAACAAAAGCTCTCCCATGCCTATTTATTTACGGGTCCAAGGGGAACAGGGAAGACAAGTGCTGCAAAGATTATTGCAAAAGCGATTAACTGTGAAAAGGCACCTGTCGACGAACCTTGTAATGAGTGTACTGCATGTAAAGGAATCCAAGACGGTTCCATTGTTGATGTCATGGAAATTGACGCGGCTAGTAATAATGGGGTTGATGAAATTCGTGACATACGAGACAAAGTCAAATTTGCCCCAAGTGCTGTTCGTTATAAGGTTTATATCATTGATGAAGTGCATATGCTCTCTACAGGTGCATTTAATGCCCTTCTTAAAACATTAGAAGAACCTCCGAAGCATGTGATCTTTATTTTAGCAACAACTGAACCTCATAAAATTCCGTTAACCATTATTTCTCGTTGTCAACGATTTGATTTCAAGCGAATTACTGCGCAATCAATGATAACAAGGATGGAAGAAATTATTGAAGCTTCACACATATCAGTACAAGAGGAAGCTTTAGCAATGATTGCAAGAGCTTCTGAAGGTGGAATGCGTGACGCGTTAAGTATATTAGATCAAGCGATATCGTATGCTGATGAAGAAGTGACCCTTCAAGATGTATTGTCTATTACTGGGGCTGTCTCCCATCAATTATTGTATGATGTTGCTAATGCTTTAAAAGATAGTGATGTTGGAACAGGTCTTAAAGCGATCGATACAATTGTACGTGAAGGAAAGGATCCGAGCAGGTTTATTGAAGACATCATTTTCTTATATAGAGATATTTTAATGTATAAAGCTGCACCTCAACTTGAAGAATCTATCCAGCGGGTATCAGCAGATGATCAGTTTAAGCAATTAGCTGATTCCCTTGATAAAGACTGGATTTACGATGTGATGGAACGGCTCAATAAGTTTCAACAAGAAATGAAGTGGACGAATCATCCAAAAGTTTTTCTTGAAATGTTTATCGTCCAATCCTGCCATACTCAACCTAATACTAGTCCAGCAAATGAAGAAGCAATTGATCAAAGTGAAACAATCCAAGCTCTTGAACGCAGAATTAAACAGCTTGAAATGAAGTTACAAAATGCTCCAAATACGGCTACCCAAGAAAGTGAAGAACCAGCAGCACAACGATCGCGTCCAAAGCCGCGCCCTGTCCAAGCAAGCGGTAAAAGTCGTGTGCAAATTGGACGAGTCAAGGAAATGTTGAAGTTAGCGACAAAGCAACACTTACAAATGGTTCATAGTCGATGGGGGCAAGTAATGGAAGAAGTGAAAAAAAGAAGTGTTCCAGCCTCAGCTTGGTTGAATGATTGTAAACCTGTTGCTTGTTCAGAAAACGATTGCGTACTAGCGTTTAAAAACGAAATGCACCGTGATATGATAGATAATAAATTCAGGCAAATCATCGAAGAAGTATTATCAAGTGTATTACAGCGCCCACTATCATTTGTTGCTTTACTATCTGTTCATTGGGAAGAAACAAAAGAGTCGTTTGTTAAAGAACAAAAAAGCTCAGATCCTGGAGAAGAAGGAAGCGAAAGTAACCAAGAGGACCCTGTAGTCGATGAAGCAGTAAAGCTTTTAGGTGAAGATTTAGTTGAAATAAAAGAGTAATTCTAAGTGGTTTCGCTTAAAATCTCTATAAAAATTGTTAAACTAATAGTAATTAATCTGAAGACCATGAAAAGAGAGGGAGATTGAATATGAAAAATATGGGTAACATGATGAAGCAAATGCAGAAGATGCAAAAAGAAATGACAAAAGCACAAGAGCAGTTGAAGGAAGAAACGATTGAAGCGACAGCTGGCGGTGGAATGGTTAAAGTAGTAGCAAACGGTGAAAAGAAGATTTTAGATATTGAGATTAATGAAGAAGCAGTTGATCCAGATGATGTAGAAATGCTTCAAGATCTTGTTTTAGCAGCTACAAATGAAGCTTTAACGAAAGTTGATGAATTAGTAAACGAAAGAATGGGTAAATTCACAAAAGGAATGAACATTCCAGGAATGTTTTAATGATCGAATGAAATAAATTGTACGACAAAGACTTGGTTTTATCGCCAAGTCTTTTCTATGAGAAGGATCATTATATATACCGATGGAAAAAATCGTGACCATATGAACATTTATTAGGTTAAACAGATGAGAAAAAAGGGGAAATGATAATGCAATATCCTCAGCCAATATCAAAATTAATTGAAGGCTTTATGCGTTTACCTGGTGTCGGTCCGAAGACAGCAGCTCGTTTAGCATTTCACGTCTTAGATATGAAAGAAGATGATGTGCTAGACTTTGCCAAAGCACTAGTAAACGCAAAACGTCAACTAACATATTGCTCTGTTTGTCATCATATTACAGATACTGATCCTTGCCGAATATGTGATGATAAATCACGAGATGCGTCGGTGGTCTGTGTTGTCCAAGATGCAAAAGATGTTATTGCGATGGAAAAAATGAAAGAATACTCAGGTCTTTATCACGTTTTACACGGAGCGATTTCACCAGTTGATGGTATCGGTCCTGAAGATATTCATATTCCAGACTTATTAAAACGTCTCCAAGATGAAACAGTCAAAGAAGTGATCATTGCAACAAATCCTAATATTGAAGGAGAAGCAACTGCAATGTATATTTCTCGCCTTATTAAACCAACAGGGATGAAAGTAACAAGAATTGCTCACGGTTTACCTGTAGGTGGGGACTTAGAATATGCCGATGAAGTGACTTTATCAAAGGCAATAGAAGGACGAAGAGAGCTATAAGGAGGAGAAGGATGTTCTTTCGTAAAAAAGGTAAACTAAGAAAACATGAGGATCATCAGCTCCTCATATTATTGGATAAAATAAAGAAAAAGTCCGACCAACAACACTCTCTTATAAGTGGAAGTATAGGTTACCATCGAGAGATTGAGTACCTTGCAAAAATAGAAAAAGCTAAGTATTTATTTTTGCTTAAGGAAGCAAGGTGCCGAAAAACTCAATTAAAGTAATAAATTTAAAAGAAAAGATAAGTAGAGATGTGTACTATTTCAAAATCCATGCACATACACTTTTGTAGAGCTTGTCATAAAGGACTAGCAATATAAAGGAGGTTACGTCATGGAACCCGTACTTGTTATTTCATTATTAGGTTCCCTCATTTTTTTACTATTAATTTTAGGTGCGCCAATGAAACCGTTACGTTGGATAGGACAAGGGGCAGTACGGTTATTAATTGGGGCTCTCCTACTTTTTTTTCTGAATGCATTTGGAACATTGTTGGGGTATAGCTTACCGATTAACCTATTTACAGCTGCAGTATCTGGATTTTTAGGCGTACCTGGTATCGTAGCGTTAATTTTTGCTGATGTGCTCTTAATTCCATAAAAATCTGAGGGATTATCACTATTGAGTTCATTAAGTAGGCCAGAAAAAAAGATGTCGACAACTTTTGAAGGAAATATCAAAAGTCTGTTGACTTTATTTTTTAGCAGTGATATATTATTACTTGTCGCAAAAAACAACTTTGTTAACTGTAAAAAACATTTTAAAAAGTTGTTGACTGAATGGCAATGGAATGATATGATATTTAAGTCGCTGCATAAATGACTACAACAAAAAACATTTTAAAAAAAGTTATTGACACTTAATTTTGCAAATGTTACACTAGTTGAGTCGCTCGAATAATAGCGGCAACAGATTGACCTTTGAAAACTAAACAAAAAGCCAAGCGAAATGGGATATGAAAATATCCCGTCAATGAAATTTTTTTTATGATGTCAGAGACATCAAACTCACTTTATTGGAGAGTTTGATCCTGGCTCAGGACGAACGCTGGCGGCGTGCCTAATACATGCAAGTCGAGCGGACCAATTAAAAGTTTACTTTTATGAGGTCAGCGGCGGACGGGTGAGTAACACGTGGGCAACCTGCCTTACAGACTGGGATAACTCCGGGAAACCGGGGCTAATACCAGATGACCAATAGAGTCGCATGACTCTATTGTAAAAGTTGGGATTTATCCTAACACTGTAAGATGGGCCCGCGGCGCATTAGCTAGTTGGTGAGGTAAGAGCTTACCAAGGCGACGATGCGTAGCCGACCTGAGAGGGTGATCGGCCACACTGGAACTGAGACACGGTCCAGACTCCTACGGGAGGCAGCAGTAGGGAATCATCCGCAATGGGCGAAAGCCTGACGGTGCAACGCCGCGTGAGTGATGACGGTCTTCGGATTGTAAAGCTCTGTTGTTAGGGAAGAACAAGTGCCGTTCGAATAGGGCGGCACCTTGACGGTACCTAACCAGAAAGCCCCGGCTAACTACGTGCCAGCAGCCGCGGTAATACGTAGGGGGCAAGCGTTGTCCGGAATTATTGGGCGTAAAGCGCGCGCAGGCGGTCTCTTAAGTCTGATGTGAAAGCCCACGGCTCAACCGTGGAGGGTCATTGGAAACTGGGGGACTTGAGTGTAGGAGAGGAAAGTGGAATTCCACGTGTAGCGGTGAAATGCGTAGATATGTGGAGGAACACCAGTGGCGAAGGCGACTTTCTGGCCTACAACTGACGCTGAGGCGCGAAAGCGTGGGGAGCAAACAGGATTAGATACCCTGGTAGTCCACGCCGTAAACGTTGAGTGCTAGGTGTTAGGGGTTTCGATGCCCTTAGTGCCGAAGTTAACACATTAAGCACTCCGCCTGGGGAGTACGGCCGCAAGGCTGAAACTCAAAGGAATTGACGGGGGCCCGCACAAGCAGTGGAGCATGTGGTTTAATTCGAAGCAACGCGAAGAACCTTACCAGGTCTTGACATCCTCTGACAACCCTAGAGATAGGGCTTTCCCCTTCGGGGGACAGAGTGACAGGTGGTGCATGGTTGTCGTCAGCTCGTGTCGTGAGATGTTGGGTTAAGTCCCGCAACGAGCGCAACCCTTGACCTTAGTTGCCAGCATTTAGTTGGGCACTCTAAGGTGACTGCCGGTGACAAACCGGAGGAAGGTGGGGATGACGTCAAATCATCATGCCCCTTATGACCTGGGCTACACACGTGCTACAATGGATGGTACAAAGGGCAGCGAGACCGCGAGGTTGAGCGAATCCCATAAAGCCATTCTCAGTTCGGATTGCAGGCTGCAACTCGCCTGCATGAAGCCGGAATTGCTAGTAATCGCGGATCAGCATGCCGCGGTGAATACGTTCCCGGGCCTTGTACACACCGCCCGTCACACCACGAGAGCTTGTAACACCCGAAGTCGGTGCGGTAACCTTTTGGAGCCAGCCGCCGAAGGTGGGACAGGTGATTGGGGTGAAGTCGTAACAAGGTATCCCTACCGGAAGGTGGGGATGGATCACCTCCTTTCTAAGGAGCTATTAGCTCATTACTTTATCGATCGTTTGCGCTTTTTGTTTAGTTTTGAGAGGTTATTTTTTATCTCTCAAGACGTAAGGATTTTAAGGAACTTCGGCTAAAGACATCGCGTCCTGCGATAACGCCGAAGCTAGCACATCCTGTGCGTCGTTGTTCTTTGAAAACTAGATAACAGATATAGACTGATTGATCTTCACCGGTTGTTTGAAACGGATTCAGTAATGGATTCGACAGAGTACAACCGAGTGTCTTAGAAGGTTAATATGACGCCACAATTTAGTGGTTAAGCTAGAAAGGGCGCACGGCGAATGCCTTGGCACTAGGAGCCGAAGAAGGACGGGACGAACACCGATATGCTCCGGGGAGCTGTAAGTAAGCTTTGATCCGGAGATTTCCGAATGGGGGAACCCACCACCTGTAATGAGGTGGTATCCATACCTGAATACATAGGGTATGAGAAGGCAGACCTGGGGAACTGAAACATCTTAGTACCCAGAGGAAGAGAAAGCAAATGCGATTTCCTGAGTAGCGGCGAGCGAAACGGAACTAGCCCAAACCAAGAGGCTTGCCTCTTGGGGTTGTAGGACACTCCATACGGAGTTACAAAGAAACGGAGTAGATGAAGCGACCTGGAAAGGTCCGCGGGACAAGGTAAAAGCCCTGTAGTCGAAACTTCGTTTCCTCCGGAGTGGATCCTGAGTACGGCGGGACACGTGAAACCCCGTCGGAATCTGGGAGGACCATCTCCCAAGGCTAAATACTCCCTAGTGACCGATAGTGAACCAGTACCGTGAGGGAAAGGTGAAAAGCACCCCGGGAGGGGAGTGAAAGAGATCTTGAAACCGTGTGCCTACAAGTAGTCGGAGCCCGTTAATGGGTGACGGCGTGCCTTTTGTAGAATGAACCGGCGAGTTACGATTACGTGCAAGGTTAAGTTGAAGAGACGGAGCCGCAGCGAAAGCGAGTCTGAATAGGGCGAATGAGTACGTGGTTGTAGACCCGAAACCGTGTGATCTACCCATGTCCAGGGTGAAGTCCAGGTAACACTGGATGGAGGCCCGAACCCACTCACGTTGAAAAGTGAGGGGATGAGGTGTGGGTAGGGGTGAAATGCCAATCGAACTCGGAAATAGCTGGTTCTCCCCGAAATAGCTTTAGGGCTAGCCTCGAGGGAAGAGTATTGGAGGTAGAGCACTGATTGGACTAGGGGTCCCCACAGGATTACCGAATTCAGTCAAACTCCGAATGCCAAATACTTATCCTCGGGAGTCAGACTGCGAGTGCTAAGATCCGTAGTCAAGAGGGAAACAGCCCAGACCATCAGCTAAGGTCCCCAAGTATACGTTAAGTGGAAAAGGATGTGGAGTTGCTTAGACAACCAGGATGTTGGCTTAGAAGCAGCCACCATTGAAAGAGTGCGTAATAGCTCACTGGTCGAGTGACTCTGCGCCGAAAATGTACCGGGGCTAAACGTATCACCGAAGCTATGGATTGTCCTTACGGACAGTGGTAGGGGAGCGTTCCAAGGGCGTTGAAGCTCAACCGAGAGGATGGGTGGAGCGCTTGGAAGTGAGAATGCCGGTATGAGTAGCGAAAAGAGGGGTGAGAATCCCCTCCGTCGAAAGCCTAAGGTTTCCTGAGGAAGGCTCGTCCGCTCAGGGTTAGTCGGGACCTAAGCCGAGGCCGAAAGGCGTAGGCGATGGAAAACAGGTTGAAATTCCTGTACCACCACGTCACCATTTGAGCAATGGGGGGACGCAGGAAGGTAGGGTAAGCACGGCATTGGATGTCCGTGTCCAAGCAGTTAGGCTGGTAAGTAGGTAAATCCGCTTACCGTAAGGCTGAGCTGTGATGGCGAGCGAAATTTTAGTAGCGAAGTTCCTGATCCTACACTGCCTAGAAAAGCCTCTAGCGAGGTGACTGGTGCCCGTACCGCAAACCGACACAGGTAGGCGGGAAGAGAATTCTAAGACGCGCGGGAGAACTCTCGTTAAGGAACTCGGCAAAATGACCCCGTAACTTCGGGAGAAGGGGTGCTCTATTAGGGTTTACGCCCGAGAGAGCCGCAGTGAATAGGCCCAAACGACTGTTTATCAAAAACACAGGTCTCTGCCAAGCCGCAAGGCGAAGTATAGGGGCTGACACCTGCCCGGTGCTGGAAGGTTAAGAGGAGGGGTTATCCCATTAGGGAGAAGCTCTGAATTGAAGCCCCAGTAAACGGCGGCCGTAACTATAACGGTCCTAAGGTAGCGAAATTCCTTGTCGGGTAAGTTCCGACCCGCACGAAAGGTGCAACGATTTGGGCACTGTCTCAACGAGAGACCCGGTGAAATTATATTACCTGTGAAGATGCAGGTTACCCGCGACAGGACGGAAAGACCCCATGGAGCTTTACTGTAGCTTGATATTGGATTTTGGTACAGCTTGTACAGGATAGGTAGGAGCCTTGGAAGCCGGAGCGCTAGCTTCGGTGGAGGCGTCGGTGGGATACTACCCTGGCTGTACTGGAATTCTAACCTCGGACCGTGATCCGGTTCAGGGACAGTGTCAGGTGGGCAGTTTGACTGGGGCGGTCGCCTCCTAAAAAGTAACGGAGGCGCCCAAAGGTTCCCTCAGAATGGTTGGAAATCATTCGCAGAGTGCAAAGGCATAAGGGAGCTTGACTGCGAGACATACAGGTCGAGCAGGGACGAAAGTCGGGCTTAGTGATCCGGCGGCACCGTATGGAAGGGCCGTCGCTCAACGGATAAAAGCTACCCTGGGGATAACAGGCTAATCTCTCCCAAGAGTCCACATCGACGGGGAGGTTTGGCACCTCGATGTCGGCTCATCGCATCCTGGGGCTGAAGTAGGTCCCAAGGGTTGGGCTGTTCGCCCATTAAAGCGGTACGCGAGCTGGGTTCAGAACGTCGTGAGACAGTTCGGTCCCTATCCGTCGCGGGCGTAGGAAATTTGAGAGGAGCTGTCCTTAGTACGAGAGGACCGGGATGGACACACCGCTGGTGTACCAGTTGTTCTGCCAAGAGCATAGCTGGGTAGCTACGTGTGGACGGGATAAGTGCTGAAAGCATCTAAGCATGAAGCCCCCCTCAAGATGAGATTTCCCATCACGTCAAGTGAGTAAGATCCCTCAGAGAAGATGAGGTTGATAGGTCTCATGTGGAAGCGTGGCAACACGTGGAGCTGAGAGATACTAATCGATCGAGGGCTTAACCAAAGTATTACATTAACCTTCAGACCGAAGGTCATCAGTCAATTGTTATCTAGTTTTGAGAGTACAATACTTCTCAATTTCATAAGTCCAGTGACGATAGCGGAGAGGTCACACCCGTTCCCATGCCGAACACGGAAGTTAAGCTCTCCAGCGCCGATGGTAGTTGGGGGATCTCCCCCTGTGAGAGTAGGACGTTGCTGGGCAACCAAAGGCACCTTCAAAAGAGGGTGTCTTTTTCTGTGTGAAAAAAAGACAAATCAAGAAAGTGATGAACAAATCAAGAAAATTTTCATATTAGATTTTAAAAAATCCACCGCCAATGGCGGTGGATTCTCCGGTATTTATTCACTTTCATCGGGGTAGATATAATATTTCGTTCCAAATGTTTTTGGCATATCTGCTTTAACGGCACGTTTAAAGGAAACGGCAAGCATAGCCATTATAAAAATGAGTGGAAATCCACCAACTATACTGGCAGTTTGTAATGTTTCAAGCCCGCCTAAGTACATAAGAATAATCGACGGTGTTGCTAAAATAATAGCCCAGAACATTCGGTTCCAGCGAAGTGGTTCATCGTCAATTTCTTTTTGAGTAACAGAAGCTAAAATGTATGATCCAGAATCAAACGTTGTTGCAAGAAAGACAAGCGCTAACACAACAAAGGTTGTAACAAGGATAGGGCTTAAAGGTAGTTGTGCAATTGTGCCAATAATTGCTGCTTCTGTACTAACATTATTCATCGTTTCTATTACAGAGTATTGTCCGCTTAGTTCAAGATATAGTCCGTAATTACCGAGGATTCCAAAGAAAAGTAAGCAACCGACAGTGCCATAAACAAGGGTCCCAACAACCATCTCTCGAATTGTTCTACCACGAGAAATACGTGCAACAAATAAACCTACAAATGGAGCATATACAAGCCACCAAGCCCAATAAAAAATAGTCCAGTCTTCTGGGAAGCCTGTTCGTTCGAAAGGACCTAAATCTTTAAAAGGCTCAGCCCACATGCTCATACGAAAGAAGTTATCAGTTAAGAGCCCTATACTATTTACCATGGACTTACTTAAGAAAACAGTAGGTCCAACGATAAATACGAAACCTAACAAGAAAAAGGATAGCCACAAGTTTAAATTACTTAACATTTTAATTCCCTTTTTAAGCCCAGTATAAGAGCTTATAGCAAAAATCGTTGTTGCGATTGCCAAGATAATTGTAAATAATACGATGTCTGGTTCAATTCCTGTAAAATGACTAACGCCTGCACCTATTAAAGGTGTCGCAAGCGCCATTGTTGTCCCAGCACCCCCTAATAATCCAAACATGAATAAGACATCTACAATGGTTCCAACTGGGCCATCTGCATATTTTTTTAGAACAGGTCTACAGGCTTCGCTCACCTTTAAAACAGGTCGTTTTCTTACGTAAAAAAAGTAGGAGATGGGTAATGCAGGTAAGCAGTAAATCGCCCACGCAATTGGCCCCCAGTGAAATATTCCATATGTAACAGCCCATTGGATCGCTTCTCTTGTCCCAGGTTCTACACCAAATGGTGGCCATTGATAGTAAAATGCCCACTCGATCGTTCCCCAATAAAGGACACTCGAACCAATCCCTGCAGCAAATAGCATTGCTGCCCATGTTAAAGTATTAAATTCAGGTTCTGCCCCTTTTTTTCCAAGGACAATTCGACCATATTGGCTAAATGCAATTGTAATTAGGAAGATAAAGAGAACCATTCCTATGATTAAATATAGGACCCCGAAGTTATAAGTAACAAAGGTATTAGCAGCTGATACGGCCATGTCTCCAAACTCAGGAACAGCAATTAGTGGTACAGCTACTAATATTAAAATAGCTAATGCTCCAATAAATGTTGGCCAATCAATTAAATTCTTGTTGTTCATAACAGTCTCCTTTTAATTCTGAAATTTTAATTTCATATGGGTAAGTAATAGTTTTATATCTGTTGTAACTGTTTGTATTATGCAACGGAGACCAATAATATATTCAACCAATGAAAGAGTCGTAAAAAGGACGCGAACGATTTTCTTGAGGGTTCATATAATGGTTTAAGGATGCAGAAGTAATTGAAATTGTAAGATTATATGGGAACAAGGACGAAATGTCATGCATATAGTAAATCATCCTATTTTCATAGAAAAGAAGGATAGAGTTGTTCGTTCTCGGCCATAATATAGGTGGAGGTGGAGAAACGATGGAGAGTATGTTAGACAAAAAGAAACAGGAGCATTCACAAGAATGCTTGATTTGTAAAGAGGAAAAACAGAAAGGAATTCATTTATTAACCTACTTTATTTGTAAAAACTGTGAGAAAAATGTTGTTGAAAGTGTTGCAGAGGATGATGATTATCAACATTATGTTGAACAACTGAGGAAGGTAAGAGACCAACTAATTCCTATAAACAGTAGACGATTACATTAAAATGTAGAGAAGAATGCCAGGCGTTTGATCCAAAGCTTGGCATTTTTTAATTTGGTTGTTCTTATAACTATATAAACAAGAGGATGTTTTGTATAATGATGGGAGTATTAATGAGAAGGTTGGTATAAATATGGATCAATCTAAAACCCCCTTATTTGATCATTTAATGAAACATGCAAAAGCCCACGCTCATTCGTTTCATGTCCCGGGACATAAAAATGGTAAGCTTTTTCATGAAAATGGACAAAACCTTTTTCGATCGATCTTACAAATTGATGTTACTGAAATTTCTGGAATGGATGATTTACACCATCCTAGTGGAATTATTTTCGAAGCACAGCAGTTAACTGCAGCCTTATATGGTGTGGATGAAAGTTTCTTTTTAGTGGGTGGAACAACGGTAGGTAATCTTGCCATGATTTTGAGTACTGTAAAATCAGGAGAGTACGTACTTGTTCAAAGAAACAGTCATCAGTCAATTTTTCATGGAATTGAATTAAGTGGAGCAAAACCAGTTTTTTTAGAGCCCGATATCGATGCTAATACAGAGCTTCCACTCGGTGTATCAGTAGAAACGGTGAAAAAAGCCGTAAAGCAATACCCAAATGCGAGAGCATTGCTATTAACAAACCCAACATATGAAGGGTACGGTCAATTACTAAAGGAACATATTACGATTGCCCATGAACAAAATATCCCTGTATTAGTTGATGAAGCTCATGGAGCACACTTAGTTTTTGAAGGGGAGCACTGGCCTGAATCAGCGATAAGGGCTGGAGCAGATGTTGTTGTGCAATCGACACATAAAATGCTCCCTGCCATGACAATGACATCATTTTTACATAAACAAAATGATCGTGTTGATCTTGACCAAATTAAATACTATTTAAAGGTTTTACAATCAAGTAGCCCTTCTTATCCATTATTAGCTTCGTTAGATTTAGCAAGAGCATATTTAGCAGAGGCAAAATTAAAACATAGCGATGAAATAACAAATACTGCATTAACCTTTAAACACTCCTTTAAAAAAGGGGATGGGTGGATTACTTCGTCGGAGAAAATAGACAATTATACGCAAGATCCTTTAAAGATTTTGTTTACTTCCATAAATAAACAAACGGGGTATGAATGGGGGAAGAAACTTGAGAGAATGAATGTATATCCAGAATTTACAACACCTAAACACGTTTTATTTACTTTACCATTATCAAGGGATGTAGATCCGAAAAGTTTAGAAAGAGTGAAGACTGTTTTTTTAGACGAAATGAAAGAAGTAGAGTCTCGTTCACTTGACACTTTATCTGTTTTACAAAAGCGGACGAGAGTTTCAGAAGCGGTGCTCTCATCAAATCAATTAAGCACGTTTACAAGTAGACATATCCCGTACAAAGAAGCAGTCGGGTATGTGGCAGCTGAAACGATTACGCCTTATCCTCCAGGTGTACCACTTATTTGTAAAGGGGAAATCATTACAGAAGAGCACTGTTACCATTTGGAGAACTACAAGGTTAATGGTGGTTATTTTCAAACAGGTGATGATTGGATAAGGCAAGGAATACGAGTCGTTAATTTACATAGATAAGGAGAATGTGAAGTGAGTGTATTTATTACATTTGAAGGTGGAGAAGGAGCTGGGAAAACGACAGTTCTACAGTCCGTAAAAGAGCAGTTAATAAACCAAGGGTATGAAGTTATAGCGACTAGAGAACCAGGAGGTAGTGTAATTGCAGAAAAAGTACGCGATGTAATCTTAAATCCAGATCATACAGAAATGGATGAACGGACGGAAGCGCTACTTTATGCAGCGGCAAGGAGGCAGCATTTGGTCGAGACTGTGACTCCGAAGTTAGATGAGGGGTGCATTGTCCTTTGTGATCGTTTTATTGATAGTAGTCTCGTTTATCAAGGAGTTGCAAGAGGCATTGGGGTAGAGGAAGTTCGCCAAATGAATTTGTTTGCCACAGGTGGATTAATGCCAGATTTAACTTGTTATGTTGATATCGAACCAGAAGTAGGCTTGAAACGAATTGAAGAACATAAAGGTCGGGAATATAACCGATTAGATCAAGAAAAGATTGATTTTCATTTAATGGTTCGTGATGCGTATCTAACGTTAGCTAAACAAGAACCAATCCGAATTCAAACGATTGATGGTGCACAACCACTTGATGAAGTGGTGGATCGTACGATGAAGGTTATTAACCATTACTTAAATAAAACGAATTCAAGATAAAAATATATTCATTTGTTGATAATTCTCACGCAACGTTTGTTTCTTGTTATAATACACTATATAATAAATACACTTTCATATATTAGCAATCTTAAAAGAATTGGACCATCGCTCTTTTTTAAAATTTATTGATCTAAGAATGTGAGGAGGAGAAACGAATGAAGTTAATTATGGCTGTTGTGCAGGATAAAGATAGTAACCGTTTGTCAGATGCGCTCATTGAAAATGATTATCGAGCAACAAAATTGGCAAGTACCGGTGGATTTTTAAAATCAGGAAACACAACGTTTATGATTGGTACAGAAGATAAAAACCTAGAAGATGTTCTCCAAATCATCAAGGATAACTGTAAGTCGCGAGAGCAGCTTGTTGCACCAATATCACCAATGGGAGGCAACGCAGATTCTTACGTGCCATATCCAGTTGAAGTTCAAGTTGGTGGAGCGACTGTATTTGTTTTGCCTGTTGAGCAATTTGAAAAGTTTTAAATTAAGATATGAAGTATAAAAGGTGGAAAATCGATGTCTTGGGAGCAATTAGAAGAAATACAACCCACCGTTGTTAAGATGCTGACAAACAGTTTAAAGAAAGAACGTTTAGCACATGCTTATTTATTTGAAGGCAGCCGTGGTACAGGGAAGAAAGATGTTGCGTTGATGTTAGCAAAAGCTTTCTTTTGTACAAATAGGGATGGGGTAGAACCATGTCAAATGTGCGCAGAATGTAAGCGCGTGACATCAGGAAACCATCCAGATGTTCACTTCATTCGTCCTGATGGGCAATCTATAAAAGTTGACCAAATTCGTCAGCTAAAAAAAGAATTTAGTTATCGAGGAATGGAATCAACAAAAAAAGTATACCTTGTGGAAGATGCTGAAAAGATGACGGTAGCAGCAGCTAACAGCATATTGAAATTTTTAGAAGAACCAGGTGGAGAGTCACTAGCAATTTTAATGACAACGCAATATCATCAAGTTATAAAAACGATTGTCTCTAGATCACAAACGTTAACATTTTCCCCTCTCTCCCCAGATCGTTTAATAGATCGTCTGGTAAAGGATGGAATTAATGAAACGGAAGCGAGAACAGTCGCGCAAATAACAGCGGATATGGATGAAGCGAAACAGTTTTGCCAAGAGAATTGGATTGCACATGGAAGAAACAAAGTGATACAATTAATTGATGAGATTTATTTGCGTCCAAAATACGCTTTCATTACTTTGCAAGATGGATGGATATCTTTTTTCCAAAATAAAAAGGATATGCAAATTGGATTGGATCTAATGATGATCTGGTATAGAGATGTGTTGCGTATACAAGTCAATCAAGAGGACGAGATTGTTTATATAGATCAACTGGAAAAGCTTCAAGAGCATGCTTTGAAGCAAAGTCAGAGAAAGCTGGGAGCAAACCTCCAGGCGGTAATGGATGCGAAAAGAAGGTTGGATGCAAATACCGCTCCCCAGCTATTAATGGAGCAATTGCTCCTTCGTTTACAGGAGGGATAACGTGCATCGAGTAGTAGGTGTTCGGTTTAAAAAAGCCGGGAAGATCTATTATTTCTCACCCGGTGAGATAGATATAAAAGTTGATGACTATGTCATCGTAGAAACCGCTCGTGGTATCGAGTTTGGTAAAGTTGTCATTGGAATAAAGGAAGTTGACGAAAAGGATGTCGTTCTTCCCCTAAAGAATGTCCTTCGGCTTGCAAATGAGAAGGACAAGCTCATCGTGGAAGAAAACCGTCACGAATCACAAAAGGCGTATGACGTATGTTTAAGTAAAATCAATGAGCATAACTTAGATATGAAGCTTGTTGATGTTGAATATACGTTTGACCGAAATAAAGTGCTCTTTTATTTCACTGCTGATGGACGGATAGATTTCCGTGAACTTGTAAAAGATTTAGCGTCAATCTTCCGTACCCGCATTGAATTGCGTCAAATCGGGGTACGAGATGAGGCGAAAATGCTAGGCGGCATAGGTCCTTGTGGCCGCATGCTTTGTTGTTCGACATTTTTAGGGGATTTTGAGCCTGTGTCGATTAAAATGGCAAAGGACCAAAACCTATCATTAAATCCAACAAAAATTTCCGGTTTGTGTGGAAGACTCATGTGTTGTTTAAAATATGAAAATGATATGTATGAAACAGCGAAAAAAGAGTTACCAGATTTAAATGAAGAAATGAACACAAGCTATGGAAAAGGAAAAGTTGTAGGTTTAAATATGTTAGAGCGGCTTGTTCAGGTCGAGCTTTTTGAATCAAAACGAGTGATTGAATATACGTTAGATGAGCTCATGAATGAAGGAGCCATCACCACGGAAACCACGAAATAATGAGGTGTGGGAATCGTGAATAAAAAGGAAATCTTCACGCGTGTCAGCCAAATGGAAGAACGAATAGGTGGTCTTCACCATGAGTTAGGAGAGCTGAAAGAACAATTGGCTCTTCTTCTTGAAGAGAACCATCATTTGCAAATGGAAAATGAGAATTTACGAACTCGCATGAATAAGGAAACGGTTCAAGCAGAAGAACAAGAAGAGAAAGAAACAGTCAATAATGAAAAAGCAGATGAAAAAACAACAAGCCGTGTAAAAGGTGATTTTGGAGAAGGATATGATAACCTAGCACGTCTGTATCAAGAAGGGTTTCACATTTGTAATTATCATTATGGCAGTATACGTCAAGAAGGAGATTGCTTATTTTGTCTATCCTTCTTAAATAAAGGAACAGTTACGAAAACGAATAAGAAGTAAATAACATTATTCGTATCTTATAGAACATGAAATATATAATGCTGGTTCAACTGTTAGTTCCCTAGAACGATCTGCAAATGAAGTGCTAATTTGCTATGATGAGAAGGGGTATTAACAGAATTGAATCAGCATTTTCTTTTAGTGATTTTTACTAATCATTTCAAAAAATAACTTTTTAGAAAAGGATAAGGAAAAATGGTTGATAATAAATATGAACGAATCGATTACATGCCAGGAAAAAGACGTTATATCTATCAAAGAAGCGATGTTTTCTCCTTTTCGATGGATGCTGTTTTGCTGGCGAAATTTGTGACACTTCCTTCTAAGGGTAAGGTCATTGATTTATGTGCCGGAAATGGAGCAGTTCCATTAATGATGTCACTTCGAACAAATGCTGAAATCCTTGGTGTCGAAATTCAAGAACCATTATGCGAGTTAGCAAATAAAAGCATTCAGTATAATGAACTAGAAGAACAAATTCGTATGGTGAATCAGGATATTACATTGCTAAACTCAGAAGTTAGTTGGGGGAAATACGATGTCGTAACATGCAACCCGCCATATTTTCCTGTGACGGCAGAAAAGGGCAAAAATGAGAATATGCGTGTCTCACTTGCAAGACATGAAATTGCTTGTTCGTTAGAAGATATTATACGTATAGCTTCAAGACTTGTTAAGTCATACGGAAAATTTGCGATGGTTCACCGTCCCGAGAGGATCGTTGATATTGTCTCATTAATGAGAATGTATAAAGTAGAGCCAAAACGAATTCAATATGTACACCCGAAGGCAGGTAAAGAAGCGAATATGGTTTTTATTGAAGGTGTTCGAGACGGAAGACAAGGGTTAAAAACGTTAGCGCCATTTTTTGTATATGAAGACGGACAAAGATATACGAAGGAGTTTCAAGACCATTATGAACGATCGTAAACACTTTGTGTACATATTGAAATGCAAGGATAATACGTTTTATACAGGATATACGACAAATGTCGGACGAAGATTAAAGATGCATGAGCAAGGAAAAGGTGCAAAATATACGAGAGGGAGATCGCCTCTTCTTCTAGTCCATGAAGAATGTTTTTCGACAAAGACGGAAGCATTACAAAGGGAACATGAGATCAAACAATTGTCGCGTTCGGAGAAACTCGTATTAATAAAGGATAAGAAGGTGGAAAAACATGAACATTCAAAGAAGCTATAAAGGAGAGACAGGAGGAGCCTTGTATCTTGTTCCGACACCGATAGGTAACTTGCAAGACATGACATATCGTGCAGTTGACATTTTAAAAACATCCGACCTTATTGCGGCAGAAGATACTAGGCATACGAAAAAACTATGTCATGCTTTTGAAATCGATACGCCATTAATTAGCTACCATGAGCATAATAAACGGGAGCGGGAAACTGAGTTAGTTGAAAAAATAAAAAGCGGGCAAATAATCGCTTTAGTTAGTGATGCAGGAATGCCAGCTATTTCAGATCCTGGAGCTGATTTAGCATCAAGATGTATTAAAGAAAATTTATCTGTTATTCCTTTACCTGGGGCAAACGCTGCATTATGTGCACTTATTACATCAGGGCTTTCCACTGAGGCATTTACATTTTTAGGATTTTTAAATCGGAAAAAGAAAGAGAAGGATGTAATTTTAGAGCAATGGAAACTGACAAAAAGTTCATTGATTATTTATGAAGCCCCCCATCGTATAAAAGAAACATTACAATCAATTAATGATGTACTAGGCGATCGAAATATTGCTTTGTGTCGAGAATTGACAAAACAATTCGAGACGATTATGAGAGGGCGAACAATGGAAATACTTGAAGATATTCAGCAATCGGGTATAAAAGGGGAATGTGTTCTCGTGATTGAAGGAGCATCAGAAGAAGAAGTGAGTGATGCTACTGAACCACAGTGGTGGGAAAATTTATCGACAAAAGCTCACGTTGACGTTTATATTGACCAAGGTGAATCTTCTAAGGACGCGATTAAAAAGACTGCCAAAGATCGAGGCGTAAAAAAAAGAGATGTTTATCAAGTATATCATGTTGATGAGCAACAATAAGAAAAAGCTAGACGTAGACTAATTGTCTTCGTCTAGCTTCTTTATTTATTTCTCTTGTTTTGAGATGTAGCTCTCAAGTTCTTTGACAATTTCTTTTGCACCATTAGGACTTAAAATAATTTTACCATCAGCAATTGACAAGTTGTCATCAGAAACTTCCCCAGTTACTTGACAAGTCATGTTTGGTTTATATTTTTTAAGTACAATTCGGTCGTCATCGACATAAATTTCAAGAGCGTCTTTTTCTGCAATATCTAATGTACGACGTAGTTCGATTGGTATAACAACACGTCCTAATTCGTCAACTTTACGTACAATCCCAGTAGATTTCATAATAGTGATTTCTCCTCCCGATTAAGTAAAATTTATCATCTCTTTGTCATAAAGTGTCATCTTTCGACAAATTTCTCTACCACTTTAGAATACCAACATTTCCAAAAGAAGTCAATTACATTTTGTTTTAATATAAAATTTTTTAGTAGATATATATATGCAACAATCACTAAAGGACTAGTCACACCAACTGTTTGATTAAATTTATTATAATCAATAAACCTATGAAACAAAGAAAATAACAAAACATATCATGTTTTCTAAGCTCAAACTTTTGTAGTGTATACTATCAATTTTTCGACAAACATATGCCAAATAAGTGGGTTAAATTTATTTTTTTATTTTATAGAAATAACCCCTCCAATTAGTAAAAAAATTGTTCTATATCCAACGTATACCCTATTTGGTTAAAAATGTAACGTGTTTTTGAGATATTACAATTCATTTCCTAAACTTGACAGGACGAAATGGCTTCGGTATATTTTGAACATAGGTAAAACTTGAATAAACCTTTTTCTTCGATGATAGGATGAGTAAAAGGGGATGTTCATGACAGAGAGCCAGGGAAGCTGAAAACTGGTATGAACAAAACTTTTGAATATGGTCCATTGAGAAGATTTCCTTCGAGCGTATTGAAATGATTACGTAAGGGGGAAACGTTCCCTAGCGTTACTTGGGGTTGTTGCATAGATTCATTCTTTGCAGCTACTCGAGACTGTCTTTTTGCTGATGACAGTGAATTTGGGTGGTACCACGTGAGTATACTCTCGTCCCATGGTCGGACGGGGGTTTTTTGTCGTTTTATGACCTTTTGCCACCTCTATCGTTTGAAGCAGGATGATTGTTGGAACAATATAAAAAGAAGGTTATGCAGTGAAGGAGGAAAAGTTAATGTCAGAAGAGAGAAAGACGTTTTATATTACAACGCCAATTTATTACCCAAGTGCAAAGCTTCATATTGGTCATGCGTATACGACAGTTGCAGGAGATGCGATGGCTCGTTATAAGCGTATGCGTGGATATGATGTGACGTATTTAACAGGAACAGATGAGCATGGACAAAAAATTGAACAAAAAGCAAAAGAAAAGGGAGTAACTCCTCAAGTATTTGTTGATGATATCGTAGCTGATATTCAACAATTATGGAAGAAGCTTGATATTTCTTATGACGACTTTATTCGTACAACAGAGGATCGTCATAAGAAAGTTGTCGCTAAAATCTTTGATCAGCTGTTAGAACAAGGCGACATTTATTTAGATGAATATGAAGGCTGGTACTCAATTTCTGATGAAACGTTCTACACAGAGACACAGCTTGTCGACAAAGAGTATGATGATGATGGCAACATTATTGGTGGAAAAAGCCCTGATAGCGGCCACCCAGTAGAAAAGGTAAGAGAACAATCATACTTTTTCCGTATGAGTAAATATGCTGATCGACTTCTTAAGTTTTACGAAGAAAACCCAGAATTCATTCAGCCTGAAGCCCGTAAAAATGAGATGATTAATAACTTCATTAAACCAGGCCTTGAAGATTTAGCTGTGTCTAGAACTTCTTTTGACTGGGGTGTTAAAGTCAATAAAGATCCGAAGCACGTTGTGTATGTTTGGATCGATGCGTTATCAAATTATATTACAGCATTAGGCTATGGTAGTGACAATGACGAAAAGTACCATAAATTTTGGCCAGCTGATGTCCACTTAGTAGGAAAAGAAATTGTCCGTTTCCATACGATCTATTGGCCAATTATGCTAATGGCTCTTGATTTACCACTCCCGAAAAAAGTGTTTGGTCATGGTTGGCTGTTAATGAAAGACGGTAAAATGTCAAAGTCAAAAGGCAATGTCGTTGATCCTGTCCCATTAATTGATCGTTACGGGCTTGATGCTTTACGCTACTACTTACTACGTGAAGTTCCATTCGGTTCTGATGGTGTCTTTACACCTGAAGGCTTTGTGGAGCGGGTAAACTATGATCTTGCTAATGACTTAGGAAATTTATTAAATCGAACGGTTGCAATGGTCAACAAATATTTCGATGGTGAAATCCCTAATTATGTAAAGGATGCTACGCCATTTGACGAGTCCCTTGTCGAATTAGTTAATGCAACGGTTGATAAAGTAGAAAAGGCACTTGAAGATATGGAATTCTCTGTGGCATTAACAGCTATTTGGCAATTAGTTAGTCGCACGAATAAATATATTGATGAAACCCAACCATGGATTCTTGCGAAGGATGAAGATGCAAAAGAACAGTTAGGATCAGTTATGTATCACTTAGCTGAATCGCTACGTTATATTTCAATCTTAATCCAGCCTTTTATGACGGAAACTCCAAATAAGATTTGGCAGCAACTTGGTATTTCTGAAAGTGAAACGACATGGGAATCCATTCAATCATTCGGTCAATTAAATAATGGCACAAGAGTTGTTAAAAAAGGTGAACCACTCTTCCCGCGCCTTGACGTACAAGAAGAAGTCGCACATATCGTTGAAACAATGGGTGGCACAGTTATTACTGAAGAAGACAAAAAGGAAGAGGAAGAAGCAATGGAAGCACCAGAAGTCGATGAAATTACAATTGATGATTTTACAAAGGTAGACCTTCGTGTAGCAGAAATAATTGAAGCTGAAAAAGTGAAAAAAGCAGATAAGTTATTAAAAATCCAGCTTGATTTAGGCTTTGAAAAACGCCAAGTCGTTTCAGGAATTGCAAAATATTACAGTCCTGAAGAGCTCGTCGGAAAAAAAGTGATTTGTGTAACGAATCTAAAGCCTGTTAAACTTCGTGGCGAATTATCTCAAGGAATGATTCTAGCAGGATCTAACAATGATGATTTAACACTTGCAACAGTAGAAAGCTCGTTACCAAACGGCTCCCAAGTAAAGTAATAACGTTATAAAAGAAGCTGTCTCGTTTTTTTGGCTAATTATTTCATACAAAGAAAGGTTTTGGAAAGAGTATGAAAAGTAGGCTTAACCGAGGCAGCTTTCTTTATTTATTTTTCGTGTAACGGAACTCTTTAAAATAAGGTTTTGTTCTATTTTTAGTTGATAAAAGAAATGAAATGTTGGTGTAGATAGGTTGGGACGAGCGATAGGCGGCAACTCTAGCACAAGCACCAACTTCACGAGTAAGCTACGCGCTACCTCGACGCAGCTACAAAGAAGACACCGTGAATGAGAACGAAGTGTTGCATGAACGGATGTCGCACATGTGCCTAGAGGCGAAAGTGTCCGCCGATAGCGGAGATACATAATCAACAATAACAGAGCGTTAGCCTATTTTAATTAACAGCTTATATAGAAGAAATTGGTACAAGACTGAAAATTTACAAATGATTCGAATGATAATTAGGAGGCATTACGATGTTATTTGATACACATGTTCATTTAAATGCAGATCAGTACGAAGAAGATGTTGAAGAAGTCATTGAACGAGCGAAAGAGGCAGGCGTAGAAAATATGGTCGTTGTCGGATTTGATGAAAAAACGATCCTTAAAGCGATGGACCTTGTAGAAAAGTACGACTTCTTATATGCAGCAGTTGGTTGGCATCCAGTTGATGCAATTGATTTAGAAGATCGTCATCTTCAATGGATTGAAGAGTTGTCTGCTCATCCAAAAGTTGTCGCTATCGGTGAAACAGGGTTAGATTATCATTGGGATAAATCACCAAAGGATGTGCAAAAGGAAGTATTTAGAAAACAAATCCATTTAGCGAAGAAAGTAAATTTACCAATTATTATTCATGACCGTGAAGCTCACGCAGACATCGTTGAAGTTTTAAAAGAGGAAAATGCACAAGAGGTTGGTGGGGTTATGCATTGTTTTGGTGGTGATGCGGAGATTGCAAAAGAATGTCTTGATATGAACTTTTACATTTCATTTGGAGGTCTTGTTACGTTTAAAAATGCAAAGCTGCCAAAGGCAGTAGCAAAAGAAGTCCCACTAGATCGTTTATTGATCGAGACTGATGCACCATTTCTTGCACCACACCCTTATCGTGGTAAACGAAATGAACCTGCCTATGTCAAACTAGTAGCTGAACAAATAGCAGAGCTTCGTGAGATGAGTTATGAAGATTTTGCAAACGAAACAACGAAAAATGCGCAAAAACTTTTCGGGTTAATTTGATACAAGATTTCCTCGAAATGTGAATAAACATGTCCGATTAAAGTCTTATTTTCTCTCGTTCTACAATGTCCTAACGGTGCATATAGTAGTGTTGTCGATAGTTTTTCCTTTCCTATTCTCTCTCTTTATATCATAATATCTAGGAAAGTGTCCTCATACTTTCATTGACAAGGTGGTGAGTTAAGGGTATAATTCGGTTTCTGAGGGAGGGGTTCAACCATGAATCAATGGATGAAGCAGTTTCTTTCCAGTTTTTCTTGGAGGAAAATTGCCATATCCAGCGTAGGTCTCTTAGTAATCATGAGTATGGTAGGATTTGCGATATACGAAGTAACAAAGACATCAGTTACCGTTAAAGCAGAAGAGAAAGAAGAAACAATTTATACTCATGCATCTACTGTAGGCGAAGTTTTAAAGAAACAAGGAATAGACGTTGGAGAACATGATTATATCGAACCAACTTTAGACACAGCAATCACAGAAGCTATGAAAATTGTATATATACCTGCACAGCAAATTGTCGTAAACCTAGAAGGCGATATGAGAACAGTTTGGACGATCGCTTCGACTGTTCAAGAGTTAATGGTCGAAATAGGCGTTGAAGTGAAGGAACATGATGTTATTGAACCTTCACTGAATGATGAATTAACAGCAAATACAAAGGTTAAATATGAGGAAGCTTTTCTTGTTACTTTAACAAGTGATGGAGAAGAACAAGAAGTCTGGACGACTTCGACAACGGTCGCTGATCTTTTAGAAAGAGAAGAGATTACTCTCGATGAATTAGACCGTGTTGAACCTGCAACTGATAAGGCTCTTAATAAAGAGGCGGAGGTTCAAGTGGTTCGTGTGGAAAAGGTCACCGATGTTGTTGAGGAAACCATTGATTATGCAACAGTAACCCGAAACGACTCTTCGTTAAATCGAGGTTCAGAAAAAGTTGTTCAAGGCGGACAAGAAGGTAAAGTTGAAAAGCATTATGAAGTTATTTTTGAAGATGGAGAAGAAGTATCTAGAGAACTTATAAAAGAAGAGGTCGTAAAAGAAAGTGAAGACCGAGTTGTTGCAGTCGGTACTCGAAACCCGACGCCTACTGTTTCTCGTGATAACTCATCATCTTCTTCAAGTGACGGAAGTTGGCAAACATTTAATGCAACTGCATATACAGCATATTGTAACGGGTGCTCTGGGATTACTGCCACAGGCATTAACTTAAGGGAAAACCCCAATGCAAATGTCATAGCAGTTGATCCGAATGTCATTCCGCTTGGAACGCGAGTAGAAGTGAAAGGGTACGGGACGTTCCTTGCTGCAGATACTGGTGGAGCGATCCGAGGAAATAAAATTGATATTTTTATGCCAAACCGTAGTGATGCCACTGCTTTTGGTAGGAGATCTGTCCAAATTAGAATAGTAGATTAGTATAAACACAGAGGCTTTCTCTGTGTTTTTTCTTTTGTCTTATTAAAGGGTATCTTTGCTTTATTCGTACGTGTTGTTTATCGGCTTCTTATGGTATCATCTTCTATATATTAGACGTATGAAACAGAATAAAGTTTCAAACTCTCTAAAAATAAACATAAATGAATTGGAAGCATAAGAGAAAGGATTAAGTATGAAGCCCTATATTAAAGAAATGATTGTCGTTGAAGGGAAGAGTGATACAAATGCCCTTCAAAAAACGATAGACTGTGACACAATTGAAACAAATGGCTCTGCTGTCAGTAATTCTGTTATTCAGCAAGTCAAATTAGCAAAAGAACGTCGTGGTGTGATTGTATTTACAGATCCCGATTTTCCTGGAGAGAAAATTCGTAAAACGATTGACCAAGCTGTACCTGGTTGTAAGCATGCATTTTTACCAAAAGAGGCAGCAATTGATGTACGGAAGAAGAAAGTTGGTGTGGAGCATGCTTCAAATGAAGATTTATATAACGCGCTTAAAGAAGCCAAACCTTCTTATACTACAGAAGAGACAACATTGATTACTCAAAGTGATTTAATAACGGCAGGTCTACTTGCAGGTAAAGGGTCAAAACAGAAAAGGGAAAGGTTAGGGGTTCTCTTAAAAATTGGCTATTCAAACGGAAAACAATTATTAAAACGATTACAGCAGTTCAGAGTAACAAAAAAAGAATTTATAACTGCTTTACAACAAATAGAAAGGGAGCAGCAACATGATGAATAAAGATATCGCTACCCCGAAACGAACAAAAGAAATATTACAAAAATATGGTTTTTCATTTAAGAAAAGTTTAGGTCAAAACTTCCTCATTGATACAAATGTCCTTGAGAGAATAGTAAAAGCAGCTGACTTAAAAGACTCTTCTGGGGTCATTGAAATAGGGCCAGGAATAGGGGCTTTAACAGAACAAATTGCCAAACGAGCGGAAAAGGTCGTCGCTTTTGAGATTGATCAACGACTACTTCCAATTTTAGATGAGACACTTTCACCATACCATCACGTCAAAGTCATTCACCGAGATGTATTAAAAGCAGACGTAAAGGAAGTTATTGATGAGGAGTTCGATCAAAATAAGGATTTAGCAGTTGTAGCCAACTTACCTTATTACGTAACGACACCAATCTTGATGAAGTTATTAGAAGAGAAGCTTCCTGTTCGGACAATAGTCGTGATGATTCAAAAGGAAGTGGCTGAAAGAATCGCAGCCGAACCAAACTCGAAGGATTATGGTTCTTTATCGATTGCTACTCAGTTTTATGCAGAAGCAAAAACAGTTTTTACTGTACCTAAGAGTGTTTTTGTTCCCCAGCCTAATGTTGATTCAGCCATTTTACGCCTTACATTAAGGGATGAACCACCAGTAAATGTACCTGATGAAACATTCTTCTTCGATTTGGTTAGAGCGTCATTTAAGCAACGGAGAAAAACGATCCTAAACAATTTATCACAACATTTTAACGCTGGAAAATCAGAGATCGAAGGGTATTTGTTAGAAGCGGGAATTGACCCAAAACGTAGAGGTGAATCACTATCTATGGATGAGTTCGCGCTTTTAAGTCATAGATTATTCGTACATTTTCCAAATAAGTAGCATTCGACGGCCTTCTCGCATAAGTTATCGTGTGAGGAGGCGTTTGTCATGTCAGATATAAAGGAAGGTACTATTGTAGGGCGGTCTTCTTATAACTGTGACCTCGTCTTTCGTGTCAAAAGAATAGAAGGTGAGACGGCAATTTTATATGGGGAAGATATGCGGCTAATTGCAGATGCTCCTCTAAGTGACTTAGTATTCATTGAGGAAGCTGAAAGAAAGAAGCGCGCCGAGCATGAAAAACAAAAGGAAGAAAGCTGTTATCAGCTTTTTCGCCAAGAACGAAAGCTTATCCGTGAAAAAAGTGAGTTCGAAGTAACGTCAGGCTATACGAAAAAAAACGATTATTTTGAAGTGCCAGGAAGAGTACTTCATATAGATGGTGATTCTCTTTACTTAAAAAAGTGTACCCAAGTCTATGATAAGTTAGGAGTTCCCGTATACGGGGTACATCTTCAAGAAAAAGAGATGCCTCTACAAATTGGCTCTTTAATTGAAATGATCCGCCCTGACATCCTAGTTATTACAGGGCACGATGCATATATGAAAAATAAAGGTACTAAACAAGATATGAAAGCATATCGAAACTCTAAACATTTTGTTGAGGCTGTAAAGGAAGCGAGAAAGGTCGTTCCGTATATGGATCATTTAGTTATATTTGCAGGCGCCTGCCAATCACATTTTCAATCGATTTTAAAGGCAGGAGCAAACTTTGCTAGCTCACCTGATCGAATCAATATTCATGCCCTTGACCCAGTTTACGTTGTATCAAAAGTGAGCTTAACTCCTTTTATGGAACGTGTAGGAGTGTGGGATGTATTAAAAGTATCACTGACGGGTGAAAAAGGACTTGGTGGTATTGAAACAACTGGATCACTTAGGAGAGGGATGCCTCATTTTCATTTTAAAGAAGAAGAAGATGATGATGAAGAGTGATTTTGTAAAAGAGAATTTCGTTTAGCGATCATATGATGGTCGCTCTTTTTTTGTTTTTTTAATCAATAATTACTCTTTTTATAAGACTTCATACATAATTCGCAAATATTGTCACATTCTATATGATGTGGATCAGAAAAAGTAGTTGACACACAGTGTTTATCATTGTTATAATTTTAATTTTATTTGACAAAATAAATGTTGTGTGGTAAGCTATTGAATAGTGAGGTGTAGTCAATGGCGAAAACATTAATCGAGATTAAACGTTCGCTTGATGAAAATGTCGGAAAGCGAATTATGATTCAAGCAAACGGCGGAAGAAAGAAGATGATTGAACGCTCAGGTCTTTTAGAAGGCACTTACCCATCAGTATTTACGATTAAGTTAGATGAAGATCAAAATACAGTGGAGCGTGTCTCTTACAGCTACACAGACATTCTTACAGAAACAGTCAAGCTGAGCCTCTGTGATGAAGCAAAAGCGACTGAACAAGTATAATTTGATGTTCTAAATGTACGGAACATCACCATCGGGAACAATTGCTTAAGAAATGATCTTCAAAACCATTTATGGTTTTGGATCGTTTTTTGGGCAATTGTTTTTTTTTATCCCCAAAAAATAAGCTCTTAATTTGGAAGCGCATTGTTGTTTCCGATGATTTCTGGCTCGCCCTGTTCCCGTGCTTGTAGATGAAGAAGCAACAAACTTCAACACAACCTAAAAGAAAGGTAAACATTCACTTCTTTATTTTTTCCTTCTTAAGGGAACAATAAAGTTGTCACAGTTACTGGAAGGGGTTGTTTCTCATGGCCAGAAGAAGAGGTGTCATGTCAGATCATCTGAAAGAAGAGCTGGCAAAGGAGTTAGGCTTTTATGATACTGTTCAGCGAGAAGGTTGGGGCGGTATTAAAGCACGAGACGCTGGGAACATGGTGAAACGAGCTGTTGAAATAGCAGAAAGACAGCTAACCGAACAAAAACATTAAAAAACTGTGACATATAAGAGGCTGTCTTTTTACAAGGCAGCCTCATTTAATTTCACATAACGTAAGTATAAAACATCGATAATCAAGCAATGCTTGTTGGTAAATACTAGCTTGAAAAGTAAAAGTGTTAATGTACTTGTTTTTTATAAAACTTCATATTAATAGGCTAGTCTCACCTCATAACAAATGGTAAAATAACGAAAGTACTGTGACGGAGAAAAAGTAGGTGATGACATGCAAACCATTGTAAAGGCTCCAGCTAAAATTAATTTAACATTAGATGTTGTCCGAAAAAGGGATGATGGATTCCATGATGTCGAAATGGTCATGACGACGATTGACTTAGCAGATAGAATTCATCTAAAAACTTTAGAGACGGATCAAATTATTATTGATGTAACAAAAGGGTATGTTCCAAGTGATGAAAAGAATTTAGCTTACCAAGCAGCACATCTTTTAAAAGAACGATTAGGGATCAAAAAAGGAGTTTCGATCTTTATTGATAAGCAAATTCCTGTTTCTGCTGGTCTCGCTGGTGGAAGTTCAGATGCGGCTGCAGTACTTCGAGGATTAAATGATATATGGGAATTAGGTTTAACGTTAGATGAACTAGCTGAAATCGGACTACAAATTGGTTCAGACGTTCCGTTTTGTGTGTATGGAGGGACAGCCATAGCTAGAGGGCGTGGAGAGAAATTAGAGTTTATATCCGCACCTCCACCCTGTTGGGTTATATTAGCTAAACCGCCGATTGGTGTTTCCACTAAAGAGGTATATCAACGAATAAAAGTGGATGAGGTCGACCATCCGCAAACAGCTTTAATGGTTAAAGCAATTGAATCGAATAACTTTGAACAAGTGTGTAGTAATTTAAGCAACGTCATGGAAGATGTTACTTTTAATATGCATCCTGCTGTGAAAAAAATAAAAGATCGAATGAAGCAATTTGGCTCTGAAGGCACTGTCATGAGCGGTAGTGGACCGACGGTGTTTTCATTAACGCAAAATGATTCAAAAGCTGAGCGTTTGTATAATGGGTTAAAAGGCTTTGTCGAGCAAGTGTATACTGTACGCCTTTTAGGGCAAAGACACAAGTAGAGACACGCCTACTTGTGGAATCCGTACAAAAGTGGTATATTACACTTAGAATATTCGGATTTTACGGAGGTACTCATGAAATATCGACGAAGTGGCCGTTTAGTTGACATGACCAATTATTTTTTAGCGCATCCTCACCATCAAATCCCTTTAACGTATTTTTCGGAAAAATACGAGTCAGCAAAATCATCGATTAGTGAGGATATAGGCATAATTAAAGAAGTGTTTGAATCAAAAAATATCGGTACGATTGAAACTGCAGCAGGAGCAACTGGTGGTGTGACATACATACCCACTGTTGACCGTTTGCAGACAGAAGAGCAAGTTGACTCATTGTGTGAACGCCTAGAAGACCCTAATCGCCTTCTTCCAGGAGGGTACTTATATATGATGGATGTAATTGGTGATCCATCATTAATCCAAGGGTTAGGACGTATCTTTGCGTCCTCTTTCCGTAACTCTGAAGTTGATGCTGTTATGACGATGGCGACGAAGGGCATACCACTAGCCTATGCTGTAGCAAGTCATTTAAATGTTCCAGTCAGTATTGTTCGCCATGAGCACCGTATTACGGAAGGTTCAATTGTTAGTATCAACTATGTATCAGGATCTAAAAAGCGCATTCAAACGATGTCACTTGCAAGACGTAGTTTAAAGCCGTATTCAAATGTACTAATAATTGATGATTTCATGAAAGCTGGTGGGACTATCCGAGGCATGATGGACTTGGTTTCAGAGTTCCAATCAACTGTTGCCGGTGTAGGTGTGTTAACTGAGGCGGTCCATGAAGAAGAGAAGTTAGTTTCTGATTATGTTTCTTTAACGAGGTTGTCTCAAGTTGATGAAAGAGAAAGAACGATAAAAGTGGAACGTGGAAATCTATTTCAAGGTAAATATTATTTCGAGAGTTGAGGTCACATCAATTGGTGTGATCTTTTTTGCACTTTAAGAACGTCAACTAGGCCTATACCTTCACCTGATAGGATCAAAATTCCACAGCTTTTCTTAATAGTCCCAATCGTTTCCCCCGTCCATTACTTGCTGGAAAATTGACAGTAAATTTTTAATGATAAATTTATTCCATATTTTTTCACAAAAAAGAAGGTTTTTTTATTTGCTTGTAGAATTTGATTAACTAAGATTCTATTTATTTGTGAAGGTGGTGGCAGATATGGAAGTAACAGATGTGAGACTTCGCCGTGTGAATACGGAAGGTCGTATGCTTGCAATCGCATCTATTACCATCGATGATGAATTTGTCGTACATGACATTCGTGTGATCGACGGCAATAATGGCATGTTTGTAGCAATGCCGAGCAAGCGTACCCCAGATGGAGAATTTAGAGATATTGCTCATCCAATATCTTCTAAAACTCGCGAGAAGATTCAAACTGCGGTGTTAGCTGAGTATGAACGTGCAGGAGAAGAAGTTGAATATGAAGAAGCGGGCGCTTCTTAAATGAAAAAAGGACCTAGTCGATACGACTAGGTTATTTTTTTTCACTAAAATTGAATGAAGCTTATAAATCTGAGACTTTGCGGTTCAATACTTATTAAAACAGCATTTGAATAAGGGTAGCGCAGCTTAAAAATGAAAACTATTATAATAGATGCTTTCTTTTGATACAAATGAAAAAGATATTAGCTACTGCGGTCCAAATAAAAAGTCTACGTTATAAAAACTTTGATGTGAATGAATCTTCAATTTCACATTTTCTATATGTAAAAACTGTTATAATAGCATTAGAGTGAAAGCAGAGATTCTTTGTACCTTGAAAAGAAGGGAAATATAAGATATATTCGTAATGGAAAATTGAGCCCTTGGAGGTTGCTATATGAATAAAAGATTTGCAGTAATTCTCGCTGCTGGAAAAGGAACGAGGATGAAATCAGACTTATATAAAGTGCTTCATCCTGTTTGTGAAAAGCCGATGGTTCAACATATCGTTGATCAATTGAAAGGTTGCAACGTAGAAAAAACAATTGCAATTGTAGGTCACGGAGCAGATACAGTAAAAGATCAATTAGGAAATGACATTGAGTATGCTCTTCAAGAGGAGCAGCTTGGAACAGGTCACGCTGTGATGCAAGCAGAAAACGTTTTAAACGATAAAGACGGAACAACCGTCGTTTTATGTGGAGATACCCCCTTATTAACGAAAGAAACGATAGATGCGCTTATTGAAGAACATGAAAGTAAGGGAGCGAAAGCAACTGTTCTTACTGCTTCAGCCGAAGACCCGACTGGCTATGGACGAATCATTCGTAGTAATGACGGTTCGGTGAAGAAAATTGTTGAGCATAAAGATGCATCTGATGAGGAACGATTAGTTGAAGAGATAAATACTGGGACGTATTGCTTCGATAACCGTACGTTATTTGAAGCCTTAAAACACGTAAATAACGATAATGTCCAAGGAGAATACTATTTACCGGATGTTATTGAGATTTTGCAAAAGCAAGATGAAATCATCGCGGCGTATTTAACCGATGATTTTAATGAAACTATGGGGGTAAATGACAGAGTTGCATTAAGTCGCGCTGAGCAAATAATGAAGAAACGCACGAATGAACAATTGATGCGTGATGGTGTAACAATTATAGACCCAGACCATACATATGTTTCGGTTGATGCAAAAGTAGGCAAAGACACGGTTTTATACCCTGGAACAATGATTAAAGGCGATGTAACAATCGGGGAACAATGTACAATTGGCCCACATTCTGAGATCGAAAATAGTATGATAGGAAATGAGACAACGGTTAAGCAATCTGTTGTTCATCATAGTGAAGTAGGTAATCGTGTTTCAATAGGTCCTTTCTCTCACCTACGACCTCAGACAAAACTAGGTAATGACGTTAGAGTGGGTAACTTTGTTGAACTGAAGAAAATGTCTATGGAAAATGGCAGTAAAGCTTCACACTTGAGCTATCTCGGTGATGCTGAGATTGGTGAAGGAGTTAATGTCGGTTGTGGTTCGATTACTGTGAATTACGATGGCAAAAATAAATATTTAACGAAAATTGAGGACGGGGCATTTATTGGTTGTAATTCAAACTTAATTGCACCAGTAACTGTTGGCAAAGAAGCTTATGTAGCTGCTGGATCTACCATTACTGATGATGTTCCTGGAGAGTCATTAGCGATTGCCCGTGAGCGCCAAACGAACAAGGATGGTTATGTTAAAAAAAATAAATAATAAGTACTACTTATGAAATTTAATGATTAATGGAGGTATTCACAGCCATGGCACAGCAATATGGAGACGACAATCTAAAGGTATTTACGTTAAATTCAAATCGGGACTTAGCGCAAGAAATCACGGATGAAATCGGGGTTGAAATGGGGAAAACTTCCGTTACTCGATTTAGTGACGGTGAAATTCAAATTAACATTGAAGAAAGTATTCGCGGGTGCGATATTTTCGTTATTCAATCAACGAGCTCTCCGGCAAATGAACATATTATGGAACTACTTATTATGATTGATGCTTTAAAGCGAGCATCTGCTAAAACAATAAACGTAGTGATGCCTTACTACGGGTATGCCCGCCAGGATCGTAAAGCACGTTCAAGAGAACCGATTACAGCAAAACTAGTTGCAAACTTATTGGAAACTGCAGGAGCGACACGTGTCATTACTCTTGACCTCCACGCTTCACAAATTCAAGGATTCTTTGATATTCCAGTAGATCAGTTAGTTGGTGTTCCGATTTTAGCAGATTATTTTGAGGAGAAGAATTTAGATGATGTTGTCATTGTGTCACCAGACCATGGTGGAGTTGTACGAGCAAGAAAAATGGCAGATCGTTTGAAAGCTCCAATTGCAATTATTGATAAACGTCGTCCAAAACCGAACATGGCAGAGGTCATGAATATCGTAGGTAACATCGAAGGAAAAACAGCTATCATTATTGATGATATTATTGATACAGCAGGTACGATGACTTTAGCAGCCAATGCCATGATTGAAAATGGTGCCAAAGAAGTGTATGCTTGTAGTACACACCCAGTTCTTTCAGGACCAGCAATCGAAAGAATACAAAACTCTAAAATTAAAGAGCTTGTAGTAACGAACACGATTCCATTACCTGAAGAAAAGATGATTGATAAAGTTACTCAATTATCTGTAGGGTCTTTATTAGCAAAAGCGATTATTCACGTTCATGAACAACGTTCAGTAAGTCGCTTATTTGATTAAGCAAAAAGTCAATTCTTTTTTCTAGTGACACCACGAACAACAAAAATTACGTTATATTTAGTTACTATGAATCAACTTCTTAAAGTCTAGGTTTCAAACCATTGTATTTTGGATAAACAAATAAAAGGACCAAAAAAATTAATGAGGTGAACAGACATGGCTACAGTTTTACAAGCAGCTAAACGAGAAGATCGAAGAGGTTCAAGACTTAACAAAATTCGTAATCACGGTGGAGTTCCAGGTGTTATTTATGGAAAGGCATTCGGTAATGAACCTGTAACAGTCGACCAAATTTCATTTATTAAAACGCTTCGACAAGAAGGGAAAACAGGTGTTTTTAAGCTTGAGTTAGATGGTAAAAAGACCGATGTCATGATTTATGACCTTCAGTACGATACGATTAAAAATGAAATTATTCATGTTGATTTTTGCGCAGTCGATATGAAGAGTAAAATGAGTGCAGATGTTCCTGTACAAGTTGTTGGTGAAGCAGAAGGTGTTAAAAATGGCGGTGTGCTTCAGCAAGCGGTCTATGAACTATCTGTAGAGGCTCTTCCAGCAGATTTACCAGAGTCAATCGAAGTTGATGTGACGAATTTAAATTTCAATGATTCGATTCAAGTAAAAGACTTGCAGTCGGGTGCAAAATTTGAATTTAACAATGATCCAGAAGAAGTTGTTCTCTCTGTACTTCCTCCAACAGAGCAACCAGAAGAGCCTGGAGTTGGCGGTCAATCTGAAGGTCAGGAGCCAGAGTTAGTTGGACAAGCAGAGGGTGAAAACGATCAAGAATAAATAAGTCAGGACACGAGGTATAACCGTCCAGGTTATGCCTCTTTTCATCGTGTTTCATATAAATGAGTTTGCCTTTCAAAAGAATCATGAATGAATTGGGAGCGGTCACATGTTTTTGAAAAATTTATTCTCAAAAAAGCAGGAATTAGAAAGAGAGGACGGACCAATGAAGTTGATCGTTGGACTAGGGAACCCAGGAAAAAAATATGATGGGACACGTCATAATATTGGATTTGAAGTGATAGACCAATGTCAAGAATCATTATCTATTTCATTAGATCAATCTAAGTTTAAAGGGACGTTTGGTTATCGACAAATTGGAGAGGAAAAGATATTTCTACTTAAGCCATTAACATATATGAATTTATCGGGTGAATCAATTGTACCTTTAATGAACTTTTACAAAATGGATGTAGAAGATTTATTGGTTATTTACGATGACCTTGATTTGCCTCCTGGGTCTATTCGTTTACGTCAAAAAGGTGGGCATGGTGGCCATAATGGAATAAGATCGATTATTTCTCAATTAGGCACTGATAAATTTAAGCGTATTCGTGTCGGTATTGGGCGTCCTCCAGAAGGTCAAGCAGTACCAAATTATGTATTAGGTGGATTCCAACAAGATGAACGTATAGAAGTTGATCGTGCAGTTGAAAAGTCTGTAAAAGCTATTGAAGCTTGGACAACAACATCCTTTGCCAATGTGATGAATGAATATAATAAATAAAAGTTACTGTATGCATAGTGCTTTGACCATCTGTTTATACTACTGAATAAGTAACGTATTGCATAGGATGGTAAGGAGGATGCATATGGCAATTCATTATTATTGTCGGCATTGTAGTCAAAAGGTTGGGACGCTCAGCGATTGGTCCGCTGATGAAGAACAGTTAGGGTTTCAGCAATTGACCGACGAAGAACGAAAGGAAATGATTGAGTATGATTCTAAAGGACATATTCAAGTAAAAACAATTTGTGAGGATTGTGAAGATACGCTCCGAACAAATCCGGATTATCATGCCTATGACTCCTTTCTTCATTAAGACAACGACGTTCGACAAGCTTTGGTGCTCTGTGCCAAAGCGTTTTTCTAGTGTGAATAGCGGTTTGTCTAAATATTAAAGAATTTAAAAGTATTAACTTTTTATATTAAGTAGTTTTAAAGCATAAATTTAATAGATTGTCTTCTAATAAGGGAGATCGTATACACGATAAAAGTGAATCCCTACAATTTACAAGGAGGAGAAGGATGGAAGGATTACTGCAATCCATTAAACAAGGGGATGATGTTGGTAGCATCATTGATGGCATCGAAGTAAATATGTCCGAGCAAATGATATCTGGTTTGAGTGGGTCAGCCAGATCTATTGTTATTGCTTCGGTTTTTCACGAAACAAAGCGTTCTCAATTAGTTGTAACTCACAACCTTTTTCAAGCCCAAAAAATATATGATGATCTTGCCTCTCTCGTAGGGGAAGAGTATGTTTTCTTATATCCAGTAAATGAATTAATTGCATCGGAGATAGCTGTAGCTAGTCCAGAAATGAAAGGACAAAGAATTGAAGTTTTAAATCGTCTAGCTACAGGAAAAGAGTCCATTATCATTTCACCGATGGCAGGAGTAAGAAGGTTATTACCGCCCAAAACACTTTGGAAATCCTATCAAGTTCAGTTTGTCTTAGGAGAAGAGATAGACCTTGAGTCTACATTAAATCAACTAGTAGAAATGGGATTCCAACGTACTGATATGGTATCTGCACCAGGTGAATTCAGTTTACGAGGTGGGATTGTTGATATCTACCCATTAACAGAAGAGATGCCCATAAGAATTGAACTATTTGATACAGAGGTAGATTCAATAAGATATTTTAATGTTGAATCCCAACGTTCAATGAATCAAATAAACGAAGTGAAAATCGGCCCTGCGAAGGAAGTATTACTTACAGAGGAACATTTTCAATATGGAGCTCATCAACTAGAGTCTAAACTAGCAGAAAGTTTAGCTAAAGTTAAAGATAAAACGACAAAGGAAAAGATGGCTGAACAAGTTAGTCAAGAAATAGATTGGCTGAAGCAACGTGTGACATTTGAGTCTATTTATAAATATATGTCATTGTTTTATAACGACCGATACACCTTGCTAGATTACTTTCCTGATAATGGTGTTATATCCATCGATGAAGTTAGTCGTGCTCAAGAGATGGAACAAAGCCTAGAAAAAGAAGAAGCGGAATGGTATACAACAATGCTCTCTCAAGGAGCAACAGTGACAGAATTAAGCCTTTCAAAGAACTGGGATGAACTCTTTTTGAAAGCGAATCGGCCGATTATTTATTTGAGTTTGTTTTTACGTCATGTACCAAATACAAATCCAAAAAATATCGTCAATATTCAAAGTAAATCTATGCAAAACTTCCACGGTCAACTTCATTTATTAAAGTCTGAGATTGACCGTTGGAAGGAAGCGAATTATTCCATTACATTGATGGCTACTGACAAAGAACGTGCAGAGCGATTAAAACAAGTACTTGCTGATTATGAAATAGATGGGGCGATCGTTAGCTCTGAGCAGCTACCGGTAAGTGGACAAACGCAGATTATGATCGGACACTTCACGACAGGGTTTGAACTTCCATTGCAGCGAACGATTGTCATTACAGAAGAAGAAGTGTTTAAACAACAGATAAAAAAGCCAAAGCGAAGACAAAAGCTTTCAAATGCTGAACGTATTAAAAGCTATTCTGAATTAAAAGTTGGAGATTGGGTTGTTCATACGAACCACGGAATTGGTAAGTATTTGGGGATTAAAACGCTAGAAGTCGGCGGAATTCATAAAGATTATATGCATATTTCCTATGCAGGGAATGACAAGTTATATGTTCCTGTTGAGCAAATCGACCAAGTGCAAAAGTACGTTGGTTCAGAAGATAAAGAGCCTAAAATGTATGCGTTAGGCGGAAACGATTGGAAAAAGGTGAAAACAAAAGTTCGCTCATCTGTTGAAGATATTGCTGATGATTTAATCAAATTGTATGCAGAGCGCGAAGCAAGCAAAGGACACGCCTTTTCTCAAGATGGACCTGAACAACAAGAATTTGAATCTTCGTTTCCATATCAAGAAACGGAAGATCAAATCCGAGCAATTGAAGAGATTAAAAAGGATATGGAGCGAGAGCGTCCGATGGATCGCTTACTTTGTGGTGATGTTGGATACGGAAAAACAGAAGTCGCTCTTCGCGCTGCTTTTAAAGCAATTATGGATGGAAAACAAGTGGCCTTTCTCGTACCAACGACAATTTTGGCGCAACAGCACTATGAAACCATTCGTGAAAGGTTTCAAGATTTTGCAATTAACGTTGGATTGTTAAGCCGTTTTAAGTCAAGGAAAGAACAAAAGGAAACCATTGATGGGCTAAATAGAGGTACGACAGACATTGTTGTAGGAACTCACCGGTTGCTCTCTAAAGATATTACATTTAAAGATTTAGGTTTGTTAATTGTTGATGAAGAACAACGCTTTGGCGTTACTCATAAAGAGAAGATAAAAAGGCTAAAAGCAAACGTTGATGTTCTTACGTTAACAGCTACACCAATTCCAAGGACTTTGCATATGTCAATGCTTGGTGTTCGTGACTTATCAGTGATCGAAACGCCACCAGAAAATCGTTTTCCTGTACAGACGTACGTCGTAGAGCATAATGAACCATTAATAAGAGAAGCGATAGAGCGTGAGTTAGCTCGAGGAGGGCAAGTATATTACTTATATAATCGAGTTGAAGACATTGAAACGATGGCAGATAAAATCTCTATGCTCGTTCCTGATGCCAATGTGCGATATGCTCATGGGAAAATGTCAGAGTCAGAATTAGAGTCTGTCATGCTCGATTTTCTCGAAGGAAGTGCTGAAGTATTAGTGACGACAACGATTATTGAGACGGGCGTTGATATTCCGAATGTAAATACGCTCATTATTCATGATGCTGACCGAATGGGGCTATCTCAACTTTATCAATTGAGAGGGCGTGTCGGAAGGTCCAACAGAGTGGCATATGCTTACTTTACACATCAGCGAGATAAAGTCTTAACAGAAGTCGCTGAGAAACGGTTACAGTCCATTAAAGAATTTACCGAGCTAGGTTCTGGATTTAAGATTGCAATGAGAGACTTATCGATTCGCGGTGCTGGGAATTTGTTAGGGGCAGAACAGCATGGATTTATCGCTTCTGTTGGATTTGATTTGTATTCTCAAATGTTAAAAGAAGCAATTGACGAACGAAAAGACCATTCAACGAATGAAAAACCAAAAGTAGAAACGCCTGATATAGAACTTGATATTCAAGTCGATGCTTATATACCAGAGAATTATATTTCAGACTCCAAGCAAAAAATTGATATGTATAAGCGATTTAAAGGGCTAGAGACAGAGCAAGATATTCAAGACTTACAAACAGAAATGATTGACCGGTTTGGGGAGTACCCAGAAGAAGTTGATTATTTATTCCAAGTGTCACGCATTAAGCAGTACGCAAATCAATATGGCCTTGATACGATCGTTGAGAAAAATAATGAATGTAAGGTGCTATTGAGTGAAGAGGAGACGAACAATATAGACGGTTCAAAGTTATTCTCGGTTGTAAATAAAATTTCACGTAAACTAAATTTATCAATGACAGGTAATCAGATCACGATCCACTTAAAAACAAAGTCCTTAACCGATAAAGAGTATTTAACCACTCTAGAAAACGTGTTATCAAAATTAAAGGAAGTAAGGAAGGAAGCGACATCGGCCAATTAGTAATGAAGGATTTATCATCCTTTTTACGTTTCATCTAGATATCGAGCAAATTTCTTGTACAAATGGTGAATAGTTCTTTTTATTCGATGGATAATAAGGACAAGATTTCGTTTTAACGTATGATGCAAGGCGAAAGCCAAGTTTACTTCATTAATACTTGCATGCAAAAACACCAATGTGAATTCAACAAGGAAAGTGAGGCAACGTGAGTATGAAAGCAACAGGTATTGTCCGTCGAATCGATGATTTAGGCCGTGTCGTTATTCCGAAAGAAATTCGCCGTACACTGCGTATCCGTGAAGGTGATCCTTTAGAAATCTTCGTTGATCGTGATGGAGAAGTGATTTTAAAGAAATATTCTCCGATCTCAGAACTCGGCGATTTTGCAAAAGAATATGCAGAGGCTTTGTACGACAGTTTAAATCATACTGTTCTTATAGCAGACCGTGATACATATATTGCGGTGGCTGGAGGATCAAAAAAAGATTATTATAATAAGAGCATCAGCCAGCTAGTCGAGTCTGCAATGAGCGATCGAAAAACGGTCCTTGAAGCACAATCTGGTGAATATGAATTAGCCGGGGACACACAAGAGACAATTAATGGATTTTGCATCGCTCCGATCATAGCAAGTGGTGATCCTATCGGTGCAGTTGTTCTAGTCTCAAAAGAATCAGATACGTTTGGTGAAGTTGAGCGAAAATTAGCGGAAACGGCTGCTGGATTTTTAGCAAGACAAATGGAACAATAAGATCGATACGAAATTAAGAAGGGAAGAGACATCTGTCTCTTCTCTTTTTTTATACTTTGGCTCTGTTAAAGTTTAGTGTTGTTAATAGTAATAAGATGCTGATTTGTTTTTTTATATCGAGCGATAGAGGTGACTCCTGCGCAGCTTCGCGCTTGCTCGTCGCAGGTAAAGGGTGTTTTCGCTTATTGTAGGTAGATTGTTCATGTTGCGTATAAGCCTTGTGCTATAATAGCACGAGGTAGAACCATGTATGAGAAGGAAATACGCGATTAAGGGTTGAATATACATTGAAACAATCAAATTCTTGGATGAAAGGCGCACTTTACTTATCGTTAGCTGCATTTATTGCGAAAGGGTTAAGTGCTTTATATAAAGTTCCGTATCAAAATTTAACAGGTGATTTAGGCTTTTATGTGTACCAGCAAGTATATCCTATTTATGGAGTGGCCTTCATACTAGGCAGTTATGGAATACCTGTTGTCGTGGCGCGAATGATTGCAGAAGTAGAAATGAATGAAAGTTCAAAAGGGGAAACGAGTGGACGGTTGATTACCCTGTTCATCTTTCTTCTTTTTATTTATTCAACGATCGGATCAAGCCTTCTTCTTTATTCAGAGCATCTTGCAAATATGATGGGGGATAACGAATTAAAGACCGCCATTAAGTGGCTAGGGCTCCCATTTTTTATACTGCCATTTTTGGCAGTCGGACGAGGTTATTTTCAAGGAAGGAATAACATGCTGCCGACTGCAGTTTCACAAGTTGGAGAACAGTTCGTTCGAGTTATTGTCATCATATGTATTGCTGCAGTTGTGATGCAGTCTAGCGGAGATCCTTATATGGCAGGAATATCTGCTGGAGCGGGGGCCTTTATTGGAGGTCTTGCTGGAGTTTTCATATTGGGGCATTATGGAAATCATACGATATCTTTTAAAGATTTAATTAAAAACCGACCTCGTCTTTTTTACCATCAATGGAAAAGTGACCTTCGGGTTTTGATTATCTCTGGATTCTTTCTTTCGTTGAGTGCGATGGCTTTTGTTATTTATCAATTAGTTGATGCATTTATGATATATAGGATTTTATTGCAGTCTGGTGTTCATGAAACTACGGCTGCTACGCTTAAAGGTATATACGATCGAAGTTGGCCTTTAGTTCAATTTGGTGCAGTAGTAACAACAGTTTTCTCTTATGCTGCACTTCCTTATGTGACAAAGGCACATATGAAAAATGATCGAACAGCCATTCAACACTTTGTTGGGCAGTCTTTGAAAGTTTGTTTTGTTTTCGGTGGTGCAGCAGCTGCTGGATTAGTTACGATCATGCCGTCGGTGAACTCAATGCTTTTTACTAATAATGAAGGGCAAGGTGCTTTGCAATTATTAGCTGTTACGATTTTGTTTGGGTCATTGTTTATGACTTGTGCTGCACTGTTGCATGCTGTTTACGAGCCGAGTGTTGCAGCCATTGTCTTAGCGGTTGGTATATTTATAAAAATGGTTGGAAATGTTGTACTTATTCCACATTTTGATATTTACGGTGCAGCTACGGCTTCTTCGATAAGCTTTATCATGATTTCTACATATCTGCTGGCCTTTATGAAAAGAAGAGGAGTTTTTCGAGGGTTTAAGCAAGAATTTTGGAAAAAGTGGGCAATAGCCATTGGTACAATGATGGTCGTTGTTTTTGTCATTCAGTTGGTTGTTGAGTTTATCCTAATTACATATTTACAAATTCCTATGAGGATAGCTTACACTTTCAACGCACTATTTAGCTCGGGTGTTGGAGCGGTTCTTTTCTTAATTATCATTTGGAGGAATTGTATATTTGAACAAGATGAATGGGAAAGCTTACCGAAATTGCCACGTCTTTTACCATATAAAAAAAGGATACAGGAGTGACTAAAGAGATGAAAAATAAAATCGTTGTCTTAGGCCTTGGAGCAGGGAACATTGATCAGCTCCCACTAGGAATTTATCGGAATTTAAAAGATAATGAAAGACTTTTTGTTCGTACACAAGAACACCCTGTTTTACAAGATTTAATGGAGGAAGGCTTATCATTTACAAGTTTTGATCATATTTATGAATCGCATGATCAGTTTCATGAGGTGTACGACAACATTGTTAAAACGTTAATTGAAGAAGCAAAGCAACAAGAGTTGACGTATGCAGTCCCGGGCCACCCATTTGTAGCAGAGGAGACGGTGCAACGATTATTAGAAAGGGCTCGAGAAAATGAAGTTGAACTTGAATTTATTGGTGGGCAAAGCTTTTTAGATGCGATGTTTAATGCTTTACATATTGATCCAGTAGACGGTTTTCAATTAGTCGATGGGACGATGATGAAAAAAGGAGAGCTACAGCTTAGACATCATATCGTTATTTCACAAGTTTACGATGCATTTATAGCTTCTGAAGTAAAACTTACGTTGATGGATATACTGCCAGATGATTACGAAGTAAAAGTAGTCACGGCTGCAGGCAATGAAGATGAGAGAATTCTCGAAGTTCCTTTATACGAGTTAGACCGAGTGACAACGTTGAATAATTTAACAGCGGTCTATGTTCCCCCTATCGAAGAGGAACGCTTATTATATCATGACTTTCAAAAGCTTCGTGAAGTCATTGCTACATTAAGGGGTCCTGGTGGTTGTCCATGGGATCAGGAGCAAACGCATGAATCGTTAAAAAAATATTTAATTGAAGAAGCTTATGAAGTTTTAAGTGCGATTGATGAAGGAGATGAAGACCATTTAGCCGAAGAATTAGGAGATGTGTTATTACAAGTCATGCTTCATGCGCAGATTGGTGAAGATGATGGTTATTTTACGGTTGATCATGTGATTTCTCATGTAACAGAGAAAATGATTCGTCGCCATCCTCATGTGTTCAGTGACGTAAATGTAGAAGGGGCTGAAGATGTCGTAACGAATTGGGAAGAAATAAAGAAGCTAGAAAAAGAAGACGAAGGATTAAGTCATTCATTATTAGCTGATATTCCAAATGAGTTCCCAAGTTTATTGAAAGCTTATAAAGTACAGAAAAAAGCCGCAAAAGTTGGCTTTGATTGGGGAGAAGAAGCTCCTATATGGATGAAGATACAAGAGGAAATTGCAGAATGGATATATGAGCTTCGCAACGGCACTGAAGACACTAAGATGAAAGAGTTAGGAGATGTCTTTTTTGCTCTCGTAAACTTAGCGAGGTTCTATAAGATCGATCCTGAAGAAGCGTTGCGACAAACAAATGCGAAGTTTATACGACGCTTTCAATATATTGAGCAAAAGATGGATGAAAAAGGCTTAAATATTGATGAACAGCCCCTTGAGGAATTAGACCGTTACTGGGAACAGGCAAAAAAACAAGGTTAAGGAGAGGGTTATAAATGAGAATAGATAAATTTTTAAAAGTATCACGCTTAATTAAGCGCCGTACAATGGCTAAGGAAGTAGCTGAACAAGGAAGGGTTTTAATTAATGGCCAAAAGGCAAAAGCAGGGGCTAATGTAAAGATTGGGGACGAGCTTTCCATTCAATTTGGCCAGAAAAAGGTTGTTGTAAAAGTAGAGCGACTAGAAGGCGCAGCGAAAAAAGATGAAGCGAATACGTTATACTCACTCATTAAAGAAGAACGAACAACAGAATAATTGTTACGGACAATCTTGATAAAAAGACGATATGAAAATGTATAGGCTTGTTCTATTCCTCTGTTCTTGTACATAGATATGATACAAAGTGCGGAGGAGGTAAAGGCAATGGAACATTCGTTTGATTATACAAATATGGGACAAGGGCGTATTCAAAAGGATCACAGTGTCACGTTACACGGGAGGAAAACTTTAGAAATTACTGGTGTGAAACAAGTGGAAAGCTTTGATAATGAAGAGTTCCTGCTTGAAACAGTAATGGGGTTTTTATCGATACGAGGCAACCACCTTCAAATGAAAAACTTAGATGTTGATGAAGGTCACGTATCGATTTCAGGGAGAATTGATGATCTTGTTTATTTAGACGATCATCATGGTGAAAAAACTAAAGGCTTGTTCGGGAAGTTGTTCAAGTGACACTCGAAGTTCAGTTTTTATCGATGCTGGCAAGTGTTGGGGCAGGAATTTGGCTTGGGGCTTCCTTTGATACGTATAAGCGTTTAGCGGGAAAGAAAATTTTTTTCCGCTGGACGCTCATCGTCAATGACCTTCTATTTTGGATTTTGCAAGCAATTATTTTTTTCTATATTTTATTGACAGTAAATGAAGGTGAAGTTCGGTTTTACCTATTCATTGCTCTCTTACTCGGTTACTCTATATACCGAGCCATGCTAGAAAATATTTATCGTAACATGTTAGAGTGGATGATCTCCTTTACAATAGGTGTATTTCGGTTTACAACCCGATTAGTAAAAGTCCTAATTATTAATCCTATAAAATGGTTATTGAATGTTGTACTAACTTTAGGTATATTATTATTATCCACATTTTGGAGGATTGTACACTTTTTATTGAAAGTTGTTTTATTCCCGTTTCGCTGGGTAATTAATTTATATATAAAAAAATATGGTATTCCATTTCATTCATTTTTCGTCCGGGTTAAATCAAAGTCACTTCAACTTTTTGACTGGGTAAGCAAATGGATAAAAAAAAGAGAGTAAATTGAGGTGAAGCACATGCGAGAAGAGCAAAAGCAAAACATTCGTAAAATATCATCTGAATACGTAGATCAACAGGCTCTTCTTCATGAGCAAAAGCTTCGTCGGCGAAAAGGTGTGATTCGCCGGCTCACAGTCTTTAGCTTTGCTATGTTTATCATCGCAATTTTTACGGGAGTTACATTATATAACCAGCATGTTACTCTTCAAGAACAAAAGTATGAGCACCAGCAATTAGAAAAAGAACTTATGGCTATGAAACAGGAAGAAGCTGCTTTATTAGAAGAGATTGATCTTCTGCATGACCCCGAATACATAGCTGAAATTGCACGGAGAGATTTCTTTTTAACAAAGCCTGGGGAAACGTTATTTCAGTTGCCACGCTCATCTTCATCAGATTGACAGGAATAATTTAAGCTAGTTATAATAAAAAAAATAACTTTTGGCTTCAGTTCCCTTTCACTTTTAGAAAAGACTGAAGTATAATACAAGTAAAGAGATCTCATGTTGAGGATATTATAACTTGAGATTATCACAGTTATTGATTTTCTAAGGAGGAGCAGTTTTTAACATGTCCATTGAAGTAGGCAGCAAGTATCAAGGAAAGGTCACAGGAATTACGAATTTCGGAGCTTTTGTTGAACTCCCAGGTGGAAAAACAGGATTAGTACACATCAGTGAAGTAGCTGATAACTACGTGAAAGATATTAATGAATTCTTAAGCGTGGGAGACGAAGTGAAAGTAAAAGTATTAAATGTTGAAGGTGATGGGAAGATTGGGTTATCCATTCGTAAAGCGGATGAATCGGCACAGTCACAAACAAAATCAAAGCCTCAATCAGACCGTCGTCCACAAAAGAAAGGATCTCGACCTCCCAAACAGCGTACGATGTCTTTTGAAGATAAGATGAACCGCTTCCTAAAGGATAGTGAAGAACGATTAACTTCATTGAAGAGAAATACAGAGTCGAAACGCGGGGGTCGAAATTCAAAGCGAGGATAATCTTGCTGCTGTAAAAATATAAGTTAGGCACGAAATAAAACGCTTATCTAAATAAGATAAGCGTTTTTTCTTTGTCTTTGATTGAACAGTGTGAAGGATATTCAAAGTTTCGTTCGTCATATTTAAGCAAAGATTTCTAAATCGTCGGATTGACGCAAAGCTTGTATAAAAGGCTACAAAAAGCTCTACATAAGGATTTACAAGTACAAAAATGTTAAAAAATCCCTTCAGAACACCAGTTCTTATACCGCGAAGTGACGCAAAATTAAGGGGAATAGGTACGTTATGACGAGATTTACGTCGAAGAGTTTTTATATATATGTATGTTGTTTTGACATAATCTTCAGTTAATTCATGTTTATAATGTTAGCACGAATTATCTGAATAGGTGGTGTGAAGAGAATGCAAAGAATTTCTATTCGCGCAATAGGAGGACAAGCTTCCGCGATCGTAAATAGTGCGAAACCTTTTATGTTTTCAGGTGAGAAAGAAGAAACAGAAAAGAGAAGTGCTGTAAAGAAAGATACGTCTTGGCGAACAACACTTATTATTATTGGGTTAGGTGTTTTACTTGGACGAGCGGTTATTTTATTAGAGATGTTACCATTTGTTATTCCATTTCTAGCGGTCATCTTTTATTGGCAAAGGAGGTATACACTAGTCACAGCCTTAGCACTAATTGCAGGATCAATCACAGTATCGATTCCTTTTGCTGGATACACAACGATGGCTGTTTGTCTTTACTTAGTTTTTCAAGCCTTATTTCAAAAGCACGCATCTAAACAACAAGTTATTCCATTTATCGTATTTATGACGGTATTAACTGCAAGCTATAGTACATCGATTTTGATGCACGGGCATACGGTATACCATTTCGTAACAGCATTAATCGAAGCAGGATTAGCACTTGTTGTAACAATGATATTCTTTCAAAGCATCCCGCTTGTGATGGAGAAAAGAAAGAAACTTTCACTAAAGCATGAGGAGATTGTTTGTTTAGTGATCCTGCTAGCCTCATTAATGACCGGTACAGTAGGGTGGCTCATTTATCAACTATCTGTAGAACATATACTTGCAAGATACATCGTCCTTGTATTTGCCTTTGTAGGTGGAGCAGCTATTGGTACGACGGTTGGAGTAGTTGTAGGTTTAATATTAAGTTTAGCGAATGTGGCTAATTTGTTTTACATGAGCCTACTTGCCTTTTCAGGACTATTAGGGGGGCTTTTAAAAGAAGGTAAGAAAGTATCAGTAGCTTTTGGTTTAATTGTAGCCACGCTACTCATGGGCATGTATGGGGATAATCAAGTTCCACTTGAATTGTCTATGTACGAGAGTCTTGCCGCTATTGCTTTGTTCATATTTACACCGAAAAAGTGGACGGCAACGTTATCAAAATATATTCCTGGAACCGTTGAGCACTCTCAAGAGCAACAACAATATTTAAGGAAAATTCGCGATGTCACAGCTGGGAAGGTTGAGCAGTTCTCAAGTTTATTTTTAAGCCTTTCTAAAAGTTTTTCATTAATGGAAGCAAATAGTGAAAAGACTGATCGTGAACATGAAGTAGACTTATTTTTAAGTAAAGTAACAGAGAAAACATGCCAAACGTGTATGAGAAAACATCAATGTTGGACAAGAAAGTTTTCAGAAACACACTCTATGATGGAACAAATTATGGAAGAATGTGAATCAGAAGGGGACGTAAAAAATCGCCATTTACTAACAAAATGGAACCGTCATTGTATGATTGATGATCGAGTTATAGAAGTGATAAAAAAAGAATTAAGCCATTATAAAGCAAGCAAACAGTTAAAAAGACAGCTTTTAGAAAGTCGTCGTCTAGTAGCTGATCAATTAAAAGGTGTTTCGCAAGTTATGGAGGACTTTGCTAAAGATATTCAACGAGAGAAAAAGGCTCATGAACATCAAGAAGAGGAGATTACGCAAACGATTCAGCGGGCTGGACTTGATGTTGAATTAGTTGAAGTGTATCGTCTTGACCCTGGGAATGTAGATATCGAAATTGTTTTAAGTAGTAATTCCTATAATGAAAGTGAAAAAATCGTGGCACCATTGTTATCAGATATTCTACAAGAAACAATAACCGTTAAACATACAGAGCCAGCCTCGATGTCAGGCAATGAAGTAAGAGTAACATTTGGTTCTACAAAAAGATTTGTTATGGAGGATGGAGTTGCGCATGCAGCAAAAGGAGGCAGATGGGTATCGGGTGACAGCTTTTCAACGATGGAACTAGGAGCAGGAAAGTATGCAATGGCCATTAGTGATGGAATGGGCAATGGTGAAAGGGCACATATGGAAAGCCAAGAAACAATTAACCTTTTAAAAAATATTCTCCGTTCAGGGATTGAGGAAACCGTAGCAATAAAATCTATTAATTCTGTTCTGTCACTTAGATCAGATGAAGAAGTATTTTCTACTTTAGATTTAGCGATGGTAGATTTACAAGATGCCTCGGTTAAGTTTTTAAAGGTAGGATCTATCCCTAGCTTTATTAAGCGGGGAGACCGGGTGAAGTCAGTGGAATCTAGTAATTTACCTATAGGAATTATTCGCGAACTTGACGTTGATGTTGTCACGGAAGAGCTTAAAGCAGGAGATTTATTAATTATGATGAGTGATGGCATTTATGAAGCCCCAAATAATATTGAAAATAAAGATGTATGGTTAAAACGTGTGATTAAAGAAATTGAAACGAAAAATCCTCAAGAGGTTGCTGATTTATTAATGGAGAGAGTTATTCGTGAAAGTGGAGGAGTCATACATGATGATATGACTATTATTGTCTCGAAAATGGAACATCATACACCGCAGTGGGCGACTATATCGGTTCCACAAAAAGAATATGCATAACTAATGTGCATAAAGGAAGGGATGTTTTTGAGGTAACGTTTATATGAATCAAGCGTTGATTTGATAGTATATTTTCTCTCAATCTTGTAAATGATGTTAGTAATTACGAGAAATGGAGGAGAGAATATGCACAAAGGGACGTTACGCCAAATTCTTTTACTGACAGATGGATGCTCAAATAGCGGGGAAGATCCTGTTGCAATTGCAGCGTTAGCAAAAGAACAAGGGATGACCGTTAATGTCATTGGTGTTGTTGAACGTAACGAGATGAGTGAACGAGGAGTAACAGAAATAGAAAACATTGCAGAGGCCGGAGGTGGTATTAGTCAAGTAGTATACGCTCAACAACTATCACAAACTGTTCAAATGGTTACTAGAAAAGCAATGACACAAACGATTCAAGGTGTTGTGACAAAGGAATTACAACAACTACTCGGAGAAGAAAAAGAAATAGAGGATTTAGAGCCTGACAAAAGAGGAGAATTGATGGAAGTCGTTGATGACTTAGGGGAAACGGTTAATTTAGAGGTATTTATATTAGTTGATACAAGTGCGAGTATGAAAAATAAATTACCGATGGTCCAAGAGGCATTGATTGATTTATCGGTTAGTTTACGATCACGGTCTGGGGATAATGAATTTACACTTTATTCCTTCCCAGGGAAACGCAAAGATGTTGAGAAACTTATTAATTGGACACCTCATTTTGATTCCTTATCAAATGCTTTTAAAAAGCTTTCAACTTCAGGGATTACTCCAACAGGCCCTGCATTGCAAGAAGCGACACGGCTTATGTTGAAAAGGATGAAGAAACGAGGGTCAGACGATGAAGGAATTGAGTTCGAAGAAACAGGGATGTAAATTACACGTTAATCAGCACATCACTGGAAAGTGGCATAATAAGACGTACCGTGTGATTAGAGAATTAGGATATGGAGCAACAGGAACAGTTTACTTGGTCGACTCTGAGCACGGACCCTTAGCTTTAAAGATTGCAAGTGAAGCGATGTCCATTTCTTCAGAAGTGAATGTCCTCCGCCACTTTTCTAAGGTTCAAGGGCCCTCTCTTGGACCTTCTTTTTTTGATGTGGATGATTATGTATTTCAAAATCAAGTATACCCTTTTTATACAATGGAATATATAAAGGGGCAACCATTTTTACCATATATAAAAACAAAAGGGCCTGAATGGATTGGAGTACTTGTTATACAGCTACTTAATGATTTGCATCGACTACATGAAATTGGATGGATCTTTGGTGATTTGAAACCGGAAAACCTGCTTGTTTCAGAGAGTCCGACACGTGTTAGGTGGCTCGATGTTGGTGGAATGACAAGGTCAGGGCGAAGCATTAAAGAGTTTACAGAGTTTTTTGATCGAGGGTATTGGGGGCTCGGTAGCAGGAAAGCAGAACCTAGCTACGACTTGTTCTCTGTTTCAATGCTTCTCATTAATTGTGCATACCCGTCTCGCTTTGAGAAAAAAGGGATGGAAGGGGCCTCTTTTTTAATGGAGAAAGCCAAAAAAAGAGTAGAACTACACCCTTATCTTCCAATTATTCAAAAAGGGTTGGAAGGTAAATATAGCGATTCTCAATCGATGAAAAGAGATCTGCTGCATATCGTCAATACATCCTCATCGAATAAAAGAGGATATAAACAGCAAGTAGTAAAAAAACAACGATATCAACCGATAAAGGAAAAAAAAGAACCGAAAGTAGTTGTAAAAGAAAAGCGGATGTGGGTAGGTATTTTTGAATCGATGCTCGTTGCCTCTTTTCTTCTGATTCTATATATTCTATACTTATTTGGACAAAACGTGTGACAGAGTAAGCTTTGTCAGGAGAGGGTGTATCGATGGCCAAAGCTGATGAAGTAATGGACGTTTGCTTACTAGCAGGAGAAATCATGTTAAAGTATGGCGCAGAAACTTACCGGGTAGAGGAGACGCTCGAGCGAATGGCTAGAGCGGCCTCTTTTAAAAATGTTCATTGTTTTGCGACGACAACAGGGATCTTTATGTCTTTTGAAGAGGTGAAAGGCAAAGGAGACCTTATGCAAATGGTTCGTATTGATGACAGAATGCAAGATTTAAATAAAGTAACAGAAGTAAACCAAGTATCAAGGGAATTCGTTGCAGGTCAAATTACTGTTGAACAAGCACATAATAAGTTAGTAGACGTTGAAAAAGCCCCTTTGCAATATCCTCTTTGGCTTATACATTTTAGTGCTGGTGTAGCTGGAAGTGGGTTTTCTTACTTATTTGGAGGTGGCTGGTTTGACCTCATTCCTGCTTTTTTTGCCGCACTTATTTCAAGTTTAGTTGTTGTAGAGTTTGAGCGGTATTTCAGAGTACGCTTTGCAGCAGAGTTTGCAGCTGCTTTTAGCGGAGGCACGGCAGCAATTGTCCTTGTGTACTTTGGATTTGGATATAACCTTGACCAAATTATTATTGGCTCACTTATGCCACTCGTCCCGGGGGTGCCACTGACGAACGCTGTGCGCGACTTGATGTCAGGAGATTTACTTGCTGGTGTAAGTCGGGGAGCCGAGGCGCTTTTGACTTCATTATCAATTGCAAGTGGAATTGCCTTAACGATATCATTATTTTTATAAAAGACTTGCAAGGTTTTAAGTTCGTTATATGTTGCGGTGGCGTTCATTGGCAACAATCTGATATAAAAGGTGGTTTATGATGCAACTTGTCATAGAGCTAGTGCTTACTTTCTTTGCAATTGTAGCATTTGGAGTTATTTTTAGTGTTCCTAAGCGAGCGCTGCTCCTTGGTGGAGGGATTGGGATGGTCACTTGGGCAGTTTTACAAACAGGGATTTCCTTTGGAGCCTCCTCGGTGTTTGCAACAGCTGTAGCGTCATTTATTGCAGCAACAATTTCTCATATATTTGCACGAAAGGTGAAAATACCCGTAACAACTTTAGCAATTCCAGGGATTTTACCTCTTGTTCCCGGGAGTCGAGCTTACTTCACAATGTTATCTTTTGTTGAAGGCGATTACTTACAAGGGCTAGAGTTTGGAGTCGAAACAATGCTTCAAGCGGGAGCAATTGCTGCAGGTCTTGTATTTGCATTATCGATTTTCTCGTTAGGGAAAGGAATTGGACATCGTTATGAACCAAATCGTTAAAGCATTTATCTTAAAACACCAACTTATTCAAGAAGGTGATCATTTATTTGTTGCTGTTTCTGGTGGACCAGATAGTGTTGCATTAATCCATTATTTATGGAAGCATTATAAAAGTCGTTGCGAGTTGAGTGTTGGACATGTTGAACATGGTCTTCGAAGTGAAGAGTCAAAAGCTGATTTAGAATTCGTGAGAACACTAAGTGAAAAGCTAAATTTGCCTTTCTATTGTTTAGAGGCAGACGTAGTGAAAGTGAAAGAAGAACAACGGTTATCCACTCAGGCAGCAGCCCGCAAGGTGAGGTACGAATGGTTTGCTGAAAAAATGAATGAAATACAGGCACAAAAACTTGTTTTTGCTCACCATGGCGATGATCAAATTGAAACAATGCTGATGCGTCAAGTAAGAGGTAGTTATGATGGGTTAAAGGGAATGCCGGTAAAACGTGAGTTTGCAAAAAGAGAACTTATTCGTCCATTTTTATGTATTAATAAAGAAGATATCTATCAATATTGCCAACGAAATAACCTTACATATCGTATTGACTCCTCAAATGAAGAAGAGGAGTACCAGCGTAATCGGTATAGAAAAAATGTTTTACCATTTCTGCAATCTGAAAACCCCAATGTTCATGTTGTCTTCCAAAGGCAAAGTGAATGGCTAAACGATGATCATCGGTATTTAAATGAATTAGCTAAACAAAAGTTAACAACCATTGTGCAAAAAAAAGACGTTGATGAAATTGTTTTATCAATCGAGCGCTTTCAAACAGTCCCCATCACTTTACAAAGAAGGGGACTTCATCTAATATTAAACTATCTTTCTGTAAATATTGAACGTGATATTTCAAGTGATCATATTGAAAGCTTAATAAAATTCATGAATAGTAAAACCCCTTCTGGCTCCCTCGACTTACCTAAGGGACTGTGTGTGGTAAAATCTTATGACGATTGTATTTTTTCTACAAAGGATCAGAACAATAATGAGAAAATATTACCAGAAAAGTTGATTGCAGTGCCAGGGATGATCAAACTAGATGAGGGGAAAATAACAGCAGAAATCCTTGATAAAAAGAATGGCTTATCGAAGGACCGCTCCGTTTTTTTTGCTGATTATCATAAACTAACCTTTCCATTATCAGTTCGATCGAGGCAAACAGGGGATCGAATGACTCCTGTAGGTATGAAAGGGTCAAAAAAATTGAAGGATATATTTATGGATTTTAAAGTTCCTCGCTTTAAAAGAGATGATTGGCCAGTTGTTGTTGATGCAAATGGTGAAATTGTGTGGCTACCAATGCTAAAACGGTCAAACCTTGCGTTAGTTAGTGAGGAAACGAAAAAAGTATTCGTTCTTCGATATGAGGTTGATGATATTCCGTGAGAATATACATAGAAAATCGTTCAAAGAGATTTTAATTAGGAGGTTTATGGAAACGTTATGAGAGATGATATTAAAGAAGTGTTGATCTCAGAGGAAGAAATTCAACAAAAAGTTGATGAATTAGGGAAGCAATTAACGGAAGAATATGAAGGAAGGTTCCCGCTCGTAATCGGTGTATTAAAAGGGTCACTTCCATTCATGGGAGATTTAATCCAAAAGATCGATACTCACGTTGAACTGGACTTAATGGATGTATCAAGTTATGGGCATGAATTGGTTTCTTCAGGTGAAGTAAAGATTGTCAAAGACCTTAACACGTCTGTTGAAGGTCGTGACGTGCTTATAATTGAAGATATTATCGACAGTGGATTAACGTTAAGTTACCTTGTGAAACTTTTCCACTATCGTAAAGCAAAATCGGTAAAAGTGGTTACACTATTAGATAAACCAGAAGGACGTAAAGTCGACTTAGTTCCAGATATGGCTGGTTTTATAGTTCCAGATGAATTTGTTGTTGGGTATGGACTCGATTATATTGAACGATATCGAAACCTCCCATATATCGGTATTTTAAAGCCGGAGATTTATCAAAGTTAATTTATTGTAGTGCAAGACAATTATATGGTAAGATTATCTAAGTGTATTTAGCCGTGGGAGGAGGTAAAGAATGAATCGAATATTTCGAAATACGATATTTTACTTATTGATTTTCTTAGTCATTGTTGGGGTAGTTAGTATTTTCCAAAGCCCACAAGAAGAGACTCAGGAAATTACTTTCGATACATTTCAAGAATACCTAGAAACAGGACAAATTGATTCATTAAATATTCAACCAAAAAATGATGTCTATGTTGTGCAAGGACAAGAGGTCGGTGCTGAGGAAGACCAGTTCTTTATTGTAAACATCCCAGACCTTCCATCCTTCTTAGAAGTGGTCATCCAGGCAACAGATGGTGGACAAGGAATTAATGACCTTGTTTTTGAACAAGCTGATGAGCCTAGTGGTTGGTTAAACTTCTTTACTATGTTGATTCCGTTTGTGATTATTTTCATCCTCTTCTTCTTCTTACTGAGCCAAGCTCAAGGTGGCGGAAGCCGAGTGATGAACTTTGGTAAGAGTAAAGCGAAACTCGTTAGTGAGGATAAGAAGAAAGCACGCTTTAAAGATGTAGCAGGTGCTGATGAAGAGAAACAAGAACTAGTTGAGGTTGTTGATTTCTTAAAAGATCCTCGTAAATTCTCAGATATTGGTGCACGTATTCCTAAAGGTGTGCTTTTAGTAGGACCTCCAGGTACTGGTAAGACACTTCTTGCTCGTGCCGTTGCAGGTGAAGCAGGCGTACCATTCTTCTCAATCAGTGGTTCAGACTTCGTTGAGATGTTTGTTGGTGTCGGTGCTTCTCGTGTACGTGATCTCTTTGAAAATGCAAAGAAAAATTCACCATGTATTATCTTTATTGATGAGATTGATGCAGTGGGTCGTCGCCGTGGTGCCGGTCTTGGTGGAGGACATGACGAAGGTGAACAAACATTAAACCAATTATTAGTTGAAATGGACGGTTTTGGTGTCAATGAAGGAATTATCTTAATTGCAGCGACAAACCGTGCGGATATTCTAGACCCTGCATTATTACGTCCGGGACGTTTTGACCGTCAAATTATGGTTGGTCGTCCAGATGTAAATGGTCGTGAACAAGTGCTACACGTTCATGCGAAAAATAAACCATTAGCAGATGATGTTGATCTTAAAACGATTGCACAGCGTACACCAGGTTTCTCTGGTGCAGACTTAGAGAACCTCTTAAACGAGGCGGCATTAGTCTCAGCTCGTGCCAATAAACAGAAGATCGATATGGAAGCAGTTGAAGAAGCGATTGATCGTACAATTGCTGGTCCGTCTAAGAAGAGCCGTGTCATCTCTGAAAAAGAGAAGAATATCGTTGCCCACCATGAAGCGGGACATACTGTCGTCGGCGTAAAGCTTGAAAGTGCAGACATGGTTCATAAAGTTACCATTGTTCCAAGGGGGCAAGCTGGCGGATATGCAATGATGCTTCCGAAAGAGGACCGTTACTTCATGACAAAACCTGAACTGATCGATAAGATTATCGGCTTGTTAGGTGGACGTGTCGCTGAGGAAATTATCTTTGGTGAAGTGAGTACGGGTGCTCATAATGACTTTCAACGTGCAACAGGTATTGCTCGTAAGATGGTCATGGAATATGGTATGAGTGATAAACTTGGACCAATCCAATTTGGTAGCTCTCAAGGTGAAGTATTCCTTGGAAGAGATATCAACAATGAGCAAAACTACAGTGATGCTATTGCACATGAAATTGATTTAGAAGTTCAACGTATCTTAAAAGAATCTTATGAGCGTTGTAAGCAAATTCTAGAGGAGAACGTTGAAAGCTTAAAACTTGTTGCTGATACATTAATGGAACACGAAACTCTTGATGCACAGCAAATTAAGTCGTTAATTGAGGATGGGAAATTGCCTGATGAACACCATATGACGAAAAAGCTAAATGGTGGCCCTGGCGACGATAGTGATGTGAAAGTGAACATTCAACGTAAAGAGACTGACGCTGATGTTCAATCATCTGAGTCGGGTGAATCTGATAGTGACGAACGTCTAGAAGACGGTAACACTGAAAATAACGACAATAAAAAGGACGAATGATTAAAGGGGTGTCTACATCAGGCACCCTTTTCATATGAAAAAATTACTATTAGCCTTCTTAGGAGGTGGGAATATGGTTTTAGTCATGGATGTTGGGAATACAAATATTGCTTTAGGGGTATATGAAAAAGAAGAGTTAAAATACCATTGGCGAATTGGAACAGATGCAACGAAATCTGAAGATGAATATACGATGCTGTTAAAAAATTTATTTGAACATGAAGGTCTTCGCTTTAGTGATATTGATGGCGTAATGATCTCCTCTGTTGTTCCACCGATTATGTATACGTTAGAATCAATGTGTAAGAAATACTTCCGCATTTCACCAAAGGTTATTGGTCCAGGGATCAAGACAGGTTTGAATATAAAATATGATAACCCTAAAGAAGTTGGTGCAGACCGAATTGTTAATGCAGTTGCAGCGATCCAATTATATGGTCCACCGCTTATTATTGTTGATTTTGGGACTGCTACGACGTATTGTTACATAGATGATAAAGGACAATATATAGGAGGAGCAATTGCACCAGGAATCCGGATATCATCTGAAGCATTGTATAATCGTGCTTCTAAATTACCGCGTATTGAAATTGCCCAAGGGAAAGATATTATTGGGAAAAATACAGTCGATGCGATGCAGGCCGGTCTTTTATATGGTTATGTAGGACAAGTTGAAGGAATCGTCGAACGGATGAAGCAAAAAGCATACAAATCTCCTACTGTTATTGCTACTGGTGGATTGGCAAAATTGATATCTTCTGAAACTGAAATGATTGACATTGTAGATCCCTTATTAACTGTAAAAGGTTTAAAGGTCATTTACGATAAAAATAATCGTAAATGATAACTCTGTTTAAAGAGAAGGCGCAAAAAAGTTGCATATGAATATCGTTTATTTAAGGAATGAATAAAGGAGTGTTGATTGTTGAGTGATTACTTAGTAAAAGCATTAGCATTTGATGGAACAGTTAGGGCGTATGCCATTAAATCAACGGAAATGGTACAAGAGGCTGCAAGAAGGCATGATACATGGCGGACTGTAACTTCGGCATTAGGTAGAGCTCTCTCTGCTGGTACGATGATGGGAGCGATGCTTAAAGGTGAAGAAAAGTTAACAATTAAAATTGAGGGGAACGGTCCTGCAGGTCCAATCATCATTGATGCAAATGCAAACGGTGAAGCAAGAGGTTATGTGAAAAACCCTCATGTAGATCCAGAACGCAAAGATAATGGGAAACTAAATGTATCTGCTGCTGTAGGAAATGAAGGGGCATTATCAGTTGTCAAAGACCTCGGAATGAAAGACCACTTTACAGGAAGTGTACCGCTTGTATCAGGGGAATTAGCTGAAGATTTCACTTACTATTTTGCCTCCTCAGAGCAAACGCCATCATCTGTCGCACTAGGTGTTATTATTGATAAAGATGAAGTCGTTACATCAGCTGGTGGATTTATTATTCAAATGATGCCAGGCGTTACAGATGAGACAATAAACGAAGTTGAAAAAAGGCTAAATGGGTTACCACCGATTTCGCAACTCATTCTAGATGGTCTCACACCAGAAGATGTTTTAAGTAAGTTACTAGGGGAAGAAAATATTCGTATATTAGATAAGATGGGTGTAGCATTTCAATGTCAATGTTCAAAAGAGCGCATTGGAAATGCAATCATCGGTATAGACGAGAGTGAAATTAAACTAATGATTGAAGAAGATGAAGGGGCAGAGACACACTGTCATTTCTGTAACGAAACATATACGTTTACAAAGGTAGAACTAGAAGGACTTCTTGAGGAAAAGCGAAAACAAGAATAGAGGAACGTAAATGAGCACTCCAAGACAAAAATAGTCACTGGAGTGCTCTTGTTGTTTAGAATGGTCTCAGTTAAGATTATTGTAATGTTCATGCTAAGGCAATATAGGTAAGTGAATGCCCGTATTAACGTTTGCGCCTTTGTTTTTTCAATCGTATAATGATTGGAGATGCAAAGTGTCTGACTTATACACCTAGAGGTGGGATATGATTATGAATACTAGAAAAGTTATTGGCCGACAAAAGCCGTTGCAACAAATAACAACCGATTGGTTTCAAACATATACATCGTTAACAAAGGACAAGTCTCACCACGTATTACTTGAAAGTGGTCGTGGTGGTCGTTACTCAATTATTGGTTTAGAACCTTGGGCAACACTAAAAGGAAAAGGTGAGAAGCTGATTATTGAAATGGATGGCAGTGAAGAAATAATTGAAGGCCCACTTTTACCATCTTTGAATAAATGGTTGAATCAGTATGAAGTAGAAAAAGATGAGGGTCTGCCTGATTTTCAAAGTGGAATTGTTGGGCAGTTTAGTTATGACTTAATTAGGCAAATTGAGGAGATTCCTGAACAGTCAAGTGATGATTTACAAACAGAGGACTTGTTTTTTCTAGCATTCGATGAAGTTGTCGTTATTGATCATAAAGAAGATGTAATCTGGTTTATTGCAATTATTGATGCTGAGAATAATGAGAACGATGCTATTCTTGAGGAAATGGAACAACAGTGGCAGGGAGTTCCGTCTAATGAACATTGGTATAAGCATAAGAGTTATAATAAGAAGAACATTGAGGAAATTACTCGCTCTTTTTCAGAAGAACGCTTTTCTGATGCTGTTGAAAGAACAAAGGAATACATTGCAGCAGGGGACGTTTTCCAAGTCAATTTATCAGTTAGGGAAACGAGACCTGTAACGACACACCCACTGCATATCTATGGTTGTTTAAGAAACCTTAACCCATCACCATATATGGGGTATTTCCATACTCCAGATTTGCAGTATGTCAGTGCATCGCCAGAGCTTTTAGTGAAAGTGAAAGGTGAAGAAGTTAGTACTAGACCTATTGCTGGTACCCGTTCTCGCGGGAAAGATGATGAAGAAGACCGAGAGCTTGCAGATACACTTATTAATAATGAGAAAGAGCGTGCTGAGCATGTCATGCTTGTCGACCTTGAGCGAAACGACCTTGGCCGAGTCTGTGAATATGGTACGGTTGAAGTCGATGAACTGATGGTTATTGAGAAGTATTCACATGTCATGCATATTGTTTCGAATGTTCGTGGGGTTAAAGCAAAACAACATAATACGTTAGATGTTGTAGCGGCAACGTTTCCTGGAGGGACGATTACCGGCGCTCCAAAGATCCGCACGATGGAAATAATTGAAGAGTTAGAGCCCGTTCGCCGAGGGGCGTATACTGGCTCTTTAGGGTGGATTGGTTATAATGGTGATATGGAATTAAATATAACGATTCGTACGATGGTTGTAAAAGATAACCTTGTTCACGTCCAAGCTGGAGCAGGGATTGTCATTGATTCTAATCCGCGTGCCGAGTATAAAGAGTCATTGAAAAAAGCGAGGGCATTATGGAAGGCGAAAGAGCTGAGTGAAGAAGAGATTGGGTCTAAAATGAGCATGAGCAGAGAGGGAGAAGTGTAAATATGATTTTAATGATTGATAACTATGATTCATTCACGTATAACCTTGTGCAATATCTAGGAGAGATGGGACAAGAACTCATTGTCAAAAGAAACGATGAAATTACGATTGAAGAGATCGAGGAGATGCACCCAGACTATTTAATGATTTCACCAGGTCCGTGTACACCAAATGAAGCGGGGATTAGTCTAGAAGCGATACGTTATTTTGCAGGAAAAATCCCAGTATTCGGTGTTTGTTTAGGTCACCAATCCATTGCACAAGTTTTTGGAGGGAAAGTAATTCGAGCTGAGCGTCTGATGCATGGAAAAACATCGGAAATGAAACATACGGATCAAACGATTTTTAAAGGTATTGCGAATCCTTTTACCGCAACAAGATACCACTCATTAATTGTAGAACGTGAAACGTTGCCAAACTGTTTTGAAATCACCTCTGAAACTGGTGCTGGAGAAATCATGGCTATTCGCCACCGTGAATTACCGGTTGAAGGTGTGCAGTTTCACCCAGAATCGATTATGACAGGTCAAGGTAAGCAACTGTTACGCAATTTTTTAGAGCAATATAAGGAGTTTAACAAGACATGTACCTCTATATGAATGGAGATTTTGTGAAGGCAAATGAAGCGAAAGTCTCTCCTTTTGACCATGGCTTTTTATATGGGGTTGGTTTGTTTGAAACGTTTCGTACTTATGAGGGTCATCCTTTTTTATTGGATGACCATTTTCGTCGTTTACATGAAAGCGCATCCGAGATAAGTATTAAGCTCAAACCTTATGATCGCAACGAAGTAGTAGAAATTGTTCATGAATTGTTAGGACGAAATGACTTAAAGGATGGTTATTTTCGCTGGAATGTCTCTGGAGGAGAGAGTCCGGTTGGATTAAAGACCGATCCATATGACCATCCTAATACAATTGTTTTCGTAAAACCTTTACCACCATCGTTTTCGGTTAAGAAAAAGGGGAAGATATTAGAACAAAGACGCAACACTCCAGAAACAAGTAGACGGTTAAAATCACACCACTTTTTAAATAACATTGTTGGAAAACGTGAAGCAGGTGCGGATCCGAAAGTGGAAGGGATCTTTTTAACAGAAGAAGGTTATATATCTGAAGGTGTGGTCTCCAATATATTTTGGGTAAAGGGGAAAACTCTCTTCACACCTGATTTAACGTGTGGTGGGTTAAATGGTATTACGCGTATGTTTATTATGTCATTAGCTGCAAAATTAGGCTTTAAAGTTTGTGAAGGGAGATATTCATTATCTGACATTCTAAATGCAGACGAAGCCTTTGTGACTAACTCTATTCAAGAAATTATCTCCCTATCTTCGATTGATGGCCATCCACTTCCAAGTAAAATGGGAGATGTCTTTCAAATGTTTCAATGTGAATACAGAAAGTATACGACTACATTATGGAGCAGAGAAGAAATAACGAAAGGGTCGTGAATATCATGTTAAAAGCCAATAAACATCATGAAAAAATAACATGGGATGGGTTTGAACTAGATTTTTCTAAAAAGACGTATGTTATGGGAATATTAAATGTTACCCCAGACTCATTTTCTGATGGAGGACGTTACCATCATTCAAATAAAGCAGTCAATCATGCGATTTCTATGGTGGAAGATGGAGTAGATATTATAGATTTAGGTGGGGAATCAACGAGACCAGGGGCAAAAAAGGTTGGAGAAGAAGAAGAACTTGCAAGAATCATTGAGCCACTAACGGCTGTCAGAGAAAAAGTCAATATCCCAATCTCCATTGACACTTATAAAGCGAATGTTGCCCGCCATGCGCTAGAAGCTGGGGCAAATATCATTAATGATGTTTGGGGAACGAAGGCCGATCCAGAGATGGCTGATGTCGCAGCAAGCTTTGATGTGCCAATCATTTTAATGCATAACCGAGAAGAGCCAAATTACAATCATTTAATGGACGATCTAATACGTGATATTCATGAATGTATTGAAAACTGTTTAAAGGCAGGGGTGAAAGATGAAAAGATCATTCTTGATCCAGGTATCGGCTTTGGGAAAACGTATGAACATAATGTACTGGTGATGAGACACCTTGAGGAGTTTACGAAACTAGGTTATCCAGTTCTTCTAGGAACTTCACGAAAGTCGTTAATTGCAAAAACATTAAACCTTCCAGTTGATGAAAGGATGGAAGGGACTGGAGCTACCGTTTGTTATGGTATCGATAAAGGTTCAGACATTGTACGTGTGCACGATGTAAAAGAAATGGCAAGAATGGTGAAAATGATGGACGTAATGATTGGAAAAGATCGAACGGTTTAATCTTAATTTATGAGGAGGGGTAAAGTGGATAAAATTTATGTGAACGGAATGGCATTTTACGCGTATCACGGTGTATTTCCTGAAGAGAATAAACTAGGGCAACGCTTTTTTGCTGATGTTATCCTCGAGATGGATACAAAAGGTGCTGGGGAAACTGATCGTTTAGATAAGACTGTCAACTACGCTGAAGTGTATAACAAAGTGAAGGAAGTAATGGAAGGTGAACCTGTCAACCTTGTTGAAACTCTGACAGAGAGGATTGCAAACAGCTTATTAGATACTTTTGAAAAGGTTGACGCTGTGACGATAAAGGTAATAAAACCAGACCCACCGATTCCGGGCCATTATGATTCAGTTGCAGTAGAAATTAGAAGGGAAAGATCATAATGTTCAGTAATAACATGCATGCAAATGCATTTTCAAATGTTTCATATCTCTCATTAGGGTCAAATATAGAAGATAGGTATGACCATTTAATGGAAGCAGTATCATTGTTAAAAACAGATGAAAATATGAAGGTGGTTTCAACTTCATCGATTTATGAAACAGCCCCAGTTGGCTATACAGATCAAGCCTCTTTTCTGAATATGGTTATTAAAATCATAACTACATACACACCGGAGCAACTGCTAGATAAGTTGGAAGAAGTTGAGCGTCAAGGTGGAAGAAAAAGGGTGATGAAGTGGGGGCCACGTACAATAGACCTTGACATTTTACTCTATAATAAAGAAAATATAAACTTGGAACACTTGCAAATTCCGCACCCAAGAATGTTTTCAAGAGGTTTCGTACTTATACCTCTAAAAGAGATAGAAAATGACATAACATTTTCAACAGGCAAAACAATTGACGATTATATAGATGAATTACCAGACAAAGAGGGTGTACACGTATGGAAGAGCTTATCTGGGGGAGAAGAATCCGGGCCTATCGAAAACTAAAAGGCTTTACACAAGAGGAACTAGCGAAAAACTTAGAAATCTCTGTTTCTGTACTCGGAGAAATAGAGCGGGGAAACCGGAAGCCTTCTGATGAAATGATCGAGCAAATAACAGTCGTATTAAATATTACGCTCGAAGAACTAACATCAATAAAATAACAAAAAGAGGTGAATGAGATGCTTAAGATCGGTGATATCGAAATGAAAAACCAAGTCGTTTTAGCTCCGATGGCTGGTGTATGTAACCCAGCATTCCGCCTTATTGCTAAAGACTTTGGTGCAGGGCTTGTATGTGCTGAAATGGTTAGTGATAAAGCGATTCTCCATGAAAATGAACGTTCAATGAAGATGCTTTATGTAGATGAAAGAGAGAAACCTTTATCATTGCAAATTTTTGGCGGAGATAAAGATACATTAGTAGAAGCTGCAAAGATCGTTGATAAAAAGACGAATGCTGATATTATTGATATAAATATGGGCTGCCCGGTCCCTAAAATCACAAAATGTGATGCCGGTGCGAGATGGCTCTTAGATCCGAATAAGATTTATGAGATGGTTTCGTACGTCGTAGAAGCAGTTGATAAACCAGTAACAGTGAAAATGCGTATGGGATGGGATGAAGATCACATCTATGCAGTTGACAATGCTAGGGCAATAGAAAGAGCCGGAGGAAAAGCAGTAGCACTTCATGGGCGAACTCGCGTACAAATGTATGAAGGCGAGGCTGACTGGAATATTCTTAAAGAAGTAAAAGACGCAGTGAATATTCCTGTTATCGGAAATGGTGATGTAAAAACTCCAGAAGATGCAAGAAGAATGCTTGATACGACCGGCGTTGATGGCGTAATGATTGGTAGGGCGGCACTTGGAAACCCTTGGATGCTATACCGTACAATTCATTACCTTGAAACGGGAGAAAATATTCCGGAGCCTCCAGCTAGAGAAAAGATGGATGTATGTGTTTTACACATGGACCGACTTATTGATTTAAAAGGCGAAGACGTCGCTGTAAGGGAAATGCGTAAACATGCTGCTTGGTATATTAAGGGCATGCGAGGTTCATCTAAGCTACGTAATCAAATTAACGCAATTACAAAGCGCGATGAATTAGCTGGTGTATTATATGAATTTGTCGACCTTGTAGAAGCAAAGGAAAAGGAAAAGGAAATTGCTGTAGCAGGTCGCTAATTTGACATGCTGTGTGAAAACTTCTATAATACCTCTGAGATATGACAGAACTGCCAGTGAATTGCTGGCAGTTTTCTTCTTCATAGAAAAGTTTATTTATACTTAATGATAGATGTTCGTTATTGATTACTTAAACATATTTTTAGGAGATGGTATGAGTGAGTCAAGAACTCGAATTGAATGACCAATTGCAGGTACGTCGTGAAAAATTAAAAGAAATGGTAGATCTCGGAGTCGACCCATTTGGACAGCGCTTTGAAAGAACGCACTCAGCTGAAGGGTTGAGAGGAAGCTACGATGAACAAACAAAAGAAGAGTTAGAAGAAAATGAAGTGTCCGTGACAATTGCTGGACGTGTGATGACGAAGCGTGGAAAAGGAAAAGCTGGGTTTGCTCACATTCAGGACCTTTCTGGACAAATCCAAATCTATGTTCGTAAGGATCAAGTCGGTGAAGAGCAATACGATCTTTTTAATCGTATTGACATAGGAGACATTGTAGGAATCTCTGGTGTCGTTTTCAAAACGAAAGTTGGCGAGCTATCTGTAAAAGCAAAAGATTTTCAACTGTTGACGAAGTCATTACGCCCATTACCAGACAAATACCACGGGTTAAAAGATGTGGAACAACGCTACCGTCAACGTTACTTAGATTTAATTGTAAACCCAGAAGTTCGTGATACATTCGTATTAAGAAGTAAAATCTTACAATCGATGCGTAGATACTTAGATGACCAAGGGTATTTAGAGGTAGAAACACCTACAATGCATTCAATTGCTGGTGGAGCTTCTGCTCGCCCATTTGTCACACATCATAATGCTCTAGATATGACATTATATATGCGTATTGCAATTGAGTTACACTTAAAGAGGCTCATTGTTGGTGGGTTAGAAAAAGTGTATGAAATCGGACGAGTTTTCCGAAACGAAGGAATCTCAACAAGACATAATCCAGAATTCACGATGATTGAGCTTTATGAGGCATATGCTGATTATAAAGATATTATGTCCCTTACAGAAAGCTTAGTTGCTCACATTACGCAAGACGTCTTAGGATCTACTAAAGTCCAGTATGAACAATATGAAGTAGATCTCGCTCCACAATGGAAAAGAGTACACATGGTAGATGCAATTAAGGAACACACAGGTGTTGACTTCTGGAAGGAAATGTCCGATGAGGAAGCGCGTGCTCTAGCGAAGGAACATAATGTACCGGTTAAAGATACAATGAAATTCGGCCATGTCGTAAATGAATTCTTTGAAACTTTTGTTGAGGAGAAGTTAATCCAGCCAACGTTCATTTTCGGCCATCCAGTAGATATTTCACCACTTGCTAAGAAAAATGAAAAAGACCCACGCTTTACAGACAGATTTGAATTATTTATCGTAGGCCGAGAACATGCGAATGCCTTCACAGAATTGAATGATCCAATCGATCAACGTGAACGTTTTGAAGCGCAACTCGTTGAGCGTGAGCAAGGTGACGATGAGGCACATATGATGGATGAGGACTTTGTAGAATCATTAGAGTATGGCATGCCCCCAACTGGAGGTTTAGGAATCGGAATTGACCGACTTGTTATGTTATTAACAAACTCACAGTCGATCCGTGATGTCCTTCTCTTCCCTCAAATGCGTCATAGAGAAACAACTGATGAATAATACACTAAAAGGAACACGATTATCGTGTTCCTTTTTTTAAAAGATAAAAAGGATAAATAACCGTCGAGGAAGCTGATTATATTTTTATGTTTGAGCGGTTATATCAGTAGTAAGCATTGGACAGCCTCAATGAATGCTTTTATTTATAGCTCTGTTAAAGCTTATTGTTGATTTTGTGACTCGCTTTTGGTGAACGCTTGCACCTATAGGCACAAGTGCGACATCCATTCTAGCTTCACTACGTTCGCTTTCACGGTGTCTTCTTTGCCGCGGGCACGGCCTCAACTTCGCAAAACTCACATGGCTTCGTTTTGGGTGATTTTCCGCTCGTGCTGTTCTCGCTGGCGTCGTCACCTTTGCTCATCAAAAATTATTGTATTTTAATATTTATCTCCACTTTTTAATATCAACACTCAATTTTAACAGAGCCTTATTTATAACGTTCATTTTTTGTGCGTATGCTTCTTCAATATTTTTAAAGACAAAGGGAAGCGAAGTATATAGGTAAATAGAGATTTAGTTAATGGCTCTTTTTTTAAAAAAATTGCTTCTGCGGTTACTCGTCGCAAGTGAAGAGTGCTCCTGCGGTTACTCGTCGCAAGTGAAGAGTGCTCCTGCGGTTACTCGTCGCAAGTGAAGAGTGCTCCTGCGGTTACTCGTCGCAAGTGAAGAGTGCTCCTGCGGTTACTCGTCGAAAGTAAAGAGTGTTGCTTTTTATGAATAAAAAAGATTTGACTGAATAGGTTGCGACACCCACAGCAAAGAAGACACCGTGAATGCAAGCCAAGCATGAAACGGAAGTCACAATTGTGCATAGAGGTGTAAGCTGTCCGTCGTTAGCGAACACAACTAAAAAACAACAGTGTTTACGTAAACAATCTAGTTAGAAGGAAAAATAGATAGGATATATATAAATAAGTATGGTTATTTTATATAAAGGCCTTATTTAAGATTTGATTCGCCTGTGGTTCGCTCTTAACGCCTATTCAAAGCAGTAGAGATAATCTTGTTGAAACAAAAAATATAAAAATTTATTTTAGGGGGTTGCAGACTAAAGTGTTATCGTGATATATTATTTCTTGTCGCCGAAAACGGCAGACGCAAACAAAAAATATCTTTCGAAAAAAATGTTGACACCATATCGGTGAAATGATATGATGTTCAAGTCGCTGTCAAAGAGCAGTTACAAAAAAACATTTCAAAAAAGATGTTGACAATGACATCGCAAGGTGTTATGATAATCAAGTCGTCACCGAACGACAAGATGTGAGTATGACCTTTGAAAACTAAACAAAAAGCCAAGCGAAATGGGATATGAAAATATCCCGTCAATGAAATTTTCTTATGATGTCAGAGACATCAAACTCACTTTATTGGAGAGTTTGATCCTGGCTCAGGACGAACGCTGGCGGCGTGCCTAATACATGCAAGTCGAGCGGACCAATTAAAAGTTTACTTTTATGAGGTCAGCGGCGGACGGGTGAGTAACACGTGGGCAACCTGCCTTACAGACTGGGATAACTCCGGGAAACCGGGGCTAATACCAGATGACCAATAGAGTCGCATGACTCTATTGTAAAAGTTGGGATTTATCCTAACACTGTAAGATGGGCCCGCGGCGCATTAGCTAGTTGGTGAGGTAAGAGCTTACCAAGGCGACGATGCGTAGCCGACCTGAGAGGGTGATCGGCCACACTGGAACTGAGACACGGTCCAGACTCCTACGGGAGGCAGCAGTAGGGAATCATCCGCAATGGGCGAAAGCCTGACGGTGCAACGCCGCGTGAGTGATGACGGTCTTCGGATTGTAAAGCTCTGTTGTTAGGGAAGAACAAGTGCCGTTCGAATAGGGCGGCACCTTGACGGTACCTAACCAGAAAGCCCCGGCTAACTACGTGCCAGCAGCCGCGGTAATACGTAGGGGGCAAGCGTTGTCCGGAATTATTGGGCGTAAAGCGCGCGCAGGCGGTCTCTTAAGTCTGATGTGAAAGCCCACGGCTCAACCGTGGAGGGTCATTGGAAACTGGGGGACTTGAGTGTAGGAGAGGAAAGTGGAATTCCACGTGTAGCGGTGAAATGCGTAGATATGTGGAGGAACACCAGTGGCGAAGGCGACTTTCTGGCCTACAACTGACGCTGAGGCGCGAAAGCGTGGGGAGCAAACAGGATTAGATACCCTGGTAGTCCACGCCGTAAACGTTGAGTGCTAGGTGTTAGGGGTTTCGATGCCCTTAGTGCCGAAGTTAACACATTAAGCACTCCGCCTGGGGAGTACGGCCGCAAGGCTGAAACTCAAAGGAATTGACGGGGGCCCGCACAAGCAGTGGAGCATGTGGTTTAATTCGAAGCAACGCGAAGAACCTTACCAGGTCTTGACATCCTCTGACAACCCTAGAGATAGGGCTTTCCCCTTCGGGGGACAGAGTGACAGGTGGTGCATGGTTGTCGTCAGCTCGTGTCGTGAGATGTTGGGTTAAGTCCCGCAACGAGCGCAACCCTTGACCTTAGTTGCCAGCATTTAGTTGGGCACTCTAAGGTGACTGCCGGTGACAAACCGGAGGAAGGTGGGGATGACGTCAAATCATCATGCCCCTTATGACCTGGGCTACACACGTGCTACAATGGATGGTACAAAGGGCAGCGAGACCGCGAGGTTGAGCGAATCCCATAAAGCCATTCTCAGTTCGGATTGCAGGCTGCAACTCGCCTGCATGAAGCCGGAATTGCTAGTAATCGCGGATCAGCATGCCGCGGTGAATACGTTCCCGGGCCTTGTACACACCGCCCGTCACACCACGAGAGCTTGTAACACCCGAAGTCGGTGCGGTAACCTTTTGGAGCCAGCCGCCGAAGGTGGGACAGGTGATTGGGGTGAAGTCGTAACAAGGTATCCCTACCGGAAGGTGGGGATGGATCACCTCCTTTCTAAGGAGCTATTAGCTCATTACTTTATCGATCGTTTGCGCTTTTTGTTTAGTTTTGAGAGATTACACTCTCAAAATATGCAAGTAATATGGAATCCCCTTAATTAAGGGGGCCTGTAGCTCAGCTGGTTAGAGCGCACGCCTGATAAGCGTGAGGTCGGTGGTTCGAGTCCACTCAGGCCCACCATATATCCTCAAATTAACGGGGCCTTAGCTCAGCTGGGAGAGCGCCTGCTTTGCACGCAGGAGGTCAGCGGTTCGATCCCGCTAGGCTCCACCATACTTTTATTTCTTTTTGTTCTTTGAAAACTAGATAACAGATATAGACTGATTGATCTTCACCGGTTGTTTGAAACGAATTCAGTAATGGATTCGACAGAGTACAACCGAGTGTCTTAGAAGGTTAATATGACGCCATACGTGGTAAAACCAATTATGATATTGGTTTGCAAAGAGAACCGAGGAGTTCAAGGAAGCAAGTGATGAGAGGCCACAGCGTACAACATGTACGTGAGGATCTCGAAGATCGCAGCTGACGCAGAAATCCGATGGTTATCTGCCGCAAAGTGGTTAAGCTAGAAAGGGCGCACGGCGAATGCCTTGGCACTAGGAGCCGAAGAAGGACGGGACGAACACCGATATGCTCCGGGGAGCTGTAAGTAAGCTTTGATCCGGAGATTTCCGAATGGGGGAACCCACCACCTGTAATGAGGTGGTATCCATACCTGAATACATAGGGTATGAGAAGGCAGACCTGGGGAACTGAAACATCTTAGTACCCAGAGGAAGAGAAAGCAAATGCGATTTCCTGAGTAGCGGCGAGCGAAACGGAACTAGCCCAAACCAAGAGGCTTGCCTCTTGGGGTTGTAGGACACTCCATACGGAGTTACAAAGAAACGGAGTAGATGAAGCGACCTGGAAAGGTCCGCGGGACAAGGTAAAAGCCCTGTAGTCGAAACTTCGTTTCCTCCGGAGTGGATCCTGAGTACGGCGGGACACGTGAAACCCCGTCGGAATCTGGGAGGACCATCTCCCAAGGCTAAATACTCCCTAGTGACCGATAGTGAACCAGTACCGTGAGGGAAAGGTGAAAAGCACCCCGGGAGGGGAGTGAAAGAGATCTTGAAACCGTGTGCCTACAAGTAGTCGGAGCCCGTTAATGGGTGACGGCGTGCCTTTTGTAGAATGAACCGGCGAGTTACGATTACGTGCAAGGTTAAGTTGAAGAGACGGAGCCGCAGCGAAAGCGAGTCTGAATAGGGCGAATGAGTACGTGGTTGTAGACCCGAAACCGTGTGATCTACCCATGTCCAGGGTGAAGTCCAGGTAACACTGGATGGAGGCCCGAACCCACTCACGTTGAAAAGTGAGGGGATGAGGTGTGGGTAGGGGTGAAATGCCAATCGAACTCGGAAATAGCTGGTTCTCCCCGAAATAGCTTTAGGGCTAGCCTCGAGGGAAGAGTATTGGAGGTAGAGCACTGATTGGACTAGGGGTCCCCACAGGATTACCGAATTCAGTCAAACTCCGAATGCCAAATACTTATCCTCGGGAGTCAGACTGCGAGTGCTAAGATCCGTAGTCAAGAGGGAAACAGCCCAGACCATCAGCTAAGGTCCCCAAGTATACGTTAAGTGGAAAAGGATGTGGAGTTGCTTAGACAACCAGGATGTTGGCTTAGAAGCAGCCACCATTGAAAGAGTGCGTAATAGCTCACTGGTCGAGTGACTCTGCGCCGAAAATGTACCGGGGCTAAACGTATCACCGAAGCTATGGATTGTCCTTACGGACAGTGGTAGGGGAGCGTTCCAAGGGCGTTGAAGCTCAACCGAGAGGATGGGTGGAGCGCTTGGAAGTGAGAATGCCGGTATGAGTAGCGAAAAGAGGGGTGAGAATCCCCTCCGTCGAAAGCCTAAGGTTTCCTGAGGAAGGCTCGTCCGCTCAGGGTTAGTCGGGACCTAAGCCGAGGCCGAAAGGCGTAGGCGATGGAAAACAGGTTGAAATTCCTGTACCACCACGTCACCATTTGAGCAATGGGGGGACGCAGGAAGGTAGGGTAAGCACGGCATTGGATGTCCGTGTCCAAGCAGTTAGGCTGGTAAGTAGGTAAATCCGCTTACCGTAAGGCTGAGCTGTGATGGCGAGCGAAATTTTAGTAGCGAAGTTCCTGATCCTACACTGCCTAGAAAAGCCTCTAGCGAGGTGACTGGTGCCCGTACCGCAAACCGACACAGGTAGGCGGGAAGAGAATTCTAAGACGCGCGGGAGAACTCTCGTTAAGGAACTCGGCAAAATGACCCCGTAACTTCGGGAGAAGGGGTGCTCTATTAGGGTTTACGCCCGAGAGAGCCGCAGTGAATAGGCCCAAACGACTGTTTATCAAAAACACAGGTCTCTGCCAAGCCGCAAGGCGAAGTATAGGGGCTGACACCTGCCCGGTGCTGGAAGGTTAAGAGGAGGGGTTATCCCATTAGGGAGAAGCTCTGAATTGAAGCCCCAGTAAACGGCGGCCGTAACTATAACGGTCCTAAGGTAGCGAAATTCCTTGTCGGGTAAGTTCCGACCCGCACGAAAGGTGCAACGATTTGGGCACTGTCTCAACGAGAGACCCGGTGAAATTATATTACCTGTGAAGATGCAGGTTACCCGCGACAGGACGGAAAGACCCCATGGAGCTTTACTGTAGCTTGATATTGGATTTTGGTACAGCTTGTACAGGATAGGTAGGAGCCTTGGAAGCCGGAGCGCTAGCTTCGGTGGAGGCGTCGGTGGGATACTACCCTGGCTGTACTGGAATTCTAACCTCGGACCGTGATCCGGTTCAGGGACAGTGTCAGGTGGGCAGTTTGACTGGGGCGGTCGCCTCCTAAAAAGTAACGGAGGCGCCCAAAGGTTCCCTCAGAATGGTTGGAAATCATTCGCAGAGTGCAAAGGCATAAGGGAGCTTGACTGCGAGACATACAGGTCGAGCAGGGACGAAAGTCGGGCTTAGTGATCCGGCGGCACCGTATGGAAGGGCCGTCGCTCAACGGATAAAAGCTACCCTGGGGATAACAGGCTAATCTCTCCCAAGAGTCCACATCGACGGGGAGGTTTGGCACCTCGATGTCGGCTCATCGCATCCTGGGGCTGAAGTAGGTCCCAAGGGTTGGGCTGTTCGCCCATTAAAGCGGTACGCGAGCTGGGTTCAGAACGTCGTGAGACAGTTCGGTCCCTATCCGTCGCGGGCGTAGGAAATTTGAGAGGAGCTGTCCTTAGTACGAGAGGACCGGGATGGACACACCGCTGGTGTACCAGTTGTTCTGCCAAGAGCATAGCTGGGTAGCTACGTGTGGACGGGATAAGTGCTGAAAGCATCTAAGCATGAAGCCCCCCTCAAGATGAGATTTCCCATCACGTCAAGTGAGTAAGATCCCTCAGAGAAGATGAGGTTGATAGGTCTCATGTGGAAGCGTGGCAACACGTGGAGCTGAGAGATACTAATCGATCGAGGGCTTAACCAAAGTATTACATTAACCTTCAGACCGAAGGTCATCAGTCAAATGTTATCTAGTTTTGAGAGTACAATACTTCTCAATTTCATAAGTCCAGTGACGATAGCGGAGAGGTCACACCCGTTCCCATGCCGAACACGGAAGTTAAGCTCTCCAGCGCCGATGGTAGTTGGGGGCTCTCCCCCTGTGAGAGTAGGACGTTGCTGGGCGATTAAAAATGGAGGATTAGCTCAGTTGGGAGAGCACTTGCCTTACAAGCAAGGGGTCGGTGGTTCGAGCCCGCCATCCTCCACCATATATTATGCTGGCCTAGCTCAATTGGTAGAGCAACTGACTTGTAATCAGTAGGTTGGGGGTTCAAGTCCTCTGGCCAGCACCACTTTAAAATTTAAGAGCCATTAGCTCAGTTGGTAGAGCATCTGACTTTTAATCAGAGGGTCGAAGGTTCGAGTCCTTCATGGCTCACCATTTATGCGGGTGTGGCGGAATTGGCAGACGCGCTAGACTTAGGATCTAGTGTCTTATGACGTGGGGGTTCGACTCCCTCCACCCGCACCAATTCGCGGAAGTAGTTCAGTGGTAGAACACCACCTTGCCAAGGTGGGGGTCGCGAGTTCGAATCTCGTCTTCCGCTCCATAATTTCTTTTAGTAAAATATAGTTTTCAAAGTCCTGCCGGGGTGGTGGAATTGGCAGACACACAGGACTTAAAATCCTGCGGTAGGTGACTACCGTGCCGGTTCAAGTCCGGCCCTCGGCACCATTTTTATTTTTGAAAGCTATTGACAAATTGATTTGTCCTTGATAACATATCAAATGCTGCTAAAAAAATGCGCCCGTAGCTCAATTGGATAGAGCGTTTGACTACGGATCAAAAGGTTAGGGGTTCGACTCCTCTCGGGCGCGCCAATTTATAATTTGCATAAATAAAACGGGAAGTAGCTCAGCTTGGCAGAGCACTTGGTTTGGGACCAAGGGGTCGCAGGTTCAAATCCTGTCTTCCCGACCATCTTAAATGGGGCCTTAGCTCAGCTGGGAGAGCGCCTGCTTTGCACGCAGGAGGTCAGCGGTTCGATCCCGCTAGGCTCCACCAAGTATTGACCTTTGAAAACTAAACAAAAAGCCAAGCGAAATGGGATATGAAAATATCCCGTCAATGAAATTTTCTTATGATGTCAGAGACATCAAACTCACTTTATTGGAGAGTTTGATCCTGGCTCAGGACGAACGCTGGCGGCGTGCCTAATACATGCAAGTCGAGCGGACCAATTAAAAGTTTACTTTTATGAGGTCAGCGGCGGACGGGTGAGTAACACGTGGGCAACCTGCCTTACAGACTGGGATAACTCCGGGAAACCGGGGCTAATACCAGATGACCAATAGAGTCGCATGACTCTATTGTAAAAGTTGGGATTTATCCTAACACTGTAAGATGGGCCCGCGGCGCATTAGCTAGTTGGTGAGGTAAGAGCTTACCAAGGCGACGATGCGTAGCCGACCTGAGAGGGTGATCGGCCACACTGGAACTGAGACACGGTCCAGACTCCTACGGGAGGCAGCAGTAGGGAATCATCCGCAATGGGCGAAAGCCTGACGGTGCAACGCCGCGTGAGTGATGACGGTCTTCGGATTGTAAAGCTCTGTTGTTAGGGAAGAACAAGTGCCGTTCGAATAGGGCGGCACCTTGACGGTACCTAACCAGAAAGCCCCGGCTAACTACGTGCCAGCAGCCGCGGTAATACGTAGGGGGCAAGCGTTGTCCGGAATTATTGGGCGTAAAGCGCGCGCAGGCGGTCTCTTAAGTCTGATGTGAAAGCCCACGGCTCAACCGTGGAGGGTCATTGGAAACTGGGGGACTTGAGTGTAGGAGAGGAAAGTGGAATTCCACGTGTAGCGGTGAAATGCGTAGATATGTGGAGGAACACCAGTGGCGAAGGCGACTTTCTGGCCTACAACTGACGCTGAGGCGCGAAAGCGTGGGGAGCAAACAGGATTAGATACCCTGGTAGTCCACGCCGTAAACGTTGAGTGCTAGGTGTTAGGGGTTTCGATGCCCTTAGTGCCGAAGTTAACACATTAAGCACTCCGCCTGGGGAGTACGGCCGCAAGGCTGAAACTCAAAGGAATTGACGGGGGCCCGCACAAGCAGTGGAGCATGTGGTTTAATTCGAAGCAACGCGAAGAACCTTACCAGGTCTTGACATCCTCTGACAACCCTAGAGATAGGGCTTTCCCCTTCGGGGGACAGAGTGACAGGTGGTGCATGGTTGTCGTCAGCTCGTGTCGTGAGATGTTGGGTTAAGTCCCGCAACGAGCGCAACCCTTGACCTTAGTTGCCAGCATTTAGTTGGGCACTCTAAGGTGACTGCCGGTGACAAACCGGAGGAAGGTGGGGATGACGTCAAATCATCATGCCCCTTATGACCTGGGCTACACACGTGCTACAATGGATGGTACAAAGGGCAGCGAGACCGCGAGGTTGAGCGAATCCCATAAAGCCATTCTCAGTTCGGATTGCAGGCTGCAACTCGCCTGCATGAAGCCGGAATTGCTAGTAATCGCGGATCAGCATGCCGCGGTGAATACGTTCCCGGGCCTTGTACACACCGCCCGTCACACCACGAGAGCTTGTAACACCCGAAGTCGGTGCGGTAACCTTTTGGAGCCAGCCGCCGAAGGTGGGACAGGTGATTGGGGTGAAGTCGTAACAAGGTATCCCTACCGGAAGGTGGGGATGGATCACCTCCTTTCTAAGGAGCTATTAGCTCATTACTTTATCGATCGTTTGCGCTTTTTGTTTAGTTTTGAGAGGTTATTTTTTATCTCTCAAGACGTAAGGATTTTAAGGAACTTCGGCTAAAGACATCGCGTCCTGCGATAACGCCGAAGCTAGCACATCCTGTGCGTCGTTGTTCTTTGAAAACTAGATAACAGATATAGACTGATTGATCTTCACCGGTTGTTTGAAACGAATTCAGTAATGGATTCGACAGAGTACAACCGAGTGTCTTAGAAGGTTAATATGACGCCATACGTGGTAAAACCAATTATGATATTGGTTTGCAAAGAGAACCGAGGAGTTCAAGGAAGCAAGTGATGAGAGGCCACAGCGTACAACATGTACGTGAGGATCTCGAAGATCGCAGCTGACGCAGAAATCCGATGGTTATCTGCCGCAAAGTGGTTAAGCTAGAAAGGGCGCACGGCGAATGCCTTGGCACTAGGAGCCGAAGAAGGACGGGACGAACACCGATATGCTCCGGGGAGCTGTAAGTAAGCTTTGATCCGGAGATTTCCGAATGGGGGAACCCACCACCTGTAATGAGGTGGTATCCATACCTGAATACATAGGGTATGAGAAGGCAGACCTGGGGAACTGAAACATCTTAGTACCCAGAGGAAGAGAAAGCAAATGCGATTTCCTGAGTAGCGGCGAGCGAAACGGAACTAGCCCAAACCAAGAGGCTTGCCTCTTGGGGTTGTAGGACACTCCATACGGAGTTACAAAGAAACGGAGTAGATGAAGCGACCTGGAAAGGTCCGCGGGACAAGGTAAAAGCCCTGTAGTCGAAACTTCGTTTCCTCCGGAGTGGATCCTGAGTACGGCGGGACACGTGAAACCCCGTCGGAATCTGGGAGGACCATCTCCCAAGGCTAAATACTCCCTAGTGACCGATAGTGAACCAGTACCGTGAGGGAAAGGTGAAAAGCACCCCGGGAGGGGAGTGAAAGAGATCTTGAAACCGTGTGCCTACAAGTAGTCGGAGCCCGTTAATGGGTGACGGCGTGCCTTTTGTAGAATGAACCGGCGAGTTACGATTACGTGCAAGGTTAAGTTGAAGAGACGGAGCCGCAGCGAAAGCGAGTCTGAATAGGGCGAATGAGTACGTGGTTGTAGACCCGAAACCGTGTGATCTACCCATGTCCAGGGTGAAGTCCAGGTAACACTGGATGGAGGCCCGAACCCACTCACGTTGAAAAGTGAGGGGATGAGGTGTGGGTAGGGGTGAAATGCCAATCGAACTCGGAAATAGCTGGTTCTCCCCGAAATAGCTTTAGGGCTAGCCTCGAGGGAAGAGTATTGGAGGTAGAGCACTGATTGGACTAGGGGTCCCCACAGGATTACCGAATTCAGTCAAACTCCGAATGCCAAATACTTATCCTCGGGAGTCAGACTGCGAGTGCTAAGATCCGTAGTCAAGAGGGAAACAGCCCAGACCATCAGCTAAGGTCCCCAAGTATACGTTAAGTGGAAAAGGATGTGGAGTTGCTTAGACAACCAGGATGTTGGCTTAGAAGCAGCCACCATTGAAAGAGTGCGTAATAGCTCACTGGTCGAGTGACTCTGCGCCGAAAATGTACCGGGGCTAAACGTATCACCGAAGCTATGGATTGTCCTTACGGACAGTGGTAGGGGAGCGTTCCAAGGGCGTTGAAGCTCAACCGAGAGGATGGGTGGAGCGCTTGGAAGTGAGAATGCCGGTATGAGTAGCGAAAAGAGGGGTGAGAATCCCCTCCGTCGAAAGCCTAAGGTTTCCTGAGGAAGGCTCGTCCGCTCAGGGTTAGTCGGGACCTAAGCCGAGGCCGAAAGGCGTAGGCGATGGAAAACAGGTTGAAATTCCTGTACCACCACGTCACCATTTGAGCAATGGGGGGACGCAGGAAGGTAGGGTAAGCACGGCATTGGATGTCCGTGTCCAAGCAGTTAGGCTGGTAAGTAGGTAAATCCGCTTACCGTAAGGCTGAGCTGTGATGGCGAGCGAAATTTTAGTAGCGAAGTTCCTGATCCTACACTGCCTAGAAAAGCCTCTAGCGAGGTGACTGGTGCCCGTACCGCAAACCGACACAGGTAGGCGGGAAGAGAATTCTAAGACGCGCGGGAGAACTCTCGTTAAGGAACTCGGCAAAATGACCCCGTAACTTCGGGAGAAGGGGTGCTCTATTAGGGTTTACGCCCGAGAGAGCCGCAGTGAATAGGCCCAAACGACTGTTTATCAAAAACACAGGTCTCTGCCAAGCCGCAAGGCGAAGTATAGGGGCTGACACCTGCCCGGTGCTGGAAGGTTAAGAGGAGGGGTTATCCCATTAGGGAGAAGCTCTGAATTGAAGCCCCAGTAAACGGCGGCCGTAACTATAACGGTCCTAAGGTAGCGAAATTCCTTGTCGGGTAAGTTCCGACCCGCACGAAAGGTGCAACGATTTGGGCACTGTCTCAACGAGAGACCCGGTGAAATTATATTACCTGTGAAGATGCAGGTTACCCGCGACAGGACGGAAAGACCCCATGGAGCTTTACTGTAGCTTGATATTGGATTTTGGTACAGCTTGTACAGGATAGGTAGGAGCCTTGGAAGCCGGAGCGCTAGCTTCGGTGGAGGCGTCGGTGGGATACTACCCTGGCTGTACTGGAATTCTAACCTCGGACCGTGATCCGGTTCAGGGACAGTGTCAGGTGGGCAGTTTGACTGGGGCGGTCGCCTCCTAAAAAGTAACGGAGGCGCCCAAAGGTTCCCTCAGAATGGTTGGAAATCATTCGCAGAGTGCAAAGGCATAAGGGAGCTTGACTGCGAGACATACAGGTCGAGCAGGGACGAAAGTCGGGCTTAGTGATCCGGCGGCACCGTATGGAAGGGCCGTCGCTCAACGGATAAAAGCTACCCTGGGGATAACAGGCTAATCTCTCCCAAGAGTCCACATCGACGGGGAGGTTTGGCACCTCGATGTCGGCTCATCGCATCCTGGGGCTGAAGTAGGTCCCAAGGGTTGGGCTGTTCGCCCATTAAAGCGGTACGCGAGCTGGGTTCAGAACGTCGTGAGACAGTTCGGTCCCTATCCGTCGCGGGCGTAGGAAATTTGAGAGGAGCTGTCCTTAGTACGAGAGGACCGGGATGGACACACCGCTGGTGTACCAGTTGTTCTGCCAAGAGCATAGCTGGGTAGCTACGTGTGGACGGGATAAGTGCTGAAAGCATCTAAGCATGAAGCCCCCCTCAAGATGAGATTTCCCATCACGTCAAGTGAGTAAGATCCCTCAGAGATGATGAGGTTGATAGGTCTCATGTGGAAGCGTGGCAACACGTGGAGCTGAGAGATACTAATCGATCGAGGGCTTAACCAAAGTATTACATTAACCTTCAGACCGAAGGTCATCAGTCAAATGTTATCTAGTTTTGAGAGTACAATACTTCTCAATTTCATAAGTCCAGTGACGATAGCGGAGAGGTCACACCCGTTCCCATGCCGAACACGGAAGTTAAGCTCTCCAGCGCCGATGGTAGTTGGGGGCTCTCCCCCTGTGAGAGTAGGACGTTGCTGGGCAATCAAAGGCACCTTCAAAAGAGGGTGTCTTTTTTGTATTGCGAATGAGAAGGACCATGCGTCTAATAATTGTTATTTGGAAAAAGGGTATCTGAGTAAGGAAAGAACCTGTGCAACAACCGTCAGAGTGAAGGGGCTTCATAAGTGATGTAGGTGTGTTGGTTCTATACTGAATGTTGTGGTCACCCTTATCGGATCAATGTTTCTCTTTGATCTAAAAAAAGACAAAAAAATAGCACCCAATTCTCTCTTTTTGTTAACCTTGAGTTACCACACAAAAAGAAACAAGGAGAGAATTAAGGTGCAACTAGATTTTATCACAAAGTTATTAGGGATTAAAGACAAGCATGTATTCGTATTTGATTCAGGAGAAGAAGAACAGTGCTTTTGGTTTGAACTTCATAGCGAAGTCCGAAAACAAAAGTGCCCAAAATGTAAAGAGAAGACAAAGCGAATCCATGGATATAGAATGCAATCGATTCAAGGAGCTCAGATAGCAGAGAAAAAGGTTTACTTACAATTAAGGAAACGCAGATATCGTTGTATGAACTGTGGCCATGCATTTTTTGAGAAGTTATCTTTTCTAGATAAATACCAACGACATACATCAATGCTTGCTCAAGAAGCGTTATCCTTATGTTCTGAAATGAGTTTTACACACGCAGCTAGAATCTCAGGAATGAGTACGAATCGTTACCTCCGCCTATTTGACAAACGGAAGATAACTGTAAACAAAGTCCTTCCAAGAGCGATTGCGATTGATGAGTTTAAGGGAGATGCAGGTAAAGAAAAGTACCAAACTGTGATCGTTGATGTAGAAAATCGACATATCATTGATATATTACCGGATCGAAAAGTGAAAACGATTGAAAATTACTTTAAAGAATGCGACACCGGTAAGGTAGAGATCGTTGTTATAGACTTATCCAAAGCATTTAAAGAAGCAGTACGTAGACAATTAGGGAGTCCACTAATCATAGCTGATCGGTTTCATTTCATGCGTCACGGGTACTGGGCATTTGATGAAGTGCGACGTGAACTACAGAATGAGTTACAAAAAGACCCTCGTATTAAGCTTAAACGATGTAAAGAACTCTTATGGAAGTCACCTGAAAAGCTTGATGAGAAAGGCAAAGCGAAGGTAGAAAAGCTATTACAAGCACACCCACAGTTAAGACAGGCATATGAAGTGAAAAATGCGCTAGACCAATGGTTTAAACAGAGTACACCAGAGAATGCGAAAGTTGGTTTAGAAGCATGGTATACCTTTGTGGAAGAGTCCGGCATTCCTTCATTTCAAAGGGTAGTAAAAATGTTTAAGAGATGGCAAACAGAGATCCTCCAATCGTTTATGTATCCTTATAACAATGGCTACATTGAAGGTGTGAATAATACAACGAAAGTAACGAAGAGGATGTCATATGGAATTAAAAGCTTTGAGAGATTACGAATGAAGATTTTGTGGAGACAAATGGTTAGATCCCATGCGGTTTAAACCGCATGGGTAGAGAGAATTGGGAATTTCTGCACCACAACAATTGACAGAGAGCCGGTGTGTTTACCTTTAAATGAAAGGTTTCTTTTTTGCGTGCAAAAAAGGCAAATCAAGAAAGTGGTGAACAAATCATAGAAGTCGCAAGTAAACGGGGAAAGTCTTAACCGATCATATGTAAGGTAAGGGCATTTTTCATAAAAAATGAGTAAAAAAATCAAAAATTAACACTTAACACTTTAGACTTCTAATTTTCTAAAAAATAAATTTAACTACATATATAAGTGATCGACTTAATAACAAGATTATTCAAAAACATATTCTTAAACGATTCTTCGTATATTATTAGTCATTAGTCTTGTACTTTGTCGATGTTATATCAACTTTCTCTTGCTCCCTTTAACTTAGACGGCTAATTATTAAAAGATTTTAGATAATAAGAGAGTTTGATAGAGGCATAGTGATATAGTAAGTAACTTTCAATTTAAAGTTGCAATAAAGGAAATAAGAGTTAAACGTCGAAGTATTACCAATTACAATGTCAAACAATTTTGGAATTTGATTCGTGAATTATTTACCCCCTATAGCTTGTTTAAAAAGTTTATTAACAAGAAGGGTTAGGAAAAGTAAAAGGTAACCAATCAAAATTAGTATAGGGTAGGTGAAGTTAGATGGGATGGGATTGGTTTGTTACAGATGATATTGGAATAATGACTATTAGATTGGTATTAGCAGCATTATTAGGGGGATTAGTAGGAGTTGAAAGAGAATTTCATCATCACCCCGCTGGTTTTCGAACACACATGTTGGTAAGTGTGGGGTCTTGTTTAATTATGTTATTGTCATTTTATGGATTTGAAACATATATGAGTGAAAATCCAGAGGTTGTTACATTTGACCCATCACGTTTAGCTGCATATGTTGTAAGTGGAATCGGCTTTCTTGGTGCAGGAACAATTCTTGTTCAGGGTTATACAGTAAGAGGACTAACAACAGCCGCTTCGATATGGGTAGTAGCTGGAATTGGTTTAACAGTGGGAGCAGGGTTATATACTGCTGGAATCTTGACGACCGTTATTGTGATTTTAAGTTTATTTTTCCTTGGGAAAATTAATTTTAGTTTCTTATCAAAAAATAATAAGAAACAAGTAATTATGCTTGTTGAAGAAGATATTAGCGAATTAAACCTTGTTGTAAAAGCATTCGAGGACAAAAAATTGTCAGTGAGTAGCATCAAAGGTGAGAAACAAAAAATTTATAATGACAAACAAATGATTGAATATCGCTTATTGGTGGAATATCAAAAAGAGGAAGTCATGTTTAATGTAGTAGATCAAGTACAACGTTTCCCGTTTGTTCGTGAAATATACTTAGATTCTCGTTAGAATTAACCAACAAATTCATGGCTATACTATATAAAGATACAGATATTTCCTCTAAGCAAAATGGTTGCAGATTATGTGAATATGATTATAATAAAAGTATAGTCAAAGATAGTCAAAGTCAAAAATAACAAACAATTTTATAATAAGTATGCCCAAGAGGTATTGAAATCATGAGTAAAAGAATTAACCTGTTCATTACTCGCAGGAGGGGTTGTGATGGGGAATATATCGGATGTGATCGAACAGTATTTAAAGCGTATTATTGATGATAGTAAGCAAGAAGGAATTGAAATAAAACGAAGTGAGTTGGCTGAAAAGTTTGATTGTGTTCCTTCCCAAATTAATTATGTTATCAGTACGCGCTTTACTGTCGAAAAGGGATATTTAGTAGAAAGTAAGCGCGGAGGTGGCGGGTATATCCGTATTATTAAGGTACGCCCTGATGATCAGTTGGCATTATTCGATCAAATTATTGAAATGATTGGTCAGGAAATTCCTCAAGCTTCTGCAACGAATATTGTACTGAGACTTCTTGAAGAAGAAGCTGTATCAAAACGTGAAGCAAATTTAATGTTAAGTGCGATCGAAAGATCTACCCTTAACTTAAAACTCCCATATAGGGATGAAGTTAGGGCTAGGTTATTAAAGGCAATGGTATCAACATTAAAGTATAAAGAATTAGATTAATTAGTGAAAGAAGGAGGGGTAAGGCATGCTCTGTCAAGAATGTAATCAAAGAGAAGCTTCTTTGCACTTTACAAAAATCATAAATGGCAAGAAAACTGAGTTTCACATTTGTGATCAATGTGCAAAGGAAAAGGGAGATTATATTCCAGGGTCAAATAGTTACTCAATTCATCAATTGTTATCAGGACTACTCGACTTTGAGCAGCCAATGACTTCGTCAGATTCAAGTATTTCAAAGAATGGGCACGAACTATCTTGTAAAGTATGCAAAATGACGTACCCTCAATTTGCTGAGATTGGTAGGTTTGGCTGCGCAGAATGTTATAAAACCTTTGGTGAGAAGTTAACCCCAATCTTTAAACGTATTCATAGTGGAAATGCTGTTCATGGAGGTAAAATACCTAAAAGGCTAGGGGAGGACCTCCATATTCATAAGGAGATTGAGCAGTTAAAGTCACAAATGCAAGGTTTGATCCAAAAAGAAGAATTTGAGAAAGCAGCTGAAGTGCGAGATCAAATTCGCTCCTTAGAAAAGAGCTTAGATGAGAAGAAGGAGGGGTGAGGGATGTCTCTACAAAACTTTATCAATAAAGCGATTAGTCCTTGGATGAATAATCAAGGTCCTGAAGCAGATATTGTATTAAGCAGTAGGGTTCGATATGCAAGAAACTTAGCTGATAAACCTTTTCCAATAACTGCTTCAAAAGAGGAACTAAATCAAATCGTAGAAAATGTTAAAGAAAAATTTGCGGGTCATTCCCACCGAAAGTTTGGGGAACTAGAACTCATTCATATGGATGAGTTAAAGCAAAATGAAAAAAGAGTACTCGTTGAGAAGCATTTAATTAGCCCTAACCTTTCAGATGAATCTAAAGCAGGTGCGGTTTTGTTAAGTGAAGATGAGTCATTAAGCGTCATGGTGAATGAGGAAGATCATTTTCGCATTCAAGTGTTATTGTCAGGTTTTCAACTGAACCAAGGTTTGAAATATGCCAATGAGTTAGATGATTGGATGGAAGACAAAGTAGATTTTGCATTCACAGAGAAACACGGTTACTTAACGAGCTGTCCAACCAATGTAGGCACTGGACTGAGAGCTTCTGTTATGATGCATCTTCCTGCATTAGTCATAACACAACAAATGAAACGAATTCTTCCTGCAATTAACCAATTAGGCCTTGTTGTTAGAGGAATTTACGGGGAAGGAAGCGAAGCATTAGGTAACTTGTTTCAAATTTCCAATCAGATGACGCTTGGAAAGTCAGAACAAGACATTATTGATGACTTACGTAGTGTCGTGTTGCAGCTTGTTCAACAAGAGCGATCAGCAAGAGAGCTTCTTTTAGAACAGTCAAAAATACAAATAGAGGATCGTGTATATCGTTCTTACGGGACTCTCTCATACTGTCGAAACATTGAATCTAAAGAAGCGACACAACGATTGTCAGATGTACGGCTTGGTATTGACATGGGGTTAATTAGGGATGTAAGAGGTAACATTTTAAATGAATTAATGATATTAACACAACCAGGATTTTTACAACAATATGCAGGTGAAATATTATCACCCGACCAAAGAGATCAAAGAAGAGCAGCACTTATTAGAGAACGACTAAAATTAGAGGATGAATTTCAAAGCGGAGGTGGAGAAACATGATGTTTGGACGTTTTACAGAAAGAGCACAAAAAGTCTTAGCTTTAGCACAAGAAGAAGCCGTACGATTAGGTCATAACAATATTGGTACTGAGCACATTCTTCTTGGCTTAGTTCGCGAAGGAGAAGGAATTGCTGCAAAGGCACTGAGTGCCCTTGGATTAAGCTCTGATAAAATTCAAACTGAAGTTGAAAATTTAATTGGACGTGGGGAAGAGAAAACAAAGCAAGTGCACTATACGCCACGCGCGAAAAAAGTCATTGAACTTTCTATGGATGAGGCTAGAAAACTAGGACACTCCTATGTTGGAACTGAACATGTGCTTCTTGGTTTAATCCGTGAAGGAGAAGGGGTTGCAGCACGAGTCTTAAATAACTTAGGAGTCAGCTTAAATAAAGCTAGGCAGCAAGTATTACAGCTGTTAGGAAGCAGCGAATCTTCAAATAGTCAGCAGCAGTCGGCTAATGGAGGTGGAAGTAATGTGAATACACCGACATTAGATAGTTTAGCGCGAGACCTAACAGCGATTGCAAAAGAAGACCAAATCGATCCTGTTATTGGTCGTTCAAAAGAAATTGAACGTGTCATTCAAGTGTTAAGCCGTCGTACTAAAAACAACCCAGTTCTAATTGGAGAACCCGGCGTTGGTAAAACCGCCATTGCAGAAGGACTTGCGCAACAAATTATAAACAATGAGGTTCCTGAAACATTACGAAATAAACGTGTAATGACATTAGATATGGGAACAGTTGTTGCAGGAACGAAATACCGTGGTGAGTTTGAGGATCGCTTGAAAAAAGTGATGGAAGAAATTCGTCAAGCAGCTAATGTCATTTTATTCATCGATGAGCTTCACACATTAATTGGTGCAGGGGGTGCTGAAGGTGCAATTGATGCGTCGAATATTTTAAAACCATCCCTTGCACGCGGAGAGTTGCAATGTATTGGTGCAACCACTTTAGATGAATATCGTAAATATATTGAAAAGGATGCAGCATTAGAACGAAGATTCCAGCCAATTCAAGTTGATGAACCAACACTAGAAGAGTCAACACAAATATTAAAAGGACTGCGTGATCGTTATGAAGCGCACCATCGTGTAACAATTACTGATGATGCTATTGAGGCGGCTGTAAAACTATCAGATCGTTACATTTCTGATCGATTTTTACCGGATAAAGCGATTGACTTAATTGATGAAGCAGCATCAAAAGTTCGTCTAAGGTCTTACACAGCACCGCCGAACTTAAAAGAGATGGAGCAAAAACTTGAAGAAACACGCAAAGAGAAGGATGCAGCTGTACAAAGTCAAGAATTTGAAAAAGCAGCATCGTTAAGAGATAGCGAGCAACGAATTCGCGAAGAATTAGATGACTTGAAAAAGCAATGGAAAGAAAAACAAGGTCAAGAGAATTCCGAAGTTGTCACGGATGATATTGCGATGGTTGTTTCAAGCTGGACGGGAATACCAGTAAGTAAACTTGCTGAAGAAGAAACAGATCGCTTACTTCGTATGGAAGAAATTCTTCATAATCGAGTCATTGGTCAAAACGAGGCAGTGGAAGCTGTTTCCAAAGCAATTCGTAGAGCTAGAGCCGGGCTTAAGGATCCAAAACGTCCGATTGGCTCGTTTATTTTCCTTGGACCTACAGGTGTCGGTAAAACAGAACTAGCTAGAGCAGTTGCAGAATCATTATTCGGAGACGAAGATGCGATTATTCGAATCGATATGTCAGAGTATATGGAAAAGCATACAACGTCTCGTCTTGTCGGTTCACCACCGGGATATGTTGGCCATGACGAAGGTGGTCAATTAACGGAAAAAGTTCGTAGAAAGCCATACTCAGTCATCTTGCTTGATGAAGTAGAGAAGGCTCACCCTGAAGTATTTAATATTCTTCTCCAAGTACTTGAAGATGGGTTCTTAACGGACTCAAAAGGGCGCCGTGTCGATTTCCGGAATACAGCGATCATTATGACCTCTAATGTTGGAGCTAGTACGTTACGACAAGCGAAAAGCTTAGGATTTACAGCACAGCGAGATGGTGAAGATTATAAAGATATGAAAGGAAAAGTAATGGGAGAGTTAAAGAAGAGTTTCCGTCCGGAATTCTTAAACAGAATTGATGAAATCATCGTCTTCCATTCACTAGAGAAAGATCATATTAAAGAGATCATTACGTTAATGTCAGATCAGCTGAAAAAGCGTCTCACAGAGCAAGGCATTGATTTTGAGTTAACGCAAGCGGCGAAAGATAAAATTGCAGATGAAGGCTTTGACCCTGAATATGGTGCAAGACCATTACGTCGAGCATTGCAAAAGCAAGTAGAGGACCGTCTCTCTGAAGAGTTATTACGAGGCACAATTTCAAAAGGTCAGAAAGTAATTATTGATGTGAAGGATGAAGAGTTTGTCGTTACTTCGGAAGCGATGACAAGCTAATCGTTATTTCTAGGATCAAAACCGGGAAAAGTCATTTGCTTTTTCCGGTTTTTTTCTCTAAAGTACGCTAAAATGGTTCATAATTTTGAGATGAAATATTTCATGATAGAATAAAAAATAGAAATATTTTTCAAGGTATTGATAGGAAGGGATTTCATATGGCGAAAAAGAAAACAAAGTATGTTTGCCAAGAGTGCGGATATGAATCGATGAAATGGATGGGGAAGTGTCCAGGGTGCCAAAGTTGGAATACGATGGTAGAGGAGTTTGCAGCTGTACCAACAGAAAAAAAGAGAGGATTTGTTACATCCCCAAATGCTAAAACAATGAAGCCCCAGCCGATAACAAAAATCGAACGAAAAGAAGAAAATCGATATGATACGCATATTAATGAATTAAACCGTGTATTAGGTGGAGGGATCGTTCCAGGTTCTTTAGTCCTGGTTGGAGGGGATCCTGGAATAGGAAAATCCACTCTTCTTTTACAAGTTTCTGCAGAAATGTCTAAAAACAAAAAAAGAGTACTATATATTTCAGGTGAAGAGTCTGTAAAGCAAACAAAGATTCGAGCGGACAGGTTAGGGATAGCAAGCGATGAGCTTTATGTTTTAGCTGAAACAGATGTGGAATATATAGAGAAAGCGATCGAGGAAATTGATCCGACGCTTGTCATTATTGACTCGATTCAGACGGTTTATTTGGACAATGTAAGTAGTGCACCTGGCAGTGTTTCACAAGTTCGTGAATGTACGGCTGCATTTATGAGAGTGGCAAAAACAAAGGGAATTGCTATTTTTATCGTCGGGCATGTTACAAAGCAAGGTTCAATTGCTGGACCTCGCCTTTTAGAGCATATGGTTGATTCTGTCTTATATTTTGAAGGAGAACGTCATCATACATATCGAATTCTACGAGCAGTAAAAAACCGGTTTGGGTCAACCAATGAAATAGGTATATTTGAAATGAAGGAGATAGGGTTAGAAGAGGTACTAAATCCTTCTGAAATTTTCCTTGAAGAACGTTCATCCGGAGCGGCTGGGTCAGCAGTTGTTGCTTCGATGGAAGGTACGAGGACGGTTTTAGTTGAAATTCAATCATTAATTTCACCGACGAGTTTTGGAAACCCTAGAAGAATGGCAACAGGTATCGACCACAACCGGATTTCTTTACTAATGGCTGTTTTGGAAAAACGTGTAGGTATGCTGTTACAAAATTCTGATGCATATGTAAAAGTTGCTGGTGGCGTCCGCCTTGATGAACCATCCATTGACTTATCTATTGCAGTTGCAATTGCATCTAGTTTTCGTAATGCACCAACTTCTCCTACTGATGTAATTATTGGAGAGGTTGGCTTAACAGGAGAAGTAAGACGTGTCTCTAGAGTCGAGCAACGAGTACTAGAAGCAGAGAAACTAGGGTTTAAGCGAGTTATTATACCAGAGAAGAATATCGGTGGGTGGTCAATTCCCCAAGGAATCGATGTCGTCGGTGTAACAACGGTAAACGAAGCTTTAGAAGTGACGTTAGGAGGAGCAACGAGTGGATCACCAAAATTCGAATTATGATTCAAACTTTATTAGTAACGTTTTACAGCTTGTCTCTCCAGGGACACCATTAAGGGAAGGGATTGATAATGTCCTTCGAGCAAAAACAGGTGGCTTAATTGTACTTGGTTACAATAATGAAATGATGAATATTGTGGATGGGGGATTTTTCATTAATTGCGAATTCTCACCAGCCTATTTGTATGAGCTAGCAAAGATGGACGGTGCCATTATTTTAAATGAAAATGGTGACCGTATTTTGTACGCCAATACACAGCTAGTTCCAAATAATGCGATTGATTCTACGGAAACAGGAATTAGACATCGTACAGCGCAACGTGTGGCAAAGCAGACTGGCAATTTAGTGATTTCAATTTCGCAGCGTCGGAATGTCATTACCTTATATCAAGGTGATTATAGGTATGCTTTAAAAGATATTGGGGTCATATTAACAAAGGCAAACCAGGCTGTACAAACGCTTGAGAAGTATAAATCTGTACTAGATCAAAGTATTACAAATTTAGGAGCATTAGAATTTGAGGAACTTGTGACATTCCAAGAAGTATCACAAGTGATGCATCGAGTAGAAATGGTTCTACGTATTAAAAGTGAAATTTTAAATTACGTAAACGAATTGGGGAACGAAGGGCGATTAATTTCAATGCAGTTGGAAGAACTCGTATCTAACATTGAAAAAGATGCGGTCTTACTCGTGAAAGACTATATGAAAAATCCAAAGCAAGACCCAATACAACTAATAAAACAGTTAAAACGAATGTCTAGTGAAGAGTTGTTAGACGATCAAGTGATCGTTAAATTATTAGGGTATTCGAAAACAACAAATTTGGCAGAGTTCGCTATCTGTCCTCGCGGTTATCGGATTCTTCATAAGATTCCACGTATCCCACCTATGGTGGTGAGAAATCTCATCGAAAGGTTTGAAGATTTACCTCATATTATGAGGGCAACGACAGAAGAGCTAGATGAGGTTGATGGTATTGGTGAAGCACGTGCGAGAAAGATTAAAGAAGGGTTAACGAGAATTCAAGAACAGCTATTTATCGACCGCCACATTTGATGTCAAATATAATCACTTCTTGACGAACTAGTGAATAAAAGATATAATTTTATGTTTTGCTTCATTTGACAGTTTTCCGTATCGTTTGGTAAGGTATTAGTATCCTCAGGGAAGTGTGAGGACTAAGAATTATGTAACTTTTTGTGATTTTTCTTGATTAATGTTTGAAATTTCACTACTTGTCTATAATGGTTAAAGGAGGTGAAGTAGAAAATGCTTCGAAAAATAATTCAATTATTTATTCTTTTTGTTGGCGGGACGCTAGGTTTTTTATTTATACCAGATCTTATTGAACTACTTAATATGGGTGATGTCCCTGGGTGGTTAACGAATGCGTATACTGGGGCGGCAATAGGTGCAATTATTTTATTTTTATCTACTTTTTGGTTTGTTGATGATATTGTTGGTTTTATACGTTTAACAGAAGAAACACTTGTCAAAGCTCCTGTCACAGACTTGCTATTTGGTACAATGGGACTTGGTATTGGATTAATTATAGCTTTCCTCATTGGTTTACCTTTAGAGGCTGTTCAAATAACAGTGATCAGTACGATATTACCTCTCTTTTTAACATTACTCCTAGGTTATTTAGGTTTCCAAGTAGGCTTTAAAAAACGTGATGAGTTAATGAATATCTTTCCAGTGACAACTAGAGGGAATATGAAGGATCGCAAGAGATCTGAGGTAGGTTCTGAGGAAGAGGACTTAGGTTCACTGAAAATATTAGATACGAGTGTAATCATCGACGGAAGAATTGCGGATATTTGTCAGACGGGCTTTTTAGAAGGGAAGCTAATTATTCCTGGTTTTGTTTTAGAAGAACTTCAGCATATCGCAGACTCTTCTGATGTTTTAAAACGTAATCGAGGACGTAGAGGGTTAGATATCTTAAATAAAATTCAAAAGGAACTTTCAGTGACGGTTGAGATTTATGAAGGGGATTTTGAAGAGATTCAAGAAGTTGATAGTAAGCTTGTGAAATTAGCCAAATTATTAAATGGGTATGTTGTAACAAATGATTTTAACTTAAATAAAGTCTGTGACTTACAAGGTGTTGCAGTATTAAATATTAATGATTTAGCAAATGCAGTAAAACCAGTTGTTCTTCCAGGTGAAGAAATGGCTGTACAAGTGATTAAAGATGGAAAAGAACAGAACCAAGGTATAGCTTATTTAGACGATGGAACCATGATCGTCGTAGAAGAAGGGCGCAATTATATTGGTAAAGAAATAGAAGTCATCGTTACTAGTGTATTACAAACATCTGCTGGTAGAATGATTTTCGCAAAACCGAAATTACTAGAAAAAGCACTATAAGAGGAAAGATAAATATGGGGAACTACTACGTTGTCATACCTGCTGCTGGTCAAGGGAAAAGAATGGAAGCAGGGAAAAATAAACAGTTTTTAACGATTGATAAAGATCCTCTCCTTATCCACACATTACGTGTGTTTGAGGGGGATCTTCTTTGTGAAGGCATCATTTTAGTCATTAACCATGAAGAGCAAGATGAAATGGAAGAACTAGTTGAAAAGAATAACATTCGTAAAGTGGTTAAGTTAGTACCTGGTGGTAAAGAAAGGCAAAACAGTGTTTATGAAGGACTAAAAGCAGTAGAAGGTGATCCAGTCGTGTTAGTCCATGATGGAGCACGGCCCTTTGTGAAAACAGCTGTCATTAAAAAGCTTGTACATTGTGTAGAAGCTGGTGTCTCAGCAACAGTAGCGGTACCAATTAAGGATACAGTTAAGAAAGTGAAAGACGGACTCGTTGCAGAAACGATTGACCGTTCTAGCTTGTGGGCAATTCAAACACCACAAGCTTTTCGTCGTTCTGAAATATTGCGCGCACATAAAGAAGCTGATGAGTACCATTATTTAGGTACCGATGATGCAAGTTTAATGGAATATGTAAATAAGCCCGTAGAGATTGTTGAAGGCGATTATGAAAATATTAAGATTACTACACCAGAGGACCTTCTGTTTGCAGAAGCGATTATTAAAAAGAGAAAGGAAGATCTATGATGATTCGGATTGGACAAGGGTTCGATGTTCATCAGTTAACCGAGGAGAGACCTTTAATCATCGGAGGGGTAGAAATCCCTTATGAAAAGGGGTTAGTAGGGCACTCAGATGCTGATGTGTTATTACATACGATCGCAGATGCGGTATTAGGAGCTATTGGGGAAGGGGATATCGGAAAGCACTTTCCAGACACAGACGCTCGCTTTAAAGATGCCGACTCGGCAAAATTACTTCAAGAAGTATGGGCAATTACGAAAGCAAAAGGGATGACTTTAGGTAACGTGGATTGCACGATTATGGCACAAAAGCCAAAAATGGCTCCATATATTCAACAAATGAGGCAACGAATTGCTGAGTTGCTAGAGGCTGATATCAGCCAAGTGAATGTGAAAGCTACTACAACAGAAAAGTTAGGTTTTACCGGAAGGGAAGAAGGAATTGCCTCAATGGCAGTCGTTCTCCTTGAATCTGTAAAATCATAACTAGTAACAACGATGCTATTTTAAAATTTGACCGAATGTACCGCAAAAGTGATAATATAGGGGAGGCTAATAAATAAGACTTGGCTTGCCGAAAAAAGATACATGAAAGTAGAACAAAAGAATGGAAGGTGTCATAAAATGACTCAACAAGTACGTGTTAGATTTGCTCCAAGTCCAACGGGACATTTGCATATTGGGGGAGCTCGCTCTGCATTATTTAACTATTTATTTGCTCGTAACCAAAATGGAAAATTCATTGTAAGAATTGAAGATACAGACCAAGCGAGAAATGTAGATACAGCTACGGAGAAGCTGATGGAAAGTATGAAATGGCTTGGTATCGACTGGGATGAAAGTGTAGATGTAGGTGGGCCGCACGAGCCATACAAGAGTATGGACCGTCTTGATATTTATAAGCAGTATATTAATCAGTTAATTGATGAAGGGAAAGCTTACTACTGCTACATGTCAGCAGAAGAGTTAGAAGCTGAGCGGGAAGCGCAACGCGCTCGAGGAGAAACGCCAAAATATAGTGGGCGTGATCGTAATTTAACAAAAGAGCAACGTGAAGCATATGAAGAAGAAGGAAGAAAACCTGTTGTACGTTTCCGTGTTCCAGAAGATAAGCCAGTTGTTGTTGATGATATTGTTCGTGGGGAAGTTACTTTCGAAGCCGATGGGATTGGCGATTTTGTCATCGCTCGTACTGATGGTGTACCAACGTACAATTTTGCGGTAGTTATTGACGACCGCTTAATGGAAATCTCCCATGTCATTCGTGGTGAAGAGCACTTATCTAACTCACCAAGGCAAGTACTAATCTATGAAGCGTTCGGGTGGAAAACACCAAGGTTTGCTCATGCTTCATTAATTTTAAATGAAGACCGTCAAAAAATGAGTAAGCGAGATGAGTCAATTATACAATTCGTTGAACAATACCGGGATTTAGGCTACTTACCTGAAGCAATTGTAAACTTTATCGCACTTTTAGGTTGGTCCCCTGGTGGAGAAGAAGAAATTTTAACACAAGAACAACTAATTGAGCAGTTTAGCCTAGAGCGAGTCATTAAAGCCCCTGCAGTTTTTGATACGAAAAAGTTAGCATGGATGAATAACCAATATATGAAGGCAGCAGATGTTGATCGTGTTGTAGATCTTGCTCTACCTCATTTAATTAAAGCAGGAAGGCTTTCAGAAGAACTATCAGATGCTGAACGTGAGTGGGCACACAAACTGATTGCACTCCATCAAGAGAAAATGAGTTTTGGTGCAGAGATTGTAGAGTTAACAGAGTTGTTCTTTAAGACTGAAATCGATTATAATGAAGATGCAAAACAAGTTTTAGAAGAAGAACAAGTACCAGAAGTTCTCGATGTATTTAAAGAGAAGATCGCTTCTCTTGAAGAATTTAAAGCGGATCAAATAAAATCGTCAATGAAGGAAGTACAAAAAGAAACGGGTCATAAAGGTAAGAAACTCTTTATGCCTATCCGAGTTGCGACAACGGGTCAGCAACACGGTCCTGACCTTCCTCAAGCGATTGAGTTATTAGGTAAAGAAGTTGTGATTACGAGGTTAGAAAAAGTATTAAATCAATAAACGTAAACCGTTGAAGAGGAGAAGTACATTTTGTTTTTCCTTACGAGAGAGAGCTGTCATCGGCTGGAAGCAGCTTAAGGAAAGCATAATGGAAATGCACCTCTGAGCCCCTTGAAGAAAGACATTCATGTCCATTATTTGAGGGCGGCACAAAAGCCGTTAACGATGGGAAGTGAAGCAGCAAATGTTGCTTAAACAGAGTGGAACCGCGTGTAAGCGTCTCTGTGTCTTAAAGACACAGGGGCGTTTTTTTTATATTGTAACAATCGAAAGGAAGGGGGCAAAAGGATGTTTAAAACGTTACGTAATGATGTTGATGTCGTGCTTGAACAAGACCCAGCTGCGCGAAGCAGGGTAGAGGTTATGATTAATTATGCAGGTGTTCATGCGATTTGGTGTCATCGTTTTGCTCATTGGTTATGGAAGAAGCGCCTTTATTTTATTGCTAGGTTTTTATCTCAAGTTAGCCGTTTTATTACTGGTATCGAAATTCACCCCGGTGCAAAAATCGGGCAACGGTTATTCATTGATCACGGGATGGGTGTCATTATTGGTGAAACTTGTGAAATCGGAGATGACGTGACGATATATCAAGGAGTTACACTAGGTGGTACTGGGAAAGAAAAAGGTAAACGTCACCCAACGATAGAAGATAACGTCCTCATTGCCTCAGGAGCGAAAGTATTAGGTTCAATGAGAATTGGGAAGAACTCGAATATCGGAGCGGGTTCGGTCGTTTTAAAAGAAGTTCCTCCGAACTCTACTGTCGTTGGAATACCAGGAAGAGTAGTAATTCAAGATGGTGTGAAAATTAAACAAGACTTAGATCACATTAATTTACCAGACCCTGTAGCTGATAAGTTCCGAGAACTGGAGCAAGAAATATTAAGGTTAAAAGAAGAGGTCAATGTTTTGAAATCTGGAAACGGAAAGATTGAGAAGAATGAAGGAGGAAAGTAAAAGTAATGGGCATTCAAATGTATAATACATTATCGAGGAAAAAGGAATCGTTTAAACCAATTGAAGAAGGTAAGGTTAAGATGTATGTGTGTGGACCAACCGTCTACAATTACATTCATATTGGGAATGCAAGGCCGGCAGTTGTGTTTGATATGGTCCGTCGTTATTTGCAATATAGAGGGTTCGAAGTAAAATATGTCTCGAACTTTACCGATGTTGACGACAAAATTATAAAAGCAGCAGAAGAGATGGGCGAGGATGTCACGACAATAGCAGAAAGGTTTATTAAAGCATACCATGAAGATACAGAAGCTTTAGGTGTGCAAAAAGCTGATGAACACCCGCGAGTGACTGGTACAATGCCGGAGATTATCTCATTTATCGAGCGATTAATTGAAAAAAACTATGCTTATGAGTCGCAAGGAGATGTTTATTTCCGTACGAGAAAGTTTGATGGGTACGGCAAGCTTTCTTACCAGTCTATTGATGATTTACAAGCGGGTGCTCGAATCGATGTTGGTGATAAAAAAGAAGATCCATTAGATTTTGTTTTATGGAAAAGTGCTAAACCAGGCGAAGTTAACTGGGAAAGTCCTTGGGGTAAAGGGCGACCAGGCTGGCATATTGAATGTTCTGCCATGGTAAAGAAGTATTTAGGAGATACAATTGATATTCACGCTGGTGGCCAAGACCTTTCCTTCCCACACCATGAAAATGAGATAGCTCAATCTGAAGCGTTAAATGAACAAAAAATGGCCAATTATTGGCTTCATAATGGCTATATCAATATTGATAACGAAAAAATGTCAAAGTCAATAGGGAACTTCATTCTCGTCCATGACATCATAAAGAAGTTTGACCCAGAAGTGGTACGCTTCTTTATTGTAAATGCGCATTATAGAAGTCCTATTAATTTTAGTGATGAGCAGTTAAATGGTGCAAAGAGTGCCTTGGAACGTATTAAAACAACGTATGAAAATGTGAGTCACCGTCGAAATGAAACGGCAAACTTAGGAGAAGATAAAGAGAAGTGGATGAATGAAATTGATCAACACCACACTCGCTTCATTGAGGAAATGGATGATGATTTCAATAGCGCGAATGCAGTAGCAGTGATGTTTGACTTAGTTAAAACAGCAAACCTTTATTTACGTGAAAAGCACACAAATAAAGATGTACTAGAGAAATTTTTAACGCAACTCAATGATATGGCATTTGTGTTAGGCATTCAGTTAGAAAAAGAAGAGGAACTTTTGGATGAAGATATTGAAGCTTTAATTCAAGAACGAATTGATGCTAGGAAGAATCGTGACTTCGCCCGTGCAGACGAGATTCGTGATGAATTAAAAGAGAAAAATATCATTCTTGAAGATACCCCTCAAGGAACACGTTGGAAGAGGGGGCAATGAAAAGGTGAAACTAAATAAGGCAGTTAGTGAACCAGAACAGTTGAACGCTCTTGCGTTAGCATATATGGGGGATGCGGTATTGGAAATGTATGTTCGATACCGCCTCATTGCTAGTGGACAAGTCCGACCGAATAAACTTCACCGAACGGCGACTGAATACGTTTCAGCAAAAGCACAATCAAAAGTTCTTCATCAGCTTTTTGATGAAGAATGGCTAAGTGAAGAGGAGAAGGCAGTAGCTCTTAGAGGGCGCAATGCTAAGTCTGGGACGATACCAAAAAATACTGACCATTCGACGTACCGGTATAGTACAGCTTTTGAAGCGTTAATTGGTTATTTATATTTAACGGGGAGCGAACAGCGTTTAGATGAAGTTGTTGAAAAAGCAGTAAAGATCATTGAAAGAAAGGAGGATAATGATGACGCAAAAAAATGATTATATAGCTGGTAAAAATCCAGTAATTGAAGCTTTAAAAGGGAAACACCCGATATATAAAATATGGATTGCAGAGGGTTCACAACGCGGTCAAATGTCTCAAGTGATCCAATTAGCAAAAAAAGCTCAAGTGAATGTACAATTTGTTCCAAAGAAAAAGGTGGACCAACTCGTACAAGAGGCTAACCATCAAGGGGTTGTCGCTCAAATTGCAGCATATGAGTATCAAGATATGTCGGTATTGTTTGAAGCTGCAGAAAAGAAGAATGAAGCTCCGTTTTTTCTTATCTTGGACGAGCTTGAAGATCCACATAACCTCGGTTCAATTTTAAGAACAGCAGATGCTGTAGGTGCTCATGGTGTCATTGTGCCAAAAAGAAGGTCGGTTGGGCTTACCTCCACTGTCGCTAAAGCTTCAGCAGGAGCGATTGAACATGTTCCAGTGGCACGAGTAACGAATTTAGCTAGAACGATGGACGAATTGAAGAAAGACGGACTTTGGTTTGTAGGAACAGATGCTAAAGGTGAACAAGACTATCGTGAAGTGGATCTTGATATGCCAGTAGGCCTTGTAATTGGTAGTGAAGGAAAAGGAATGAGTCGATTAGTAAAGGAAAAATGTGATTTCCTTGTACAGATTCCTTTAGCAGGTGAAGTTACCTCACTCAATGCTTCAGTTGCAGCGAGCTTGTTAATGTATGAAGTATATCGTCGTAGGTATCCACAAGGAATGAAATAACAATGCGCCGTGTTTTACTTGTTGACGGATATAATATCATTGGAGATTGGCCAGAACTTCGTAAGTTACAGCAAAATGATTTAGAGAATGCTCGAGACATCTTAATTGAAAAAATGGCAGAATATCAGGCATATACAGGTATGGAAGTCATGATTATTTTTGATGCCCACATGGTTCCTGGCGTTGGCAAGAAATATAGAAACTATAGACTCAACATTTTATATACTCGGGAAAAAGAAACAGCAGATGAGCGCATTGAAAAACTCGTAAATGAGCTAAAAAGAATCGACACACAAATCTATGTTGCGACATCAGACTTTGTAGAGCAAAGAGTGATCTTTGCGAGCGGTGCATTTAGAAAATCAGCGCGTGAATTAAGGACGGAAATGGAGTCCATTGAGAAAGGAATCAAAAAAGAAGTAATCCGAACTAAAAAAAAGAAAGCAAAAACAAAACTACCTATTACTGATGAAATGGCAGAAATTTTCGAAAAATGGCGTCGAGGTGACCGATGACCACCTTGACGCTCTTGATTTTTATCCTGTATAATATTTCTATATTTAGATAATTCACTTTGTTTAAAAAGATCTTACATTTCAAGGTGGGAATAGGAATTGAAGGTTTTTATGCAAACCTTTTCTTGAAGACATACATAAGATCATTGTGAGGCAACTTTTTAAACATCGAAATAAGCAGGGTCGGAGGGATCGCGGTGGCTTTAGACCTCATAGAAAATAATCTGCAAGCCAAATATGATGGGATAGAAGATGATAGCCTCGTTGAGTACGTGCGAGAAGGGGATAGTACTGCGCTTGAATACCTGATTAATAAATATAAGAATTTTGTACGAGCGAAAGCAAGGTCATATTTCTTGATAGGGGCTGACCACGAGGATATCGTTCAAGAGGGTATGATTGGCTTATACAAAGCAATTCGTGACTTTAAAGGGGATAAACTCTCGTCATTTAAGGCATTTGCAGAGCTGTGTATTACTCGTCAAATTATTACGGCAATAAAAACAGCAACTAGACAAAAGCACATTCCTTTAAATTCGTATGTTTCATTGGACAAGCCAATTTACGATGAGGAATCCGATCGTACATTATTAGATGTCATTTGTGGTTCGAAAGTAAGTGACCCAGAAGAGTTGCTAATTAACCAAGAAGAGTTCGATGATATCGAACTGAAGATGGGGGAAATACTCAGTGACTTAGAGAGGAAAGTGTTAATGTTATATCTTGATGGTCAAAGCTATCAAGAGATATCCTCGGACTTAAATCGACATGTTAAGTCAATAGACAATGCTTTACAACGCGTGAAAAGAAAATTGGAAAGATATGTGGAATTAAAAGGTGTTAAGCTATAAGCAGGGACTCTCCCTGTTTTTTATTTACATATGTTAATTAAAGTCAATCTTCATTTTTCACTTATGAAAACCGGAAAAAACGTCGACAATGGTGAAGGTAAGTGAGATTGACATATAGACAAGCTCTATGATAAATTTTATAAGTATGTAGTATGGAACGTAAGGTGAAAAAGGAGAGGGACGATGTCTAAAAAAGTTGTCCTAGCGTGTACAAAGTGTCATTCACGTAATTACACTACGATGAAGACAGATAACCAGCAAAATGATAGGCTTCAAGTAAGGAAATATTGTAAGACTTGCGGAACACATACAACTCATATGGAGACGAAATAGATCGTATTAATGATCATAATATCGGAGGTGGCGGAAGGTGGCAGAAGGCATCAAAAAACCAACTAAGTTTTTAAAAGATGTTTCAACAGAAATGAAGCGTGTATCATGGCCAACGCGTAATGAATTGGTTAGGTATACAGGAGTTGTTATTGCAACTGTAGCTTTTATTGCGGTTTTCTTTGCAATTTCTGATTATGTTATTTCAACGATTATTCGCTTCATTTTAAACTAAGTTATATGAAAATATGAGGCCATTAGAGGAGGGAAGGACAAGTTTGTCCTGAACGCATGGAAAAGAATTGGTACGTCGTTCACACTTATTCCGGTTACGAGAATAAAGTAAAGACGAATTTGGAAAAACGAGTAGAATCAATGGAAATGACAGACAAGATCTTCCGAGTTCTCGTTCCAGTAGAAGAAGAAACTGAAGTGAAAAATGGTAAAAGCAAACAAGTAACCAAGAAAGTATTTCCAGGTTACGTCATCGTCGAAATGGTTATGACAGATGATTCGTGGTACGTTGTACGTAACACTCCTGGTGTCGCTGGCTTCGTTGGTTCTAGTGGTGCTGGATCGAAACCAACTCCATTGCTTCCAGAAGAGGCAGAGATGATTTTACGTCAAATGGGTGTAGAAGAACCGAAAGCAGAGGTTGACTTTGAGATCAAGGAATCTGTTAAGGTAAAAGAAGGTCCATTTGCGAACTTTATTGGTTCAATCGAAGAAATTTATCCAGACAAAAATAAATTGAAAGTTCATGTAAACATGTTCGGAAGGGAAACCCCGGTTGAACTAGAATTCTCTCAAGTTGAAAAAATATAATTGCTTGAGAAAAGACTTGATATCTATTTTGTGAAGTGATAAAATCTTAATGTTGTTAATTAACGTGAACCAAATCGTTCACGTTTTTTCCTGCAATAAATTGCAGACATATGAGTGGGAGAGCGATTGCTCGGTATACCACATCACGGACTTAAGGAGGTGTGTCGCGTGGCTAAAAAGGTCATTAAAGTTGTAAAGTTACAAATCCCTGCTGGAAAAGCGAACCCAGCTCCACCTGTTGGTCCGGCTTTAGGTCAAGCAGGTATTAACATTATGGGATTCTGTAAGGAGTTTAACGCTCGTACACAAGAACAAGCGGGCTTAATTATCCCTGCAGAGATTACGGTATTTGAAGACCGTTCATTTACATTTATTACTAAAACTCCACCTGCAGCAGTGTTGCTAAAGAAAGCAGCAGGAATTGATACTGCATCTGGAGAGCCTAACCGAAACAAGGTGGCTACATTAAAGCGTGATAAAGTACGCGAGATCGCGGAAACTAAAATGCCAGACTTAAACGCTGCTGATGTAGAAGCAGCTATGCGTATGGTAGAAGGTACTGCCCGTAGCATGGGAATTGTTATTGAAGACTAATTAAACCCATGTTTGTAGATGGAGGTTGCGAGTAAAGGATGTCTTATCCTGCCTGCAAGTGCAGGTTCGCAACCTTTATTAGTGGGAGGTCTAACCGCTAAAACCACAATTGAGGAGGAAATGAAATTGGCTAAGAAAGGTAAAAAGTACCAAGATGCACTGAAAGCCGTTGACCGTGAAAAAGTTTACGGTGCGAGCGAAGCAGTGGAGCTTGTGAAAGAAACAGCAACAGCAAAGTTTGATGAAACTGTTGAACTTGCTGCACGTTTAGGTGTAGATCCAAAGAAAGCAGACCAACAAATCCGTGGAGCAGTTGTTCTTCCACACGGAACAGGTAAAACTCAACGAGTTCTTGTTTTCGCTAAAGGGGACAAAGCGAAGGAAGCGGAAGCTGCTGGTGCAGATTATGTAGGAGAAGAAGACTTAATCAACAAAGTAAACCAAGGTTGGTTCGACTTCGATGTAGTTGTTGCAACTCCTGACATGATGGCACAAGTAGGTAAACTTGGTCGTGTATTAGGACCTAAAGGTCTTATGCCAAACCCTAAGACAGGTACTGTAACATTTGAAGTTGAAAAAGCTGTTAACGAAATCAAGGCTGGTAAAGTAGAATACCGCGTTGATAAAGCTGGAAACATCCATGTACCGATTGGAAAAGTTTCTTTCGACACGGACAAGCTTGTTGAAAACTTCGAAACAATTATTGATACATTGTTAAAAGCAAAGCCTGCAGCAGCAAAAGGAACTTATATGCGCAATGTTGCGGTAGCTTCAACAATGGGACCTGGACTTAAGGTAGATATTTCCAGCTATAAAGGTTAATTAGATATTGACTTCGCTAACCGAAGTCGATATACTAGTTTTTGTTAATTAAATAAATCGTCATACCGTAGACAGTAGGTGCATAATTAATTGCTTAATTCCCTACCGAGGTAAGTAACGTATGGATCCTATTTTTAAAAAATAGGTTTTCGGATATTACTGCCTCCATGTGTCTGCATGGGGGCATTTTTTATACGGTACGGTATGAACAATCTTGCACAGGAGGTGTCATGATGAGCGCTGTTATCGAAAAGAAAAAGCAACTTGTTGATGAAATTACAACAAAGCTTAAAGAAAGCCAATCTACAATTGTTGTAGATTACCGTGGACTTGACGTTGCAGAAGTGACTGAACTTCGTAAGCAACTTCGTGAAGCGAATGTAGACTTCAAAGTTTACAAAAACTCAATGGTTCGACGTGCGACAGCTGAAGCTGGACTAACTGATATTGATGAGCAATTAGTAGGGCCGACAGCAATTGCATTTTGTAACGATGATGTAATTGCTCCTGCGAAAGTGTTAAATAACTTCGCTAAAGAACATCAAGACCTTGAGCTTAAAGCTGGTATTATCGAAGGTCGCGTAGCTTCTTTAGAAGAAGTAAAAGCACTTGCGGAACTACCATCTCGCGACGGATTACTTGGAATGCTACTCAGCGTTATGCAAGCTCCAGTACGAAACTTTGCATTGGCTACAAAAGCTGTTGCAGAGCAAAAAGAAGAGCAAGGTGCATAATCGGAACATACCAATTTGTCGCCTAGCGGTTTAAAATAATTAAAATTATAGGAGGAAAACAAAATGACTAAAGAGCAAATTATTGATGCGATTAAAGAAATGTCTGTTTTAGAATTAAACGATCTAGTTAAAGCGATCGAGGAAGAGTTTGGAGTAGAAGCTGCAGCTCCTGTAGCTGTTGCAGGCGGTGGCGCTGCTGAAGCTGCTGAAGAGCAAACTGAATTTGACGTAGTACTTGAGTCTGCAGGTGCATCTAAGATCAACGTAATTAAAGTTGTTCGTGAAATCACTGGCCTAGGCTTAAAAGATGCAAAAGCACTAGTAGACGGAGCGCCAGAAACACTTAAAGAAGGCGTATCTAAAGAAGAAGCTGATGAAATGAAAGCTAAGCTTGAAGAAGCTGGAGCTAGCATCGAGCTTAAGTAAGCTTGACAATGGTTTATTGAAAAACTCGCTTTGGAGACAAAGCGAGTTTTTTCGTATCACTTGATAAATAACCTAATAAAAAGTATGTTGTGCGACGACAATGGTAAAAGGTATAGTAGTTTGATTGGAGGTGTTCCAATGTCTAATCATTATTATTCAGAAAAACCAGAAGTGGAAAGTCAGAGAAAGAAGATTACCGAAACAATTAATGAAGTAACTTTTCAGTATATTGTTGATAGAGGTATTTTTTCTAAAAAAGGAATAGACTTCGGTTCAAAGTTGTTAATAGAAACATTTGAAGAAACATTAGATGTGGCAGGACCGATTGCTGATGTCGGTTGTGGTTGGGGACCAATTGGTATTGCGATCGCAAAACGATACGAAAATCGGAAGGTACACATGTTTGATATAAATGAACGTGCAATTTCATTGTCAATCGAAAACGCGAAGGTTAATGGTGTTGGTAATGTAGTTGTAGAGCAAAATAATTTGTTAGAGAACCAACCGGATGAATTTTATTCCGCTATTGTTTCGAACCCTCCGATCAGGGCTGGGAAAGAAGTTATTTTCAAGTTGTATGAGCAAGCAGTAGAAGCATTGAAGTTAAACGGTGAGCTTTGGCTAGTGATACAAAAGAAGCAAGGTGCTCCTTCTACGATGAAAAAACTAGAAGAATTAGGGCTAGATGTCGAGATTGTAAACAAGTCAAAAGGATTTTTCATTATAAGAGGGAAAAAGATTGACTCAACAAATTAGTTGTGTTAATGTTATTTAATGCGTATGAATATAAAGTTGAAAATGGGGCAAATATGCTTTTAAATTCAAGGTTAGTATGATGACTAGAGTTTAAAAAGTCAAGCCTTTGTTTTCTTATGCTATCATCTTTATCAAAAAAGATGATGGAAAAAATAGGTGATGTGTATAAAAAGGGTGAATTTGGACAAACTATTAACGTCTTTTATGCTTTGACTAGGTAGAAGTCTTACAGGCCCTTTTTTTGTTTTTTACATAATGATTTACATCTAAATTGGTTGCTTCGATAAAGTGATTGCTTTATAGGCCGCCTGTTGAGAATGAATGAGCAGCTCGAGTATTTTATTCTATGAGCTCGAGGTTCATTCATTCTCAAAAGCTTCACAATGAAAAGTGAAGTGACAAGCATTACGCTTGGCTGCGGTCCAAAAAAAGTGAGAATAGCAACCTTGTCTAGGGTGTTTTTCCTAAGAGGTAGAAAATAGCACATCACAAGTAAAAAAAGGCAATGCCTGAAAAAAGTGTATCAAAGAATGGCAAGTACAAATGGTATACCATTCTTATGATGATAAAAACGTTAGTTTTTAAGGGGTGAATCAGTTGACAGGTCAACTAGTTCAGTATGGACGCCACCGTCAGAGAAGGAGCTATGCCCGAATCAATGAAGTGTTGGATCTTCCAAACTTAATTGAGATTCAAACAGCTTCTTATCAATGGTTTCTTGATGAAGGTATTCGCGAGATGTTCGGAGACATCTCTCCAATTGAAGATTTTACTGGTAATTTGGTGCTTGAGTTTATTGATTATAGCTTAGGGGAACCGAAATATTCAGTAGAAGATTCCAAAGAACGAGATGTAACGTATTCGGCTCCGCTTCGTGTGAAGGTACGTCTCATTAATAAAGAGACAGGTGAAGTGAAAGAGCAAGAAGTGTTTATGGGAGATTTCCCTCTCATGACTGATACGGGAACATTTGTCATTAATGGTGCAGAACGAGTAATTGTTTCTCAACTCGTCCGTTCACCAAGTGTTTATTACAGTGAGAAGATTGACAAAAACGGAAAGAAGGGCTTTACGACTACTGTAATCCCGAACCGTGGTGCATGGTTGGAATTAGAAACAGACGCAAAAGACGTCGTTTATGTTCGTATAGACCGCACGCGTAAAATCCCTGTCACTGTATTGTTACGTGCTCTTGGATTTGGTTCAGATCAAGAGATCATTGATCTATTAGGTGAAGATGAGTATTTACGTAACACGCTTGAAAAAGATAATACAGATGGCTCTGAAAAAGCGCTACTGGAAATCTACGAACGTCTTCGTCCTGGAGAGCCTCCAACAGTCGATAATGCAAAAAGTTTGTTAGAATCACGTTTCTTTGATCCGAAACGATATGATTTAGCGAATGTTGGTCGATATAAGATTAATAAAAAACTGCATATTAAAAACCGTCTTTTCAACCAACGCCTAGCAGAAACACTTGTTGATCCTGACACAGGAGAAGTGTTAGCAGAAGAGGGTGCGTTGATCGATCGCAGATTATTAGATCGTTTACTTCCTTATTTAGAAAATAATGTCGGTTTTAAACATATCACTCTTCACGGTGGAGTGGTTGAAGATGAAGAAGTAGATCTTCAATCCGTCTTGATTCACCCTCCAAATGGTACAGAAGAGGATGAACCGATTCGCGTAATTGGTAATGGGGTTGTAGAGAAAGCAGTTAAAAATATCACTCCAGCTGATATTATTGCATCTATTAACTACTTCTTTAACCTACTACACGGAGTAGGGAACACAGACGATATTGACCACTTAGGTAACCGTCGCCTTCGTAGTGTAGGGGAATTATTACAAAATCAATTCCGTATTGGTTTATCAAGAATGGAACGCGTTGTACGTGAGCGTATGTCCATTCAAGATGCAAATATGATTACTCCGCAGGCTCTAATTAATATTCGCCCTGTGATTGCGTCTATTAAAGAGTTTTTCGGAAGCTCTCAATTATCTCAATTTATGGACCAGACAAATCCATTAGCAGAATTGACGCATAAAAGACGTCTTTCAGCACTTGGACCTGGTGGTCTAACACGTGAACGTGCAGGGTTTGAAGTGCGAGACGTACACTACTCTCACTATGGTCGTATGTGTCCAATCGAAACGCCAGAGGGACCGAACATCGGGTTAATCAACTCGCTTTCTAGTTATGCGAAAGTGAACGAATTTGGCTTTATGGAAACACCATATCGTAAGGTAGACCATGAATCTGGAAGAGTAAGTCCGCAGTTTGATTACTTAACTGCAGACGAAGAAGATAATTATGTTGTAGCTCAGGCGAATGCGAAGTTAGATGAAAACGGGGCATTTGTTGATGAAAATATTATTTGTCGTTTCCGTGGTGAAAACATTATTGTTCCACGTGACCGAGTAGACTACATGGACGTATCTCCAAAGCAAGTTGTATCAGCTGCGACAGCATGTATTCCGTTCTTAGAAAATGACGACTCTAACCGTGCATTAATGGGAGCGAACATGCAACGTCAAGCCGTTCCGCTATTAGAGCCGGAATCACCTCTTGTAGGTACTGGAATGGAATATGTTTCTGCTAAGGACTCTGGTGCAGCAGTCGTTTCGAAAACGAAGGGGCGCATAGAAAGAGTCTCAGGTAAATATGTACAACTTCGTAAGATTGAAGAAGTCGACGGAAAAGAAGTAGAAACAGATGTCGTACGCTACAATCTTCAAAAGTTTGAGCGTTCAAACCAAGGTACTTGCTATAATCAACGTCCGATTGTCAGTGAAGGGAACATCGTATCAAAAGGAGAAATCCTTGCTGACGGACCATCCATGGAAAAAGGTGAAATGGCCTTAGGACGTAACGTTATGGTTGGTTTCATGACTTGGGAAGGTTACAACTATGAGGATGCGATCATTTTAAGTGAACGCCTCGTAAAAGATGATGTATATACTTCAATTCATATTGAAGAGTATGAATCAGAAGCCCGCGATACTAAGTTAGGACCTGAAGAGATCACACGTGATATTCCAAACGTTGGTGAAGATGCACTGAAGAACCTTGACGAACGTGGAATTATTCGAGTGGGTGCGGAAGTAAAAGACGGAGATATCCTTGTTGGTAAGGTAACACCTAAAGGGGTTACTGAGTTAACAGCAGAAGAGCGTCTATTACATGCGATTTTCGGGGAAAAGGCTCGTGAAGTACGAGATACATCACTACGTGCACCACATGGTGGAGACGGAATTGTCTTAGACGTTAAAGTCTTCAATCGTGAAGATGGCGATGAACTGCCTCCTGGAGTTAATCAATTAGTACGTGTTTATATCGTACAGAAAAGAAAGATTAACGAAGGTGACAAGATGGCTGGACGTCACGGTAACAAAGGTGTAATTTCTCGTATTTTACCAGAGGAAGATATGCCTTATTTACCAGATGGCACTCCAATCGACATCATGTTAAACCCTCTTGGTGTACCATCACGTATGAACATCGGGCAAGTACTTGAGATGCACTTAGGAATGGCAGCGAGAAACTTAGGTATTCACGTAGCTAGTCCAGTATTTGATGGTGCTCGTGAAGAAGATGTATGGAGTACTCTTGATGAGGCAGGTATGGCACGCGATGGTAAAACCGTTTTATATGACGGACGTACTGGAGAGCCATTCGATAACCGTGTGTCTGTTGGGATCATGTACATGATTAAACTTGCACACATGGTTGATGATAAGTTACATGCTCGTTCAACTGGACCATACTCACTTGTTACTCAGCAGCCGTTAGGTGGTAAAGCACAGTTCGGGGGACAGCGTTTTGGTGAGATGGAGGTTTGGGCACTTGAAGCATATGGTGCAGCTTATACATTACAAGAGATTCTAACCGTTAAGTCCGATGATGTTGTTGGACGTGTGAAAACGTATGAAGCGATTGTAAAAGGTGAAAATGTACCTGAGCCAGGTGTACCAGAGTCATTCAAAGTTCTCATCAAGGAACTTCAAAGCTTAGGTATGGACGTGAAGATGCTATCAAGCAATGAAGAGGAAATAGAAATGCTTGAACTTGATGATGAAGAAGAACAAGGGAATGACAAGTTGAATTTAAACCTTGAGTCCGGTGAATCAAACGGTTAATGGGAGAACTTGAATGCTGAAAGGGAGGTTAGCCCCTTGATAGATGTGAATAACTTTGAGTATATGAAAATTGGTCTTGCATCTCCGGACAAGATTCGCTCTTGGTCTAGAGGTGAAGTGAAAAAACCAGAGACCATTAACTATCGTACGTTAAAGCCTGAAAAAGATGGATTGTTTTGTGAACGTATTTTTGGACCGCAAAAAGACTGGGAATGTCATTGTGGGAAGTATAAGCGAGTACGCTACAAAGGTGTCGTTTGTGATCGTTGTGGTGTAGAGGTAACTCGCGCAAAAGTACGCCGTGAGCGAATGGGGCACATTGAATTAGCTGCCCCGGTCTCTCATATTTGGTACTTCAAAGGGATCCCAAGTCGTATGGGTCTTGTCTTAGACATGTCTCCGCGTTCTCTTGAGGAAGTTATTTATTTCGCTTCCTATGTAGTAACCGATACTGGGGATACACCATTAGAACTTAAACAACTTCTTTCAGAAAAAGAATATCGTACGTATCGTGAAAAATACGGTCGTTCCTTTACAGCCCAAATGGGGGCAGAGGCGATCCGTAAATTGTTACAAGATATAGACTTAGATAAAGAAGTAAATATGTTGAAAGAAGAGCTCGTTACAGCTCAAGGTCAACGTCGAACTCGTGCTATCAAACGACTAGAAGTGCTAGAGGCATTCCGTAATTCAGGGAACAACCCGGCATGGATGATCATGGATGTTTTACCAGTCATTCCACCAGAATTACGTCCAATGGTTCAATTAGATGGTGGAAGATTCGCGACGTCTGACTTAAACGACTTATATCGTCGTGTGATTAACCGAAACAATCGATTAAAGCGCCTATTAGATCTTGGGGCACCAAGCATTATCGTTCAAAACGAAAAGCGTATGCTTCAAGAAGCTGTTGATGCTTTAATTGATAACGGGCGACGCGGTCGTCCTGTAACAGGACCGGGTAACCGTCCGCTAAAATCTCTTTCTCATATGCTGAAGGGGAAACAAGGTCGTTTCCGTCAAAACTTACTTGGTAAACGTGTAGACTACTCTGGTCGTTCTGTTATCGTGGTAGGACCACACTTGAAGATGTATCAATGTGGTTTACCTAAAGAAATGGCACTTGAATTATTTAAACCTTTTGTAATGAAAGAGCTTGTTAGCAAAGGTTTAGCTCACAATATTAAGAGTGCAAAACGTAAAGTTGAGCGAGTGCAACCGGAAGTTTGGGATGTATTAGAAGAAGTCATTAAAGAACATCCGGTCCTTTTAAACCGTGCGCCAACGTTACACAGACTAGGGATTCAAGCATTTGAACCGACATTAGTAGAAGGTCGTGCGATTAAGCTTCACCCACTCGTATGTACTGCTTATAACGCAGACTTTGACGGTGACCAAATGGCGGTGCACGTTCCATTATCTGCAGAAGCCCAAGCAGAGTCTCGTTTACTTATGCTTGCAGCTCAAAACATCTTAAACCCTAAAGACGGTAAACCAGTTGTTACGCCGTCTCAAGATATGGTATTAGGAAACTACTACTTAACTCTTGAGCGTAAAGGGGCAATTGGAGAAGGTAACATTTACAAAGATGCAGACGAAGCACTTACTGCGTATCGAAATGGACATGTCCACCTTCATACGAGAGTGGCTATCCCTGTTGGATCTCTTGGGAAAACGAACTTCAAGGAAGAACACGAAGGTAAATTACTCCTAACTTCCGTAGGGAAAATTATTTTTAATGAAATTCTCCCAGGATCGTTTCCATATGTAAATGAACCAACTGCAACAAACTTAGAGATTGAAACACCTGATAAATACATTGTTCCATCTGGCACAGATGTTAAAAAAGAATACGAAAACAGAGATGTTGTCGCACCATTTAAGAAAGGTTTCTTAGGTGACATTATCGCTGAAGTATTTAAGAAATTTAAAGTATCTCAAACGTCTGTCATGCTTGATAAGATGAAGGATCTAGGTTTCCACTACTCCACAAAAGCCGGTATTACAATCGGTGTATCTGACATTGTTGTATTGAAGGATAAGCAAGAAATCCTTGACGATGCAGAGAAAAAAGTGGACCGTGTCGTAAAGCAGTTCCGACGAGGTTTAATTACTGAAGAGGAACGTTATGACAAAGTCATCGAAGTGTGGAGTGCAGCAAAAGACGAGATCCAAAATCGATTAATGGGAACACTTGAAGATACGAACCCAATCTTTATGATGAGTGATTCCGGAGCTCGTGGTAACGCATCAAACTTTACGCAACTTGCTGGTATGCGTGGTCTGATGGCGAATCCGTCTGGTCGTATTATTGAACTTCCAATCAAATCAAGTTTCCGTGAAGGTTTAACAGTACTTGAGTACTTTATCTCTACGCACGGTGCGCGTAAAGGTCTAGCCGATACAGCCTTGAAGACTGCCGATTCAGGTTACTTAACACGTCGTCTTGTAGATGTTGCACAAGATGTGATCGTTCGTGAAGATGACTGCGGTACAGATCGTGGACTAAAGGTTGCGGCAATTACTGAAGGTACAGAAGTAATTGAACCGTTATACGACCGCCTTGTTGGTCGTGTGGCGTTTAATACAATTAAGCATCCTGAGACAGGTGAAGTATTAGTAGAAAAAGATGTTGAAATGGATGAAGATTCTGCTAAAGTCGTAGAAGATGCAGGAGTAGAGTCTGTTGTCATTCGTTCGGCATTTACTTGTGATACTAAACATGGCGTTTGTAAAAGATGTTATGGTCGAAACTTAGCAACAGGTGCTGAAGTTGAGGTTGGAGAAGCGGTTGGTATCATTGCTGCTCAATCAATTGGTGAACCAGGTACTCAGTTAACAATGCGTACATTCCATACAGGTGGGGTAGCAGGAGATGATATTACCCAAGGTTTACCGCGTATCCAGGAACTGTTTGAAGCACGTAACCCGAAAGGTCAGGCTGTTATTTCAGAGATCGAAGGGGCAGTTAGCGACATTAAAGAAGTAAATGAAAAGAAAGAAATTGTCGTACAAGGTGAAATTGAAACACGTAACTACGTTGCGCCATACGGTGCTAGAATGAAAGTAGAAGTTGGCGATCAAGTGAAACCAGGTCAAGAACTTACAGAAGGTTCAATTGACCCTAAAGAATTACTTTTAGTTTCTGGTGTACAAGGTGTACAAGAATATCTCTTACGCGAGGTACAAAAAGTTTATCGTATGCAAGGGGTAGAAATCGGAGATAAACACGTAGAGGTTATGGTACGTCAAATGCTTCGAAAGATCCGTGTTGTCGATGCTGGAGATACAGAAGTATTACCAGGATCCCTTGTTGAAGTGCATCAATTCAATGAAGCGAACAAAGATATTCTATTGCGTGGAGGTACTCCGGCAATGGGAACTCCTGTCTTACTCGGTATTACAAAAGCATCCCTTGAGACAGATTCATTCTTATCTGCTGCTTCTTTCCAAGAAACGACACGAGTTCTTACTGATGCAGCTATCAAAGGTAAGAGAGACGAACTTGTCGGCTTGAAAGAAAACGTCATTATCGGTAAACTTGTTCCTGCAGGAACAGGAATGCAACGATATCGCAAGATCACTTCAACGAATGTTGAAGAGGAAGCGACAGATGAAATGGTAGAAGAAGTATCTATTCAAGAATAAATGCAAATTAATGTTGACACGCGTTGATTACGATGGTAATATATCAAAGTGTGCCAAACACCTGATGCTTTGGAGGATGAAAAATGTCTTATGAAAAAGTAGACCAGGCAAACGAAAAAGTCGTCGGCACGAAACAGACGCTTAAAGCACTGGAAAATCAACAGGTTATAGAGCTGGTCGTTGCAGAAGATGCAGATCCGAAGGTTTTGCATAAAGCAGTGAAACTAGCCGAATCACAAGGTATTCCAATTATTAATGTCGATTCTATGAAAAAGCTTGGAAAAGCTTGTGGAATTGATGTGAATGCAGCGATTGTTGCCTTGAAAAAGTAAAAATAAGTTTTTGCCTATTGGCCTTCCTTTAGGCAAAAACTTTCCTTTTACACAATTATGAACCACCTGGACCAGTGGGCTTAAATAAATCATAGATGAAAGGAGGATATCGCATGCCTACTATTAATCAATTAGTGCGTAAAGGTCGTAAAGCGAAAGTAGAAAAATCCGACTCGCCAGCATTGAACAAAGGGTACAACAGTTTCAAGAAAGTACAAACGAACCAAAGTTCTCCACAAAAACGTGGTGTATGTACTCGTGTTGGAACTATGACACCTAAGAAACCAAACTCTGCCCTTCGTAAATATGCTCGTGTGCGTCTAACTAACCAAATTGAAGTAACGGCATATATTCCTGGTATTGGACACAACCTTCAAGAACACAGTGTTGTACTTATTCGTGGAGGACGTGTGAAAGACTTACCGGGGGTACGTTACCACATCGTACGTGGTGCTCTTGACACTGCAGGTGTTGAGAACCGTGGACAAGGTCGTTCTAAATATGGAACTAAGAGACCTAAAAAATAATGCGTCAATCATGCGCTAAAAATTAATGATTTCGTGAAAGGAGGGAACCTTATGCCTCGTAAAGGACCTGTACCTCGCAGAGATGTATTACCTGATCCGATTTACAACTCAAAGTTAGTAACTCGCTTAATCAACCGTATTATGGTTGACGGTAAAAGAGGTAAAGCACAAACTATTCTTTATAAAGCATTTGAACTAGTACAAGAACGTACTGGTAATGACCCACAAGAAGTATTCGAACAAGCGTTAAAAAACATTATGCCAGTTCTTGAAGTTAAAGCTCGCCGTGTTGGTGGTGCTAACTATCAAGTACCGATCGAAGTTAAACCTGATCGTCGTACGACTTTAGGACTTCGTTGGTTAGTGAGCTACGCTCGCCTTCGTGGTGAAAAAACGATGGAAGAGCGTCTTGCAAATGAAATTATGGACGCAGCGAATAACACGGGTGCAGCTGTGAAGAAGCGTGAAGACACTCACCGCATGGCTGAAGCAAACAAAGCATTTGCTCATTATCGCTGGTAAGTAATATACTCCCTTAGCTCCACCTTAGGAAACTAAGGGTGAATATACAGCCGGGGGAAGAGTGAAGGAGGGGATTCCCTTCCTTTAACTACATACCCTGAAATAAAATAACATCTTCACTAAGGAAGGAGAAATTGACCAATGGGAAGAGAGTTCTCCTTGGAAAAAACACGTAATATCGGTATCATGGCACACATCGATGCCGGTAAAACGACAGCAACGGAAAGAGTTCTTTTCTACACTGGGCGTATCCATAAAATCGGTGAAACACACGAAGGTGCTTCTCAAATGGACTGGATGGAGCAGGAACAAGAGCGTGGTATTACAATCACATCTGCTGCGACAACAGCTCAATGGAAAGAACACCGTATTAATATCATCGATACACCTGGACACGTAGACTTCACTGTAGAAGTTGAGCGTTCTTTACGTGTACTTGACGGTGCAGTTGCAGTACTCGATGCTCAATCTGGTGTAGAGCCACAAACTGAAACAGTTTGGCGCCAAGCAACAACGTACCATGTACCACGAATTGTTTTCGTAAACAAAATGGACAAGATCGGTGCAGATTTCATTTATTCATTAAGCACATTGCATGACCGCCTCGGTGCGAACGCAGCTGCGATTCAGTTACCAATCGGTGCTGAAGATGACTTCGAAGGTATTATTGATCTTGTTGACATGCAAGCTTACTTCTATATGGATGACTTAGGAACTCGTAGTGAAGCACGTGAAATTCCTGAAGAGTATAAAGCTCAAGCGGAAGAGTATCGTGAGAAACTAGTTGAAGCAGTTTCTGAGCTTGATGAAGAGCTTATGATGAAGTACCTAGAAGGTGAAGAAATTACTGTCGATGAGCTAAAAGCGGCGATTCGTAAAGGTACTTGTAATGTTGAATTTTACCCAGTTCTTTGTGGTTCAGCATTCAAAAACAAAGGTGTTCAACTAATGATTGACGCAGTAATCGACTACTTACCGTCACCATTAGATGTACCTGCAATTCAAGGTCACGTTCCTGGAAACGAAGAAGAAACTATTGAGCGTAAAGCGGATGACAACGAGCCATTCTCAGCATTGGCATTTAAAGTTGCAACTGACCCTTACGTTGGTAAGCTTACTTTCTTCCGTGTTTACTCAGGTACAGTTAATGCTGGTTCTTATGTTAAGAACGCAACGAAAAACAAGCGTGAAAGAATGGGACGTATCCTACAAATGCACGCGAACCACCGTGAAGAGATCCCAACATGTTTTGCTGGAGATATCGCTGGCGGTGTAGGTTTAAAAGATACTTCTACTGGTGATACTCTATGTGATGAAAAGGATCTTGTTATTCTTGAGTCTATGGAATTCCCAGAGCCTGTTATCTCATTATCTGTTGAGCCAAAATCTAAGGCTGACCAAGATAAAATGGGTATTGCACTTGCAAAGCTGGCTGAAGAAGACCCTACATTCCAAACGCATACTGATGAAGAAACAGGTCAAACAATCATCGCTGGTATGGGTGAACTTCACCTTGACATCATCGTTGACCGTTTGAAACGTGAATTCAAAGTTGAAGCGAATGTTGGTGCTCCTCAAGTATCATATCGTGAATCAATTCGCCAAGCTGCTCAATGTGAAGGTAAATTCGTACGTCAATCCGGTGGTCGTGGACAATACGGTCACGTATGGGTAGAGTTTACTCCAAACGAAGAGGGCGCAGGATTTGAATTTGAAGATGCGATTGTTGGTGGTGTTGTTCCACGTGAATACATCCCATCAGTAGGTCAAGGTCTTGAACAAGCTCTAGAAAACGGTATGATCGCAGGATATCCTGTAATCGACGTTAAAGCTAAGCTTTATGATGGATCTTACCACGATGTTGACTCTAACGAGATGGCATTTAAAGTAGCAGCATCTCTTGCAGTTAAAGAAGCTGTGAAAAAATGTAACCCAGTTCTTCTAGAGCCGGTTATGAAAGTAGAAGTAGTAGTTCCAGAGGAATACATGGGAGATATCATGGGTGACGTAACTTCTCGTCGTGGACGTGTAGAAGGTATGGAAGCTCGTGGTAACGCACAAATCGTTAAAGCGATGGTGCCACTTTCTGAAATGTTTGGTTACGCGACTTCTCTTCGTTCAAACACGCAAGGTCGTGGCCAATACACAATGCACTTTGATCACTATGAAGAAGTACCAAAGAGCATTTCAGAAGAAATTATTAAAAAACAATCAGGACAATAAACAAGAATTATTGTCTCTGTAGTTAATTTGTTGTAAGCTAAGAAAGGTGATTAGACAAACCTAAATCATCTTACTACTAAATAAAAAAATTATACTTTCTTAATTTAAGGAGGATTTCAAAATGGCTAAAGAAAAATTTGATCGTTCCAAGACGCATGCCAATATCGGTACAATTGGACACGTTGACCACGGTAAAACTACTTTAACAGCAGCAATCACTAACGTACTACACAAGAAATCTGGTAAAGGTACTGCGATGGCATATGACCAAATCGACGGTGCTCCAGAAGAGCGTGAGCGTGGAATTACAATCTCAACTGCACACGTTGAGTACGAAACTGACACTCGTCACTATGCACACGTTGACTGCCCAGGACACGCAGACTACGTTAAAAACATGATCACTGGTGCCGCTCAAATGGACGGTGCGATCCTAGTTGTATCTGCAGCTGACGGCCCAATGCCACAAACTCGTGAGCACATTCTACTTTCTCGTCAAGTAGGTGTACCTTCAATCGTAGTATTCCTTAACAAAACTGACCAAGTTGACGACGAAGAGTTACTTGAGTTAGTAGAAATGGAAGTACGTGACTTACTTTCTGAGTACGACTTCCCAGGAGACGACATTCCTGTAGTTAAAGGTTCTGCTCTTAAAGCACTTGAAGGAGATGCAGATCACGAGCAAGCTATTGTCGACCTAATGGCTGAAGTTGATGCTTACATCCCAACTCCAGAGCGTGACAAAGATAAGCCATTCATGATGCCAGTTGAGGACGTATTCTCAATCACTGGTCGTGGTACTGTTGCAACTGGACGTGTTGAGCGTGGACAATTAAACGTAGGTGACGAAATCGAAATCATCGGTATCGAAGAAGAGTCTAAGAAGACTACTGTAACTGGTGTTGAGATGTTCCGTAAGCTTCTTGACTATGCTGAAGCTGGAGATAACATTGGTGCACTTCTACGTGGTGTTTCTCGTGAAGACATCAACCGTGGACAAGTACTTGCAAAGCCAGGTTCAATCACTCCACACACGAAGTTCAAATCTGAAGTTTATGTTCTTTCAAAAGAAGAAGGTGGACGTCACACTCCATTCTTCTCTAACTACCGTCCACAGTTCTACTTCCGTACTACGGACGTAACTGGTGTAATTCAACTTCCAGAAGGCGTAGAAATGGTTATGCCTGGAGATAACGTTGAAATGACTGTAGAACTAATCGCGCCAATCGCGATTGAAGAAGGTACTAAGTTCTCTATCCGTGAGGGTGGACGTACTGTAGGTGCCGGTGTCGTTGCTGAAATCACTGAGTAATTGACATCTATGAAAGACCCCAGGACATCGTCCTAGGGTCTTTTTTTTAATAGGAGAAATTTTTAAAGTCATGATTAATAGTTATTCTATCGGCACTAAAGCAATGGCAATAACTACATTTCATATATATGGCCTTTTAAAACCAAGCAAAGCGAAGCTAGAACCGATGTCGCGCTTGTGCCAGATGGTGCAAATGTTTTACAAAAGTGAGTCGCATAATTAACAGTGAGCTTTTACAGAGTGATAATTAAAAATGTCATAGTTTTTAGAAGTCGAGATCGAGAAATATTAAATATAATAAAAAGTTATGGTAGGGGTTAATTGATCTGGTTACTTTAAAAAACTTATGTTATATAGTAGAAACTCGTTTTTCTTTATATCTTATACCATGAAATTCAGATTAAAATGATCGGTGATATCAAGTACTCCGGCAAATAAGAATAATCTAAAGGTATAATATTTAAATCCCAATCCACGAATGCTTTTTTATCTGCCAACAATTTCTAATATTAATTGTGATATTTCACCCATAAGTGGTTGAAAAGAATATACAGTCTATGTATAATAGGAAAAGTGTGGCCGGATACTTTATTTATAAAAAAAACTTGCATAATATCTTGGTTTTTAGTATAATGTTTAATGTTGGTCACTGACAGGCTATGAATTGGAAGGTTGCTGACACACCCGGCCCCTTTGCCATGGCAGGTGGTCAGGATAAATTTCCGATGAGCAAGTCTATTTCCAAAAATGGGCGAAAAAGGAGGTAATCAAATGGCAAAACAGAAGATTCGCATTCGTTTAAAAGCGTATGATCACAGAATTTTAGATCAATCAGCGGAAAAGATTGTTGAAACGGCTAAAAGATCCGGTGCTAGTGTATCAGGTCCAATCCCGCTTCCAACTGAAAAGTCCGTATACACGATCTTGCGTGCCGTTCACAAATACAAAGATGCTCGTGAGCAATTTGAAATGAGAACTCACAAGCGTTTAATTGATATTGTGAATCCAACGCCGCAAACTGTTGATGCGTTGATGCGTTTAGATCTGCCATCTGGCGTAGATATCGAAATTAAACTTTAATACATTTTAATGTAATGAAATTATAGGAGGTGTGACTCATGACCAAAGGAATCTTAGGTAAGAAACTAGGCATGACTCAAATCTTTGCTGAAAACGGTGAGGTTGTACCTGTAACTGTTGTTGAAGCAGCTGACAACGTTGTCCTTCAAAAGAAAACAGTTGAGAGTGATGGCTACGAAGCAATCCAAATTGGTTTTGCTGACCAAAAAGAAAACAACCAAAACAAACCAGCAAAAGGTCATGCAGCAAAAGCGAAGACAAACCCTAAGCGCTTCGTTAAAGAAATCCGTGATATTAATCTTGCGGATTATGAAATTGGTCAAGAAGTCAAAGTAGATACATTTGCAGAAGGAGACGTTGTAGACGTTACTGGAACGTCTAAAGGGAAAGGTTTTGCTGGTGCAATCAAGCGTCACAACCAATCTCGCGGTCCAATGTCTCACGGTTCTCGCTATCACCGTCGTCCTGGTGCGATGGGACCTGTTGATCCGAACCACGTTCGTAAAGGTAAACTATTACCTGGACGCATGGGTGGAGAACAAGTTACTATCCAAAACCTTGAAATCGTACGTGTAGATACAGAGCGCAATTTACTACTAGTAAAAGGAAACGTACCTGGAGCGAAGAAGAGCTACGTTTCTGTAACATCTGCAGTTAAATCTGCTGAATAAGATTGAACAGGAAAGGAGGAGCCCAGATGCCTAAAGTTACTTTGTATAACCAAACTGGCTCACAAGTAGGCGATATTGAACTCTCAGATGCAGTGTTCGGCATTGAGCCTAATGAGAGTGTTTTATATGACGCAATCGTTATGCAACAAGCATCACAAAGACAAGGTACACATTCTACTAAAGGTCGCTCAGAAGTTCGTGGCGGCGGACGTAAACCTTGGAGACAAAAAGGAACAGGACGTGCTCGTCACGGATCGATTCGTTCACCTATCTGGGTTGGTGGTGGCGTAACATTTGGACCAAAACCACGCAACTACGGATATAAATTACCGAAAAAACAACGTCGTTTGGCGTTAAAATCTGCTCTTTCTTCCAAAGTGAATGCAGAAGCGTTCCGCGTATTGGAAGGATTATCATTTGAAGCTCCAAAGACAAAAGAACTTATTAATGTTCTTGAAGGATTGTCTACGGAAAATAAAACACTAGTTGTAACAGCGGACTACAACGACAACGTTGCTTTATCTGCTCGTAACATCCCAGGCGTAAAATTCGTCACTGCTGACGGTGTGAATGTACTTGATATTGCACATCATGACAATATCGTCATTACACAAGACGCTGTGAAAAAGGTAGAGGAGGTGCTTGCATAATGGCAAACGCTAGAGATATTATTAAGCGCCCCATCATTACTGAACGTACTGCAGATCTTATGGCTGAGCAGAAATACACGTTTGATGTAGATCCTCGTGCTAACAAAACAGAAATTAAAAAAGCTGTTGAAGAGATCTTCGGCGTGACAGTTTCTAACGTAAACACAATGAACTACAAAGGTAAGTTCAAGCGTTTCGGACGTTATACAGGCTATACTCGCAAGCGCAAGAAAGCCATTGTACAACTTACACCAGATAGTAAAGAACTAGAATTCTTCGAAGGTGTATAAGAACGAATTTACTGTGAAGGAGGGAAAAGCTAATGGCTATTAAAAAGTATAAACCAACCAGTAATGGTCGCCGCGGGATGTCCGTCTTAGATTTCCAAGAAATCACTACAGACAAGCCTGAAAAGTCTCTATTAGAGCCTTTATCAAAACGCGGTGGTCGTAATAACCAAGGTCGTTTAACAGTACGTCACCAAGGTGGTGGGCATAAGCGCCAATACCGTGTGATTGACTTTAAACGTGAAAAAGATGGAATTCCAGGACGCGTTGCTACGATCGAATACGATCCAAACCGTTCTGCAAACATCGCTCTAATCAACTACGCTGACGGTGAGAAGCGTTACATTTTAGCTCCAAAAGGACTGAAAGTAGGAACTGTAGTAATGTCAGGTAAAGATGCTGACATTAAAGTCGGTAACGCACTTCAATTAAAAGACATTCCTGTTGGTACAGTTATTCATAATATTGAACTTCGCCCTGGAAAAGGTGGACAATTAGTTCGCTCTGCTGGCGCTGAAGCTCAGCTTTTAGGTAAAGAAGGAGATTACGTCTTAGTACGTTTACGTTCAGGCGAAACTCGTTTAATCCTAGCTACTTGCCGCGCGACAGTAGGTCAAGTTGGTAACGTAGAACATGAGCTTGTTAACATTGGTAAAGCAGGTCGTTCTCGTTGGTTAGGTAAACGCCCAACAGTTCGTGGTTCTGTTATGAACCCAAGTGATCACCCACACGGTGGTGGTGAAGGACGTGCGCCAATCGGACGTAAATCACCAATGTCTCCATGGGGTAAACCAACACTTGGATACAAAACACGTAATAAAAACAAAGACACGGATAAATACATTGTGCGTCGTCGCAAAAAATAACGGGATTGTGCTACGGTTCTCAAGTAGCAGAACCGTAGATCAATCACGAAGGGAGGTACAAATATGGGTCGCAGCTTGAAAAAAGGACCTTTTGTGGATGATCATCTTATGAAGAAAGTTGAAGGAATGAACGAGAGTGAAGATAGAAAAGTGATCAAAACTTGGTCTCGCCGTTCTACAATTTTCCCTGAATTCATCGGTCATACGATTGCCGTATACGACGGTCGCAAACACGTACCGGTTTATATCTCTGAAGACATGGTCGGTCACAAGCTTGGGGAGTTCGCTCCATCAAGAACGTACAAAGGCCATGCAGCAGATGACAAGAAAACACGACGTTAATAAAGAGGGGAGGTACTTTCCATGGAAGCAAAAGCAGTTGCAAAACAAGTGCGCATTGCTCCTCGTAAAGCACGCTTAGTGGTTGATTTAATTCGTGGGAAAGAAGTTGGTGAAGCAATCTCCATCTTACGCCACACACCAAAGAAAGCATCTCCAATTGTTGAGAAGCTTTTAAATTCAGCCATTGCGAACGCAGAGCATAACTATGAAATGGAACCTGATAACTTAGTTGTCAGCAAAGTATACGTTGACGAAGGCATTACATTGAAGCGATTCCGCCCACGTGCAATGGGACGTGCGAGCCGAATCAACAAACGTACGAGCCATATTACGGTCGTTCTTACAGAAAAGAAGGAGGGATAAGTGTGGGTCAAAAAGTAAATCCTAATGGACTTCGTGTTGGCGTTATTCGCGACTGGGAGTCTAAATGGTACGCAGAAAAAGATTATGCTGACCTACTTCACGAAGACATTAAAATTCGTGAATACTTGGAGAAGCGCCTACAAGAAGCTTCTGTATCCACCATTGAAATTGAACGTGCTGCTAACCGAGTAAACGTAACAATTTACACTGCTAAGCCAGGTATGGTTATCGGTAAAGGTGGTTCTGAAGTAGAAGCATTACGTAAAGCATTAAATCAATTAACAGGTAAACGAGTTCACATCAACATTAATGAAGTGAAAACGCCAGACATGGATTCTCGTTTAGTTGCAGAAAATATCGCTCGCCAATTAGAAAATCGTATTTCATTCCGTCGTGCAATGAAACAATCAATTCAACGCACAATGCGCGCTGGCGCAAAAGGAATTCGTACAGAAGTATCTGGACGTCTTGGCGGAGCAGACATTGCTCGTTCTGAATCATATAGCGAAGGAACGGTTCCACTACACACATTAAGAGCTGATATCGACTATGGTACTGCAGAAGCAGATACTACTTACGGTAAGCTTGGAATTAAAGTGTGGATCTACCGCGGAGAAGTCCTTCCAACGAAAGGAACGAAACAAGAGGAAGGAGGAAATTAATCATGCTAATGCCTAAACGTGTAAAATTCCGTCGTGAACACCGTGGTAAAATGCGCGGTCGTGCGAAGGGCGGAACAGAAGTTAATTTCGGTGAATACGGTTTACAAGCGGTGGAAGCTTCTTGGATCACTAACCGTCAAATCGAAGCAGCGCGTATTGCAATGACACGTTATATGAAACGTGGAGGTAAAGTATGGATTAAGATTTTCCCAGATAAGCCTTACACAGCTAAGCCATTAGAGGTACGTATGGGTTCCGGTAAAGGTGCTCCAGAAGGATGGGTAGCAGTAGTGAAACCTGGGAAGATTATGTTTGAAATTGCAGGAGTATCTGAAGAGGTAGCTCGCGAAGCATTACGTCTTGCTTCACATAAATTGCCAATTAAAACAAAATTTGTAAAACGCGAAGAAGTGGGTGGTGACGCAAATGAAAGCTAATGAGATTCGCAACCTTACCACTGCTGAGATTGAACAAAAATCAAAGTCTTTAAAAGAAGAGTTATTCAACCTTCGCTTTCAGCTTGCGACTGGACAGTTAGACAATCCAGCCCGCATTCGTGAAGTGAAGAAAGCTATTGCTCGTGCAAAAACGGTATTGCGTGAAAGAGAACTAGGTATCACGAACGAATAATCCTGAGAGGAGGTTTGCACTGTGACAGAGCGTAACAACCGCAAAAGCTATGTTGGTCGTGTTACATCCGACAAAATGGATAAAACGATCACAGTTACAGTAGAAACGTACAAAATGGACCCGCTCTACGGAAAGCGAGTTAAGTATTCTAAGAAATTAAAAGCTCATGATGAGAACAATACTGCTAAAGTCGGCGACCGAGTGAGAATTATGGAAACTCGTCCATTATCAAAAGATAAGCGTTTCCGCTTAGTCGAAGTTGTAGAAGAAGCAGTAATTATTTAATAGAAGTTTATGTTTACTTACCTGAAGGGAGGTAAAGAAGTCTATGATTCAACAAGAAAGTCGATTAAAAGTAGCTGATAACTCAGGAGCTCGTGAAGTACAGTGTATTAAAGTTCTAGGCGGTACTGGCCGTAAAACTGCGAACATTGGTGATGTTATCGTGTGTTCTGTAAAACAAGCAACACCTGGTGGCGTTGTCAAGAAAGGTGAAGTTGTTCGAGCAGTTATCGTACGTTCAAAGAGTGGTGCGCGCCGCCCAGACGGTTCTTACATCAAATTCGATGAGAACGCTGCGGTAATCGTTCGTGACGACAAGGGTCCTCGCGGAACTCGTATCTTTGGACCAGTTGCACGTGAATTGCGTGAAAACCAATTCATGAAGATCGTATCTTTAGCTCCTGAAGTGCTTTAATCATAAATGAACGGAAATTTACGTCTTAAGGAGGTGCCCTTATGTCTCAACCAAAATTGCATGTCAAAAAAGGAGATACTGTTAAAGTAATCTCTGGCAAAGACAAAGGCAAGGAAGGTAAAATCCTTGAAGCATACCCAACTGACTACCGAGTGCTTGTAGAAGGCGTAAACATGGTGAAAAAACATGCGAAACCATCTCAAGCTAACCCACAAGGCGGAATCTTAAATCAAGAAGCTCCAATTCACGTATCAAACGTGATGCCTATTGATCCTAAGACTAGCGAACCAACGCGTGTCGGGTATACAGTAGAAAATGGAAAGAAAGTACGTATTGCGAAAAAGTCTGGCGAATCTTTAGATAAATAATCGCTAGAGGCTGAAAGGAGGTTTACTCAATGAATCGTCTGAAACAAAAATATAATCAGGAAATCGTTCCTGCTCTTAATGATAAATTTAATTACGCTTCCGTAATGGAAGTACCAAAGGTAGAGAAAATCGTAATTAACATGGGAATCGGTGATGCGGTTCAGAACTCGAAGGTCTTAGATAAGGCTGTTGAGGAGCTAACTGAAATTACAGGTCAAAAACCATTAATTACAAAAGCGAAGAAATCAATCGCAGGATTCAAACTACGTGAAGGAATGCCTATCGGTGCAAAAGTTACTTTACGTGGTGAGCGTATGTACGACTTCCTCGATAAACTCATTAGTGTTTCTTTACCACGAGTTCGTGACTTCCGTGGTGTATCAAAGAAAGCTTTTGACGGACGTGGAAACTACACGTTAGGTGTAAAAGAGCAACTTATTTTCCCAGAAATCGAGTATGACAAAGTTGATAAAGTTCGCGGAATGGACATCGTAGTTGTTACAACTGCTAACACTGACGAAGAAGCACGTGAACTTCTCACTCAAATGGGCATGCCGTTTCAAAAATAAGAACTTGCCAAAAGGGAGGAGTGAAGACCTTGGCGAAAAAATCAATGATCGCTAAAAATAAACGACCTAAAAAGTTTAAAGTTCAAGAATATACACGTTGTGAACGTTGTGGTCGCCCACATAGTGTCATTCGTAAGTTCAAGCTTTGCCGTATCTGCTTCCGCGAACTTGCGTATAAAGGTCAAATTCCGGGCGTCAAAAAAGCTAGCTGGTAATTCCGTTTAGGGAAGGAGGTAAATACGATGGTCATGACAGATCCAATTGCTGATATGCTGACTCGTATTCGCAACGCGAATACTGTAAGACACAATAGTTTAGAACTTCCAGCTTCAAAGATTAAGAAGGAAGTTGCAGATATTTTAAAGCGCGAAGGTTTCATTCGTGATTATGAATTCATCGAGGATAACAAACAAGGTATCCTACGATTATTCCTTAAATACAGTGCTAACAATGAGCGTGTTATCACAGGCATTAAGAAAATTAGTAAACCAGGACTTCGTGTATACGCGAAAGCAGATGAGCTTCCACGTGTACTAGGGGGATTAGGAATTGCAATCATTTCCTCTTCTAACGGAGTCATTACGGATAAAGAAGCTCGCCAGCAAAAAGTTGGCGGAGAAGTATTGGCTTACGTTTGGTAATTTGAACGCAAGAATGGAGGTGTAAGGTATGTCTCGTGTTGGTGTTAAACCAATTGAAATTCCTTCAGGAGTAGAAGTAAAACATGAAGGAAATACAATGACTGTTAAAGGTCCAAAAGGTGAATTAACAAAAGAACTTCACCATGATATCGTCGTGAAAGTTGAAGATAACACGATTACGGTTGAAAGACCATCTGATCATAAAGACCACCGTGCGCTTCACGGAACAACTCGTTCTGTGATCAATAACATGGTGGAAGGTGTAACAAAAGGTTATGAAAAGACGCTTGAGCTTGTTGGTGTTGGATACAGAGCGCAAAAATCAGGGAACAAGGTAGTACTAAACGTTGGTCTATCTCACCCTGTTGAGTTCACACCAGAAGACGGTTTAGAAATCGATGTTCCTGAAAACACGAAGGTTATTATTAAAGGAATCGACAAAGAACGCGTTGGAGCACTTGCTTCTAACATTCGCGCAGTAAGAAAACCTGAACCTTACAAAGGAAAAGGTATTCGTTACCAAGGCGAATATGTACGTCGTAAGGAAGGTAAGACAGGTAAATAAGCCTAAATAGCGGAAAGAAAGGAATGACGTTCAATGATCACTAAGGCTGACAAGAATGTTGTACGTAAAAAAAGACACGCACACGTTCGTCGCTCGATCACAGGAACTGCAGAACGTCCTCGTTTGAATGTTTTCCGTTCTAATAAGCACGTGACTGCACAATTAATTGATGACGTAAATGGCGTTACAATTGTAGGTGCATCAAGCTTAGATAAAGAACTAAAACTTGAAAACGGCGGAAATATAGAAGCAGCTAAAAAAGTCGGCGAACTCGTAGCTAAGCGTGCCTTAGAAAAAGGTCATGAGTCTGTAGTATTTGATCGTGGCGGATATTTATATCACGGTCGTGTAAAAGAACTTGCGGATGCAGCTCGTGAAGCTGGTCTGAAGTTTTAATCAAGGCTAGAAGGAGGGAAATTCATGCGTATCGACCCAAATAAATTGGAACTTGAAGAAAGAGTCGTTACCGTCAACCGAGTTGCGAAGGTAGTAAAAGGTGGACGTCGTTTCCGCTTTGCTGCATTGGTTGTCGTTGGAGATAAAAACGGACACGTTGGTTTCGGAATGGGTAAAGCTTTAGAAGTACCTGAAGCAATCCGTAAAGCAATTGAAGATGGTAAGAAAAACTTAATTCGCGTACCAATCCAAGGAACTACAATTCCACACCAAATCACTGGGCAGTTTGGTGCGGGTAGCGTACTATTAAAGCCTGCATCTGAGGGTACTGGAGTTATTGCTGGTGGACCTGTACGTGCGGTATTAGAATTAGCTGGTGTAGGAGATATCTTATCCAAATCCTTAGGATCAAACAACCCAATTAACATGGTACGTGCAACGATCGAAGGACTTGACAGCTTAAAGAGTCCTGAAGAAGTAGCGAAACTACGTGGCAAATCTGTTGAAGAGTTGCTAGGTTAAGGAGGGATTTGGCATGGCAAATAAATTAGAAATCACCCTCAAGCGAAGCCTGATCGGACGCCCTGAAGATCAGCGTATCACTGTGAAGACATTAGGTCTTCGTAAAGTGAACCACACTGTCGTACAAGAGGACAATTCAGCAATTCGCGGAATGGTCAACAAAGTTTCTCATCTCGTCAGTGTTAAAGAGATTCAAGCATAATTAAGTTATACAGTTGAGGAGGTGCCAATATGAAACTTCACGAATTAAAGCCTGCTGAAGGATCACGTAAAGTGCGCAATCGTGTTGGACGTGGTATCGCTAGCGGTAACGGTAAAACGGCTGGTAAAGGTCACAAAGGTCAAAACGCTCGTTCTGGCGGCGGTGTTCGTCCTGGGTTCGAAGGTGGACAAATGCCTATCTTCCGTCGTTTACCGAAACGTGGATTTACAAACCCAACGCGTAAAGAGTTTGCAATTGTGAACCTTGAAACGCTAAATCGTTTTGAAGAAGGAACGGAGGTAACTCCAGCACTTCTTATCGAATCAGGTGTTGTAAGTAATGAAAAAGACGGAATCAAGATTCTAGGAAACGGAAATCTTGAACGTAAACTTACTGTGAAAGCACACAAGTTCTCTGCATCTGCTAAAGAAGCGATCGAGGCTGCCGGCGGAACGACTGAGGTGGTTTAATGTTTCAAACAATCTCCAATATCATGCGTGTTGGTGATTTACGAAAGAAAATATTATTTACCTTGATCATGCTAGTAATCTTCCGTATCGGTGCTCATATTCCAGCTCCTGGAGTAAATGCTGAGGCGTTAGATTTTCAAGGTCAAATGAATGCATTTGGTTTCCTGAATACATTTGGTGGTGGAGCACTTGAGCGATTCTCCATCTTTGCGACGGGAATCATGCCGTATATCACAGCATCCATTATCGTCCAATTATTACGAATGGATGTTGTCCCTAAATTTGCTGAATGGTCAAAACAAGGGGAAGCAGGTAGAAGAAAACTAGCTGCGGTGACGAGATACGGTACGATTGTCATTGCATTTATTCAAGCATTAGGGATGTCAATTGGGTTTAACAGTCTATTCCCAAACTTAGTACCTAACCCGACAGTTGCAACGTATTTACTCATTGCACTGACCTTAACGGCTGGTACTGCATTCTTAATGTGGCTTGGTGAGCAAATTACTGCTAATGGGGTCGGAAATGGTATTTCCATTTTGATCTTTGCCGGTATTGCTGCTGCAATCCCAAATGGGGTAAACCAAATTTATGCGACTCAAATCGCTGACGCAGGTGACCAATTATTTATTAGCATAGTCGTAATTTTGTTGCTCTTAATTGCACTTTTAGCCATCGTGGTCGGAGTCATTTTTGTGCAACAAGCATTACGTAAAATTCCAGTGCAATACGCCAAACGATTGGTTGCCGGGAAACCGCAAGGGGGTCAATCAACTCACTTGCCGTTAAAAGTGAACTCAGCCGGGGTTATCCCTGTCATCTTTGCAATGTCACTCTTCATTTTTCCACCAACAGTTGCTGGATTCTTTGGGGATCAAAGTGCAATTGCAGGTTGGGTAACGGCCAACTTTGATTATACAGCGCCATTTGGACTTGTAGTCTATGCTGCTTTAATCATCGGTTTCACGTATTTTTATACGTTTGTCCAAGTTAACCCAGAACAGATGGCGGAGAACTTGAAAAAACAAGGCGGTTACATTCCTGGTATCCGTCCCGGTAAAACGACGCAAGTGTACATCACTCGAATCCTATATCGTTTGACATTCGTCGGAGCGCTATTCCTGGCAGTTGTATCAATACTTCCTGTTTTCTTCACAGAATTAGCAGGATTACCTCCAGCCGTCCAAATTGGCGGTACAGGGTTATTGATCGTTGTTGGTGTAGCATTAGACACGATGAAACAAATTGAAAGTCAATTAATAAAGCGATCTTACAAAGGATTTATAAAGTAAAGGGAAGGGAGTCAGGCTCCCTTTGCCTTCGATCGTAAATTCAAACGGTGGAGGGGTAGAGAGATGAATTTGATCTTAATGGGACTTCCGGGTGCCGGAAAAGGAACCCAAGCAGAAAAAATCGTCGAAAAATACGGCATTCCACATATTTCAACAGGGGACATGTTCCGTGCTGCGATTAAAGGTGGTACTGAGCTTGGCTTAAAAGCAAAAGCTTATATGGATGAAGGTAATCTTGTTCCTGATGAAGTAACTGTTGGTATTGTTCGTGAACGACTTAGCCAAGATGATTGTAAAGGCGGATTTTTGCTGGATGGTTTTCCAAGAACGGTTGCCCAAGCAGAAGCGTTAGAATCAATGTTAGAAGATCTTGGTCGTAGGTTAGACCATGTATTGTATATAAAGGTTCCAAAAGAGGATTTATTTAGAAGGTTAACAGGACGTTGGATCTGCCCTACATGTGGTGCAACGTACCATGAACTTTATAATCCTCCGAAAGTAGCCGGAAAGTGCGACAAAGATGGTAGTGACTTAATTCAACGTGATGACGATAAGCCAGAGACTGTTGAAAAACGCCTGGAAGTCAACTTAGAACAAACACAACCGCTCGTCGACTTCTATGAAGGAAAAGGCTATCTTCGTAATATTAATGGACAACAAGACATTCAACTAGTTTTCGAAGATCTTGATGAGATATTGAAAGGAATTAATCGATGATTATTTGTAAGACGCCGAGAGAACTTGATATCATGCGTGTTGCAGGTAAAATCGTAGCCTTAACCCACCAAGAGCTTCAAAAACACATTGAGCCTGGTATTACAACGAAGGAATTGGACAATATCGCTGACAAGCTTATTCGTTCACATGATGCGATTCCATCTTTTAAAGGCTATAATGGATTTACTGGGAGCATATGCGCTTCAGTAAATGATGAGTTGGTACACGGAATCCCTAGGGATCGAGTACTCAAAGATGGTGACATTATCAGCATTGATATCGGCGCCAACTATCAAGGGTATCATGGGGACTCCGCATGGACCTATCCAGTCGGGAACATTTCCGAAGGAACCCGCAAGCTCCTAGAAGTCACCGAAGAATCACTATTCAAAGGACTAGCGGAAGCGAAGCCAGGAGAGCGTCTATCCAACATATCTCATGCGATTCAAACGTATGTAGAATCTTATGGTTTCTCAATCGTAAGAGAATACGTTGGTCATGGAGTAGGGCAAGAACTTCATGAAGACCCACAAATCCCACACTTTGGACCTCCGGGAAAAGGACCCAGACTTAAGTCAGGAATGGTTTTAGCTGTTGAACCAATGGTAAACGCTGGTTCCAGACATGTTCGAACGTTACAAGACAATTGGACAGTCGTAACGGCAGACGGGAAAATGTGTGCCCATTTTGAACACACCATTGCTATTGTTGACACAGGATATGAAATTTTGACAAAAACCGATTGATGAAGGTGGTCGCTGAATGAAAGATCCTGAATCGGTTCCGCAAGTTGGTGAGCTTGTGCGAATCTTGAACGGAAGAGACAAAGATAAATTCGCTTGTGTTATAGAAATACTGGATGATCGTTTTGTTCGAATTGCCGATGGTGATAAACGTAAAGTTGACCGAGCAAAGAAAAAGAATATCCAGCATCTCGAGCGATTAAATATCATTGCTTCGGAAGTGAAAAATAGCATTGTTGAAACGGGTCGTGTAACCAATGCAAAATTGCGGTTTGCAATTTCAACATATATCGATGATAATTTACTGAAGGAAGGAGAGTAAATTCATGGCCAAAGAAGATGTAATCGAAGTAGAAGGAACGGTGATTGAGCCGCTTCCAAATGCGATGTTCCGCGTAGAATTAGAGAACGGTCATAAGATTTTGGCTCACGTCTCTGGGAAGATTCGTATGCATTTCATTCGTATTTTACCTGGTGATAAAGTGACTGTAGAATTGTCTCCGTATGATTTGACTCGTGGTCGTATCACGTACCGATATAAATAAAAAGACAAATTAATGTCACTCCGCAACATAAGGAGGTTGAAAACATGAAGGTAAGACCATCAGTGAAACCCATTTGCGAAAAATGTAAGGTTATTCGCCGAAAAGGTACCGTCATGGTAATTTGCGAAAATCCTAAACACAAACAAAAACAAGGTTAATTCACAGGAGGTGTAAAAGCATGGCACGTATTGCTGGTGTCGACATTCCTCGTGACAAACGAGTTGTCGTTTCTTTGACATATGTCTACGGAATCGGACAATCCACAGCATCTGAGATTTTAAAAGAAGCTGGCGTTTCTGAGAGCACTCGCGTTCGCGATCTAACTGAAGAAGAGCTTGGGAAAATCCGTGAAGTAGTTGACAGTATTAAAGTAGAAGGAGACCTTCGTCGTGAGGTATCTCTTAACATTAAGCGTTTAATTGAAATCGGTTCTTATCGTGGGATCCGTCATCGTCGTGGCTTGCCTGTTCGAGGTCAAAAGACGAAAAACAATGCACGTACACGTAAAGGTCCACGTCGTACTGTAGCGAACAAGAAGAAGTAAAGGAGGTAATGTTCGATTATGGCTAAAGCGAAAACGACTCGTTCAAAGCGTCGTCAACGTAAAAATATTGAATCCGGTATTGCGCACATTCGCTCTACTTTCAACAACACGATCGTAACGATCACAGATCCTCGTGGAAACGCGATCTCTTGGGCTAGTGCTGGTGCATTAGGATTTAAAGGCTCTCGTAAATCAACTCCATTTGCTGCACAAACTGCTGCTGAAACGGCTGCAAAAGCTGCTATGGAGCACGGTATGAAAGCTGTAGAAGTATCCGTAAAAGGTCCTGGTGCTGGACGTGAAGCTGCTATTCGTTCACTTCAAGCAACTGGCTTAGAAGTTAGTATGATCAAAGATGTCACTCCAGTTCCACATAACGGCTGCCGTCCACCAAAACGTCGTAGAGTTTAGTCGCATCAGAGGTATGGATGGCCATACCCTTGTCAATAATGGTTTAAGAGGTAGTAGGTCCGTTTGTGGACTCTCTTTAATAAGGTATTGACGGTTTTCGTGACAGGTCGGGATGTGCCCAATGAGGGATTCCGGTTGATAAACCAATGTCAACCGGGGTTTCGACGTTTTGAAGGAGGGTTTGTTTAATGATCGAAATAGAAAAGCCAAAGATTGAAGCTGTAGAGCTTAATGAAGATGCATCATACGGGAAATTTGTTGTAGAACCTTTAGAGCGTGGATATGGGACAACGCTGGGGAACTCTCTCCGTCGAATCCTACTGAACTCTCTACCTGGATCTGCAGTAACAACTGTACAGTTTGATGGGGTTCTTCATGAATTTTCTACAATTGAAGGAGTCGTCGAGGACGTAACGACAATTATCCTCAATTTAAAGAAACTTGCTCTTAAGATTTACTCAGATGATGAAAAAACATTAGAAATTGATGCACAAGGTGAAGGTGTAGTTACAGCAGCAGACATAATGCATGACAGTGATGTGGAGGTTTTAAACCCTGACCTTCATATTGCCACACTTTCAAGCGGAGCTCAATTTAACATGAAAGTAACAGCTAGTCGTGGACGTGGGTATTCCCCGGCTGAAATGAACAATAAAGATGACATGCCAATTGGTGTAATTCCGGTAGATTCCATTTATACACCAGTGTCACGTGTAAACTATCAAGTAGAAAACACTCGTGTTGGACAAATTACAAACTTTGATAAGTTAACGCTTGATGTATGGACTGATGGAAGCATTCGCCCGGAAGAAGCAGTATCTCTTGGCGCCAAAATTTTAAATGAGCATTTAAATATTTTTGTTGGCTTAACAGATCAAGCACAAAATGCTGAAATTATGGTCGAGAAAGAAGAAGACCAGAAAGAAAAAGTGCTTGAGATGACGATTGAAGAGTTAGATCTTTCCGTTCGTTCTTACAACTGCTTAAAGCGTGCAGGAATTAATACGGTACAAGAATTAACTCAAAAATCCGAAGAAGACATGATGAAGGTACGTAACCTTGGACGTAAATCTTTAGAAGAAGTCCAAGAGAAGCTAGGTGAACTAGGTCTAGGTCTTCGTAACGAAGAATAGATTCTTCTCTTAATCATTACTTCTTTTGTTTAGCCACGGAGAATATGACCTGAGAAGGAGGGACTCACATGGCATACAGAAAATTAGGTCGTGATTCAAGTGCACGTAAAGCACTATTTCGCGATTTAACTACAGATCTAATCATTAACGAGCGTATTGAAACGACTGAACCAAAAGCAAAAGAGCTTCGTTCAATCGTAGAAAAGATGATCACTCTAGGTAAGCGTGGTGACTTACACGCACGTCGCCAAGTTGCTGCATTCGTACGTAATGAAGTAGCTGACGAAGAAACTGGCCAAGATGCGATCCAAAAGTTATTTGATGACATCGCACCACGCTATGAAGAGCGTCAAGGTGGTTATACACGTGTTCTTAAGCTAGGACCTCGTCGTGGAGACGGCGCAGAAGTGGCTGTTATCGAACTAGTGTAAACTTAAATAAATGTTGCAAAAGGGCGAGACTCGAACCTTCATGGAAAGGTTCTTGTTCTGTGCCCTTTTTTTGTACTACTAGAATGTTGAGAGTATAACTACTCTTGCGATTACTCGTCGCAACTCGTGGCTTAATCAATGGAGTTATGCTTGTAATTTAGGCTCTAAAATATATGTTGGGGTCTTTAGAAAATTTACGACGAAAATTAAGCATTTACGGTGGGCGATATTTTCATGAACAAATCTACTTCATACACAATCCACTACTATTTTTTTCGGTATAATATAGACTATCAATAGTTTCGAGGCAGGTAGTAAGAAAAATTGGAGGGGAACGTAGTGGAAAATGAAATGATTTATATAAAAGACCTTTCTTTTCGATATCGAGAACAAGATCCCCTCGTATTAAACGCCATTGACTTGTCTATATATGAAGGGGAATGGATTACAATCCTTGGTCATAATGGTTCCGGTAAATCTACACTAGCGAAGTTTTTCATTGCTCTTTATACGCCTGATGAAAATATGGGACAAGTAATCGTCAATGGTTTCGATTCATCAACTGCTCGAAACCTAACCGATATTAGAAGGTCTGTAGCAATGGTATTTCAAAATCCTGATAATCAAATTGTTGCGCCAACTGTACGTGACGATATTGCATTTGGATTAGAAAATGCTGGAATACCTAGGCATGAAATGTTAGTTCGCGTATCAGAAAGTATTGAAAAGCTAGGGCTCGCTGGTTTAGAAGACGAGGAACCACACCGGCTATCTGGGGGACAGAAACAACGTATAGCAATTGCAGGTGCATTTGCCTTAAAACCGAAAGTGATCGTCTTAGATGAGGCAACATCGATGCTTGATCCGTCAGGTCGAAAAGAAGTACTTGATATTGCAAGGACACTTCAACAAAATGAGAAAATGACGATTGTTACAATTACTCATGATGTGACGGAAGCATTATATTCAGATCGGGTAATCATTTTAAAACAAGGTGAACTCCTTTATGATTTGCCGCCAAAAGAATTATTTAATCATCTTTCAGCGTTAGAACAAAGTCAATTAAAGCCACCGTTTCTTTTTGAAGTGATTCAACGACTAAAAGAACGTGACATCGAGCTTCCTAACGGCTTGATGAGCGAGGAAGAGCTGGTGAACGCGATATGTACATTGAAGCAAACGAAGTAAGTTATACATATATGAAAAAGACGCCATTTGAAAAACAGGCTTTAAAAGATGTTTCCTTACATTTGCCTAGTGGTTCCTATACGTCTGTTATCGGCCATACAGGGTCTGGGAAGTCTACGTTCATTCAACATATAAATGGCTTATTAAAGCCGACAAAGGGTGAAATGACAGTAGGTGATTGGACGATCACTAGTAAAACGAAGCAAAAGTCTCTTTATGAACTAAGAAAAAATGTAGGGATGGTTTTTCAATATCCTGAGCATCAACTTTTCGCTGAGACAGTTATTGGCGATGTAGCCTTTGCGCCAGTAAATTTCGGATTTACAAAAAATGAAGCTCAGCAAAAGGCTGCTGAAGCCCTTTCTAAGGTTGGAATAGGTAAGGAGTATTATCATCGGTCTCCCTTTGAGTTAAGTGGTGGACAAATGAGAAGGGTTGCGATTGCTAGTGTGTTAGCTTCAGACCCTCGTATATTAATCTTAGATGAGCCGACAGCCGGTTTAGATCCAAAAGGTCAAGATGAGATCATGAGGTTATTTTATGAATGGTATATTGAAAAAGAAGACCGGTCCGTTGTCCTTATTACTCACCAAATGGAAGATGCAGCAAAGTATGCTAAAAACGTAATTGTCATGGAAGACGGAAGAGTTGTGATGGAAGGAACTCCAACTGACATTTTTTCTAAAGCGGATCAACTGAAGCGCCTTGGTCTATCTGTTCCACAATCTGTATCGTTGCTCAACGGTTTAAAAGAAAAAACAAATTTCAATGATATGAATGTAGCACAGTTTGATCTAGATGGAACAATCGACGAGATCCTTGCTTATTTGAGGAGGGATAGATGGGGATGCTAGATAACGTGATTATTGGACAGTATGTTTCTGGTAAGTCTTTTATCCATAAGATGGATCCTAGGGCAAAGATGGTTGCTGTGTTTTTATTTATGATCTTTTTATTTATAAGCCGTCATCCAGCTTCTCTAGGGGCAGCGATGATAGTTACAATTGCGTCTTTGTATATCGCAAATATCCCTCTCCGTTTTTTTATCAAAGGTATGCGCGTCATCTTTATTATTCTGTTTTTCACTTTACTTTTTCACGTATTTTTTACTAGAGAAGGCCAAGTCTTGTTCGAATGGAGATTTATGACGGTTTATTTAGGTGGTGTCATTGAAGGGAGTATTGTTGCTATTCGACTTCTCATGCTCGTTATGATGGCTTCGTTACTGACGCTTACGACGACACCGGTAGATTTGACAGATGCGATTGAGAGATTGTTATCTCCGTTGAAAAGAATCGGACTACCGATACATGAACTCGCATTAACGATATCGATCGCTTTACGATTTATACCGACTTTATTGGACGAGACGTCAAAAATTATAAAGGCACAAATGGCTCGAGGAGCTCAGTTTACAGAAGGATCTTTATGGCGTCGTTTAAAAGCACTTACCCCAATTTTTATCCCACTTTTCGTCCAAGCTTTTAAACGAGCAGAAGATTTAGCGGTCGCAATGGAAGCGAGAGGTTATGCAGGTGGAGAAGGAAGGACAAAATTTCGCGAGCTAGATTGGCAAAGAAAAGATACGTTTGCATTGAGCGTTATTGGTATTTTTATGCTCATCTCGGCCAGTACGAGAGTGTTGTTTTCATAGGAGGAAAAAGTCATGAAGCGTCTTAAAGCGATCGTTTCATACGATGGAACGAATTTTTCAGGTTATCAAGTGCAAGTGAATGCGAGGACTGTGCAAGGAGAGCTTGAGAATGCACTTAAAAAAATACATAAAGTCCCTACTTTTAAAGTAATTAGCTCTGGGCGAACAGATGCCAAGGTGCATGGGATCAATCAGCCAATACATTTTGATACGACATTATCCATTCCAGAAGACCGATGGCCAAGAGCATTAAACAGTCTTTTGCCAAACGATATTGTCGTCAAAGAAGTGAAAGAAGTTGAACCGCACTTTCATGCTCGCTTTGATACGGTTGGTAAGGAGTATCGCTATATTGTAAATTCAGCGGACATGCAAGATGTGTTTAAGCGAAATTATACGCATCACTTACCGGCTCAATTGTCTTTAGAAAAAATGAAAGAAGCTGCAGGACATTTAATAGGGACTCATGATTTTACGAGTTTCTCTTCACCAAAAACAGAAGTCATCGATAAAGTCCGGACAATTTTTGCGATTGATATAAAGCAAAGTGATGACGAATGGACATTTACATTTGTAGGAAGCGGCTTTCTCTATCAAATGGTTCGTATCCTCGTGGGCACATTACTTGATATTGGACAAGGAGATCGTGAGCCAGAGGAAGTACCACGGATTTTAGAAGGCAAAAATCGAGAGCTTGCAAGCCCGACAGCACCGGGGTCAGGATTATATTTAGCGCATGTTTTTTATGATAACGAGGCTTTAGAGAAGGAAATCCAGAAATTGGGCAAAGAAAAATAAAAAAAAGACAACGAAACCTGGTGTACATCTTATTGACATTGCCGTTTATATATTATAAGATGTTATATGGTATTTCTAAGCCCACTAGCCCCGGGTACGGAAATTAATCACTGATTTGTAGGATTGTTCATGTTTGATTGAAAGAGTTATTTAGGAGGGAAACAAATGCGTACAACATATATGGCAAAGCCAAGCGAAGTTGAGCGTAAATGGTACGTTGTAGACGCGGAAGGTAAAGCGCTAGGTCGCCTTGCTTCTGAAGTAGCAAGTATCTTACGCGGTAAGAATAAACCAACTTTTACACCACACATTGATACTGGTGATCACGTAATCATCATCAATGCAGAAAAAATCCACTTAACTGGTAATAAATTAGCTGACAAGCTATACTACCGTCACAGCCAATACCCTGGCGGACTTAAGACGATGACAGCGCAAGAAATGCGTGACCGTAAGCCAGTTAAAATGCTAGAACTTGCGATCAAAGGAATGCTTCCAAAAGGATCATTAGGTCGTAAACAAGGCATGAAACTTCACGTGTATGCTGGAAGCGAGCATCCACACCAAGCACAAAAACCAGAAGCTTACGAGCTACGCGGTTAATTTAGAAGGAGGGAATTTTCTTGGCACAGGTTCAATATTACGGAACAGGTCGTCGTAAGCACTCTGTTGCACGTGTTCATTTAGTACCAGGAGATGGAAACATCACAATTAATGGACGCAACATTGATGAGTACTTTGACCTTGAAACGTTAAAACTTATCGTTAGACAACCACTTGCTGAAACACAAACTGAAGGAACTTACGATTTAAAAGTAACTGTTGATGGTGGAGGTTACACTGGTCAAGCAGGTGCAATCCGTCATGGTGTTGCACGTGCGCTTTTACAAGCGGACCCAGAATACCGCCTAACACTTAAAAAAGCAGGCTTCTTAACTCGTGATGCACGTATGAAAGAGCGTAAGAAATACGGTCTTAAAGCAGCACGTCGTGCACCTCAGTTCTCAAAGCGTTAATATCCTTGTTATATCAACGCTCAGCCCTCTTTGCTCTCATGGAGCAGGGAGGGCTTTTTGATGTAAAAAAACGATACGCTCATTCTAAAGGCATGATTCCACTTATTCACTTCTCCAATAAGACCTTACCTAACATTCTACCTAGGCAAAAATACATGAGAGCGACCTTTATTTAATAACTATTTATTATATTTATAGTTAAAATGACGGGTATTTATATGAATCACCTTATTTATATTGCTTTACTGTTTTCGGAAAATTTTAATAGTTTACAGTGTGATTATGGAACTTTTATCCAATTTGTTTGCGGTTTTCCTACAACTTTAAAATACATTAGGGGTTGATCAAATGAGAGCAAATGACATCAAAGTCAATAGACACTTACTTATTTTTATTTTCATTTCGCTTTTGACAACAATGCTGGTCGTTGGTTGTTCTAATGACGATGCTGCATCTGGTACTGATGAAACAAATGGGGGAGCCAACGAACGTATTGAGGAAATGAGTGATTCGGATCAAGAAGCAAGTGATACGGCTAGCAATGAAGGTAATGAAGAAACAACCGCAGATGAGGCAGTAGAGAATGGTAATGAGTCTGATTCTGAAGAAATAACTGAAGATTCTGGAGATCAAAGTGATTCGGAAGGAAGTAGAGAAGATGACTTAACTGCAGAGGTAGGGGAGAGTCATTTACCAGAAACATTGGAAGTTGATGAAACGGTATATCATGATAACGGAACGATTTTGACACTAGAAAGTATTAACTTTAATGAAGAATATATTACGGTCAATATTAGTGTTATTAATGCAGCCGAACGAGATATTTCAATTACAGCAGGGGGAAGAAATGGAGCAGTATTAGAAGATGATATAGGGGAAGTCCAGTATTTTTACTTACCACCTGAAGATAATGAAAGCCTTGATATTCCCGAAGGAGATCGAATGACAGCGTCTCTCGTATTTGTTGGTATGTTACCAGATGAAGCTACATCCCTTCATTTAACATTAAATGATACGTTCGGTGGAGATTCAGCCATAGTAAGTAATCCAAAGTTTGTGTTTGATACTATTGATTTGGGACGGTAGATGATGGGAGAAGGTGCATTCCGTGGAGAGGATAACTAAACGACTACCTTATAAAAAACAAGTACGAAAACTTAGTGCCATCGGCGGAGTATTTATACTTGTGGGACTGTTAGCTTCCTGTATCAATACTTCTGATTCAGTATCTGATGTTGAACAGATGAATGAAGAAGATTCTGATATAGTTATTAATGAAGAAGCTAAAGGTGTAGAGGAGGGAGACTCTATCCCAACATCAACGGTTACGGTGGAACCGTTCTTGAAAGAAATAAAAGAAATGATGGATGTCAGTACTATTACTGGAACAATACCAACGAGTAGAGCAATTGTTACTGAGGGGATAGATGGTTCGTCACAAGCAGAAATCGAGATGATAGAAACACTAAGTAAGTTTAATGCAGTTGATATAGACTTAGGTACATTATTAACATTACCAGGAAGCATTCTTTTTGATTTCGATGACGATAACCTTCGTCCAGAAGCTGATGAGGTAATTCATGAAATCGTGCAAGTCATTGAAGCAACAGATGGAGCTGTTCATATTGCTGGTCATACAGATAATCATGGAAGTTTGGAATATAACGAGGACCTTTCTAAACGAAGAGCTGAAGCTGTTTTAGAAGCTCTTGTCGATGCAGGTGTAGATGAAACAAGGCTTACTGCAGAAGGTTTTGGAGAAACAAAGCCAATAGCAAGAAATCGTCATGCAGATGGATCAGATAACCAAGAAGGCCGGCAGAAAAACCGGCGAGTTGAGGTAAGCATTGAAGGATTAACCGGAAGCGAGTAAGTATAGAAATGTGCTCAGCCCTCTTTGCTCTTAGAGCGGGGAGGGCTTTTTCAAGCCTTTGAGATCAGTGTACACTTCGCCAAACCATGGGTTAGTTGCGGGCACGTTCAAATAAAAAGGTTGCATATTCAAGATGGTTTAAGAAAGCTTTATGAAAAGTATCGTCATCGTAAGCTCTCTCTAAAGATACTTTAGCAGACTGTGAATTTGATTCTATAAACCATAACTTTCCCTTATTATCAATTGCACAATCAATCCCTAAATCTCCTGTAGGTCCATAATGCTTTTCTATGCATAAATAGATGTCTTTCACAAAAGCTTCTACTTCTTCTTTTAGTTGGCTGACTTCATTTTTTGAGTAACCGACAATCGAGGTGAAAAAATGTTCAAACGTATGGCAGTCTGATTTTGTGGTGATGGGTGAAGTTTTTGGAGATTGCCGGATAGGCAGTGCGATTATTTCTAATTCCCCTTGGCCGTTTCTCTGTACCTCGGCTCGAATATCTACCTTTGTTTCATCCACTTCAAACAAATCGATCGCTTCCTGAACAATGACTTCTTTTTTTTCAAAGAATCTTCCCAACTTACGGTATAGAATGTAAAGGTTAGGTACTTTTTGTAAGAAAGTTTGATTGTGGTAGTAACAATATTCAAAAGTCCCATCTTCTTTTTTCTCAACGCGAATGACTTGTTTCCCTTGCCGTCCTTTTGCTGCTTTCACATATAACACAGATGAATTGGTAAACATTGTTTGCAAGGTCTTTACTGATGAGAGTAATTGCGTGGATGGTAAATGTTTTTTTAGAGAAGAGCATATTCGTAATTTATTGTAAACTTCCCATTTATTAAAGCTTTCTACGTAATTAACATAAAACGTATTTAATTGTGCTAGTCGGTTTAAAAATGTTTTATACTCCTTATGTTGTCTAGATAATGATCTATTAATGTTACCTCTGTGATTGTAAAACACATCAGGAAATGGAAAGACCCCTCTCATCCACTTCTTCTTAAATAAGTCATAATGAACACCCTTAATATGTTTTTCCTCATAATTGATTCCTTTAAGAGAAAAAAAGTAAAGGTTCGTTTTCGCATAAACGTTTGCTTTGTTTAAGGAAGATAATTTCTTATTAGGTTTTTGATTTATAAGAAGACTTACGTTTTCTTGTGACACTAATATACCAACGTAAGGTGTTTTTCTTATTGTGTCAGTTGCCATGATAAACACCACCACATTTAGTTTGGTTCACTTTAATATATGAAGCTAAATGGATGGAGTCACGGCTTTTAGGCAACTTCAACGAAAAAATAAGGGTCGTAGGGGGCATATTCAAAAATCATAAAATGGATACGTTTTCGTAATGGGGTGAGAGTGGGTTTTCCTGACCCCAATCACGTTTCTATCTCCCTCGGAAGTGAGGAGGTGGTTATTGCACGTGAGAAATAGTCGAATTCGCCCATAAACATCGTCTATGGAGTTCTTTAACCTAGAGTTACTCGACGATATGGTAAAATAAAGTGAAAGTAAAGTTATTCAAAGGTAAGGACTGAGAAATATGTTTAATCGTCTCCTATCTCAAGTAAAGAAAAAAGCAAAACGGCATAAGTTCTGGATGGAGAAAGTCACCGTCTATCCTTATTCATACGAAATAAATGGAAGAAGATATTTTTTAGTGGATTTTTTAAAAATGAGGCAACCAACAGGGACGGCGATTTTTTCCGATAAAGAGGAAGTTGCTTTAGATGCGAAAAAGGCTCATCAGCGCTTGTATCAGTTTTATCGGTTAATGGAAAAGATTCAAGAAGAGTCTCGTATGAGGGCTGCAGTTGACTTAGATTTTTTCCGTACTCCGTTAAAACTCATGGATAAAAAATCGAGTGATAAGCTTCATGATGGCTATGAATTAATTAAGTCTTTATTATCTTATCAGCTTACATACAAGAAAACATACGAGAATTTTTGGGCTCATTTACAAGAGTTAAAAGGGAAGCGGAGAGCTCTGACAGAAGAGGACTGGGTTTTTACTGTGGAAACGGCAGCGAAATTAGAAACGTTGCAAGAACAAATGACGAAGGTACTAGCAGAAAATATCGAACGTATTCGTACATGGAAGGGTGCAATGAAAGAAGAAGGGCATTGGGATAAAATGACGAGTGCAGAGCAAGTCTTTTATTTACAACTTCTTGAAACGGAAGAAGTAATAAAAGAGCAAGCGAAATCGATGAAGAACTTTGACTACGACCGATCATTAAAAGAAAATGTAGCGAAGTTGAAACTGTATAAGAAAAAAGAGCAAAAAGAGGATGAAAGAGTTCTTCGAAATCCAAGTTAAATGTTTAAAGAATCCAAGAATCATTCAGAAGAATATGTAAAAAGTTAATTAAAAATATGATAGGCAATTAATGATGTGTAAGCTGTCTCAAACTTTTGGGACAGTTTTTCTTTTTTGAGGTTAGGGATATAGACACTGTTTTTATAGTGGAAAAGTTTCGGTTTTGTATATGGACAAAACAAGATGATCACTAATACTGAAATGATAGGTGGAACATCGCATTTTTATATGCCATTGACGTTATCAATTAAGGGATTCATCACGTTTCGACATTCGGTTTCAGTCATGTATGACAATGGACTGACAAAAGCGTGAAATTATTCGAAAATAGAAGAAAACTTCGTGTAGCGAAATATTTTCGCGTTTTATATACTTTGTCCTAAGAAGTTAGGAACTATTACTCTTTAGGAGGCGTTGTATTTGAAAAAACGAAACAAAGTCATTTTATCGTCTATGTTAGCTGGCGCACTAGTTTTTCCAGCGGTGATTCCAACAGGACTTGCTCATGATGCATTTGAGGGAGGGCAAAAAACAGAAGCACTGCCTTTTGATCATGATGCACTTGAAATGTTAGGGGAACCAGAAGAAAGTGGAGAAAAGAATTTAAAGTTTTTACATGAAGCTGCTGCAGTACAAATTAGTGAAGTTGATGGCGTACAAAACAATACGGCAGATGTATATGCGCATAAAGGGTTTGCGTACCTTGGTACACATACAGCGAATGGCGCCAATGGTGGAGTGAGAATCTTTGATTTGAAGGATCCGGAAAATCCAGTAGAAATTGCGCAAATCGCACATGATATCCCTCATACATGGCAAGAAAAAGTCATTGTAAAAAGTGTCAACACGGCAGACTTTAAAGGGGATCTCGCTGTCGTAAGTTTACAGCAGACATCACGCAATAATGCAGATCGCCCGGATAGTATTGGTGGGGCGTTATTATATGATGTTACTGACCCCTATTATCCACAGCGTTTAGGGTTTTATGAGTTAGACCGAGATATTAGAGGAACGCATGAATTGTACTTAACAATGCAAGGAAATCGTGCGCTTATGCTGCTTTCTAATCCTTATGCTGATTATTTTACAGATGGTGAGCAGAAGGATTTCCAAATTGTTGATGTAAGCGACCCTGCTAACCCTGAATTACTTTGGGAATTTGACCCGCGTGACTTACCTGAAGTAGCAGACGACTTTAACGGGTATCATTGGCATGCTCCGGACGGCCACACAAGACCTGTTTTTAACCATAGTGTCATTACAGACAACAATGGTCATTATGCGTATGTGTCAATGTGGGATCTAGGAACGGTCATCTTTGATATTCGTGATCCAGAAAACGCTGAGTACCTTGGTAGAACAGAATATGCAGATGATCAAAAAGGGGCAGCACACTCTGCCGCTCTTGCACGTGGAGGTACTGTATTAATTGAAACACGTGAAGTTGCGAACCCGCACGGTGAAGGTTATGAAGATGCATACGGTTATACAAGAATTTTTGATATACGAGATAAGACAAACCCTGTATTATTAAGTGAATTTACGACTGATTTAACGTATGACTTTAGAGGTTTTACGTTTGCAAACACAGTACATGACCCGAAAGTACGAGGGAATACGTTGTACTTATCATATTACTCTGGTGGCGTGATCTCAGTAGACATTACGGACCCGAGTAATCCTGTAGAAATTGGCCGTTATACACCAGACCAATCAAATGTATGGGGCGTGTTTGTCGACAGAAATTACGTGTTAGCGTCTGACATGGGGCAAGGTTTAAAAGTATTATTGAAGAACAATGGAAATCAAGGGAACGGTAATGGAAATCAACCTTTAAAAAATTAAATAGAAAATGTTCAGTAGACGCTCTGTGGTACAGGGCGTCTTTTTGGTAAACAAATGAATGTGGATGACTTGGTTAAAATGGTAATTTTTTTTAATCTAAATACAGTGGTTTAGTCAAAAAAACTTCCCCCTTAATAAGATGTACTAGCAGTATGGAAAGGAGGGAAGATAATGAGTGTAAATCAGGTTAAAGGCTGTCAATGTCAGGATGATATTCAATTGCGTTGTGACTACAGAAGAAAAAATAGACAACGACGCCACTGTTGTGATAGTAGAAGACGTCATAAGAAATGTTGTTGCAAATTAATCTGTTTAGGAGCATTGTGTCTTTGCTTACGAATTGATCGTTAAGTAAAAGTATGGTGCCAAAGATACATTTGGCACCTTTTTAATTTGAAACAACATCTGCCAGCTGTTCCATGGTTGGATCCTCTATGATTGGGAAGTTTTTGTCCTTATGAATTTTAGCTAGGAAAGGAAACTAAAGATGAAAGAGGAGACATGAAATTACCTCTAAAGAGAAATTATAAAGTTGAGGCGAACAACCATGAATGTGATTACATCTTTAGGAGAAAAAAGAAGGAAAAAACAATGGAAATTTGAACGGAGCATTTTGCGTTCATTGTCAATTCAAACGATGAAAACAGATGTGTTTCAAACGTTTTTTTCACAACAATTTGGTGAGTCAGTGGGAAAATTATATTTAACGGATTTTTGCCTAGATATTGGCATTGATGCGTATTTATTAGGGTCTGAATTCAGTCGGTTTGGTTACTATGGTGATCCCCCTAAAAAAGTGAAAGTACGTTGCCAAGATGAGTTAGACGCGTATATCCAGCAGTGTGTTAGTCAGTTTCAAGCATGGTTTCATCTCGACGACAACGAATCAGATAAAGTTAAAGAAAAGTGCACAGCATTTTTAGATAAATGGTGGACTACGGGATTTAAAGAAGGAGAAAAACGTCACCGGCTTCGTCTCCATTAAATTGCATTCATAAATACGTCCTCGTCCCAATATATATTTAAAAGGGACAAGGAGGGACGAGGGAGATGAAGAAAGCGTGGAAGTATGTCATTGGACTAATTTGCCTTGGGGCACTATTAATTTTCATTCAGTATCAATTTTCGAGTGAGGACTCGACCGGCTGGCATTTGCCATTATCGGGGAAGGTGATTGTCGTGGACCCTGGCCATGGTGGTATCGACGGTGGGGCGTCATCAAAAGCTGGTGATTTAGAAAAAGATATTACGCTTCAAATTAGTTTTATTTTACGTGATTATTTGCAGGAAGCAGGCGCTTTAGTCTTAATGACGCGTGAAGGGGATCATGATTTAGCTGCTGAAAGTACAAAAAAAATCCGCTCACGAAAAGTAGAGGACTTAAGGAAGCGGGTCAGCTTAATAAATGAATCTGATGCGGATGCTTTTGTAAGTATACATTTAAATGCCATACCGTCTCCGAAATGGCGAGGGGCACAAACATTTTATAATCGATCCATCGAAGGAAATGAAATGATGGCAAAGCAAATCCAAAATGAAATTCGTAGAAACCTTGATAATACAACACGTGAAGCAAAGCCAATCAACAGTGTATATTTAATTCAACAAGCGAGTATTCCTGGTGCACTAGTTGAAGTTGGATTTTTATCAAACCCTAGCGAAGCTGAATTATTAACAACAAAAGAATACCAAGAACAAGTTGCAGCATCGATATATGAAGGGCTTTTGCGTTATTACAGTGATGACCCACTGCCAAGCGGGAATTAAAAAGCAGAGCTACATTACACCAGGACGTCTTATTCCTGGTGTAATTTCTATTATTATTTTGACGAATTTTTGACGTATTAAGTCATTTTTGATGGTTTTATGACAGATGTGATTTATATCATCACGATGGTGGAAAAGGTGTGTTATACTGTCACTATAAACGTATTCGAATACATATTTATCCTATTAAAGGCGGTGTTACGATGTTAACAGAACAACAAGTGCTAAATGCATTGAAAGATGTTCACGAGCCCGTATTAAAGAAAAGTCTCGTTGATCTTAATTCAGTTACTGAATTGAAAATTAAAGATAATATGGTTAGTTTAAAATTAGCGATTGCTCAGCCAGGAACGGCAGAGCAAATGCAATTACAACAAGAAGTGGTTACTGCAGTGAAAAGTGCCGGTGCAGAATCAGTAGGACTCCGTTTTGAAAAAATGTCTGATGAAGAACTGCAAAAACATGGTGGAACAGCAGGAGAAGAAGAAGGCGGTTCATTATTAGACCGTACAGACAAAACGACATTTATCGCAGTTACAAGTGGTAAAGGTGGAGTTGGTAAATCAACGGTTTCCGTTAACTTAGCAGTATCTCTTGCGCGTAAAGGGAAAAAGGTTGGAATTATTGATGCTGACATTTACGGGTTTAGTGTTCCTGACATGATGGGTATTGAAGAGCGTCCGAAAGTTGTTGGACAAAAGATTTATCCAGTAACTCGTTTTGATGTACAAGTCATTTCCATGGGCTTCTTTGTAGAGGATAACTCACCAATTATTTGGCGTGGACCAATGCTTGGTAAAATGCTAAACAACTTCTTCAGTGAAGTGGAGTGGGATGATCTTGATTACTTAATTCTTGACTTACCGCCAGGAACAGGTGACGTCGCATTAGATATTCACTCAATGCTTCCACAGTCGAAGGAAATTATCGTAACAACGCCACATGCCACAGCAGCATTTGTTGCAGCAAGAGCGGGAGCAATGGCATTAAAGACAGAACATGAAATTCTTGGTATTGTCGAGAACATGGCTTACTTCGAAAGTAAAGTAACAGGCGAGAAAGAGTATGTCTTCGGTAAAGGCGGCGGTGAAAAGCTAGCGAAAGAACTTAACAGTGAAGTGCTAGCAAACATCCCATTAGGCCAACCAGAAATTGACGAAGAAAACTTCGCGCCTTCTGTATACGATACAGACCACCAAATCGGTGAAAAATATATGGAAATTGCAGACAAAGTGATTTCTCAAACAGAAAAATAAATGATTGTTGGAAAACCCGGCTACTTGAAGCCGGGTTTTTTGTTTGCATTAGGAGAGTGGGGGCGGTGAATTTTTATACAAATGAGGCCTTGTTATATTCGTTTATTCTTTGCTTTATTCATCAATTGAGTCCTACATGATTGAGTCTGACTCAGCTGACCCGGACTCAATTTTTTAGGACTCAGAAATTGAGAAAAACAACGAAAAAGCGAATTTTATCAAGGTCAGACAACCCTCGTTGACACCAAAACACGATTAGCTGGATTTACCTTTATTTTTTCCAAGAGAATATCCGCATAAAAAAAGACGAAGCTCGAGGATTATTCCTCGTCTTCGTCTTTTTCTTCTTCCTCACCTTCTTCGTCACCTTTATCTTGTTTTTGCATTTGTTCTTCGGCGACATTCGCTAAGATTTCATTAATTTTTGCAACGAAAAACGGGCTTTCAAAGGCTTCTGCCATGACAGTCATAACTTGTTGACGATACTCCTTGCTTTGCATGAGCTCTAAGTACTTCTCTTCCATTTCTGGGTCTTTCAGTACTGACATCATCATTCCTTGATATTCGGGGTCTTTCATTAAGTTTTTCATCATTTTTTCATTTTCTTGTTGCATGCTTTCCGCAAATGCATTGGCAAAATCAGGGTCCTGCATGACTTCTTGCCAATATTCTTTTCCCGCTTCTGAAGTGAGGGTCGTTTGAATCGTTTCTTTGACGTAATCCTCTTCCATGACAAGCTCTTGGCGAACTTCATCATCTTGGAGGACTTCTTTAATGGAATCTTTAGCTTCATCGGTTTTTAACATATCAACCATCATTTTTTTTGTACTTTCATAATCAGGCTGAGCGTTTTGTTCTTCAGCGGCTGCGCAGCTTGTAAATATGATGATCGCTAAAAAAATAAGCAATAGTTTAAGTGCAAAATTGTTAGGCTTCACAAGACGAAGCTCCTTTCAAGTACTCTTTTTTAAAAGACAAGAATTTATAAAAATTCTATCTCTTGGTAGTTGTCTAAACTAACAGATAGCGTCTGCAACACAAGCATACTCCGAGTTGTCTGAACGGACAGATCTTTGAAGCGCTACTGTGAGAGGAAGAGACACGTTTTTGGTATTCCTGCGCTACTACGTTTGCTCTTCACAACTCGTCTTTATATCGAAGAGCCCGTGCTCGGTGCATCTCGAAGCTTTACCGATGATGATTTACTCGGTGCTCCAGCGGTTACTCGTCGCAGGTAAAGAGTGTCGCCGATAGGTGGGCGTCTTACGCTTTTCTAATAATATGCTTAGGATGCTTTTGTTTTATTCACTTGTGAACAGGATGTGTCGGTTAAAAATTAGAGTAGCGAAGGGAAAAGGAATTTTGATACAATAAACGTTGGACTGAAAATGTACAGGAGGAAATGTTGTGAAATCACAAAAAGTAGTCTTTTTATTTTATACAACGTTACTTATAGGAACAACGGCCGGATTTCTTATGGGATTTATTCTAGACTGGCAAACACATATAAATGATTTAATGAACTTTAGTTTCGGTGGTATCTTGATGATCGGGATCACGGCCGGGATATGGACAGTCATTGCTCAAATGGGTTTCTTTGCATACTTAACGATTCATCGTTTTGGTCTTGGTATCTTTAAATCACAAAGACTTTGGACGAGGGTTCAAGTCATTATTATTGCATTTGCATTGTTTGATTTGATGTTCTTCCGTCATATGGCATTTGCTGAGCCTGGAGAATCGATGGCAGGATATGCAATTTTGCCAACATTATTACTCATTTATGCCTTGATTGTTGCTTATTTGAAAAGTAAAGATACAAATTATACGGCGTTTGTGCCGACAGTTTTTTTTATGGTTGTTGTTACATCAATTGAGTGGTTCCCGGCATTAAGAGAAAATGATTTTACGTTCTTACTTAATGCGGTTGTCCCTTTATTAGTCGCGAATACATGGCAAATTCTTGTGCTACATCGTCTGCACGAACCAGTCGAGCAACAAAAGAAAACAGAGACATCCAAAAAGAAACAAAAAGGATAAAAACCATAAAATCCCAGGCGCCAGGCACCTGGGATTTTATGGTTTTTTGTTTACCGTACTTCTTCTGTTGATATTTCAGATCCAGAAATGAGCTCTGAAATGGTTGGGAATTCATAGCCTTTTCCTTTTAGAGCATCAAGAATTGTTGGCAATGCTTCATTTGTTTGCTTTGCTGAATCTGAAGCATGGAACAAGACAATATCTCCGTTTGAAATATTAGAGACGACGGTATCGACGATGTTATCAACTCCAGGATTTGTCCAATCTTGAGTATCGATACTCCAATGAATGACGTCATAATTTAAGTTTTCCGCGACATTCAAGACACGCTGATCAAATGACCCATTTGGCGGTCGTAAAAATTTCGGTGCTTCATTCGTAATTTCTTGGACGATACGATGAGCAGTTTGAATATCTTTTTTAATTTGGTCTTCTTCCCAACGAGTGTAATGTTCATGACGGTACCCGTGACTACCAATTTCGTGCCCATCTTCTGCCATGCGTTCTACAACTTCAGGGTGGCGCTCGGCCCAAGCTGCAGATACAAAGAAAGTTGCAGTTACTTCATGTTCTTTTAATGTATCTAATATTGGAATTGTCCGTTCTTCGCCCCAGCTAACATTAAATGTGAGGGAAGTTTCTTTATCTTCTGCTTCCACTTTATAGATGGCAACAGCTTTATCATCTGTTGAAAAAACAGGGATCTGAGATCTTTCTACATAAAAAATCCCCGCTGTGAAAAAGGCGGCAATCGCTATAATCATATATCGCTTCAACGTTTTCGCGTTCCAAACCCAAATGAAATTCATTATTTTTCCCCCTTGTCCATTCTTTAATTCATCTATATTCGGTGGACAGGCAATTATGAATAAAATTAGTTAAAAAAGAAAATAATCTTTTTAGCAGCTTCTTACATTTTTTGAAAAAGGAAGCTTTTAGTTTGTCGGAGGTGTCTATATGTTTGGTCTTATGTTAAACGGGAAAGAATCACAAGAAGTCGAGTATTTATTAAAACGCGAGTTAGAGGAATTGTTGTTAGACTTAACTGACTCGCGCATTGATGGCATAGTAAAGCGTGCAATGGAAGAAAGGTATCAACTTATTTTTCAACTGTATAAACGTTTTACTTCACCGAAAGAATATTTAAAGTATGTTCGCCAAAAACAATATACTGGAAAGAATAAAAAAGAGCTAAATTGACCACGATTAATTAGTGTGGTGTTCTCTCAATGAGCAGATATAAAGGCCTTTTAGCCAGCTAAAAAAACTTTTCATTTTTTTAGCGGAACTACTTGCAATGCGTGAAAAAAAATAGTAATATATCAAATGTCTCAAAGAAAGCTTCTCCGAGCGAGTCGGGGAGCAACATATGTCCAGTGACGATAGCGGAGAGGTCACACCCGTTCCCATGCCGAACACGGAAGTTAAGCTCTCCAGCGCCGATGGTAGTTGGGGGCTCTCCCCCTGTGAGAGTAGGACGTTGCTGGGCATAGATATTATTCCACAGTAGCTCAGTGGTAGAGCAATCGGCTGTTAACCGATCGGTCGCAGGTTCGAGTCCTGCCTGTGGAGCCATTGCTTCCTTAGCTCAGCTGGTAGAGCGCATCCATGGTAAGGATGAGGTCAGCGGTTCAAGCCCGCTAGGAAGCTCCAATATAAGGCCCGTTGGTCAAGTGGTTAAGACACCGCCCTTTCACGGCGGTAACAGGGGTTCGAATCCCCTACGGGTCACCATTTTTATTTTTTGTCTTCATCTTGAATGAATTTGATTCACATTAGTAAGCGTAGAAGCTGTGAGTGAGCGCATCTGACAAAGAGATTCGCCGTCCCTTATGCAGAATATCTTGTTTGAGAGAAACAAGAAGTTCAAGGAAAAAAGGGAGTGAGCTCCGGAGTGTATTGAAGATACATGAGGACGCGAACGAGTGCATTTGACGAAGAAATTCACCGCCCCTTATGCAGATCGTTTTGTTTGAAAGAAGCAACGAGTAAATGCTTCACTGAATTGCTTCGAGCTGTTACGACGCATGTGCTTCGTTGGAAAGCTAGAAGAGGAAGTAACAAGAAGGTCGAGGAAGAAAGGGAACGAGCACTGGAGCGTATATCACATACGTGAGGATGTGAGTGAGCGCATCTGACAAAGAGATTCGCTGCTTATTTCAAACAAATAGGGAGGATTAGCTCAGTTGGGAGAGCACTTGCCTTACAAGCAAGGGGTCGGTGGTTCGAGCCCGCCATCCTCCACCATATAATAAGCTGGCCTAGCTCAATTGGTAGAGCAACTGACTTGTAATCAGTAGGTTGGGGGTTCAAGTCCTCTGGCCAGCACCATTTTATCAAATTACATAGGGCTATAGCCAAGCGGTAAGGCATCGGATTTTGATTCCGTGATTCGCAGGTTCGAATCCTGCTAGCCCTGCCATTCTCTTTTTTAAAAGCATTTTTGCAAATAAAAAGAAACAGGTAAGACCACGAAGCATAACATCGTATCCTTATAAGGTAGCTGGACCTTGATTATTTAGGCTTTTTTTAAAGAAGCAAGAAGGTCGAGGAAGAAAGGGAACGAGTACCAGAGCGTATCTCAATACGTGAGGAAGCGAGTGAGTGAATCTGACGAAGAGATTCGCAGGTTATTTAAACAAAGAGAGCCATTAGCTCAGTTACGAGCGTTAACATCACGAATAAGCTACGAGTTGTTTCGACGCATCAAGCATCGAAGGACAAGCTAGCAGAGGAAGAAACAGGTACGACCACAAAGCATAACATCGTCCGTAAGCTTCATGAAATCGCATCATTGAATAAGCTACGAGCCATTAGCTCAGTTGGTAGAGCATCTGACTTTTAATCAGAGGGTCGAAGGTTCGAGTCCTTCATGGCTCACCATTTTCTTTTAAACGTATGGTGAAACAATAAACTTAAAACAGGTCATTGAATTACATTTGCTAGACTTCGGGGCCTTAGCTCAGATGGGAGAGCGCCTGCTTTGCACGCAGGAGGTCAGCGGTTCGATCCCGCTAGGCTCCACCATGACTATAAACAACCACTTGGGTAAGTATATACCCGAGTTTTTTTGTACTTTATAATTGGTTTTGTAGTAAAAGAATATACAATTTATTATGCATGTATACTCTATAATATTCATGATTTGAACCCTACAAAATCGAAGCAGGTTCGACTGAAGCCGCTTCAATTCTGTAGGGTTCAATAAACGAGCATACAAACAAAATCGCTTAAAATAACAAGGTCAGACAACCGAATAGTGACAAGTTTTGCCTCAGGTGCATTAACCCCTAACTTAAAGCCGCTACATTCATATTTTTAACTGAATAAAAATAAAAAAAGAAGGAAGCCAAATCACTCGAATTTGGCTTCCTTCTTTTTTTCTTTTAACTACTGCGCTTTTTTATATTGTTGTACGTTGATTTGCTGGTATTTGTTGAGTAGTGTGTCTAGATAAGTGCTGATCTCTACTACTTCTCTTGAAGTTCGCTGCTTGGAGTTTGATAAAAGGTGCATTTGATTTCGCGCATACTCAATCTCTTTTAACAATTCCTTTTCACATTGGGAAAATCCCATGAGCAGCCTCCTTTAAAGTTTATTCGTTTGTTATTTTCATTGTACCCGTATTGAGAAAATATAAAACATTTTTACAATATGATTTCATTTTTTACAAACAATGGTAAAATAAGATTGTTTGAAACCTTTTACGGGTTGTTTTCGTAAATGGAGATAACCGCGAAAGAGCGGAGGTAATACAATGGATTTAGTCGTAAAAAAGATTATAATTGAAGTGAAGAAGGGCAATCAACAGGCGTTTGCCGAGCTAGTTGAGTTATATAAAGATAAAGTATACCAAGTAGCATACCGATTACTCGGGAATTCGCATGAAGCGCAAGATATCGCTCAAGAAGCTTTCCTGAGGGCCTATACAAATATTGAGTCTTATGATATTAATCGTAAGTTCTCGACTTGGATCTTTCGCATAGCTACAAATTTAGCAATTGATCGAATACGAAAGAAAAAACCTGATTTCCATTTAGAAGATCAGGTGGCCGGTACCGAGGATCTTACATATTACTCACAAATTTCAACAGATGAACAATTACCAGAAGATCAAGTTGTACAACATGAGATGCAAGAATGGATTCAGCAAGAAGTAATGATGTTACCACCGAAATATCGATCAGCTATCATCCTAAAATATATGGAGGACCTTTCTTTGAAAGAAATTAGTGAAATTCTTAATCTACCTGTTGCGACAGTAAAAACGAGGATACATCGGGGCAGAGAAGCATTAAGAAAAAGGCTGCGAGATTCATAAGTCGGCAGGGAAGGAGCGATGGTGATGGCTTGTAAAAAAGACAAATTAGAACTCATTCATAAATATTTAGATGAAGAGATGACCCTGCTTGAAAAAAAGCAGTTTGAAAATCATATAGTTAATTGTAGTGAGTGCGAGCGAGATATGCGAGAAATGCGCAAAACAATCGCGATTATTCAGAGTGCTTCACATATCGAGGCACCATCTAACTTCACTGAGGGTGTCATGAACCAGCTGCCGAAGCAATCTAAGTCCGACAAATGGAAAACATGGATAAGAAAACATCCGATGATCATGACAGCGGCAGTGTTTTTCCTTGTATTTATCGTAAGTCTTTCTTCTATATGGCAGGATGGATCCAAAGAGATTAGCGTCACTGGGGACGGCCATTTCATCGTTGATGAAGATCGTGGAGTTGTCGTCATCCCAGAGGGTGAGACAATTACCGGAAATATTGTTATTCGAAATGGAGACATTGAAATAAACGGTGCAGTATTGGGGGATATCACCATCATAAATGGTGAACGATACATGGCCTCTGCTGGCCAAGTTGCTGGTGAAATCAAAGAAATTAACCAAATCTTTGACTGGTTATGGTACCAAACAAAATCATTTTTCTCAGAAGTTGTTAGCTTTATTGGTGGAGAAGATGAAGAAGATGACTCGGAAAAAGATGATTAAAAACATGAATCTGTCTCGGTAAAACGAGGCAGTTTTTTTACGTTAATTTTGACGGGGGGCTCAACTTTTGGGTGAATGCGAGCAACTTATATGTAAATGCAGTCAATCATGGAGAGAATACGATCAACTTATATGTAAATACAGTCAACTTTGGAGAGAATACGATCAACTTATATGTAAATACAGTCAACTTTGGAGAGAATACGACCAACTTATATGTAAATACAGTCAACTTTGGAGAGAATACGACCAACTTATATGTAAATGCAGTCAATCATGGAGAGAATATGATCAACTTATATGTAAATACAGTCAACTTTGATATGATTACGAATAAATTTTATGAGAACCCGACTCAAACAGTTCGTCTGTGACGAAAATAATGAAAGCTCGAAAACGAAATAAGGTTGTTATGATAAATACGTATAATATGTGCACCATACAAAAAAACGAGGCTGCAAACAAGGGGAGAGGAATGACTTATTCGTAATTCTGAAAAACTATTCGTGAAAGTGGTGTACGAAGGTTAGATGAATTTTCAACCGACTAAAATTTAGTGAAATTTGAAGAATTAATATTTCACAAATTTATGATATAATGATAAAGTTACCACAAATGTGGGTATAGAAAGCTAACACTATGATGGAGGACATGCCATGTTTGAGGACATTTCCTTATTGAGATTATTAGTTATTGCCATAGATATATCACTAGTGGCATTTGTTATATATAAGTTAATCATGGTGATCCGCGGGACGAGGGCAGTCCAGTTAATTAAGGGGATCATCGTTATTTTAGCTGTATGGTTTTTAAGTGGCTATCTCGGTTTAAACACGTTGCAGTGGATTATGGGGAATGCTGTTACATACGGTTTACTTGCAATTATTATCATTTTCCAGCCTGAACTTCGCCGTGCGCTAGAGCAACTCGGTCGTGGTAGGCTATTCTCTTCTGGGCAAACAGCCGAAGAAGAGGAAGTTAAGCAATCGATTGATCATATTGTGAAAGCAGCAAACTATATGGGGAAACGTCGAATTGGTGCCCTTATATCGATTGAACGTGAGACAGGTATGAACGATTATGTAGAGACAGGAATTCCGATGAATGCGAAATTAACGTCGGAGTTATTAATTAATGTTTTTATACCGAATACACCTTTGCACGATGGAGCGGTCATTATTAAGCAAAATCAGATTGAGGCAGCAGGCTGCTACTTACCATTGTCTGAAAACCCGTTTATATCAAAAGAATTAGGGACAAGGCACCGGGCTGCGCTTGGCGTAAGTGAAGTAACAGACGCGATTACGTTAGCCGTCTCTGAAGAAACGGGTGGCATTTCAATGACAAAAAACGGGGAACTTCATCGAAATATAGATGAGGAGAACCTTCGTACCTTACTTGAAAAAGAATTGATAAAGAAAGAATCAAACAATTCCTCTTCACGCTGGCAATGGGGAGGGAAAAAGAATGGATAAATGGTTTAGTAACCCGTGGGTCATTAAAGCGGTGTCCGTATTAATTGCTGTCATGCTCTTTTTAATGGTGAATATGGATAACCGTAATGTGAACACCCAGCCAGGTGAAATTCCTGGGATTACAGATGGCTCAAAAGTATTAGAAGACGTACCACTAACGATTTTATATGATGAAGATCGTTATGTTGTCACTGATGCCCCAGAAACGGTTCAAGTAACGCTCAGGGGACCACAAAATATTTTGACGGTTTCACAGCTTGCCAGACCTCAATACGAAGTATTCGTTGATTTAAGGGATAAGGAAGCTGGTGACCATTATGAACGAGTCAGGCACGACGGTTTTCCTCAAGATTTATCGGTCTCAATCGTGCCGATGACTGTGCGGGTAACGATGCAGGAAAAACAAACGGTCTCATTCCCTGTTCAAATTGATTTAGAAAATCAAGGAGAGCTCGAAGAAGGGTATACGATAGGGACCCCAACGGTTAATCCTTCAGCAGTTGATGTAACTGCTGCACAGGGGATTATAGAACAAATTGCCTCAGTGCGTACGTCTGTCGATGTATCAGGAAGAAATAGTCCGTTTCAAGAGAACGGGGCTGTGATCGTTCTTGACCAGAATGGCAATGAAATCCCGGTTAATACTGATCCACCTGCTGTGGAAGTAACAGTACCGATCACAAGCCCGAACAAGGAAGTTCCTGTGAACATCGAACGTGAAGGAGAAGTAAATGAAGGGTTAGCGATTGATTCGATTACGGCAAACCCAGATACGGTAACAATTTATGGCCCTGTTGATGTGATTAATGATATTTCCTTTATTGATGGGATATCTGTTGATTTGGGCGAAATTACAGGTGATACAACGTTTGAGGTTGATGTCCCTGTACCAGATGGCGTTGAACGGGTTGAACCCGAGACAGTAATCATTGAAGTAGAAACAACGGAAGAAGAAACATATGAATTTTCTGATGTAGAGATAGAAATTATCGGCTTATCTGAAGGGCAGAATTATACGTTCTTATCCCCTTCAGAAGGGTTGATTGACATTGTTGTAATGGGGAGTCCAAATGTTTTAGACCGCCTTGAAAGAGATGATATTCAAGTTTTCGTCAATGCTGAAGAGTTAGAAGATGGGGAGCATGAATTACCGATCGAATATCGAGGGCCTCAAAACATCCGAGTGGAAAAAGGCCGGACAGATGTGAATTTCATTGTTTACGAAAGAGGCTCTGAAAACTCACAAGTATCTGATTCGGACGGCGAAGAAGATGAAAATACATCTTAAAAGATGAATTTACCTACCATTCGAATATAGATAAAAACCTTAAGGAGAGATTCTAATGGGAAAGTTTTTTGGAACAGATGGTGTGAGAGGGGTAGCCAATAAAGAGCTAACACCTGAACTAGCTTTTAAGCTTGGTAGATTCGGTGGCTATGTACTAACAAAAGAAACAGAAAAACCAAAGATCCTAATCGGAAGAGATACAAGAGTTTCAGGACATATGCTTGAAGGGGCACTAGTTGCTGGATTGTTATCAATCGGTGCGGAAGTGATGCGTTTAGGCGTTATTTCTACACCTGGAGTGGCATATTTAACAAAGGCATTAAGCGCAGATGCAGGTGTCATGATTTCAGCATCTCATAATCCGGTTGAAGACAATGGGATTAAGTTTTTTGGATCTGACGGGTTTAAACTGTTAGATAGTCAAGAGGAAGAAATTGAGAAGCTTTTACAGCAAGAAAACGACATGGAAGATGACTTACCACGGCCAGTTGGTGGTGAAGTTGGTCAAGTGAATGATTACTTTGAGGGTGGTCAGAAGTACCTTCAGTTTTTAAAACAGACAATCACAGAAGATTTCTCTGGTTTAAACATTGCAATTGATTGTGCGCATGGAGCTGCTTCTCCACTTGCGACACATCTATTCGCTGACTTAGAAGCAGAGCAAATTTCAACGATTGGTAGCTCGCCAAATGGTGTAAATATCAATGATGGCGTTGGATCAACACATCCTGACCCACTTGTTGAACTTGTGAAAGAAAAAGGGGCTGACATTGGTCTCGCGTTTGATGGCGATGCAGATCGTTTAATTGCAGTCGATGAAAATGGTAAGATCGTTGATGGCGACCAAATCATGTTCATTTGTGCGAAGTATATGAAAGAACAAGGTCGATTAAACAATAATACGGCTGTATCAACAGTAATGAGTAACTTAGGGTTCTATAAGGCGTTAGAGGAAATCGGTGTTGAGACGAAGCAAACAGCAGTAGGTGACCGTTACGTGATGGAAGAAATGCGTAATGGCAGCTTCAACCTTGGTGGAGAGCAGTCTGGTCACATTATTTTCTTAGACTATACAACGACAGGTGATGGACTGTTATCAGCACTTCAGCTTTGCCAAATTGTGAAAGCAACAGGTAAGCCATTATCTGAACTTGCATCTGAAATGAAGAAATACCCGCAAAAACTTGTGAACGTACGAGTTGCAGATAAGCATGCACTTCACAACAATAGTGTCATTACAGATGAAATCAACGCAGTAGAAGCAGAAATGCAAGGTGAAGGCCGTATTCTTGTACGTCCATCAGGTACAGAGCCACTAGTACGTGTGATGGCAGAAGCGCCGTCTGAAGAGCTTTGTGATAAATACGTGCAAAAAATTGTTGATGTTGTGAAAAGGGAATTAGGTTCTTTAGAATAGTAGAAAACGCGCATGGATAGCACTTTCGATGTTATCCATGCATATTTTATATTATCTAAGAAATGTTTAAAGAAATACGTCATAGACTTAATGAAGGATGTCATCTCCTATTAACATGGTTTCATACCACTTTGATTAGCAACCATTGGACTAAAAAAAATGTCGTTTAAAGGAGGTGAAAAAGAGGGAAAAAAGCAAGTCTATAAGGGCAAGATTATGTCCAAAAATTTTGATTGACCATGCTCCAAGCCGTGTAGTATGATGTATGAGATTCAAAATAAGGAAGGAGGAACGGACAACTATTTTTTCCATTTTTAAAAGCGCCTGGACTATTCAGCGAACGGTAAAGGTTGAATAGTTGACGAGGAGGAGGTTTATCGAAGGTTCGGCGGATGCCTCCCGGTTGCTTACTCATCACAACCGAAAACGATGCCCTAAAACAGAAAGGCGACTTTCTGAACAAAAGGAATCGTAATGATGAGTCACAAGTATTCAAACCTTATGGGGAAGAGATTCAACATTGGTTTTTCATGGAATACTTGAATTCTAATGATTAAAAGATAAATGATAACGAATATAAAGAGTGGGGCAAGAGTGCCCCTGGCATTTCTTGTCCCACATGAGGGAGGAAATGTTTTATGTGTGGTATTGTTGGATACGTAGGAACAGAGGATGCTAAGGAGATTTTACTAAAAGGTCTTGAGAAGCTTGAATATAGAGGATACGACTCAGCAGGGGTTGCGATTGCAAATGATAAAGGTGTTCACGTTTATAAAGAAAAAGGCCGAATTGCAAGCCTTCGTGAAGTAGTTGACACGAATGAAGAAGGTTTTATCGGAATCGGTCATACGCGTTGGGCGACCCACGGAGCACCAAGCCAAGTGAATGCTCACCCTCATCAGAGCGAAACGAATCGCTTTACAATCGTACACAACGGAGTGATTGAGAACTACAATCAGTTAAGCCGTGAGTACCTTCAAGATGTTGACTTAGTCAGTGATACAGATACAGAAATTATCGTACAGCTGATTGACCGTTTTGCAAATGAAGGAATGACGACAGAAGAAGCATTCCGTAAAACATTAAGTCTATTGAAGGGATCATACGCGACTGCTCTGTTGGATAAGGAAGACCCTGAAACAATCTATGTTGGGAAAAACAAAAGTCCATTACTTGTTGGCTTAAGTGACGGCGTCAATGTTGTTGCAAGTGACGCGATGGCGATGCTACAAGTGACAAATGAATTCGTTGAGTTAATGGACGAAGAAATTGTTGTTGTAACACGTGAAAGTGCAACAATTAAAACATTAGACGGTACAGTTATGTCTCGCGATCCTTACACAGCGGAACTTGATGCAAGTGATATCGAAAAAGGTACGTACCCTCACTTCATGCTTAAAGAAATTGATGAGCAGCCTTTTGTTATGCGTAATATCATTACGAAATACCAAGACGAAGATGATCGTATTAAGCTTGACGAAGATATTCGCCAAGCGATGAACGATGCTGACCGTATTTATATTATTGCAGCTGGAACGAGTTACCACGCGGGACTTGTTGGAAAACAGCTGATCGAAAAGATTGCGAAAAAGCCGGTTGAAACGCATATCGCAAGTGAATTCTTGTACAACATGCCTTTAATTAGCGAAAAACCACTCTTTATTTTCATCTCCCAAAGTGGAGAAACAGCAGACCTTCGTGGTGTGTTAGTCAACGTGAAAAAACAAGGTCATAAAGCATTAACGATTACAAACGTACCTGGCTCTACGCTTTCTCGTGAAGCAGATTACACGTTACACACGTATGCAGGTCCAGAAATTGCCGTTGCATCAACGAAAGCTTACACAGCACAAATGGCTGTTTTAGCGATCTTAGCTGTTGATACGGCAAAAGCAGCAGGGGTTGAAATGGACTTTGATCCACTTCAAGAACTTGCGATCGTTGCAAATGCAATGGAAACATTAACAGACCAAAAAGAAGCTCTTGAAGTCATCGCTCGTGAATACTTGAGTGTTACTCGCAGCTGTTTCTTCATCGGCCGTGCTGTTGACTACTTCGTTTGTTTAGAAGGAGCATTGAAGCTGAAAGAGATCTCTTACATTCAAGCAGAAGGCTTTGCAGGCGGAGAATTAAAGCACGGAACAATTGCATTAATTGAAGAAGGAACACCAGTGGTTGGCCTTGCAACGCAAGAGCACGTAAACTTAAGCATTCGTGGAAACATGAAAGAAGTTGTTGCACGTGGTGCATCACCTTGCATGATCAGTATGGAAGGTTTCGAAGAGGAAGATGATGCACTTGTCATCCCACGAGTACACGAATACCTTACTCCACTTGTGAGCGTGATTCCACTTCAAATTATCTCTTACTACGCAGCACTACACCGTGACTGCGACGTCGATAAGCCACGTAACTTAGCAAAATCAGTTACAGTAGAATAAGCTAGTAACGCCGAGAGGAATTGTCCTCTCGGCGTTTTTGTGATAAATAGGGGATCTATGAGGTGAATTTATATTTATTTAATGGTTGTATATGGGGATGTATAGCCTTTTTGTTTTAAAAAGTTGATATTTACAATGGTAGTTGTCTGACCTTTATTTTTCGCTCAGTAATTCATGTTTTCTCGGGGATTGAGTCCTACATATTTGAGTCCGGGTCAGCTGAGTCAGACTCATTTTTGTAGGACTCAATTCATGAATAAAAACGAGAAAAAGCGAATGCGAGAGATCTTAAAATGAATAAAAATACAACCCGCCAGCGAAGTTTCCTACTATAATCCAATACACAGCTGCACTAATAAACTACAAATCTATGAATGTTTGTTAATGACTTGTTTTCAGCAAGCTTTTACTAGAGGAATTTTAAAAATAAAATTTCGTAATATTACGGAGGAAGGGAATCTATAATTTCGAATTGAATGATAAACTGTCATTGATTGTTCAATATTTCACAAAGAGATTTGTGATACGATGTACTCAAGAAGAGAAAAGGAGTTGAGACAAATGATCTTGTGCGAATGGAGAGAATTTACAACCGATACGGAGACATATTCCAAAGAGATGTTTGAAACGCTCGTTAATGATGAATTTGAAGCCATGATGTTTGAAGAAAATTGTAACACTCCATCATATATTTGGACGGTAAATCATGTTTGTATTATTAAACAGAACGCCAAATTGTATAGTGATATTTCGATTACAAAGATTCCAAGAAATCCAGTATGTGAGTAATTTTTGTGACATAGTTTGATCAATAATTCACAAAATAATAGACTGTTCATTAAAACAAAACACCAAATTGTACAGTGAGGCTTCGATTACAAAGATTCCAAGAAATAAAGTGTGTGAATAACTATTTTTTTGTTACATCATGCTCAATATTTCACAAAAAACTAAAGTACTTATATTTAATTACCTAATGCCCATCCACATATGTTTTTCTAAAAAATGAAACGAGGATTTAATCAAGGAGGAATCAAAATGGCAACAGCTGAAAAAAAGCAGCAAAGTGTTGAAACAGTCATTGATGAATTAGTGAACAATGGTCAAAAGGCATTAACGGAATTTTTGACGTACGATCAGGAACAGGTAGACAGAATCGTCAAGAAGATGGCATTAGCGGGACTCGAACAACATATGCCACTTGCTAAAATGGCGGTCGAGGAAACAAAACGTGGCGTTTACGAAGACAAGATCATTAAAAATCTATTCGCGACCGAGTACGTGTACAACAACATTAAATATGATAAAACAGTCGGAATTGTCGAGGAGCATGAGCAAGAAGGTGTCATTCACATTGCCGAACCAGTAGGTGTTGTAGCAGGTGTAACACCGGTCACAAACCCAACGTCAACAACGATGTTTAAGGCTTTAGTTGCCATTAAGACACGAAACCCAATTATTTTCGCTTTTCATCCCTCCGCACAAAAATCAAGCAGTGAAGCGGCAAAAACACTTCGTGAGGCAGCGATTGAAGCAGGCGCACCTGAACATTGTATCCAATGGATTGAAGTTCCGTCCATTAAAGCAACACAGGAGCTGATGAATCATACAGGTGTCGCACTCGTACTAGCAACCGGCGGAGCTGGGATGGTGAAATCAGCTTACAGCACAGGAAAGCCAGCATTAGGCGTTGGACCTGGGAATGTTCCTTGTTATATTGAAAAAACAGCAAGTGTTAAACGCGCTGTGAACGACTTAATCTTATCGAAAACCTTTGATAACGGAATGATTTGTGCTTCTGAGCAAGCCGTCATCGTCGATAAGGAGATTTATGAACCTGTAAAACAGGAAATGCTGTACAATGGTTGTCATGTTTTAACTGAGACAGAAAAGCGCAAGGTTGAAAAGCTAGTCATAAATGAAGAAGCATGTGCTGTTAATGGAGAGATTGTTGGTCTTCCAGCCTATGAAATTGCGAAAAAAGCAGGTGTTAATGTTCCTGCAAATACGAAGATTTTAATTGCAGAATTAACGGCCGTTGGTCCAGATCATCCCCTTTCAAGAGAAAAGTTGAGTCCGGTATTGGCCATGTATCAAGTGAATAGCTCAGAGGAAGGGCTTGAGCGTGCAGAGCAAATGCTAGAGTTCGGAGGCCTTGGACACTCAGCGGTGATTCATTCAGAAAGTGAAGCCATGATTCAAGCGTTCGGGATGAGAATGAAAGCCGGAAGAATCATTACAAATGCTCCTTCATCTCAAGGTGCAATTGGCGACATTTATAATGCGTATCTGCCGTCTCTGACTCTCGGCTGCGGATCATATGGGAAAAACTCTGTCTCCTCAAACGTCAGTGCGGTCCACCTTTTAAATATAAAACGAATTGCGAGAAGGAATGTGAATATGCAGTGGTTTAAAGTTCCACCAAAAGTATACTTTGAAAAGTATTCTACTCAGTATTTATCAAAAATGCCAAATATCTCAAAAGTCTTTATTGTAACTGACCCTCACATGGTTAACTTGGGCTATGTTGATAAGGTCTTATACTATTTAAGGAAACGCGCGGACTATGTTCACGCTGAAATTTTCTCAGATGTCGAGCCAGATCCTTCGATTGAAACGGTCATGAAGGGCGCTGAGAGAATGAGGAAGTTTCAACCTGATTGTATTATTACACTTGGCGGAGGGTCAGCAATGGATGCAGCGAAAGGGATGTGGCTCTTCTATGAACATCCGGATGCTGATTTTAAAGGCATGAAACAAAAGTTTTTAGACATTCGTAAACGCGTATTTAAGTATCCGAAACTAGGAGAGAAAGCTCAATTTGTCGCGATTCCAACGACTTCCGGTACCGGTTCTGAGGTGACGTCGTTCTCGGTCATAACGGATAAACAAACGAACACGAAATATCCGTTAGCTGACTATGAACTAACCCCTGATGTAGCAATTGTCGATCCACAGTTTGTCATGACGGTACCAAAGGATGTAACAGCAGATACCGGAATGGATGTGCTAACGCATGCGATTGAGGCGTATGTTTCCAACATGGCCAATGACTACACAGATGGCCTTGCAATTAAAGCAATTCAGCTGATTTTTGAGTACTTGCCAACAGCGTACCACAATGGAAGCGATGAGTTAGCAAGAGAGAAGGTTCATAACGCCTCGACGATTGCAGGTATGGCCTTTGCTAACGCATTCCTAGGTATCAACCATAGTTTGGCACATAAGCTAGGGGCGGAATTCCATATTGCACATGGAAGGTCTAACACGATTCTCCTGCCTCATGTTATTCAATATAATGCCGAGCGTCCAACAAAATTTGCAGCATTTCCAAAATATGAGTATTTCCAAGCGGACAAAAAGTACGCAGAAATTGCAAAGGCAATTGGGTTACGGGCAGAAACGACAGAAGAAGGTGTACAAAGTCTCATTAAAGCGATCATCTCCCTAGCAGAAAACATGAATATGCCGACAAGCATTGCTGCGTGCGGAATTGATAAGAAAGCTTTTGAAGCGAAGGTTGACGAGCTCGCTGACCTTGCCTTTGAAGATCAATGTACACCGGCAAACCCAAAAATGCCGCTCGTTACAGAGCTTGCTGAGATTTATCGAAAGGCATACAAGGGAACAAGCGCGATCAAATCATAATGTTGTGACGTGTCACATGCTCTCTTATATGAAGGGTTGCGAGATTTTCGCATAACTCCACAGCGGTCTAACAGAGTGATGTGGTGCTATAAAACAATAGGCTCGGCTTCTGTTGAACCGAGCCTACCTTTAAAGTAATGAAAGGTGGAAAGGATATGATCGTTTTGAAACAATGGGAAGCTCTCGGCTTTCTCTACAAGCTAACTCATATGTGAAACCACCTGCGAAAGGAAAAGTCAAACACGTGAAGCAAATGCTCACACGTGAAATTGAAACGTCACAAAAAGAAATGAGTATACGATGATGAAAAAAAAAATTAAAAACCGTTGGCTGATTGCATTATCAGCTGTCGGTATTCATATATCAATCGGTTCAGTTTATGCATGGAGTGTTTTTACACAGCCATTAATGAATCAATTTGGCTGGAGCATGCAGCAAGTATCTTTAACGTTTAGTATTGCAATCTTATTTTTAGGTTTATCAGCAGCGTTTATGGGTCACTTTGTCGAGAAGTACGGTCCTAGGAAATCTGGAACCATAGCCTCTATTTTTTTCGGTGTGGGAATTGCAGGTTCCGGCTTGGCGATGATGACCGAGTCTATTATGCTTTTATATCTTTTTTATGGAGTGTTTGGCGGTATCGGTCTTGGCGTAGGCTATATTTCACCAGTATCGACATTAGTGAAGTGGTTTCCAGATCGTAGAGGAATGGCAACAGGTCTTGCTATTATGGGATTTGGCTTTGCAGCGATGATCAGTAGCCCAATCATGGCTCGTCTCATTGAATCTGTCGGACTTGCCAATACGTTCTTCGTTCTTGGGGCTATCTATTTTATTGTTATGTTTAGCTCGTCGCAATATTTAGCACCACCTCCAAAAGGGTGGATGGCTGATCATATTGAGAATGTTAGTGAGAAGAAGGGGCTTTTCAAAAAGGCACTTCCAGTAAACCTCTCTTCCTTAACAGCAAATGAAGCTGTTAAAACAAAACGTTTTTGGGCGCTATGGACCATGTTATTTATAAATGTCACCTGTGGAATCGCGATCATTTCAGTAGCCTCGCCGATGGGGCAGGAAATTACCGGTATGTCTGTGATAACTGCTGCGACAATGGTCGGGGTTATGGGTGTCTTTAACGGTGTCGGCAGAATTGGATGGGCTTCGATATCAGACTATATCGGCCGACCTAACGTGTATACGTTATTTTTTGGCATCCAAATCGTTGCATTTTTGACACTGCCACTCGTAACGAATGTGTTAATGTTCCAAATCCTTCTCTTTATTATTTTAACTTGCTACGGAGGGGGATTTGCTTCAATCCCTGCCTACATTGGAGACTTGTTTGGAACAAAACAGCTAGGTGCAATCCATGGCTACATTTTAACTGCTTGGGCAGCAGCTGGACTCAGCGGGCCGCTTCTAGTGGCATGGATTCGTGAGATGACGAACAGCTATACAGCTACTCTATATTTGTTTGTCGCCCTCTTTGTCATTGCATTTGCTGTGTCGTTGTACATTCGAGTAGATATTGCCCGTTTGAAAAAACAACAGCAGACGTCTGAAAAAAAACGTTATGCTGTAGCTCAATAAGAACGTACACCAAAAAAAGCACATCAATCGTTTTATACGGTTGGTCGTGCTTTTTTTTGATTCGGGGCGGGGGCGTAGACGGTTGGAAGAGGTTAATTTATAAATATTTAAGGCTGAGGATGTGGGAATACAGTCTATTTTGTTTGTTTAAAGTTAGTATTTACGATGGTGGTTGTCTGACCTTAGTTTTTCGCTTTGTAATTAGAGATTTCTCGAAGATTGAACCCTACAAAATCGAAGCAGCTTCAGCTGAAGCAGGTTCAAACTTGTACGGTTCAATTCATGAATAAACGAGAGGTAAAGCGAATACGAGAGGCTGGAAATTGAATAAAAATACACACCTAAAAAATATTCATAATTTTAAAATTAGGAAGATATATAGTTAGTGCACAGCAACTAGCGGATTAGTCTGGACCATGGACTATCCGTTTAAGGTTGTAATTGTTCGTTGTTTCGTATATTATATAAAACGTAATTATTACGATTTATATAGTGGGAGGGTGATTATATGTACGATTGGATTATTATAGGTGGAGGGGTACATGGGTGTACTGTCGCTAATTTTTTAATACAGAGTGGAAAGACAACCACAGATAAGTTAAAAATCATAGACCCTAACCCCGAACCATTATATAAATGGAAGAGAAATACTCAGTTAATAGGAATGGAATATCTTCGCTCTCCCTCTGTTCACCATATCGATATGGACCCCTTAGGTTTGGAGAAGTATGCCAAAAAAACAAACGAGGAAAAAGTGTTCTATGGACCATATGATAGGCCTTCATTGCACTTATTCAACGAACATTGTGATATCACGTTAGATAGAATCAATTTACAAAAGTCTTGGCTTCAAGGGAAAGTCAATCATGTTTCAAAGGAAAAGGGGAGTTGGAGAGTCCATACGGTAAATGGTGAAGTTATTTTTGGGAAAAATATTGTCATTGCTATTAGCGTAAATAATCAACTGAATATTCCTGGTTGGGTGAAATCACTTCATTCAGGTAAGCTACCAATACACCACATCTATGATGAGAATGTCAGTGATTTGAATACATTTTCGCCCCCTATTACAGTTATAGGTGGCGGAATTACTGCTGCACACTTAACCATTAAATTATCTAGACTATATCCAGGTAAAGTTACTTTATTGAAAAGACACCCGTTTAGAGTTGAATCATTTGATAGTGACCCTGGGTGGTTAGGACCGAAGTTCATGTCCTATTTTAAGGGAATAAAAGACTTCGAAAAACGACGTATTTTAATCAACCAAGCGAGACATAAAGGCTCTTTACCAAAGGATTTATATAAAAAGTTAATCCGGTTAGATAAGGAAAAAAAGATTAATATAATCGATGGCGAAGTTCAAGGTGGTTCCGTAATAAATAATAAAGAAATAAAGCTAACATTAAATGATGGGTATAACATCGTTAGTCATACTGTATTATTAGCAACTGGATTTATTCCTCATAGGCCAAATGATGAATGGCTAACAAATCTAATAAAACAAGAGCAGTTACAGTGTGCCAAATGTGGATATCCAATTATTCAACCTTCCTTAGAGTGGTGTAAACATTTATACGTATCAGGACCATTAAGCGAATTGGAAATAGGTCCAGTCGCAAGAAATATTTCTGGAGCTAGGAAAGCAGCAGAACGGATTGTACGCAGTATATCCTGAAAATCGAAATGATGATGATTATCATGACAATATCTGTTGTATTATCTCAAAGTGGAACTGGATATTTTATGGTAAGATAAGGTGATCATGTAAATGATTTGGTAGTAGAAAGTATTTTACGAATTTGATAGAAACATTTAAACAGAAATTGTGGAGGTTTATATGTATCTCATTTTATTCATCATCTTATTATTGATTAGCATTGGCTGTTATGCGGAAGGCAAAGCGGAACGAAAAGGGGTAAAACTCACGCTTAGCATCACTTCAGCGTTGATGCTCTCGTTTATGATAGAAGCAACGGCTTATAGTTTAGCCGCCTCAAACACCATAGAAGGAATGCCACTTATGGTAGCTTATTTTGCGTTACCTACGACCATTTTTTTCACGTTCCAGCTTCTTTTGTATGATATCAAGGTATTCAGTGACTAGAATTGTGAGGTCGTTTATTATAACAGGCATCCATTTATAAATATTTAAAGGCTGTATATGTGGTTATACAGTCTTTTTTGCTTTTTACATGTTTATATATACGATTACAGTTGTCTGACCTTTGTTTTTCGCGTGTTAATTCGTGCCTTCTCTGTCGTTTAACCCTACAAAATCGAAGCAGCTTCAGCTGAAGCAGGTTCAAATGTGTACGCTTCAATTCATGAATAAACGGGAGGAAAAACGAATGCGAGTGAAGTTGGAATGAATAAAAATACAAACCTGCACCGTATGCCAATAAAGTTACCAAAATATGCACACGATGAATGGTATGATAATATTAATAACTTAAATTTTTGTCGAGGCAGGTGAGTGGCATTGGGGTTAACGTTCCATATTGACGATTATTCTGTAAATATTGATGGAATGGTGGTCAAATTGCTTAGAAAGGAATACTTGCTGCTTCAATATTTACATGAGTACGTAAACAAGGCATTGTCCCGTCAGCAGCTTCTTGATGCAGTATGGCCATTGCAAGTTCCTTCTGACAGAACTGTAGATGATCATATTTACCGGTTAAGAAAAAAACTTAAGCCGCTTAGCCACCTTATAAAAATAGAAACAGTTAAAGGCTATGGATACAAACTTGTTTTTACCGAACAAAGTAGAACAACGACGCTTCCTTTCAGTCAGGATCAAGAAATCCGCAAACTAACAGAAAACTTAATATATAAATATCACCTTTATGGACAGGGAGAAGCGATACATCAGTTATTGGACAAAAATACATTCGGACTACAGCTTGATGAGGAACAGGAGGCCACACTTCATTTTTTACAAGGGGATTTCATAACGCTCCTTCGCTCGTCGCTTCCGTTTGAGAAGAGAGCTTTTCCATTACTCGGCTTGGACGTTTTGCTTGAAGACGACGTTGAAAAAATGCAGAAAACCTTGATCAAATACGAGCAATCCCAGAATATAGCTGAACCTTGGTATCATGAAGACATCGGTCTTTTTCGAATTTTAATTGATATTAAATCAGATAGGTTGAAGGAAGCACACGCTAGGCTTGTGGAATCCAATGAACGGATTACGACCGACATGCCAGGGTTCTATGGGTTTTACCAAGTATGGTGGCTGTTATATGCGCTTTGTGCAAAGAATCATAAGCTCGCGGAAGAAAAAATCGAAACGTTGGAACAGTTTTTCGAAAAGCAGTCATTTCAAAGGGAGTATGGGTTATTCTTGTTACTAAAAGGTTACTATTTACTGCAAAGAAAGCAACGTACTAAAGCGCTCGACTTGATTTCGCAGTCGTTTACCATTATTGAAAAAACAAAGTTTGCGATGCATATGCTCGTTACGCTGTTTGTCGCAGAAAAATTAACAACCATCTATCACGATAAAGAGGCCGCGGAGATGGTTTGGCTAAAAAAAGAAGAAGTAAATGAACGTTATAGGTTGTCGGAAGTAAAGAAGTTAATAAAAAAAGAATTTGATGAAAATCTCTGATATTCCTCTGACATTGGTGCGGTACCCTTAAACAAAATCACATATTTGTTGAAGGGATGAGGCATTAATGGAAGAACGTATAAATTCGAAAGAGCCTACAATTTGGCAAAATAAAATTTTCATGAAGCTGTTTGCTTCTTATTCTGTTTCAATGCTAGGTCATTGGTTTGACATGGTCGCGATTATTATTTTATTTAGTTATGTGTGGCACACAAGTCCACTCGTGATCGCATTGATTCCTGTCGCATTTGCTTTGCCGCAAGTACTGTTCGGTCAAATTGCTGGAGTATTGACAGACAAATTTCATAAAGTAAAAATTATGATGATCTCCGATTTCACGACAGCAGTACTGACAGTCTTGCTTTTATTTACAAATACACCGTGGATCGCGTTAGTGATTATTTCATTAAGATCGGCAGTCAATGTCGTTCACAGTCCGGCACAACAAGGACTTATCAAACTTGTGGTAGAAGAGAGGCTAATTTTGAAGGCGGTGACACTAAACGGGACGGTCAATCATCTTTCGAAAATTATTGGACCATTTGTTGGTGCAACACTCATCGGTTTTGTTTCGCCAAAGCTTTGTATTTTAATTAATGCAATCGCGTTTACCATTTCAGCATTTATCTTGCTATTCATTTTGCTTAATAAAGAGATGGCAGAACAAACAACGGTAAAAAAAGATGATGAGACTCAGAAAAGCAGTTTTTGGTCATCGTGGCGGGAAGGCTGGAGCGTTGTCTTAAGAACACGGGTTCTTTATGTAAGCTTAACTGCGGTCTTTCTCGGATTTACAGCGCTGCAAATGGTCGACTTCCAATTTCCAGTGCTGTTCAGAGAGATTGCCCCACATTTACCTGAAATCGCCGGCTGGTTAATGGGTGCCACTGGCCTAGGTGCTGTAACGATGATTATGATTTTAAATCGTTTTAAGACCTTGACCCATTACGGGTGGCTCTTTGGCGCAAGTATGCTGCTGATTGGTGCTGCATTCGGCGGTCTCGGTTTTTTGCGAGAGGGATTCATGATTTGGATACCTGTTGCACTTGGCTTTGTCGGCGGTCTCGGTGTCGGTTTGTTAACAATAACGTTCCAGTTCATGATCCAAACCGAAACGACCGACAAGGATATCGGACGTGTATCTGGAATTGCCAGCTCCGTGATCAGCTTGACCGTATTAATATCTCCGTTGGTCGGTGGTTTTCTTGTACAGCAATTTGGTGTGGTTGCCATTCTTCTCACAAGTGGAACGTCTTTAGTGGTGCTCGGTACAATATTAGTTATAGGCGATTCTTCGTTATTTAAAAGGGGAGATGCTTCGAAAGAACAGCTCCCATTAGCGATAGAGAAGTAATAAATACATTAGGGAATATTTACGGTATGTGGTCTTCCTTAAGGGGAGGCCACTATTTTTTGATAATAATGCAGCGGTTTACGTCGAAGGTTTTTCGTATTAAGGGAGAGGCTTTCAGTGTGAGGTTGTCTGACCTTTGTTTTTCACAACGTAATTCGCGATTTCTCTGGGATTAAACCCTACAAAATCGAAGCAGCTTCAGCTGAAGCAGCTTCAGCTGAAGCAGGTTCAAACGTGTAGGCTTCAATTCATGAATAAACGGGAGATTTGACGAATAATAAAGACCCAAAAATGAATAAAATTCCACTCTCTACATAAAGAGAAAAAAGCCGATCTAATACATGTAAAAAGGTCTGAGACCCGAATGAGTCATTTGTCGGAATTTGTCTATATATCTTCCTATTTTTCAAAACATATAATATAATTCTCATTAGTCTTTGTACGTATTTAAGTGTAATGAAATGATAATGGCAAAACTATGGAAATATAGTGACGCAAAGCTAGAGGGGCTAAAGCAATGAGCAATGCCAGCCAGCTACCGTTTCAGGATAATGCATCCTGTATGGTTCGGGGTGTATTTTTTTATATTCATCTAGACGCTGACTATACATTGATCATGTTAGATAAAGAGGGAATTCGATGAAGAAAATTAAAGTTGATCATCTAGAATGTGCAGCGATCAGGATCAGTTACGAACCTTCGTGTAAAATGTGTAATAAGCAATTTTCACATCAAGAAATTTGTTATCGCATCCCGATACACGCTCCGTTCATCGTGTGTACGAAATGTAGTGAGAGTTTTAATATGAAAGAAGTTAGAGTTTATTGGGATAGAGAGGCTGATTGAAGGCAACCATTGTCTCTTTCAATCTATAATTTTTTGAAAATATAAAATACGACTATCTATTTCCACTTAATCATATTCATTTACATAACTGAATCAATTTCAAAATTCCGTTTCCTAAGTTAGCTGAAGGCAAGCCCTCGGGAAAGCGTCCTCCTGAAGTGAAGTTCACGCTCGTCATTCGGAATTAGGCATCATATTTTGAGTTATGAAATTAATTCAACTAATACGGTTTCTAAAAAAAGTTGATGGAAGGAGAAAGCAAATGTATAAAGTCGATCCTAACGTAAAAGAAATGCTAGCTTTACCTGACCAAACAACGGAGGAACTAAAAGAAAAGTATCAGTACTTAGTGAAAGAGCTTGCATTTGCAAGGAATGCGTATGAATTTGAAAAGGCTTCTGAGATTAAAACAGAGATGGTTTACATGATCGAAGAATTAAAGGTTCGAAAAAAAATGAAAAATCATAGATTCATTGTTTTAAATTTTGAAAATCGGTCAACACTAATAAAGAATCATTTTGAGACGAATCATCAGGATCATTAAAAGTATTATCGTTGTCAACATTGTTATTTTGGGTTAATTTGTTGTACGATAATGCTGTGTATGAAACAAGGTAAATATTCGAAAAATGAAGGAGAGAGAGAAACATGAACAAAACAGAATTAATTAACGCAGTAGCAGAGAAGGCAGAATTCACGAAAAAGGATGCAACAACAGCTGTAGACGCAATCTTCGAAACTATTACAGAGTCTTTACAAAAAGAAGAGTCTGTACAACTTATCGGATTTGGAAACTTTGAAGTACGTGAGCGTTCGGCTAGAAAAGGTCGTAACCCTCAAACTGGGGAAGAAATCGAAATCCCAGCTTCTAAAGTACCAGCATTCAAACCAGGTAAAGCATTAAAAGATTCAGTAAAATAAGTCAAAGTAGCTTAAATGTTTCATAGACAAAGTAAAAAAGAGAACTCCGCCATTGGTGGAGTTCTTTTTTTACAGATTAAGGACTTGCACTAAAGCATAAGTGCTTCTATGTAAGCACATTTCGCTTACTAAGAGATAAGCCAAGTTTTATTTAAACGTAAAGAGCCTTTTTGGTTAAATTAGTGGTCACTGAGTTTCTTTAGACGAAATATGCACAAAGCGGTAAAAGTTAGACAAAATCAATATCCTCCGAGCAAATAGTAGTGCCGATTCTTCGCATTCTATGAAAGAAATTGTTTAACGATTCTTAAAAAGTGACAATTTCTACATGCTACAATGGGTGCAAACCGAGAGCGGACAAACTATTTAAGGGGATGTTACATATGTTGAGCAGTGAAAAAAGAAATGAAAGCAACTACACAATGGTGTATTATATCTTAGTTAGTTTAACGATGACCTATGCTATTTATAATTACTTTCATGTGTACGTATGGACGATGGGCTTTCAACCGGTCGAATTTTTGGTAAAACCGTTGATCGTCTTCCCTGCTGTTCTCTTATTGATGATCCTATTCGTGAAATGGACAAGTTATGCATTCAGTCGTATGAAAGATTTTTATATCACTACAAAGCAGTGGGCGAGTCATATTTACTTTCATGATGCAAAGGAAGAAAATGAGTGGAAAATTTATTCTGCTATCTCTACTACGATCATGAGCATGGTTTTAACATATGCAGTTTTTAACTTATTAAATATACATGTGTGGGCGATTGCTTTTAATCCAATCGATTATATACTGAAACCGTTTCTAATTTTTCCAGCTGCAGTCTTATTACTTACATTGTTTATGCAGTGGACAAGCAATGCATTAAACGATATAAAGGAAATCTTGATTATTAAAAGAGGGAAATTCATCTTTTTCCCTAGCTTAGCAAAAAGCCTTCCTATTCAAATTATTGACCATAGTTTTTTAGAGGAATATGACCCAAGTGGTAATGTGCTTGTTGATATGCGGATGAAAGATATGGAAGCTCTTCCTTTTGACGATAATGTTGATATTGTCAAACTGTACAATGATGACCATCACGTTGATGTACCATCCTTAGTTGAGCGTGCCAATCGATTGATCAAGGAAACAGCATTACGGAACAAGCCAATCACGTTTATCGTTGATAGTAAGCGGGACAGGAGCCGGACAATCTCAAAAATATGGCTCAGACTTATCCGAAATCCAAATGCCAAATCTGCAAAAGAGGATATTCATACAATATCTCAGTTAGTATATTAATGAGTAAAAACCCCACTATGCAAGTGGGGTTTTTTAGTTACAGCCTAACGAAGGTGGTGAAAGCGAGCAAAGAACTTTTGTACGTTTTTTTTTCACCATTAGTTGTTTTGGTTATTGTTACGATTATTCCGGTTGTTTAAATCTTGAGCATCATTTTCATTTGCGAATTCTGTACTCGTATTGTTGAGGTTTAATTGGTTATTTTTATTTTTGTTTTTATTGTTATTTTTATGGTTGTTACGGTTGTTTTTATTGTTTTTATAAGCCATGACTTTTCACCCCCCTAAGTCAACTTTAGTATGTATCAGCGATGAAAAATCATGCAATTTCACAGCAATTTCTCTTTTTAGACTTAAAGATACATGGGTGCGCCTTAGGCATTTCATTAAATTAGCAATAAGCTTTAAGAGCGCCAATTTATTAGAAAAAGGAAAACAAGAAAAAAATGTCGAAATTTCTTATTCTTTCTATTGAGAATGTTCAGACAATGGTATATAATATACTTATAACCTTCTTCTTACATCATCTTTGGGTCAAATCCAAATTGCGGTGTACGAAACGGCAAAGCCACCGAAAGATGGTGACGCAAAACTATAGGGGCTACGTTCAAGTCGAATAAGCCAGCCAGTTACCGAAAGAAACCCTCAAATGACAAACGGGGACATGTAGTTTGGATTTGTAATGAAAACAGTGTCGAAAACGAATGAGTCTTGCTAGAAAGAAAATCTTTAGCAAGAAGGTCGTAAATACGTCCAATGACCCGTTCGTCATTGAGATAAACTAGTTTAACTAAACCACCAAGAAAAAAACATCATCCCATCGATGAAAAATGGAGGAATTCAAAATGAAAAAAGACAACCAAGTGAAAAAAGGAAACAAGGAAACAAAAGATAGCGTTCAAGATCAAATTCAATGGCAAAAACTCGTTATTCGCGAAGAATACGTAAATGCAAAATAAAATATATTCTCTTAACAAACAACATGGATTGATCGAAAAGATCGTATGATAGAAGAAGGAAAAAGCAGCTCTCTGGTGGGGGCTGTTTTTATTTGTCGATAGGCAGAGAAAAATTGAGTAGTTATGCAGTATTATTTAGGCTGAAAGATATTCTGGAAAGCAGGTAGATTATGATGCTATCCCGCGTGGTGAGGTGGTGGTTGTCTGACCTTTGAATTTCGCTGTAATACTTAGATATTTTTAGCTTTTGAACTCTACATTTTTGAAGCAGGTTCAGCTGAAGCAGGTTCAAATTTGTACGCTTCAATCCATGAATAAACAGCCGAAAAAACGAATATAAAAGACGATATAATTAATAAAAATACACATGCCAAAACTCTACATCCAACAGCTATTTTTTTCATGAAAATGTAATACAATAAAGGAACATAATGACTAGGAAAGGATTGAAATGATGAAAACAATTGCTGTTTATTGTGGGTCAAGTGAAGGGCATGACCCCATTTATATGGAAGAAGCGCGAAAACTAGGGAAGCATCTTGCTGAAAATGGAATCAAGCTGGTGTATGGAGGAGCGACTGTCGGCTGCATGGGAGCTGTTGCCGATGCTGCAATTGATGCAGGCGGAGAAGTGATTGGCGTCATGCCTGAAAAGCTGGCAAGTCTTGAAATCACACATGAAAACTTAACCGAACTGCATGTTGTTAAAGATATGCATGAAAGAAAAGCGCTCATGGCCCAATATGCTGATGGCTTTATTGCACTACCTGGAGGGGCAGGTACATTAGAAGAGTGGTTCGAAGTATTTACATGGGCACAAATTGGCTATCATGATAAGCCGTGCGCACTTCTGAACATAAATGACTATTACACACCGCTCGTTTCTTTATTTGATCACATGATTGAACAAGGCTTTGTAAAAAAAGAGTACAAGGATTTGATTGTCATGGAAAAGGATGCAGCGAATTTACTTCGGAAGTTGCAAAACTACTAATCGACGTTTTAAAAAATGAGTATGTAGTGAAAGTCGCAAGTATCTGAGTAAAGTCGCAAATATTTGATGAAACTCGCAAGTAAATCAAGGAACTCGCAAGTAAAAAGGAAAGTCACAAGTAACTGAAGAAACTCGCAAAGAACCGATGAAAACTCGCTTGTAAATCGCTAAATGAAAAAACGAAACAACTACGGTACAAAAAGCGCTGGTGGATTGCTCCTACCAGCGCCTATCTATTTTTTAGCTCATTAGGGACAACTGTTGCTCCATAGCAGTTCGGTCTAATGTTGTTGAAGAAAAAATAAAAACCAAACCGCATGATTTTGTTCATCTGCTGCAGCACGTCTAAATATTTCTTTTATGGAAGCATCCTGAGTGCGATCTGCAATATCTAAATAAAAATTAACAGTCTTTTGTTCATTTTTGAACCCTGCTAAAATCCCATCCCTATAAGTATTGGGACACTCTTCTTTGACCTCAGGGGTTGGCTTTCTACCCGTTAAATTTTTATAAATACGATTAAATTCATCGAAATGCCGTACGTGATTTTTTCGAATCTCGAGAATTTGCCTTCTTGCCTCATCGGTATGTGCCATATCTGCTAATTTCCTATAAAAAGCAATGGCACTGTACTCGTCATTGATCGCCTTCATCATATCTTTAGCCAGAGCTGACTGGTTCTCGCCACGGTAATATGGATTATAGTAATAATAATGATTTGGATACATAGGAGTTTCCCCTCCTGAAAAACGTAGTTACCATTAGTTAATGTAGGTGTGAGCGGATGAGTGCTTGTGTATTGAAAAGTGAAAAGAAAAAGCACACCTGTAAAAGTACACGTGTGTTCAGTCGAGCCATTATTTTTTACAATTGGAATCCAAATTTTACTATGCTTATCGGTGCTGTCAGGATTTCTGGACCTTCTGCATGTTCGTATTTTGTAGCGTCAGAGAAACTTCTCCCGACATTTTGAGTTTTGTTTTGCAGGACTTACAAGTGAAAGAGCATGTAAATAGCAAGTACCCACATCGTAATGGCTGAAAGTTTATTAATCACGGTACGAAAAATAAAGTTTTTATCTTTATGGCCAATGAGTCGACCAAGAAGAGCAAGCATGAAAAAGTACAACCAGGAGACGGAAATCGTCGCGGTCATATAAAGCCACTTGTCAACGCCAGAAAAAATAAGGGACTGGGTGCCGATCACGCCAATCGTATCGAGTAATGCATGCGGGTTTAGTAAAGAAACTGATGCAGCAAAAGCCACTTGTTTTTTCGCTGTGGCTGGAGGGTCTTGGTCACGCTCTTTCGCACTTGCTTTCCAAATTGTCCACCCCATATAGAGCAAAAAGACAAATCCACCGATAAGAAGGATTGGTCTCAAGTTTTCAAAGATGTCAGCGATCATTGTTAATGAAAACACCGCAACGAGAATGAGAAGCGTATCAGAAATCGAAGCCGTCAAAATTGAGGGTAGTGCTTTTCTGTATGTAGGTTGGTTAATGCCTTGGGTAAAAATAAAAACGTTTTGTGGTCCCATTGGCAGAATGAGACTAAAAGCTAAAATGAATCCGTATATAAAAGCTTCCATTCTTTACTCCTTTTTTCGCATTTCGTTATGAACATTTTAGCATGAATATAAAAGGTAACAAACACTTGTAAATGGATAATTATGTTAAAATGGTTATAGTGGTAAATTGCATAATATTCAGAAAAAAAGGAGGGGACCAAGATATAGATGAAGACAACTAAGGTTTTCTTGTCGTTGTTGTTATTGATTGTGGTGCTCATCATGAATGGGTGCGAAAGCCCGGAGGTAATGTCTGAGGTTGAAGGTAGTTACCTTACTCTTAAAGAGCATGTCGAATATGGAGATATTGACTTAGAAGTCGATTCGTTGAATGGAGAGATCATTTACTCTTTTGAGCCAGCTGATAATCAGTATTCGTTTGATTACAATCTTCGGTTGCAAGAAGGCGACTTCAAGCTAGAAGTCATTACAGGCGGAGAAAAGGTGGATGAAGTCCCTTGGATGAGAGATGATGAAAAAGAGCTGAACGAAAAACATGATGATGGACACTATAGAATTCATGGCTATGGTGGTGTTTTTCGTATAAATGAAGTCAAAGAGAGGGTCTACTTTTTTTTGCACGGACGAGACAGCGCAACCGGGATGCTCGAGATTACTTGGTAGCTAATCGTATGGGTTGAGGGGGAGTTCAGATGGAAGTGGCATTGATTCTTTTTGGATTATCAATCATCGTCGCGTTATTTATAGGTCAAAAATATCGTGAAAAAAGGTGGATCATTTGTGGCTTAACTACGATGTTTGTGGTTGCGCCTATATTTTCATGGATTGTTTCTATTTTGTACGGAATCCATGAAGGAAGTGGCTTTGCCGCGATCGCATTAATGATGATAATGTTTCCGTTAATGTTTTTCACAGGCCTTGTCATACTTTTAGTAGGTATCAGAAAATAGGTGGTGTTTTCTTGACATGGAAAGGATATAACGATCTCGCGTGGACGGAACGAATTATTGCGCCTCCAGAAGAGTATGAAGAAGAAGTAAGGGGATATATTGACGCAATCAAAAAACATACAACTCTTGATTGTAAGACGATGCTCCACTTTGGCTCTGGTGCTGGTGGTCACGACTTTCATTTCAAAAAGCATTTTGATGTTACAGGGGTCGATATAAGTGACGGCATGCTTGAAATTGCGAAAGAGCGAAACCCTGAAGTGACGTATATAAAAGGCGATATGAGAACGATCGCTCTTGGTGAAAAATTCGATGTTGTCATGATTCCAGATTCAATTATGTATATGACAACAGAAGAAGAGGCTGAACAAGCTGTACAAAATGCAGCAAAACATTGTAAAAGAAATGGCGTGATCCTCATCGTCACACATCCAAAGGAAAGTTTTCATGAGAATAACTTTGCATATAATGGAGCAAAAGACAATGTGCATATCACGATTTTTGAAAACAATTATATTACCTCTGACAAGACTTACGAAGCCGCAATGGTATTCCTTATTCGTGAAAACGGAAAGCTTTCCATACATCAAGACGTTCATACGTTAGGACTTTTCAGTTACGAGACATGGCAAGATTTTTTCAAAAAACAAAAGCTCAATGTTCACGAAATGGATATGAACGATCTTTACGATGAATGGCTGCTTGACTACGGTAAATATAAGTTAAAAGCGTTTATTCTTACCTTTTAGTAGCGGGTGTTTTGGAAAAGGGGCTGGCAAAATGGAGAAATGGCAAGGCTCAGCAGCTGTTTGCATCAATAATGAAGGGAAATTGTTAATGGTGTTACAAGGAAAGCCAGAGGAAAAAAAGAAGTGGTCGGTCCCATCAGGTGGGAAGGAACCGAACGAATCATTTGCACAATGTTGTATTCGTGAGGTTTGGGAAGAAACAGGATATGAAGTAGAAGTTGTAGACGAAGTTTTCGTGAAAAAGTGCTCGGAGGCTCGTGTCGAAGTCCCTTACTTTTGCGTTAATGTCATTGGGGGAGAAGAGCAAATTCAAGACCCAGATCAATTAATTTATGAAATTGCTTGGAAGAACGCAGAAGAATTAAAAGAGTTAGAGCTTTCATTTCCTGAAGATCGAAATTTGTTGATTTATTTGATGGAAAAAGAGAAGCGGGAGACTTGTTCGCGGAATTCGTGAAGAAATCTTGGAAGTCGTGGAGAAACGAGAAAAGTCACCACATCCCAAAAGCCGCAAGTAAATCACAGTACTCGACAAAATACTCTCATCCCGATAAATGACAAGGAGTCGATCATGTTCGAATCAATTGATTATTTACAATATGGGAACGAAAAACAACAGTTTGCTTATCAAGCGATACGCCAATTAGGGGTGATGGAAGACCTAGCTGCTTTTAAACCTATTCTTTGCGGCACGTTGCCAATCGGCATTGATGTAGAAGGATCTGATTTAGATGTGATTATGGAAGTGACTGATTTCTTTCAGTTTGAAAAGAAGGTCAAAGCTTTGTATAGAGGAAAGGAACAATTTCGATTGAAGAGACGCACGATAAGAGGACTGTCTGTTATAAAAGCCAACTTTATTTTTCAAGCGTTTGAATTTGAATTATTTGGTCAGCCACAACCTGTGCAAGAGCAATATGCTTACCTACATATGGTCATTGAGCACTCGGTATTGGAACAGCAGCCCCATCTAAGAGAAGCAGTCATCGCTTTGAAAGAAAAAGGTTATAAAACGGAACCGGCATTTTGTAAAATCCTCGGGTTAGCAGGAGACCCATATGAGGCTTTGGTTGAGTTCGGTAAACAGAACGGGCTTATTTAGCAGTGAAAATAAATTAATAAATATGATAATGCAACATTTTTCCTCAGTATATAAAGAGATGTCTTTGCTTTCCATATAAATAACTAGTATTTTCCATTGGAATGCAGGAAGGTAAGTTTCGTATAAGTAGTTACATAGAACATCTAAAAGGGGATTTTCGAGTATGGGGAGAGGAAATTGAAAGTTTTATATGTTGGAATTACGTTTCAATTTATTTTTATGTTATTAATGACCTTTTTAAATTTCGCGAGAATTTACATTATCGAACATTATTCCGTATATCCAATCGCACTTTTCGAGTTATTTCTAGGAATTGCGAGTATTGTTTGCGGAGTGTACGCGTTAATGAAGCGCGTAAAACCAATTCTTTCGTTTTTTGTCGTGATGTTTGGCTTTTTCATATGTTTCATGTTTGTCTTTATGTACCTTTTACCTGAAGCGGGCATTCCACCAGCAATACCTTGGCTATATCCAGATATGTAAATCGACTTAATGTTGAAAAAGGGGGCAGTATATGGACCAATACTTTGTCGAAAACATTCGTTTTTTAAAAGATGCTAGTCGGGTTGTTGGGCTTATGAAAGGTTTTTCCTATGATGAAAAATATGTAATCGATGATCAGCATTTATTACGAATTTTTTCAACTGACGATCTTGAGCGGAGAAAAAATGAGTTCGATACGATTAAAAAGGTGGGAGATTATTCGACCTATGTGCCGACAGCTCTTGAATTTGGTGTGTTAGAAGAGAGGAACGTTGCCTATATGATCCTTACTTATCTTCCAGGCACCGATGCTGAAGCCGCGATGTCTCAGTTAACAAGGGAAGAGCAGTATGAGGCGGGTTTTCAATCTGGCGAAGAGTTGCAGAAGCTTCATAAAGTGCAAGCTCCTGCCGGTTATCCGTCATGGTGGTCCGTGAAAAAGAAGAAAAGTGACCGGTATTTAAACGAGCTCAAGAACGTACCTATGGATGAAAAAATAAAGCGGATGCTTCAAACATACATTTTCGAAAATGAAGATATCATGAAACGCAGACCGAACACGTTTCAACATGATGACTTTCACCCATCAAACTTGATCATACATAATAAAAAGTTTGCTGGTATCATTGATTTTCAAAGAATGGACTGGGGAGATCCAATTCATGACTTGCAAAAACTAGGTTTTTTTCTCAAAACAAGTTAGTATTCCGTTTACAAAAGCGATTATTGACGGTTATCACGGTGGTCGTGGCGTTGATGATTCATTTTGGAATTTGTATGCATTATATAGCGCGATGCATGTTGTCTCCGCACTCGTTTGGGGGGTGAAGCAGAGCAATGGACAATATGAGCTGCTTAAAAAATATTCGCTAGAAGTTATTGCCGATCATGACGAGTTCCGACGAACAGTGCCGAAGTGGTATGAGGAGCAAGTGGCACGTGACTGAAACAGATGATTTGATCGTGGATCCGCTTCATGAAACAATAAAAATCAAGAAGGCAACGATGTGCAGGTATTTTGCATCAGCGAAGCAACATGAGCTTCCAACTTCAAAAACTAAGTTTAGGGTAGAACGAAACTATGCAAGGAGGCTGAAAGAATGAAGGTATTTGTTATAGGTGCAAACGGACAAATTGGTAGGCACCTTGTACGCATGTTACAGGAAAGCAATGAGCATACAGTGAAAGCGATGGTAAGAAAACAAGAGCAAAAGCAGTCGTTCGAACAGTCAGGTGTTGAAGCAGTAGTCGCTGATTTAGAAGGGGCTGTTGGTGATCTCGCACAGGCAATGAAAGGTTTTGACGCGGTCGTCTTTACTGCAGGATCGGGTGGTCAAACTGGAGCAGATAAAACGCTATTGATCGACCTCGATGGTGCGGTCAAAACGGTAGAAGCTGCGGAAAAAGCAGGCGTCGACAGATATGTAATGGTTAGTGCACACCAAGCACACAACAGGGATAACTGGAATGAGAAGATTAGACATTACTATGTTGCAAAACACTATGCTGATCGAATCGTTGAAGATAGTAGACTCAAATACACAGTCATCCGACCGGGAGGACTGTTAAATGAGCCAGGTAAAGGAAAAGTTACCGCTGCTGAAAACTTACAACGAGGGTCCATCCCACGTGAAGATGTCGCAAAAACAATCGTCGCCTCTCTAAACGATGAGCATACTCAAAATCGATCGTTCGATCTTATTTCAGGTGAAGATGACATAGAAGAAGCAGTGAAAAAGATATAAAGAACAAGTGGAATCAATCTTCACGTGAGCCTAAAACCTAGTGGGTTTCCTATAACCAGGTTCTAGGTACCTGGGAGGGGATTATAAGTTGTTAAGGGGTAAAAAGCCAGCACCTTTAGGGCGCTGGCTTAACGTTTTTTAATCATCTCTTTCGCCTTTGTCACCGTGTTTACCACGGTTTTTATCCCATTTTGGGATGAAACCGTTCTTCTCGAGTTTGTCATAATGTTTTTCAAAATGAGTAATGATTTTTTGACCTTTTTCAGCTGAAAATACACCGTACTCAACGTATTTGTTGATGATTTCCTTATTTTTTTCTAGCGATTCGCGGTGTAATGCAGATATTTCAGCGATTTGCTCCTCTGTTAACTTTACATCGTTTACTTCATCCATATTTTCAGCATTTGTCTCAGATGGCATAAATCCAAGGGAACCTAAAGACAAAATAAACGCCGCCATCATTCCTAATAAAAATTTGTGCATAACTATCTGCTCCTTTTCGATATTCTCATAGTAGCGTGTGTAGATTCTCCAAATTTATCCTATAAAAATCAATTTTTTTGTTTAGAACGATCCTAAGATCCGGAAAGTCAAGCTTTTACGGTGAAGTTCGACACACGGCTGAGTCGACATTATTACCGAAGAAACGATAAAATCCCCTAAGAAAAGAAAATTTTAATGGAAGTCCTTTATCGCTACGTGAATCCGTAGCTTTTGCGATGTGTAACAAATCATATGATTTCAAATATATATATAAGAAGCACTATTGAACGAGTGATTGAAGGGGAGAGGTATGATTGAAAACATTTATCGATTTTGCCTTTGAAGGACCTTTCGAATATCATCCTTCATAAAAAAACGAGCACCGTAACCATTATACGGCGCTCGGCTTTTACTGCCCCTCATGAAGCACATTTGTTGCACTTAAAAGATTGCCATCTGGATCTTTAAACCCGAAGCCACCCATGCCATTTTCAGGGTGAACATTTAAAGGACCGACTTCGATATCATTTTCGGCTAGTGAAACATGAAGTTTTTTGAGGTCCGGTGTGTAAAAATCTATCACACCATGTGTGACGCCAGTGTACGTGTTTTCAAAAGATAAACTTTCGACTTTTTTCGTTTCAACTAAAAAGATCGTCGGAATACCTTGTTTTTTGAAACTTAGCATTGCGTTCGTCTCTCCTTTGAAAATCACCTCAACGCCGAGAACATCGACATAGAAATCTATGGATCTATCGAGGTTTGAAACAGGAATTTCAATTGTTGCAATGTGTGGAATGAAATGTGGCATATATATTCAGCTCCTTTTTTTACAATAACCTATATATTAGCGAAAAAATATAAAATCCCTCCTAAAAAATGTATTTTTATAAGGGGATGTTAACTGTGTCCTTGAAGAAGGTCGTCACCGTTAATTATGATACAATTCGTAAGTAGGAGAAACATTTCATACATCTTTCAGAATTTATAGAGCGTCCGAGCATAGGTTATATCTTATAGTGGGTGGGAACCCCACCGGGCAAGAGCTAACCACTCACCCGTAACGAGTCTTGGAGGGTTGTAGGCAACTATAACCTTTAAGCGTAGACAGTAAGACAGTGGGCCGTAAGCCAAGTGGTTGAAGGGATTGAGCTTCGAAAACTTATAAATGGGAAAGCTGATGGTCTTATAATTCCAGAAAGCAATACCTGTATAAACACTATGGTAAGTTTATATAGGTTTCCCCGGAGTCTGTGACCTCGGCACGCTGGACATTGGTAGGGTATGGCAACTCGGGAGGTCCTGAATGATCTTCTGGAAAAGAAGTATGGTAGACAAGCGATACAAAGTGAGGAAGCCAAATGTCATTCAGGAAGTCGGATGGATGCGTAGTACCAATGAAGTCGGGTAACGCTGACGGAGGAAAGGCATCCACCTTGTATCGATCGAATCAGGGACACATGAACTACACACAGAGGTAGGAGGGCATATCTCATGGAAACAAAACTGATGCGAATAGCTGAAGTAGCGAAAACAAACCCAGAACTAAAATTTACTTCACTGATCCACTTACTGAATAAAGATTCCCTAAAAGAGTGTCATCATCAACTCAACGGAAATAAAGCACCAGGTATATTAGGGACAACGAAACAAGAATACAGTGAAAACCTGGAAGGGAACCTTCAATATCTTATCAATCGAATGAAGAAACAAAGCTACAAACCACAACCAGTTAAACGGGTTTATATTGATAAATCAGGTTCTAAGAAGAAGCGTCCCCTAGGTATCCCAGAGTATGAAGACAAGATCATTCAAAAAGGTTTAGCCAAAATCTTAAATTCAATCTATGAACAAGACTTTCTAGATTGCTCATTTGGCTTCAGGCCAAACCGAAACTGTCATGATGCGCTAAAGGTACTTAATATGTATATTGAAAGAAGGTACACGAACTATATCGTTGATGTAGACATTAAAGGGTTCTTTGACAATGTGGATCACAAATGGATGGTGGAATTTCTAAAACATCGGATCAATGATCCTAACGTATTAAGGTTAATCAATAGATTTCTTAAAGCAGGGTATGTAAAGGATATGAAGTGGTACAAAGATGAATTTGGAACGCCGCAAGGCGGCCTAGCTTCTCCGATTCTTGCAAATGTTTATCTACACTATGTGTTAGACCTATGGTTTGAAAAGCATGTAAAGAAAAGATGCAAAGGACAAGCTTACATAGTGAGGTACGCAGATGATTTTGTATGTTGTTTTCAATATCACAAAGATGCACAACAGTTTTACCGTGCGTTAAAAGAACGATTGAAGAAGTTTAACCTAGAAATCGCTGAAGACAAAACAAAAGTTATTCCATTTGGAAGGTTTGCCAAGGAAAATGAGCAAAGAACAGGGAATCACAAACCACCAACATTTAAATTCTTAGGTTTTACGCACTATTGTAGTGAAAGTAAACAAGGAAAGTTTCGCGTTAAAAGGAAAACCGACAAGAAGAAAATGAGAACAAAACTAAAAGAAACAAAAGAGTGGTTAAAGTCAAAACGCAATCTTAAAATTCAAGCGATTATGGATAGACTCCAACGTTCACTAAAGGGTTACTACAACTACTACTGTATCACTGATAACCTTCCTACCGTGGAGGAATTTGTCTATCATATAAGACTCCTTCTATTCAAATGGATGAATAGAAGGAGTCAAAGGAAATCTTTTACATGGGATAAGTTTAACCTTTTCATGAATAAATTTCCATTACCGTCACCAAGAAAGAAAGTAGATATTTATAATCTGAGGTCACATATCAGCTATATTCAGTAAAGGGTATAGGGAGGAGCCGTGTGCGGTAATTCCGCACGCACGGTTCTGAGAGGGGGTGAGGGTGTGAACCCTCTTCCTACTCGACAGAATATAACGGTAACTAAGGCTTTCGCCATAAGGACTTGGCGATAAGCCAAGTTTTGTTTATCGGTGTAACGTTAAGGAGGAAGAAAAATTGATTCATTCCCTTTTTGATAGATTAGAAGAAATTTATTCAGAACTTGTAGATTTTCGTAGAGATATGCATATGTATCCTGAAATTTCTAATGAAGAAGTCGAAACGCCGAAGAAAATTGCTGAATATTTGAGAAATCTAGGTATTGAAGTTAAAACCGGTGTTGGTGGACGTGGTGTTGTCGGTACTCTCAAAGGTGGGAAGCCCGGTAAAACGGTGGCGCTTCGTGCCGATTTTGATGCATTACCAATTCAAGATGAAAAAAAAGTAGACTACCGTTCACGTGTTCCTGGTGTGATGCACGCTTGTGGGCACGATATTCATACATCGGCTTTGTTAGGGGTTGCAAAAGTTCTCAGCGAGGTACGTGAGGAACTTTCAGGTACAGTCGTTTTTATTCACCAACATGCAGAAGAGGCAACACCAGGTGGAGCAAAAGTGATGATTGAAGATGGCTGTTTAGATGGTGTCGATGTCATTTATGGTGCTCATGTTATGAGTCATATACCATTTGGACAATTTGCCGTTCGTGAAGGGTATTTCTCTTCTGCTCAAGATGACTTCAAAATTGAAGTCATGGGAAAAGGCGGGCATGGGTCGATGCCGCATATGACAGTTGATCCATTAGTGACAGCTAGTCAACTCGTTGTGAATTTACAGCAAATTGTTAGCCGAAACGTTAATCCGTTAGAAGCGGCAGTAGTGACCGTGGGGTCATTCCATAGTGGTGAGGCGAACAACGTTATCCCTGATAAAGCGATGATTAAAGGAACGGTGCGTACATATAATGACGAAGTTCGGAGAAATATTGAGATCGCGTTACGAAGAGTGGCAACATCTACGTGTGAAGGAACAGGAGCAAAAGCGAACATTGAATTTTTCGGTGATTGTCCATCAATTTATAATGACTCGAAAGAAACAGATCGTGTGAAAGAGATGGCAACACTCATTTTTGATGAAGGTAAAGTGGTGGAAGCAGAACCTTTAATGGGAAGTGAAGATTATTCACTTTATCAACAACACGTACCAGGAGTGTACTTTATCGTAGGTGGTGAAAACCGAGACATCAATGCTGTCTATCCGCATCATCACCCGAAGTTCAACGTCGATGAACGTTCGATGAAAGATATCAGCAAAGTATTCATCAGCTCCGTACTAAATTACTTGTCAGACGGGAAAGTAAAACCTGAAAAAAAGTAATATTCCATTCATCAGACTCTATCAAATAGAGTCTTTTTTGATGGTCTATTACTTATGAGAATTCGACATGTTACCTGGGAAATCGACAAGTGCCTGGCACTTTGCACACAAAAAACGCTCCGTGCTTGGCAACTAGCACGGAGCTATAAGAAAGGGGGGATTATACTTATGTCTATATCATTGACGTAAAATCTAGCTTTTATACATATAATTCATATATTTCTTGAATTGTAGAAGGATATTTTTTACCAGGTGCCTGGCACTCTATAACCACTTTAGACCAAAAAAAGCCCGGTGCTTGGCATACGGCACCGGTCTATGAGAAAGGGGGGATATACTTATGTTTATATTATTGTCGGGTAATCTAGTTTCTATACATAAAAACTTGTATCATTCTTTAATTCTTATAAAGAAGATTCGACAAGTCCCTGGTACGCTGTCCCCCCTTCCTTTCAAGAGGTTACTGGTAGTCGCCAACAGAATCTGGCTCTACCCATTCACGGTCACTACTGACGTCAACTTCAAAGTTGACTGGGAGAGAAGTTAAAAAGAGTGCAGCAGCAACAGCAAAAAAGAATTTCTTCATTGTATCACCCCCTTCATTAATTAACATGTTGAGCAGAATATTTATAGTACTGTTCGTTGCCGGTGTTTTCTGCTAAAGAAAAATAGAGCTTTGAAATTTCTTTTGAAAGATTGATTTCTTCATAGTACTTAATCGATTTTTTATAGTAGTTTTCGTATTCATGCATTTTGCCGTGTGTATAAAAGTAATCGCCAAAAGTACGGTAATACCGTGCGAGGATCTGCGGATCATTAATATGATCCATGCGATATAGCATGTTAAATAATGTTCTGCGCATTTCTTTTAAGTCTTGATCAGCCAAATTGATTTCACACTTCAATAGCTGACACCTAACTAATCCACAATCGTCGTTGAGTTTTTTCTTTATATCAATTGCACGATTTAAATGAGATAAGGCTTTCGATATGTTATTCAAATTAAATTCTGAAAACGCCATATTATATTCAATCGTTGATTCTAAATATGCATCATTCAAATATGCGATTAAGGATTGTGCTTTTTTATAATGGCGAACAGCTTCTTCTTCCTCTTGAATATCTGCTAAAGCATTTCCTAAATTAATATACGTGCATACTTGCCCCTTTAAATCGGCTACTTCCTGAAACCAATGAAGTGCTGAGTAGAAGGCTTGGATTGCTTTGTAAAAGTTATCAATGATTGCATGACACGTTCCCATGAATTGATAAAGTCGGCCTATTTGATCTTTAAACTCATTAACTGCCGCGATGTCGGTTGCTTTTTTGTAATGAGCGATACTTTCCTCATATTCATGATGAAAATATGCGAGACCGCCTTGTATCCGATTAATAATCATGTGAGGATACGGATCAAAGTGAGGGGCGTCTTTGACTAAGTCGGTCGTCATTGTTTTCACTGCTTGATAATTTTTCTTTTTAAACTCTATAAAAATATTAGCGACCTGAAGGTAAGTCCTTACATCGGGATGACTTATAGATTCTTTGTGACTTTGTTTTAACTCGTTTACTTGTTGTATGAATGCTGCGTAATTTTTTTCGTCGATGAAACGAAATGCATTGACAAGTTGCTGCTTAATCGAAGAGACATTTTTCTCTAAATCTTTTCCTAATAGGTAATCAACAGGTACATTTAACTTGTTTGCAAGATCCTCCGCAATATATCTCGGTATCACTTTCTTGTCGTTTTCGATTTGAGATATGTAGGACGAAGAAATTATGCCTTCTGACAATTCTTCTTGGGTAAGGTTCCTTTGTATTCTTAATGTTTTCAGTCGATTACCAATCACAATTCATCATCCTCCCTAAGAAGAGAACTTCGGTATGTTAACCATTCTAAGATTAATGGACTATAAAAACAAACAATATAATGAATATTCTAAACATTGGAACGAAATGACTATGTTTTTACTATTTTTTAACAAGACACATACAGTAAATACCAATAACCTTGATAGTAAGGGGTAAAACGTAAAGGAAGGACTATGATTCAAAGGAAGTTTTGTCGATTTTTGTCGTGAACCTTTATAAATGACGTAAAGTATAGACTTCTTCATAAAAATAATTGATAATTCTGATTAACCGCAGCGGAACCTTTCGAAAGCCTGTTGTTTTACATAACAATAGGAAAAATCTTTGGCCAAAGATGAAAATTAAAAAAATGGAGGTTTCTTAATGAAAAAAGTTTTTGCGATGTTCATGGCCGTAACGTTAGTGATCGGTTTATATGTACCAGCGATGAGTGCGGATGAACAAACAGATGATTATTTAGTAATGTTTAATGGCCCTGCTGAAAAAGGAGTTTTACAAGCTTTTGGTGTAGAGGATGAGGATATTCTCCACGCATTTGACTTATTGCCAGCTTTTCACCTTGAACTTACTGCTGGTCAGGCTCAAGGGTTAGCGAACCACCCGCAAATTGAGCATGTCGAGGAGAACGCTGTAGCAGAAGCTTTAGGGCAAACGGTACCTTGGGGTGTTCCACATGTTCAAGGAACAGACGTGCATGATATGGGCTATACAGGTAGTGGACTGAATGTCGCAATACTAGATACGGGAATTGATAATACTCATGAGGATCTCGCTGCAAATGTGAAAGGCGGATATTCTGTATTTGATGATGCAGACAATAGCGACCCGTTTTATGATGGAAACGGTCATGGTACACATGTTGCCGGAACAGTTGGTGCGATTGATAATGACCTAGGCGTTCTAGGTGTTGCCCATTCAACGAACCTTTATGCTGTTAAAGTTCTTAACAATGACGGTAGTGGCTCTTATGCTGGTATCGCTGAAGGAATTGAATGGTCCATCCAAAACGACATGGATATTATTAACATGAGTTTAGGTGGCTCTCAATCATCATCGATTTTAGAAGAGTTTAGTAATCTAGCATATGAAGAGGGCGTATTAGTTGTCGCTGCTGCAGGGAACAGTGGAAACCGTGGCGGTAATAACGACACGGTCGGATATCCTGCCAACTATGAATCTGTCATTGCGGTTGCTGCAGTAGATGAAAATAACAACCGCGCTACGTTCTCAAGTACTGGTCCGGCTGTTGAATTATCAGCTCCTGGAGTAAGTGTTCTAAGTACGGTTCCTGGAGATGGTTATGATTCTTATAACGGAACGTCTATGGCATCACCACACGTTGCTGGTGTAGCTGCACTTGTTTGGGAAGCGAACCCAGGTTTATCAAATGTTGAACTGCGTGAACTTCTACAAGAAACAGCAGTTGACTTAGGTGCTTCGCACCAATATGGTCATGGACTTGTTCAAGCGAAAGCGGCAATTCAATAACTAGTTTTCTATCAACACCTGAGTGTTATGCTCGGGTGTTTTTTTTTTTTTTTTTCTGGAAAAATATAGAGGATAAAAAGAATATGTATCGAATGTATGTTGTTATGGCAGGAATGGTGAAAAGGCCTGGATACTATTTGTTACATAGGTAACGGCCTTAGAATACCACCCACTTGATACTGGCCATTTATTATTGGAAAAAATGAGGTGCATAACATGTTCAGTTTTTACAGCCAACTATCTACCGAAGTGTATGACTTAGATAAGCCAATCGGACATTCATTCGGTGATGTTGAGTATTATAATGAGAGATTAAAAGATTGCAAAGGAAGGATTTTAGAGCCAGCAGCAGGAACTGGGAGGATTCTTATACCACTTTTAGAAGACGGATTTGAAGTAGATGGCATGGATTACTCACCCGAAATGCTTCAAATTTGCCGCAACCATTGTGAAAAGCGCGGGCTTGAGCCAAAACTATATGAAGCAGATATGTCAGCACTTGCTCTTCCGGAAAAATATGAAGCGGTCATCTTGCCAACGGGATCGTTCTTATTATTAACTGACCGGAAAAAATCGATGGAAGCCCTCGATTGTTTTTATAATCATCTTGAAGATGGCGGACGATTGATCATCGATCTATTCATCCCAACAGAGTTTGAAATGGGGAAAGTAGGTACGCGTTCTTGGAAAAATCAAGACGGTGACCTCATCACATTAGAATCAAAACTTGTCGACGTCAATTTCATCAACCAAACAACGATCTACCACCACAAATACGAAAAGTGGCATAATAATAAGCTAATTGAAACTGAACTCGAGGAGTTCCCGTTACGTTGGTATGGCGCCGAAGAATTCAAACTTGTCTTAGAAAAAGTCGGCTTTAAAGACATTACAGTGTCGGCCGATTATGAATATGGAAAGGAACCGACAAAAGACAGCGAAATCATCACATTTGAAGCAAAGAAGTAGCCCTCAGAAAAACGCCATTATTTTCCATGTGCCTGTCACCTGGAAAATAATGGCGTTAGTCGGTGGGTGAATCAATGTAGAGATCGCACGTGGGCGGGAACTGATCACACGTGAGAAGAAATAATCGCACGCAAGCCGGAATGATCACACGTGAGAAGAAATAATCGCACGCGAGCCAGAACTGATCACACTTGAGAGGAAATAATCGCACGCGAGCCAGAACTGATCACACGTGAGAAGAAATAATCGCACGCGAGCCAGAACTGATCACACGTGAGAAGAAATAATCGCACGTGGGTCAGAACTGATCACACGTGAGAAGAAATAATCGCACGTGGGCCAGAGTCAACGCACGCAAGAAGGAATAAACACGCCAAGACGACTATTATGTGACCGAATGAAATTATAAGGAAAGCCACTTTTATTCAAGCGGCTTTTTCCTTATCTACCATACTTTTTAACCTGTGAACACATCTCCTTTTGGATAAGAGATGTTTGGCTTAGAAGATTTTGCTAGAGCAAAAGCCAATGTTAGGGGACCAATACGACCGATGAACATTAAGACGATAATCATTTGTTTACCTAAAAGGGATAGCTCGTCAGTTAAACCCATTGATAAACCAACGGTACCAAACGCAGAAAATGCTTCAAAAACAATTATGATAAATGGGGCTTGTTCGGTAATATTTAGAATGAAAATGGATAGGAAAATGATTGCTAGACTTGTGACAACGATAGCTAGCGCTCGAATAATAATATCTTCATTTATTCGGCGTTCAAAAATGTGTGACTCTCGTTTTCCTTTTAAGTAGGTAAAAACAGCTAAGGTAATGATAATAAATGTTGTCAGTTTAATACCACTTGCAGTAGAGGCGCTACCTGCACCAATAAACATAAGAAGGAGGATAAAAACAATAGATCCAGGGTTCATATCACCAATTTCAATCGTATTAAATCCCGCTGTTCTCGGTGTTACTGCTTGAAAGTAAGAAGCCCATATTTTTTCATAAGTTGTAAGTTCTCCTAGAGTAAGAGGATTTGTATATTCTAAAAGAAAAATGACGATGATTGCTACAACATTAATAATAACCGTACCAACTAGCATGATTTTTGTGTGTAATGCATAATGACGAAATCTTTTTGTTGTCATGACATCATACAAAACAGTAAATCCAATCCCTCCAATAATAAATAAAATAGTAATTATCAAGTTTACAATTGGATCGCCAACATATCCTGATAAACTGTCGGACCATAAACTAAATCCTGCGTTGTTGAAGGCTGAAATAGCATGAAAGAGACTTGTAAAAACTCCGAATCCCCATCCGTATTCAGGTACCCACCGAATAGAAAGCAATATTGTAGCAATGAGTTCCATTACGATTGAGAAAATAAATAATATTTTTACTAACCGAACTACTCCCCCAATGGAATGTTGATTGAGTGCTTGTTGGATCAGGATTCGCTCTTTTAAGCCAATTCTTTTCCCTAGTACTATAATTGTAATGACGGCAAAGGTCATTAATCCTAATCCACCAACTTTAATAAGTATCATAAGGATGACTTGGCCAAATGTTGTAAAGTTTGAACCAGTATCTAATACAACTAGCCCTGTAACCGTTGTTGCAGAAGCGGCTGTAAAAAGTGCATCGATCCAAGAGATGCTTTCTGTCGTGCTCAACGGAAGCATTAACATGAACGTACCAAAAATGATGACGACTCCAAACCCTATAGCTAAAAGTTGTGGGGGAGAAAAGCTCCATCTTTTTAGTGGATTGTGTAATTTCATGTTACATCGCCTGATCTTCAAATCGTTTAATGTCTTTATTTTCTCCAATGACGATGAGTAGATCACCTTCATCAATTTTCGTGTCAGGCATTGGTGAGATATCCATTTCTTCCCCTTTTTTAACTGCGAGTATTGTGACTCCAAACTTTGCACGAATATCTAGGTCGATCAATGTTTTTCCCCTTAGTTTTGTTGTAGCAATTAGTTCAACAATACTATAGCGATCGGACAGTTCAATATAATCAATGACTTTTTCATCCGAGAGTTGTTGAGCAATTCGTCTGCCCATATCTTTTTCTGGATGAACAATCATATCTGCTCCAATTTTAGCAAGTACTTTATGATGATAATCATTTTTTGCTTTCACCCAAACTTGACTAATCTCTAATTCTTTTAATACAAGAGTTGTTAAAATGCTTGCTTGAATATCGTCACCAATCGAGACAATGACATAATCAAAGTTTCTGATACCTAATGACTTTAGTGTTTTTTCATCTGTGGAATCAGCGACAACTGAGTGGGTAGCAATGTTGGCATACTCGTTGACTTTGTGCTCTCGGTTATCCATAACCAGGACTTCATGACCAAGTTTTATCAATTCCTTACAAACACTGCCACCGAAGCGACCTAACCCAATGATGGCAAATTGATTTTTTTTAGGCATAACGTTCATCTCCTTCAACAAAAAAAGACCTCTTCAAAGAAGGGTCTTCTTCAGACCTTTCTCTTCAAACGCTTACGAAGTTAGCTGTCGGATTAGGGGATAAGAGTACCCCTACTTATCATAAGATTCACCCCTAGACGCAGAACATGCGCCAATAAATGGTTCCTCCGCTCTTTTCAGATTCAGCGATAAAAAGGTTTTGAATTGTTATTTTGATAATCGATAATTTACTCCTATAGAAAGAGTTTGTCAATATCTTTTTTTATGAAAAATGCTTAGCTAAATCAGCTAAGCATTTGCGGTCATTTATTATTGAGCAATTTTTTGATACGTCTCTTTACTGCATATGACATATAGTTCAGCCTCTTCTGGGATCGGTTCTTCTAGCTTGTTTAATATGTGGAAGTCATTTCTATCTGATATTAAGTTTGCACCTAACGTTTTTAGCTCTTCAAAAGCTTCATTGTATGTTTTCCAAAGCCCTGTGTTTTTTAGTTTCCATATATCTACACCACTTTTTCTACTTAACAGGTTCATCACTAACTTACTCGCGCCTTTATGTATCGCACATTTTGCCATAATGTCTGACAGTGCTTCGTCAGCGATGACGAATTCATCAACGTTTGCATGTTTAAAATTAGGGATGTGTTTATTTTTTAAGATTTCAACGATCGTATAAATATCGGTGTTCATTTCGACTGCATAACTCTCCACGGAGGAAACAATAATTAGTGACTTCCCATCAGCAGCAACCGGGTCATTATCTTGATTATTCGTAAAAATTAGCACGGCATTTGCAACTTGTACATTTGCCTGTTCGAGGGTTCGTTTATCGGTTGGATCTCCTTGAATATAAAAGATATTTTCATGTTCTACTGGGGTGTACGTATGGGAATCGATTAATACAATGTTTGCGTGTTCGTCCATCTCTAACAATTCATTTATTGTGTGCTGTGCCTTGTTTGACCACCCAATGATAACATAATGGTCTTTTCCTCTGTATCGCAACTTCCCTTCCTCCTTTAGCTTTCGAAATAGCCCATAACCTTCGACGACTTTACCAATAACAACCCCGATCAAACCGATGCCGAAAAAATATAAAAAAAGTCCATAAACCTTTCCGATTGTCGTATCTGGAACGAAATCACCGTAACCTGTCGTTGTGACAGTCGTCATGACGTACCAAAATCCAATGAATGGACTTTCGAACATTTCAGGCTCTAGCCAGTGTACGATAAAGGAGCTGCCTGCTAAAAAGAGGACTGTTATAAAGATGAGAGTAATTTTTCTTATTTTAATTGCTATTCGCATTAATTCAAAGATCATTAGCATTGTATAACCCTCCTTATATAGAAAGGATTACCAAGAACTCTATGGAATATTTACAACAGCTTCACTCGTTTTCTTCGGGAAAAGTGGATGAAGTGACGATAACATTCATAGAGCACATGCAAATTAGGAATTGTGACAATTGAAGATAGGAATTCAATTAAAAGGATTTCGTTCTTTTGGGGTAGAAGTACTTAAAGAAAAGATTTTGGCATAATGGAGGAAAGTTGATGTCAGTATATAGGTTAACACAAACAGATACCGAGAAAGCGATGAAAGTCGTGGAATTGTTTTTTAATAGAAATGCGTCTATTCCACAAATTGAATTATTTTTGTCTGGAAAAAATAACTATTTACTCACATATGAAGATAAACATAAGTTGGTTGGCTTTGCTTACGGCTATGAATTGCAACGGTTTGATGGAAGAAAAAACATGATGTATATGCATCAAGTAGAGGTACTGCCAGAGCATCGAAAACAAGGGATTGGGAAAAAATTAATGAAAAGTTTTATTGAGATATGTAAACAGAATGATTGTGAGAGGTTATTTTTAATTACGAACAAATCGAATGTACCTGCAGTCACACTTTATAACGGTGTTGGAGGAAAAACGTTTCATGACGATGATATTTTATACGCTGTTTCAACTTGACCTTTGTCTTTTCACTTACATGTCAAGTGGGTGATCAGTGACACCTGTGCGACATAGAGAAAACAGGGAAAGAACCTCTGTCTGTATTTTACTAAATCGTTAGAATAGCTTTCAAATGCACGAAGTGATTTGTCTTCTTTTATCACGAGTAACTAAGGACACTACAATTTTTTATTGATTTGTTTTAAATGATGAGCGTCATGTTTGATGAAGATTTTTATAAAGCTTTCAATCGAAAATTTCCTTTTGCCACCACCAATGGTAAACCTCACATCGTAATCTATGTCGAGTAAGCTTTCAATGATGGCTTTTCGTGTTTTTACAAAGGAGTGGATGATTGACTCAACAGATTTCTCTTTCAGAGAGGAGATCGCTTTTTCATTTTGTTTATCATGGTTAGGAAATGGAGGGAGGTCAGCACCAGCAGCCATTTTGGGAACCATTTGCTCCAAGTTATATTTATCCCAATAGTACATATGCCCGACGATTTCTCGAATAGACCATTTACCCTCATGAATAGGTTCAAGTAACACCTCATTATTACGTCCTTCTAACTGTAAAACCTCATCAATCGTACTTTCAAACTGCTTCAATGTCTTTTTCATCAATACATAAACCTCCGTACGTTCGTTTTTGGGGTGATGTTACTTTTTTACAAAAAATGCTTTCAAAATTGTTTTCATAGTCTAGTCCGATGCGTCGTGGTGCATTACACTTTCTAAAAAAGGAAAATCCTTTGGTGTTACTTTTAGCTTTACGAGTGGCTTGACCTCTATTTCACAAATCCACACGTCACGAATACCACCTTTTCAATGAAAGAAAGGATTAAAGAAGTATTCGATAAAGAGGGGCTTGATCCTTTTTAAGAAAAAAACGCCCAGTCCACGACCGTAAACTGGGCTATCCATGTTATTAGTCCTTTGTATGTTGTTTTATAAAAGATAGAACTCGTTGCTCTGCTTGTTCTGGACGCACCCAGAAGTCCGGTTGAATCCCAATCGCTTCTTTTTCCAATAAGTCAGGACTATAGTTGAAGGTTACTGGGACAGACATTTGGATACGAGTGTGAGGGAGTTGCCACATCAGTGCGTCTCCGCTAATCATTGAACCGCGCGTGTTCATACCGATCACGGTTGTATTATTCGCCTTTTTTAATTGTGATACAAAATGTTCACCAGCTGATGCTGTATTGTTATCGACTAAAATGAAAATGTGTGTGTCATTATCATCTACGGCTTGAAAAGCACGTTCTTCGGTTTCCCAATACGGTTCGATCGGCTTTTCAATTTCTTCAATTTTAAACAAATCGGTAAACTCCTCTTCAAAAGTCTGAGCAGAAATACCGTGTTCTAAATAAAAGTCGATCGTATCTTCCACAAACGTCAAACTTGTGTTTGAAAACAATTGGTGAAATTGTGAGTGCCAGCTAATCGACTCACCAAAAAATGCTTCCAGCCATTTTTCAACAAAAATGATACTTCCACCATGATTACTTCTTAAATCTAAAACAAAATAAGGTTCCCCTTGAAGGTGATTGGCCGTATCAATGATATCATCATAATCGATCGGGGCATCTTCAAATAAAAACATACTTCTTAATTGTAGCCAGGGAATCCCTTCTTTTTCACCAAAAGCAAATGGATCACCTAATTCATATCTAGCCAATGTACTTGTTACCGGCCTTAGCTCGATAAAGGCTTCTTCATCACCATCAGCCCTTTGAAAAACTAATGTCCAATCTCTTTCAGAAAGAGTTAACGACGTTGAAAATGTTCCAACAATAAATGCAATTTCTCCATTATCGCTTATCGTCGGTTTTAAAAAATCTTCTATATTTTCATTACCATTAATAGAAGATAATATCACATCGTTTTCTCCAATTAACGAAAACTCACCAGTATCTTTTTTTTGAAACTGGAAACGTTCGGATGCATAAAAAGTATATTGAAAGTCGGCCATCGGCGATTCATCAATAAGTAAGTGCGTATCTTCAATAAAGTCATAGTGGTTTTTTAATAAATTTATAAATTGAAATTGAGTGAGTTCAGCGTCATCATCTAATCCATTTAAATGATCAATAACATCGTCTCGCGCAGTTTGGAACGCTTCGTCGCCACCCATATATTCGTACAACGCATACATGTGTTTTAATGCTAGATGGAAGGTTTCCACATCCTCGATCATTTTTTCGGTTGTAACTGGGAAAGACGATTGCTCATGATTCAATCGTAGCGTTTGTAACGTTTCTTCTGACAACTCTTCCTCATCACTATTTGAAAAATCATATGTAGGGTCTGGCAATTCATCAAAATTGTGCTCTGTATAAAAACGATTATGTTCATTGATTTGTTCTAATGAGCCGAGTGCTTCGGTCTCTAAAGGAGCATTTTTTGCACACCCAATCAATAAAAGCATTAAAGTTAATAGTATTCCCCCTAATTTTTTCAAAAAATCACGTCCTTCTTTCCAACCTAATCTAGCTCTTTCATCACTTTGGCAGGGTTACCACCGACGACGATATTGTCAGGAACGTCCTTTGTGACAACGGCACCCGAAGCGACCACAACATTGTTTCCAATATTAACTCCTGGGTTAATGACGGCTCGTCCTCCAATCCACACGTTATCGCCAATCGTCACGGGGACCCCGTATTCTGGACCGGCGATTCGCTCTTTCGCATTTAATGGATGAGTTGCTGTATAGATGTGCACTCCTGGTGCAATGGCACAGTTATCACCGATGCGAATTTCACATACATCTAAAAAAACACAATCAAAATTTGCATAGAAGTTCTCACCGACATGAATGTTGTACCCATAATCACAACGGAATGTGGGTTCTATAAATATATTTTTCCCGGTTGAACCAAACAGTTCTTGTAATAACGCCGTTCGTCTATCTTCTTCCGTTTCCAACGTTTCATTGTATATCCTCGTAAGTCTTCGAGCGTTTAGTCGCTCTGTCACTAACAATGGGTCTGCGGCATCATAAAGCTCACCACTTAGCAATTTTTCTTTTTCATTACTCACTTTTTCACTTCCTTCACATTCGAGTATTAGTTCTATCATATCATTTATCATTTGCAAATGGTTAGTATTGGAAGTGATATGGTAGGATGAAAGGGCGAAAGGGGGAGGCTTTAATGATTAAGGTAAAAAAACTAGTTTTGTTGATTTGTACGATCTTTTTCATATCTGCATGTGGCGAAAACGAGACGCTAGAAGAAGCAATCGAAAACGACATTCCATTTGACGTGTTGGAAACGATACATATTGAAGAGGTTGATGGTGTCTATGTTGTGATGTATTCAACGATACCTGAAGGGGACCAGCCTCAAATAGGGAATATGGAAGGGTTAGGTATTGCCTATTTTACGGAAACTGATGTGGACGGTTGGAAAAATGTCGGTCCGGATAGCTGGACGCGTATGGATCATGACCAATTTACGGTATACAATGACTTTCATCGCGAGTTTACGGACGAAGGAGAGTTCGTTACAGAAATTCGAGTCGTGCACGGAAAGGTTAACAACCCAGAAATTGAGCAAATAAAAATGGCAAACCGTGAGACTCCTAACGACTTATCCGAAGCAACGATGATTCATATAAACGGCGATACGTATTACTTTATGATCGGAGACTACCATATTTACCAAGGCTATTCTGAAGATGGTGAGTTGGTGTTTGAGCAAGGCGGATGATGGGTATTGCTAACTCGCAAGTAAATGAGAGAAGTTGCAAAACAACTCAGAAGAGGTACGGACTATACAAACGTTTGTTTAACTATTTCTCGACATAATGAAGCACAATGAGGCAAGAATCATCATGGGTTGGTTGTTAGAGCATGTGAGAGTTTCGAATGGTCTGTCTCTTCTGATATAATGTTTTTTTTTAGGTAGTAATTGTACATGGAGTGGATTTTTGGAGAGTTTACAGGGGGATCGAAAAACCTATCACGGGGATCATCTTTTCCAATAGACATTCTCCCTTTTATGTTTAATACCATCGATCCAAACAATTAAATTATCTTCGTCAATTTCATAAACTAGAATGACTTGGAATAGACCAAGTCTAACCCAATATCCTTCTAAGGGACCATGAGATATTTGTTTTGCAGTAATAGTAGGGCTGTAGGATAAACGTGTTAAAGAATCGAGGTAAATTTTCTCTTTAACTTCTGGAGGGGGAAGCGAGAATATTTGCAAGTTCATTAAGTGCAGTTTGTGACCAGTAGACATCAAAAGACTTATTCACGTTCAATATTATCAACCTTCTCTCTTAAATACATAAGTCCTTGGTTTTTAGTATAAACTTGTCCTTTCTGCCGCTCTTGTCTGCTCTTTGTTACCTGTTTGATGAGACTTTCATCTTCTGATAGCGTATCTAGGTCTGACTGGTCTAAAGCTTTCTTTTCTCGCTTTAATTTTAAATAACTAATAAAGTCAAACACTTCTAGAGCCTCTTCTTCTGGGATTTGATCAATCATACGCTTGAGTTCTTCGCGATTTACACTCATCTTTACACCACCTCTCTATCCAAATCCTTATTATAACATTTATACGTAATGTTTCTATTCCTTTAACTTACAATAAGATATATGAGCAGGAATAATCACAACAAGCCAAAACCATCACCCATGAGTAAATGATTCAACACGAGACCGAAAACCGACTCCACTTTCAGCCCCAAGACTGATGATTCTTTTTCATTATGCGTTATCATAGATATGGGAAAGAAATGTGAGGAAAGGGTGAAAACTTTGGGAGACAACCATTTACATAACAGAGAGCTTGCGATTGAAGCGACAGGCCTTGTGAAAAACTTCGGTGACAACCGTGCTGTTGATAATGTCGACCTCCGAATTCCGAAGGGGACGGTGTACGGATTTTTAGGACCGAACGGAGCGGGAAAAACAACGACAGTGAGGATGCTCGCGACGCTACTCCAACCAGACGGGGGAAGTGCGAATATTCTTGGGCACGACTTAGTATCAGAAGCCGATGAAGTTCGTAAAAAAGTCAGCTTAACGGGTCAATTCGCATCCGTTGATGAAAATTTATCAGGAATGGAAAATTTAGTCCTTATTGCGAGGCTTCAAGGCTATTCTCGAAAAGAAGCGAAGGAGCGGGCGAATGAACTGCTTCATGCGTTCAGACTTGATGACGCAGCGAAACGCCAAGTGAAAAAATATTCTGGTGGGATGAGACGAAGACTCGATATTGCAGCAAGCTTAGTGATTACACCAGAGATTTTGTTTTTAGATGAACCGACAACAGGGCTCGACCCACGTAGCCGAAATCAGGTGTGGGATATTGTTAGAGCACTTGTTAATGCTGGAACGACTGTGCTTCTCACAACACAATATTTAGATGAAGCCGATCAACTCGCTGATCGCATTGCAGTGATTGACCAAGGCAAGATCATCGCCGAAGGAACAAGCGGGGAACTGAAAGCGTCCGTTGGCTCAGGTGCATTACAAGTTCGTCTATTAGATCCTGAACAGCGTCCGGCAGCTGCCGAATTACTTGAGGACTTATTAAAAACAGATGTCCAACTCGCTTCCGATCCAGCCTCGTTATCAGCGCGTGTGTCCGATAACGAAAAAGCCGTTGAAGCACTCTCCGAATTAACGAAAGCAGAAATCACAGTGACCGACTTTTCGTTAGGCCAGCCGAGCTTAGATGAAGTGTTCCTTACGTTAACAGGTCGAACGGCTGACGAGGAGAAAAAACAAGAAGGGAGTGCTGAAGGATGAGTCAAGAGCATGATCAACAATCAAGCATTGTAGAAGAAAAAGCCATCCATGACGTGCTTTCCAAGAGGAGTCGTCCGAAGCAGGCGAACGGTCTGACGAACTCGATGACGTTTGGCTGGCGAGCCTTGTTAAAAATCAAGTACATCCCTGAACAATTGCTCGACGTAACTGTATTTCCAATTATGTTTTTACTTATGTTTACGTACTTATTCGGAGGAGCCATTGCTGGTTCAACGGATATTTACTTGCAATATTTACTGCCGGGCATTTTAGCGATGACGGTTGTGACGATCACGATGTATACGGGAATGGAGCTCAACAATGACATAACGAAAGGGACGTTTGACCGGTTCCGGTCGCTTCCAATTTGGCGACCATCTGTCCTTGTCGGAGCCTTACTTGTTGACACGGTCCGTTACTCGATAGCGGCAGCAATCATGATCGGGCTAGGGCTCATCCTTGGTTTTCGCCCGGATGGAGGAGTCCTTGGAGTCGTTCTCGGAGTGTTGGTCCTACTCGTTTTCTCTTTTAGTTTATCGTGGGTTTGGACGGTGCTCGGATTAGTGCTCCGTTCGGAAAAATCATTGATGGGTGTCAGCATGATGGTGCTCTTTCCACTAACGTTTGTCAGTAACGTGTTCATTGATCCAAACACATTACCATCGTGGTTACAAGGTTTCGTTGACGTAAATCCCGTGTCATTACTCGTAACGGCCGTTCGTGGTCTTATGCACGGAACCGCGACAAGTGCAGACATCGGCTGGGTGCTACTTGCTTCGGCGATCCTGATCGTCATTTTCGCACCACTCACCATGCACTTGTACCGCAAAAAAAGTTAAAGTATTTTAGGTTTAAACAATCCCCGGGAATGCACAGTTCTCGGGGATTTGTTATTTCAGCTCTAAAATCGGTTTGTGCAAAATGATAATTATTTTAAGTTGCGGACAAATCGCGATTTTCACGGATAAAACGCTAAAGTCACGGACAAACCCATATTCTTACGGATAAATCGAAAAAGTCACGGATAAACTCAATTTCTTACGGATAAACCGAAAAAGTCACGGACAAATTGAATTTTTCGCGGAGAAACTGGTCCAGGTTGAAAAAAAGGTAATTGTCTCAAAGGCGGTAAACAAATCAATATTGGTTATAAGTCTAAATAAGTCTGTTGCTAAATGATAATTATTTTAACTAGCGGACAAATCGCGATTTTCGCGGATAAAGAGCAAAAGTTACGGACAAACCCACATTTTTACGGACAAACCCATATTCTTACGGACAAACCCATATTCTTACGGACAAACCCATATTCTTACGGATAAACCGAAAAAGTTACGGACAATCTCAAATTTTCGCGGACAAATCACCCCAAACGAGCTGCTCAACCCCAGCCAACGAATAAATCAAACTGTTAGTGCTCAAAACGTTCAAATTTTACAACTTTCATCTCCTTTTTTAAGCATAAATCTTTGATATACTAGAATTTGGGAATCATAGTTAAAAAGGAGGATCACGATGAGTACGAATTCGCTTTTTCATTTCTTAAAAAACATCGATGAGAACTTGGCTCAAATGGCAGAAAGCATTGAAAGCCAATTATATACAGATCCTCATGCCGTTTTAACGAAAGCGAGGCTCTTTGCGGAGAAACTTGCGAAAAAAGTGATGGATCAAGAAGATTACAACGAAGTGTACGAATACACGCAGTACGAACGTATTCGTTTCTTATATAAAGAAGGCGTCATTGATGACGACGTAAAAAGCTACTTTGACTCGGTTCGAAAGGCCGGAAACAAAGCGTCACATGAGGGCGATTCGCTTTCCGTTTCTGATGGGATTATGGCGCATCGCTACTTGTTTCAGATCGCGGTTTGGTTTGTTGAGTTATATGGCGATGTAAACTTTAAAGCGCCGAAGTACGAGCTCCCCAAAGCACAAGGTAATTCCAACGTTGAACAAAGCGAGCTAGAACAGATCGTTGCTAAGTCTGTACAAAAGACGATCACCGAGACATTTGAAGAGAAGTTCAAGCTATTACAAGAAGAATTGAAACAAGCAAGAGAAGCAGCTGTGCCACCACAACGACAAAATGAGCAGGAAGTCGTAGAGACAGCTGAACCTGAAAGTGGAAACAACGAATCAGCAGAAAAAGACCAGTCAGAAGATGAACAGCAAGTAAAACGAGTAACAACAACTGAATCGACGGAAGGTACCCCAATCGCGGATTATTTGGAGAGCAAAGGGTATGAAGTTGTTGATAAACGTGAGAAAGGCGGGGCTTTGTGGATCATCGGTGACTGGGGGATTAAAGACGACCTCTTCGCGTTGAAAGATCAAGGTGTATACTTCCGTTTCGCGAAAAAAGGAAGTCAAGCGACGAAACGTAAGCCAGCTTGGTTTTTATTGAATAAAAAGCCTGTCTTTATTACAGATGAGACACCGCAAATCACAGAACAAGAACGAGGGCCTATTGAGGAATCAAAACCTGAACCCGAACCAAAACAAACAATAGAACAGCCCAAAACCGTTGAAACAGTTACTCTCGCAGGTTATTTAAAACAAAAACAGCTAGAAGTGATCGATAAACGCGAAGGCGGTGGGACGTTATGGGTGGTAGGAGGATGGGAATTAAGCGACCTCTTACTCCCATTAAAAAAACAAAAAGTGTATTTCCGCTTTGCGAAAAAAGGAAGTCAAGCAACAAAACACAAGCCAGCTTGGTTTTTAATGGGGAAGAAAAAAGAAGAAGTGTACGTTACGATTGAAACGGATGTAGTAGAAGAACAAGAACCGGAAAAGCCTGAATTCCAGGAACCGGTGGAAAAAGAGGAGCCCATTGAGAATATAGCTAGTCAAAAAGATGAAGAGCCATCAATAAAACGACTCACATTTAATGGTCAGCAGTTAACACTAGAACGTGAACAACAAGAGAAAGAGATAAACATTGACGATTTCCCTAGTTGTCAACACTTCGTACAAGGTCTATCAAACATCAAGATTACGACTTTAGGTGAACTGCCTGAGTCACTTGACGGATTCCATACGCAAGTAAAAGGGTCTGGACCAAAAGCTGTTGAAAAGTTTTGGGACCACTTGCAGCAGCTATTAAACCAAGGTAGTAAAGAGGCGACAGAAATAGAGGTCGAACCAGGAACCCTATTTTTAAACAACAAAACGTATCAGGTTCCTGAAATATTATTTGATCTTTCGATAGACAAGTTCTCTTTTCAAGGCGTCGACTCTGTTGTGAGTGGGTTGAAAGACAATGGGTATGAACGCATAAGAGATTTGCCAAATGACCTATCATCATTACAAAACTTAAAAGGTGTAGGCCTTGGAAGAGTAGAGCGATTCTTCGCTCAATTGATTGTAGAGCTAGAGCATGAGAAGAAAACGAAGGAACGAGCGGAAAAATTAGCAAGCATGACACCAGAAGAACAAGAAATATTTTTGTTCACCGAAGCGACAGAACAGGTCAAAGCGCTTGAAGACCCAGTAACAAGAAAAGGGTTTCGAATTGTTGAAAATGATTATAAGATGATGAAAAGGCGTCATGAACGTTTTCTCAATGGTGAAAATTACTCAATTGGCGCATTAGGAAATGACTTTGGCGTTACAAGGCAACGCATTCAACAAATGCTAAAAAGGTTTGCTGAACGGGTACTGTCGCTTATGTACGACTGGCATGAGTTTGTTAAGCTGCCAATAGAGGAGACAGGCTTTTTTGAAAAAACATTAGACGAAACGCTTTTCGAACATTTCATTATCACATATGTACTCGACGATCAGGGGATTCGCTATGATGACGAATTAAACATGTTAACAAACGTATCAAAACAAGCATTAGAGGATGAAAAGGGAAAACTAGCAAAAATGATGCGAAATGATTTGCGTGGATCTTTACTGACAGATCATGAGCTAGAGTCTTACTTCAACAATTGGGCAGAATCCCTTTCTGTACCTCCACATATTACGAAAGCGTGGAGTAAACAACTCGTCATGAAAACGAGCGAAACGAACGAGTGGATCCTGAAAAACTCAACAAACGCTGATATTACTGAAATGGTGATGAAGCAATACCCTAAGGGTGTTGAAGTGTATAAAAATAGTGCTGAACTCATTCGCAAAGGAAATGCCATCAAAGCAGGAACATTTCGTAAAGGGAGAGACTTTGCTTCGATCGTTTTACGCGATGAAGAAGCTGATAAGTATGTCATGTGGGGACGCGGCTTGTACATCCACCACTCCTTTTTGAAAAAATCGTATGACATCCTAGAAGAAATGAAAGATCACGCAGTTGTGCTCTTAAAAAAGCGGGACATCATCTTAATTGGAAAAATCTATTCCATGTTTGAAAAGGAACTTAATCACGCTGGAATTCCATCAGAGTATGCATTGTACGACTTATTGAGGCGGAATTACTCAGACGAATTGATATTCCCGAAATATCCTCGGATTGCAAATGAAGGGGCGCAAATAGGGTTTAACTTTGAGCAAATGCGTGATTTTATTGAGCAAAAAGGCAGACCAGTCAAAACAGAAGAATTAATGTATCACTTTGTTACGAACTTAGGCTGGAAGCCGTTTACGGTACAATACAACCTTTCTACTCACGAATCATTTATTTCTTACGACCACGCTCAAGTAGCATTGTTGCATTGGTATGAGGACCGTACAAAGGAAGATTTGCAGCCGATCGTTGATTCCGTTAGACAACAGCTAGAGCATCATGACTCCATACAAATCTACGGAGTATATAAACAAACGGAGTCACTATGTCGTTCATTAAATATTGAGACACCACACCTATTGTATGCGTTATTACGGGAACGTTTTGGTGATGAACTGCACTTTATACGTTTTCCACACATTGTCGCAGAAGTCACCGATAACCCGGTAACTGTCAATAGCCTTGTAGAAAGCTATATTCTTGAACAAGGCATGGAAGTGTCCAGAGATGAATTAGAAACATGGTTCATTGATGAGGTTGGTGCTAGACAAGAAGCGCTCTACAATGCTCTTCTTATTCAGAGCATCCTCACGTACAAGCGGAGCTCAAACTCTGAATATATTCATAAAGATGTGATCGGCTATAATGAAGAATTGAGAGAAAAGTTATATGAGGTCGTTCACACATACGTAAAAGAGCAGGCCTCATCAGAAAAACCATATGTTATAACGGAAGAGGTCATAGAGGGCACAGCATTACCACCTTTACAAAATGAAATTGAATGGACAGCGGACTTACTCGTCTCATGTTTACGGCAAGACGAACGTTTCTTACTAGTTGGAACGACTCATCACATCATCGTAGATCAAGACAAAGCACAAGCTATTAAAGACCCAATTAGCTTTGTAGCTCATGTTTTGCAACATCAATTCGGAGGGGAAACAACGCTGACTGAGCTTAGAAGACAGTTAAACAAAATTCGTTTTTCGAGTGACGGACAATGGACGAAAGAAATGAAAGCAATCATTGATGATGGCCAAGCACCATTTATTGAAAATGGTGAGAAAATCATGATGAAAAGCGTGACAACATAGAGGTAGCACAATTCGTGTTACCCCCTTACATACAGAAGGAGAAAGGAAGACACATATGAGCAAACTTACTTTGCAACAACTTGAAGCACATTTATGGGAATCAGCAAACATTCTACGAGGGAGCATCGACTCTTCTGACTATAAAAACTACATTTTCGGCCTCATGTTTTTAAAACGATTAAACGACGTATTCGTTGAAACGGCCCAAAACATTGAGGAAGAAGAAGGCGACGATTACGGTTGGTACGATCGCGACGAACACCAATTCTTCGTTCCAGAACGTGCACGTTGGAAAAACATCCAAGCAAGTACACAAGACATTGGTGATGCTATTAACAAGGCATTCGAAGCGTTAGAGGAAGAGAACCCATCACTACAAGGGGTTCTTGCAAATATTGACTTTAACGATAAAGAAAAGCTACCAGACAAGCTCCTTTTACAATTAGTCCAACATTTTAGTGCGATTGATCTTCGTAATGAGAACTTATCTGAACCCGATATGCTTGGACGAGCTTACGAATATTTAATTAAACAATTCGCCGATGATGCTGGGAAAAAAGGCGGCGAATTCTACACGCCAAGTAAAGTCGTTGAATTAATCGTAAATTTAATTAAGCCAGAAGAGGGCATGCGTGTTTGTGACCCGACCGTTGGTTCAGGCGGGATGCTCATTCAATCCGTTGACTACATTAAATCAGAAGGTGGCAATCCACGGAACTTAACCCTTCACGGTCAAGAGCGTAACTTGAACACGTGGGCAATATGTAAGATGAACTTGCTTTTACACGGGTTAAGTGACCACCGAATTGAAAAAGGAGACACGATCCGTGAACCAAAGCTGACCGAAGACGGCGAACTCATTCTTTACGATCGCGTCATCGCGAATCCTCCGTTTAGTTTAAAAAACTGGGGGCGTGAAGAAGCAGAAGGTGATGAATACGGCCGTTTCCGTTTCGGATTACCACCGAAAAACGCCGGTGACTTAGCCTTCGTACAACATATGGTTTCGACACTCAACCACGAAGGAAAAGCAGGTGTCGTCATGCCACACGGGATTTTATTCCGCGGCGCAGCAGAAGGAAAGATCCGTCAAGGACTGTTAGATGAAGACTTAATTGAAGCTGTCGTTGGTCTTCCATCAAATCTATTCTATGGAACAGGAATCCCAGCATGTATCTTGATTTTGAACCGAAATAAAGACGAAGATAAAAAAGGAAAAGTGTTCTTCATTCACGGAGCAGACGATTTTCAAGAAGGGAAAAACCAAAACGTTCTTCGCGATCAAGACATTGAAAAAATCGTTTCTGCTTATGACAGATGGGAAGAAGTAGAAAAGTATTGCCGTCCTGTGTCATTAGATGAAATTAAAGAAAACGACTACAACTTAAACATCGCCCGTTACATCGACACAACAGAGGAAGAAGAACAAATTGATGTTGGCGAAGCCTTAGCCGAACTCCGAAAACTCGAAAAAGAACGTAATGAAATCGAAGACAATATGTACGGCTACTTGAAGGAGTTGGGGTATGGTGAGTAATATACCTAATCAATGGAAGCAAATTTCCTTTAAAGATAGCATTAAGGATATTATAGATTATAGAGGTAGAACCCCCAAAAAGTTAGGGATGGAATGGGGGGGGGGAGAAATCCCAGCCCTTTCAGCAAATAATGTTAAGATGGGGAAAATTGATTTTTCATTAGAATGCAATATGGGTTCTCAAAAGCTATATGAAAAATGGATGTCAAAAAAAGAGCTATCCAAAGGTGATGTCTTGATGACCATGGAGGCACCTTTAGGTAATGTTGGACAAGTACCAGATAATAAAAAGTATATTCTTAGCCAAAGGGTTGTAGCTTTGAAGACACAAGATAGTATAGATAATACTTATTTTAAATACTTTTTGATGTCACCTAAGTTTCAGTCATTATTAGATAGATTTTCTACAGGGACAACTGCAAAGGGTATTAGTCAAAAAAATTTAAATAAACTTAATGTATTAGTTCCGCCATTTAAAGAGCAAATAAAAATAGCTGATATTCTTTCTATTGTCGATGAAGCAATTGAAAAAACAGAAGCCATCATTGAACAAACCGAAAAAGTGAAAAAAGGGTTAATGCAACAACTTCTTACGAGAGGAATCGGGCATACACGCTTTAAGAAAACGGAGATTGGCGAGATTCCTGAGGAGTGGGAAGTGAAAAAACTAAATGATTTGGTTGAGAAAATTGTAGGAGGGGGAACTCCTTCAAGAAAAGTTGCTAAATATTACACAGGTAACATTCCTTGGATAACTGTAAAAGACTTAAAGTATTTTAAGTTAAGTAGTTCATTAGAATATATTACAGAAGAAGCTATAGAGAATAGTGCAGCAAATTTAATACCAAAGGGGAATATCATAGTTGCAACTAGGATGGCGGTTGGAAAGGCTTTTACAAATTTAGTAGATGTAGCAATAAACCAAGATCTAAAAGCACTAGTACCTGACAAAAAGCTTATATCAACTGAATTTTTATTATGGAGTTATCTAAATAAATCTGCACAAATTGAAAGGCTTGGAACTGGCACAACTGTAAAAGGTATAAGGCTCGAACAATTAAAGGAATTAAAATTTGCGACCCCTAGTTTAACTGAACAAGAAAAGGTTGTAGAAATATTAAATAACTTTGAAAACAAATTGGAAGTAAATAAGTGTACATTACAAAGATTTCAAACGCTAAAAAAAGGCCTCATGCAAGTACTTCTTACGGGGGAAGTTCGTGTGAAAGTGGATGATGAATAGGGGGTGAGGGGATGACCTCAACGTCAGATTGGAACGAAAAGCAGTTAGTTGAAAATCGGATGATTGAACAGCTGAAAGGGATAGGCTATGAATATGCATATGGTCCGGATCTTGATTCTGAACGTGAAACCGCGCATGACGTTATTCTCCGTAGACGTTTAGAGCATGCAATCAAACGATTAAACCCGTGGATGAGTGATGACAATGTGCGGAAGGTGATGCGCCAAGTACTTCATATTGAAGCGACAAGCTTAATGGAAGCAAACGAGAAGTTCCATGATCTGCTCGTCAACTACATTTCCGTTCAGCAAGACCTAGGAAATGGGAAGAAAAACCAGACGGTTAAGCTCATTGATTTTTCAACGCCTGAAAACAATGAGTACCTTGTCGTTGATCAGTTCAGTATTTCAGATGCAAAAGGCACGATTCGACCTGACCTTCTTATTTTTGTCAACGGCTTGCCATTAGTCGTTGTTGAATGTAAAAGTCCGATGCTGAACATTCATGAGCAAATCGGACAAGGGGTAAAGCAGATTAGACGTTACCAAGACGACCAAGAGCGATTATTTCATTACAACCAGTTTATGATTACAACGAGTAATGATCGTGCAAGAGCGGGAACGATCGGTGCGTTAGCACAGCACTATGGGCTCTGGAAAGACCCATATCCGTTAACAACACCAGAAATTGGTGAGAGCCCGACCGCCCAAGACATTTTAACAGCAGGAATGCTGACGAAAGAAAACTTCCTTGATCTCATTCAAAACTTTATCGTTTATGAGCCAGAAGGTGGTCGGACGATAAAAAAGCTTGCGCGTTACCAACAGTTCCGTGCGGTGAGAAAAGCAATTGACCGGATTCGCCATGCAAAGTCACCGATTGATCGTGGTGGTGTCGTTTGGCATACACAAGGGAGCGGGAAATCGCTCACGATGCTTTACTTAGCTGTGAAGTTGCGACGGCTCGAACAACTTGAAAACCCAACGATTGTCATTGTGACAGATCGAAAAGATTTAGATGATCAAATTACGAATACGTTCCGGCGTTGTGGCTTTCCGAATCCTCAACAAGCTGATGGCGTCCATCACTTAAAGGAGCTTCTTTCACAAGGACCTGGTTCAACGATTATGACGCTTGTTCAGAAGTTCCAAGAAGATAAAGAAAATGGGGCATACCCTGAACTATCGACTTCTGAAAACATCTTCGTCATGGTCGATGAATCACACCGAAGTCAGTACAAAGGGCTTGCGATGAATATGCGTACCGCATTGCCGAACGCGTGTTACCTTGGTTTTACCGGAACGCCGATCGATAAAGAAGATAAAAGTACGACACGCACGTTTGGCCCTTACATTGATAAATACACGATTGAACAAGCTGTTGAAGACGGAGCGACCGTACCGATTTTTTATGAAGCGCGTATGCCACAGCTTCATGTTCATGGGGAAACGCTTGATGATCTTTTTGACCGCAAGTTTCGTGAGTATGATGAAGAAACGCGAGAAGAAATTAAGAAAAAGTACGCGACCGAAGAAGCGATCATTGCCTCACCGAAGCGAGTCGAGCAGGTTGTCATCGATATGGTCAAGCATTATGAAACGCATATCGAACCAAACGGATTTAAAGCTCAAGTTGTTGCCGTCACACGTGAGGCAGCTGCTATGTATAAGGAAAAACTTGATGAGTTGAGTGACTATGAATCTGTGCTTGTCATCTCGGGTGGGCATAACGATAAAGAGGACTTGAAGCAATACCACATCTCGTCTGATGAGGAAAAAAAATATATCGCGCGGTTTAAAAAGCCGTTATCTGAAGACAAGCTTGCGTTTATTATCGTTTGTGACAAGCTCTTAACTGGTTTTGACGCACCGATTGAGCAAGTAATGTATTTGGATAAACCGTTGAAAGAACATAACTTATTGCAGGCGATTGCCCGCACGAACCGGACGTACAACAAAAAGGATTACGGATTAATCGTTGATTATTACGGCGTTTCGAAGTTTTTAGAGCAAGCACTTGGTATTTTTACAAAACAAGACGTCCAAGGTGCCTTGCAGCCGATGGATAGCGAGCTTCCGCGTTTGCAAACGAGACACCGTGCCGCAATGAGATACTTTGACTATGTCAATCGCGAGGACTCAGATGCGTGTGTCCAAGTGTTGGAACCAGAAGACGTTCGAAATGAATTTGAAACAGCGTTTAAACGGTTTGCGGAAAGTATGGATATGATGATGCCGAATCCGAAAGCACAACCATACTTGGACGATTTGAAGTTTTTAGGGAAGATCCGTCAGCTAGCAAAATCTCGTTTCCGTGAAGAAGGAATGGATATTTCCGACTGTGGTGAAAAGGTAAAGCAGCTCATTGCTGAACACTTGCATGCGTCTTCGATTGAAGTACTACATGATCCAATCAATATTTTATCGAACAAGTTCGAACAGCAACTCGAAAAAGCGGAAACACCAGAAGCAAAAGCAGCCGAAATGGAGCACGCGATCCGTCATGAAATTAAAGTGAAGATCGACGAAAACCCGGTCTATTATTCTTCGCTTCGTGAAAAATTAGAAGAGTTGATTAACGCGCGCCGGGCAAAGCAAATGGAGATCGCCGAATACGCAGAGGCATTACGCGAATTGATCGATGACATGCGAAGTTCTTCGGAAAAAAGTGAAGAACATGGCCTAGCACGCGAGCAACTGCCATTCTATCAAATGCTTGAACAAGAACTCGATTACGGTGACGATAAAGAAGGGTTACGCGAACTCACCCTCATCATCACCGAAGTCATCGAAGAAGAATCCGTCATCGAATGGACCGAAAAAGACGACATTAAACGCGAAATGCGGAAGAAGATCAAACGACAGTTACGCGCAATCAAGTGTCCGCGAGAGAAGTTGGACGCTGTTGCACAGCAGTTGATGGATCTAGCTTCGGTGCATTATAGGAAGTAGGAGAAGGGAACGTTCTTTATCGAACGTTCCCAATTAATGATTAGGTCAAGGTAAACAAGTTATACGAACTATTAATCCTAGTTCTTTACATGTTGATATAAACGATGAAAGTAGCCAAAGAATCTGAATAATTTCATGTTGGCAAGGCCTTCCTTGCTTTAATCTATTAAGTCCCGATTCTAATGCTGATTTAGAAAGAAAATTTACAACTATATAAACTTCTTTTATTGAATTAGGTGTACTTAGTGTTTTAATAAAACATTTTCCACCATTTTCAGCTGTATCTCCTATTCTTGTAAGTGATATATTAGTATCTTTTATGTTTTCATTCCACTTTTCTATTTTACGTTCTAAGTCAGTTGAAGTAATGCTCATATTCCCTATGTTTTTAAGAGCTTGTGCAAGAACTACTTGAAAATCAGAAGCGGATAATCTTGAATTTCCACTTTTAGCATGATAATAGCAAATATTTTTTGAATCGTTAATAGATATAAAATCAGCAAATTCATTTCCTAAATCATCACAAAACAAGTAATCAACATTAGACGCTAATGTATTTTCTATAAAAAAGAACAATGAGTTAGAGTTAAAACTAGAAGAATCAGGAGAATTATTACCTTTCTCAGATGTAATAGTACTTAAAGCTTCATATGGCTCTAAAACATCTAAAAACGCTTCTAAATTACCTAGTAATTTTGAATCTTTGAATAACTTTTTATGAGAATAGACATGTTCTATTTGTGAAAATGTAATAATGTAATTTTGATTTTTATTAATATATTCTTGAAGGTTAACTTCTTTATTAAAGAAATTAATAGTTATGTTCTTTAACTTTTTTGATTGAATTGAAAGAGAAACTTTATTTCTTTTCAATTTTAATTTATTATCAATAGAATTCGGCACTATATAGTTATTTTCTATACGTTCGACTTTAAATAATGTATCAAACTCACTTAAATACTTCTGTAGGTCTATTTTTCTGCTTTTATCTCTAAAGTTATATCTAACTTCTTCAATTAACCCTCTTTCAAAATCAGCTAATAAATCATTAAAAAGGAATAATATTGAAGTTGGTTCTAATTCTTTTAATTCTTCTTGGTTATCTACAGGTGCTGAAAAGTTATCTAGATATGACTCTCTTAACTGAAAAGCTTCAACCTTATCAACCACGCTAACCGCCCATTGAAAATATTCATCAATAGAAACTTTCTTACCAAGTTTATTAATCTTAGAAGTGTTAAGGGCTAGTGATATCCTACTGTCTTTATCGTTAATTCTTATATTGTTAATTATATATTTACTAGAATAAACAGGAGAAAAGACACTTGTTAAATCATTTGCTTCGATGTTTCTCCTTCTAATTGCATTATTACTAATGTCCATATTTATCATAGTTAGTTTTTCAAAGTTTGAAGTATTGCTTAAAAATAAGCGCGAAATAGTAGTGTATTCAACATCACTAATATAGTCTTTTAATAATGTGTTAAGCCCACTAATATTTTTTTTATTTATAATAACCATGTTTGAATATTCTAAAATCAATAAGTATGCATATTTAATTTCTTCTTCAGAGCCTTCCTCTAAAAAGTTAGGTTTGGCCTTAAATTTAAAGATACACAATGAGTATTTAATCCTTTTATCTCCAAACGTATATCGATCTTGAATTATCTTGGTAGTGTATGGACCAGATTTTTTACTAGAGACCTTTATAAATAATCCTTTAATATACCTTTCTGAAAGAGGACTGTTTAGATAGTAGAAATAAGCAGCTTCCCCTAACACTAATCTATTAATCATATATGATTCTCCTAAATTAAATGAATGTATAGAATAATATTAACATCAAAAAATAAATAATAAAAAATATAAGGTTTAAAAATAAGTTTTGTTTTATGAAGACAGTTTAATTTTTCATATATGTTTTATTAGTAATTTATGATTAGTGGGGAAGGGAAAATATGACACGTAGTTAAAAGCCCAACACTTACTCGATCGTAAGCGTTGGGCCGTTTTTTCGTAACCATTCTTTTCGTTGTTCGTAATCTGGAAATATGGAGTAAAGGCAATTCCAAAAATCCCGAGAGTGATTCGGGTGTTTAATATGTGTGAGTTCGTGAACGAGCAAATAATCGATGATTGGAACTGGTGCCATGACGATCCGCCAGTTCAAATAAATTACATTGTCACTAGTACACGTGCCCCAGCGCATTTTCTGCTCTTTCAACGCAAATTTCGTAGGAGCAACGTTCAATTTCCCCGCATACATGTCGAGACGTTCTTTCAGTTTTGACTCCCCGTGCTGCTTGTACCACGTTTTAAACAGCTGTTTAAGCTCTTCAATTCTTTCCTCATCAGAATAAGAAGCAGGTATATCAGCGAGGAACTTTCCTTGCCAAAATACAAGCTTACTTTTTTTCAACTCATCATGCTTTCGTACCTTTAAGCGGTAGTTTCTCCCTAAATACGAGAACTTCTCACCACTTACAAACTCCTTCGGTGCAGGAGGGTCGACAATCTCTCTACAATCATTCCATTTTTGCAAAATCCATGGCGCTTTTTTATATAAAACAGATTCAAGTTGCGACTCATCTATTTTTTGCGGCGCCGTCACTTTGACACCATTTAGCCATTCAACGGAAATCGAAATGTCCCGTTTGTCAGCCTTGTATTCAAGATCGTATTCTATCGTCGTTGTGCCGTATGTAAAGTTAGGCATCGCAATCGCCCCTCTTTCTTCTAGAAAGATTTTAGCCTTTCTAGGGGAAGAGGTCAAATCCTTAAGTAAGTGAAAAGTTATGAACAAAAAATTGTGGATTTAGCAGGTATCACGTCATAAAATGGAGAATTTTAATGTGTATAATGGAATTTTTTTACTAAAATATTTAAGTAAGGAAGGATAAAGTGAGTAAGAAGTATTATAAGTTCATGAAGAATATAACTGCTGATGAATTATATGAAGGGCTTCTTGGATATGGTTTATTTAATGAGAAATTACCGCCATTTTTATCATCGAAGGCATTTTTTGATTATTGTCAAGCATATAACCCTACATTTAATAGTACAAAAAAAGAACAATCATATATCTACTATGAAAATATGAGGAATATTAATATTCCTCGTTCGCTAGGAATACCAAATCCTATGGCTTACCAAAAACTTTGCCTACATTTAAAGGATAATTGGGATGAAATCATAGAACATTTTAGAAGGAATACTATTAATGATGGTTATAAGAAGAGTCGAATACACATTAGGAAAATTAAAGAAAGCAAAAAGATTTTTGAAATGAATTATAAGAACTTTAAGAGTGATGGTACTCCAGAACCAGATTTACTTATTGGAAGCAGGTTTTTAGTGAATGCTGATATTTCAACTTGTTTTCCAAGTATGTATACACATTCACTCTCATGGGCATTAGTTGGAAAGGATACTGCAAAGAGTAATAAAAATAAACGCAACGAGTGGTACAATCAATTAGATTTTTATGTAAGAAATACTACTAATGGTGAAACTCATGGATTTTTGATTGGCCCACACACCTCTAATGTTTTATCTGAGATAATTTTGACTTCTGTTGATTATGAGCTAAGTAAAAAGAAATGGAATTATATTAGACATGTCGACGATTATACATGTTATGTAACTAGTTATGAAGAAGGGCAAAACTTTCTATTAGATCTTTCTGAACAACTACGTTACTATAATTTAATCCTAAATCATAAAAAAACAACTATTACCCCATTACCAATGGCAGCTACAGAGCAATGGATTAGAAGGTTAAATTCATTCTTGAAATATAATAAGAAAGATTATATGGACTTCAAGGATGTCCGAGCTTATTTGGACCTTGCAATACAGTTAGTACATGAGAATAATAATTCAGCAATTTTAAAATACGCAATTAAAGTAGTAGCAAAAAAGGAATTAACGAAAAACGCAATTGATTATTTTGTGAAAAATGTTTTTCATATTTCAATTATTTACCCTTACCTAGTGCCTTTATTAGAGGATAATGTATTTAATGCATTTAAAGTAAATATAAAGCAAATCATGGAATACTCTCACCTATTGTATAAAGAGGGACTGCAAGCAAATAACTTTGAAGAAGTATCTTATGCTATTTACTTTGCACTTAAGTACAATTTTGTGTTTGACCATTTAGATTTTAAAGAAATCAGGAGTAGCAACCATTGTTTATTATTATTACTAACTTTTTTGTATTGTGATTATTATAAAATAAACACTGAGGTTAAAAAATTTAAACGTTTGGCTAGAGAATTGAATAAAGATAAGGAGGATTTTGGACAATATTGGTTATTCATCTATGAATCTTTACCAAAATCCGACTTAAAAGGCGATTGGAAAGACCTTAAAGATAAGAAGATTTCATTTGTGAAAGGTTTTATAGGTGAAGCATATACTTCCCTTTAGAAAATTTTAGTGTTATGTATACAAATTGATGATAAATTTAATTACGCATTTGAACTTTGAAACCTCTCAAACTCACCTTCAGTTTGAGAGGTTTTCTTTTATTTTTTCTGTCAATGGCCAATGTCAATCAAGAGGTCCTTCCCCATACTAACACGCCACAAACCCCTTCAAATCAACTGTCAACTAGAGGTTGCGGAGCGTTGCAACCATAAAGAGCTTTACATTTCGGATGAAATCAATCAATAATTATGACTGGAAGAGACAAGAAAAGTGTGAGGTGTTCTATATAAATGATTTTTGCTGAGAAGTTAAAAAGTGAGCGACAGAAAAAAGGATGGTCGCAAGAGAAGACCCTAATAAATTGATTTATCTTAGCTAATGATTGAACTCATTAATAAAGAAACGAGGACAATAAAGGAAGATAAATATCCTAACCATCCTAACCAATCAATCACCATTATTCTTTAAACCCCTTTCAACAGGGTAATTAATAATAGTTTGTCAAAGCATTTAGGTGATCATGCATCGCGATAATAATCACAGTTTTATTCCGTATATGAGGGTAACCGTATACAGAAGCTGCTATTACTTTTCGGATATAGAAGTTGGTTCAGCTGAAAAAAACTTTTAATCTTAAAAAATGCTACATCATGTTAGGAATGAAAACATTTATAAAAAGGAAATAACCGAAAATCCCAATGCTTAAAAAGATCAAAAAGATTGCAAGTGCTTTTTTATTCGTATTCATTGTTCCACTCCTTAAAAAAATGACATACTTCGTGTTAATAGAAGCAAGAGAACCGCCCACATGCTTCCTAGTGCTTTATAGGCGGAATGTTTACGTTTCGTTCATCTTTTAATGAAACGTGTAATTGATGATTTCGATTGATCGAGGCGAAGAATACGTTTTTTATGTCATCAATGCCTTGGGCAGTTAATTGTTGTTTTAGCCATGGTTCATTTAAGTGAAGATCTTTCATGACATTGGAGTAAATTGTTCCTTCTATGATCACAGGGAAGGCAATGGCAGATGTTGATTTAACGATGTTCATATCTTCGCGCGTCACAGAATTTTTTCCCGGTTTTTTTAACACGGATAAAGCCCCATTTGCTTCAATCACTGCTGTTTTCACTTCACTAATATCAAAGACGTCTTTTTCTCTTAACATTTGCAGGATGTTATCGACTGAATAACGGTCTTTCTTCAAGTTTTTACGAATGAATCTACCATCTTGAATCACGACATTTGGTTCAAATGTCAGTAATCGGCCGATTTTTCGATTTGAGATTTTCCAGTTGGCAACAATTCGTTGAAAAACACCAATGGCAATGATCGCAGCGGCAGTTGGAAGGTGATGAATATTCGGGTCTGCGATATCAGCGCCGACCACTGCACCTAAGGTGACGATAATTAAAAAATCAAAGATCGGTAATTCCCCAATCGCACGCTTTCCCATATATAGGGTCATAAATAGAAGTAAAGGTAAAATCGTTACGATACGTCCAAAAACGATAAGGATATCTTTTATAATTTCAAACATCTTTGTAGCCCCTTTCAAAGATTCATATATTTTCATCTTTTCCAGGGTTGCGTTGATAGATACCTTGAATGAAGGCGTATCGTAATCGGGACGATATTTTCATTATAAGAAAAGGGGATGAGGATGGCTGGTTCTGTAACCTAACCAAGTCATTTCTATTATATTGTTATTTATGTATAGCTTGCTGTGCTCTATGTTCATCTTTCTCTTATACATAAATATCATATTGTGCATAATCATTGTGACCAATATTTTGGTAAGTGTTTGGGTTGCTTTTAATACCTGTTTGATAAGGTATACCTTCTTCTTTTAATTTGCTAACAACGTTAAAATACTTTTCTTTTCCAAACGCTGTATGTACTAAACACTTATACTTTGAAAATAAGAACCGAAACAATCCCATTTCTCAAAACTCCTCTCCTTCATAACAATGATTGCTTCTTATTAATTTGAGATTTTCCCGAATATTATATCTGTCATTTCAGATACGGTTAGTGTCCCATCCACAACAATGTCTGAATCCGGTTTCACCGTTTTTAGCATCTCAAGATAGCCCCGTCTTCCTTGTGACAGATAATTATTCATCTCATTTAAGATGTTTTCGTTGGAGCTATTTTTAAAATCTCTTATTACTCTGCGTGCCATAGCTATATCCAATGGCGTATCAATAAAAATGGTAAGGTCAATTAATTTACTTGTTTCCGAATGTTTATAGGCAAACGGAAAGTCGATGAGAATGTAATCTAAAGGCTCATTTAGTAATTCTTTTATATCTCTAGTTAATGGAGTTAAGTTCCATTCATCATAATTAGCTCCATTATGAACCCAATCAATAATATCGTAAGGTCCTTCAAAATCGTAGTCATCAAAGAATAGTGTTTTAGAGTTTTGTAAACGACCGTTTAAATCTTTCGTAACTGTTGTTTTTCCTCCACCAGAAACTCCAGCAATGGCAATAACAAATGGTAGGTCCGTTCTTTGCATAACTTTTGCCCCTTTTTAGCAACTCGACTTCTTTAGCATTACTCCTCGAAAGTTAAAGTGTAAATCACTTGTTTAACTACCTTAATCCTAACATAAATAGACTGATAATCCTTTTATTCCCAATGAACTACATAGCCAATTGTGTCAGGGTTTACATATTTGTACAAATAACTTACAAATAAGAAAAATCATTTGTGATAACAAAAAGTGACTAACGAATCGGTTGCAATTAGCCAGTCAACTGACGTGTATTTTATTGTCTGCAATATGTTGGAGCCCATTAACATGGTCGCCTAACAATTCATAAATGGTTGGAGTTTCGGGTAGTCGTCTTCGATTGGTAGTTTTATATGTAACTCATGTTCTTAAAATGCATTTTTGTATGTTGAATTCTTACATAACTTAATATATGAAATTTTCAAAATATAAACCATTGACGTAAAGCTTCCTTTACGATTATAATGTAAAGGAAGCTTTACGTCGCCTTTGTTGAAGGGGGGAATAGATTTGAAAAACAAAGTATCGGAACTTAGAAAAAAGAGTGGCTTATCACAAGATATGTTTGCTGAAAAGTTAGGTGTTTCTCGACAAACTGTTTCTTCAATTGAAAAAGGAAAATACAACCCCTCTTTACCATTAGCAATGCATATTGCTGAGCTGCTTAATAAAAAAGTCGAAGATGTTTTCTTCTTAGAAGATAAAGATTATAAGAAATAAAGGAGTGTGGACTATAATGAAATCAACGAAGGGAAATTTATTGTTAGGTTTGTTTATTCTAGGAGTAAGTATTTATATATCCATAAATGAATTGTTAAATGATAACACTGAGTTATCTACTATGGGGTTCCTGCTTTTCTCAGTTTCAATTGTATTCTTTTCTTTAAGCTACTTAAACTCTCAATATCAAGCAAATGATGAGAGAATTAAGATGATTAGGGAAAAGGCAATGTACTTTACATTCTTTTTAATAATGTTTTACTTTTTATTATTTATAGTTTTAATTGGGAGTGGTATTATTATTATTTCTTCATCATCCATTTTACATATTTTAGGGGGTTTGATTCTTATAACTGCTTTTTTATCCCAAGTAATTTTATCTAAAATCTATTAATAAAAAGGAGAAATAAGAAATGAATGAATTGATTCCTTTTATATCACAAATTTCATTTTTTATATTGATTTTAGTAATAGTACCTATTATCTATAAAAAAGTAAGAAAGAAACAGAATTAAAAAGTGTATGGGTTTTAAGCCATACACTTTTTTTGCCTGAACTTATAGTGAACTTACGCTAAATACATTTACCCAAGTAACACTTACTTGAACACCATTACCATTATTGTTTGCATCAACACGATTTGCTAAGAGAGCCCAATAACCAGAAGAAACACCAGCTATACCAGATATTGGTGGGAATTTAGCGAAAACCCCTGTTACCATAGCTGCACCAGCAGCTCTGTCACGCAAATGAGATGAATATTCATTAGCTTGACTGTTATTAAATAATCGTTGATACCCCCACCAATGGTAAGCCCAACTACCATATCCAGCATGGTGAAAGGTTGAAAAACCGGTTTCACTAATATTAAGCTCTTCGTCAATTACTAAATTACCATCTAACACTTCTTTATTAATCTGGTCGAAATGGTATTCTAGATTTTCAAGCTCAAAAGCTTGGTACAATCCTCTTGGTACCCCTTCTAAAGCTAATGTTCCATCTTCTTGTAACTCAACATAAGGTTCTACTAGCTTCAAAACATCGACGTTACTAGAGGTAGTTGAAGAGTTACCTTTTCCCTGTCCAAATACCGGAGTCATCATTCCAAAGAACAAAACTAAAACTAAAAAACTACAAACTAACCTTTTCATCTCTCCACATCCTTTTTATGTAATTTCATCAATATATTAGCACATAAAAATGGATATTATAGTTAGAATTATCAAAATAATTACAATTGTGAAAAATACTTATGACTTCCCTAGATCTTAAGAACTATTATTTTGAACATTGTAAGTGATAGTCTAGTATTTTTATATAAATATACGATTTTATAAGGGGAAGGGACGTTTCACAATTCATGCAGGAAAAGCACCAACTAAATATTAGTAACGCTAAACAAGAGCTTAAACTAAAAAAGGGGACAGGAATATTAAACTTAGAGTATTAACAAAAGTAAACAAGTAATGTGAGTGCACATAAAGGAGGGTTGATAATATTCAGTAAATATCTATAAATGTAGGGGGTCAATTCTATTTCTAGAATCAGACATTGCTAGAAAACATTTGAATAGTTCCGCGCTTCCCACTTCTACCATTGTTTTTTTATCATTGCTTCATTAAAATAGTAGTTTAGGAAGCAAAAGAACCGTCCCTACGCTTCCAGAAAAGGTGGATTGATACAGTGGAAATAAAACATAGAGAAGAACCTAATATAAATAACAACTCGTTTCGAGAAAAGGTGAAACGAATTGTCGAGCATCCGTACTTTCAACCGATCGTGATCGCGATTATCCTCTTTAACGGTTTGATCATTGTGGCTGAGACGTACCTTTCTGGTAACAGCATTTTGCTCGCTTTAGACCAAATCATTGTTTGGGTATTTGTGATCGAACTCGTTTTAAAGATGATAGGTCTTGGTTTTAGAGGGTATTTCTCCGACAAGTGGAATATCTTTGATTTTAGTATCGTTGTCGCAAGTCTAGCTTTCTACTCAACGCCATTTGTAAGTGTGTTGAGGTTGATCAGGGTATTGCGTTTAATCAGAATGATTCCAGCAATCCCTGCTCTGAGAAAAATCATAGATTCACTCATGAAATCTGTCCCAGCTTTAACAGGGATTCTAGGCCTGTCAGTCTTGATTTTTTCCATTTATGCCATTATCGGAACAACGTTCTTTAGTGAAGTGCTAGAAGATGAGTTTTTCGGCAGCTTCCACTCGGCGTTATTCACATTAATGCAAGTTGTCACGTTTGAGTCTTGGGCAAGCCAAGTGGCACGTCCAATCATTAATGAAATCCCATGGGCTTGGGTTTATTTCGTTTCATTTATTATCATCGGTGCACTCGTCATTTTAAACCTTGTCGTCGCCGTCATCTTAAGTTACTTAGGCCAAGACGACGAAGCACTTCGCCAAGAGCAAATGGACCGATTGTACAATGAAAATAAAGAATTAAAGCAAGACATTCAAGAAATTAAACAAATCCTTCTTGATCGTGAAAAAACAGAAGGAAAGTAGCTAATTAGGGCCAACCTTACTTTGAGAGTGAAGGTTGGTTTTTTGTAGTTTCTAAAGCAAGAGGTTGGAAGTCCTCTCTCACGTGCGAAGGTTTGATCTCACGTGCGGTGGATTGATCACACGTGTAGTGGATTGATTTCACGTGCGGTGGTTCGTTTTCACGTGCGATAAACTCCTTCTCACGTGGAAAGAGTGTCTTCTTACGTGGGGAAGAACCCTTTTCCACATAGAAAGAACCCCCTACTCACCGCGTACTTCTCCATGAAGCACCGGAACCGTCCCCACGCTTCCCCACGCTTCCTCAAAAATTGACATCTCTGTGACAACTGGTTTTACGTGATTTAGGTCACAACATTTTTTTAAAACATCATGTAACCTTAACATTGTGAAAAGGGTGTTAATCAACGAGGGGGATTTACAGATGAGTATGTTTTGTAATCAATGTCAAGAAGCGATGAAAAACATCGGGTGTAACCTTGATGTTGGGGTATGTGGAAAACCAAGTGAATTATCGAACCTAATGGACTTGTTAATTTTTACGCTTAAAGGCGTTTCTGAGTATAACCAGCAAGCAAGAAAAGCTGGAATTAACCGTCCAGAGACAGATCGTTTAATTATCGAAGGGTTGTTCACAACGATTACGAATGCGAACTTTGATGATGATATGATCGCGGATCGTATTGAAAAAGCACTTGTCGAGCGTGAGGTCATCAAGGCTGAGCTGAAAAAAGAGGGGACTCTTGAAGAGTCGTTTAAAGATTTCGCAGTTTGGACAGGCAATCGTTCTGACTTCAAAGCGAAATCTGAAGAAAAGTACGTTGGAATTTTAGGAACAGACAATGAAGATATTCGTAGCTTACGTTCACTTGTGTTGTTCGGGCTTAAAGGAATGGCAGCTTACGCAGAGCATGCCGACAACTTAGGGCACCGCAATGACGAAGTATTCGACTTCATTGAAAAAGCATTAATTGCAACAGAAGATGATTCAATGACAGCTGATGATCTAACGAACTTAGTCATGGAAACAGGGAAGTTTGGCGTGGACGTGATGGCGCTGTTAGACCAAGCGAACACATCAACATATGGACACCCAGAAATGACAGAAGTTGAAATCGGTGTCCGCAATAACCCGGCAATTTTAGTGAGTGGACACGATTTAAAAGACTTTGAAGAGCTTCTCGAACAAACGAAAGGTACAGGCGTTGACGTTTATACACACTCAGAGATGTTACCGGCCAACTACTACCCAGCGTTTAAAAAATATGATCACTTCGTCGGAAACTATGGAAACGCTTGGTGGCAGCAAAAACAAGAGTTTGAAAGCTTTAACGGGCCAGTTTTATTCACAACGAACTGTATCGTTCCACCGAAAGCAAGCTACAAGGATCGTATTTACACAACTGGAGCAACAGGATACCCTGGTTTTAAACATATTCCAGACCGTGAAAAAGGTGGTAAGAAAGACTTCTCAGAAGTTATTGAACACGCGAAGCGTCTACCATCACCAACTCAAATTGAAGAAGGAACAATTGTCGGTGGTTTTGCACACAACCAAGTAACAGAACTAGCAGACAAGGTTGTCGATGCTGTGAAGACTGGCGCAATCAAAAAGTTCTTCGTTATGGCAGGTTGTGATGGTCGCATGAAGTCTCGTGAATACTACACAGATTTTGCAAGAACACTTCCTGAAGATACAGTCATCTTAACAGCAGGCTGTGCGAAGTACCGTTACAACAAGTTACCTTTAAATGATATCGGTGGCATTCCACGTGTACTTGACGCGGGACAATGTAACGACTCGTACTCATTAGCGGTTGTCGCAATGAAGCTTAAAGAAATCTTTGAACTCAACGACATCAACGAACTACCGATCGAATACAACCTAGCATGGTATGAGCAAAAAGCAGTCATTGTTTTACTCGCACTGTTACATCTTGGTGTGAAAGACATTAAGCTTGGGCCAACACTACCGGCTTTCCTATCACCAAATGTAGCGAAAGTGCTAGTCGAAAACTTCGGCATTAGCGGTATTAACGAAGTTGAAACAGACATGGAAACAATGATGGTATAAGAATAAGAAATGAAATGGCAGCTTCTGCGGTTTAAATCGCTCGGGCTGCTATTTTTGTTGTATTGACTTATTGAAAGTGGAGACGTGAGTGATTTAAGCGTGCGCATAGAAGGTGGTATAGCGCGCATAGAGAATGAGGTTGCGCGCACAGAAGGGAGTATTACACGCATAGAGGAGAGTATTTCTACGCATACGGAACAGATTCCGCGCATAGGAAGGTCACCATGAGAAATTCATGGTGACCAACATGTATGATTTATCTATTACAAGGTTTTAATGGAAGCAGGAGAACCGTCCCCATGCATCATAGCTTCACTTCTTTGCTCACATTTCCAGCCTTACAAGACGTCACTTTCACGTTCACTTTATCGGCTCCATTTGCCTTTACGACCCATGAGACGGTCTTTGTAGATAGGACGTTTGGCGCCATTAAGAAACTTGCTTCGGGTTTTTTCCCATAACCATCTAAATGGCCGATCTTTTGCACGGCTTTTCCTTGGACGACATCGACACCTTTACCATCGAGAATGACTTGAATGTCACGTACTTGCTGGCGTTCTTTTGCTTTTTCAGATACATACGTCGGCAAGTAGCCCGTGTTTTCGACCTTAACGGAAACGCGGTACAAGTCATCAGCGAGCGACTCGACTTTCGTATTTGTCACTTGTAGTAAAGGCGATGCGGCAGCATGCTCTAACGTGAATAACATGTTTCCGTGCAATTCACCGGCTAAAAACTTAAGTGGCGGGTTTTGTCTCGTATATTTCAAATCCCAGCCGCCGATTTCGACTTCGCCTAATTGTGGGTGATCAAACTTCTCCCACTCTTTAAACCCTTCTCCAGCTAATTCATTGTCGTTCCATGCGAATGCTTTCAACTGATCCTCTTCTGACACATCGAGCCAGTAGCGAGCGTAATTATCGAGAGGCTTCGTAATCCCGGCGCTTTTTGCCATATCCCACAATTCCGTCGTGTAGTTGAAGATGCCTAAATGTTCATACGTCCATTCGAGGAAGACGCCACGTAATGGCTTTTTCGGAATTTGATAATTAAATCCTTCGAAGACACTGACACTCGGGTATCCAGTCAGCTCTTCTCCACGTTTTGCGAGCGCTTTGAACATGTTCAAGTCGTCTTGGTTCATGTCATCATCTTTCTTTTCTGCAGACGGGCGTAAGATGATGCCACCAGCGGTATGATACGAGATGATGCCGGTCACATTCTTCTTTTCCATAAGAAACTCAGCGACAGCGCGCGACTCTGGTTCTGAGAGCGGGTAGTTCCCTGATACGTCATTTTGCTCCCAGTTGGCAGGGAAGTTCCGATTAATATCGAGATAATACTTTGTTTTTCCACTGAAAAGAGGATCTTCTTCGTTAAAGTCTTTCACGAGTCCTTCCGTAAAAACATGATAAAACTCTCCTTTATAATCGGCAGGCCCTCGGCGAAGCATGATACGCGGGTCTTTTTCGGATTTTTTCCAAGCACCGTTTTCAGCTTTCACACGCATCGATGTGATGACACCGTTTCCGGTTAAATCTTCTGCTAAAATGCCATCTTCCTCCTCAAAATACGGTCGAACCTTCGTGCTGCTGCGCGGGGTATGAGGGGTATTTAAATATTCTTCAGAGCCGTCGACACTAATACGCGGGATGATGTAAAAGGTCCTCGTATCGAGCAAATGGGTAACGAACTCATCGTTGCCATATTCGTTTAGCAAGTAGTGAATCGTGTAAAGCGCAACAGCTGAACCGGTCACTTCACCCGCGTGTAAATTCGCATCAATATAAAAAGCGGGCTTGTCTTCTGCGTTACCTGTGTGCTGTTGTGTGATCTCCGTATACCAAATATCGCGCCCTTCATAACTTTTGCCGAACGTCTCGACGTTGAATAGATCGGGGTGATCCTCTTGCCATTGATGCAGGAGTTCGGTGATCTCCTTGTAATTATAATACTTCGCCTTTTCATATTGAACCATGTCGCGTTGCCTCCTATGTATGATTTAAGGTAAAAACAAAAGTGTTGCCTCTGTTTTATATTAGAGTCAGAAAATTCTAATCTATCAATCTATTTTAATTGTAAATTGTAGTCGTTATCCGTGAAAAAAGCAACAAGGAATTTCGCAAGTCGAATGAAAAAATCGATAGAATTGTGAACAAATAAAAATAGGGGAGGAAAAGAGGTGAAAATAAAGTAAAATAATAGAGGTAGGAGGTGAATGGTCTAATGAAAAAGGGAGTTTTCTTTGCGGTGGTTGGCATTTTTTCTGTTGTCCTCATCGCATTTATATTCGGAATAAACGAAGATAGCAGCAATATAACGAAAGAAGCCGATGATATTAAAGAGTTGGTCAATGACTATAGTGTTGGAAACAACACTGAAGGAGTCGCTAGAATTAATTCACATGAGTTAATCGTCACAAAAGGCGGTGAGGAAGACGTCATCTATGAATTACCTGAAGACGAGTTTTTCGTCTCAATTGCTCCGTATATCAATGAGACCCATCCTTGAAGCATTCATAACCTGACAGGTTGTCAGGGAGAGTTAGCTAATGAAGATTTTGATGTATACATTGAAGATGTCGATGGTAACGTCGTAATGGACGAGACAATAAAAGCAGAAGCAAACGGATTTCTCGATATATGGCTACCTCGCGATAAAACGTATCATGTAACGATCGTGCATGACGGAAAAGAGGTAGAATCAGAGATTTCAACATTTGAAAATGACGATACTTGTGTGACAACAATGCAGTTGTCTTAAAAGGATTTATTTAGCAATAAAATTGAGACTGAAATTAACATACAAAAACGCTTGAAATGAAATCAAGCGTTTTTGTCATTATTCAACTAAACAAAGACGGGTGTGAAATTCGAGTTGCATATAGGCAACTCATTTTTTTATGCCAAATTATTGGAAAAAAGTGTTAAACTAAATGGGAATGAACGAACTGACATCCCAATTTGATATTGGATTTACTTTGGGGTTATTAGGGATGTTCTTATTGGTTGTGGCTCGTGGAATGGAAGATATTTTAGCTAATAGAAGAAAAATGGGGATCTTTCATTGAGCATTTCGTCTATCTTTGTCATCCTGTTGGTCTTAAACCTAGTAAGTTAATGGTTATAATATACGAAAAAGGTAATAAACATTGCACGTAATTTATAATGCACCCTTTGGAGGAAATCAAAATGAACAAACATGAAATGAAACAATTAGCAAATCGTAAAGGACTAGACATATTAGAAGACACGATAAAAATGAATGAGTCCGGTGTGGACTTTCGAGTCGCACATGCGAAAGATCAAAACGGAGATAAATGGATACTAAGGGTTCCACGTAGACAAGAATCGATGAGACATGCAATACAAGAGAAAAAAGCGTTAGATTTCATTCATAACCATGCAAACTTCCAAGTTCCCAATTGGTCAATCTTCTCAGAAGACTTAATTGCCTATAAGGAACTAAGTGGTATTCCTGCCGCAACGGTTGATGTTGAACAACAAGACTATGTCTGGAGTTTTGATGAAACCAATGTACCATCCGAATATTATCACTCATTAGGAAAGGCTCTAGCGAATTTACACTCATTACCTCAACAAGAATTCAATCATATTGGTGTCGAAATGATTAGCGTTTATGAGATAAGAGGCTCCATGAAACAGAGAATGGAACGTGTGAAAGAACAATACGATGTCAATCAAAATTTATGGGACCGTTGGCAAGCGTGGCTAGCTGAAGAGTCTCTTTGGCCATCTCATGTAGGAGTAAAACATGGAGACCTACACCCAGGTCATATCCTTATTGATCAGAACAATCATGTAACCGGCTTAATTGATTGGACAGAAGTAGGGATCGCTGATGTGTCTGTAGACTTCATGTCCCATCATCTCCTCTTTGGTAAGGATGGGCTAACAAAGTTAATCGACGCTTATGACAATGCTGGAGGGAAAACTTGGTCAAGAATGGATGAACATATTGTTGAACTTCTAACAACAAGTGGCATCACTGTTGCTGAATATGCTCAAGCGTCAGGTTTGAAAGAAATGCATGAGACAGCTGCACAAATGCTTTCAAGTGAAAACTAACGAAAGTGAGGATGACACAAAGAAAAGCACCAGACACCTTCAACAGTAGGTTATGGTCTATATTATATGTGATGCGGAGGTACCACTTGTGAGAATCATTTGAGTAACCATTCTTTCGCGAAAGGGGGATGAAACAGTGATGGAAGCAGGTCTATTTTTCGGTCTTTTTAGCTTACTCATTTACCTCGGTATTCCAATTTTAACGCTTGTCGTTGTCTTTTACATCATCAAGCTCATGAAGGAAAGAAATGAATACTTAAGAGATATTCGCGATGAGTTACGTCATAGGAATAATAAACAATAACGTAAGGTGGTGCGGGGATGAAATACGCTCGTGAACTTCCAAAAACTGATGATAAGAAGCATGCTGATCTAATCGAAGATGGCTTTAAGCCGTTAAAAGAGCCGGGAAGAATTGCGACGAGTATTCTTTTGTCGCTTCCGCTTATGTTTATGAATGCAGCTCTTGCAATAGGAATCATCGCACTTTATTTTAACTTTTCGATGGAACGGTTTGGATTCACTTCAGAAGGCTTCACAGTAACTATTCACCTTGGTACCATTTTAGCAATTTTTTTCATGATCATCGTTCATGAACTTATCCATGCGGTTTTTGTTCCTCGATTTTTTCGCTCTAACTGTACGTATTTAGGTCTCACTTGCTTCGGAGGCTTCGTTTATACAGAAGAAAGGATGACAAAAGCTCGGTTTATTATCATCAGCGTTGCACCATTTGTCATTCTTTCAATCTTTCTACCTATTATTCTTGGTTTGTTAGGCATGCTTACACCATTCCTTGTGGTTTTAATTGTACTTAATGCAGCTGCCTCTTCTGTCGATATGCTTGCTTTCATTCTCGTTTTAAAGCAAGTTCCAAATGGAGCAGTTGTTCAGAACAACGGTATCAAGACTTACTGGAAAAAAGAAGTAGATTTAATCGAACATAAAGCCACTAACTTAACAAAAGGGCTGTAGGTGCAAGGAGTTGTCACGTACCTGGTATGTTTGTACCAGGTATGAATCTACCAGGTAGCACTACAATTTCAGGCCAAGTTAAAGTAGGCTTAAATAATCATAGATTTTTCACGAAAGGAAGAAATCAATGGCTATTTTGTCGTTTTTAGTTATTGGATGGATTTTAAAGTGGTTTGAGTTTGATAAAGTAATAATAAAGGCCTTCAAGGAACTTTTTAACCGAGACACCACTTCAGCTAGTTACTACTTTTTATTTTTCATAGCAGGGTTAATTGGAGAACTGATTTTAATAATTAGAGGACACTATTTTAGTTGAGGAGCTTTATCATGCAAATACAAACATTTGGAGTGAAAGTGCCAGACAAAACAAGTGATTATTATCTTTTATCGATTTCTATTTCTCTGACAAGAGTTAAAAAAGGATAATGATCATGTAAGTAGTTCATGATAATTTTAGAAAAAAATCCCATAAACATGTTGACTAATTTGAATTTTCAATTTATTATCTAATATAAATTAAACAACAGTCGATAAGGACTCTTATCAAGAGAGGTGGAGGGACTGGCCCTTTGAAACCTCGGCAACCATTGAATAGCTTTTATTCAAAAGGTGCCAAATCCAGCAAAGCGAATGCTTTGAAAGATGAGAGGTCCGGCGAATCCTTACATTATTATTTCGTCGACCTCTTAAAAAGGGGTCGACTTTTTATTTTGATTCATTATTAAGAGATTTGGAGGGGCGTGGGATGAGTATAGAAAGAGACGAGGTACCCTGTAGCATGAACACCGAGCTTGTTCAAATAGGAAATCGTAGCGAACGAGTAACAGGTGCGGTTAGTCCACCTGTTTACTTTTCAACAAGCTACCAACATTCAGGTATTGGCCAGTCGACGGGGTATGACTATACAAGAACGAGAAACCCAACTAGAGATATTGTTGAAAAAGCGATTGCTAATTTGGAAAGAGGTGACCAAGGCTTTGCTTGTAGTTCAGGAATGGCTGCTATTCATACGATTTTTGCCTTATTCAAACAAGGAGATGAGGTCATCGTTTCACATGATTTATATGGCGGAACGTACCGACTATTCGAACAGCTTTTAAACCAATACGGAGTTGTCTTTCACTATGCAGACATCCGTTACCCTAAAAGCTTCGAGGAATTAATCAATGAAAATACGAAAGCATTTTTTATCGAATCTCCTACAAACCCTTTGATGCAGGAGGCAAACCTCAACCATTTTTCAGATCTTTCGGAATGTTACGACCTTTATTTAATCGTTGATAATACGTTTTACACACCACTCATTCAGCAGCCTATTTTAGAAGGCGCAGACATCGTCATTCATAGTGCGACAAAATATTTAGGAGGTCATAATGACGTGCTAGCTGGCTTAATTGTAGCAAAAGGAGAAGCATTGTGTGAAAGGCTCGCCCTCCACCACAACGGAATAGGAGCCACATTATCTCCTCTTGATTCATGGCTGTTAATTAGGGGGATGAAAACACTCCCATTAAGAATGAAAAAACACGAAGAAAACGCAAAAGAAATTGTTCGTTTCTTAGAAGGTCACGAAGCAATCACTGATGTTTTATATACTGGTCGCGGTGGGATGGTATCTTTTCGTGTTTCCGATGAGAAATTAGTAGATCCATTTCTACAATACTTACAACTTATAACCTTTGCAGAAAGCTTAGGTGGAGTTGAAAGCTTTATCACCTACCCTGCTACACAAACTCATATGGACATACCAGAAGAAATTCGAATTAAAAATGGTGTCTGTAATCGCTTATTGAGATTCTCTGTAGGGGTTGAAGAAGCAGAAGATTTAAAGAAAGATATTGATCAAGCATTAAAAAATGCGGAAAAGAAGGTGGCAAATAATGAGTAACCGCAATCATCGTTTCGAAACTCGTCTTATTCATAACGATCAGTCTGTTGATAAACAAACTGGAGCAGTCAGTGTTCCTGTACACCATACATCTACCTTCCATCAATCATATATTGAATCTTTTGGCAAGTATGATTATAGTCGCTCAGGTAATCCGACAAGAGAAGCATTAGAAGAAACAATTGCTCAACTCGAAGGTGGATCGAGTGGATTTGCTTTCTCATCTGGAATGGCTGCTATTTCGACCGCTTTTTTGCTCCTTTCAAAAGGAGACCATGTCCTAATATCAGAAGACGTTTACGGTGGCACTTATCGTATGGTTACCGAAGTCCTTCAACGTTTCGGTATTGAGTACACCTTTATCGATACATCAGATTTAACTGAAATCAAACAAAAGATAAAACAGAATACGAAAGTCATCTATATCGAAACACCTTCTAATCCACTTTTGAAAATCTCTGACCTTCAAAGGATATGTCAGTTAGCAAAAGAGTCCGGTTGTTTAACGTTTGTTGATAATACGTTTTTAACCCCTGCTCTTCAAAGGCCTTTAGATTTAGGAGCGGATGTCGTCCTCCATAGTGCGACTAAGTTTATTTCTGGTCACAGTGATGTTGTAGCCGGATTAGCTGCTGTAAGAGATGATGCATTAGCAGAACGATTAGCATTCCTACAAAATACATTTGGTGCCGTCCTTGGTGTTCAAGATTGTTGGCTCGTCTTAAGAGGACTAAAAACATTACATGTACGTATACAACAGTCTCAGCAATCAGCTGAAACAATAGCTAGATATCTAGAAACTGTTTCGGAAGTTGAAAAAGTTTATTACCCTGGGCTGAAAAAACATCCTGGATCTGAGATCCACTTCCGTCAATCAAATGGATCTGGAGCAGTCCTTTCTTTTAGGTTATCAAATGCAGATGCCGTTAAGACATTCGTTACTGAGTTAAAAATTCCTGTTTTTGCAGTTAGTTTAGGAGCTGTAGAATCAATTCTATCTTACCCAGCAAAAATGTCTCATGCAGCGATGCCAAAAGAGGAACGAGAAAAAAGAGGAATACACGATGGATTACTACGTTTATCTGTCGGATTAGAAAATCCAGATGACTTAATGAAAGATTTTGAGGGAGCATTCAAAACAGTCAGAGCAAAAAATAAAGTGAAACAAGATATTGGGTCTATTTAAATAGTTTTATATACTTAAGTTTTATGACTTTTACCGTTTGCCCCTTGAATTTTTATAAATTAAATTTAATTGTTGAAAAAAAGGAGTAGATGACAATGGCTAAAAGAAGTTTAGAACAAAGATTACAAGAAGGACCAGTTATCGCAGGTGAAGGGTATTTATTCGAACTTGAAAGGCGTGGCTATTTACAAGCAGGGTCATTTGTTCCTGAAGTAGCTATAGATAATCCAGAAGCCTTAAAACAAACATACCGTGACTTTATGTTAGCAGGGTCAGATGTTGTTCTAGCATTTACGTATAACGCCCATCGTGAAAAAATGCGCATTATTGGAAAAGAAGAATTGTTAGAGCCATTAAACAGAAATGCCATTCGTTTAGCAAAAGAAGTTGCTAAAGAACACCCTGTTGAGGAAGCACTAGTTGCTGGAAACATCTCAAATACAAATATTTATGATATAAATGATCCAGAATCAAAAGAGAAAGTAAGAGCTATGTTTGCAGAAATGGTTAGTTGGTGTAAAGAAGAAGGTGTTGATTTTATTAACGGTGAAACTTTCTACTTCCATGAAGAAGCTGTCATTGCTCTTGAAGAAATTAATAAAGCAGGAATTCCTGCTGTTATAACATTAGGGTTAATGGGAGAAAACATCCTTCGTGATGGTTACACTGTTGAAGAATCTTGCCAAATATTAGAGGAGAAAGGTGCTTTAGTTGTCGGAATGAACTGTTTCCGAGGTCCGAATACGATGCAACCTTATATTGAAAAGATTCGTGAAAATGTTGATGGTTACGTAGGTGCTCTTCCTATTCCATATCGAACCACCAAAGAACATCCAACATTTTTTAACCTCCCTGACGGAGGATGTAGTTGTTGTTTACCAACCGAAACTACTTTTCCTACTTCATTAGACCCTTTATATCATAATCGATATGAGCTCGCTGCTTGGGCTCGAGAAGCTCATGATATTGGAATTAATTATCTAGGGTTATGTTGCGGAGCTTCACCAGCAATGATTCGAGAAGTTACAGAAGCAGTTGGTCATAAAGCAATAAATTCAAAATATTCTCCTGATATGTATAAACATTTCTTATTCGGAAAAGATGAAACATTAAATAAATCTAATGTAGAATATCGAACAAAGGCATAATCTAATAGATAAGCAAAACTTGGCTTATCGGAAAGGCTAAGTTGTACACTCATATTTGCGACGCACAGGACGTACTAGCACCTACGTTGCGGTAGCACATCGCTTTTTTTAGTCGATAAACTTATACTTAGTTCTAAAAAATATTCTCTACGTTGGGGTACATCTTTGCTAAAATTTTTATAAATTCGTAACGTGCAAGGTAAGACTCGAATCTATTAATAGATTTCGAGTCTTCAACTCTTCAATTACAACTACATACTCGTAATGCCAATTATGAGTCCTGAAAATGCGAGGGACCAAAAGGCGAAAAGCCCACCTAATCCTGTTAAAAGCGGGAATTTCCTAAACAAAAAGAAAGAGAAAAAGAGACAAGCTAAAGGAAGGTAAATATGTATGAATGTGAACCAACGATCGCTAATCCCTTCATCCGATATCAACATGTACCCGCCAGCAAACCAAAAGGCCATCGTCAAAATGACAAGACCGAGTATGGAGCAATAAAGGTAAAAACTAAGTCCCTTTTCTTGTTTGACAGAATTGCGTTTTGCCAACAAGCTCATATAAATGACGACTGCTGAAGTGATCAAGATGATGAGCATAAAAACAAATGTAAATGGCATATAATCCCCAACTTTCTAAAAGAAGACAAATAAAATAAAGAAGAGCAGGAGCGTCCATATGTAAGAGATAAACGCTGTTTTTTCGTAGGGCTTCGCAAATTTTTTCATCTTATGCTCGAAGGAAAAAATGAACACGTAAATGAGAAAAAGGAAGTAAACGAGAAAGATATAAAGCAAAAAGCGCCATTCCTCGACCCACTCAAACACCATGCCTGTCGCTCCTAAAGCAATAAATAACACCGCTGATAAGGCACCTACAATGAGAACCTTCTTCGGCATGTTCCCCCACATTTTCCTGCTAAATAAACTTTTTTCTTTTTTTGCTTCAAATAAAAATAAGAAATAAAAACAGCTAATGACGAGAGCAATGATAAAAAAGGTTACGTAAGCCGAATAGACTGGTGTCCATTGACCGGTTGTCGGCTCCATCGTCCGGTAACCCGTTTGAAATTCTAATACCGCCATGATCGCAATGATTGCGAAAGCGGTGCTGATTTGTAAAATTGACCACTTCATTTTTTCACCTGCTATTATGTAGTTACTCCTGTGAGTCTTAAAATAATCGCGATTAAACCAAGGAAAAAAATAAACAAATAAACATAACCTAAGATTTTTCTTACCTTCATTTCCTCCTGAACATACTCGATCCCAAACAATAAAAACAACGTTGGAATAACAAACAAAAAGAAATTCGGGAATGGCTCCCAACTTTCATCAACTGTGAATCTGTAAATGACAACTGCGATTAAAATGGTTGCTAATATTGTATTGATGAAACTTAATGGCCGCTTTTTTTCGTCTTGTTTCAATTCACTTTCCTCCTTTTTAAAATAAGAAATAGAAGAAGAACAAATAAAGTTCCAAATCCTATTAATAATGGGTTATTAAGTATAAATTCCATGAAAACACTCCTTTTAGGATAATGTCATATGTAATATACGACTACGGTTTAAAGGAAGTTTCACGTAATACGTTTCATTTTCAAGGTATATCATTACTAGCAGCGAATGTAAACATATATAAACGAATTTCTGCAACGGGGGGGAATGTCAATGAGACGGAGAAGCATGGGGACGGTTCTTCTGCTTCCAAAGCATCGCAAAAAGAAGCAAGAGACCCGTCCCCATGCCTCAATACCATCAGGAGGAATAACGTGCAATGAATAAAAACACGATTAGTTTGGCTGTTGTCGCTTTGTTTGTCGTTATAGCGCTTTTCATTTTCAGAGAGCCTGATGACAATTTGGATACAGCGAGCAATGAAACCACGGAACAGTTACAAAAAGAGAATGAGCGTTTAAAACAAGAGATAAATGAGCTCGAGTATAAAGCTGAATTATATGAATCAAGATCCTATGAGTTTGAATCGCGAAATGAAACCCTCATACAACAGAGGAAACAGTTGGAGGATCGGCTTGAGATTATCTTAAAAGATATTTATGAAAGTGACCTTGAAGGCTCAGACCTAGAGAACCTTCATGAATATCGTAAACACTATGAAACGATGTATATGGAACGGTATGATGCACTTGATGGCCATGTTTTTCTGTTTCGTATGTCGTTACCAAGACCAGAAGTAACAGTGGGTGAGGAGTTAAATTATGTGTTTTCATTTGAAGAGGAATTTGAGGTATATGAAGGGAAAGAGGTAGCCATTGCTGCAATACATAAAGATACTGAAGAGATGGTCACAGTCCTAGACCCCCAAAGAAGAAGCGAAGAAGAGATGAGAAGGCTGACAGGGTCCGCAACATTACCTGTCGGAGGATTTTGGAACTTCGAAGTGTCATTAGATGAGGAGTTTTACGGAGAGGTAGAAATATTTGTGTATGAGTGATAAAGCATGGGAAAGCATGGGGACGGTTCTTCTGCTTCCCGCACGTCAAGCCCATAGAATAATAGAAGGGGTGTTTACTTGAAGAAGTTTGATTTTGGAACTGAAACAAACCGACTCATTTTAAGACCTTTTGAAAATGGGGATTATGAAGCTTGGTTAACTGGTTTTGAGAATAGAAGACCTTCACAACATAGGCATGATGAAGGGAAAATGGATATGAATGACTGTACCGAGGGTTGGTTTCATGCGATCGTTGACAACCATCAGAAGATCGCTAAAGAGGATCAAGCGTATGTCTTTGGTGTTTTTCGAAAGGAAGATGGAGCACACCTTGGTGCCGTAGACTTTTCTACTATAGAAAGAGAGAACTTCCAATGGGCAAGATTTGGATATTCGATCCACAATCAGTATTGGAGGAAAGGTTACGGTAAAGAGGCTGTCGCAGCAGCGCTTAAGCTTGCGTTTAATAAGTTGCACTATCATCGTATTGAGGCTCACATCAACCTTGATAATACTGCTTCAATTAGACTCGTGGAAAGCGTCGGGATGGAGTATGAATGTGTACGAAAAGGCTTTATTGATGAATTTGGCGGGTGGACTGATAATCTTGTTTATTTTAAAAACGCAGAGGAGTTAAGTAATGGTTTATAGTTTTTTGAATCTGGGGGGGTCACATATGAATAATATCGTTCGATACGTGCTTGTCATTGTCTTTTTTATCATCTATATAATGATTGCCAACTTCATATGGAATCAGTTTGTCATTGTCGATTCTTCACTCGGAGTATTGGTCGGTAGCCTTCTAGCTATATTGATTGCGATCGTTTTATCGATCATTACAGTTAATAAGGTTGTGGTTGTTCTTCAAACCAGAAATCAATCGTGAGAATATATTCCATTAATTAAAAAGTCCTTTTACACCAAAAGTCGTAGAAAAATTCAGATCATTACTTGATGTAGTAGTTGTGTGAGAGATATAACCTATACACAAGGAGGGTGATCACATGATTAAAGGATTATATGAAGCACATTTACCGGTGAAAGACTTGGAAGTTTCAATGGAGTTTTACAAAAAGCTCGGTCTTAATTTTGCTTGGAAAGATGAGGATACAGCTTTCTTTTGGATTGAAGAAGGGAAAAGCTGGGTAGGTTTGTGGGAAGGCAAGGAGTACGAAACAGCGTACCATCCTTCATTAAGGCATCTCGCTTTTCGCGTGAACTATGAGGACTTAAAAGATTCGCTAAATTGGTTAGAGTCGGTCGGTGTGAAGGCTGTTCCATTTGGAAGTCGAACCACTGTCGAGCCTTTTATCAGGCCACACCAAGGGAATGCATCAGTGTACTTTAACGACCCAGATGGTAACAGTTTAGAGTTGATGTGTCATATTGAAGTACCGAAAGAATTAAAAAATATGACCCAAAAACTATCATTTGAAGAGTGGGAAGAACTTATTGATAATAACGAATTTCAAGAAGACCTTTAAAGGAGTTTTATATGAAAAATAAAAGCTTACTAGACAATTTCGAGGAGTATGACGACCCTGCTTTATACGATCGCGAAAATGAACGTTACAAGGGCGACATTCCATTTTTGCAAAAATGGGCAGAAAAAATGGATGGCCCGATCATCGATGTCGCTTGTGGAACAGGAAGGGCAACGATTCCTTTGGGGCAGGAAGGGTATGAACTGATCGGTGTCGACGTCCACCAAGGGATGCTTGATGAAGCGAAAAAGAAGGCAGATAACCTGAACCTTAATGTGAAATGGTTAAAGCAAGACTGTACAAATTTGGACTTGCATGTGAAGAGTTCGCTCATCTATACAGTCGGTAACTCGTTTCAGCATTTCCTTACAAACGAAGATCAAGACGGACTGCTCAAGTCAGTCAATCGTCATTTGAAAAACGGTGGTATTTTCATTTTTGGCACAAGGTTTCCGGTAGAAGAAGACCTAATACACCAGAGTTCAGAAGAGTATTGGCGAACATACCCAGATCCGGAAACGTCACATGAAGTTGATGTATACACAATCAGTCGTTATGATGCGCTAGATCAAGTCCAGCATTGTACGACGATTCGTAAATATAAAGACAATCAAGGATGCGTCATTGACGAAAAAAGAACTAACATCAACTTACGATATGTTTTTCCGAAGGAGATGGAGCGACTGTTAGACGCCCATGGTTTCGAGATTTTACATGTTTACGAGGATTGGAATGAAACGCCCATTACAAATGATAGTAACGAAATGGTGTATGTGTGTAAGAAGCATGGGGACGGTTCTACTGCTTCCAAAGCACCGCAAAAAGAAGCAAGAGAACCGTCCCTCTGCTTCTAATAACTAAAAATCCCCCACCGATTTAGTCAGTGGGGGAAAATAAATTTTGGTGCTAATCGTTGCTTTTAGCCATAACCGCTTCGGCGGCACGGTCTGCTTTCTTAAAATCCTTACTATAAATGACTTCTTGGGCAGTACTCAAACCATTGTGTTTTTCATTCATATGTTTGTGTGGCAAGCGTTGTGTCTTTTCCATTGCTAGATAGCCCCTTTCTTAAAATCAGAGTCACTTTTGTTTTTCCCGCCATGTTTTAGGTGTAAACGTAAAATCTTTTAAGTGCACTCGAAGGAAAAATGATGATGTGAAACCGTACGTTAAAATGAACGTAATCATAAAAGGTGATATTCATAAGTACATAAAGGAGTGACTCAATGAAGAAAGGGTTAAAAATCGTTGGCCGGTTTTGGATCGTCTTAATATTAACGGCTTTCATTACAGGTTTCATTCAATACCTTTACCGAAGCCTAGGCATAGATTATGAGGCGTATACATCGATCATCACGATGGGGGGTCTCGTGTACATCTTTATCATTGACCAAAACAAAATACAGTTTTTTTGGTCAGCAGGGGAAAATCGGGAAGGTTTAAGTCGAAAGCCTACAATTCTACTAAAAATAACTGCAGTACTAATCATTGGCGTACCTGTCGTTATGCATTGGATGTAAAAGTAGAGCTATTATGGGAACATTTATGGTCATATCAATAATGTTTGCTCTTGTCATACTTGTATGTGTTGTCGTGAAAAATAGAAAGTTTTCAATTGTTTCTATGATCGCGATGTTTTCAGTCATTGCAGTTGTTTTACTCTTTGGATTTCGGTTCACAGCGATAGAAACAGTTCCAGGGAACGCAAACGAAGTCGGTTCCTATGACACGGTTTATGGAAAAGCACTTCTATATGAAGATGAAGATCAGCGCACATTTGGCTTAGCAAAGGTCAAACAGAGTTTTGGATTCCTTCATCGATACGCGGGTGGGACAAATGGATATTATGTGGAGGAACAAATGCCATTTCAAGCTGCTGGGTATGGTAGTAATGAAGATGATGGATTCTTAGTTGGTGTAAAGACGGCGACACCAGAAATAAAATATATCGTTGTCGGTGATCACTTTGATGAACTTCATCCATCAGAATCCTACAATTTTACAATGGAAACAGTGAACGACCACCTTGATATGTATGAATTCAAAGAAGTCGACGACAACTATGCCTTTTTCGTACTCGATGAATACACAGAGGAAACATGGACAATTAGAGCTTTAGACGAAGAGGGGCATCTAGTTGCTGACAAATTGTTTGGTAACGATGTGCGTGGTGTTGATTGGTAAGTGTAAGCTGTCGAAGCATGGGGACGGTCCTTCTGCTTCCCAAGTCATAGCAAAAAGAAGCAAGAGAACCGTCCCTCTGCTTCTAAATATCAGCTAAGTTTTCCCGGTCTGCTGCTTGTGGAGGTTCTTCCATCCAGCCTTGTTCAATGTTGAAGTCAGCAAGATCTTCGGTGTATGAGGCAATCTCCATACTAAGCCGAGCAAATAGAAAACCTAAATCATGTCTTGGGCTTGTCCCCATTGCGAGTCCATAATTACCAATACTAGATGCACATAGAAATGTAATGAAATTTATGATCAGCTTATCTGAGAAAGGTGATTCTTGAGATTTAGTCACCCCTGCATCCCACGGGCTTGGTGTCGGTAAATGATCCTCGATTAACTTTTGAGAAAAAAGCTTTATATGTTTTTCGGCAATCCCTTTCCCTCTCCATATAAGACTTCGAACCTCTTTTGAATCTGCGACTTGCGCAAAAGCGATCATTAAGGTTTTCCCTAATGTGTTTCCATCTAAATTTGTAAAAAGGTGTGTAATTTCTTGGGCTAATAAAGGTCGTCTTTTTGAAGTGAAGCCAGCCAAGAAGTTTTTCTTCGTAACAAATCGAACTTTATCTGGATAAGAAAAACCATGGCTACGCTCTCGTAGCCACCATCTACAATGAAAACGAATTTCTACCAAAGTATGGACTACCTTATTTGATATGTGGAAATACAGTTAATAACAATACAGCCAGGCTGGACATACATTGGTGGGTCTTGAAAAAGATACCCCGTATAAGAAACTGGTTATGACAGTATAGAAGTACCAACTACTGTGTCTAGAACACGTATACAAAATTTTTGAAACAGAACTACTGTCATTTGTATTGTTTACTAAATTAATAAGGTGGTTCTCTTATGGAAGCAATGATTGAACGATGTGCAGGCCTAGATGTACACCAAGAAACAGTGGTAGCTTGTGTTTTGTACGGTCCATTAGATAAAAGACCTAAAAAGTTGATAGAGTCTTTCTCCACAACAACAACCGGGTTACTACAATTACAAGATTGGTTAACAACCTTTGAAATAACAGATGTAGTAATGGAAAGTACAGGAGTGTATTGGAAACCTGTATGGAACATTCTAGAATCTCACTTCCAGCTTACCCTTGCCAATGCCAAACATGTGAAAAATGTACCTGGTAGAAAAACTGACGTAAAAGATGCAGAATGGCTTGCAAAACTATTGCGAAGTGGACTTATTGAAGGAAATTTTGTACCACCCGAAGATATTAGAGATTTACGTGATCTCACACGGTATCGAAAAAAGCTCATTAGTAATCGTACAGCTGAACAGAATCGGATCCATAAAGTCCTTCAAGACGCTAATATTAAACTCACTTCAGTACTATCAAATATTTTCGGCCAATCAGGTCGAAAAATTTTAGAAGCAATGATCAATGGCGAAAAAATTGAAATAGAGGATCTTAATACCATGGTCCATTGGCGCACAAAAGCAAGCTTAAAAGAGATCGAAGAAGCGATCAATGGACGTATTCGTCGTCACCATCGTGATATGTTAAGTTATCATTGGAATCACATGGTTTATTTAGAAAAAACGATCGAAGAGTTGGAAGAACAAATCGATCAATGTTTAACTCCTTATCGCAAGGAAGTAGAATTATTGGATACGATCCCTGGAGTAAATCAAGCTGGTGCAGCTACATTTATTGCAGAAATGGGTGTTGATATGAATGTATTTAAATCTGCTAAAAACCTTGCATCATGGGCTGGTGTGAGTCCAGGAAATAATGAAAGTGCTGGTAAAAAAAAAACGAGTAAAACAGTAAAAGGTAACAAAGCATTAAAAACCATGGCAGTTGAATGCGCATTAGCGACCTCAAAGCAAAATAATCGAATTTCTGCACACCGGAAAAGAATTATGAAACGGCAAGGAAAGAAGAAAGCTCAAATGGCTTCAGCTCATTTAATTTTAACCATAGCTTATAACGTTTTAAAAAAAGGAGAACCGTATGAGGAACTAGGCCCCGAATACGTTCACCAAAACCTACAAAACAAAGAACTAAAGATGATCGAATACCTAAAAAAGAAAGGCTATACAGTAGCAACATCTGACGAAAAAACTGCATAAGCAGTAATAATAGTACATAAATGTCATAGACAAGCCCTCGAAAAAAAACAGGGATAGGAGGGCTTATTTTAGTATTGCCTTTTGGCCAAGTTGTTTTCATACAAAATATATGGTGGGCGAATATAAAGCCCTTTGTTTTTTAATACTTGCAAAGATTTTTCATCCATGTCTGTTGTTGTTTCGATGCAATAGCGAAATAAAGAGCGCACATCATCACGAGAGCTTAAAGAAAGTGCAATTGAATATGTACCTAATCCTGCTTTTGCCATGCTTTTTACGAAATTAATAAGGACGATGTCGGTGAATAATTTAGGTGCATTAAGGTTTACGTCTTTCTCAGTAAAACCTTGAGGAATTGGGATGTTTTCACTATTAAAAATGGTAGTGATGGTCTGGATATATTCATTTGCAAGTTGTAGTGAATCGTCGATCACAGGTTTTATTTCTTCATCCTCAACTGTCTTTGTGAAATATTCAAGAATACAAACGGACATTGTATTGTTTATATAAGTCGCCCATAGATTGGCGATTTCTGCTGATGTTAACTGAGTGTCGTGTGTTGAGCCCATTTTCTTTTCCCTCCCACTTTTTTATACTTTTTGTATGAATAGGAAAATTATTCATTCCTTGTTTAAATATCGAACTATCCTTCCTATTTTATACGGGGGAGGGAATTGGTTATTTATGTTAAAATAGTTAAAGTACTAACGATAATAGACGGAAAATTTCGTTCACTTTAGGTGGAGCGGGAGGACATATGAATATAAAGAGTGAGAAAGAGATTGTTGAGCTCGTTGAAGAAGACAAGTGGATGATGGATATATTGATAGCTTCAAAATCATTGAACCTTCCAGACTGGTGGGTGTGCGCTGGATTTGTCAGATCGAAAATTTGGGATGCCTTGCACGGTTTTAATGAACGAACTTCGATGCCAGACATCGATGTCATTTATTTTGACCCGGCGAATGTAAGTGAGGATCACGAAAAAACGTTGGAAGTGGAGCTGAATCTAGTTTTACCAGACGTCCCTTGGTCGGTGAAGAATCAGGCAAGAATGCACGTTGTAAACAACATTGAGCCTTATACGAGTTCGGTCGATGCGATTTCGAAGTTTCCAGAAACGGCGACAGCGTTAGGGCTAAAGTTAGATGCCAAAGGCAACGTTATTTTAACAGCACCTTGCGGGGTGGGAGATGTACTTAACATGGAAGTAAAGCCAACACCGTTTTTTCAAGAGACAAAAGAAAGAGCGGCAATTTATGAGGAGCGTCTTGTCAAAAAGAATTGGCCATCCACTTGGTCAAATGTGGAAGTGTATCACGTTGAGTAATTAATTGGGTAACCATTAATCCCCAGTTGCCAAGCACATGGGGATTAATGGAAATTAATGAAGGGGATCATTTCGCATGTATGTCAACGTGTTGAAATGATTCTTTGATTTGCCATGGCTTCAAAAACGTGGCCAGCTTGTTTGAAGGATCATTTAAAACTTCATCAGTTGCACCGTTATCATAGGCAGCTCCACTTTCTAAATAAAGCAACCTGTTCGTCAAAAGCTTTACTTCGGTTAAGTCATGGGTAATAAATAACACGGTCGTTTTTGTTTCCTTAAGTACTCCATTTAACTCTTCAATCAGACTCATTTTCGTCGGGAAGTCGAGGGCGGAGAACGGTTCATCTAAGAACAGCACCGATGGCTCCAACACGAAGGCGCGTGCAAGGTTCATCCGTTGTGCCTCTCCACCTGATAACGAAAAGGCATGTTCGTTTGCTAAATGATCGATTCGAAAGGTTTCTAGCCATTTCATCACTTTTTTATGCCGCTCTTCTTTTGGCAGTTTACGAATCTTTAAGCCGATTTCAACATTATGAAACACGGAACTTTGGAATCTTTGTGAATGTTGGAAAACGCAAGCCCACTCTCTACGAATGTGTAAAGCGGGGGAAGCAACGGACAAAGGCTTTCCTTGATAGGTCACACTTCCTTCATTAGGTGGTTCGAGTAATGCACAAGCTTTTAATAGCGTAGACTTACCCGCGCCATTCGGACCGATGATTCCTAAACGGTCGCCTTTATCTAGTGAAAGGTGATCGATGCCAACAGTCTTTTTTCCATTCCGGTGGCACACAATGTTTTCAAATGTAATGAATGGTTTCATGCTGCCACATCCTTTTGTTGAAGACGTAGTAATAAAATCGTGACAAGTAAAGCAAGAGACATGAGAATAAATGATAGGGCAATGGCGATGTGGAAGTTACCGCGAGACACTTCCATCACCATAGCAGTCGTAAGAATTCTCGTTTCCCCTTTGAGATTTCCTCCGACCATCATTGCTGCCCCAACTTCTGCTAACACTCTGCCCAGTCCGGCCATAATCGCAGCCATGATCCCGAAGCGAGCTTCTTTTACATAAAGAATGAGTGTCTGCCATTTTGTAGGTGCTAATGCTTTAATTTGTAATAGTAGAGAACGATCCAATTTTTTAAACGCTGAATACGTAAGAGAAATAATAATCGGTAAGGATACAGCGACTTGGGCGATTACAATCGCTTTCGTTGTAAACAACCACCCTAAATCCCCAAGTGGGCCAGAGCGCCATAAAACCATTGTCACCCATAATCCTGCAACGACTGGTGGAAGGCCCATTCCTGCATGAGCGATTAGCACAACAATTTTTTTACCAGGAAAACGCTTAAAAGCTAAAAGCATCCCGACAGGTATTCCGACAATCGTACTCACTAAGACAGATAAAAAGCTAACTTGAATTGTCACCCACGTAATATGAAGTACTTCTTGATCTAGTTGAAAAATCATACGAATGGCTTCAATAAGTCCAGACCAGACGAGTTCCATTTTCTACACCTCAATTTTCGTCCTAAAAAATAGTTATTGATTATTGAAAAATAAAGGCTGACCCCACTTTTCTATTCCGTATTCTCCGGTAATGGATTGCACTTCTTCAGAACGGAAGAACTCAACAAAAGCTTCAGCCGCTTCCTCATTGATTTGATCAGATAGCTCCGAATTTACTTGCATGACATGATAAATATTCTCTAAGTATTTGTCGCCTTCTACGAGAATTTTTAACGTTTCTAGCTGCTCTTTAAGGAATAAGTACGTTCCGCGGTCAGTGAGTGTATAGCCTTCACGCTCAGCTGCGATGCGTAAAGTGTCTGCCATTCCTTGTCCTGTTTCCATATAGTCATCATATTCAGGTGATACTCCAGCAACCTCCCAGATTTCTTCCTCTTTTTTGTGTGTGCCGGAATCGTCCCCTCTCGAATAAAACAGATGCTGGTCTTCAGCAATTGTTTGAAAAGCTTCATCAACAGTCAACTCTTCAATATTTGCAGGATCATTAACGGGGCCAATGACGACAAAATCGTTATGCATGACCCGATGTCTATTGATCACATGACCGCCTTCTTCTATTATCTCCTCTGCTGCTGGGGCGTGTGTTAACAGAGCGTCTGCTTCTCCATTTTCCCCCATTGCTAACGCTTGTCCAGAACCAACAGCAATGATTTTTACATTGACTCCAGTTTGTTCTTCAAAAATAGGAATAAGTTCATCTAGTAATCCACTGTCATAAGTACTTGTCGTCGTTGATAAAATCATTTCTCCACCGATGTTAGCCTCGTCGGAAGCTGTTGCTTCATCCGTTGCATTGTTACAAGCAGTAAGTAGAACGAAAAATAGAGTGGAAAACAAAAAAAGTTTCATTTGGTGTTTCATAGCTGATTCCTCCTAAGTTGTGATTCATGAAATTGTTGATAGATTTGTGTAAAGCGTGTTGCCCATGTCGGATGTGTTGTAGCCAGAGATGGAATGTAGCACGTCCGATTCGTCATTTGATTGCAAAGTATTTTGCAGTTGTGCGAGCTTGTCTTTATTTTCATCCGTCCACTTAAAAATGAAGTCGAATGATTCTTCGACGATCGGGATAAACTCTAGGCCGAGTAAATGCGCGACAGGCTCAATGCCTAAAGTAACATCGGCTGAACCATTTAAGATGTGAGTCGCTGCCATATAGTGCGTCCATTCTTCATTTTCATAGCCGACAATCGATGAAGGTGAGATTTGCTCTTCTTTTAAATGGAAATCAAGGAGTTGTCTCGTTCCAGAGCCTTTCTGTCTGTTCGCAAACGTGATGTTGTTTTCCGCTAAAGAATGCCAATCGGTAATCTCCTTTGGATTTCCTCGGGACACAATAAATCCTTGCTTTCGTTTTGTGAAGTGGACGACGGTAATCGGACTTGACGAAAAAAACTGTTCAATGATCGGTAGATTATACGTCCTGCTTTTACGGTCGAATAAATGAACAGCAGCGACGTCACACTCGTTTCGGTATAAAGCCATACAACCTTCTAAACTACCGATAAAAGAAGTTTGTATGCGAAGTGGATGTTGTTCATTTTGATGAATGTCTTGACAAAACTTCTCGAGAAGGAGGTCGTGACTTCCAGCGAGACGAAGACTACTTTGTTCATTTGAGTGTAAAGGATCACGATTAACAGTCGATTGCTGGTTTTTGAAGGACTCCAGCTCACGTTCTTCAATTCTCATTTTATTTCCAACTTTAAATGCAATGAGTTGCTTTCGTTTAATCAATTCATAAACGGTATGTTTTGAGATTTGCAGTAGCTGAGCAATTTCTTCAGGTGTATAAATTTTATCACCCATGCCGAGCCCTCCTTAAAATAAACTTGCTATTGTCCATATTAGTAGATTGTTTTATATGTTTCTGTGAGTTTCGTCACGAGTTGTTAAGTTTTGTTCTGTTTTATTAAGTATTGTACGGTTTTGTTAGAAATCCTTTATTTTGTTAGCGGGAATCTTAAGGTTTTCCAACGGAATGGAAAATCATGATAAACTGAATACGTCATACATAAGAGAAGTGGTGAGAATGATGAACAAAAATGTAATAAGTTTTGCTGTTGTTGCGCTCATTGTTGTTTCGGTTCTATTTGTCTTTAATGATCCAAATGAACAAGCGGCAGATTCTGTTGATGAAGGTAAGCTCGAAAAATTAACAGAGGAAAATGAGCGGTTAAAAGATGAGGTCGCACAGTTAAAGGAAGAGGCAAGCTCCATTAAACCGATGGTTTATCAAGACTTTTTGGATGCGAAAAAGACAGTCGAGCTTTTTGCAGAAATAGATGAGCTGGAAGTTGCAAAGTCACTTCTTACGGATAACATAACGATAATTGAGCAATCTAGTAGTTTCTCCATTAACGTTAACAAAGAGAACGGCAGTACAACGATGAGGGAGTGGATCCCAACTAGTGATCTTGAATTAATTAGCATTTCCAAAATGGAAGATCAGATCATTCTATTTTATAACGCAGATTGGGGAGACCTTGTATTTACGTTAGTCAAGGAAGACGGGTGGAAGATCAAAGATATTAAATGAACGAATAATAGGGACATTTTTATTTGACAATACGTATGAGGTTATTTATACTAGCTTTTGTATTTAGTATGTATAGCAACTAAATGGGCGAGGGGATTTATTTGAAATTTTCTTTTCAAGACTATATCAGTATAAAAATTCATAAAACAGACCTTCTTTTGACGAGTCTTATTAAATCAAGGTTAGAGCCTTATAACCTTGCTCCTGAGCAAAATTTGATTATGATGCTCCTGTGGGAAAAAGATGGATTAACGCAAAACCAGATCGTTGAAAAGCTCGCAAAAGATAAGACGAATGTGGCAAGAATGGCATCAAACCTTGAGAAAAAGGGCTTTATTAAACGAGTGCATTGTACAGATGACCGTCGTGCAGTGAAACTTTATCTTACGCCTGCTGGGAAAGAGCATGGAAAAAAAGTCGTTCCTGTTTCTGAAGAATTTGATGAAATTGTTTGCGACGGACTTTCAAAAGAAGAACTACAAGAGCTGGAGAGGCTACTTTCAAAAGTCAGAGAGAATGTTTTAAAAAATAGTCAGTAGTTGCTGATTATTCTATCCTACTTAGTTGCTGTGACAACAATATGATATTACAAAGTTGCTATAACAACTTTTATCAAATAATTGGAGGTTATTTAGATGGCAAACGTATTATTTATTAAGGCAAATTCAAGACCAGTTGAACAAGCGGTAAGTGTGAAACTTTACCATAAATTCCTTGAGAATTATAAAGAAGCGAACCCACAAGATGAGATTACAGAACTTGATTTGTTTGAGGAAAATCTACCATACTATGACACAAATAAGATCAATGGAATGTTTAAACTTGCAAATGGTTTGGAATTAACTGATGCTGAAGAGGAAGCGACACAGCTCGTAAACAAGTATTTAAATCAATTCCTTGAGGCTGACAAAGTAGTTTTTGCTTTCCCACTATGGAACTTCACGGTACCTGCTGTATTACACACGTATTTAGACTATTTAGCACAAGCTGGAAAGACATTCCGTTACACTGCAGAAGGGCCAGTTGGCTTATTAAACGGTAAGAAAGTAGCATTATTAAATGCAAGAGGTGGCGTTTACTCAGAAGGACCGGCACAAGCTGCTGAAATGGCTGTGAATTACGTAAGCAACATGCTAAACTTCTGGGGCATTGAAGACATTACAAAAGTGATTGTTGAAGGCCATAACCAGTTCCCAGACAATGCGGAAGAAATCATTGCTGAAGGTTTAGAACAAGCAGCAAGTGTAGCAAAACAATTTTAATAGAATGATTGAAAAAACAGGGGTTTTCGGTATAATCCCTGTTTTATTTTTATTTGGAGATTATGATTGAACAAGATATGGATAATGTGGGAATTTCACTAATTTTCCGACATTCTTAGGTTTGATAATGACTTCATTTTTCTTATTTCTCGCTTGAAGGCGGAAGTTCTCAATACCTCTTCCATCAAAGTAGCAAGGACTTTCAGACTTTCTATTCATAATGAATGCTCCTCTCTCAATGGGTGTAGCTTCATTATAATGAATTTTTTGTAAATTCACAACTAATTTCTTACATAAACTTAGTGCAAATATACTAAATAAAATGATGAAAGATAACCGGTATTATACAAAAAAATCCAGGTTCCTGGCACCTGGGAATTTATTGGATGATCATATTAGCTCATCATCTTCTGGGGTGTCGTATGTTACATACGTTCCTGCGATGAAGTCATGGATGGATCGTTTATCCTCTCTTAACGCAACCATAAAAATGCTAACAATCAAGGCGATTCCGAATGAAATAAGATAAACCAATCCAGACACAATATCTCGCAAAAGCATTGTTCCGATTCCGACTTTATGCCCGTCAACCCTCGCGATACGGATGCCAGCTGCTCGCTTCCCTAACGTGTATCCGTACCAAACGACAGGAAGAATGAGGAAGTATAAAAGTTGTAAGAGATCGAGAAACGTATACGAATCAATGAAAAATTGGCCGTATATAATGAGCGAAATGATGCCTAAAACGATAGATAGAAAAATACCATCTACAATGTTTGCACCAAGGCGAATCCAAAAACCGGCGGGATTACTAGCATTCATGCTAAAACACTCCTTACAAAATTATGTCTTTTTTATACTTATGACGAATGTCCGGTCATTTATTTCTCATACAAGTAATTAAATAAGATAAATGTCATATGAAGAACTGTTCATCTTCGTATATCGAAGGGGAGATTTGAAATTGGTATGTGCTCACAGTTTTTCTTTTGCTACAAAACGACCATTTTCTAAACTTCAGTGTCCTCCTCTCATTTATTTACGATTGTTATCTAATGACGTTTCAGAGTTTTTCACTATGATGGAAGAAAATGATGATTTTTTAAATGAGCTTGCCCATAAAAATAACATTATAGTCATAAAAAATAGTGATGATGTTTATTGCTTATACTCAATAAAAAACGAGGGTGACTTATAAGTGTTAGGCACTTATGAGTCATCCTCGTGTTTGCTCGTTTGCCTCTTGTAAAAAGACGTTTTTTACATTGGAGGGCGTCAACGGTCGTCTTATTTAGAAATTTTGTTTTAAGATTCTTCCCCAATCACCGCTTCTGCGATGTTTACGGCGTGGTCACCGATTCTCTCTAAATTACTAACCATATCGACATAGGCGATTCCTGCAGAGCCACTGCACTTTCCTTCATTTAAGCGAAGAATGTGTTGTTTACGTAATTTACGTTCCATTTTATCAATTTGTTCTTCTTTTAATACAACCGAGCGAGCTGCGTCCACATCATTGTTTTCTAATGAAAGAATCGCTTGTTGTAATGTATCGATTGTTAAATCAAACATTTCCGTTAAATCTTCTGTCGCAGATTCAGAGATCTTCACTTTATTCGTGATTTGATATTCTGCAAGTTCAACTAAGTTTTCCATGTGGTCACCGACACGTTCAATATCGCGAACTGTATCCATCAACATCGAGTGAATTTGAGAGTCGTGAGATGTTAATGAATTCGAAGACACTTTCACTAAGTAATCCGTAATTTTACGGTCTAAGTTGTTAATCGCATCTTCAAATTGATACGTAAGTTCTGCATGGCGTTTTTCATTTGTAATCACAAAGTCACGAGCTTGTATTAATCCTTTTTCCGAGAGCTCTGCCATACGTAATGTTTCTTTTTTCGCTTGTCCTAACGCAATGGCTGGAGACTGTTGAACAAGAATTGGATCTAAATGTTGCGCTTTATATTCAATGACCGTTTCTTTCCCGGGCACCAACTTCATAATTAACGCCGCTAATAAAGCGATAAAAGGCAATTGAAGCAAGACGTTCGCCGTATTAAAAATCCCGTGCGCAAAGGCAATTGTCATCGGTGCGTTTAAGTTCAAGAAAGAACTTAATGAATCGATCATTGCCGTATAAGGGACAATGAATATGAGAACAATCGTCGTTCCTACTAAGTTAAAAATAACATGTGATGCTGCCGCACGTTTTGCAGCTAATGAAGACCCTAACGCTGCTAAAACGGCTGTAATCGTTGTTCCAATGTTATCACCAAATAAAACTGGTAAGGCCGCTTCGAGGGGAATAGCCCCTTGATCAAATAGTTGTTGTAATAATCCAATCGATGCTGATGAACTTTGAACAGCGACCGTAAAAGCTGTTCCGATCACAACCCCAAGGATCGGGTTTTCACTCATAGTAATTGTTAAGTCTATAAAGAGGTCTAATTCACGTAAGGGATATAAACCGTTCCCCATAATATCTAAACCGTAAAACAATGCTCCAAACCCGAAAAATACTTGTCCGAAGTTATTTGCTTTTTTGTTTTTAAAGAAGAAGATTAAGAGTACTCCTAAAGCCATAATCGGTAATGCGTATTCGGAGATTTTTAAACCGATAATAAATGCTGTAACTGTCGTTCCGATGTTTGCACCCATGATGACGCCGATGGCTTGTCTAAATGTCATAAATCCTGCGTTTACAAGACCGATTGTTAAAACAGTTGCTCCTGTACTCGTTTGTAATAGAATCGTGACAATAATACCTGTAAATACACCCATCACTGGGTTTGTCGTAAATTTATCTAAAATATCACGAAGGCGATCGCCTGCTACTTTTTGAAGGCCATCTCCTAAAAATTTAATACCGAATAGAAAAAGACCGAGTCCTCCAAAAAACATAAATAGTAAGTCACGTAATGGTAGTTCCACAAGATCATCCCCTTGTTTTTGTTAAAGTTCGTGTGTTTCAACGTTTTTAATATTACATAGTATTTGTTAACTGTTTATAAACGGAGTGTAAAGATTTAATAAAGATCAAAGGAGAGTCTTTACGTTTTCTTTACAATCGGAAGCACACATAGATTTGAGGGATGAAAGAAAGTTATAGAAATGTGATTTTTGTGGTCTAACAGAAATGAGGAAAATAATGTTAAAATAATGATAGCGATTTTTCAAAAAGGAGGAGCTCACTATGCTGATAGGATGGAAAACGAAGTTTAAAAGGTTCTTTTTGATTTTTTTCATCTTTTTCGTAGCGTGGTTTGTGATCCATACGGTAGTTATCGTCGTTGATGGCTTCACGGATGATCTCAATCAAGCAGATGCTGCAGTGGTGTTAGGAAACAAAGTGGAGCTTGACGGGGAACCGTCAAAAAGGCTACAAGCGAGGTTAGATAAAGCTGCAGAGTTATATGATGAGGGATATTTTGATTACGTGATTGTTAGTGGTGGTGTCGGTGAGGAAGGTTTTGAAGAAGCCAAAGTGATGAAAAACGATTTAGTAGGTCAAGGCATTCCAACTGATAGAATTATCGAAGACGATAATGGATACAATACAGCGATGACGGCGGAAAATTCGCGTGTCATCATGGATCAATTTGGATTAGATAGCGTCATGGTCATTACGCAACATTTTCATATTTCAAGGACGAAACTAGCATTTAAACAAGAAGGTTTTGAAGAAGTATATTCGGCGCATGCAGAAATTTTTGAGTTAAGGGATCTTTATTCCACGGTCCGTGAGTTCCCAGCTTATTATAAATACTTCCTAACACAGTAGTTTGTTAGATTAGGGTGGAGAAGTTGATACAATGAAATAAAAAGGGCTTAACGGTGATATATTAATTTCAATGGCCATATTCTTCCTATTTGGCTGTTCTTGCCATTATAGACCATTATGTAAAAGGATACGACTATTGCACAATTGTTTTAAATTAGTAGAGTAGGGGTAGAGGGGTGATGTACCTCGAAATTACAAATTTATAAGCAAGGAGTGGTTGTAAAATGGTAGACTTGTATCCTTCAAGAATCGGAGATAACACTAAGATTTTGAAGCGTCAAGACCCTGTGATTTTCAGTAGCTCCAATGAACAGAAAGGTCCATTGACAAAAGAAGATCTTCAATCATATGAAGACAATGGCTATCTTCTTTGTAAACAATTATTTTCAGAAGATGAAGTAACGTTTATGAAAGAAGAACTGTCTCAGATGATGGAAGAAAATCGAAACCGACAAGCAGATGATGTCATTAAAGAGCCGGGAAGTAATGACGTTCGCTCTGTTTTTGAAGTTCACAAAAACAGCGAGTTTTTTAAACGTCTTTCAGAAAATGAGCGTCTTGTATCGGTAGCGCAGCAGCTTCTAGGCAGCTCTGTATATATCACACAATCACGTATCAATTTTAAGCCAGGTTTTAAAGGGAAAGAATTCTACTGGCATTCAGATTTTGAAACGTGGCACGTGGAAGACGGAATGCCAAACATGAGAGCGGTGAGCTGTTCGATTATCTTAACGGATAACTATGAATACAATGGTCCACTCATGCTCATTCCAGGTTCTCACAAATGGTATATCTCTTGTCCCGGTAAGACACCAGAAAACAACTTTAAAAACTCACTGAAAAAACAAGAGTTAGGTGTGCCTGATCATGATAGTCTAGAATGGCTCGTTGACCAAGCAGGCGGTCAAATTGATACAGCGACAGGACCTGCTGGATCCGTTTTATTCTTTGAATGTAATACGATGCACGGTTCGGCTGGGAATATGTCGCCATTCCCACGAAGTAATGTATTCTTCGTCTATAATAGCATTGAAAACAAGCTGCAGGCACCGTTCTCTGGAAGTAGCCCTCGTCCGGAATTTTTAGCAAATCGCCAAAACATCAGTCCGATTATTCCTAGAAAAGAGACGATTGAGAGCATTCCAGGTAGTAAGCCATCGGTAGTCTGACGAGCATATACTTAACTTATTAAGCGCGGTATATTGAATCCCGCGGTCAGAAACAGCTTCTGGCTCATTTAACATGAGCAGAAGCTGTTTTTTTTTATGCGCTCGTGGTGCGTGATTTTAGGTCATTGACCGGACGAAAAAAGGGAATACCCTGTGAGTAAGCCCTTGAAACTCACCACCATAACCACCTCCACCTTAAGACGGAGGAAATTTCCGTCTGCAGAAAGTTTAATTACATTATTTTTCCGAATATAATGAAATTACCGAAAAGAGAATATGTGTTGGAGAGGATGAATCACTTGGATAATTTAATTGAAGTACGAGGAATTAGTAAAGAGTTTGTGAAACGTAAAACGAAAGAAAAAACTCGGGCTGTGAATGGTGTCTCTTTTAATGTGCAACGTGGTGAAGTGCTCGGGCTACTTGGACCAAACGGAGCAGGAAAAACATCGACGATTAAGATGATCTGCGGTTTGCTGAAAGCTGATTCGGGTTCAATCCATATTAATGGATTTGATATAAATAAACATCGATTGAAGGCACTCGGTCATATTAGTGCGGTATTAGAGGGAAACCGGAATCTGTATTGGCGACTCACGGTTAGAGAAAACTTAGAGTACTTTGCTGGCAATCGTGGCAAGTCTCGTAAGCAAGTTGCAAGTCAAGTTGAGAAACTGCTAGAGCAATTTCGGTTAAAAGAAAAAGAGAATGAACTTGTGAATGGACTGTCGCGTGGGATGCAGCAAAAGTTAGCGATTGCAGTGGCACTTTTAGCAAATACCGAAATCATTTTACTAGATGAGCCCACGCTTGGTCTTGATGTCGAGATTAGCTATGAGCTCCGTGAGATCTTAAAAACAATTGTTAAAGAGGAAAAACGCACGATCATCATTAGTTCACATGACATGCCAGTTGTTCAAGAATTATGTGACCGCACAATTATTATTAATAAAGGAACGGTCGTCGTTGATGAGAAGGTGGAGAATCTCCTTAAGCTGTTTGAAACGAGAGCGTATTCGATAAAACTAGGGAGTGCACTCAGCCAAGCGCAACAAGATAAACTATCCGCTACGTTCCCTTTAAGTACGTATAAAAACGAGTCGCATCAAGCCATTGTTGAAGTGAATTTAGAACGAAGTGAGGATATTTATGAGCTTTTTGATATATTCAAAACGGAAGGAACGCTCGTTGAAGGGATTGATCGAACGTCGATCGATTTTGAGCAAGTGTTTATGGAGATCGTGAAAGGAGAAACCGACTATGCGTTGGCTTAATTTATTAAAAGCAAATGTTCGAAAAGAATATATTGAACTGAAGCGCTATTTACCAAACACGGTAGCACTGCTTATAACGTTTTATTTCATTTTTCTCGCAGCTTTTTTTGGAATCATGTTTATCGGTGATCCGGCTAGCTTTGATACAAATGTCCAATATTCCATTGTCAGTGTTGCCTTTTGGAGTTTGACGATGATGACGATGAATTTTATCGGTTTTTCCGTCATTACAGAAGCGATGCGTGGAACTTTAGAACAACTTTACATGTCGCCGATGGGCGTTTGGAGGATCATGCTTACCCGAATCATTGGTCAGTTTTCGTTACAATCTCTCGTTATGGTTATCTTGCTTTTTGCAGCAATGCTAACTTCAGGACAATGGCTGAACCTTAATCCGCTAACGACGGTCCCGATCATTTTAGTCACAATGGTGAGCATGGTCGGTGTAAGCTTTATGATTGCAGGGTTAGCGATTATTGTTAAACAAATTCAGGCGTTTCTACAAATCTTCCAATTCGTATTAATGGCGCTCGTTTTTGTTCCGTTGACTGTCGCACCGTTTCTTGCATTTGCTCCATTTGTTAAGGGAGTAAATATGGTGAGAGATGTGATGATGGAAAATTTGACGTTAACACAAATTCCAGGAACTGATTATGCGATTCTTTTCGCGAACTCACTCGTCTACCTAGCTTTAGGACTTTTCGTCTTCAACCTGTGTGAGAAAGTAGCGATGAAAAAAGGTTTACTCGGTCAATATTAGATTTGAAATACAGAAAATTCATTGAATTAGCTTTCCACCTAGTATGCAATAGTAAAAATTATACAAATATTCGATGAGAAAGAGAGTAATTACTCAAGTTTTCAAAGCGAGTCAGGGATGGTGCGAGCCTGGTAAAACTAGTGTAATGAACCGCACTTTTGAGAAACGTACTTGAACCGTTAAGTAGAGTATGTCGGGGAAGTTCCTCGTTAACAACAGTAAGGGAACCTAATGAGGTTAACTGGAGTGGTACCGCGGGTGATGATTAGCTCGTCTCTTTTATAGATGATGTTCAGAAAGTCCGGTGAAAATGACACATCGAATTTCTTTGTTGGCTTGCTTTTTCGGTTCTCACGTATCTAAAAGCATACGCTCCGATCCTCAAAGCTGCGCCGCCTCGAACTTTCGACGCACAGGACGTGCTAGTGTCGGTGTTGCCACAGGACGTGGCGAACTTAACCGACTCGGTCCTTTTTATCCTCCTTTTTGAACACACATTTATAGAGGCGGGCTTTTTTATTTTTAAGGAGGGGTCGTTGGTGAAAAATGATGTAATGGTTCGAAAGGCAACACTTGAGGATCTTTCTGCAATACAAAAAATCGCGCGAGAAACGTGGCATGATACGTATGACGGCTTAATCCCACGAGACATTCAAGACAAGTTTGTAAGTCGAGCATATTCGGATGAAAATATGGCGTTACGTGTTGAAAAAACAGTATTATTTGTAGCCGAGATTAAAGGTGAAGTCGTTGGCTTTGCGAACTTTTTTCGAAGAGAGTCAGAAGAAGCTGAGTTAGGAGCTATTTACATCTATCCTGTAGGACAAGGAAAAGGCATCGGAAGCAAACTTCTCGATGCCGGAATCCACGAGCTTCATAACGTATCAAAGCTATTTGTCGAAGTAGAAAAAGGGAACGAATCGGGTGAAAGGTTTTATGAAGCAAAAGGGTTTGAGGTTGTAAAAGAATACGACGAAGATTTTTACGGGCATATGTTAAAAACAAAGCAGCTTATTTTAAAACTTTGATTTTATTTTATGAACGTTGCTGACTCGGGCATTGCTTTTTCTTTTGAATATAATTAAGTAACCAAATGCTTAATCCGTACACGATGATGTAAACGGGGATGGACATATAACTCTTCCATCCTTTAAATGTAAATACATCGTAAAAAAGTGATAACCATTCAAAAAAGGTTGTAAACAATGCACAAATAATAACAAATAATATCGTTCCAGATCTCGAAAAGCTGCGTGGCTTATAGTAATTCGCTGCTAAATAAGCAAAAGGTGGATAGCCGATAAAAAAGAGAATGAAATCGAAAATTTCAAACTTCAGTGTATCGTTGCTGCTATACAAATTTAATGGTTCAACACCCAGTGTCATATCTGCCGTAAAGGCAAAGTAAATGTTCAGTGTCCAGATAAGGACGATTTCGACAGGGGTTAAATGTCTTTTAAGCATAAAAATGAAAAACCAGACGATGACTAAGGTGACGAGGATAAAAATCTCGTTTTCATCAAAGTTTTCTGGTGGATAAATGATCATGAAAAGGTCACCATCTCTTTTTTCAACAAGTTTTTAAGAAATGTTACGCATCCAACAGTAAGTATGATAATGACGATATATCGGAGTGATTCAAAGTACATGTTCCAGTTCTCGAATGTTAAATATCCAGCTTTGATAAACACGAACTCATGAAAAACGAATATGGCGATGGAAAGGGATACGATCATTAATTTTATCGTCCAATTGATCTTTGAAAAAATAAAATAGTTCACCCAAACGGCAATTAGTGGCTTCGAACCGAGTGAAGCTATTTTCTGTGTCCATAAACCGACCTCGATATTCGGAGTTTCTGTCAGTTCTAAATTAATGCTAATAAACGTTCCAGATAATTCGATGAAAATATTAGAGAATAAATAAGCACCGATTATGAGTAATGGGTTCATGTTTTCTCGTAGCTTGAACAGTGACACGATTAGGGCAAGCGTCAATCCACTGAAAACCCAAAGCATAACAACGAAAACTCCTATCATTTGTATGTTACATATATGATTAACTATGAATGAAATAAATATGTGACTAAAGTAGGGCTTTGAGGTTAACAAAACGAGGATAGTGCTATACAAAATTTTCCACGTATGTTAATCTTATTAAAATATTTAAAAACGCGATGAATAGAAGAGTAGATGGAAAGGTTCTTTACAGAGAGCTCTGCTTGCTGAAAAAGAGTATGAACATTTTCATTGAACCAAGACTCTGAGCGTTACATTGGAACCTATTAAGGGGATGGTGTGACGGGAGCTCCCGTTATAGAGCTAAGGTATAAGCATGATTTCATGCCGTACTTGATAAGGTTAATATGGTGACATATTAATAAACTGGGGTGGCACCACGATTATTATAATCTCGTCCTCAAGACAAATGTCTTGGGGGTGGGATTTTTTTATTTTTATCAAAAAATTGTAGGGAGGGAGAGAAGTGAAGATGCTCACAAAGTGGAAATATCCATTCATCTTATTATTTGGCATTGGTATTTCGAATGTCGGGGCTTGGGTTTATTTGATTGCACTAAATTTAATGGTGTTTGATATGACAGGGTCACCATTAGCAGTTGCTGCACTCTATATACTTATACCACTAGCTACTTTGTTTACAAACTTTTGGGCAGGGAGTTTTATCGATCGCTTTAATAAACGAACGTTAATGGTTATATTCGATCTTTTTCGTGCTGTGTGTATCGTCTTTTTACCAATGGTTTTTGAAATATCGCTTTGGTTGATTTATGTAGTCGTCTTTTTTATCAATATGGCTGGTTCGATGTTTAGCCCAGCATCTATGACGTACATAACGAAACTCATTCCACAAGATCAGAGGAAACGTTTTAACTCGTTACGAAGTTTAATCGATTCAGGTGCTTTCTTAATTGGTCCTGCGATAGCTGGGATACTGTTTTTCATTGGGACTCCTGTTTTGGCAATATACATCAATGCCAGTGCATTACTCATATCAGCACTATTGACTTTATTGATGCCTAATTTAGAAAAACGTTTAGACAATTCAAAGACCTTTCATACCATCTCATTCGATTTATTAAAAGAAGACTGGAAAATTGTCCTTACCTTTAGTCGGAGAAGCCTCTATATTATGTCGGTTTACTTTTTATTTAGTGGTGTTCTTGTTATGACAGAAGTTGTTGATTCTTTGGAAGCAGTTTTTGCGAAAGAAGTGCTGAATTTATCAAACAGTGAATATGGATTCCTAGTGAGCATTGCAGGATTAGGGATTATTATTGGTGCTTTTGTGAATACGATTTTTGTGAAAAAAATTGATACATCTCTGCTAATTGGAGTAGGTTCAATTTTTGTTTCAGTCGGATATGTCATTTATGCTTTTTCCCAATCTTTTTTTATGGCTGCTTTAGGCTTTTTTATTCTTGCGTTTTTTCTTTCATTTGCTAATACAGGTTTTCTAACTTTTTATCAAAATAATATCCCAGTTGAAGTCATGGGGAGAGTTGGAAGTATTTACGGATTTGTTCAAGCATTATTCGTGATCGCCATGACGCTGATATTTGCTTTAGCTGCTCAAATTATTTCTGTTCAGCTGGTCGTCATTGCAGGCTCTTTGATTATGCTACTAATTGCCATTGCATTATGCGTTATTACCGCTCAGCCATCAAAAAGAAAGTATTATCAAAACGATGTGTTAAAAGAAGCGAATTAATTTAATGGGCTTTAGACTCTAAAGGTATTCATCTATTCATTGTTGAAATGTATAGATAGGCCCTATAAATATGAGAGTAGGTGACGAACCTGAAGAAGTTTGTATTATGTATTTTCATTTTCTTTCTCCTATCAGCATGTGATGCCTTGAATTCAGATGATGACTATTATTCAACGTTAGAAGCTGCGATAAATGCTGACACAAAAGGTGGGATAAATGAAGTCATGCACGAAGACCGAGACGAAAAGATCGTCATATTTATGTTTGATCGACAAGACAGTGAATCACGAGTTGTTACGACTGCCACATATAAATCGAAAAATAACAAGTTTAAGAAAGATGTAAACGAAGAGGTTGCAATGGAAATTGACGGAGATGCACCAGACTTTCAAACAAAACAATTCGTTCATCCAGATACTGAGCAGAACTATTTAACAGGGATTGTAAATAGAGATGAACAAGTTGAGAAAGTTGAAGTGCATTTTACTGTCTCAGAAGTAGATGATGAGGTTCAGGTCACGACATTTACAACGGATCTTCTAGAAAACCAAGTGTTTATCACCCCGGTTTATGAAACATTTCCAAACGCCGAAGAGGTTAAATATAAATTAATCGGCACTGATGGAGAGGTAATTGAGCGTTATACAAATAGGTAGATTTGGAGTAGGGGGATGGACTCATGGTTTTCCATAAAACAATGCTGCGAACATTTATCGTCGTTTTTATTACAATATTTGTTTTGCTCAGTTTGCCAATTGGTGGCGTCATAGAATGGGCGAATGAACCGACTAGTTTTCAAAAAATCGAAGCATATGTAATGTTTGGACTAACAGACAATCTAGCTAGAAAAACGTTGTTCAGCCTACTTGCCGCAGGGCTTATTAGTTTTGTGGTTACAAGTATTAAATCAATGTGGGTAGATGTAAATCGTTATTAATGTTATAACGATGAAGCAGTTGATAGATATAAAAAGTAAGTTAATGGGAGTGGTTTGGTGACACATAAAGAAGAAGTAACGGTCAGTGGTGCGTTAAAGCTTGATGATTTGCTCCATCATAACCGTTATCATAATAAAAAGTTTGTCCTCGGTTATTTTCTGTTCGCTTTTATTCTAATGTTTATTCTTTCTGCTAATGCGATTACTGGATCATTGATTTTAGTTGTTATTATTAATGGGTTTATTGCCTTACTTGTCGCTGGGACGGTAACTTTCATTTTTATTTTCTTACTAAGGTTAAAGGTAAGCAAAGAGTTTAAGAGTGACCAAATGATAAAAAGTGAGATGACATATACAGTGAATGAAGAAGGGATCAACCAAACTTTGAAACGATCAAATACGCACTATGAATGGACAGACATCCTTTCAGTCTATGAGCAAGATGTTTTGTTTCAATTATACGTGTCAAAAAATAAAGCGATTTTACTGCCAAAAAGGTTTTTCGAAACAAAGCAAGAGAGGGAATTGTTTAAAGACATAGTGACTCGTTATATAACGACAAAAAAAGTGAAACTGAAAGGTTAATTGCTATGTATTGTTGCCGCGTGCGGTGATTTTGTCTTGTGTGCGGTGGTTGCGTGTCACGTGCGTTGATTTTGTCTTGCGTGCGGTGGTTGTTTCTCACGTGTGATGAATTTGTCTTGCGTGCGGTGATTCTGTCTCGCGTGGGATGAATTTGTCTTGTGTGCGGTGGTTGCGTCTCACGTGGGATGATTTTGTCTTGCGTGCGGTGGTTGCGTGTCACGTGCGTTGATTTTGTCTTGCGTGCGATGACTCCGTCTCACGTGCGACCAGCTTTTGCTGGTGCGGTATCAACACATAATAAAGGCTAAGAGGGAACAACCTCTTAGCCTTCTGTCTAATTATGATTCTTTGTTATCCGATTCTTCACTTTCTTTTTCTGTAGACGATGCCTCTTCTTTCGCGCTTGCTTCTTCACCTTTACTACTAGTTGGTTGTACGACCCCAGTGTAGCTTTCGAGCATTGCTTTTAAGTCCATGCCAGTGGATTCTTTCAAGCTTTCTTGAATACCGGCCATCGTTTTTGTCACGTTATTGGCAACACTAGATGCACCGCCTTGAGAGCTATTTCCTCCCATGTCGATCACTTTCATCTCACTAATGTTTGAGAGTGGTTGAGATACTTCACGAGCATATTCAGGCAGCATCTTGATGAACATTTCCATAACTGCTGCTTCTCCGTATTTTTCCATTGCTTCGGCCATGAGTTCTTTTGCCTCTGCTTCGGCACGACCTTGTTCACGGATAACTTCTGCTTGTGCAAGACCTTGTTCACGTTCAATGGATGCTTGAGCAGCACCTTTTTCACGTTCGATTTTCGCTCTCGTTTCTCCATCAATGCGAGCTTTCTCTGCTTCTGCGCGTGCTTTGGCTTCAATGTCATATGCATTTGCATCCGCTTGTGTTTTACGACGCTTTTGCTCTTCTTCCTCGAGTTCAACTTGGCGTTGACGCTCAATGTATTGAATCTTCATTTCTTCTTCTTTAACTTTTTGATTCAATTGCGCTTGCTCGAGGTGGTAGGACTGCTCCGAACGGGCACGAGCTCGTTCTGTTTCCTCTTTAATGCGTGCTTCTTTAATATCTTTTTCTTTGCGAGATTCAGCGATCGCACTAAGTCTAATATTTTCTTCTTCTTGTGCTTCCTGATCGTTTTTCGCTTTGTACATTCTCGTTTCTTTTTCTGCATCGGACTCAGCCATGTCGGCTTTTTTACGAATTTCAGCGATACGAGGACGCCCCAAGTTATCTAAGTATCCATTTTCTTCATCTGCATCCCGAAGGTCATCTAGACCAAATGATGTAATGGTAAAGCCCATGTTATCAAGTTCGTGCTGGGCAATATCACGTACCTCGATGTTGAATGCTTCACGGTCATTATTGATTTTTTCAACAGATAGTTTTGATAAAATCGCGCGAAGGTTCGTACCGAGAACTTTCGATACTTCATCTTGAATTTCTTTATCCTTCTTCCCTAAAAACTGTTCGGCGTAATTTGCAATTCCGTGCAATGAATCTGAAATTTTTACCGAAGCAATTGCATCTGCAATGACCGGTACACCTTGTGCTGTGTATACTTTCGGTGTTGTGATTTTGATCTGGAATGAGTTGAGGTCAACAGGCGTACACGTTTGGAATACGCGTAAGTATATCCCGCCACCACGGATGATCTTTAAACTACGACCATTTTCATCGGTGAAAATCCGATTGTCTTTCTCTGGGTCACCAAGTTTCGGCCCGGTAATAATGAGTGCTTCGTTCGATCTTGCTGTCTTGTAACGAATCTTAAAAGTAATAAATGCAACGATACCGGCGATTGCAAGAATAGGTACGACGATAAACAACACAATCGCAAAAACAATGTTCTCTAGCATTCTTTTTCCTCCTTAAATTTTAGATGAATCACTTTCTTGGATTGTTTGAGAAACCATTCTAATAAAAAGAAAGTGATGGTGGACTAATATTAGTTACGAATGGCCTACAAAAAAGTTCCCAATAAATATGTATAATTCTTTATTTTTGAAATATTCGTTATATGTCTTTCCTCGAGGCATTGTATCATAAAATGGAAATTTATTGGGTGGTTTCTTATAAAAAAAGATATGTGACTTTTTATTCACGCTCATGCAATAACGTGGAGCAGGAGGTAGGTGGGAATTCGTGTTTTGAAGGTGAGGGAGGTGGAGGTGATGTTGTTTGACCTTTCATTTTCTTTCATTTACTTATTTTTTCTTATTTATTGAGTCCTACACAAACGAGTCTGACTCAAGTGACCCGGATTAAATTTTGTAGGACTCAATTCATGAATAAAACCGAGTATAAATGAATAATAAAGATTGTGTTTTTTATAAATATACACCACTTCACCTAGCAATGTGAAAAAGCTCCCGTGAACATTGACGAGAGCTTTCCATTTCGATCAATTTACCGTTCTTTTACATATTGTTTTTTACGTTGCGGCCACCAATTCCACTTGCCAAGTAACGTCACTATTGCTGGAACAAGCATTCCACGCACTAGAAAAGCATCGATTAAAATCCCAATACTAACGATGAAACCGAACATAAATAGTTCCAAGATTGGCTGTGTCATTAGAACCGCAAATGTGGCGGCGAGAATGAGACCAGCTGATGAAATGACCCCACCGGTTAAAGCAACACCGCGTTGAACGGCATGTTTGATGGAAAATTGATTCGTCTCTTCTCGAATACGTGAGATAAGCATAATGTTGTAATCGACCCCTAATGCAACGAGGAAGACGAAAGCATAGAGTGGGATGCGGTAACTCATCCCTTCAAACCCGAAGAAGTTTTCAAAGATAAACCAGCTTAATCCAAGAGCTGATAAGTAAGAGACAAGAATCGTTGCCATCATATAAATTGGCGCGACAAGTGAATTCGTATGCCACATGAGCATGGCAAGAATCACGATCGTAACAACGAGGGAAACCACGATCGTATCTCGATCATTTAAAGAGCGAACGTCTGCTTGTTTTGCTGTTTCACCTGAAAAATAAAGGTTGTACGTCTCAGGCGACAGACCGCTTAATTCTAAGAAATCCTCTTTTTCGTGATTTAAGTAATCCAATGTATCGAGTGCTGCATGATCAAATGGATTTCCATCTAAGAGAAGTTCGAAGCTTAGCGCATTGTCGTATTCCTCGTTATCTTCAAGGTCTGGTAAATTCACTTCATAAACCCCATCTGTTGCAACGAGATTGGATTGTAAGGACTCCAAGTTGTCAATCTGCTCTTCGTTGAAGGTGAACTCATCGTCATGTTCAAGTAACACAGTGACAGGAGCTAACTCCCCTGTTGGAAAACTTTCTTCTAATTTTTCAAAACCAACACGAGAACCCATATCCTCAGGGAACGAGTTAATTAAGTTAAATGAATATTGAATGGAAGGAACATTTAACGCGTTAATTAAAAGGAAAATGAGCACAATGCCCCCAGATACCCATGGCTTTTTCGTAACGAGGTTCCCAACATTGCTCCAAAAACGATTTTTCTTTAATGTTTCTTCGCCAACTCTTGGAATCGACGGCCAAAATGCTCTACGTCCAACAGCTGTAAACAGTGCTGGAATTAACGTTAATCCAGCAAGAAGGACAAAGGCTATCGTAATGGCAAATGTCGGAGCAAAGTTTTCATAAGGGCCGTAATGAGCGAGTAACAAGACGAGCATCGCAGCAAAAACGGTTCCACCACTATAAAAGATCGGACTTGCAACACCTTGAACAGCACGGCTCATCGCTTCATATTTGTTTTCAATGACTCTAAGCTCCTCGCGATACCGAGAGAAAATAAACAAGCTGTAATCTGTTGTTGCTCCAAATAATAAAATCATCACAATGGATAATGTTTGCGCTTCAATCGTAAAAACGCCGTTTGCTGCAAGTATACCAAGAACACGATCGACAACTTGATAAACAAACACTGCAGCAATGAGTGGTAATAGTGCCAGTAACGGTGAGCGATAAATGATAATTAATAAAATAAGAACAAGCGCGATCGTTGAAAAGAGTAATACGAGATCAGCGTTTGAGAAGATTGCAATCGTGTCAGAGGCAATACCAGCCGATCCTGTTATATGTAAATGGCCACCTTCTAAATTGTCATTACCGAACGTATCGATCGCAACAATTGTTTCATTAATTTCTTCCATTTCGAGACCATTTTTCAAAACCGCAGGAAGGACCATTGTTTCGCCACTTTCAGAAAGGAAAGCGTCCTTCACATGGTCTGGGAACTGGTGAAAAGGAACAACGGCGTCAACAAATGGGACGTTCCCTTCATCAGCAATCCATTCGCTTACTTCACTAACTTGCTCCCAACTGTCCTCATTCCAAGTATCAACAGAGGTGAAAACGAGTAAAGCAAGTAAACCGTCGTCATCTGGGAAGTAGGCTTGAATTTTTTCATCTGCGATAACGGACGCAGCATCACTAGGGAGGTCATTTGCACCAGTGTTAATTGTATAATCATTTGCAGATGGTGCGGCACTTAAGGCTCCAGCGACAATGACCCAAAGTAAAATTGTGATCCATACATATTTTCGTTTTGATGTAAGTTTTGAAAGTTTTTTCATTTGCTTGTACTCCTTTTTAAATTTGGAAGCGGTACTTTGTAATCATTGAGATATTAACAGTATGCCATGAATGTAGAGGAATGTCTTATAAAAAGGTTCGACATTTAGTGGACAAAACTTATATACTTGGGTGGAGATATGCTGTTGTTAAACCTTTCTTAATGGAGAGTGGTTAGGGCTCACCTCAAGTAGTTTAAACGATTTCCGGGTGTGATGGTGTAGAGCTTGCGAATGCTGATAGTATATCTCCTTTAGTTGGAAATGAAGGAATTTCCAAATTTTCGTGGAATGTAATAGCGTTGAATTTTTATGGAGAAAGGGGAATCGAACGTGACGTGTGAACTTGTAAAAAAAGGTTTCAATGCGATCGGATTTAAGAATTCTTGTTGTTTTAAGGATTACCCTTTAGAAATACCAAAAACATTCTCAAAGCTAATGGAAATCGCTCATGAAATACCGCACGAAGAAGGTGTGACGGTGGCTTTTTATGGACCTGGCGAACCGCCTGCCCCCGATGTGGTTGGCACTTACTATGCAACGGTTCTAGTGGATGATACGTCGCCTCTACCAGAAGGAATGTCGTCGGTGATGATACCAGCACGGAAGTTCATGCGTATGACTCATAAAGGCGAAATCCATAAAATAAGGGAAACATACGATGAATTGGATGCATGGATCGCTGAACAAGGGTACGAACATGAATACGACTGGATTGTCGAAGTGTATGGGGAAAAATTTAGTCCAACTTGTCCAGACAGTGAATTGGACATTTATATGCCGATAAAATAACGTTTGAAGAAACTCTGCTTTTCTAGAGTTTCTTTTTTGGGATTCATATTAGTTATGCATGTTTATGATAAATTGAAAAAAACTAATGAGAAATCATTGCGTTTAGAGGAAGTGAGTGCATGAAAGTAGATGGAAACCTAATTTCTGGTCAGTTTGACGAACAGACAAACGAATTTACATTACAACAAGTGAAGGACTTGGAGACAGAAACGAGGTTAAATGAGCAGCAATGTAACACGCTTGCTAAGTATTTAAATCAGCATAAGGATGATACGGAAGGCCAAGTGCTTACGCTATATGATCAGTTACTTGTCCGTTTGAATCAGAAAGAGATGAATGAATTTGTTACCGACTTAGAAAAAATTCAATCCTTCTATCATTAAGTTGCGATGCACATGTGGAGGCAGCTGATTTTTTTAAAACTTATTGCCCCAGAATCAATTTCATAATTACGTTTTTTGCGCAATGAAACGAATGATATTATAAATTTATCATTAAATGTATGTTTTATTTGGAAGTGAACGTAACAAAAGACGGCGACTCCCGGAGGATCAGCGCAGTCTGAAGATCCACTTAGGCGAAGAGCTGTTGAGCCTAAGTTAGCTGAAGACAAGCCCTTGGGAAAGCGTCCGTCTGAAGTGAAGTTCACACTCATCATTGGGAATTTCGTATCTTATTTCCCCCTTAAATTTTTTTGAGATATATTTGCATAAAACCTTGTTTTTTGCACAATATAATGACTGAAGAGGGGATGAAACATTCCTTCTTCGAAAGAGTGATACTTGTTATTGGGATTCGTCGTTAAAAAGACCTTGAGGGGTGGTAGTGTTGAACAATTAAAGGGCAACAACTCACTTCAAAAGGAAAATGAAACGAACGAACAAATGAGGTGTTTCCAGAAGACAAACATCGATTTCACCCCAGAGTAGGAAGTATCAACTCGTAAAAAGGGTGGTCCAAGCGACCACTCTTTTTTTAACCTTAAAATGTCATTATGTAAGGCGGGGATCATACGTGACACAATCAAAAGGACAAAAGGAAAGACAATTTAGAAAGCGTAAAAATGCCCAGAATCCTCATGGAAAAGTAAAATCATTAAAGCAGATTTCAGAGGAGACACCGAAAGAGTAAGGATTTTCTTACACATTATGTACACTGACCTGTTGGTAACATGCCAGCAGGTTTTTTTGCACTTTGTCTCTCTTTTACAACCGTGAAGAAATAAAGTCTTTATTACGTGGAAAGATTAATTGTTAAGTGAGAAGGGTATGGAAATGAAAATACAAAATCATTCATAGGGGGGAGAGGGTATGTTAAATATCATCTTAATTTTTATGCTACAAATTATTTTAGTTCCGCTCTTAACATTAAGGATCATTTTTGTTGTTAAAAACAGGACAGGGATGGCAACAGGTTTCGGTTTTTTAGAAGCTTTAGTTTATGTATTTGGTTTGTCGATTGTATTAAGTGGGGATCAAAATATATACGAAATGCTCACTTATGCGCTTGGTTTTGGCGTTGGTATTTATTTAGGGGGACTCATTGAGAATAAATTGGCGATTGGTTACTCAAATTTAGCTGTGAATTTAATAAACCTAAATGAAGAGCTTGTTGAAACGTTACGCAGTCAAGGATTTGGTGTGACAATTTTTGAAGGGAAAGGTAGAGACGGTATTCGGTATCATTTGCAAATCTTGACCGCGCGTAACCGGGAGGATGAAGTGATTGCAATTATTGAAAGTTATGAGCCAAAAGCATTTATCATTTCATATGAACCACGGAAATTTAGAGGTGGTTATCTCGTGAAAGGGATGAAAAAGAGTTTAAAATGAGTTCACATCAAAAGTTCAAATAAAATTGGCATGAGAAGAAGGATCATAATGCTTTGAATAAAAGTCACCATTAAATCTTTTGCCCATGAATTTTCGGTTACTTTACTCATAATTCGAGCAATAATCAGCAGTAATGCCCACCAAAATAATAGGCCGGGTATAAAGACAGAAAAGAGATAATTGATACTTAGCTCCATTATTATTCCTCCTTTATTCACCCTATTACCAGTGTCCGTAGAACATCATACGCTCTATGGCAGCAATCGCAGCTGTTGTTAATATGTTAGCTGAAACAATCACAATGAAGAGGATTCTGTTATTTGTCGTATGTTTTTTTAAGAAAAAATAAATAATCGGTACTTCAACAAGTAATGTCATGAATAAGTAACCTGTTAAAACAATATAAAAGGGTCCTGCTTCAAATGCAGCAAACCAAGCATTTTCCCAAGAGCCAGCAACAGCTTGAACTTCAAGCGCTCGAAATAAATAAGGGAGTAAAAATGAAGCGAGATTCGCAACGATAATTAAGATCATTGCTTTTATTTTTAATGAAAGATTTTTTACGAGTTGGCCAAAAACAAGGATGGCTAAGATTTCTACTGCTAACGTAAATAGGATGGCATACGGCAATAGCGTCATCGGGCTATCTGTTAACCATTGCCATGATGAGTTAGCAAAAGCGATACCTGGAAAGATTATGCTAAATAAAATAAGTGGAATGATGAATATAACAATGCTATTTTGTTTCAATTATATGCCTCCAAACTGTCTTGAATAACTTTTTCTTGTTATCGTAACATATGTATGTTTGATTTTTGGGTAAAAAAGGAAAGTAGAGTTATATAAACAGGCAAAAACAACATATTATTTAAAATACGTATTTTATCTAGGACAAGTTGCGGGAATGGTACATATACTTATAACGGAAAAAGGGATACTTTTCATGAAATTTCTTTTGAACTTTTTCAAAGAACTTGTTGACAGATTGAATTTAGTCTTTTAAGATGACATAGGTAAAGTTAATAAACCTCGTTAGGTGAGGCTCCTGTGACGGAGATACGCTGCTGCCCAAAAATGTCCAAAGACGCCAATGGGTCAACAGGAACTATCGACATAAGGTGGTTCTTAATGTAGCTGGATGTAATCCTATGCCGCACAGTGCTAAAGCTCTACGAATGGAGGAAGATCTGACAGCATCTTTATGCCTTTTTAGGCGTTTATTTCAGGTGCATTTGATTAAGGTTGCATGCTAACCCATCTTCATTCGTATGAAGATGGGTTTTTTAGTTTTGATAAATGGAGGTGGAAAATGGAAATGGACAGTGATCCCAGTTTGAATCATTACGGAACTGTTAGTAATCAAGGCAGATGTACAACAAGAAAGAAGAAAAGAAAGAACCCATTTCTACCTCCAGTGGTGGTTATGATGTAATGATTCGGTGAAAATTTGTAGTTGTTATGAGAAGAAAAGTGGGTATGTTAATCAATAAAGGATGAAAATACCCTTTATTTTTAGGAGGGAAACCATGAATCGACTAAATGAAGAGGCTCGTGAAGCTTACTTTGAAGAGATTTTTCGAACGATCAAAAACCAACAAAAAGAAACATTCCGTGAAAAGTTTCTTGAATTACACCCAACAGATCAAATGGAACTTTTCCAAACGCTGTACAAGGAAAAAAGGGCTTACGTTTATCAATATTTAAGTGCTGAGGAGCTAGCGGATATTTTCCAAGGCTTAGACGTTGATATGCAAAAGCAAGTCATTGATGAGATTGATAAAACGTATGCGGCAAAAATGTTTAACTTCATGCAAGCAGATGACGCAGCAGATTTTCTAAGTGAAATCGATGATCAAAATGCAAAAGAAATTTTAAGTGCAATGGAAAAAGTCGAAGCAGATGAAGTTATCGAACTTCTTTCTTACCCACCGCAAACTGCTGGGGCTATTATGACGAAGGAGTATATCGCCATTAAAGCAACAGATACAGTTTCAGAGGTGATGGACCATCTACGAAAGTTAGGTCCTGATGCGGAGACGATCTATTATCTTTATGTTGTAAATGAAAAAGATAAATTGATTGGTGTTATCTCGTTGCGTGATTTAATTACGGCACCATTAGATGAAACAGTCGTCAATTTAATGAGTACACAAATTGTTACAATCGAAGCGCATACTGACCAAGAGGAAGTTGCAAAAATCATCAAAGATTATGATTTCATTGCAGCACCTGTTGTGACAACGACAAATGAGTTAATCGGGATCGTTACGGTTGATGATGTCATGGACGTCTTAGAAGAAGAAACAGATGAGGACTTTGGAGAGATCTCTGCAACAAAAGGAGCTACAGATGTTAATATCAGTTCGTTCACTGCTGCGAAGAAGCGTTCTCCATGGATCATCATGCTTATGTTCTTCGGATTGATTACGGCAGGGGTCATTGGACAATTTGAAGAGACCCTTGAGGAAATTGTATTACTTGCTGTGTTTATTCCACTGATCATGGACTCAGCTGGTAACACCGGTACGCAGTCACTCGCTGTTATGGTACGTTCTTTAGCAACAGGGACATTTGAAAAGAAAGGTCTCATGCATACGGTAAGACGAGAATTTGGAACAGGGCTCATGCTAGGGTTAATATGTGCCGTTGTCTTAATGATTTTAGTTCCTATTATTTATGGAAGCTTTTTACTAGCTTTTATCGTTGGTGTTTCACTTTTCTTAACACTAAGTATTGCAACGATCATTGGAGCTGTTGTACCAGTAGCAATTAATAAATTGAAGTTAGATCCGGCAATTGCTTCAGGTCCTTTCATTACAACAGTAAATGATATTTTAGGTTTATTAATTTATTTCACGATTGCAACGTCACTTTTGCAGTATTTATAAGTAAAATGCCGAAGCACCTTCTTTCGTTAGGAGGTGTTTTTTGGTCTTGGATTAATTAGAATAATTTTAACTTACGGATAAACTGAAATTTTCGCGGACAAAATGAAAAACTTACGGATAAACTCAAATTCTTGCGGACAAAACCAAAAAGTTACGGATAAACCAGATTTTTCGCGGACAAAGCATGGATAAGTATCGACATTAAACAATAAGAGCTTTTTTATTAAAGTTCATTCATTAATTATTCGAGAAAAACAAGGTATAATCTCTGTAGTATATAAATAACACCACGTTTTTTTCATAGGAAGGGGAAGGAACATGAACAAATCGTTAGCGGTTGGGGCCATCGATGAATTTCATATCGATGTTTATGGCCTAGCGCTTATTATAAAATTAGTAGAATTAAGGGTGCATGAGGATATTCGAATTGTGAGACAGAAAATGGAGAGCGAGGAGAGTGTTTCACAAAAACCGAAGGAACCAGGGTTCATAGGCGGCTTAAAAAATTCCTACCATTCTATGAAAGGTTCGTATGATAACTGGAAAGGTGATCAACTCACTAAGGAAATCAACGAAAAACAGCGTTGGTTGAATAAGTGGTCAAACGATACGTGGCAATCGTTAGGTTCCCATCAAACGGCGATTCGCAGTCAATCACTTCAAGAGATTAAAAGTCAGTTTTTAGCGAAACGAGAAAATCAGTACAAGCTTTATTTAGTGCTTCAAGAAGCGGTACTTACGCCAGTTTACGGTGAAATGGAAGGTTTTCCAAAGGGGCAGAAGGAACGTGATATCTACGGAGGAATCGGTGTCATTTCTAGAGAGTGTGGCTTTTCTCAGGAGACAGGTAAACAAATGTTAAAGGAGGCAAACCATTTTCTTAAAGAAGTAAATAACTACTGGGGAAAAGTGATTAAGTGGAGCCTTGCAGGAACAGGCGCAGCCCTTTTAACCGCAGGGTTAGCAGCTCCAGTCATCGCTGGAGCAATCGGTGGTGCGATGGGACTTTCTGGAGCGGCTGCGACATCAGCTGGATTAGCAGCGATAGGAGGGGGAGCGATTGCTGCCGGAGGTCTCGGAATGGCTGGCGGTATGCAAATATTAATTGGAGGAGGCGCATTGTTAGGTGCTGCTGGTGGTGCTGGCGTGGCGAACTTTGTAGGTAAGCTTCCGCAAGATGCTATTTCTGTCTCTATGGTAAAAATCATTAACTACAATCATTATTTGCAAACGCACCATCGCAACAATATGGAAGCGAAACAAATTAATGAACGCGTGTTACATGCATTTTTAACATTTAAACACCAAGCAGAAAGAGAAGTACTGCTCGATTCAACATACATAGAAAACGAAGAAAAATCGAAAAAGGCGATTGAGATCATGAATTTAGCGTACAAGCATTTGCTTGAGGGAAAAAGGTCGTATTAATTTTGCTTAGAAAAAAGAGTACCACCAGTACAAAATAGGTGGTACTTATTTATATTTCACTTTCTAGAATCAATTTCATAATTCCGTTTTTTGTACAATGAAACGAATGATGTTATAAATTTTTCAAATATGTATGTTTTATTTGTACTATCAGAATTTAAAAATTTATGGTCGATAGATAATTGCTCCTGCGCCGCTAAGCTTGCTCGTCGCAGCTCGAAGGGATTTCGAGGAAGCCGATACTCGTTGCTCCTGCGTTTACTCGTCGCAACTCGACGTTTAATCATAGGAGTTGAGCTTGTGGCAACTAAGGCTTACTTCCACAGGATGTGGTGACTTCGGCGTTGATCACACGACGTGATCGACTTTAACCGAAGTTCCTTATTAAGACTTGCCGAAAAGCCAAGTTTTGTTTAGAAGTGAAGTTCACGCTCATCATTCGTAATTTCGCATCTTATTTTGAGTTATGAAACTGATTCTCTATAATATTTTTTTATATTTTTTCCAAAAAAACTGTAGTCAAAGTGTAAATGAGCTTCGTCTATTTTGTGTAAGGCGGAAAGGAGGGGAGAGACATTCGTGATGAAGCATTAATTAAACAAGTGTTACATGGCAATGACCATGCTTACCGAATGCTTGTTGAGAAGTATCGTACGTTTATTTTTCAAACGGCATTCGGGGTGCTCAGAAATGAGAAAGATGCAGAAGATGCAGCACAAGAAGTATTTATCAAGATTTATTCGTCTCTCCCTAACTACGAAGGAAAAGGATTGAAAACATGGATGGCTAGGATCACTGTCAACCATTCGATTGATATAAAACGAAAACAGGAGAGGCGAAAGGAAGAAGTAACAGAAGACATCGGACTGCAACTCGTTACAGCTTCACGAGAAACGGCTGAAGGTGCTTACTTTAACCGAGAATTACAAGAAGGTGTTCGGGAGCGGGTCAATGAGCTTCCAATTAACTATCGGCTTGTTGTTTACGGCTACTATATAGAAGAAAAAAGCTTTCGTCAGCTAGCAGAAGAGCAAGGGATAAATGAGAAGTCGGTACGGGTGAAGCTGCATCGTGCAAGAAAGTGGATGAGAGAACATTGGAAGGAGGAGGATTTTTCATGAAGCATCGTTCAAAAGGTGAATGGCTGAAATTTGTAAATGGTGAATTACCTGATGAGACGAGACAGGAGTTTGAAGATCACTTGTTTACTTGTGATGCGTGTATGAATCTTTATATAGAAGCGATCGAAGAATCTAGTAGAAACCTTCCAAGTGTTAATAATGAGAAAGCTTTTACAGATTCAGTGATGAGTAAGGTCGAGACCGATTTCTCTTCTTCAAACGTAACCGAGCAGGAAAAAACAAATCGGCCATTTTATCAAAAAACAGCATTTCATTATGTAGTCGCTGCTTCATTAACGATCGTGCTCATGTCGTCAGGGGTTTTTCAGTCGATCACCAGCTATGTGGACGATCTTCAACGGTCGACACTTTCTGAAGAATCACCTTCGATTACTGCACAAATTCTTGACCGAGCGTTTTCAAAAGCAAATGAAGGAGGAGTAGACAATGAATAATCAGCATAGACACCCATTAGTTGCCTTTTTACTCTCATTTTTCCCTGGTGGGGGTCAGTTTTATTGTGGGAATATTTTTCGAGGGATGTTTTATTTCTTTATGACCGTACTTCCTGCCGGAGGAGGATTGTTTTTAACCGTTATTGGAAATAACATCAACTTTTTATTGTTGGGTGGGGCCGTTGGTTTCTTTTTCTACCTTGTCAGTTTTATTGATACCCTCGTGGTTAGTACACGCCAGTACCATCAAGCGATGGAACAAGGGGAAGGTAGTGAACAACTAGAGTCGGAGCGTTTCTTTACGATTGTTCTATCATTTATTCCTGGAGTCGGTCACTTCCAACTCGGGTTAATGAACCGAGGCTTTACGTTTTTGACAGCGTTTCTTGGGGCGGCTATCATGATCTTTTTCGTATCATTTTTGATGCGACAAGATGCCTTCCTCGTGTTTATGGCGTTTTTACCAGTCGTTTGGGTGTACAGCTTCTTTGACTCTGTCCAACATTTAAATAAAAAACAGCGCGGAGAAACACTAGAGGATCGTTCGCTTCTAGATGATCTCGAGAATCGTCGTGCAGATGGACAAAAAAGCAAGGTGATCGCAACTCTATTAGCCATTTTCCCAGGGGCTGGACACCTTTATCTTGGTTATCAACGTCGTGGGATTCAGTTAATGGCGGCCTTTTTGTTAGCCATTTATGTATTAGATATCTTACGTCTTGGGGTGTTTATTTTCCTCATTCCGATCATTTGGTTTTACAGCTTTTTTGATGGGCTGCAAAAAGCAAGTCGTGAAGATGAGGAGCCTATTGATGATCAGCCGATCATTCCGTATTTAATGAACCATAAGCGGTGGATTGGGATTGGGTTTATTGTGCTTGGGGGTTACTTTCTTTTAGACCGAGTCTTTATTCCGTCATTTGCACCTCGGCTGACAGAATTACTGCAGGTTGAGGTTGGAATGTGGTATCACCAATACTTTCACATTTTTGTGGTCAGTCTAATTCTTATTGCTGGTGGGGTTAAACTTCTGTCTGGTAGTAAAATGAAAGGTAATGATGGAGCGTAAGAACATGGTGTGTAGGGATGTATCGATAGAGATTACTCTATTGAAAGACGTAAAGCCCCTTAGGGATTCGTAACCTAAGGGGCTTTTTGACAAACGGTTTAATACAGTTATATAACCGCAAGTTAATAATCACCATAATAACTCCAAGAGAAAAATTAAAGTGATGAAGGAATAAAAATGCAGGTTCGAACTAACAGTAAAGACGATATTCCTGCACCAAAAGCACCTGAAAATGATTGATGGAAGATGATAGGTATTTGGATTTATTTTACATATCATACTATTAACCAATGACCTCTTTAGAGATAATGTTTAAACCGCCTTGAATACTTACAGTCTCTAACGATTCCGACATTACTACTAATCTTGCTTTTTACTTCAAACAAAACGTTAAACACCAAAATTTGACATTTTACACCAAAGTACCGGTACACAGTGGTGGCCCATAACTTCCAAAAAATAGAATGATCATTATAATAGATTGTGATTTGAAAAATGAGGAAAGGGGAGTAGTTAAATCGTTCTATTTAATATAAAAAATTTAATAGAGGCAGGTGTTTAATGTGAAAAAAAGATTAAAAAAAACTTTAAGTGTGCTTTTAATTACGTTACTTTTATTTACACTTATTTCACCTATGAACATGCATAGTGCTTTTGCTGAAGGGAGAGGTAACTCGGATAAACAGTTCGAACTGCCTATCCTACATACGATCCCTGAACATAAACAACAGCTTAGTGAAGGCTCGATAATTGAAATATATTTGGATGAATCTCACAGAAATTACAACAGATTTTATCAGCAATTTAATAGAGGAAGTTTTGAAGTGTTGATAAACAAAGATGAAATGGGTGCAACTTTTGATGCTAAATCAAACGTTATCGAAATTTTATTGGATGGAGAAAAAGTCGATTCTGAAGAGCTGCAAGTTGAATTACACTTAAAAGCAGCCAATAATTCAAATAGACAAAATGCACCTAATAATGCTTCATATTCCTTTACCGTTTATTATAATCAGGCACCAATTTTAGAGTTAATAGACTATGAGGAGTATGACCCTGACTTTGAACTAGAGCCAGAACCGAGGTTGTCATTATATCATCCAGAGCCTACGATAAATATACTAAGATGGAATGAAATTAATCAAGCTGATTCATATACTGTTAAACGGGGAACAGAAAGTGGTAATTATGACATACTCGCTTCTAATGTTACCGATACAACCTATGTAGATAGTGATGTTGAGGAGTTTACAACGTATTACTATGTTGTAGAGGCCGTTTCAGGTGAAGAAATCAGTCCATATTCAAATGAAGTGGTGGAATATAGCCCTTTTATCTTAGATTTTGAATGGGATCAAGATGTGGTTGATTTTTCATGGTCTACTGTCGAAGGAGTAGATGAATACCGACTTTATCGAGGAGAAGTATTACATGATGAATCTGAGGGCACATGGGAATATGCCGATTCGGTAGAGCTCATAACATCAGTAGAAGAGCCCTTCTATGAAGAGACGTTAGGGTGGGATGAAAACATTTATTTCTATTATGTAGAACTTATTACGGGAGCAGAAGAAGAAGAACCGATTTCTAACGTCGTAATCGTTGATACGGCAGAAGTTGACTCTGATGGAGATGGCTTACCAGATAAAATTGAACTAGAAATAGGGTCAGACCCTTACAATCCTGACACAAATGGAAACGGGATTCCAGATGGTTATGAGTATTATGTGTTAAATTCAGATCCTTCTGATATGGATTCCGAAGTTGCAGATTTAGATTTTAGTGGAGATGGCTTAACAAATTTAGAAGAATATCAACATGGTACAGATCCTTGGAACTCCGATACAGACAATGATGGACTTACTGATTATGAAGAGATACACATTTATGGGACCGATCCTTTGAACCCAGATACGAGTGGGAATGGTTTATTGGATGGAAGTGAAGTACGGCTAGGTTTTGATCCACTTTTGAAAGATACAAATGGAAATGGAGTCATTGATTCAGAAGAATTGTTAGTTCAAGAGGTTGAAATTGAAAATTTAGAAGAGGTGCATACAGATGATAATGTTGCACTTCCATCGCTAACAATTAAAGGGAAAGGGGATATTAACCGGTCCATTTCGGTGAGTGATGATAGCGAAAATAAATTATTGGAAGACCTTATTTATATTGTTGGAAAACCGATTGACATTCAGCTAGAAAATGAATTCGAGTATGCTGATTTAGAGTTTAAGATGGATGATTCATATGAGTTAGAAGAACTTGCAATTGTGCACTATGATAAAGGCAACATTGAACTCTTGGATACTACTCTTGACCAAGAAAATCATACGATTTCAACAACTGTTGATCATTTTAGCATTTATTATGTAGCTCACATTCCTACTTTATTAAGGTCTTGGGGTGTGGACCTTGATGACGATAATTCTTGGGATACCCCGATTGTAGAAAAAGGGGTAGCAGATATAGTCTTTGTCATTGATACAACTGGTTCAATGGGTGGGGCCATTAGTAACGTACGGAACAATGTGATTGAGTTTGCTGAAAAATTAAACTTAGAAAACGTCGATGCCCGCCTTGGTTTGATAGACTATAAAGATATTACGTATGATGGGCCTGATTCAACACAAAATCTTGGATGGTTTTTAGATCCTGAAGATTTTCAAGATAAAGTAGCAGCAATGACCGCAACAGGGGGAGGGCCTATTCCGGAATCTGCTGTTGATGCTCTTGAAGAAGGAAGAAGAATGGGCTTTCGGGAAAATGCCAGTCGTCATATGATCTTAATTACTGATGCAAATTACAATGAAGAAACACGCTTTCCTGATGTGAACTCGATGGAAGATGTGATAGAAAATTTAGTAGAAGATGATATAACAACTTCTGTTATTACAACGAGTACGTGGAAAGATTTATATGCTCCGTTATATACATCGACTGGTGGGGTTTATAATAACCTCTATAGTGACTTTTACACAAGTCTTTTAGAAATTGTTGGACTAGTTAGTAAGGACGTATCAGATGGTGTTTGGATTCGTTTATCAGATGGAACGACAACACAGCTAAAACAAGAGCCAGATCCTAATGACTTAGTAACGGATTCGAACGGTGATGGATATGCAGATAGTAAACAACTCGTTTTCCCACCTAGAGGTTCGGGAGTCATTACGGTTCCCTCAAGTTCTGGTCCAGAATTTATAGAAGTACAAGTGTATGACTTCTATTCACATCCGAATCGTGTCGACACAGATGGAGATGGTTATTGGGATAAAATTGACAATCACCCATTGGAAGAATATCAACCTACTACATTTTTATTACATGGAGTTCAATCAAATGTTGGAAACGTATATGGGGCATATAATGATTTAGCGCCTTGGGGAATGGATAGTAAAGAAGCAGACAATTATACCCAAACAAATGGTTTAACGTTTGCCAATACCTCTTCCCAAGAAGTAAATGCCTTTGATGTTGGACGCTTATATGAACGATTGTATACCAAATATCATGGAGCTCCTAATCCTAGAACAATGTTTGATAGCAGCAGTGAACATGTAATGGTATTTAACTATGCTAACCAAGCCTACATTACATCGAGAACATGTGGTGATACGGATATAAGGACTGCACGCTGTTGGAGAGAGAGTGATGATACGTTTTATGCAAGAGGGTCCGATGCTGATTTTCGTGCATACTTAAATAATTTAATAAATGAAGGCAAATTAGAGAGGCCGACGCCCCACCATAAGCCTGTGATAAATGTTGTTGCTCATAGTATGGGAGGTTTAATTACTCGCTCCATGTATGAGTTAGATACAGATCCAGTGGTTTATATTGATAATCTAGTCACCTGGGCGACGCCACACTTCGGTACTTATCTTGATGTAGCTGGGTGGGGTCCTGTAAATGCTTTTAAAGACCTTGATAGAGACAGTCATTTATATGAAAAACTAGTAGTAGAAAACCAAATAAGAGCATTGAACAATAATAGTGAAGTGATCCCTGGTCATACTCCAGATGAAAGAGATTATGTCGCTTCGAGAACGGAATATCACATGATGATGGGGGCTGCTCTTAGAAGGGATCGGTTTATCGGTTCTGAAAAAAATGCTGAGGGAACACCGAGATTTGTTATATCTCCAACTTGTAATGAAAGTACATGGGGTGATATGACATGTTATCGGGACGCTGAGCCACCATCACCTTCTAATAGCGATGAGCGAGACATGTTCCTAGATTGGGTGAGCGAGCATTTAAATGATGACAATTTTAATATTAGAGAAACAGATGGATGGGTAACGTTAAATGGTGGTTTAGGTTATAGTGGGAAAATGAAAATGTTTGAAGATGACTTGGGGGACCAGCTTCTTGAAGGAAAAAGATATGTCTTTGCAGGACCTGATAGTATGGTTACTCATAGTCCTATTCACGGAAATAGAGGAGTTATTGATTTAACAGTCGAATTATTAACAAGGTAATCTATTGAGCTGTATGGGCTGTCCCAATAACAAGATGCAGAGCACTTGTGGGACAGCTCTTATTATTCAATGAGGAACGGAGGTCAACCATGTGGGGTGAAACGTTACTCTTTATTTTTATTGTTATCATTCTATCATTTTTGTGTTTGCAAATCTTTTTATTACCGCATTCAGGGGTGAAACGCGGCTATATGTGGATATTTATTACTATATCAACGTTACTTCAATTTTCTATCCTATATTTTTTTATTTACTTACGAATAGAATGTGGTATAGGGACAGGCATTTCTATTTGGTCGCAAATGATCCCGTTATTGTTATTTATTATTTGTGTTTTGTTTCTTTATCAGCTGAGGAAAACACAATTCAAATCAACGTTTAAGCATAAAATATATGCAACGATTCTAGTGACGTTATTATTACAATCATATTTATTTTACGTCTATCTATATGTGGAACTTCTTTGTTTGCCAAATGCTTTTGGGTATCCGCTGATTATTTTAACAATTATATATTTTATTATTGTACCTGTAACATATATAATCCGTGGTGGCAGGAAACGTAATATCTTAGCTATCTTTTTATCATTACTATTAATGATTATAGGTGTGACGATCATGTCTCTTTTAATGAATCATCTATAATTGGATCAGAGGAAAGCGTTATTGGTAGTGTTACGTTGTTATAAAAGTGTTTGTGAATTTGTAAAATGAGGTGCATATTATTTATTCATACATATTACTAATTTTCGTTGTCATCTTTTATGCAGGGAATATTCTTATAGGAAAAGCGATTAACGAATTACCGCCATTTACAATTGCCTTTTTTCGTGTTTTGGTAGCTTTTATTGTTATATTGCCGATAGGGATTCTTAGTGCTTGGAGGCATAGGGCAACATTCTTGCAATATAAAAAGCCGGTATTAATTATGACGTTAACAGGGGTAACTTTCTTTAACACATTTATATATGGTTCATTACAGTTTACGACTGCGACGAATGTAGCTGTGCTTGAAACGGTGATTCCCGTTGTCACAGTTGTTTTAAGTGCTTGGTTATTAAGGGAGCGGTTGCGAAAAGTTCAATGGCTCGGCATTATATTATCTTTTATAGGTGCTGTATGGGTCGTGATGGATGGCCGAATCTTTCAACTAGCAAACATTGATTGGAATATTGGTGATGCGATTATGATTGGTGCAATAGGGACGTGGGCTATCTATTCAATTTACGTCAAGAAATGGATACACCTCCTTCCTCCGTATGCGGCACTTTTCGTAATGACAGGTGTTTCGGTTATTGTGTTATTACCTTTTGTTATGTTTGAATGGTTCATTGCTGGTGTTCCAACATTGGCGAATCCAAGCTATATAACAGGTCTTTTATATTTAGGGGTTTTTCCATCGCTCGTTGCATTGATCTTTTATAATCGCGCTGTTCAACAATTGGGGGCTTCTCGAGCTTCAGTATTTCTGAATTTTCTGCCCGTATTTACGATGGTAGGTGCCTATTTTTGGTTAGGTGAGGTAATTACGAGCATGCAGATCATCGGTGCAATTGCAGTAATGGGTGGTGTCGTATTAACGACACAAGCAAAACAATCGGAGGGAGAAGGAAAAGTTGCAAGGGAGCATGCACAATAAAGTTGATTGTAATAGCGAGTCGCTTGTAATACGCTTATGAAATTATAAGCACTTGATGAAAACACAATTAATAGAGATGTTGTATAATTAAGAAGGTAAGTTTGTAAAGCATAAAGGGGGATAAGGATGAGTAATGCTCCTGCAAGTAAAAAATTCGAGAAAGGCTTTGACCTTTTCATTCTAATCATAGCAATCATTGTCATTATTGGATCGGTGTTTAATTTGTTTGATACTGAAAGAGGCAATCTATACATCATCATTGCAATGATTATTGGTGGAGGAAGCCTTTATCGAATATATAAATATAAAAAGGAATATCAATGATTTTTCGACAAGTGTCTGGCACTTAGTATTCGGGTTACTTGTTGATGATGATACAAGGTTAGGACAATAATCGTTGCACTAAGTATAGCGGAAAGGATTGTACTCCCAAGCAGGATTCGTTTGATTTCGTTATTAAACAATTGTTTCACACCCTTAATTAATTTTTCTTAGTATATCTAAAGATTAATGGAAAAATACAATGATCGAACAACACTACTATAGGTGGCATGGAGAGCTAAACAGATCTCCATGCCATTTTCAATGTTAAGGCTTGTATTAAAACTCCTACCTCTAATTTTATGAACAGGTTTTCGCACCTTAGCATGCTGGCACTCCCTATATGCACTGCCCACCACATTGTTTTAAAACTAGACGTAAAATGGCATTTGACAAAATTTAAGGGCCCCATTACAATTACAAATGTAAGTTAGTACTTACATTCATTAGTCGGGGGGAAAGGGCATGAATTTTTTTAAGTTCGTTGCGAAATGGGTTACTGCAAGACCATTTAAAGTGATGGCATTTTTCATTGTCACAGTTGCATTACTTGTACCAGGTGTTGCGAACCTAGAAATGGCGACAGGAAACGATACACTCATTCAAACAGATACACAGGTTTATCAGGATAATGAAAGACTGGAAAAGGAATTTGGTGGGGAATCTGTAATTATGCTGCACCAGGCTAATAATTTGGAAGAACTGTTTTCTCCTTACAACCTTCAAAGAATGCAGGAGATAGAAACAACGTTGAAACAGTATGAAGAAATTTATAGTGTCATTAGTCCAGTAACAATCATTGAAAATATGACAGCAAAACAGCACGAGCAATCCCTTTTTGGGGTTGGCGGGATTATTGAAGGCCTTGGTGAAATGGGGAGCCAACTTCAAACGATGGAAATCGACTCACCTGCATCACCTGAAAGTGTTGAACAACTGCCAGCCCGAAGTATGGGGGCAAATAAGCAACTTCAATCCGTAGAAAAAGAGTTGAATCAACTTGGAAGTAAGCTAAACACCTTTGGTGAAAATTTGTTAGATATTCGTGATAACTTGGCACAAATCGAAAGCTATTCTGACGTCATGGTTCCGAGTTTGCCGCAAGAGAAGGAAACCATCGAAGCGCTCATTTATGAGGAGGATGAGCTGCGAGACGTTTTCTCAAGTGTTGTGGTTGATGAAGAATATGTGCTTATGAATATACGTTTTAATGGTGGCGTTGACGATGCTACAAAGAATGAAATCATCGATTCTATTCACGAAGCGCTTTCTAAACAGCCATTCGAAGGAGAAAAAACACTCGTGTCAGGAAAACCCGTTCTTGATCAGGCGATTCAAAGTTCGATGATGGAAAGTGTGCAAAAAATGATGATGTTATCTGTAACGATCATGATCATTATTCTTTCTATCATTTTCCGTGTCAGGTGGCGACTACTACCGCTAGTAATGGTTTTATTCGCTGTGATTGGAACGGTAGGATTTATGGGCTGGTTATCGATTCCTTTGACGATGGTTTCAATGGCTGTTTTTCCAATTCTAATTGGACTTGGTATTGATTATGCGATTCAATTCCATAGTAGGTATGCAGATGAAATGGCACAAGATGAAAATGGTGGTGTAGAAAGTGAGTAGAAAACGAGGGAAACAATTGATGAATCAAGACGCGAAAAAGTTTGCTAAACAAACGATCATAAATATGGGTCCAGCTGTTTTTACTGCGCTACTAGCAACGGCCCTCGGTTTTTTAGCATTAAATACGTCGCCAGTACCGATGGTTCAGGACTTTGGCAAAATGTTAACGATTGGTATTGTTATTAGTTTCTTTATAGGGTTATTCATTTTAATACCGTTACTCTTTATTCGAGATACGTTTAACTTTAAACGGGTGAAATCACGAAAACAAAGTGAGAAAAGTTCAAGTCTCGAGAACATGATAAAGAAGATTACGACTTTCGTTTTAAAATTAAAGTGGATCATTATTCCTTTGGCGATTGCTATTGCTGTTGTAGGTATTTATATCGATCTCGATGCAGGGGTTGAAACGAACGTAGAGAATTTCATTCCGCAAGACATGCAGGAATTAGCAGAAGTTCAAGAATTGCGAGAGATTCTTGGGACAACTGAAGAAGTGGCACTTCTATATGAAGGAGAAAACCTTTACGGTCAACAAGTGCTCAACTGGTCTGAAGATATGACAGAATCACTTCAGGCAGAGTTCACGAATGAAGTTGTGAAAATAAATTCATTGAACACGTTACTAAAACAAATAAATGAAGGAGAATTACCGACTGCTAGTGACGTCCCACATTTACTAGATGGCCTTCCGATCGAGCAACGGAAGATGGTTATCAACGAAGAAGAAACTGCAGGCGTCATAAAGCTTGGCATTGCACATATGGAAACGTATGAACTTGAAACATTTATTGAGCAATTACACGAGACGTTAAATGAGTCAAGCGTTCCAGAAGGCTTGGATGTTACGGTCACAGGGAAAACAGTCGTCGATGTTGAAATGATTTCTGCCTTATCAACAGGAAGATACAAAATGACGTTACTCGGAATGGGTTTAGTCTTTTTAGGTCTTTTAATTATGTATCGCCACCCGGTTAAAGCATTTATACCACTTCTTCCGATCAGCTTTATTATTGGCTGGTCAGGGTTGATCATGCACTTTCTAGGACTCGATTACACACCGTTGACTGCCACATTAGGTGCGCTCATTATTGGAATTGGGACAGAATTTACAATTTTATTAATGGAACGATTCTATGAGGAACGAAAACAGGGAGTTGACCGTTTAGGGGCAGTCTATATTGCAAACGAAAAAATCGGAAAGGCGATTATTGTATCGTCTCTTACGACAGCTGGAGGTTTTAGTGCGCTACTTATCTCTGACTTTGTCATCTTAAGTCATTTCGGTTTAATGACCTTTATTAATATTCTACTAGCGTTATGTAGCATCATATTTGTCATGCCGGCTGTTCTTTTGATCCTTGATCGCTTTGTGAAGACGAAAGTCGATAAGCACCAAATAAGTGCTGGATGACCGATGGAAAAAATGCCTTCCAATCATCGTTGTGTTATATTGTGTGTATGATTGACTTACAATAGTGAAGGTGATTTTAATGAGAGATAAAACAGAGCAAATTATACATGCTGCCCTTGATGTTTTTCTTAAAAGAGGTTATAACCAAGCAACGACCCAGGAGATAGCCTCAGAGGCGAACGTCGCAGAGGTAACCTTGTTTCGTAAGTTTACGAACAAACAAAATCTATTTAAAACAGTGATAAAGTCAATGATCGAAAAGCATTTTCAAAACAAGTTACTTGCTTACGGGGATACAGAAGATTCTAGATTATTTTTTGAAAGGATTCTAATGGACCGGCTTGAAATGGTCTCTAAAAATCGAAAGATTGTGCAGAGGTTAATTGCTGAAAGCTTTATGGGGAACTTAGATGAAGAAGTAAACTTTCCGAAAATCATTTCAGCGAGCTTAAGAAGTGCCATTGACACTCATTTTTCTAGAAAAGATCAAAAGGTAGATGTAGAACAATGCACACGACTTTTAGCCGGAATATTATTAAGTCATGTCTTTTTTGAAGATGAAAATGACTTCCAAGCAATGTCTGATGAGGAAAAACAACGAAAGGTCGATCAGTATGTACGTTCATTAATGATATTTGTTGAATAAATTGAAGTGCGAGCATGAAGGTGATGCTCGCTTTCTCTTTATTCCCCCTAAATAAAATTGACAGTAAATAACACTTGTTATATAATCTTCTCGAATTCGAGATAATGCCTGAAAAGGAATGATATAAATGGATTCTCAAGATAACAAACAATTGGAAGAGGAATTATCGTTAAAGCTTTTCGTTGTTTTATCCCGTGCCTTTCAAACGATTCGTAAACGAGTGGAAGAGGATATTAAAACGTATGGAATGAACCCGACTGAGTTTGCGGTACTTGAGCTAATATACAGTAAAGGGGAGCAGCCGATCCAAAAAATTGGTGACCAAGTATTAATTGCGAGTAGCAGCATTACCTATGTCGTCGATAAGCTGGAAAAGAAAGGGTATTTGGTTAGAAAGCCATGCCCAAAAGATCGTCGGATAACGTATGCGGTAATTACTAATGAAGGTCATACTTTGATGAATGAAATCTTCCCAAAGCACAAAGAAGCAATTAACAGCATATTTGGTGGACTCGATACGAAAGAAAAAGAACTTGTCATTGATCAACTGAAAAAGCTAGGATATTATGCTGCAGATCCTCTGTAAACTTTATGAAAAAGGGAATGTTTCGAATTTCTAAATTGCTATAAATCTATACTTTTTATAACAACTTACAAAAATAAAGTGAAATATCTTGAATTCGAAATAAACGATAGTATATAATACGAATTAGAGATATTAAATAAGTTTTCAAAAAATAAGGGGAGGGGTTACGTTCTACATTTTCCAGGCCTTATATCTCGAAATAGAGATAACTGAATTTGAGATATAATGAGTAAGTCTCATAAAAGTTGGGAAAGAAGTAAGTAGGATGGTATACCTGGTTTTCGCATACTAAGGAAGTTAGGTGATCATGATGGAATTCATCAAAAAAATCTTTGGAAGTAAAAAGGAGTCGATTGAGATGTCAAACATTAATTTAGCAGTTATTTATTACAGTTCAACAGGAACAAACTACAAAATGGCAAAATGGGCAGAAGAAGGTGGAAAAGCAGCAGGTGCGAATGTGAAACTGGTAAAAGTACCAGAGCTTGCTCCTCAAGAAGCGATCGAATCAAACCCGGCATGGAAAGCACATCTTGAAGAAACGAAGGACGTTCCTGAAGCAACGTTAGATGACCTTGAATGGGCAGATGCGATCATCTTTAGCGTACCGACTCGTTTTGGCAACGTACCAGCACAAATGAAGCAGTTTTTAGACACTACTGGCGGCCTTTGGTTTAACGGAAAACTTGCCAACAAAGCAGTAAGTGCAATGTCTTCAGCAAGTAACGCGCATGGTGGTCAAGAAGCAACGATTCTTGCTTTATACCAAACGATGCACCATTGGGGTTCAATCATTGCATCACCAGGATATACAGACCCTGTCCAATTTGAAGTTGGCGGAAACCCGTATGGCGTGAGTGTCACAGTTGACCAAGATGGGAATATGGTTGAAGATGTGAAAAAAGGTGTATTATATCAAGCAAAACGTACAGTTCAAGTAGGAGAATGGATTAAAAAAGGAAATCAATAATAATCATAGGAGCTAATCGGAGTTTCCGGTTAGCTCTTTAAAAAAATTGATGGATACACTCTAGAAAGTGGGGAAATGGCATGAATGCAATAAAAGGTTTACACCACGTAACAGCGATAACAAGCAGTGCGGAGAAAAACTATGAATTTTTCACGTATGTGTTAGGGATGCGTTTAGTAAAAAAAACAGTGAACCAAGATGACATTCAGACGTATCACTTATTTTTTGCAGATGACACGGGAAGTCCTGGAACGGATATGACGTTCTTCGATTTTCCTGGTATCCCGAAAGGCTCTCATGGGACAAATGAAATTTATAAAGCGTCCTTTCGTGTACCAAGTGATGCTGCATTAGATTATTGGGTGAAACGGTTTGATCGGCAAGGTGTTAAACATACAGGAATTAAAGAGCAGTTTGGTAAAAAAACGTTATCATTTGTTGACTTTGACGATCAACAATACCAACTCGTTTCAGATGAAAACGATAATGGTGTTGCTGCTGGAACGCCTTGGCAAGATGGGCCAATTCCATTAGAGTATGCGATTACTGGTTTAGGGCCACTTTATATTCGAGTTGCGGAATTTGATTTTTTCAAGGAAGTACTCGAAAAAGCTTTCTTGTTTAAAGAAATTGACGAGGAAGGATCGTTTCACTTATTTGAGGTAGGTGAAGGTGGAAATGGGGCGCAAGTTGTTGTTGAACCTAACAAAGTACTTCCGACGGCTCGCCAAGGCTTTGGAACGGTGCATCATGCTGCATTTCGAGTCGAAGATCGTGACGCACTAGAATCATGGATTGATCGTTTAGGCCAAATTGGTTTCCAAACATCTGGCTATGTTGACCGTTTCTTCTTTAAGTCGATGTACACTCGAGTCGCACCACAAATTTTGTTTGAGTTAGCAACAGACGGACCTGGATTTATGGACGATGAGCCTTATGAAACACTTGGGGAGAAGTTGTCTTTACCGCCATTTTTGGAATCAAAACGTGATCAAATTGAAAAAGCGGTTCGTCCGATTGATACAGTCAGAAGTAAGAAAAAGTTTGAGAAGGAGTACTAAACGAACGAAGTGAAGGCCTCTTAAAGCAGCAGAGCTTTAGGAGGTTTTTTGTTGATTTTGTTAAGGCTTCATTTTATAATACCATTAATAAGAACGTACGTTTGTGTATGGGGGGAGGGACGCCGATGACGGTAGATCATGATCGCTTGTTTAAAGAGTTGTTAACGACCTATTTTGAAGAGTTTATGTTGTTGTTTTTCCCAGAGGTTTACGAAGAAATTGATTTCAGTGAGTTAAACTTTTTGTCTGAAGAATTGTACACAGATGTTACCGCCGGTGAAAAATATCGAGTTGACCTTTTAGCCGAAACAAAGTTGAAAGGTGAAGATAGCTTAATTATCATCCACTTAGAACCTCAAAGTTATGCGCAAGACTCCTTCAATGAACGAATGTTCCTTTACTTTTCAAGACTGTATGAGAAATACCGACGAAAGATAGTACCGATTGCCATATTCAGCTACGACACAATCCGCAATGAGCCAAACATCTTTGAAATATCATTTCCATTTTTGAAAACATTGCATTATCAATTTTTGAAAGTAGAATTAAAAAAGCACAATTGGAGAGACTTCGTTCGTAAAGAAAACCCTGTTGCAGCGGCTTTACTAGCAAAAATGGGATATAATGATAGTGAACGAATAGAAGTGAAAAAAGAATTTCTACGTATGATCGTAAGAATGAATATAGACATGGCAAGACAAACACTTCTAACAGGATTTTTCGAGACGTACTTGAAGTTGTCATCAGAAGAGGAAAATCAATTAATCGAAGAGGTGAAACAAATGGATAAGAAAGAAGGAGAAAAGGTAATGGAAGTGATGGTTTCTTATGAACGTAGAGGAATGGAGAAAGGGATTGAAAAAGGAGTCAACCAAGTAGCGAGTGAGATGTTGAAAAAAGGTTTAGACTTACAACTTATTACTGAAGTGACTGGATTGAAGGAAGAAGAGGTTTTAGGGCTGAAAAATGATAAGTAAAAATATAGGGCTTGTTCTCTAGTGCGTGTGATGCATAGGGGCAAGCCTTTTTTTGTATTTATTACGTTGCCTTCTGTGGGTATGAACATACCGCTGATTTTGGGCTGTGATGGTGACGAAGAGGTACGGACTAAACAAACGTTTGTTTAACTTTTTTTCAACAAAAAAACTTATAATGAAACAGAGAATACGATTCGTTTGTAATTTTCGACGTGTAAGAATGAAGATTTCATCGACATTTTTTGTTTCAAAAATAAAAAAGCCCAATCAGTGGTTGAGCTTTTAGGAGTTATACGTGAAAACGTTCAATTTCATTTTGTAATGATTCAGCTAATTCTTTAATGTTTTCCGAATGTGAATATAGCTCCTCTACAACTGATAGCTGTTCTTCAGTAGAAGCTGAGAATTCTTCGGAGCGCAGGTGATGACGTACAAATAAACATTCGTGAATTTTTCTACGGACAATATAATTTATTAGGTACAAAGATGGGGAGCAGAGAAGAATATAAAAACATGCTACAGTTTATTGAAAAATATAATATCAAACCGGTGATCAATCATATCTATTCGCTCGAAGAATATCATAAAGCCTTTCAAAGGTTAGAATTTATCAAAACAAATTGGGAAAATCGTTTTTTATATTTGAAATTTGTAAGGGAGCGCCTCGCTCTCTTCTTTTAATTTGGAGATTTTTTACCGTGTGGGGAAACTGATAAAATTCAGGTGTCGGAAATTGTCCGATGATGTTAAATAAGTAGAGATAGTGTAGAAAAGTGTTGGTTATAATGATTTTGAAGTGTTATAATAGTCCTATTCAGTTTAAATACTCAGGGCAAACGACTTGAAAAGGTCGGACGCAAAGCTAAAGGGGCTAAACTAAAAAAAGTATGCCAGCCAGCTGCATTCTCTAGAATGATCATACCTGAGGTATGGGCTTTTTTTATTTTATACTATCAGAATTTATATAATTTCGGTTGATAGTATAACGGCAACTAAGGCTTTCGCCATTAGGACTTGCACTAAAGCCTAAGAGCTTCTATGTAAGCACACTTCGCTTGCTCCTGCGCCGCTACGCTTGCTCGTCGCAGCTCGGAGTTTATTCTTGGAGGTATTGCTCGGTGCTCCTGCGGTTACTCGTCGCAGGTCGGAGTTATTTCGACGAAGCTGTTGCTTTGTGCTCCTGCGGTTACTCGTCGGAGGTGAAGAGTACTAAGAATCTCTTTACCGATAAGCCAAGTTCTGTTTAAGAATCTATTTTTTAATAATTACAATTACTACAACGCAGAAATTCAAATAAAAAATGAACAGTTAAGTTAGATTTCTTGGGGGAACAGCTAGAAAAGAAATTGTTCCTACACCATTAATTATCTGACTAGTGGGAAAAGTGCTTCGCGCGATGAAAAAGTTTTGTATAAAAAGAGGGGGAGAGAAAGATGAAACGGAAGTCTGAACAGAAGAAGGCACCTAAAGTACGACTAAAACTGCAAACGAAATTAACGGTACTAATCATTGTTTTAATTTTTTTAATTACTTCATTAAGCACGACGGTTACAGGGGTCGCTCAAAATTATAGTGACAATGTCCTGGTCATCAATGTGGTAACTGCGGGAGTCGGTATTTTGCTAGGTGCTTTCGGTGCTTACGTCATTATCCGCTTGATTCTCAAAAAACCACTAAATGAATTGACGAAATTAGCGCAATCATTTATGGAAAACGACTATACAAAGCGGATTGAATTGAAAACGGGAGATGAATTCGAAACACTATCACATGTGTTTAATGGTACAGCAGATCAAATGCAAAAATTAATTGAGGAAATCCAGCAATCAAGTGGGACGTTGCAAAAAAGAACAAGTGAAATGAAAGAGTCATTAGGTGAGACATTTGAATCTTCAGAGCAGATTGCTTCAAGTGTTGATGAATTTTCAACGGCTTCAGAAAAGTTGGTCGAGGAAGTGGGACGTATTGCTGAAGAAACGACTCAGACTGCTTCAAGTTTACAACAATTTTCGGTCAGTGTTGAACATGTCGATGAATCAGCTTCATATGTCATCGAACAAGCAAAAACAGGAGTAGAAGCGATTTCTAAAGCAAAAGTAAGGTCTGATTCTACGAAAAAACAAGTAAGTGAGACAATCGAAAACGTAAACCAATTGAGTAATAAGTCTCAAAAAATTCATGAAGTCATTGAAATCATTAACGGCATTTCCGAGCAGACAAATTTATTAGCATTAAATGCATCAATTGAGGCTGCTAGAGCGGGTGAACACGGAAAAGGGTTTGCTGTTGTTGCAGATGAAGTAAGAAAACTTGCAACGGAATCAAAAGATTCAACGGTACAAATCCAAGACTTAGTCAATGAGATCCATCATGGCATCGAAGAAATTGTTACAGATACAAAATTAAGTGGAAATGAAATAGATCGGATGGTAGAAGAGGTAGGCAATACGGAACAAACGATTAACAAAATCAATCAGTCTATGTTATCGATAAAAGAGCAAACGGCTGAAATTACACAAACCATTAAAGAACTGACAAATAGTAGTGAACAAGTCGGTGAGTCGGTAAATCATACTTCTGCTGTCGTTGAAGAGTCAAGAGCAAGTACAGAAGAAATTGCCGCAGCGACAGATCAACAGGCAGCCGCAATGAGCCAGTTAAAGAACATGAGCAGTGAATTGCAAGATTTATCTACTAGTTTAGATGCGCTCGTTCGAAAGTTTAAAGTTTCAAGTGAGATGTAAAAAATGATATATCGGTAAAAAGTAAAGAAAGAATTGCAGTTCGGCTTAGATGCATTTAAAATTTAAGTATAATATATTACTAGGTTTAATTTTTTTTGAGAAGAGGAAGAAGAACTACTTACTTTTTCCTAGATACCATTTATACTTAATAGAAAAGAGACTTGGAAGCGAATAGAAGGAGGACAACCATGAGTGAACAATTTAATAAAGCTGTTGTATGTCGGGTTGGTGATGAGGAGTTTGGCTTTCCAATCGAGCAAGTAATTGCAATCGAAAAGCCACAGACGATTACTCCTGTTCCCAAAACCCCTGAACATATTTTAGGAATAACAAAAATTCGTGGCGCCGTAACACCAATTTTAGATTTACGGACATATTTACTAAATCAACATTCTGAAGCAGATGAAAGAAATAGAATCATCCTCGTACAAATTGAGGATACAAATGTCGGGCTTCTTGTCGACCATGCCTATGATGTTCTCGATATCCCTCAAGACAAAGTTGAATCAGTAAATATTGCAGAAAATGAGTTTACGAAATCAATGAATGTTGTAAAGATGGAGGACCGGTTGATCCTCTTGCCGGACATTCAATATATGCTAACAGAAATGGATGCTCACTTATTTCAAAAATTAAAAGAAGTAGTTTAATAAATAAATGAGTCGTCACTGTAAATGGTGTCCTAGGGAGGTGAATGTATGTCAACAGCTACTAGTACGAAAGATTATAATGAGATGATTACTGACGCATTAAATGGTATGGCAAAAGCGATAACTGAAGTCATGTCAGCCAACGTGACAGTCAGCAAACCTTCGATCGTAAAAGAGCCGTTCAGACAAACTGAAATTGGTGTGTTGATTGGAGTGAATGGGGATTTGTCTGGGCAAATACTACTCGAAGGGGAGAGCCAAACGTTTAGTTCTGTAGGAAAAGCGTTATATGGTATGGAACTAGAAGGAGACATGCTAGAATCATTTACTGGTGAATTAGGGAATATGATTTCTGGCAATATGGTTACTAACACTTCAGAAAAAGGGGTATCCTTAGATATTTCTCCACCTACGGTTATCGTCGGAAATTCTAAATATACAGCTTTTGAAAAGTCAATTTGTCTTCCTGTTCATTTAGCAGAACACGGAAAAATTAATACATACATGATGTTAAAAGGAGCAGAATTCAATGGGTAAAATTTTAATTACAGACGATGCTGCATTTATGAGAATGCAACTAAAAAACATTTTAACGAAATTAGGACATGAAGTCGTCGGAGAAGCAGAAGATGGGGAGCAGGCAGTTGCGAAATACGAAGAATTACAACCTGACTTAGTGACGATGGATATTACAATGCCAAACATGAACGGTGTCGAAGCAGTAAAGGAAATTAAGAAGATTAATAGTAATGCTACAATTATTATGTGCTCAGCGATGGGACAGCAATCGATGGTTGTCGAAGCTATTCAGTCTGGTGCAAAAGATTTTATTGTAAAACCGTTTACGGATGAGCGAATTGAAGAGGCAATAAGTAAATTTTTATAAGACGCAAAACGAGGCAGGTACAATGTTGTACCTGTCTCGTTTTTTTAAAAAATTTTTATAAACTGTCTTTATTTATGACATCGATTTTATTAGGGATCTCCCTGCCATATTGGTGGTTATTCCGCTTCAAATGTGAGGGAACAGGCAACGTTTTGCCAATAAAATAGGGACTAAATGAAAAGGCACGTAACATGATTGAAACAAGAACCGCTCCAAAGATAGAAAATGCAATAGCGAAAAGGAAGTAGATAAGCGGATGTAGCCCATTTATGGGCTCTAAATAATAGAGAAAAATTTTATGAAGCAAATAAATATTGAACGAATATTTACTCATAAAAAGAACTGGTTTAGGAACGTGTTTCAGCTGTGATGTTAACATGATTACAAGAAAAATGACTCCAGTTGTATAAAAAATCATGTCCGCTCTTTTTGAAGAAACAACCGTTAAGGTGTCACTTCTAACGAAAAAGATCATCAGAAGCAGTGACATGAGAGTCATGCTAATGATAAGTTTTTTATACTCTGTCACTTTTTCTTTTAACGTTTGATAGTTTTTCCCACAGTAATAGCCTAAGGCAAAGTAGAACACCCACCCTAGAAATGGTAACCAATAGCCCCGTTGCCAAATATACTCGCCTAATGGAATGTTTATTGGCGCCGTGAAATTAAAGTAAGCTAAGTAAGCGACATTCATCATGAATGTGACACATAAAACGAGTTTCGGAGACCATTTTGACAATTGTTTATGTAGCATGACATGCAAAATGTAAAATTGGAAGATAATTAATATGAAATAGCCAGTATAGCCACCTAGAAAAATGTTGAAAAAGGCTTGGTGAAAAAATTCATTTTGTGTACGACTCTCTACACTTGCAAACACAATAGCAAGCGTTAAAAATGGAAACAATAAAAACTTGATTCGTTTCATAAAAAAACCTTTTGGAACACCGTTAGGATATGCATGAGCAAGGAGAAGCTCTGATATGAAAATAAACGTTGGTGTTCCAAAGAAAGCTATAAATCTAATTAAGATAAGAGCATATTCATTGAATTGTGAAATTGTAAATTCGTAATTCGTAAGTGTTGTATTTACAGCATGAGTGATCACAACAGCAATACATGCAAGCGCTCTATGCCAGTATGCTTCATTGATAATCTTTGTTTTCATCAGCAACGCCCCTTGGAAGAATGTAAAGTTGATCGTTTGATTTAAATAGCAGTCATTAAATGGGCACTCATATATGTAAAGAAGCATAATTCATCTTTATAAAATCTTAAGTGAATACGTAGCCATATACCCGTTGAAGAGTGTAAATAATCACTTTTTTTAGGGGAGTGAAAAATGTGCCGATCGTATTGGTTCTTACGTTTTATTCATTTTTTGCGTACAACACGACTCCCCTAACTTCCTTCCTATGGTGTATTAAAAGTTGGAATGTTACTTTTACCAAATTCAACCAAAAGAGTGTACATTCATATACTTCGAAAGAAATTGCAAATCTCTGTCCGAATAGACCGAATATTTAGATGGATGACTCTTGAAGAAAATGCTATTTTCATGTGCGGAGGAAGGGAATACTTCACTACCGGCGAATGAATAATTGAGAGATGTCGTTTTTATAAGAAAGCTTGTCTGACAAGTACAACGAGATTTTAGAATGAACAAGATTTTTCGCTACACGTGAAGGAGATGGCACAATGAAAAATAATTTGAAAATTGAACGAGCAAAGTTACCGGAACGTTTACCCATTCTTAAAATCTCGGAAAACTTGAGCGATGAGGATGAGCTTCGTTCTGGTCAATTGGTTAATTGCACGATTCTTAATCAATTCACAGACAAATTATATTTTGATCAAGTGTTCTTTAAAAATGTGACATTTGAAAATGTTTCGCTTCGGAATATCGAGTTGACTGATGTCATTTTTGATAATTGTAACCTTTCTAATGTTGATTTTAGTGATGCAATTATTCACCGTGCTGTTTTTACTAAGTCAAAGTTAACTGGTGCAAATTTGTCAGGTTCAACTTTTCGGAATGTCATGTTTGAGGAGTGTACAGCGAATTATGCGTCGTTTGGTTTCTCTGATATAAAACATGTGAAGTTCCGTGAGACGTTAATGAACAATGCCGACTTGTATGAATGTAAGTTAAATGGGGTACAGTTTGAGGAATGTAGCCTTGAGGAACTTAACATCGCTGGAACAAGTTTGAAAGGGATTGATTTAAGTAGTTGCCAATTCGAAAACATCACTGTAACTGTCGAACATTTACCAGGGTGTATTGTAACCCCTGAGCAGGCGATAGGGTTTTCTAAAGCCCTCGGTCTTACAGTGAAGGAGTAGTGATTTGAATAACTTATGAATGTTTTGGTTTGTTAGCTAAGCAAATCAGTGTTGTGTATTTAATCAGGGACCGGTGCTTTTATTTTCATTCATAGTGTTTTAGGGAAACTATGGGTCTTAAAGTGGCGTGCGGTGAGACATTTTGTTGGATGGGGATGTCTGACCTCGTTTTTACTTACTTTCGCTTATTTTCTCTTGATTTTTGAGCCCTACAAAATTGAGTCTGACTCAGCTGACCCGGAGTCAAATGTGGTGGACTCAAATCGTGAAAAAAAGAGTATAACTGAATTTACTAAAGGGTATTTTTTATAATTATACAACGAGAGATAACCAAGAAAGGATACTCCAATTATTAGTGGTGCTTGAAACTTTATCACGAGGTATACGTAATAACTAGTTATAGGAGTGTTCAAAATGAAAAAATATATGTTATTTATTATTACGTTTGTAATACTTTTAATCGCTTTTGAAATGATTTCGGGCATGATTGTTACATCGATATTTTTAAAAGATTTGGACATGTCAGAAATAGACGGTGCAACTAGTAGTATAACTACCTACGTGTACTACCCGTATTTGCCTTTAATAAAAGCGGTAATAGCGGCAACTTTTGCTTACGTTGTAGCACAAAAATTTTAATAACACGTAAAAATTAAAAGGAGCGTAGCTGTGCTATGCTCCTTTACATCGTACTTTTTAACTATTATTCCAGTTGTTATTATTCCAGTTGTTGTTATTCCAGTTGTTGTTGTCCCAGTTATTCCCCCAGTTATTATCCCAGGCGTTATTATGCATCGGCATGTATCCAGGTGGGAAGCCATGATTATTCCACATGTGGTTGTCATAGAATGGTTGCTGTCCCATGAATGGATCATGTTGAGCTGGCATTGTCATTTGTGGCCCTCCGAATTGTGGGTGCATTGGCCCCATAGGTCCCATTGGCCCCATATGTCCGAACGCGCATGGATCTGGGCAATGTACGTGCATAGGGTGTTGATGAAAAAATGGATGATGTCTCATATTGCAGTCTCCTCTCCTGTTATCTGTCAACAACATCCTATTCAAGTAACTGGCAGTACGACGTTTGTCTATATGCAAAATAGGCCAATCCCCATGACATGTGTTTATCCTGTTATTTCATCAATAATTTCTCCGGCTTTTGAAAGTCCAGTGACAGTGGAACCGATTAAATTTTCACCGTCACTAACGAAAAACCAAAATTTTTCTCCTGGTCGATATTCAATGACTTGCGCTTCGTACTCATTGTCATTCTTCGTTTTAATTTGAACAACGTCTATTTTAGGGTCAGTAATCTTTCCACTTAATAAATCGGTGTAGTCGTTAAACCCTTGTTTTTCTAAGTTAGAGAATGTCCAGTTCAAAGGGTAATCTTTAGATATATAACTTGCTGAGCCACCAGCAGATTGCCAATTAAACAGCTTTTGTTGCAATGCGACATTACCAAAGTATTTGTACTCATGAGTTGCGCGTTCGTAAAACGCAATCGCCTTACGATCATTCAAAAATTCAATATGAATGACTTCCGTTGAAGGGTCATTCTGAGATGCGATGACTACCTCCTTGATGTCGTGAACATCATCTGAAAAGCCGACATTGAAAATGAGCCCAGTAACGACAAGGATAGAGAGAGATAAAAAGATGATGAGTTTCAATTTTAATGTCATAAACGGCACCGCCTATATTCGTGTTTTACGAGTGAATGTACTCTATCATTTGATACTATCGTATTATAATTGAAATATCTAATCTTCGATGGAGGGAGAACATGGTTATTACAAAAGACATGCCTGTTTCAGGAATTGCAAATAGCTGGCCGGAGACGATTGTCGTTTTTGAAAAATATAAGATTGCACCAAAAACAAATCAAGCATTAAAGGCATTTGAAAAAGGTGAGGAGCTAAAGCAGCTGATCAAAGAAATAAATGCAGCTATTGGAAGCTCTGAAGTAACGTGTGTCGAGGGAGGGTGACGTGTGAAAAAATAATGGCACTGGATGTGTCATAAAAAGAATAAAAGGGATTTGGCTGTTTATGTAAAATATATACAATATAAGACCACATTTTATTGGAATGATTTATAAGCTTCGAACGCATGAATTGTGTTCATGGCTATTATTTTGGGGGGGATATTTTGTATAAGCGGTTAATCATTTTTGGATTATTGTTCGTTATGTTTAGTGCGTGTTCAAATAGTGAAGAAAAAGTGGGTGCGTTAGAAGGGGAATTGGCGGACCTTTATGCGAAATTAGATGAGCGCGAAAATGAACTAGATGAAGCTCATCGACAGTTGGAAGGTCAACAACAAGATCTTAAGGAAGCAATTCAACAATTAGAAGGTCAAGAAGGATATGAAGATGAGTATATTAAAATTTCCAAAGAGGAAGCCCCAAGATTATGGAGAGATGCGGATACTCAAATTTGGGAATATGTCAGGGATTTTTCAATGACTGAAGAAAATGGCTGGATGCGTGGAACTACCGAATGGCGTGATTGGGAAGGGGACGCGGATCATTTTTATCTCCCTACGGATGAAAGCTGGGAAACACCGACTGCATTAATGTATGAATGGATGTTGGAAGAAGAAACGATGAGTTGGTTAGGGTTAGATGTGTGGGAAACAACGTTAAGAATAGAATACCCTAGTGAATATAAAGCAGTTGGATATATTTTAAATTACGGTTTCAAGGATGATTCGGTAGCTGGAAGGGACATGAAACTGACCATGCACCAAAATAAAGCTTACTGGTATTTAGATGAAGTAAAAGTGCGTGACCAGTGTGCAAGAAATGTAAGTGAAGATAAAGACTTATGTTCGTAATAAGAAGAAGAGGCATTAGAGAGATCGATCTCTCTAATGCCTTTTGTTATTCCTTCGGTTAAGCGATAAAAGCACGTGTGTGACCCCGGCTAAAAGAGGGAGTTCAAGTAATGGACCGACAATTAACGTCAATGCGATCAGCGGTTGGTCAGGAAACGCCGTCATCGCGATCGCTAGTGCTATCGGCGAATTTCTAGCGAGCGTCGTGATACTTAAACTTACTTTGTCACTCTTAGGGAGGTTGATGAGCCGCCCGATTTGTTGAACGCCGATAAAGTTAATGAGAAAGAATAGGAAGATTGGCACAACCATTTTTAACATGAGATCGAGGTTTTCCACTAACAGATGCCCTTGCGAAGCGAACATTGCGACAATCGCCAAGCTTAGAAAAATGATCGGGAGACTCTCTGCATAAGATAATATTTTTTCGCGAGAAGATGATCGAGTTTTTAACCATGCATTTGTAAGAGCAGCGAGAAGAAGCGGGAGAATGACGATGATTACAACACTTTGAGCTAACGTCATCATGTCGACAACACCCGTTTCACCATAAAACATCCATAAATAAATAGGTAATAATGCAACTTGCAATAATAGGTTGACTGGTAATATCGCAGTAGATAAGGCAACATTCCCCCGCGCCATCCTTGTAAAAATTAAGTACCAATCCGTACAAGGGGTGACAAGTAGCATGATGAGCCCGATCGCAAGTGCTGGGTGGTTGGGCAGAAACAAAGACGCCAAGATCCACGCAAGAATTGGAGTCCAAATAAAGTTAATCACGACACGACGGATGTATACGTAAACCTCATGTTTTTAAATGACTCTCGTATTTTCGCCAATGGAATTTGTAAGAAGGTTAAGTAAAGCATGATGACGAGCATTGGTGTGATCACTGTTTCGGCATTTATGTGAATCACATGAACTTGGCCGAAAGCAATGCCGATTAGTACGGCAAATAATATTATAAATGTATAGAATCTCTCAATGATATTCATTTCGAATAAGCTCCATTTTAATAATGTTGTTTCTTATTTTAGCATAGCAGATGTTTAATATTATAGGTTTCTACATAGTTTGTGAGTAGAGATCTCTGATATCTAGTTAACATAACGTATACTAATCACAATTTAAAAGGTGTGAAAGTTATGTGACAGTATGGTACATATTATTGCTTTATATACCCTATGTGGTATCATTTTAATTGTAACAAAACATACCACTAGGGGTAATGAAGTGGTTTAGGAGGTTTTATCATGAGTAAAAAAATTGTTATTGTCGGCGGAGTAGCAGGTGGTGCGACTGCTGCAGCGCGTTTAAGAAGATTAGATGAAAAATCACAAATTGTGATGTTTGAAAAAGGAGAATATATTTCGTTCGCCAATTGTGGCTTACCTTATTACATTGGGGAAACGATCCAAGACCGCGAAAAGTTACTTGTTCAAACAGTGGAAGGCATGTCGAAAAAATTCAATATGGATATTCGTAACTTGAGTGAAGTGACAGCGATCGACCGTGAGAAGAAAACGGTAACGATAAGAAAAGTGGACACAGGCGAAACGTACAAGGAGTCATATGATGAGCTTGTATTATCTCCAGGTGCTCGTCCGATCGTACCGCCAATTCCTGGTTTAAACGAAACGAAAGCAGCCTTCACATTGCGGAATGTTCCTGATACAGATCGCATTAAAGGTTATGTTGACGAAGAAAATCCGAAGCGGGCTGTCGTTGTCGGTGGTGGATTTATTGGGCTCGAGATGGCAGAAAACTTATATGATCGTGGTGTCGAAGTAACGGTTGTTGAAATGGGTAATCAAGTCATGGCGCCGCTTGATTATGAAATGGCATCGATCATTCACCGTCATCTTGAAGATAAAGGGGTCAACCTTATTTTAGAAGATGGTGTAGCTGCTTTCGAAAATGAAGGAAAGAAAGTGATCACGCAATCTGGACAAGAAATTGATACAGATATGATCATTTTATCGATTGGCGTTCGTCCAGAAAATGAGCTTGCTGTAAATGCAGGACTAGATGTCGGTGAACGTGGTGGAATTATTGTAAATGACTTTTTACAAACAAGCGATCCACACATTTACGCGATTGGTGATGCCATTGAAGTGAAAGATTATATCAACGGCAAACCGACAATGATTCCATTAGCTTGGCCAGCGAATCGCCAAGGGCGTCTAGTTGCTGGGAACATTTATGGGAAAGGTGAAAAATATAACGGAACATTAGGAACATCGATTGCAAAAGTGTTTGATTATGCAGTTTCTGCAACGGGAAACAACGAAAAAACATTACAACGTCTTGGCATTCCATATGAAGTGATTCATATTCACCCAGGCTCTCATGCAGGGTACTATCCAGGTGCTTCAGCGATTGCGTTAAAACTTGTTTTTGATAAAGAATCAGGAAAGATTTATGGCGCACAAGCTGTCGGAAAAACTGGGGTAGATAAGCGAATTGATGTCATTGCGACTGCGATTAAAGGTGGCTTAACAGTAGAAGACTTACCGGATTTAGAACTCGCTTATGCACCACCGTATTCTTCAGCGAAAGATCCAGTAAATATGGCAGGGTATGTTGCGACAAATGTGATGGATGATGTACTTGAAACGGTGCAATGGAACGAAATTGATGAGTTGATTGAAAAAGGTGAAACGGTTATTGATGTGCGTACGCCAATCGAGGTTGAAGCAGGATATATTGAAGGCGCAAAAAATATTCCACTTGATGACTTACGTGATCGATTAAATGAGTTACCGAAGGATCAAACCGTTTATGTCTATTGTCAAGTCGGTTTGAGAGGTTACTTGGCGACTCGAGTTTTACAAGAAAACGGTTATCACGTGAAAAATTTAGATGGTGGTTGGAAAACGTATTCTGCCGTGTATCGAAAAAACGAAGTGCTATCCGATTCTATCAATGATAATGGTGTAAATACTGAAAGTGAAGAAAGTGCAGTAAATAAGAATGCGGAAAATGATTTAACTCCAGATCATTCTATTGACGTTACTGGCATACAATGCCCTGGTCCCCTGATGAATGTGAATAAGACGGTAAAAGAATTATCAAGCGGCCAAGTCTTAGAAGTTACCGCGACAGATTCGAACTTCACAAGAGATGTATCATCATGGTGTGAAAAGAATGGTCATGTCATTCTTAAAGAAAGCAGTACTCAAGAGTACAATACGGTTTTCATCCAAAAAGGATAATACCAATACCTTTTCACAATAAACCCCAGGTGCCTGGCACCTGGGGTTTATTGGATGATTTGAAGAGGGAGAGGTACGTACTAAACAAACGTTTGTTTAACTATTTTTTGATGTTTTTTGTATCGATTCGTCATGAATCATACCTGATTGTTTTAGTAATTGATCGAGGTGTCGAATGATGGATGAGGTTTAAAACGAAAACAACAAAGAAAACCCAGTATTAACTAGGTGCCAGGCACCTAGTTAATGCTGGGTTATTTAAATGTTTGTAATGGTATCGTGTTTTGTTATGAATCTTTCAATATTCGTTTTTTTGTTTTAAATTCTTCTTCGCTTATCTCACCTCGTGCATAGCGCTCTTCTAATATTTGTAAGCTTGTTTTTTCTTCATTTTGCTTTGGACGAGTGAAACTTTGGAAGAGATAGACGATCAAGTATACAAAACCAACGAGAAGGGCGATTTGAAAGAGCATTCCAAATATGCCCCATCCTCCGAAACCAACACCATATCCATGCATCATGAAAAGTCACCTCGTATTTGCACAACCTTTTTTTAAGTGAAGGTTGGCTTCGTAAACCTCTTAGGGTATACAACTGATTGTAAATGATAATTATAAAGAAAGTATGAACACAGAAAATAAAGTTTTAAAAAGTAAACGTAAAATGTTATAACCGGTTTAAACAATGAAGCTCTGACTCAAACAGCCAGAGCTCCATGAAAATCATTCATTGCCAAAGTTTGAACCCATCATACCTGGCCCTCGGTTACCATCTTCACCATGACACGCATTATACATTGACTCTAGGTCATCATCAGACCAGTTTGGGTGCATTTGTTGCATAAACGGTAACATTTCTTCAAATTTAGGGACTCCATCTTCAAACCCAGGGAAACCATCTTCGCTAGCAGCTACAATCGATGCACCAGCCCCAAATACTAAACCTAGTGAAAGTACACCAATAATCATTTTTTTCATGTTTCATCATCTCCTTTGTTTTTCTACCTTCATTTTAACCACGAGAAATAAAGAAGGAATGAAGAAGATATGAAGAAGTTATGTAGATTTTCTTTCGCATGCTGACGCTATTGAATCGTATGATATACTTTTTTCAACAGATAAAAAAGTATAAGATTTTTGTCCTGGATAGTTGTCTAGCTCAGCGTCCTATCGACGTGAGAAACTTCCCTCACCTCGTCTACGATAAGTCGAGAATGAAAGGCTGACGTCTTTCAACTCTCCTTTATCTCACTCGGCTCAGTCCAGTTTTCATCGTCGGGAGCGACAAACGAAACTTCTTCGAACAAGCTGTGAGCTGTCTCGACGGATAAACTACGAAGCATAACTTGTAGAGGAAGAGACAAGGGCGCTTGCGCTTTTCTTATAATAGAATGGAGAGGGTCATTCATGGCGATAAAAGTGTTTATTGTAGAAGATGAACCGATGATCATTGAAGTTTTAAAAGCTTATCTCGAAAAGGCAAACTATGAAGTAGAATGGTCAGAAAACGGGAAAGAAGGCTTGGAGAGGATCAAGTCAACCAACCCAGACTTTATCATTCTCGATTTAATGTTACCGGATATGCCAGGTGAAGAAATTTGCAAGCAAATCCGCCAAACGTCAGATACACCGATCATGATGTTAACAGCAAAAACGCAAGAAGAGGATCGAATTGAGGGTATTGTCATTGGTGCAGATGATTACGTCACAAAACCGTTTAGTCCCCGTGAAGTGATTGTTCGGATGGAAGCGATATTACGTCGGACGAATACGTTGAATAAAATGGACGTCTTTTCTTTTAACGATAAAGAGCTAGTCATTGATATAAAAAAGAAAGAAGTCACTCTTGAGGGCGAATGGGTAGCCTTAACACCGATTGAATATAACTTATTAGTCGCAATGGCGAAGTACCCTGGCCGTGTATTTAGTCGTGCTGATTTATTAACGGGCATTCAAGACGACGGTTTTTATGAAGGGTACGAACGAAGTGTTGATGTCCACATTAAAAACCTTAGAAAAAAGATTGAAAAAGACACAAAACATCCAAAGTATATTGTAACGGTGTTTGGTATGGGCTATAAGTTTGGAGGCAAACGGGATGCTTCGTACTCTTCATAGTAGACTGTTAACTTCATTTCTTGCGCTTTCATTAGGAGGAATCTTCCTCGTTGCCATTGCGATTTTTTTCGGTGTTCAAGAAACGTTTGATGAATATTTAGCGACGAATCGTGAGGCACAAATTTCTACTCTCACTGAAGAAATAGAGAGCGATCTTCAAACAGAAGGAGCCCTAAGTGATTCGACGATCATGTTAATGCATCATTACGGTTTTGAAGACCAATTGTACTTTCAACTATATACTCTTGATGGAGAACTTTTGCTTGATTCTGCTGAAATGGGTGGAATGAGAAGCCATATGATGGGCGCGTCACAAAGGGATGTAGATCTTGAATCGGATATGTTCGACGAAAAGTCATACCCATTAATCGTTAATGGTGAAGAGGTTGCCACGATCATTGCGTATTACCCTGCCACATTTTTAACAGCGGATATTGAGTTTCTTACTCAGTTTAATAAGTATTTAATAGGTGCAGTGATTATTATGACAGCATTATCGTTGATCCTTAGCTTTGTTTTTTCTAAGAGGTTAACGAGAGGTTTGAAAAAAATCAGTCAAGCGACGAATGCATTAAAGCGACATCAATTAAAAACAAGAATTCCTGAAGGGCATGAAGTAAAAGAAATCGAGGAATTATCGAAAGGGTTTAATGAACTCGCAGAATCCTTAAATAAAGGGGAGCAACTGCGGAGGCAGTTCACAAGTGACCTCGCTCATGAATTAAGAACGCCGCTCGCAACATTGCGAAGTCAACTTGAGTCGATGCAAGACGGAATATTTGAACCAACAGAAGAAAGGCTTGGGCAATGTCACCAAGAACTCATGAGGCTTGTACGGCTTGTTAATGAAATGGAAAAATTACATGCAGCAGAAAACCCTCAACTACAGCTTTATATTGAGGAGTTAAATGTTGAGGATTTACTAAGTTCGTTGTATGAACGGTTTAAGCCATCGTTTGAAGCAAAAGGGATTACTTTTACGCTAGGTGAGACAACAGCAAACACTTTCTATGCAGACCAGGACCGTTTCATCCAAATCATGACCAACTTGCTTAATAATGCGTTGAAGTACACAGACGAGGGTGATGAAGTCGAATTATCAGCGTTTCATAGTGAAGAAGGAACTCAGTTTATTGTGAAAGATACGGGGCAAGGAATGACTGAAGAAGAGCTCAATCATATTTATGAACGATTCTTCCGTGGTGAAAAATCGAGAAACCGTAAAACAGGTGGGCTCGGGATCGGCCTTTCGATTGTAAAAGCACTTATTGATGCGCATAAAGGAAGTATCCAAGTTGAAAGTAACAAGGGCGTCGGAACAACGGTAACGGTCACGTTCAAGTAAAATCGTAAAGTATCACAAATATCCAGGTGTCTAATACATGGATATTTAATCCATATCGTTAAATGAAGAAGTTCATTATAAAACTTCCCATAAAACAAACAAAGATTCTCCGATGAATTCTTGCTTGTTTTATGGGATTTTTTGTTTAGCTCTTGTTATTATTGTTGTGTTTTTTTAATGATTTTCGAAACATCTTTCGTCTGATTGACGAAGTTTTTACGCGACCTTTACCACCACAATCTTCACATTTAACCTCTTGCTTAAAGAAAAACATATTTTTTTCTACAGTTCCCTTACCTTCACACGTCCAACAGATTGTCCAGAGAGCCATGTATGCACAGTCAACTCCTATTTGTCAGGTTGGATTTCTCTCATTTAATCGTAACATAGTGGCTTTTTTCTTTCTAAGAAAAAGGACTGTCGCAACCATGTTCATTCATTGCGGACAGTCCTTTATTAGGAGAGGAGTGTTAATGTTGCCCGTGTTGGTGGTTGTGCGTTGGGATTGATATGTTTGATAGTGCTTCTCCAGCTTCATTTTGATAAATGTTTTCTGTGGCTAAGTCTCCAATCGAAAGCATTCCAACGATCTGCCCATTTTCAACGACAGGCAGTCTGCGAACTTGATGTTGAGCCATGATTTCAGCAGCTTCATGCGCATCAATGTTTGCATCAGCAACTGTTAAATGATCACTCATGCACTCGGATACCGGTGCATTCCCTTGCATACCGTGTGCTGTCGCACGAAGTGTAATGTCGCGATCAGTAATAATCCCACGTACTTGGCCATTTTCAACAACAGGAATCGCACCAACATCATTTTGTTCCATTAATGCGGCAGCTTCTTGTACAGATTGCTGAGGTGATACAGAAACAACATGTTGACTCATTAAATTTCGGATAGCTTGGTTATTCAAGTTAATCTCTCCTTTCCACGTTAGTTTGATCATTAAAATATTAAACATGTATGCTTGATGAAGGGTTGTGTTCCATTAACTTCCAGGTGCCTGGCACGTGGTAAAAATATGGAATTAGATACTCTTTGGATGGGCTTTTTTATGTTAAAGGGAGCATTTCTTTTCAAGTATTGTTATACGATTATATTGAGGAGGAGGGGATAGATGGAAATGAACATTCATGCTGCGATTGATTCAATCATGCATAAATTACGTACATCCCAACAGGCGGACGGTTCTTGGCAGTTTTGTTTCGAGTCTGGCCCACTTACAGATGCTTATATGATTATTCTTCTTAGAACGCTTGAAGACCGTGATGAGCTGCTTATTCAAAAACTTGTGGAACGATTACTAGCACATCAAGATGAGGATGGGACATGGAAACTTTTCCATGATGAAAAAGAGGGGAATCTTTCTGCAACAGTGGAAGCATACTATGCCTTACTTTATTCAGGTTATGTCGATCCTCAAGCAGATAATATGATTCAAGCCAAATCATTTATCATTAAACAAGGCGGACTTCACCAAGTGCAATATATTACAAAAGCAATGCTTGCAGTTACCGGCCAAATCACATGGCCGAAAGAGCTGAGAGTCCCGATTGAAATGATTTTACTCCCGCCTTCATCACCAATTAGCTTTTATGACTTTGTAGGCTATGCTCGTGTTCATTTTGCTCCTATTTTAATTACCTCAAACCAACGTTACCAATTAAAAACGGAAAAAACCCCTAACTTAGATGAAATAATCACTCGTTTTTCAACGCTTAATAATGAGAATAACCAAGAGGAAAGAGTGTTTTCTTTAATAAAAAAAGAGATAGAAAAAATAAAACAGTTCCCACAACAGGTTCGCCAATCAGCATTTAAAAGGGCAGAGCAATTTATGCTCGAACGGATCGAACGAGATGGAACGCTTTATAGTTACGCACCGGCTACCTTTTTCATGATTTTTGCTTTGTTTTCTCTCGGATATAACCGAAGTCATCCAATGATTGTGCGTGCGGTTCAAGGCCTGAAACAATTCATATGCCATACAAATGGGCAATGGCATGCTCAATTTACGACATCTACCGTATGGGACACGGCACTTATTAGTCATTCATTGCAAAAAGCGGGTGTACCTGAAACAGCCCCAATGATTATAAAAGCAGGAGAATACCTATTATCGAAACAACATTATAAATTTGGTGATTGGGCACTTACTAATCCTTTTACAATGCCAGGTGGTTGGGGCTTCTCACATATTAATACAATCAATCCTGATGTCGATGACACGTCCGCATCTTTAAGAGCGATTCATCGGATCGCTGCCCGGTATGGAAATTACCAAAATAGCTTTTCTAGAGGTGCATCTTGGCTTTTAACGATGCAAAATAATGATGGCGGTTGGCCAGCTTTTGAAAGGAACCTTAATAAGCCTTTTGCTGCTCTTATTCCATTTAAAGATGCAGAACGTGTTTTTCTAGACCCTTCAACTGCAGATTTAACAGGCAGGGCGCTCGAATTTTTAGGTAATGGTGTTCATTTAAGCCGAATCTATCCGAACATACGTAAAGGGGTAAACTGGTTAATGAAGCATCAAGAAAAAAATGGTTCGTGGTACGGACGCTGGGGGATTTGTTATATATATGGAACATGGGCTGCGATTACAGGCTTGAAAGCAGTTGGAGTACATTCGAATCATTCAGCGCTAAAAAGAGGGACTGGTTGGTTACTGTCCGTTCAACATGATGATGGTGGCTGGGGGGAGTCTTGTTACAGCGATGTTTACAAAAAATATGTTCCATTAAATGCGAGTACCCCTTCTCAAACAGCCTGGGCTTTAGACGCTCTCATTTCTTTTTATGATCAACCGACTGATGAGATGAAGAGGGGGATCAATCAGTTAATAAACTTACTTGCAACAGATAGTTGGCAGCACCGTTATCCAACTGGGGCTGGCCTTCCTGGAGATTTTTATATCAACTATCATAGCTACCGATATATATGGCCACTTCTTACATTGAGTCATTATCGAAATAAATTTATGTAACTTCTTAACCGTATCACTTGAAGGGTGCTACGGTTTTTTTAGATCTTAACTATATTTTTATGTTTATAAGGTTGACAACATACCTGATAGGGTATAATATTGTATCTGTAGGAAAGATACCGCACACGGTATGTGACGATTAAAATTTGAAAGGGGAAATGATTCATGGAAAACATGGAAAACAATCCGAAAAATAATGCAACAATGATCGTATTTGACGGTGATTTAGATAAAGCCATTGCAAGTTTTATTATCGCAACAGGAGCGGCAGCAATGGGGAAACAAGTAACAATGTTCTTTACATTTTGGGGGCTGAATGTTCTTCGGAAAGATGAAGCAATCAATGTAAAAAACAAAAACTTCTTACAAAAAATGTTCGGTAAAATGATGCCAAGAGGACCGAAAAAATTAGGTCTATCTAAAATGAATTTTGGCGGTGTTGGTTCTAACTTAATGAAAAAAATGATGAAAGAACACAATGTGACAACACTTCCTGAGTTAATTGAATTAGCACAAGACTTAGATGTCAAGATGGTCGCATGTACAATGTCAATGGACGTTATGGGATTACAAAAAGAAGAACTCATTGATGGTCTTGAATTTGCAGGTGTCGCAGCATACCTTGCAGAAGCAGAAGACTCAAATATTAACTTGTTTATTTAATTCGCTTGTTTAAAACATGATCGGATTCAATAGAGGAAGGACGTTTCTCTGTTGGATTCGTGAATTTTTTACTTGCTTCTTAAAGGAGAAATGACAATGGATCTAATCATTTATGCACTGATGGCTGCTCTTTTTATCTTCTTAGTAAAGCAAATGATGCCAGCAAAAGGTGTCGGGCAAATCACAACAGACGATCTAAAGAAAAAAATAGAATCAAAGCAAGGTGCTTATTTTGTTGATGTGAGGGAAAAGCATGAATTTAAATCAGGTCACATAAGAGAGATGAAAAATATTCCGTTAAGTGAACTGGGATCTAAAATAAACACATTTCCAAAAGATAAAGAAATCGTCTTAATCTGTAGAAGCGGAAATCGTAGTATGCTTGCAGCGAAAAAACTGAAAAAAGCAGGTTATTCTAACTTGATTAATGTCCGAGGTGGCATGTCCAGTTGGGCAGGCCCAATAAAAAAATAATTGTACGGGACCAGGTCCCGTACAATTTTGTGAACTTTATTGACAAATCGAAATAACTTGTACTCGTAGGAGGGTAATAATGGAATACTCACAAGATATGAAAAACAGAATGAAGCGAATCGAAGGTCAAGTACGTGGCATTGTAAAAATGATGGAGGAAGAGAAAGATTGTAAATCCATTATTACGCAAATGTCAGCGATTCGTTCTGCAGTGGATCGTGCAACCGCATATGTCGTCGCCAAAAATTTAGAAGTTTGTTTACGAGATGATACAGAAACAGAAGCAGAGCGTGAAGAAATGATTGAAGAAGCAATCCAGATGCTTGTTAAAAGTCGATAAAGAACTATTAACTGAGAAAAGTCGCAAGTAACTGGGGAAAGTCGCAAGTAAACGGAGAAAGTCGCAAGTAAACGGAGAAAGTCGCAAGTAAACGGAGAAACTCGCAAGTAACAGTATGAAGTCGTCAAAATAGATCAAGCATATTCATCAGGTCAACAAAAAACTGATGAATAAGGAATACCCCAAGTAGCGCATCAACTACTTGGGGTATTTTTCATCGGTAGCTTCATTGAAAATGTATGGATATTGTTTGAAGAAGTAACACCGACACCACCTTGATGATGTGTAACGACAATCTCCTTTACGATAGCAAGACCTAACCCAGTCCCACCTGTTTTTCGACTGCGTGATGAGTCGATCCGGTAAAAGCGTTCGAATAGCCACTCTCTATCTTCTTCTGGAATAGGAGGGCCGGGGCTTGTTACTTGAATTTCATACATATCGCCTTCGACAAAACCACAAATTTTAATAGGGATGAGGTCATCATTTTCATAATACTGAATCGCATTTTGCAATAAATTTGTGACAGCTTGCTGTATGCCTTCTTTATTTATAAATAATTGTTTAGGCATAAGCTCAGACTCGAACGGAATCCCTTTTGTTTTCATTTTTAATTCGAATAATCCGATGCTTTCTTCTAGAACTGTACGAATATCATGTTTTTCTTTTTGTCCCATTGAATAAGAAGAAATTTCATTCCACTTACTCATTTCATGAATCTGCTCGACCATGTCAATTAACCGTTCTGACTCTTTATGAAGCGATTGATAGAGAGCAGGGTTACCGTTAATTACCCCATCTTTCATTGCTTCAAGGTAACCGTTAATGTTAGAAAGTGGTGTGCGTAATTCATGAGCCATATCCGTTAACATCTTGTTACGTGCCTCTTCGTTCTTTTCTAAACGCGTGTTCAGTTCATTAAAATGCATGGTTAATTGATCGATCTCTCGAAAAGAAGTTGTCGTAATTTGAGGAGGATACTTTCCCTCTTTTAGTGCAGTTGTTGATTTTACAAGCTCTTGCAGTGGGGTCATCATTCTTTTTGTGAAAATATAGTGAAACAACGCACCTACGACAATGATGACCGGTGTAATCCACCATAAAAAAACGGCTAATTGCTCATTAAATGCACTTTGTTTTTCTTCAGATACAGCCGGGAGCTCCTCCACAAGAAAACAAGCGGTAGTATAGATTGTATAACTACTAATGATAATGAGAAGAGCGACGATTCCAAAATTGATCGATGTCAGTTGAAAGAACATGCTTGGTGACTTGTTATTTGATTTATGGAACAAATTGATACCCCATTCCTCGTACTGTAATGATTCTTTCAGGTTTTGAAGGGGTATCTTCAATTTTTTCGCGAAGCTTTTTTATATGAGCGTCTATGGTACGATCCATGATCGTACTTTCAGCATAAGGGTGAATCTGCTCAACGAGTTGTTCGCGTGATAAAACAACATTCGGGTTTTCCATGAAGTAATAGAGCAAGTTGAACTCGTACTTTGTTAGTTTGGTTTGCTCGCCATTTAGTAGCACTTCCCCTTTACGCGGCTTAATGACAAGTCCTCGGTGACTAATTTTCTGACAAAATTGTCCACCTCTACGGAGTACGGCTTCAACTCTAGCTACTACTTCATTAGGGCTAAATGGTTTTGTAATATAGTCATCCGCCCCAATTTTCAAACCTTTGATTTTCTGCTCACTACTCGTTTTGGCAGTTAGCATAATGATCGACACTTCATTTCGTTCTTGTTCTCGAATCCATTCACAAACTTCTTCACCACTCACCTTTGGAAGCATGAGATCAAGAATAACAAGACATGGCGAGTGCATCGTAAACTGTTCTTTTGCTTCTTCGCCGTCTGCAGCCGTGATGACTTCATAATTGTCCTTCTCAAGATAAATTTTGATTAAATCTCTCATCATATCGTCGTCTTCTACAACGAGGACAAGTTGGCTCATCGTAATCACCTTCGTAAAATGATGTATATATCCTTATTTTAGTCGATATTTTCAAAACGTTGTACCATCATTTCTTTATTTAATGCACCAAAGGCAATACTTTGTACACGACCTTCTGTATCAATCATATATGATGTAGGGATTGGTTGAATTTCATAAAGGCCAGCAACTTCAATATCATGATCTAGCAGGATAGGGAAAGTTAACCCGAAATCATCACGAAAATCCTTTACTTGATCAACGCTTGGTTCCGTTTCAGTTAGGTTAACGGCAATGATTTGAATGTCGTGATTTTCATAGACTTCTTGCATATCTGGCATTTCTGCTCGGCAAGGAGGACACCATGTTGCCCAAAAGTTAATCATCACTTTTTGACCGCGAAAATCAGACAGATTCATTGTTTCCCCGTCTAACGTTTCTAATGTGAAATCGGGTGCGTAATTTCCTTCGTCTAGGCCAATATCATCTTCGTCGATGACAATCTGTTCCTTTTCCGTTTGTTCATTGTCATTGTTAGCATCTTCAAATTCGGCTTCTTCAGGTACGACTTCATCACTTCCTTGCCTTGATGAACTTTCCCAATCGATTGATTCATATAGTGTCCAACCGATCATCCCAAACAGTACTATAGATAGAATCCACTTTTTCATTCATATCCACCCTTTCTTATTTTTTACACTTTAAGACCTTATAAAATTTAGGCATCGTTGCGTTGCTTATTCGACGTAGATAAAAAGTATAAGTTCAACAAAGCCTCTGTTTTCGTCTTAAGACTTGTAAATCGGTGTGTTTCCTTTAACCGAGTCTTTCGAGCCATGTTCCTTCAATCAACCGCAAGATAAATATCGAGATTTCTGCTAGCTTTCCGGTGAACAGAAGAACGCCCATAATGATCATGATTGATCCACCAATTTTCATAATGATTTGGCTGTATTTGATGATCCACTTCGTCGAACCAATAAAAAATGTTAAAACGAAAAAAGGAAGTGCAAATCCAGTAATATATAACGCTGTGTACAAGAACCCTTGTGATGGATCGCTCGTAGCGAGCATAAGAATGGAAGCGAAGATTGGCCCGATACAAGGCGTCCAACCTGCGGCAAAACCCATGCCAACAAAAGTTGTACCGAGAAATCCTGCAGGTTTTCTCGCAAATCTGAATCGCTTTTCTTTCATCAGCCAGTTCATATTGATGACTCCTGCGACGAATAACCCCATAAATACAATGAAAATACCTGCTAACCGCTGAACTAAGTCACCAGAGGATCCGATAATGAGTCCTTGTAGCCATTGTCCGAAGAACGTTGCTCCAACGCCGAGTGCAAAGAAAATAGACGAAACCCCAAGTAAGAAAAATAAAGTATGAAGCATCAACTGCTTGCGGACTTGTTGGTTCTGATTTGCTTCAAGTTCTTTTACACTCATCCCGGTTATGTAAGAAAGATAAGCCGGAAATAACGGTAACGTACAAGGAGAAATAAATGAGATAACACCTGCAGCAAAAGCTGCCCAAATTGTAATGTTTGCTAATTCTTCCATCCAATCACCTGTTTCTTTTTAATAGCTATTTTTAATATCAAGACCACTGCTGTTGCGAGCATGAAAAATAAGTAGAAGTCGTCTGTAACATAAACACTGAAAAAATGTGATGTGACTTCAAAGGAAGTAATGGTCCACTTTCCGAAACTCCAACCGATAAAGGTCAACAATGTGTATTCCGCACGTCTTTCTAGAGGTATTTGCATTGTTTTTACAAGGAGCATGGCAGCTGTTCCAGTTATGAGCATTGTGTAAAGTGCGGTTGGATGCTCTGGAAATGGAATGGACTCTGTCGTAACAGTTGAGCCAGAGCTGCCTGTTGAAAAAGCAAAAATGAAATCAGCAACGAGAACGACAAAGAATAGGGCTGTTAATGTATCTCTCATAAATGCTTGTTTTTTGATGTGCTGAATAATGAAATAAATGAGTGCGATAAGAAGCCCCATAATCAGCTCATATTGCCCACTAGGGTAACTAAGGACAGCGAGCGGATCGCGTAAAAAGGTTGTCATATTTAATGGAATTGAGCCGAAATAAAAACCAATAATGATAAAAATAACTCCATTAGCCGTCCGATCTCTTATTATCTGGTGGCTCTTTTCTTTATAAGGAGAAAAATAACGTAAAAAGAGAAACCCAATGATTAACGAAATAGCCGTAACCAGCCAGACAACAGGAAGGATAACAGGACCGACCATCCAAACATCGTGCATGCAAATCATCCTTTCCCCAATAACAATAAAGACCCTTTATGAAAATTTCATGAAAGTTAATAAAAAAGTTCGGGGACCAGGTCTAGTACAATTTTGTGAAAAGTGTTGACAAAAAGATTAAAGGTTTCCTTATGAAGAAGTGATATGTATACAATGAGGGGCATATGATGAGCTTATTGGTAAATGAAAAAGGCGGTGGACAAACATTAGTGGAATATTGGAGGTGTCTAACATAAACTTTGAGCGTAGTTTATTTGAACAATTCTATAATCACTTGTTGGCGTTTGCTCTGCCGGTTTATTTGGAGAAAGATTATTTTCGAAAAGTTGTAGTGTTATCCAGGTTCACAGAAGACACCGTGAAAGCGAACAAGGTGAGGGAATTATAGATGTTGCACTAGTTCCCAGGAGATAGGAGTATCTACTAGTAAAAAAATTGACTGAAATTATAAGCTATAAAGGAAAATCTTTCGTAAGGTAGCCGAATAAAAAGAAGTTTTAATTGTTTTACATTCGGTAAATATCCTTATTAAATAAGTTTCATCTTCCTACAATACGTAATCAAGGAAAAATTAGTAAATTCAGTTGACAAAACTTTATATATTTTGTAATATACCCATAGGGGTAATTGCGAGAAACAAAACAACAACATTCCTATTGAAGTGTTTGTCTAGTATTAACGCATCGTTTTAAGGCCCCTCATTATAAAGGGCGTAACATTTAATCAAAAGTTCAGATCCAAGGGTAGTTGACAAAACTTTATATGTTTTGTAATAAACCCGCAGGGGTAATTTTAATAAACAAAATAACAACATCCCTATTAAAGTGTTTGTCTAGTATTAACGCATCGTTTTAAGGCCCCTCATTATAGAGGGCGTAACATTTAATCAAAGGTTCAGATCTAAGGGGGAGTTGACAAAACTTTATATGTTTTGTAATATACCCACAGGGGTAATGTTGAGGAACAAAAAAACAACATCCCTATTGAAGTGATTGTCTAGTATTAACGCATCGTTTTAAGGCCCCTCATTATAGAGGGCGTAACATTTAATCGAAGGTTCAGATCCAAGGGGAGTTGACAAAACTTTATATGTTTTGTAATATACCTATAGGGGTTATGGTAATTATAACCCTAAAAAAATTTAAGCGGAATAATACCCCACTAGGTATATAGGTAAACCTTTATTGAACACACTAAACAAGATGATGTTCAGTCAGTTATTTAGAAATAATCCTTAAAATGTATTCAGGAGGAATGCGATATGAGTATTAAAGTAGATCATGTATTAGATGCAAAAGGGTTAGCATGCCCAATGCCAATTGTTAAGACAAAGAAAAAGGTTGATGAATTAGAACCAGGGCAAGTGTTAGAAATTCAAGCAACCGATCAAGGTTCACTAGCTGATATGCAAGGTTGGGCGAAAAACACAGGCCACCAGTATTTAGGATCTAAAGAAGATGGAGATGTACTCATTCATTACATTCGTAAAGCAGACCCTAGTGAAGCAAAAGAAGAAACGACGTATCCACACGTCATAAATAATGATGAGCTTGAAGCAAAGTTGAAATCAGGAGATGACATTAAAGTGATTGATGTTCGAGAACCAGCTGAATATGCATTCGCTAGAATTCCTAAAGCACAATCAATGCCATTAGGCGAGCTTGACTCACGAATTAAAGAGCTAAACGAAGATGATGACATTTATGTCGTTTGTCGTACAGGAAATCGTAGTAACATGGCCGCTCAATTACTAGAAGAAAGAGGCTTTAAAAATGTAACGAACGTTAAGCCAGGAATGTCCGAATGGCAAGGCGAAACCGAGTCAGATTAACTCGCAAGAACCATGCCAAAAACAGTGTTATAACAAAAAATTCAGGGACCAGGTCCCGTACAAATTTGTGAATGAATACTAAGGAGGTTACAAACATGAGTAACAAAGTAGCGATTATTGCGGCAAACGGTGGTTTATTCGATGCCTATAAAGTATATAACTTGGCGACTGCCGCGGCAGCGTCTGGATCAGAAGTGACAGTATTCTTTACTTTTGAGGGGTTACAGCTCATTCATAAAGAAGGGCACAAGCAGCTTCCAATGCCTGAAGGAGCAGAGCATATGCAAGAAGGCTTCCAAAAAGCTAACGTTCCTTCTATTGAAGAACTTGTGACAACTGCACAAGACTTAGGAGTAAAATTTATCGGTTGTCAAATGACAATGGACGTTATGGACCTTGAAAAAGATGCATTCGTTGATGGAGTTGAAGTTGGCGGTGCAGCATCATTCCTAGATTTCGCGAAAGATGCAAATACAACATTAACGTTCTAATAAATTTGCCACAAAAGGGCAAGAACCATGCCAAAAACAGTGGAATAATTGAAATTTCAGGGACCAGGTCCCGTACAATTTTGTGAACGAATACCAAGGGAGGTACTTTACTATGAGTATGAAACCAATGACTGCTAAAGAACTTGGGAATAAGGTAATTAATCGTGAAGAAATCTTCATTTTAGATGTTCGTAACACCGATGCATTTGATGATTGGAGAATCGAAGGGGAAGGCGTACACATTATTAACAAGCCGTACTTCGACCTTATGGATGGAGTAGACGACATTCTTGATCAACTTCCAACAGATAAGCCGCTTTTAGTTGTGTGTGCGAAAGAAGGATCGTCTCAATTTGTAGCTGACCAAATCGTTGAAGCGCAAGACGTAGAACGTGACGTTCATTATTTAGAAGGTGGAATGAAGTCTTGGAGTGAACATTTAGAGCCGGTAAAGCTTGGTGACTTAAAAGATGGCGGAGAGATTTATCAATTTGTCCGTCTAGGTAAAGGATGTCTTTCTTACCTTGTTGTATCAAACGGTGAGGCAGCAATTATCGATTCTGCACGTATGACAGAGCCATACGAAGAATTCCTTAAAGAACACAACTTAACATTAAAGCATGTCATCGACACGCACCTACACGCAGACCACATCTCTGGAGGACGTAAGCTTCGTGAGAAAACAAATGCAACGTACTGGCTGCCTCCAAAAGATGCAGAGGAAGTGACATTTGAATACGAAGCGCTTGAAGATGGCAAGGATATTAAAGTTGGAAACACAAAAGTGACAATCCATCCGATCTACTCACCGGGTCACACGATCGGAAGTACGTCAATGGTGATTGATGACCAATACTTGATCTCAGGAGACATCCTGTTTATCGACTCCATCGGACGTCCTGACCTTGCTGGTAAAGCAGAAGACTGGGTTGCAGATCTTCGTAACACGCTTTACAGCATCTATGCAGACTTAAGTGGAGAGCTTTACGTATTACCAGCTCACTTTGCAAAACATGAAGAGATGGATAGCCAAGGTCGTATTATGGAAAAGCTTGGTGTACTTTTTGAGAAAAACCACGGTTTAAACATTGACGATGAAAGTGAATTCCGTAAAACTGTTTCAGAAAACTTACCACCACAACCAAATGCGTACCAAGAAATTCGTCAAACAAACATGGGGAAAGTCGATCCATCAGATGAAGAACAAACAGAAATGGAAATTGGTCCAAATCGCTGTGCTGTAAGTGAATAATAATAGATAAAGAAGATGCTTGGGCAGTCGCCATACCGGCGTCTCCGCCAAACCACAATAAAACTCGTGAAAAACGAAAGGGGAATATTAAAAATGGAAAGTACAAAAGTATTAGACGCTAAAGGGTTAGCTTGTCCAATGCCAGTCGTAAAGGTAAAAAAAGAAATGGACACATTAAACGCAGGTGACATTCTCGAAGTACACGTAACGGATAAAGGAGCAAAAGCTGACCTTCCAGCATGGGCAAAATCATCAGGTAACGAGTTTCTTAAAGATACAGAAGAAGACGGTGTCCTTAAATTCTGGTTAAAAAAATCTTAAACTAATAAATAGAATGTTCATAAAATTGTCGGGGACCAGGTCCCCGACAATTTTGTGAACATCCGTATTAGAGGGAAGTAGGTGACTAATAATGCGTTCTTGGTTTCCTTTACTAGATACGCTTTCAAAACATTATGACTTAAGAAAAGACTTACGTGGCGACTTAAATGCAGGTCTTATAGTTGCGATCATGCTCATTCCTCAAGGGATGGCATATGCGATGCTTGCTGGATTGCCACCTGTTATAGGTCTTTATGCTTCAACAATCCCACTCATTATATATGCACTTTTTGGTACATCAAGACAGCTTGCAGTAGGCCCTGTCGCCATGGTCTCATTACTTGTTTTTACCGGAGTATCCGGTCTTGCTGAACCAGGGACAGACGAATATATTTCATACGTATTGCTCCTTGCCTTACTCGTTGGTGTTATTCAGCTCCTTTTAGGTGTCTTTAAATTAGGAGCAATCACAAAATTCATCTCTCATGCTGTTATAAGTGGTTTTACATCTGCGGCAGCAATCATCATCGGTTTCAGCCAACTAAAGCATTTACTAGGTGTTGACTTAGGGAATTCAAAAAATATCTTTGTGCTTTTGTATGAAGCAGTCCGACAAATCTCAAGTGTCCATCTCCCAACTGTCCTTATAGGTCTAATCAGCATAGTCATTCTCTTTTTACTGAAAAAGAAGGTGCCAAAGATACCAGGTCCACTTGTGGTTGTCGTTCTTTCCATTGTTTTTGTCCAAATTCTCGACATCCATGATGCTGGAGTGAAAATTGTTGGTGACATTCCACAAGGCTTACCGAGCCTTTCGATCCCAATGATCAACCCTTCAGTTATTACAGCACTCCTGCCAATCGCGATAACGATATCAATTATTGCCTTCGTTGAGTCATACGCAATGGCAAAAGTGATTGCAACGAAAGAAAAATATCCGATTGAACCGAATCAAGAGCTCCGTGCGTTAGGGGTGGCGAACATTGGAACGAGCTTCTTCTCTGGTTTTCCAGTCACTGGTGGATTCTCCCGTTCAGCTGTAAACTACGATGCTGGTGCAAAGTCAGGGCTGGCCACTATGTTTACCGCCATTTTTATTATTATTACGTTGCTCTTTTTCACTTCGTGGTTTTATTACTTACCACAGGCGGTACTTGCCGCGATCATTATCGTTGCTGTTTATGGATTAATCGATGTGAAAGAATTGAAACATCTTTGGGAAGTCAAACGAGTCGATGCGATGTCGTTATTCGTAACATTTATCGCGACACTAATGATTGGGATCGAAGCAGGTATTGCCATTGGAGTCGTCTTTTCACTCGCTGTTTTCATATACAGAAGTGGAAAGCCACATATAGCCCAACTTGGTTGGGTTGAAGATTTAGGTGTATATCGTAACGTCAAACGCTTTCCAGAGGCGAAAACAGATGAGAGCACGCTCATTATCCGGATTGATTCAGCACTATATTTTGCAAACATGGCTTATATAGAGGAGAAGCTTCGTAATTATTTAACAAACAACCGTAACGTAACCGATGTCATTTTAGATTTTTCCGCAGTCAACGATATGGATGCTGTTGCCATTGATGAGCTTGATGAATGGGTCACGCATGAAAATGAACAAGGTATTAACGTTTATTTCGCTACTGTGAAAGGGCCTGTAAGAGATCTCTTGAAAAAAGCAACGTTCGGAAAAAAATATGAAGATAACATTGTTCATACGATTGATGAAGCGTTCGCCAAAATTGAAAGAGGTGATGGCAATGAACGTTGAAACGTTACGAGAGAAAAACCAAGAATTTATAAAGCGTATGAATGAGATTGATCCGGATTTTTTTTCAAAACTACAAGAAGGTCAAAAACCTGAATTCTTTATGATATCTTGTAGTGATTCAAGGGTAAGTCCGTCAGTCATTACGGGAATGCCACTTGGGAAAATGTTGATACACCGTAATGTTGCAAATCAGGTGAGTCATGATGATGAGAGCCTTGCAACAGGCTTATACTATGCGCTTCACTATTTAAAGGTCAGTTACATTATTATTATTGGGCACACTGGTTGTGGTGGAATCGATGCTGCTTGGAATGAATATGAGGATGAAGAAATGAAGTCATGGCTTTCACATATTCAAGACAGTTTACCTCGTAAAGGGGATGGCGCTTGTTCCTCGAAGAGTTTAGCTACACATAACGTGTTGGCTCAAGTGGAAAATATGAAAAGTCATCCTGTATACTTGGAGCATGGACACAACGTTCCTGTGATTGGAATGGTTTTTGACTTAACAAATGGCGAGCTTCAGTTTGTAACTAGTGAAATGATAAAAGCGATAAACTAAGTTTAAAGGATAGGAGAGAGTTTGAATGGCAGGTCACAGGTTTAATCCCGAAAAAGCAGAACGGTTATTAGATCCGAAAAGAAAAGAACTGATCGACTCAGAATGGGTTGCTGATTTATTAGCATTGCCGGCAGAAGGAAATGCCGCGGATTTAGGAGCGGGAAATGGGTATTTCACATTACCACTCGCTGAACGTACGAAAGGTGAAGTTTATGCGGTCGATGTTGAACCGGAAATGCTCGGGATGCTAGGCGTTAGAGCGACAGAGCAAGGCTTTGAAAACGTAGGGTTTATTGAAGCAGATTTAGAGGAGATTCCTCTAGCAGACGAGTGTGTCGATAGTATTGTCGCAGCCTTTGTGATGCATGAAGTTGATGATCGTGTGAAAGCATTTCATGAAATAAAGCGAATGCTCCGTGATGGTGGTAAAGCAGCGATTGTTGAGTGGGCAAGAGTTGAGGGCGAAGTTGGTCCACCTTTACATGAGCGACTAGCACCTGAAGAGCTCAAAAAAGATATCGAATCGGCAGGATTAAAAGTAAATGAAACGTTTGAAACGCATGACGTTTATACGATTTTAGTGGAAAAATAATGATAGTTTATGGAGGATTGTCCGACGTGAAAAACACGGCTCGGGCAGTCCTTTTTTATCTTGTAAATTATTATAACATTTTGTTTTTTAAGACAATTCCTGGTATATTATTCGTTATAACTAAGTGAAATAAATCATATTTGGGGGTGAATAAAGGCATTCGTGTCATACATAAGGGGATTTCGGTTCTTGTAAAAGTGAAGAGGAGTAATTGTTTCTGGATGGAAAGTAGTGGAGTGCTTTAACACTTTAACTTTATTGCTTTTATGTGATACAGTGTTAGTTATATCAAAATTCATTTCTTTCGTAAGTTATGTGAGCGAACGTTCAGTCGACAGATGTAAGAATCTATATCACCATTGAATAAAAATAGGAGGGATAAAATGAGCGAATCGATTAGAAAGCCTACTCTATTTGAAGTCATTATCGTACTAGGTTTATTTTTAGTTATTGCTTTTTCTTTTACGTCAACATTTGAATTACCTATTCAACTAGCACTCTTTATTTCACTTTTTATTGTGATTTTACTAGGTAAGAGATTAGGTTATAGTTATGAAAGTTTACAAGAAGCGATTAAAGCAGGGATCTCGAGGGGGCTCGACGCGGTACTTATTTTGATCGCTGTCGGTGCTCTTATCGGTACGTGGATTGCTGGAGGAATTGTTCCTAGTATCATTTACTTTGGTCTAGAAACGATTCATCCAAGTATTTTCTTGTTAGCAACATTAATTATTTGTTGTTTAACTTCTTTAGCAACTGGTACATCTTGGGGAACGGCAGGTACATCAGGAATTGCAATGGTTGCAATTGGTGAAGGGTTAGGAATTCCAATGCCAATGGTTGTAGGTGCGGTCCTATCAGGAGCTTATTTCGGTGATAAGTTTTCACCTTTATCGGATAGTACGGTGTTAACCGCATCAATGTCAAAAGTCGATGTGATTGATCATATTCGTTCTATGTTATATGTAAGTATACCTGCTTTTGTCGTCAGTGCAATTGCGTTTACAGTTGTTGGTTTTACAGTCATTGATGGTACGGTCGATCAACAGCGTATTAACTCGATCCTGTCTTCGATGGATGACACATTTAATATTAGTTTGCTTATGCTTATTCCAGCAGCAATCGTTATTATATTACTCGCGATGAAAAAACCAGCTGTTCCGACGATTGCATTCGGTTCACTACTTGGCGTGATTTGGGCTGTGTTTTTCCAAAGTATGGATTTTGTCCCAGCACTTGAAACGTCTTATAACGGATTTACGATTGCATCAGGAAGTGAATTTTTAGATGACTTATTAAATCGTGGCGGTATTGTTAGCATGCTTGGTGGAATCGTTGTTATTTTATTAGGCCTTGGTTTTGGTGGGGTTTTAAACCATATTGGAGCCTTACAAGTCATTGTCGACTCCTTTACGAGGTTTATTACGAACACGGGCCGACTTTCTGTATCGACGTTACTAACAGGATTTTTCGCCAATGTGTTTGGATGTGCGATGTACGTATCATTAATTTTAACGCCAAAAATTATGGAGAAAAATTATGATAAGTTAAAGGTTGATCGTAAAGTGTTATCACGAAATACGGAAGTCGGAGGTACATTAACTTCTGGTATGGTTCCGTGGTCAGATAATGGAATATTTATGGTTGCCTTGTTTGGTGTTCCGACGCTAGCTTATCTACCATATATGTGGTTAAGCTTTGCGGCCATTTTCTTTGTCATCCTCTATGGATACACAGGTAAATTTATTTGGTACACAGAAGAAAATCAGGCAGAAGTAAAATCATCATAAAAATATAAAAAAGGCTGTCCCTCCTGCATGTAAAAACATCCAGGAAGGGCAGCTCTTTTGCATTTAGTCAAGAAACTGGAACAAGTCTCCGTATATAATCTTGTCAGAAAAATTTAGTTCACGAGCCCCTTGCTCTTTGAGTGGTTCGCAAGTAGCCAAACTTAACTCTTCGCCTGTTTCGTGGTCGAAACAGCGGTCATTTGAGTAAATGAGATCGTCTGTAATAACACTGCCATCACGTAATACTGTGAAATCGTTTCGGTTATAGGAGAATAGGTCAGAGCCAAACATTGTTTTATTTTCTTCAGAAATACCAAGTAAATTTAAAAGTGTTGGCATGACATCGATTTGCCCAGAGACGGTATCAATGGTTTCTCCTTCCATACCAGGGATATGAACGATCAACGGTACACGCTCAAGCTTAATGGCTTCATACATATTAATTCTTTTATCTAGAAATTTACCTAGTTCACCATAATGACTGCTTGCAATGCCATAATGATCGCCGTACATGACGAGAACAGTATTTTCATATAAACCTTTTTCTTTCAACCCTTCAACGAGTACACGCATCGCCTCATCAGTATATCTTACCGTTGGAAAATAACGGTTGACGATTTCACTGTCAGAATCGAACTCATCAATAAATTGATCTTCTTCATCTAGCTCATAAGGAAAATGGTTCGTTAATGTTAACATCGTTCCGTAAAAAGGCTGTGGTAACTCTTCAATAAACGCGAGCGACTGTTCAACAAAATCGATATCTTTCATTCCCCAACCGACAGAGTTCATGACTGAAATATTGTAATCACTGAATGAATAAATGTCTTCATACCCTAAATTCGGGTACATGACATCCCGGTTGTAAAATGATTGGTTGTTCGCATGAAATGTTGCTGTATGGTAACCGTGATTTAATAAAATTTCAGGGAGACCACGATATTCATTTTCATCATGAGTAAGGAAAACAGCGCCTCGCCCTAACGGGTACAAGGAGGTATTAATGATAAACTCTGCATCAGATGTTTTCCCTTGACCCGTCTGATAATAAAAGTTTTCAAAGTAATAGCTCTCTTCAATGAGTTCATTTAAAAATGGAGTGATCTCCTCACCGTTTAATGTTTCACCGAAAACAAAACTTTCCACAGACTCGAGTGAAACGACGATGACGTTCATGTCTTTAGCTGCTTCAAAGTAATTTAGGTTTGACATACCACGGTTTTCTTCTAAATATTCCTTAATCGATGACCAGTCATCTTCTTCAGAAAACATCACTTGAGTAGTCGTTAGTGTATGAAGGTATGCATCATACAGATAAAAATTATAAATCCCGAGCGTTTGTATAAGTTGGTCGCGGTTAAACGAATATTTTTGGTCAACGACCTTCAGTTGTGTGAGACCAACCGCAAGTAAAAGAAGTAAAATGATTGCTGGAAACTTTGCCTTGTTAAACTGGATCTTTGTAACAGTTAGCCATACTGGTTGCCTATAAATGAGAAATCCAAGTAGAGCAAGATCAATGAAGTAAAGGATATCGGCAATATGAATGAGCTCAAAAATGCTTGTGCTTAAATCTCCCATATTTGAACTCATAAGCAGCATCGGAAGTGTAATGATATCACTAAACTCGCGGTAATAAACAACGTTTGAGTACAAGATAACCGAAAGTACCATGCTTAACGCGAAGTAATAGAACAGTTGTGCTTTTGGTTTAAATAGTAAGCCAATGCTGTATATGGTAAATAAAAAAATCAATGGATTAAGTGCAAAAATGAGTGCTTCTAAAAATTGATTAATATTGATATGGAAAGTAGCTTCAGAAACGATAAACGTTTTCAACCAAATGACTGAAAGGAATAATAACATAAAACGATGGTTGCGGAAGAAGCTTTGCAAAAGGAATCACCACCTTACGTTGAAACGCATTTGAAGATATCGTAATACACGAAAGTTCGTATTTACAACGAATATATAGTTTTTACATGATTTTGTAGTTTCTTAGGGAGAAGGAAAGAGGCTAGTCATCCTAAGCTCAACCCTATATGGTATATGTGTTGTTGGTGTATAAACATTGGAGTTACAAAATATAATCGCCTCTTTTAAATATGTACATTCGAATTCCTTTTTAAAACCATATTTAGATGTTGGGTGGCAAGAACTTTACTTTTAGTTGCCATTGAAACAGGTAGACTTACCTTTTTGTTCGCAAACGAATGGCAACATTTACGTAATGAGCCCTTTTATGAAGCATCAGTTAGCACAGGGTCAAATGGCTGGTTTAGGCTAATGAAGTATGATGTGCGACACTTTGGGCCAACGATGGCTATGTTGTTTTTTCAAGAGCTTGCGAAGGTAAAGTTGTTACTTGGCCAACTCGGTTTCCTATCAATGTTTATTGCTCAAGAGTGGTTTACGATGGAGGAGGGTCCGGTAGAAGTGCAAAATGCATTAGGAACGTGGGGAAGTATGTTGAGTGATACAAGGCAGTATATTCGAGATGAACCGTGGATTCCGCTCGTACCGGTAATAGCCATTACGTATGCGATGTTTACATTTCATCACTGTGCATTATCGATCAAAACATTTTTTCGAAAATATGAGAGATGAGAAAAGAGGCTGTCATGCACAGCCTCCTTTTAATGGGGAGACATTTACGTATGAAGACGAACTTCAACTAGCGTTCACTTCCACAGGGGGTGAACGAGTTTAGACGAAGCTCCATTTAGTTAAAGGTAATCATGTAGCAGATTCGAGTAATTTACGTCGTTCTTTCTTCGTTTCTGCTAACTTTTCGCTAATTTCCTTGTGGTCTGTATTTAACTTGTTCATCATCGTCACTACTTGGCTTTCGGCACGTTCGATTTGCTCTAATGAATCGGTGATTTTTCCGTGCACCATCCAGTCTACAATCAAACTATTAAAGAAGTAGTCAGCAAAAGTAAGGAAATTCCCAATATCTAAGTTTGCATGAAAATGATCTTCTAAGTCTTGCAGTTCTTCTTGAAAATGGCGCAATTGCTTCTGAGCTTCATGTATATCATCCTTGGCCGTATCAAGGTGACTATGCTTGACCGCTGTTGTAATCATTCCGCCACCAAACATATCTAATGTTGACCAGCCTTTAGCTTTATTTAGTGAGTCGATAGCATTTTTTATTTCTTTTTGTGCAAATTGGCCTGCTTCAATTGCTTCCTCGTATTCGTTTTTCATCGATTGAAGCTCGGCCTCTTCTTCTGATAATGCGTACAACTCAATACTCCAAGGAGAGTTAGAATCATGGATTAAGTCTTCTTTCTCAGCCAATAGTCGTCGATATTCTCTACCCGAATCAGCAACAGTTTTTAATAATGACTCATATTCAGCAATTTCCTTTTCCAGATCTTCAACCGTTTCCTTCGCTTCTGTGTACTTGAGTTTTGCAGAGAGCACTGCTTGCTTTTCCTCATCAAGCTTTTCGAGCTTTCTTCCTGTCAGTGAATAAAAAACATTTGTTAATGAAAAACTCTCAAGACGCTCAACATCTTCTTTTTCTTTCTCCAACTGAGCTTTCAGTTTAGCGGCGTGATTTTTTTCTTCGATTAAAAAATGTTCCGCGCGCTTTAAATGATCTGTCCATTTTTGCTTTTTCCTCTGTTTTTCTTTTACAAGTTTTAGTTTTTCGTTCAAATCAGTCAGCATATCTCACCCTCCTAACAATATATACGTTTCATCTACTTTATACGTTTCAACTTCTTGAGAGGTTGGTTGGGTGGCAATAAGAAGGAAAACTTTTTCAACGGTAGAATAAGGTGTAAAAGAGGACTGGTTGAAAAGGTGGGAGAGGATGAAACGGTTAAGAGGAGAAGTGGTTAGTGGATATGGGAATTTTTCTTATTGGATTGAAAAACTTAGTTCTTTCTATAAGAAAAAAACAGGAATGGTTCTCTTTCCTGGTACTTTAAATATCAAACTCAAAGAACCTTATGATTTACCAAGTGATTCAATAAGGTTGGAGCGAGAAGAATATGGTGGAGAAGTATCTGTTAGTTTGCAAGAGTGTAGAATATTCAATAGAAGAGCATTTATACTTCGGACCGATAAAAATGCATCGGGGCAAGGGGGGCACCCAAGAACAATTATCGAAATCGCAACAGACGTGAAATTAAGAGACACATACAACCTTAAGGACGGCGATGTCGTAGAAGTTCAAGTTCAATTCATGAAAGAGGAAGAGTGAAAACCTTTTTCCTTAATCCCCAGGTGGTAGATACCTGGGGGATTCAGTTATTGTGTGAAGAGGTACGGACTAAACAAACGTTTGTTTAACTTTTTTCCGATAAGATAAGTGGAGGTTCAGCCAATTTCGATAGACATAGGTTGCTGTATATGGTCAGTTGTCGAATTATCTGAGTTAGAAATTAGATTGAGGGAAGGTAATTTTGTTTGATGTGAGAGGAAAAGTAGTGTATTCAGAGGGGGGTAGGAGTAGGTGTTGAATCCACATGAGAAGAAATGATAGCACATGAGAGAGGATGATCGCACGCAAGAAGTAATCATTCCACGTAAGAAGCCAAACGAAGAAGAAATGATACAATTACTCAAAGAAAAGCACTGGACACAATAATCCAGTGCGTTTAACCCTTTATCAACTTACATATCTATGTCACGTTTTGTAAATGCAGTTATACCGACAATCATTAATCCAATAGCAATTGCAGTTAAGCTAAGTAACGGCGTAATCACTAAATCTTCAGCAGGTATTCTTGAGATGTGCTCGTATGGTGACAAATTCATGACCCATTCAGGCAACTGTAAAGCGCCACCTAAATAGACGACGAAAAATGCGTAAATAACTACTGCCCAACTAAATGCTGCTTTTTTAGGCCACAGACCAAACAGTGCCACTCCTAAACCGATTGCTACCCATAAAGCAGGAGCAAAAGCTAACCCTGCGATCGTCAAGTCAAGTAGATAACTAGAATCGTTCATACTTTGACTTCCCGTGATCCCCATGCCAAAGCCTGCCATAAATAATAAGAAAACACTGCCAAGTAAGGCGATGACTAAATAACTTCCTAACAGGCGAGTTCGCGCTAATGCCCCTGAAAGGAGTGGTTCAATACGCCCGGCTTTTTCTTCACCACGAAGCTTTAATAAACTTAGTAAAGCAGGGATCGCGGCAACCATTGCTGAAACAGAGATAAACATTGCGGCAAAACTATCAGCAATCACTCCATCTTCCATTTGAGGAAGCATTTCATTGAGCGTATCTTCCATTGAAGCCATCATTTCTTCAGCTTCTCCAAGAAAGGCCCCATAAGACATTCCGAATATTAATAAGGCAAAACTCCAAATGATCAAACTCGTTCTTTGTAATCGATAAGCAAGACCGATTGGGTTCGTCAATAATGAAGTGGCATGAGCGCGTCCTTGGCGAGGGCGGATCATTCCGCCTCCAACATCTCGCATTGTACTTAACTTATAAGCTATTAAGGTAAAAATAATTGTGAAAGAAAAACTAGGCAATAATGGTGACCAATCATTGTCAACAAACGCTGCCGTTTGTTGTGCCCAGCCAATTGGCGTAAGCCATGATAAGAGACTGTTATCAATGTCACCAACAGCACGTAAAGTAAAGGCTACGGCGATCATTCCAGTACCGAATCCCGTCGCTCCACGAGCAGTTTCCATGAGTTGAACGAAAAAAATCGCAATGGCAGCAAAAATAAAGCCGATCGAAGCTAATGCAACACTAAATAAAAACGAACCTTCCCAAGTGACGGATTCGTACCCTAATCCCCCCATGCTAAGAGCTAAAACTAGCGCAAGAACGATATTCAACCCAAGTACGAGGATGAGTGCTGCAGTAGTATTCGCATGTCTTCCTGTAACAGAAGCTCGAATTAACTCAGCCCGCCCAGTTTCTTCTTCTTTACGCGTATGACGGACGATGAAGAGGACACTCATTAAAGCGACAACAATTCCAGCCATCCCAATCATTTGGTGTGAGATCATCGCACCAACAGTATAATTCTCTAAATAAAGGTCAGGACCTGAAAGTGCAATCGCAGCGGGATTTGTCATCGTCATGGCCATTGTTTGTCGTTCAGCATCAGTTACATATAACTCTTCAAAACTAATGAGTGAGATAACAATGCTAAGAGTGATGGCTATGATCCAAATGGGTATTCGAATACGATCTCTACGCAACATGAAACGGAGCATCGTACCAGTTCCAGTAAAGGTTTGCTCTTTACTCACCTTTGTCACCTCCTTGCGTGTCACCATCTTTACTTTCTGAATCACCGTAATGGCGCATGAACAATTCTTCTAATGTAGGAGGCGTACTCGTTAAATTTTTCACCTCAAATTGTGTTAAATGTTGCAAAGTATTACCCATTTGAGAGGTTTCTACTTGGAACTTTGCCTCACGATCATTCAATTCAAGGTTATGGATGCCAGATAACGTATCAATACCTGTGATTTCTTTTTCTGTCTCAACCGTAACGAATGTACGAGTTAAATGGCGAAGCTCATCTAATGATCCAGATTCTACGATTTTTCCTTCGCGAATAATTGCAACGCGGTCACATAACTTTTCTACTTCGGCTAAGATGTGGCTTGAAAGTAAAACTGTTTTTCCACGAGCTTTTACTTCTGCTACGCATTCTTGGAAGACTGCTTCCATCAATGGGTCAAGTCCCGAAGTAGGCTCATCTAAAATAAATAAATCAGAATCAGAAGCAAAGGCAGAAACTAATGCTACTTTTTGTCTGTTTCCTTTGGAATACGTACCACACTTTTTGGTTGGGTCAAGGTTAAAACGCTCAATTAACTCTTTGCGACGTTGTTGATTAACTTCTCCCCGTAGTCGTGCTAATAAGTCGATCGCCTCGCCACCTGTTAAATTGGGCCATAAGTTAACGTCTCCTGGTACGTAAGAGATTTTACGGTGTAATTCAACAGCATTTTTCCAAGGGTCTTTGCCAAACATTGATATTTGTCCACTTGATTTTTGAAGGAGACCAAGCAAAATCCGAATTGTTGTCGACTTACCAGCACCATTTGGTCCGATAAAACCGAGAACTTCCCCTTCTCGCACGTCTAAATCAAGCCCGTCAAGCGCTCTTACCTTGCCATAATGCTTTGTAACTCCCGTCATGTTAATTAATGACATTTTCTCCACCCCACTTATTTATAAAAAGCTTTTTTTAATACTTCTAGATACTCGTCAAATTCTTTATGAAGCAGATCGAACTCTTCTAGGGTGAACGTTTTTCCTTTTAGTTTTCGTTCGTTTTCATTTCGATAGCCATCGAGTGCCCACGTAATGAGCTGTAATGCTTTCTCTACATCGAGATCGTCTTTAAAAAGAGTCGTATCAATGTTTTCGTAAATTCTACCAATCCCTTTTTTCTCTAGTGTTTGTCTACGTTCGTGTAATGCGTTGATTAGTTCACTTGAATTTGATGAAAAGGCTACAAGGATGAAATCGGACAAATAGGGGTATTTTGCCATCATCCTTTTTTTCAACAAGGCTGCGTCTCTAAATCGTTTAATGATATCCCCTTCGGTTGTATCAATTTTGTCTATATATTCTTTGTCACTGATGTCAATGCAGTGGTCGAGCAAAAATAAGAAGAGATCCTTCTTACTATTGAAGTAGTGAAACAACGTTCCTTTTCCGATACCAGCTCGTTTAACAATCGCGTTTGTTGATGCTTGTTCATAACCCTTTTGAATAAACTCTTCAAAAGCGGCGTTCATAATGCGCTGTTTTTTTTCTGCTGCTAGTTTGTGAAATGGTGAGTTAATACGTGCCATCCTCCTTTACCTAAAGCGTGTTGACCACATGGTCAACACTATGTTAACACCGTATCGACCGGGTGGTCAATACAATTTATAAAAAGTTTCCATAAGGAATGTGTCTTATGGATCAGATAACTTCGTAGTAATTCGATATTCATATTTATTTACAAAAAATTAGGGAAATAAGTTTTATACTGTAAATATAAGGGAATGTGTAACTTGTGTACTTATAGAGTCGACAATAGGTTAAGCCATTTGAAGGTGAGTTCTCGAGAAAAAAATGCAAATCCATGATTTTATAATAAGGGGAGGATTATTGCATGCTGACAGAATCTGATTCTACGCATTGTAATGAAAGGTTTACCGCAATTCAAACTGCAATTAAAAGATTTATATTACGTCAAAAGCATGATGTACATAAAGGGGTTGTTAATGGAAGGTTTATGTCATGGCTATTAAATATAAATGGGGAGGGTAACCAAGAAAGTGGAAAGAGATTTAAGCCATTTAACCAATTAAAAGGAGTAACTAGAAAATTTCAGGATCTTACTGAGAAGGATCTTACAATGCTTGGAGTATCGGTTGGAAAAGGAGTAAGTTTGTTATTTACAAGTGGCATTGAAGTAAGGGGAATTGTTACAGAGGTTATAAGGGAAAACGATAAAACGATACAGGTGACTTTCCGTGATTGCTTTGTTACATATGAAGATGAAGTTTTATTTGATCCAAATTGTGGGTTGTATCATTTATCTGTTGAAGAAACAATCCCAATGTTTTGTCTTCATGATCATTTGAATAGTCATAGCGGTAATAATACATTGACTACACTCTCTCGGTTAAATGATCTATATGAACAAATCAGAGGTGTGAGAACAGGTATTCAGACTGCTGGAATTGTTGTCATTGCAGCAGTTTGGGAGGAATTGAAGAAGACAGATAAATACGACTGGCTCTTGCGATTAGAAATGGTTGAAATCCTACAAGAACGCAATTGGTTGCCTGAAGTAAGGAATGAAATCGAGTGTGATCTAGAAAGGATAAAGGTGCAAGACGAAAAGTTCTATTTAGTAATAAAAAGTGGTTTGGATGTATGCAAGTGAAATACTCACCACTAACGTTGGGCTAACCCCTCACACGTTTGAAGAGGGAGAATTCTTTGGGAAGAGCGTTAAGAGTTAATGAGTTAATAATGGTTTTAGGTGAATGTACCTAAGTTACAAACAAACTAATAACTTGGGATTTCATTAAAACTTATAAAATAATATTTACCTTTTCTATTTTGCTTGCCGTACTGGCGGGCAATTTTTTGTTCGAGAAGTTGATATGATAAGTTAACCCCATTTAAGAGCAGATTAGATTCCAATGATTGTAAATGAAATTCTTCGTCAGGGTGTGTCGAATTTCCTATTTTTTTGTTGCTTTATGTAAGATTATTCTATAGAATAGATTTTATTGGAAAAGTAAATATAAATAATCATGTAAAAGGCAAACTATCTCGAAAGGATAGGACGCAAAGCCTAGGGTCTAAGGTGTATGTCACTATGATCGCCTGGTTACCAAATACGATATACCTAGGTAAATGTTTGGCTATTCTACTATTTTAGAATAGTCTTTTTTATTTTCCATAATGTGAGCTGGAAAAAAGTATTTAAAAGTCATCAAAGAAAATTAAGTGGAGGGTGAAGAATGATTTCGAAATTCAAGAAAAAAAAGAATGACAATCATGCAAGGAAATTGAAACTTAAGTTAAGGACAAAGTTAATTGCTAGTTTTTTGTTCGTTTCATTAATTTTTGGTGTGGCAAGCGTAGTCTCCTACATAAATATGAATCAATCAAATAATTCTTATAGTTATATCATTGATACGGTCATTGAAGTAAGAAATATTAGTTCAGAAATTGAGTACAATATTAGTCGGCAAAGTAGTAATATGCGAGGGTATTTATTAACTGAAGACGAAGAACAGCTTGAAAGATTAGAGGCAGCGAATGAACGAATCTTTCTATTAATTGAGGAAGCAAAAGCGTTGAGTACTATTGAGGAAACAGTGCAACGTTTAGATGTAATTGAAGAGATGAATGAACAATATATGGAAGAAGTCAATTTAGCTTTAAACCTAGGGAATACCCATATCGATCGAGCAATTGACCGTACAGTCAATTATATCATTCCCCGAGGTAGAATGATGGCAGACGAAGCTGAAGGATTTACAGAATGGTTAGATGGAGTTGTAGAGGAACAATATACGCAAACGACTCAAGAAACGAACCAAGCAATGGTATTTGTTGTTGCGATGAGTGTCATTGCATTCATTTTAGCAATTGTTTCTGGAATTATCGTTTCAAACCTAATATCAAGACCGATTATCGGATTAGCGAAAAATGCAAAACAATTAGCTTCAGGCGATTTATCTATAGAGAAGCTGACAGTTAAAAGCCGTGATGAGGTATATGACTTAAATGAGTCGTTCAATGAAATGACTGATAGTTTACGTAATATGGTCTCTCAGATTTCAACGAATGCAGAACAAGTGGCAGCTTCTTCAGAAGAGTTAACAACTAGCGCAGAAGAAACGAGTAAGGCAACGAATCAAATTACAGAGTCCATTCAAGAAGTAGCGACAGGGGCCGATAATCAAGTTCAAAGTACAAACTCGGCAAATCAAACGGCAAGTGAAATCAAAAGTGGTATGCAGGAAATTGCTAAAAGTGTTGAATCCGTAATTTATTCGAGTGCGACAGCAGATGAAAAGTCTGCAAACGGAACAAAGGTTGTTGAAAATGCTGTTAAACAAATGGGAGCAATTGATACAAAAACGGCAGAGATTGCGAATGTCGTCAGTCAATTAGGAGATAAGTCCAAAGAAATTGGTAGTATTATTTCATTAATTACAGATGTCGCGGAACAAACGAATTTATTAGCATTAAATGCCGCAATCGAAGCTGCTAGAGCAGGGGAACATGGAAAAGGGTTTGCTGTTGTTGCTGACGAAGTGCGTAAATTAGCGGAACAGTCCAATCACTCTGCGAATCAAATCGGAAATCTTGTTGAAGATATCCAAAAAGGGATTGATCAGTCCGTTTCAGTGATGGGAGAAGGTCGAGAATCTGTTCAAAAAGGAATCAATTCTGTAAATGAAGCAGGGACGGAATTTGGTTCGATATCAAAATCTATTGTAGATATTTCGACGCAAATTACTGAAGTTTCTGCAGCGGTGCAACAAATTTCAGCTGGATCTGAATCGATGGCTGCATCGGTTAACGAGGCAGCAAATGTTGCGGAACAATCTTCTGGGTATGCGCAAACTGTAGCGGCTTCGGCAGAAGAACAGATGGCTTCAATGGAGGAGATTACATCAGCTGCTGAAACGTTAGCAAGTATGGCGGAGGAATTACAGGTAGAGGTAAGTAAGTTCAAATTATAGCTTGAAAAACTAGTGTTAGGATTAGCCTTTTAAAGGCTGGTTCTGTCACTAGTTTTTTTGATTTATTAGTCTTAACCTTTGTGAATTTCATCGCATAACAAAATAAAGAAGTGTGAAAACCGTGAGTGGAATAAAAGTGACGATATAAATAACTGAAAGCCATACTACTTTACTTATTGTTGTATTTGTATAATTCTCATCTTTCGGGTTAATTCCAATGATGATTGTTGTCACTAGTGCTAAAAGGCATATAACACCGCTAATAATAATAAGAACGTTCATTTGAAGTACCTCCTTTGGAGAAGTCTCATATTTTTCTATCTTACAAAACTTGTTAATGAATGAAAAATAAAATGCTCTATTTTCAAAGTGAACCGTAACAGTAGAGGTAAACGAGTCTTGAAAAAGTATAGAAAAATAAAAAGACCGTGGTGAATGTACACCAGGCCTTTAATTTCAATGCTATCAAGTCTGTCATTTATTCATTGACAACTTTATTGACAATATCATGGACTTCCGTTCTACTAATTTTTTCTTTCCCTTCAGCTATAGCATCAAGTGTTGCATGAGCAAGTGCAAGCGGGATCTGACAAAAATGTTGATTTTTTTCTTTAATAAAAGGCTGTGTTAAAGCTCAATGTTGATACCTTGGTATGTGAGGAATGGAGGGAGGAGAAGAGATGGGAGTTCTACCCCTGACGTGCACTTTATGCAGTAAGGGGCAGAAACCTTTTCATTTTTAATCTTCATTTGTTCTTTTCTTTTTCAGTAAAAGAACGAATAGAAATATGGAAAAAAGGAAGATGATGATAAATAATAGGCTAATCCACCATGGCAGTGCTGGTTCTTCCGTGGTAGGAACAGTTGGTGTTACAACAGATAATTGTTTTTCGTCTAAGATGACGTTTCCGGATTGGCTCATTCCAATGGTGGTTGTTCGTTTATCATTTTCTTGAAGAGTGACTAACATTTCTGGGTCAAAAAATGGTTGATCTTTTCTAGGTGTGATAAATGGCTGGAAGGTGGCCATTGCTTTTTCTTCATTCCAAAGGGATGGTTCAATAAGGGCGATGTATTGTAACGTTTCTAAAAGAAAAGGGCTACTCGATAAAGTGTTTTCATTCGTATCCCAAAGCTTTTCATGAAGGGAGATGATATGGTCATTGATGAAATGGCTTGTTACATCTTCAACATTACGTTCATATACAATATTGAGATTTCTGATATTTTCCTTGTGTGGAACCATTGAAGAGGTCAATTGTGCTAGCTGACTCAGCATTTGGCCATTTAATTTATCAGGAAGAATAAACGTCGTATCTTGTAAGCCGTGAGCATTTACAAAAGGAGCTGGCCAATTCGAAAAGTTAATCTCTGAGCTTTCAACAAGAGAGAAATCAAAAAAACTACTATTTTCAATTTCGATCCAGCGTGTAGAATCATCTCTTTGTATACAGTCGACTTCTTGACTAACAAGGTTCGTAGAAAAGATAACTTCAATATACTTAGAGGCGTTGATATCTTCAATATCGATAGGGACCTCATAGGTGAGCTCATTTCTTTCATTTACTAGCGCAACTGCTCTTCTTAGTGGAATTGTATAAGGCTTTTCGTTTATATAAATGTTTATTCCTAAGTGTTCGTCTACCCCTTCATCAACCAATTCATGAAGTAATGGAGATATACGCATATTTACATGTAACGTTGGGTGTTCCTCGATTTCCCCATATAGTGGAAGGTCGAAACGGATCACTGGTGAAGTATTAAATCTAGAATTTAAGTGCAAATCCTCCATACCTTTACTTTTCAAATCAAATGTCATGTCTTCATTGTCGTCTATTGTCTCTGGTAACTGGGCAACAGATAACGAACTCCCTGCTAACTGTTTAATAACGTGTTGCTCAGTTAAAAGAGGAATTTTCTTTTCAATCAAATCGTTTTCATCCCCACCAAAAAATAAAAACTGTTTGTTTATCTCATCTAAAATAAACGTATCAATCGTTACGTAGTTACGACCTATATCTAAATTGCGCGTTGTTAACGTTTCTTTAATGATCCCATTCCAATCGTCATAGCGCCCCACTGCGATGATATTTTTTAAATCATCTATTGCGGATGTTTCAGATTCAGTGATGATAACTGCATAATCACTTGTATGAACTTGTGAACGTAAAAAGTGAGCAAGCTGAGTTGCTGCTGAAATAATAGGTTCTGAAGGATGGTCAGGGACGACAAGGTAAAATTGTAGCGGTTCAGTATAACCAGGTTGTATGAATGGATAAGGATAATGTTTTAATAAGTCCGTTTGTTGTACAAAGTCACCTACATCAAGGTGAACGAAAGAATTGGAATGAACAACGAGCCAATTAGAAGGGTCAACAGCTCGTTGACATAGATCATCGGTAATATATCCTTGAAACAGTAAAGTAACTTTATGAAATCCCTCCGTTACCATTGACTCATCTAGTTTTATTTTTAAGGAAGAATGATTTGCTGTCTCAGATGTTAAAAACATACTATGAACAGGTTGGTTATTCACCTCAACTGTCAATGTTGATGTTTCAGGTAATAATAATGGAGAGTGACTGAATGTTAAATAAATATAATGATCGTCTCCTTTTTTTAAGAGTGGTGCTTCGTAATACATGTCGACCTGGCTAGGACCGACCATTTTTACATCGTCAGCAACGAATGAGGTGATCTGACCATGTTCTCTAGTTTCTCCCCTTTGACTAAGGGCAGACCAGTTTTCAAGGTGAGTTGAAAATCTTTCAATTGAGGTTTCATCAAAGCTGTCTTCTGTTAACATGACACTGTTTTCATTACGTATTTCATTTATATCCTCGTTGTTTTGGTATGTTATTTCTACTTCGTTTTCTGAATCCATTGTTGTTACGAAATGAGGTGTAGCTCCACTTAAAAAAATGAGTATAGAAAAGAGGGAGAAGGTGTACAAGCCCTTTATTATTGTCTTGATTCGTTTTCTATAAGGACGATATCCTCGTTTTTTGGAACGAGCAATCCGATCTTTTCGATTCAGTAAGCCGTTGGAATATAGATCATGATTTCGTTTACCCATGTTCTTTCACACCTTCACCGTTCGTATCAGAAGACTGTTTTGAAGTGAAACGTTTTGTTTTATCCCACTTCACTTCTTGTTTGAAAAAAGTACGTTTGCACTCTAAAAAAAACGAATAAATGACTAATAAAATCCAAAGCTGTGAATAAGTAAAATACATTAGCGCTACGACGAAAAAATTTTGAGCGGTCATTTCTGTTTTTTCAATACTTAAGGCAATCATCGCTTCTGTAATATACAAAAGGTAAGCGAGTACCCATAGTATGAGAGCAACTATTCCGATTTGTAAATTCAAATCATAAAAAAGATTCACGATAAAAATGGTGTTGGAAAGCATCACCCCCACTAAAAATAAAAAGTAAGTAAAAAAGAAGTAAAGTAAGTCGAAGATGATGTTTTTCCTCTTAAGTTTAAAAAAACTTTTTAAAAACTTTAAAATGACATATTGGTTTCCCCTTGCCCAGCGTGTTCTTTGTTTCCACCAAACCTTCCAATTTTCAGGCTCTTGTTCCCATGTAATTGCTGCGGGGAAAAAGCGGATATGATATCCGAGATTATAAACACGAATCGAGAGTTCAGTATCCTCAGCGAGTGCTTTATGATCCCAACCGCCGAGCTCTTCGAGTATACTCCGTCGAATCGCAAAGTTTGTACCAGGTATCGTCGTGATTTTAAACCAAAACCAACGACCTGCTTGTGCTAGCCATTGGAAACCGATTGTTTCAATATTAATGAATTTTGTTAGTAAGTTTTTCTGTGCATTGATCACACGAAATTTGCCAACTACGGCGCCTATTTTTTCAGTGTTTAAACCTAAAACTAAGTAGTTTAAAGCAGAACGTTCAGGCGTGTTATCAGCATCATATACGACAATAACTTCACCCGTTGATGCCTTTAATCCATAATTTAAAGCCGTCGCTTTTCCTTTTCCGGCATAAGGAGCTTGCGTATCCACAACTTTTATAAAAGGGTATTGCTTACTCACATTCCTAGCTAGTTCTCCTGTTTGGTCATTTGATTGATCATTGATCACAACTACTTCTAATTTGTCTTTCGGGTAAGTAAATCTCACCATCGCTTTAAGTGTGCGCTCGATGACGATTTCTTCATTATGAGCAGGAATTAATACACTGACAGAAGGATAATCTCCTATTTGCTTACGCCACTTTTCGATAGGGTGTTGGTATTTTAAAAAGTGAAAATAGCCGCCTTGCATTAAAAACATATGATATAACAGCATGACCCAAATTAAAGTTAACGATAAGATGAACAAGTTATTTGCCATTCACTTTTCTCTCCTCAAATAATCGTTTTCGTTTTTTAATACGAAGTCTTAACGTATGAATGGCAAACAAGCTGATAGTTAAAGCGACGATTATGACGACAACCCATAATATAAACTCGATTAAACTTAACGAGTAGCGATTGATCATTTTTTGAAAAAGGGGAATGTCTTCATATACTGTATAGCCTTCCGTCTTGTTGAATTGTACGCTTGCATAAGGAACATTTACTTCATGGTTTAATTGCAACATGTCAAAAAATGGGTCGTTAAACGTTGAATAGATAGATTTTACGAGCGTTGTTAATAGTTCCTCTTCTAAATATGCAGGGAAAATAATGCCGTTTACACTTTCTTGTAACGTTCCTATTTGAACAAGTTCTTTTTGAAAATGATTGCTAAATAATAGAGGATCTAGTTCTGTCACATATAACGATTTAGGTATGAGTACAAATGGTTCGGTCCTTTCGAAACTTGCAATACGAGCGTTACCTTTTAGTGATGACTTATGGAAGTTGCTAATGATCGTAGAAGATAATTGCGAGATTGTTGATAAATCTTTTATTGAAATGGTAGGTTCATTTATTTTTAGACCTATTGGGGGTAAGTGATGTGAAACGAGTTCTTGAATGGACCTGTAGAGGTCTCTTTCTTTATACTGTCCTTTTGCAAGTATTCCTGCTCCTTGGTGTTGAAGGTATTGTAATCGCTCAATGAGACTAGGAGAGGAAGAGAGTATATAATTTTTCTTCCTTTCGAAGTGGTAATAAACAGGTTGAACGGCGATTAGAAATGGGATATTTTCGTTTAATAAATAATCTGTTAATGTTTCTAAATGATCAACGTTTGTTAATGGATGAACGTCATCGATAATTAACACGAAATTGTGATCGGAACTTAATGGAACTTGAAAAAACGTACGCAGTGATTCAATAATATAAAGTTGCACAACTTCGTTAGAAAATGTCTGTAATCCAAGATAATACAATTGATCATCCTGAATAAGTACAGGATAAGATTGAGATGTCCCTTTCCAGCCCTCCAATAAAACGGTTGCTCCATTAGAGGGAACAATCACCTTATCTATCATGATCTGTTCAGATAAGTGCTGCCACTGACTTTTCCCATTAAAAGAGATGCCATTAACTTGTGTCGTTGTTGATATAGAAATTGGAAACTCTTGTTTAAAGGGTACCAAACTATGTTTTCCAATGAGTAGAAGGTTACCTTCAAAGCCTCTTATGAACTCCTTAACTTTGTCACGGAATGTTGATTGATCACTTCCCCAATAAATGAGGTGTGTAACATTTTGAACATGATCGCTAGTGACTTCCTCTTCGGCTTTTACAGTGATATGAAATGAATAGTAACTTATTAAATTGATGAATTCACTTAAGTGCAAAGAGTCTACGCCTTGTTGATAAACGACTAATATATCCGGTGTCTTACGCTCATTTACTGTCTCTTGCGCACTTATAAGAGAAGGGAGAAACATAAGGAAACATAACCCTATAAAGGATGATTTAATAAATATAGGTTTCAAGGTCTTGTTTAGCATTTTCATACATATCTCTAAACCCTTTCATCTCTTTTTGATAGTGGCTGACACCGAATGAATATGAGGTTGTGACTTCTTTCTTACTGTTTAATAATGTATGACTCGTTAGCTGTTGCTCTAGTTTATGAATAACAACATCGACATGCTCTCGGGGGGTGTTAGTAAGTAATATTGCAAATATATCTTTCTGTACTCTAAATCTAAAATCACTAATTCTCGTATTTTTATTAAGCTTTTTTGATATTTCTAGAGTGAAGTGTCTCGTCTCTTTTTGACCATAAAGTGTTTCAAAATCGTCGAAGTGGTTTGTTTTAATTAAAAGCAAGTTAAGATCATAATGATATCGAGCTGATCGCTTAAACTCTTTTTCCAATATCAGTTCAAACCTCTTTCGGTTATCAAGCCCAGTATCCAAGTCAACCATAACAAGATCATTATATTTTTGGTGGAGCTTTTCATTTTCCTTAAAAATGAATGTAATGATTTGATGGCTCATCCCCGATACGGCTGAACCGATAAGGAATAAAAGGAGCCATCCAAATGTAACAGTAAGTCGCTCTAGTGAATCTTGCGGGTCTAACACCCACGCTTCCCAAAACTTATAACTACCAATGAAAAAGATAATTAGTAGATTAATCCCTAGACTGACAATTCTTCCTTTTAACACCCCGATGACAACGAGTGTTAAAAAGGTGAGGAAGTAAAGGATATCGGTTTGGGTCGTGTAAGTTAAGTGGAAGTAATAACCACCGATCATGATAGAAAAAATAAGGGAAAGTTGATAAATAAAATACTTTACCTTTTTACTTACAGTCAATAAGTGTTGCATCAATCATTCTCCTCTCTGCTAAAAGAGGAAGTAAGTTATCGAAGATGTGTGTGTTCATTGTGTATTGATCAATATATCCCCCATAATACATGTGATCCTCTTCTGCAATTTGGAATTGTTTCATTCTTTCATAAAGTTGCTTGGCTAATTGGCTTTCTCCTGCCTCAATGGTATACAGAACCAATAATCCATACACTGCTGGAGATTCATAATGAACGGCAGGTTTTAGTGAACTACGCTTGTATTTCCCATATACTTTGCCTTTATCGATTTCCGATTGAATGAATGATAGAAATAATTTGTGATCGATCCCAGCATATTTTAAACTTCTAGCAAGATACGCTTGATCAATCATATGAACAATCTCATGAAAGGTGATGGATTTTGTAGCACTATCGTATGATGTCGGAAAAAAGATGGAGCTAGGTGATATAACATTTAATAAGTTTAATATTCGTTCATAAGTCTCTGATGGTACAACCCCCCTATCATACAAATGACCAATTGGGTCCATTTGCAAATACGAAAGGGTTATATTTGTACTGCTTTGATTTAAATTTCCATCATAAAAATCGACAAACAAATGATTTTCTATATTGTGTGTAACGATTGCGCCACTGATTTTTTCACTTAATAGAAGGTATGACTCTTCATTCCACAGTTTCCAACCTTTATAAAGAGTATGTGCTATCCTTAAATCATCAATCAGTGCATTGACTTCTTTCTCTTCTTTACTATGGACTTTCCAGCGTATTAATCCGTTCTTCATAAGGAATTCGTCCTCTAGTGTAAGTGCTGCCCTGTGGAACAATTCGATGTCTTTTTTTAGCAAAGCATACTCCATCCATAGCCCTAATGATTCAGATAATGTTTCATCTCCTTGAGCAGCCCAGTACGGCATTTCATTAGTATTTATAAATGATGTTTTAAAAGTACCATCATCATTGATCATATGTTTTTTAATGAAACGTTCAGCCAACAATTCTTGTTTCGGTGCCGTCTTAACTTCTGGTAGTTGTCTTCCTAAGATAACATCTGAACTTCTGTTTATAAGCGAAAGGAAAACAAGGCTAATGACGAATAAAACGATGAGTAAAATGACATGAATTTTCATTAAACGACCACCTTTTTGGACAGGGGTGCATAACAAAGCTTACACTGTATTTTTGCTTATATACGATTGTTTCATAGTATTATGTAATATAAGTAAAAATGCCTCGAACTTTCATCCTATAAAAAAATAATAATAAAACATCGGAAAATGGAAAATATTTGAAGTGTGTGGAGGACTGAGAAATAAAGTAGTGAAATGGAAACATGACCTGAAGGGAACTTATATTTATGAATGGAAGACGAGAAATCGTCAATACGTACCGATTCCTTGATTTCCTACATCATAAAAGCAATATTAAGGAAAATGGTTCATAATAAAAAGGAACTTCCTTGAAGAAAGTTCCTCGTCTTACTTATTCATTGACAACTTTATTGACAATATCATGGACTTCCGTTCTACTAATTTTTTCTTTCCCTTCAGCTATAGCATCAAGTGTTGCATGAGCAAGTGCAAGCGGGATCTGGCAAAAATGTTGGATTTTCTCGTTATTTATACTTTCCATGTATTGATCAGCCATTGCTAAATTTTTTCGTGCATAACGAAACATTTCATCCCATCCCCAACCGTTTGGGAAGAAATCGACTTCGTCACGATCTAAATCCTCATCACGGTTACGTAAGATATTTACAGATTGTAGACCTCTACCGAAGGCGATCGCTAATTCCTTATCTGTTTCGATATTATCATACCATTTCCAAAGATCGGAGAGCATGACACCTACCAAACCAGCAACATAATATGTGTAATCGTCTAAATCTTTTTTGGTTTGGATATCAAAGTTTTTTTCAACCCAACTAGCCATACCATCAGCCATCGTTGAAGTCGAATCTAATACGTTACGTAAAGCTTCCTTTGGACAAACGGTGATCCAATCATGAAGTCGTAACGACACTTCAGGCAAAATATGTTTGTAGTTTTTGAAAATAGCTGCAAGCTCATCTTTGTACGATTCGCCTTGTAACGTTTCGCTAATCGAACGTAATAGCTTTACTTTATCATCGGCAGGAAGCTCAGGGTGATCCTCGACCTCGTCGATCGCCCTCATACATAAATAAGCCCCTGTAACTGCTTCCTTCAAACGTTCAGGAAGGTGGGTAATTGGGATGAAAAATGTTCGGCTCGTATCCCTTAACATTTCGATCGCTTCATTATGTAAATGGCTCGTCTCACTCATGTCGAAACCTCTCCTTTTTTCGAAAGCTTTTTCCTATTTATCATATTAACCGCTTCATAGCTTTAAACCTTCTCTTTATTGTAACCTATGATCAGGTCGTTCAAACGTGAAAGGGGGACTTATTGTAATGCTTGTACTATCCTTTTTTTATGTTTATAGGATATTATAACGTGTCAATAAGTTGAGGAAAAGAATTACGCATTTTTAGAGAGTAAAATGTTTATAGAATATACATTGTATACCTGTGTGGGGTATTGTATAATGCATATAATAAGAATTTTGAATTTTCAAATGGAGGGGGCTAAACATGACAAAAGTTAAAATGATTCCTTTAGCAGTGAATGGTGGGATAGGTTTTGGAGCAAAACTGAAACCGAAACAGCTAATGATTTTAAGTCAGTATTTAGATGAAGATCAAGAAATTGAATTAACGACTTTTCAGCAATTAATAATTAAAGTTGAAGAATCAAAAGTAGAAGAGGTCACGAAACAATTAGAAGAAGCAGGGCTAGCTGTTTATAAAGTAGGACCTTATGTGAAAAGCTTACGAACGTGTAACTTTTGTAAAGGAGCAGAAGAAGAGGGGATGCCAGTTGCCATTGAATTAAATAAACGAATTGCTGGCCAAGAAGTACCATTTACTTTACGTCCAGCATATACAGGGTGCCCAAATGCATGTGGTGAACCTCTGATTAACGACATCGGGGTGATCAAACGAAAAGATCACTATGAGTTGTATATTGGGGGAAAGGCCGTAGGAGAAGATGCACAGACAGGCGTTTTGTTGCAGGATGGGTTAGAACCAGAACAGTTATACAATTTAGTAGACCGTGTCATAGATGTGTACCGAAATAACGGAAGAAAAAGAGAGAGAATGGCAAAATTCGTGGATAGATATGGATTTGATAAAATAAAGGAAGTGTTGACGGGGGAATGTAAAAGGAACCTTTGAAATGCTTTAACAATTTTGTCACTTTAAATACAATGGGTGGGTATAGTATAATGCAATTAAATCTATGATGATACATGGTAGGATTGGAGGCGAGAGGTTTGGCAGAGCAATTAGAAATCGCTGAAAATGAGGAGAAATCATGTTGTGAAGAACATGAAATGCACGGTCAAGTCCCATCGGATGTGAAGGAAAGTTTGATTAAACGAATGAACCGAATCGAAGGCCAGGTTCGTGGTGTCAAAGGCATGATTGAACGGGATGTGTACTGTGATGATATTTTAAATCAAATGTCAGCTGTACAATCCGCACTAAATTCCGTCTCACGTTTATTATTAGACAGTCACATGAAAACATGTGTGATGGAAAGGTTAAAAGAAGAAGACACGGAAGTTGTTGATGAATTTTTGAAAACTGTTTCTAAATTAATGAAATAAAATATATTTTTTAAAAGGTGGAATGAAAAATGTCAAAAGAAACTCTTAAAGTAGAAGGTATGTCTTGTGGTCACTGTGTATCATCTATTGAAGGCAGTGTGGGTGAACTAAACGGTGTTTCTAGTGTGAAAGTGAACTTAGATGAAGGACTTGTTGATGTTGAATTTGATACAAGTAAAATATCATTGGAGAAAATAAAAGAAGAGATCGACGATCAAGGTTTTGACGTAGTTTAGTTAAATGGAAATATCGTGTTGCACTTTGTAGCACGGTATTTTCTAAATATATTATCATCTGTACTTAAACTCGTGACTTAATATACCCTACTACCGTAATGTATAATATGGTTTAGAGGTGTAGAAACATAGCACTTACTGATGGGGATGACACCAAAGTTTTAGACGAATGGGGATAGCAAAGGAATTTAAGAAATAAAATCATCATCACTAACTCTTAAAACAGAACTATACCCCCATGTTGTATAGGAGGGGAAAACCATTGGCAAATAAAGAAGCAACACTAAAAATATCTGGCATGACTTGTGCAGCTTGTGCAAATCGAATTGAAAAAGGTCTTTCAAAGATTGATGGCGTAGATGAAGCGAATGTAAACTTTGCTTTAGAGCGCTCAAAAGTTGTATATGATCCAGAGCAAACGAACATTGAGGATTTTGAGAAAAGAATTGAAAAGCTAGGCTTTCAAGTTGTGAATGAAAAAAAAGAATTTAATGTTTCAGGTATGACTTGCGCAGCTTGTGCAAATCGAATTGAGAAACGTTTGAACAAAATGGAGGGCGTATCTTCTGCAAATGTAAACTTTGCTCTTGAAACGGCAACGGTTGTGTATGATGACGGTGAAGTAAAAGCAAAAGATATGATGGAGTCAGTTAAAAAACTAGGTTTTCAGCTACTCCCTAAAGAAGATGAACGAAGTAAAGTAGACTATAAGGAAAAGGAAATTGAAAAACAGACCGGGAAGTTTCTTTTATCGGCGATCTTAACATTGCCGCTATTATGGACAATGGTTGCACATTTTGAATTTACGATGTTTATTTATATGCCTGACATGTTTATGAACCCGTGGGTCCAGCTAGCGTTAGCAACTCCGGTTCAATTTATTGTTGGTGCTCAGTTCTATACAGGGGCATATAAGGCGTTAAAAAATAAGAGTGCCAATATGGATGTCCTCGTTGCTTTAGGAACAAGTGCAGCTTATTTTTACAGTATATATCTCGGCTGGACGTGGATGAGTGCTGGTTCTGTCGGAATGCCGGAATTATACTTTGAAGCAGCTGCGATTATTATTACATTGATTGTGTTAGGAAAACTTTTTGAAGTTCGTGCGAAAAGTAGAACGGGCAAAGCGATTCAAAAGCTGTTAGGTCTTCAGGCAAAAACAGCAACCGTTATTCGAAATGGAGAAGAGGTTGAGTTACCAATTGAAGAAGTACTAACAGAAGATACAGTCGTCGTGAAACCAGGTGAGAAAGTCCCCGTAGACGGTGAAGTAATTGAAGGAAGATCGGCTGTTGATGAGTCCATGATTACAGGTGAAAGCATTCCAATTGATAAGTCGCAAGGGGATGAAGTAATCGGAGCGACGATTAACAAAAACGGTTTATTAAAAGTGAAAGCAACAAAAGTAGGAAAAGATACGGCACTTTCACAAATTGTAAAAATCGTTGAAGAAGCACAAGGGTCAAAAGCTGACATTCAACGAATGGTTGATAAAGTATCAGGTATTTTCGTACCTGTAGTTGTAGCATTTGCTATACTTACCTTCCTTACATGGTACTTTATTATTACACCAGGAGATCTTCGTTCCGCGTTAATTCCGATGATTTCAATTTTAGTTATCGCTTGTCCATGTGCTTTAGGTCTTGCTACGCCAACATCCATTATGGCAGGGTCTGGACGTTCAGCGGAAATTGGTGTCCTCTTTAAAGGTGGCGAGCATTTAGAAAATACGCAAGCGATTCAAACGGTTGTTTTAGACAAAACAGGTACAGTAACGAAAGGTGAACCAGAATTAACGGATGTTTCTGTTTCAGGCAATTTTACTGAAGAGCAAGTCCTTCATCTCGTCGGATCAGCCGAAAAGAACTCAGAACACCCGCTAGCTCAAGCGATTGTAAATGGTGTGAAGGATAAGGGAATTGAATTAACAGACCCAAGTGACTTTGAGGCGATTCCAGGACATGGTATTCGTGCCACAGTAGAAGGACGTGAAGTGCTTGTTGGTACACGGAAGTTGATGAAGAAGTATGACATTCGTTTATCTGATGCAGAAAAAGGAATGGAAACCTTAGAGAGCCAAGGAAAAACTGCGATGTTAATTTCTGTAGACGGAATATTCGCAGGAGTGGTAGCTGTTGCAGATACAGTGAAAGAAACATCAAAAACGGCAATTCAACGTATGAAAGGCCTTGGTCTCGAAGTGATTATGCTTACTGGTGACAACCAGCGAACAGCGGAGGCAATTGCCAAAGAAGTTGGGCTCTCAGAAGTTATTGCTGAAGTTTTACCAGAACAAAAAAGTGATGAAATCGCAAAACTGCAAAAACAAGGAAAGAAAGTTGCGATGGTCGGTGACGGTATTAACGACGCACCAGCCTTAGCAGTTGCAGACATCGGTATGGCAATTGGAACAGGGACAGATGTTGCCATTGAAGCAGCGGATATCACTCTAATGCGCGGTGATTTAAATAGTGTTGCAGATGCAATTAGTATGAGTAGAAAGACGATGCGTAATATTAAACAAAACTTGTTTTTCGCATTCGTTTATAACACCTCAGCGATTCCGATTGCAGCAATTGGTCTACTTGCACCTTGGGTAGCTGGAGCTGCAATGGCCTTTAGTTCAGTTTCGGTCGTATTAAACGCATTACGCTTACAAAAAGTGAAACTTGTAAAGTAAGGAGGGGTGAAACATGAGTGGTGTAAAAGTTTGGGTTATATCAGGAATTGTCTATCTGACAGCTGTTATTGCAGGGTATAGTTTTATTACTGGAGAAAACCCATTAACGAGTGGAGAGATGCATGAAGATCATGGAGCAGATCATGAAGAAGTGACAGAAAATGTTCATGATGATGGAGTGCATGACGGTCATGGAGAACCAAGCGGTGAACAGACTGTCGAGGTAGGTGTAACATTTGAAGGTGGGTTAATTCAGGTCAAGGTTCAAGACGAATATGGCCATGGACCAACCCTTCTTGAAACACATGAAAGGCTAATGCACCTCATCGTTGTTCGAGACGATTTAGAAGAATTCCATCATTTCCACCCTGAAAAAATTGATGATGGTCTGTTTGAAACAGAGGCTTCCTTAAATGATGGTCAGTACTATGTATTTGTTGATATGAAACCTGAAGGTGAAAAGTATGTCATTGAGCCGATTCGTATTCATGCTGGAGAGGCTACGGAACGAAATGTAGGATTGTCCGCGGATGAAGAGCTCTTACAAGTTGAAAATGGTAAAGAAGTAGAGCTATCCTTCTCTGAGTTGGTATCTGGTGAACATGTCACTTTGTCATTCGATTTAAAAGGTGAAACGCCGATGTCGTATTTAGGTGCATTAGGCCATGTCGTCATTATCGATGAGAACATTGAACAATTTATTCACGTTCACCCTACCTCTAAAGAATCGACAGACTTTGATGCATACTTCCCAGAACAAGGGGCGTATAAAGTGTGGGCAGAGTTTAAGTTTGAAGATGAAGATGTTCTTGTTTTTCCTTTTGTTGTTGAAGTGGAATAATCGTTAAAAAAGAGTACTTCCGAGGTTCATAAATGGAAGTACTCTTTTTCTGTGTTCTAAAAGATCTAACTTCGTTTCAAGTTCCCAAAGTTTTGTGAAATGCGGTCTAAAATAATCGCTAAAATAACAATGGCTAAACCAGCTTCAAACCCTAGACCCACTCGAATTTGTGTAACCGCTCGATAAACATCGGCACCAAGACCTGGGGCACCAACAAGTGAAGCGATAACAACCATTGATAACGCAAGCATGATGCTCTGGTTGATTCCTGCCATTATTGTTTTTGTGGCTAAAGGAAGTTGTACCATAAAAAGCTTTTGCCTTGTTGTTGAACCGAATGCATTGGCTGCTTCAACGAGATCTGCTGGTACTTGCCGGATGCCTAGATTTGTAAGCCGGATGGTGGGTGGCATCGCAAAAATGACAGAAGCAATAATACCAGGTACTACACCAATTCCAAAAAATAAAATTGAAGGGATTAAATATACAAACGCAGGCATTGTCTGCATGAAATCTAAAATTGGAGTGACGACATTTTGTACACCTTCGCTTTGTGAAGCCCATATGCCGATTGGCACACCGATAATAATTGAAATAACAACCGCAGATAATACTAGTGCTAATGTATCAAGCATTGGCATCCAATATCCTAAGTTGTAGATAAGCAATAGACCAATGGCGGTAAATAAAGCGATGGTCCAGCGACTTGTCCACCAGGCAAGTGCAACGAGTACGGCAATAAATACAAATGGTGGAATCATATATAATATGGATACAAGTAAATCGACAACGGCTCCTACAACGATTGCGATTCCTTCAAAGAAACCATAGAAATTATAGGTTAAAAAATCAACCAATGAATCAACCCATGATCCAAGTGGAATTGCAGGGAAGTTATTCATCTGTTTTCACCTCACCTTGATTTAAATAGTCATCATCTCCAGCTAATGCTCCAATAATACTTCCTCGAATAATGATTCCTTTTAATCGGTTTTCCTCATCGACGACAGGTAGCGGAAGTGACGAGGAGGTCATTTTTTCAAATAAGTCTTCAAGTACCGTATCTGGTGATACGGTAGGTAAGTCTTTGATAAGGATATCTTCTATTTTTTGTTCATTTTTTATTGCCGAAGAAGCAGCATCTGCTGTAACAGCTCCTAACAATTTCCGTTTATTATCAACGATATACAAGCTAGAATGTCCAGCTTCTTTCATTAACTGTAATGCTACACGAGGTCCTCGATCGACTTTTAGTGATTCGGCTCGTTTCATAACATTTTCAGCAGTCAATACTTTTGATAAGTTGACATCTTCAACAAAACGTTCGACGTAGTCGTTGGCTGGGTTCATCATAATTTCTTCTGGAGAGCCGATTTGGACAATGCTACCGTCTTTCATTAATGCGATACGATCGCCAATTCTTAATGCCTCGTCTAAATCGTGAGTAATGAAGATAATTGTTTTTTCCATTTTTTCTTGAAGCTCTAAAAGTTCATTTTGCATATCTTTTCGAATGAGTGGGTCTAACGCACTGAAAGCTTCGTCCATAAGTAATACATCAGGATCATTAGCTAAGGCTCTGGCAAGACCAACCCTTTGCTGCATTCCGCCACTTAACTCATCGGGATAACTATTTTCATATCCTTTTAAGCCGACTAGTTCAAGAGAGGTTGTTGCCTTTTTCTCCCGATCTTCTTTAGGCACGCCTTGTATATGTAGACCGTACTCAACATTAGATAAAACAGTACGATGAGGAAATAAGGCAAAGCGTTGAAAAACCATTGACATCTTTTTACGCCTGACTTCTCTTAATTCTTCTTTATTCAATTTGACAATGTCAGATTCATCGATGTAAACATGTCCAATAGTCGGCTCTATTAACCGATTAAGTAATCGGACAAGCGTCGATTTACCACTTCCGGATAGCCCCATGATCACGAAAATCTCTCCAGAATAAACTTCGAAGTTCGCTTTGTTTACACCAACAGTATTCCCAGTGCTCTCTAAAATGTCCTTTTTTGATTTCCCTGCATTTAGGAGCTCAACAGCTTTTTTGGGGGACTTTCCAAATATCTTTGTAACATTTTCAACTCTTACTTTTGCTTGTGTCATATCTCCACCCCTGAAATTAGAGTTTTCATGTTTTTTAGTATCTACGAACGAGTATTTATTATGAAAATAATTTTTCATTGGCTGAATAATAGGCTTTAGGTGTCTGTGTATAGTTATCCAATTGATGCAAATACTTTGGTTATAATGACAACTTGAAAATTGTTGATGAAGGGAGATTCAGAAAATGAAAAGTATCCAATCGTTTCGGTGTGTGTATATTGTTTGTTTATTAATGATCATTGGAACAGTAATAGGGTGTACTCCACCAGCAGATGAAGGAGGCCCAGGGACTGGTGATGGAGATGTAGAGCAACGTGGTGATATCGATATCGGTTTAAATAACTGGGCAGAAAATATTGCGGTGTCAAATATGTGGAAGTTGTTGTTGGAGGAAAAGGGCTACAACGTTAGTCTTACCGCGATCGAAAAACAACCAGTTTGGGCCGGGATTGCGCGTGGTGATTTAGATATAGCGCCTGAAGTTTGGTTACCCATTACTGACGAGCCTTTATTCGATGAATATGAAGAGGATATTGAAATGCATGATATCTGGTATGAAGGAACAGTGCTTGGACTTGCTGTACCAGAATATATGGATGTTGACAGCATTGAGGAATTAAGTGAAAGACATGAAGAATTAGATGTAGATCGAATTGTTGGGATTGACCCAGGATCTAGTTTAATGAGATTAACAAATGATGTGCTTGAAGAATATAATCTTGATTTGGATTTAGTAGAATCATCAGAACCTGCAATGATGACGGAATTGCAAAATGCTTACAGGCGTGAAGAACCGATTGTTGTTACACTTTGGAGTCCTCATTGGGCATTTGCTGATTATGATTTGAAGTACTTGGAGGATGGCCGAAACGTATACGGTGATCCAGATGACATTTACTATATGACAAGGCTTGGGTTTAGCGAGGAACACCCAGAGATTGTTGAATGGATGGATAATTGGTTTATGGATGATGACTCTTTAGGATCGCTCATGTCAATTATTAATGAACTTGATGACCCTGAAGAAGGGGCAAGACAATGGATTGAGGAGAATAGAGAATTAGTCGATCAATGGGTAAATTAAAAACAATATGTAATGCGAAAAAAGAGGCTTGAACCATCGATGATGGCAAGTCTCTTTTTAGGGTCTTGAGGTATAGTCGATGAAAATAAGTAGTGTTTGATCCTCGGCGCAAAAACTAAGAATGATGACGTTAGTTGGGAAAGAGAGTATGAAGATTTTGACGCTGAATGTTGAATGGGGTGCATTCTTCCGTTTTGACAACTTTCTTATAACTTCGCTCTAAATTTGTTGAAAAATAGTTAAACAAACGTTTATTTAACTATCTTATATCGCATATTAACACGGTTTGTATCGGTAGTTTGTGAAATGAGGAATGAACGAATTTGTCGATTTCATCGGCGGATTTTCCATAAACCTACATGAATAAGGCTGTTTTAGTTAAAACTAAAGTGAATTGATTCGGTAGGTGATATCGAGAAGTGTGAAGTGATACTAGGTAGAAGTGTACCAGGTACAGCCCCTTCAGTTTACTAATCACTTGAGAGCAACATAAAAAGCCTGAACAAGCGTATAAGCTTATTCAGGCAACTTTTATTCTCTATTGTGGGCAAGTTTTTTTTACGACTGTTTCTCGATTTCTTCAATGATGATATCAAGCGCTTCACTTTGCCTCGACTCATCCATTGATTGAACAAATTGACCACGATTTTTTCCAATCTCATTTAACTGATCGAGCAATGATTCGTTGTTTAGGTCTTCTTCCTCTAACTTCACTGCATAGCCCTTTTCTGCGAACGAATTGGCGTTTAATATTTGGTCGCCACGGCTTTGTCGCTTACTTAGAGGAATGATTAGCATCGGAATCTTTAGCGCTAAAAATTCAAAGATCGCATTTGACCCTCCACGTGTGAGGACGAAATCAGTTGCAGCTAAAATGTCAGGGAGTTCATCGTTTACATATTCAAATTGCTTATACCCTTTTTTACCTTCTAAATCAGGATCTAAGTTATTCTTTCCGCATAGATGAATAACTTGATACTTTTTTGTGAGCTCATCTAATGTACCCCTTACTACTTCATTGATTTTTTTCGAGCCTAAACTTCCACCCATAATCGTTAAGATTGGAAGCTTTCGATCAAACCCGAGAAATTCTCTTCCTTTGTCTGCTGAACCAGCGAAAATCCCTTTTCTAATCGGTGATCCGATCACTTGTACTTTACTAGCTGGGAAGAAATTTGCTGTTTCCTCAAACGAAGTAAACACCTTCGTTGCAAAGCGTTGTGAAATTTTGTTCGCAAGCCCTGGCGTCATGTCGCTTTCGTGAATGAACGTTGGTATTTTTAAAGACTTTGCAGCTACAATGACAGGTACAGAGACGAATCCACCTTTAGAAAAAATCACGTTTGGACGAAGCTTCTTTAACGTTCTGCGAGCGTCGATACAGCCTTTCAAGACTCGGAAAACATCTTTTACATTTTCGAAATCTATGTAACGTCTTAGTTTCCCACTAGAAATACTATGATAAGGAATATCGATATTCTCGATCAGTTCTTTTTCGATGCCTTTTTTCGATCCGATGTATTGGATGTCCCACTCTCGTTTATCCATTTCATTAATAATCGCAATGTTCGGTGTTACATGTCCTGCGGTACCGCCACCTGTAAATACAATCGTTTTCTTAGTCATAAATCCTCCTGAATCATGTCATCTTTTATTTTATAAAGCCGCCCGTATGCGGCTATCATTAATTTGCTTTCAATATATCATCGCTTGACAAGGGAAGTCCTGTCAAGAGTAAGAAGAAACAGGAACTAATAAGTGAAACTATTGTCGAAAAAAATCACAAATAAAGTCGATTTTTGTCAAATTTAAAGTGCAATTCTTCTACTTTTCAAGTAAACTAAAAGATGTTACAGACGTGTATTGTGTTGGGTATTAATAGGTGGTGGGTATTTTTCATCGCTTCAATTAGAAAGTACTTAGCAACTCATACTACAATACACGAATTGAAAAGAATAGGGGAAAAATGATGACATTTAAAGGTCGAATTGTTGCTAGTGTCGTTATGTTGTTTATTATTGCTCAGGCTATTCATCATTATTTAATAATAGGTCAGGAATATACCTTTCGATTTATTTTACTTTTGTTAGTAACGTCGGTTGTTTGGTGGCTTGGGCATAAGTATGATCAACTTTTAGCTCAAAATCACCATTTTGGAAAAGAAATAGACGAGATAAAGGAAAAAAATGATTCATTAACTAATAGTAATACCGAGTATGAGGTAATCTTCAATTCTCTTGAAGGGGCTGTTTTTTCATATGATTTGAGAAGAAATCAAATTTACTTCTCGAAACAAGTCCAAAAAATTTATGGATTAACGAATGAACAGCTCATGGTGAGTCCGCATATATGGAAAGAGATGATTCATCCTGAAGATGTAAAACGTATCGAAAAAGAGGAGAAACGATTACTTTCAGGTGAGTCGATTCAATCTGAATTTCGAGTAGTGACATCAGAAGGTGACGTTAATTGGGTTGTGAAGATTTCAACACCAATTCTTGGCTCTAATCATGAATTATTAAAAGTGCATGGAGAATTAATCGATGTGACAGATCGTAAAAAATTAGAGCTAGAACTAAAACAGATGGCTTTTTATGATGATTTAACGGATCTTCCAAATCGAAAATCATTAGATCGCCATATTGATAAAGCTTTATCCAGATCAAGGCGACATAACCATAACTTCACAATCATGTTCGTTGATTTGGATGGATTTAAAGACGTCAATGATAACTTAGGTCATGATGCCGGTGATCAGTTACTTGTAGAAGTTGCTACTCGCCTTAATGATAGTATTAGGGACGAAGATCTCATTGCACGAATTGGCGGTGACGAATTTGTCGTTGTTTTTGAAGAAACTTGTAAGGAAGAAATCCAAGCAATTGCTGAACGGATATTAAAAACGGTAGGCAACCCTTATGACATTAATGGAGAAGAAGCGAAGATTTCATTAAGTATCGGCGTCAGTATGTTCCCAGATGACGGTGAAGATAAAGAGACATTGATTGAACACGCAGATCAAGCAATGTACTATGCAAAAAATCATGGCAAAGATAATTATAAACTATATACGAAAGAACTTAGTGACGCACCGTATAAAAAAGTCGGCCTTCTTGAAAGATGGGTCAACAATATACAAAACACAAAAATATTTGGATCATAAAGAAAACTCGCCGATTGGCGAGCCTTTTAGGCGAAGACAGAGGTGTTAGTTGAACTTATACTTAATTCTTAAAAATTTTTCACTACGTCGTGCTTCTACTCCGCTAAAATTTTATGAATTCTGGTGTATGAAATAATGTAATTACCAATAAAAAACATAAAAAATCCCCAGCGACTTCAAGTAAGATTAAAGTACCTGACAAGGAACTCAATCTCATCACCCACTCACAAAAATGGAGGTTGAAGTCATATGGGGACTAGTAAAAGTTATCATATTCAAGGCAAAAAAGGAAGTTTATTTCGAGATCAATTGAGAGGAGTGGACTTAGAAAAAGTACTCATCGTCTCTATTGATGCAGCGAAACTTCATCAAAAGGCCTTGATATGCAACTACTTTGGCGATGTTATTGAGAAACCATTTTTCTTTTCTGTCAATACAGATGGAATATCTTACTTATGTTCAAAGATTAATAATGCGATTACGAACAATGACGCTCAAAGAATTTTCCTTGGTGTTGAAGCTACTGGACATTACTATGAGGATATTGTCCGTGAGCTTGGCTATAAAGGATTTGGTGTTAAAATATTCAATGCTTATACTACCTTCGAGGAGCGTGCTAGCGCACTGAATTGGTGTAAGACAGATGATATAGACCTCGTAGCCCTTGCCCACTGTATTAAGAATAATAAAGGCACTGAATTTACTTTGGCAGAAGGTATCCAGCGTCAACTTCTTACCTTCACAAGAGTGAGGAGACAAGAAATCAGAAAGCGCTCTTCTCTTCAAATGGAGATCCGGGTGTTAATGGATCACATTTGGCGTGAATTTCAAGGCTATGCCGTCCAAGAAGGAAACAAACGGAAAAAAGTTAAAGTTTTTAGCGACTTTTGGGGGAAGTCTTCCCTCTTCTTCATGAGTCATTTTCCACATCCTTCTTATATCCTTGAGCTAGGAGAAGTAGGGCTTCTAAGGCTTTCTAAGGAACACAATTTGAAATTGCGTAAGAGTACAATTGAAAAGCTCTTGTATGTGGCAAACCAGGCCCTTTCTCGCTCGCTTGCAGAGCTTAGACCAGAACTAGTTGTACTTAAAACTAAGCTGGAAGATCTAGAAAGGGTAAACAAAAATATCCGTTCATTTGGACAAGAGATTGAAACACTCCTTCTTCAAACGGAGGGCAAGCTCCTTCTGTCTACTCGTGGTATCGGCGTGGTCACCGCTGCAGAACTTTATAGCGAAATAGGTGATATTTCTCAATACGAGAACCCTGGACAAATCATTAAAAAAGCTGGAACTAATCCTATCATGAAACAATCAGGTGGTGGAAAAGGGTATTTTGGGCGCATTTCGAAGCAAGGAAATCCTCACCTTCGTTATATCATTTATAACCTTGGTCGTTGCCTATCTATGCACAATAAAGATCTACAACCATTTGTAGCGAGATTAAAAGAAAAAGGAAAACACGCTCGTAAAGTTTTTATTGCCTTAGGGAACAAGTTTATTAAAATTGCCTTTGCGATGCTTCGTGATAAAAGGCCATTTATTTCGAAAGTAACACCATATGAAATCTTAGAAGAAATCAATAAAAAACTATCATACAACTGTCTGATAAGTACAACTAACACAAGTCATAAAACTTTATCAGCTGCATAATTAAAAAACAAATAAAGTTACCACTGCTTCTGAGGTCGAGGTGAGATCGGATCAAAATTCTAGAGGCATTCAGACCTCGAAGTTAAGCAATATCCACCTCGTCCTGTAAATGCGAATTGTACGTTAATGAAATCAAAAGATTGTACTTATGCCAGAATGCATCCCTACAGTATTGAACACGAGGATAACGACTTCAGACTTGAGAAGTAGTGGTTAACTTTCATAGGGTTCTTTGTCAGTCGCTTTCTTATTACCAATTATCACCAATTATTAAGACGGGTTTATTTGGTATAAACAAAAATCTAAAAAAAGTATTTGACATAGTACGCTTAACGTGTAACAAAGAGCCTGCCTCGAGGATGTACATGAGGCAGGCTTTTTCTAATTAATTAATTAAAGTAATCCTCTTCTAGTGTTTCGAGGCTAGTTAATGATTTATTTGCCCAGTCACTTCCATCTTCAATAAGCGTCTGCTTTTGGTCTTGCAGTGCTTGGCGTAATGATTCTTTGTAATCAGGAACTTCCCCTTCAAATCGCCGAATTTGTGCTTTCGGCATATTCGCTTTTTCGTTATGGCCAAGGGCCCGTCTGTTATGAAATAACGGTACGTCAACATTTTTCGGGCTATGTAAGTCGCCTTGCTGTGGGTGTTTTTCGACAGCTAACACCTTCACAACGTAATGTGGCATACGTGGGTGCTCCCCAATAATTTCTCCAATATATTTTCCAGTTTTATAGATTCCTGTAACAATATCACCAATTTGAAGCTGTTCTGCCATTGAAACCACCTTTTCTACTTTTTCCTTAGCATACCATTTTCCGATATTTCATGCAGTACCAGTAAATCCGCATTTCACTTAGCACAGGGGTAGAGGTTACGCATAGCTTGTTAATAGATGACAAGTGATGAAAAGGATGTGAAAGAATGGATAAATCACAAGAAAGAATTATTGAATTGATGGTAGGCAAAGTGCTTGATAAACATGATGCGAAAGTCAAAAAGCAAAGAATCTCAAGAGAAGATCGAAAAAAAGTTCAAGAGATGATCGATGATTTGAAAAAAAGTGTCGATCATTTTTTGGAGAATCATGAGCAGACGATGACAGAAAATGACGTGGATGGTGGAAGGGATAAGGAAGTAGATCCTCAAGTTGAAACGACTGAAGAACCGGTATCCAGACCAACAAGTAAGCCATTTCATGAGCAACCAAATGATCTCAATACGTTGAAAAATTTCATCAATAGAAAAAGATAAACAAATGATTCATTTCGTGCTGTAGTTTTAAACAAAGCATTTTTCCAAGGCAAAAGATAGTCATCTGTCTAAAGGCTTTCGTGAATGGAACTAAAATTAATGAATTTGTCTTAGGGAGCTTGTCCAATCGGCAATATGTGGAGTGAATAGACTGTAATTGAAAGGAGGAGAAAAAATGAACCAAGAAGTATACTATTCAGGAAAAGGTAAATCTAAAGGGCGCTGGTCAGCACTAGACCCCAATGCTTGTCACCCAATGGCTGCAGATGATACGCAGAATGCTGATCAAGTAAATAAAACACTACAACAGTCGGAGGACTATATCTTTATTAAGGATTGTTGTGATATCACTGTCAAAACAACTGATACAAAGGCAGCGGTGTCATTACAAGCAGCACTTCAAGCAGCAATTGCGTTAATCATTCACATTTCAATTGCAGATAGTAGTCAAGCAGAACGAATTACTCAAGACTTACTGCAAACGGCAAAAACAAAGCAACTTTCATTCCAAAAGATTGTCATCGAAAACTCAAAAGGGGTCGACGTTACAAGAACAGACACACAAGTCGCTATCAATATTCAAGTACTACTTCAACTACTACTAGCACTAATCGTGCAGTTAGAAATTTTATAATCAAACGAGGGACAACACCTATAAGGGGGTTGTCCCGTCTTTTTAAAATGGCTGTGTTAAATTTTGTTGCCTCTTCCTCTATAAAAACAAAGGACAAATATGAAGACCGATTGAAAAAAAAACGCTGAGATAAGGTATACTTAACATATCTTAATAGTAGATGGAGGACTCGTAATGGATGGCCAATATAGACAAAACATTCAAACCGGTGTTGAAGTTGATATTGTTTTAAAAAAAGATCAACGTACAGGTAAGCTAACTAGAGGCGTGGTTAAAGATTTACTGACAAAATCAGCACAACACCCACATGGCATTAAAGTGCGGCTTGAAGATGGACAAGTAGGTCGTGTGAAACATATTTATTAAACAAATAAGCCAGTTCCTATAGTTAAAGGAGCTGGCTCAACTTTACTGTTCAAATTACTTTATTCAAATGCTTTTTTCAATCGCAAAAGTCCGTCTTGGACCACTTCACGAGGGCATGCGATGTTCATTCTTACAAACCCTTCTCCACCTTGACCGAATTTCGGTCCTGCCTCAAGGCCTAACCTCCCTTTGTGTATTAGTAATTTCTTTAGATCCTCATCCGTATATCCAAGTTCCCGGCAATCTAACCAAACTAAGTATGTGGCTTGAATGTCGATCATTTTTACTTTAGGAAGGTGTTCAGATAAAAAACGATTAACAAGGTCGACATTGCCTTTTAAATAATCGAGCAAGTTTTCGAGCCATTCATCACCTTCTTTATAGGCTGCTTCCATCGCTGAAATTCCCAAAGGATTAAGGGTGAACTGTCCTTGGCTTTTATGAATCGCTTTTATTTTTTTCCGGTATTCTACATTTTCGCTAATCATTGCTGATACTTGGAGGCCAGCAAGGTTAAATGTTTTACTAGGTGCAATCAATGTAATCGTACGTTTAGCGATTTCCTCTGATAATGATGCAAATGGAATATGTGTATGGGGCTTGTAGACAAGGTCTGAATGTATTTCATCTGAGACGACGGTCACATCATATTTTTCACAAAGCTCGGCAATCGTTGTAAGCTCCTCTTTTTTCCATACGCGTCCCACTGGATTGTGTGGGTGACAAAGGATAAAGAGCTTTACGCCATTTTTGAGTGATGCTTCGAACGCTTCAAAATCGATTTCATAGTTTGAATCTCCTTGAACGAGTGGGCAATTGACGAGTTCTCGATCATTTGCCTTTGGAATCGTTAAGAAGGGTTCGTAAATCGGTGACTGAACTAAGACTTTATCTCCAGATACTGTTAATGCTTGGATGATGGTTGCGATTGACTTGACGACGCCAGGACTGTATAGAAGCCAACTTTTTTTGACATTCCATGTGTGGCGTCGCTTTTGCCAATCGATGATAGCTTCAGACACTGAATCACCAACATATGTATAACCAAAAACCCCATGATTCACACGCTCGTTGAGAGCATCTATAACAGCTTGAGGTGGTGAAAAATCCATATCAGCAACCCACATCGGTAAAATATCGTCAGTCCCAAACACTGCCTTCGTCATATCCCACTTTAATGATGATGTTCCTTTGCGAGAGATTACTTGATTAAAAGACATCCAATCTTCCTTTCATATTAGAACTATAGATAAATCGTTCTTTTCTACTTTTTTAGAACATTTCTATGGATATTTTCGCTTCTCATGGAGCAAAATCCTTTTGAATGAGTTATTTATAAGGTTGCAAAGTTCTGAATTCCCAAAGTTATTTAACTATGCATTTTAATAGTGCTCATTTATAATGAATATAGCAATTATTACTATTTTCATAGTAGTAAAGAAACAAAAGTTAACGACCGAAAATAATGGAGGAATGAACGTTGCTATTACAATCATTAACCAAATCAAAGCGACAAACAAGCCAGCAAACCTGGGAGGATAGAGGAGAAATTCACGTATCAGCTGAGTTACAACAGCAGCTTGAGATGATTCAACTGACTGAAAGGGACTTAGGAGTGGTGAAATCTCTCAAGCCATACATAGAAAAAGATATTGAAGAGATTGTTGATCAATTTTATAACAATTTATTTCGTAACGATGAATTAGTTGAGATCATTAATGAGCATAGTTCGGTAGATCGGTTGAAAGTAACGTTAACAAGGCATATTCAAGAAATGTTTAATGGTGTAATTGATGAAGAGTTTGTAAGGCAACGGATTATTATTGCTCACACCCATGTTCGAATAGGTCTCGAGCCGAAATGGTATATGTGTGCCTTTCAAGACTTGCTACAATCCGTTGCTACTATATTAGAAAAAGAAATTAAGAGTGCAGAAGACCGTTTTAAAGCGTTGATCGCTGTGACAAAAATATTAAATATTGAACAACAACTAGTTCTTGAAGCATATGAAAAAGAAAATGAACGTATTCGAAATGAGGAAGCCAAGGCGAAGGAAGTTTTAAAACAAAAAGTAAATGGAACGGCGGAAGAATTAGCTGCTTTATCAGAGGAAACGAGTGCGTCGATTGATGAAATAAAGAATAAAGCTGAGGACGTCGTAACCCATAGCCAACTTGGTTCTAAATCGTCGGGTGAGGTTGAACGTTTGTCAAAAGAGGGACAAGCGAAACTAAAAGGCCAATATGACGAAGTAGAAAAAATCGATCGATACATGGAGCAGATTACAGAAGAAATTGAAGCACTTAAAGGGATGTCTGATAAAATTAGTGACATCGTTACCATCGTCCAATCAATTGCAGACCAAACAAACTTATTAGCATTAAATGCTGCGATTGAAGCAGCTCGAGCTGGAGAAGCGGGGAAAGGTTTTGCGGTCGTTGCTGATGAAGTTAGAAAACTATCAGAGCAAACGAAAGACTCTGTTAGTAACGTTTCAGACTTAATTTTAAAGACGAAAGACCGGATTGATACTGTATCAAAGGATGTCTTTAGTATTGAAGAGCTAATTGGAAAAAATGCTGAAGGGCTCGGGAATACGAATCACTTCTTTGATCATATTGTTTCCGAAACAGAAAAAGCGAAAGAGCAAAATACGAATGTCGAGGAAGAATTAAAAGGTGTCAACGCTGTTATTAAAGAATTAAACGAAGCTGTTTATCAAATTGCCGTTACAGCAGACAACTTAAATGCAGAAGCAAAAACATTATAAAAATGAGCGGACGAAGCCCTCTATAGCTGGAAAAGCTTTAGGGGTTTTTCAATGCGATAAATGGTGAGAAAAGACCTCACTTTATCTCTGTGCTATACTACAAAGGGATTGTTAATTTACTGATAGGAGTGGTTTTAATGAACGAAATGACATTAAATAATGGCGTAAAGATACCACAACTCGGTTTTGGCGTCTGGCAAGTGGAAGATGAAGCAGCGACTCCGGCAGTTTTGAAAGCGCTTGAAGTTGGGTACCGTTCGATTGACACAGCGATGATTTACAAAAATGAACGTGGCGTAGGTAAAGCGCTAAGCGAGACGAATGTACCACGTGAAGAATTGTTCATCACAACGAAAGTGTGGAATGCCGATCAAGGCTATGAAAATACGTTAAAAGCATTTGATGAAAGCTTAGAAAAGCTCGGCTTAGACTACGTCGATTTATATCTTATCCATTGGCCGACACCTGAATTTGACGAATATGTTGATACATACAAAGCATTAGAAAGGCTTTATCACGACGGAAAAGTGAAGGCAATTGGCGTCTGTAACTTTGATATTGATCACCTCCAGCGTCTTATTGATGAGTGTGACGTGGTGCCTGTCTTAAATCAAGTAGAGTGCCACCCATACTTAGCACAAAATGAACTGAAAGATTTCTGTAAAAAGCATGATATTTTTGTGGAAGCATGGAGCCCTCTTATGCAAGGTGGAGAAGTGTTAGAAAATGAAGTTATTCAAGCCCTTGCAGAAAAACATGGGAAGACTCCAGCCCAAGTCATTATTCGTTGGCACTTACAAAACAACACAATTGTCATTCCTAAATCAGTCACACCATCACGTATTGAAGAAAACTATGATGTGTTTGATTTTGAGTTAACAAATGAAGATATGGAGACAATAAATGGCTTAGATCGTGGTGAACGAAAAGGGCCTCAGCCTAGTGAAATGAACGTTCGCTAAACGTACGAAACAACAGACAGCTTAGAAAAAAATCCAGGTGCCTGGCACCTGGATTTTTTTCTATTGCCAACGAGCTTTTTCTTTATCGATAGAATCGGCCGTTATAGGTGGCTTTTGCAAAGAATATGGGCAGTGTCGATTATACTTTTTCACTTGTTGGTTAATATTTTTTAAGTATTTTTTCGCTTCCTTTTCGTTAAAGAAGCCTTTGTCTCGCTTGAATATATAGTCAGCAACTAAATCTCTGACTTTATGCTGCAGTTTCACCCATTCAGGAAGGAAGCCGGCATTTTTCAACACACTGTTTAGTGGATCTGAATTTAGTTGCTCATGAGTCAGTGGTTTCCCTTTGCCTGGAAGGTTATCGAAACCGCCTTTCTTTTCATGGTCTTTGTACATACCACCGATTAAATCACGACTTTTATAATCCTCATGGTTCATAAGCGCACACCCTTTGGAAGAGAAGTTGTTCTTTCTTTTATTCAATATATGGAAGAGGAATTCCTTTTAAACGTTTGGGTGTTTTTTTGTGTGGTGAATATTTATTCATATTCGGCAGTCTAATATTCGTTATTGCTCGTTTTTATTCACTTATTGAGTCCGCCACGATTGACTCCGGGTCAGTTGAGTCAGACTCATTTTTGTAGGACTCAATTCATGAGAATCTTTGAGAGAACGAGTGAAGAATAGAGGTCAGACAACAAGTCAACTATACAAACCTGAACTCACTAGCAAAACAACTTTTTCTATGATATAAAAATCAGTCATAATTATTACTTCTTAAGCTTGTACCTCTCACTTCCTAAACGTTCCCCAAATTGATAAACTGAAAGTAGTTTTACATAAAAAGGAGAAACGAAATGAATACGAACATGGAGAAAATCCTCATTGTAACATCTGTAGACGCTGAAAAAGAAGCGATAGAACGTGGGCTAGTGGACGTTTCTAAGTTCGATGTTCACGTCATTGGAGTTGGACCAATGAATGCGGCGGCTGCGACAGCGGTTCAACTTACAAAGCAAAAGTACGATCTCGTTATTAATATGGGAATTGGCGGCGGCTTTCCAGAAGTTGCTGAAGTTGGTTCTATTGTCGTTTCAACAGAACAGGTTGCTGCAGATCTTGGGGCAGAGTCACCAAATGGATTTAAGCCAATCGAGGAATTGGGATTCGGCGAATCACGAATGATAAACGACTCACAGCTCGTTGCAACCATCGTGACAAAACTCAAGAAAGCGGATCTCTCGACTTATCAAGGTCCAATTCTTACATTAGCAACGGTTACAGGCACGAGAGAGACTACTCAAGTTTTAGCTGAAAGAATACCTGGAGCAGCTGTTGAAGCAATGGAAGGCTTTGGCGTTGCAACAGCAGCAAAACAGCAAGGCATTCCGACTGTTGAAATCAGAGCCATTTCAAATCCAGTTGGACCGAGAGACCGCGGAGCGTGGAAAATTAAAGAAGCGTTACAAGCATTAGAAAAAGCAAGTGTAGCGTTAAAGGAGGTCTTTTAAATGAACATCGCATATTCACCGTGTCCAAATGATACATTCGTTTTTCATGCATGGGCACATGGATTAATTGAAGGAGCACCAGCGCTTGATGTGACGTATGCAGACATTGATAAAACAAACCAATGGTCAGCCAAAGGCGAAGGCCCAGAAGTGATGAAAATTTCGTTTGCGGCACTGCCTTGGGTGTTAGATGAGTACGCCCTTATCCCGTGCGGTGGGGCGCTTGGGCGCGGATGTGGCCCCCTTGTTCTAACAAAAGAAGGAGTGGATGAGCCTTCATTTTTAAGTGGAAAAACTGTTGCAGTCCCAAGTGAAAAATCGACGGCTTATCTTTTGTTTAGACTGTGGGCAGCGCAACAAGTACCAGGCGATGTAGGTGAAATCATTGTCATGCCATTTCACGAAATTATGCCAGCTGTACGAGATGGGAAAATTGATGCAGGATTAGTGATCCATGAAGCCCGTTTTACATACGGGGAGTATGGTCTTCATATGATGACAGACCTTGGTAACTGGTGGGAAGAAGATACAGGGCTTCCAATACCTTTAGGAGCAATCATTGCGAAACGGTCATTAGATGTGTCTTCCATTACAAAATGGATTCGTGAATCGGTTGACTACGCGTGGGAAAACCCAGAAGCTTCTCAAGATTACGTGATGAAGCACGCACAAGAAATGAGTGTCGACGTAGCAAAATCGCATATTGACCTTTACGTCAATGGGTTTACGCGAGACCTTGGTGAAGATGGCTTTAAAGCGATTGAATCGCTACTTGGCCGAGCCGCAGAAGAAGGATTTGTTCCGAAGTTTGATCTAGAATTATTACGAAAATAAAACATATCAAGTCCAGATCTAGCATGATCTGGACTTATTTACGGCAACTGGCAACGGTATATCACCAGGTGAGAGGTACCTGGAACAACATGGGATTTCATAGCTTGTTTACAACTCGAGTAATTCTTTTATCTTACTTTCTATTGCTTCGGGCTTTGTTTTAGGAGCGTACCGAGCAACGACATCTCCATTATGGTTTACAAGAAACTTCGTAAAGTTCCATTTGATCGATTCATTTAGAAGGCCTGGTTTTGCTTTTGTTAAAAATTCAAATACAGGGTGGATGTCGGCGCCTTTTACGTCCACTTTTTCGGTGAGGGGAAAGGATACGCCATAGTTTTTTCTGCAAGCGGTCAAGACCTCATCATTATCCCCAGGCTCTTGATTTAAAAATTGATTGCTCGGAAACCCCAAGATCACGAGCCCATTATCTTTATACTGCTCATACAGCCGTTCTAACTGAGAGAACTGTTTGGCAAACCCGCACTTCGTTGCTGTATTAACAATAAGAACGACACTTCCTTTGTATTCAGCTAAATCCTTCGTTTTTCCATCTATCATCGTTACTTTATAGTCATGTAAGTTCATTTTGAGACACTCCTTTAAACACTTGTATAACGTTAACTTCCCATGTTTCATAACGCTTCATATGTAAGCTGATTTCTCCTGTTTTCAGCCATTCAAACGCTTCAAGAACGAGTGGTGAGAAATTGTCTTTTAAAACATCTTGCTCAGAGACCCATGTAGCACCTATCGAGTCCTGGCCGGCAAATTGCTCAGGTTAACTGTCCACTTATTTTATGAACAAGGTAAAAAACAGCAATATGATGTACATCGGTAAACTCTTTCCACTCCCATGGTAGCATAAAGTCTGTCACACCTATATTTTTAATGATTTCAACATTCACTCCCGTTTCCTCGTAGAACTCTCTTTTCATTGCAGTAATTAAGCTTTCTGATTCTTAAATTTAATAAAGCAATGAGAAAGCACATGAACATTAAATAGTATAAAACAATGATTGACATAACACCATATGGTTATATAAACTATAAAATAACACCAAAAGGTTTCATAAAAAAGGAGAGTTACAATGTCTGAACAAAATAACCAATTACCTGAAATTCAAAAACACCTCGTTTTAAATGCACCAATTCAAAAGGTATGGGATGCAGTCGCAACTTCTGAAGGAATTGCAGAATGGTTTATGCCGAATAATTTTGAACCAAAAGAAGGGCATGAGTTTTACCTCGAATCACCATTTGGCCAATCGCCTTGTAAGGTAACTGAAATTGATGAGCCGAATAAGCTATCCTTTACGTGGGACCGCTCTGGATGGTTTGTCACATTTGAATTAACAGAGGTAGACGGTAAAACGGAATTTACGTTAACCCACGGTGGTTGGGGGAACGCAGAAGACGTTATTACTGGTACAGGAGAAAAGCAAGGAACTGTTCATGACCGCATGAATAATGGTTGGGAATCGATCGTTTACGATGCTCTGAAGAAGGCTGTTGAAGGGTAATGACTGCGGCACCTAAACACGATGTTTTTCAAGCGATCGCCGATCCGTCGCGTCGGAAGATTCTTCAACTTCTTGCCGAAAAAGAACGTCCAATAAGCGAAATTAGTGAGCACTTTCCGATAACGAGAACAGCGGTTGTTAAACATTTGACGATCCTTTCTGAAGCGGAACTCGTGAAATCTGAAAAGCTTGGACGTGAAAAGTGGTTTTCACTACAGCCAGAGCCACTTAGAAAAGTGAAAGACTGGGTCGCATATTACGAACAGTTTTGGGAAAATAAGCTTTCGATGCTTAAGCATTTTGTTGAAGAGAGCGAAAATGAAAATGAGCTTGCAGAACGCAAGAAAAAGAAATGAAACAGAAGGCGCCAACCTTATGAGTAAGTAGTTCCGACTAAAGGGAGATAATATTAAATAACAGTTCATTTTTGAGAGGTGATGCGTGCCTGAATTCTCTCCTTTATACTTGTTGATATATAGGCGTTCTTTCGGTTGCTTCCATATAAAATAATGTATTAATTAGCACCTCTTTTAAAGAGTAAATAATATATAATTATTATGGTATTATTTGAAGTAATATTTTTAAAAAATATTGATGAAACCATGCTATATTCGCAGTGAATTTATAACTCGAAGAAGTGATAGGCGGCGACTCCAGCGGGAACAGCGCGAGCCGAAAATCACCCAAAACGAGGTTGATGAGTTTTGGGAAGTTGAGGCCGTGCCCGCGGAAAGCGTCCGCCTGTAAACGGATTCGAGTGCTTATCTTAATAAAAACCACACTAATAAGGCAACATGTTAAACGTATTGCTAGTTCTATTGATTTTCATTGTTTTTCACTTCGAAAAAGGAACTGCGCACCTAATAAGGATGCGCCTTTTTGTCCTTCAATAGCGAGCGTTTCTGCTATTTTTAAATATCATCCTCTTTGATCATCGCATTGATTTCTCCCCCAAGTAAAATGAGTAGTGATGAGGCGTGAAACCAAACCATCAACGCTATGACCGTACCGATTGTTCCATACGTTGCTGAGTAGTTTGCAAAATTGTCGAGGTAAAATGAAAAGCCAAGTGATGTAATATGCCAACCAATTGCAGCAAACAGAGCACCAATATATACTTCACGAACATGCAGGCGAATATTTGGCCCGATTAAATATAAGACCGAAAAAACGACAAATAAAATCACAAAGCTAAGTAACCAGCGGAAGAAAGCTCCATCAAGTAATGGGATTGAAAACGCTAAGTATTCACTGAAACGGTCACCAATTACTTGAAAAACAAAGGCAGCAACTACAACAAGCAGTAAGCCGATTGTAAGTAAAATGGACATGAAGCGGGATAAAAGCATACTGCGCATTTCTGTGACATGATAGGATAGGTTCAATGAACGCAAAATCGAATTCAATGCGAGAGAAGCCGTCCATAAAGTGAAAACAGCCCCTAAAGAGAGTAGACCTGTATTATGCTCACCTGTAATAACATCCCATTGATCTTCAACAACTGCTAACACATCAGGAGGAATGTAATCGACTTTAATAAATTCATATAAATCCTGAAATGTAAAAGGTAAGTAGGATAACAATGTAACGGAAAAAATAAGAAACGGGAACAACGATAACAGTAAATAATACGCGCATTGTGCAGCTAAATCGATCAAACGATGATCGCGAAACCTTTTATATAATAGCTTGATTGCTTTCATTTTTTCCTCCAATCTAAAACTTCTGATCGAACTGTTGCTCACTTTTATTTTTCCCATATGAAGCCGTAAAAAACAAGTAAAATGCCACCTTCACATTTGGATAAAAATAGTGAAATGTGGGAAAATGCATATTTGGAGCCCAAAACGGTTGTCAAAACTCGAATAATGCATAATACTAAACTAGGAAATCATTGAAAAAGAGGGAAAAACGATGGATCAAATCTATAAACAACTTGTTGATATATGTACAGAAAAAAACGTTCTTAAAGATGAACCGATGAAAAATCATACGTTAACAAAAATTGGAGGAAAGGCAGATTACTTTGTCACTCCTGAAACACACGAACAAACAGCGAAAGTTGTTGAGTATACGTATGAGAACAATCTTCCGTTTATGCTGCTAGGTAACGGTTCGAATATGATTGTTCGCGACGGGGGCATTCGTGGTGTTGTCATGAACTTGAAAAAACTAAATGGACTCGAAGTTCGCGGCACTCAGTTAATCGCTCAAGGGGGGGCAAACATTAAAGATGCCTCTCGTCTTGGGTTAGATCATCATTTAACAGGTCTAGAGTTTGCTTGTGGAATTCCTGGCTCAATTGGCGGTGCGATGGTCATGAATGCTGGTGCCTATGGCGGAGAAGTCAAAGATGTGATTGATCACGTTACGGTCGTCTCTAAGGAAGGGGAACGCTTCAAGCTTGTGAAAAATGAATTAGAACTTGATTACCGTACAAGTATTCTCGGAAAAAAAGGCTATATGGTGCTAGAAGCGGTCTTCAACCTTGAAGAAGGTGATCGAACTATCATTAAAGAAACGATGGATGACCTCACATATAAACGAGAATCAAAGCAACCACTTGAATATCCATCAGCAGGAAGTGTCTTCAAACGTCCACCAGGGTACTTTGCAGGCAAACTGATTCAAGATAGCGGCCTTCAAGGAAAAGGGTTTGGTGGTGCCGAAGTGTCTACGAAACATGCAGGCTTTATCGTGAACAAAAACAACGCAACAGCAACAGACTACATTAAAACAATCAACATGGTACGTGAAACTGTAAAAGATACATTCGGCGTCGAACTTGAACTTGAAGTAAAACTCGTCGGAGAAGATTGAAACGATAACTAATTTATTCCAAGTACTTCCAAGTGCCAGGCACCTGGGATGAATTGGTTATTTTGAATTGTTTCGTGTGTCTAAATTTATGTCGAAGTGCTCTTCTTGGTGTGTTACAATTTATGTAGTTATTTTTTCACTTTCAAATCTTCAAATTTAACTAAGAATGAAAGTATAAGAAAAGACCTAGGTTTTCGCCTTTGTTGGCGAAAAACATGGTCTTTACTAATGGAGGTGTGTGTCAGAAAACTATGAAAAAACTAACAACTATCGCAGAAGAATTACATAATCATCAAGTCCAATATAGTAAGTTAAATTGGACACTGTTTACAACGGGCTATGATTTTGGTGTACAAGATGAATACTTAAAAATGATGGATGTGTTAAAAGACAAAGAGAACTTCGAAACGATAGAAGAGTATCTCGAGCAAGATCTGTCCCCTCTTGAACAAAGAAAGGTCGAAATTTTACATCGCTCGTTCAAGCCATACCACTTGTCGGATGAACTAAATGAGCTAAATGTGAAGATTCAAAAGAAAGTAAATGAACTTTCAAAGATTCTCAACACGTTCCGTTACAAGCTTGACGGAAAAGAAGTGTCAGCTGTTGAGTTAGCTCAAGTATTAAGTATGGACAGTAACCGTGAAAGAAGAAAGGAAGCTTTTTTTGCAAGAAATCAAATTAATCAACTGATGGTTGATAACGGGTTTATTGAACTGATTAATTTACGAAAAGAATATGCGAAGCTATATGGTGCAGAGAACTATGTTACGTACAAGCTTGAGGCAAATGAGCTTGATACAACGATCTTTGATAGCTGGCTAGCAGAACTTCACGATATTCTCCCAGAGATGAAAGAAGGGAGAAAAAAGTATGCGCAAGAATTTTTAAACGACGACGAGATTATGCCGTGGGATGAGCAGTACATTCAATCACAAATCGCTCCTTCTTTAAATCAGGACGTCGATATGTCAGAGTATTATACAAATATTAAAGATCTGTTCCAAATGTTCGGTATTGATCTTACAAAAATGAACATTACGTACGACATTTTTCCAAGAGCAAACAAGTCTGAGTGGGGTTATAACTTCCCCGTTGAGACAGGGAAAGATTCAAGAATCCTTGCCAATGTGAAAAATAAATATTTCGAATACGGTGTGCTGCTGCATGAAACAGGTCACGGTGTGCACTCCTTCTTGCTTGATCCTGAAGAAATTATTTTGAACAAAGGGGTCAGCGGAATCATTAGTGAAGGAATCGCTAACCTTTTCCAAGGATTTTTGTACAGCCCAGCCTTCTACAACAAATTCTTTACAGATACAGATAAGGTGGAACAAGAATTTACAAGGCTCAAAGAATACCAGAAGCTAAACTCACTAAGAAGCATCGGCAGAATCTTTTTTGACCACGCCCTTTATAAAAATGAACTGAATTCATTAGAGGACATTTATGATGTTTATTGGAAAAATCATAAAGAGGTTCTTGGTGAGGAGCCGTTTGGTGAAGCACCGCCTTGGGCATACATGATTCACTTTACGACTCATCCGATTTATTTGCACAATTACTTTATGGGGGATGTCACTTGTGCGATGCTCGAACAAGTGTTTAAGGAAAAATATGATACGGAAATTCTCGATAAGCCAGAACAATTCGGAGAGTTTCTATTGAATGAAGTAATCAAACCTTCAGGGACGTATAAATACAACGAATTGTTTAAGCGAATTAGTGGGGAAGATTTTTCATTAAAGTTTATGTTGGATAAAAAATAAATGGTGCTATTTGGACAATGAGCGGTTTTAGCTTATTGTCATTTTTTATACATATACAAAGTCAGTATTTATTATAAATAGAATATGGACCTGGAAGAAGAAGTCCATTTGTTGGATCGGTTGTCTGACCTTGATTATTCTGACATTTTCTATGCTATTCTCGATTTCTGAGTCCTACAAAATTGAGTCTGACTCAACTGACCCGGAGTCAATCGTGGTGGACTCAATTCGTGTATAAACGAGCGATAAAACGAATATAAAAGACCGGTATATGTATAAAAATACACACGCTCCCGCGCCACAGAGCTGTACCAACACCACGCACTCGACCTGCCTACCAAACCTCCCCGAACCGCTATTTTTGCCGAAAACTTCGTGTCGTAACTTCAACTCTCCACGAATACAATGTACAAGCAGCGTGCTTGTACTGTTATTGCAATTCATGGAGGTTGGTTTGATGACGGTTTTCTTCACATATGTGTTATTAGGACTTTCACTTGCAGCACCAATTGGACCGATTAATGCGGCCCAGTTGGATCGCGGTATAAAAAATGGTTTTTTTCACGCTTGGCTTGTCGGTTTAGGAGCAACAATTGCTGATGGAATGTACATGCTCTTAGTTTTTTTAGGCGTCGTACATTTAGTTGAACAACCCTTTATTCAATCCTTTTTATGGCTGTTTGGATTTTTCGTTCTCGTCTATACCGGGATTGAAAGTCTATCTGGATCAGGCCAAATGAATTACTCTGAAACGCGGACGGCAGGGGAATCACGAGTAAAATCCTTTTTATCAGGTTTTTTCATGTCATTGTTTAATCCGTTAACGATTCTTTTCTGGCTAGGAATTTTTGGGTCGGTTTTAGCCAAAACAGTGACTTCGTACGGAACAGAGCAAGTCATCATATATATCGGTGCAATCTTTTTAGGCATTACGATTTGGGACTTTACAATGGCCGGGTTCGCGAGCACATTACGTAAATTTTTAACAGACAGGCTGCTCAAAGGGATCTCAATTTTATCAGGACTATCTCTCATTGCTTTTGGGATCTATTTCGGCATTCAAGCGGCTACTGTTTTATTTTCGTAAAAATGGATCCAGGCCCGGGATCTTTTCCGGACTGATTTTTCTTCCAAATGCGAACCATGATCCATGTAATAAGCGCAATGATCACAACAAACAGCAAGCTCACATAAAAACCAGGGCGGCTGATTGAGTGAAATGCGGTACCGACAATTGCGGTCATAACGATAATGAAGCCGATTATTCGTTTCACTTTGTCACCTGTTGTAATTTCTAAAAGCCGGTTTGATGAACCTATAATAAAGTACCAGTTGTAAAGGAGCATTAAACCAGCAGCAGTCGTAAAATATTCATAAATTCGATCAGGCAAAAGTAACGATAAAACGATGGAGACAATAATGGCCCCTGCCGTTACACCAATTGCAGGAAGAGGTGTCTCTTTTTTCGTCATTTTTCCTAATACGAATGGGGCATCATGGTCATTTGCTAAACTGACAAGAATTCGAATCATTGCAAATAAAGAAGCAACCATCGTCGAAAAGCCAGCGATGATAAAGACCCCGTTAAAAATGTGGGGAATATAAGGGATCGCGTACTCTCGAAGAGCGGAAACGAAAGGGCTTTTATCTGTCGTGAATTGATCCCAATTCATTAGAATTAATGCAAGAGAAATGGAAGTAATGTAAAGAAAAGCTAGCAGTGCAAACATGACTTTTCCTGTTTTCATCGCGTCTTCCATGTTTTTTAAACGAATGGCAAGAAGCCCGATAATTTCGATCCCAGCAAAACCGTAAAAACCGAAAATGAGTGCTGGTAGAAGGCCAGTGATCCCGTTAGGCATAAAGCCACCCATCGTGCGCGGGATTGGGGCGGTTTCTACACCATCACCGAAAAAACCAAATAGAGCGACACCTGCTAACACGATAAACATGACAACGGCAGCAATTTTTAAAACAGCTAGCAAATTCTCGACTCTGTCAAAACCTTTTGCACCAGTTAGAATCACGATAATCGCCAAAACGGAATAACCGCAGGCGAAGATCCATAAAGGAATATGAGGAAACCAGAAACGTGTAAAGATCGATAGTGCAGTGAGCTGACTACCCATGATTAATAACTCTGATAACCAATAAACCCAGCCACAACTAAAGCCTGCCCAGCGTCCGTACGCTTTTTTTGCATAAATACGAAACGACCCTTCTTGTGGGTCAGCGATTGTTAATTTTGCAAGTGCCTCATATACAAAATATGTACCGATCGCAGCGAGAGCGTAAGCTAAAATGACAGACGGACCTGCCATTGAAATAGCGATACTAGATCCTAGAAAAAAGCCTGTCCCAACTGTACAGGCTACCCCTAATAATGAAAGCTGCCACCATTCAAGCTTTTTTTCTTGTTGTGATCCAGAACTTGTTGTCATCGCATTTCCCTCCGCTTTTATTGTTTGATAAAAAAGATTTGTTTATGTGAAAAAAAGAGGAGAGCTGCCTTTCGCTTTTTCGTGTATGTTTTTATAAAATCGATGCCATCTTAATGAGTGAATGGAATTTACATAAAAGATCAAGTGTCGGAACTGGAGGGGTTACAGTGCAGATCTATTTTTCACCTGAGTTTTATAAAGAAGATGCTCAAGTTTTAAATATTGTGACAGATAAAAATGAAGCGGTTGGCTATCTTGCATTTTTGATGGATGATAAAAAAATGTATGTGTACGGCACACTCCAAGAAGAAGGGATTTCCGAGAATTTCAAAGACTTAGTGACCCCGTATATTCGTGGATTAACAAAATTGAAGCCCGACATTGAAGTTTTCACTTTTTTATCTGCAGGCGGCAAGAAAATCGAAATTGAAGAAGAGAAACAATAAACAGATTTATTGCCAGTTATCCCAAGGTAAATTTGATAATTACTAACAACAGTAACAATGCATATTGTCCTAACGGCCAAATCTAGAGGTCTCTCTCTAGGTTTGGCTCTTTTCATGACCATATAAAAAACATTACTTAGGCGAATAGTTGGTGTAAAATGAAATTTGGAATGCGCTGACTATTTATGAAACAAAATCTCATGATAATCGTATAGAGTTATGTGAGTTATTGCATAGAGAAGAGGGTGGAAAGTTTGGAAACAGTACTTACGATAAAAGATTTAGGTAAATCTTTTAAGGATAAGCAAATTATTAAAGACATTTCTTTTGAAGTAAAGAAAGGCGAGATCATGGCCATATTAGGGCCTAATGGAGCAGGGAAGTCGACGACGATCCGCAACATCATGGGAATCATGTATCCAGATGAAGGCTCAGTCAATTTTCACAACCATAATGGAAAAGACATCCCGAGACATAAAATTGGCTACTTACCTGAGGAGCGAGGGCTATATAAAAACGTAAAAGTGATGGATGTTTTACTCTATTTTGCTGAATTGAAGGATTACCCTTTGAAAAAAGCGAAAGAGCGAGCGTTAACATACTTAGAGAAATTCGATTTGAAAGGGAATGAAAACAGTTCAATTGAAGAGTTGTCAAAAGGGATGGCGCAAAAAGTGCAATTTATAGCATCAATTATTCATGAACCGGAATTGTTAATATTGGATGAACCATTTTCAGGACTTGACCCAGTTAGTCAAGAAATTTTTAAAGATGAAATTCAAGAGCTTGCAAATAAAGGTACTGCAATTCTTTTGTCCTCACATCAAATGAATCTCGTAGAAGAACTTTGTGATAGGCTGTTCATGATTCATAAAGGTAGAAAAATTATTTATGGCTCAATCGATGATGTGAAAGAGGAATACGCAAACTTTAAGTGCACGATACGAGGGAAAAATGAAGAAGGAATGCTTAAAGTGATTGGCTCTGTTCAACGTGTTGAAAAGAAAGGGGAGACGTCAGTTCTTTATTTAACGAGTGACGTTGCGGTTTCACGTTGGTTAAAAGAGCTTCCAGAGGAGCTGGATATTCAAGAGTTATCAATCGATCGGATCTCCCTTCATGAAATCTTTGTTGACATAGCGACAAATGAAGGAAGGGGTGTTAACCATGCGTAACAGTTTAAAGGTAGCTAGGTGGGAGATAAAACGTAATTTAAAAAACAAATCTTTTTTAATTTCATTATTTTTAACACCACTTATTTTTATGTTTTTCTTCTCAGTGCCGGTTCTCTTTTCGGGTGGAGGGCCAGAACAACCAGCACAAATTCAATTATATATAAGTGATGAACTGGCGATTGAAAATGAAGTGGATCAACTTACCTCACAAGAGAGTATGCGTTTAGATTTTGCTGGTACGATTGAAGATGAGGAATCATTTATTCAGGAGTTGGAACAGCGAAGTAATACCATTTATGTTCCACTCACAGAAGATGAAATCATACAGTCGCTCTTAACGGTTTATAAAACGAGTGATGTATCGGAGAACGATTTGATGCATCTGTCTGTTTTAGAGCCTGTATTAAAGCAATACCAGCTTGCGAGCATTGGGTTATCTCAAGAGGAAATTCGAGTTGTTGTACAGCCAATTGACTACGATACGGTAGAAGTAGAGGGAGAAGAAGGTACTGTAGAACAAGAAACATCGGGAACAGAATTACTTGCTCAAGATCCAGCAGAGCGACTAATCCCAGGTGCCTTTGCAGGTCTCATCTTATTTTCTGTAGTGATCACAGGAATGATGATTTTCCAGAGTGCTTCTCAAGAGAAAAAAGAGAAGGTTGCTGAGATGGTGTTATCGTCTTTAACTCCAACGGAATTAATGCAAGGCAAAATTGTTGGGTACTTTGCACTTGGACTTATTCAAGTTCTCGTATGGTTTGCGATGGTCTTCCCGATCATATTATGGCGTTTCTCTGAAATACCAATCCTGCAATACTTATTTGTTCCAGAACTAGTCGTACTAATTGTTATTGCTATTGCTGGCTATTTATTGTTTGCCTCGTTATTTGTCGGGATAGGTGCAACAGTAGAAGACATTTCAGCATCGAGTAACTTCCAAGGAATTATCTTTATGTTACCTTGGCTCCCATTTATTTTAATCGGGCCAATTTTATCAGATCCAAATGGCCTCATTGCACAAATCGGAACGTACTTTCCATTAACATCACCAGGTGTCCTATTAATCCGCCTTTCCATCTTGCAAGAATGGGTTTGGCTGGAAATTATATTCGCTTTAGTCATTCTTTTCTTGAGTATTTGGTTACTCATGAAATTAGCTGGAAAAGTATTTAAAACGGGGATTTTAATGTACGGAAAAAATGCAACACCGAAAGAAATTTGGAAGTGGATAAGACAATAAAGATTATAAGGACCTCCTATCACGCATATTGATAGGAGGCTTTTTATTCGGTGAAAGTTAAAAAACTCTTCTCAATTTGTCGGCGTAGCTTTTCATGATGGTATGCTTTTTCACTAACGCTGAATGAAAACAGGTTTCCAACCATGTTTTATATTCAGAAAAAACCTTATGAGGTGGTGCATAAAACATGAAGAATGGGCCTTTTAGAAGCCTTTTTGTCAAAGGGACTTTAAATTTTATTGTGAAAAACACGAGTGAACATATTGAAAGGAACCAAGTAAGTTTTGGGTTTTTCGTATATAAGTAACCGTATAAAAACATTTTCATGTAAACAAGCGCAGACCAATATAAGTTCCAGCCATATTTAAACTGAATCATCTTGTGCTTATGAATAAAGTGTTCGGCGAAAGTGAACAGTACAGTGCACTTTATCGTATGGACAATTTGTTTCATCAACGTATTAGGGAATTGAGAGAGACATAACAATGTTATTAATGGTGAGATGATAAATACATGGATCGCTCTTAACACTTTCCAATTAAAGCCGCCTGGAGTGAACTCCCACACGAGGTACCTTTTACAAAGATAATAGTATAAAGAATTTAAAAAGCTGATGAAAGCCAATCCTTTGTAATACTTAGGGAATTGTCGCCACGTTTTTAAGTATACATTTAGGATGAAAATAAAAAGAATTAAAAGCGTTTGTTTTGTTTTCATTTTTTTAGCTCCTGAATGATCGTTTATTATATATTTCCAATTAATTTACAGTTTTATGTGGTTTTCTGTAAAATAATTGGAAATTGAGTCGTAACCTGAATCGACGATCGTAGTTGTTGGTATGCCAATCACCGACTCGCTTTCCACGGGCGATCCGCGAGCCTCCTCTCGGTTTTATTTAAGTAAACCAATTAAACCTAATCCCAAATGCGTAGATAAAGTTTCACCTGAGTCTTCCAAGATAAATTTCATCATAATTAAGCAAAGAATCTCTTAGAAAACACCCTATATTTATTTAGTTCATCATGGATTCAGGCGAGAGTTAATATGGATAACAGTGTTAGCTCCGGACAAGGATGAAGTAAAAATAAAACACTTGGATTCGTTTTTCGTCCAAGTGTTTAATGAATAGGTATTCGTTTGCGAAGAGTTTTTGAGCGGTGGTTGCAAGCAAAAAAATGTCTGAGATGTTACTATTATGATCATGTAAGGCGCTTTTGAGCTAATTTCAAGTTGTACATTAGCGTTGCTTTCACTTTAGTCATAGAAGAGTGCCAAAATGAGTCAAATAAAATTTTATAATTTGTTAGAAACTTATAGCGTGTCGGGACAAAAATAAAAATAGGCCCTTTTAATAGTCTTTTTGTTAGCGGCACATTAAATTTCCATATGAAAAAAATTGCCGAGCATATCGATAAAAGCCAAGTAAGTAAAGGTCTTTTCGGATATAAGTAGCTGAAAATATACATTTTAAAATAAACAAGGCCAGACCAGTAGACGTTCCACCCATATTTAAACTGAATCATTTTCTGTTCATGAATGATGTGTTCAAGAAATGTGGAATAGGCCACCCATTTTGTCGTATGAATGATTTTTTTTAAAAACGTTTCAGGAATTCGAGATAAATATGATAGAACAAATAACGGAGTGATTAAAAACACATGTAACCCTCTTATAAACCTCCAATTAAACCCTCCAGGGTTCAACTCCCAAACAAGGTATCTTTTACAAAGGTAATAATAACAGCAATTCAAAAAAATAATGAAGCCTAACCCTTTGTAATATTGGGGGAAGACCCGCCATGTTTTTCCGAATATATTGATTAGTAAAATGGATATGAGTAAAAGGGAATGTTTTGTTCTCATCGTTAACTCCTAATGAAATAAATTTCTACTATGTATTATGATGTCAATGACAATTACAAATTATGTAATAAATGTAATTAGATTGGAATCTGCTCGTGAGTATTTATATGAATCAATTTCAAAATTACGTTTTTTGCGCAATGAAACGGATGATATTATAAATATTTCATTAACGTAACTAAAGACGGCGACTCCCGGAGGATTAGCGCAGTCTGAAGATCCACTTAGGCGAAGAGTTGTCGAGCCTAAGTTAGCTGAAGGCAAGCCCTCGGGAAAGCGTCCGTCTGAAGTGAAGTTCACACTCACCATTCGGAATTTCGCATCAAATTTTGAGTTATGAAATTGATTCATATGAAAAATAAAAAACACTTGGATCAGTGTCGGTGATCCAAGTACAAGTGATTTTGAATGGCTTAAATGAAAAACAGTAAATAACTAATGAGTCCCATCGTTAAGTGGGTGAATATGTGAGCGACCATCGCGGTTTCTAACCCTTTTTTCCAGAACAGCCAACTGAAAACAACGCCTGCAACCCCGTTTAATAGGAGCATTCGTATATAAACGATTGTTGTTACAGTCGTGGTAGCAGCTGTAGCACCGTAGTGGCCGACTGCAAACACAAATGATGAAAACAAGATCGCTACCCAAAACGTCGTAGGAGTTGGTGCCTCTTTTTTACGCTGGAAAATTCTCCATATTAACCAAACGAGAAGTGTCATGACTCCCCAGCGCATCATAATTTCTTCAACGATTCCCCCATATAATACGCCGGATAAGATATGGAAGAAGCCAGGAAATTCATTTGTTGCACTTAGTTCATCAGGGAGCCAAGGACTTAAAATGGCATCTGTCAGGATGAGAAACACACCGACAGCCACTCCAGCAACAATTCCTAACTTTATCGTTGGTTTAAAAGAGGACCAAAATGGTTTTTGGTAAAGGTCTTTTTCATAAATAAATGATGTTAATTGGACTTTTTTTGCAAGGATGTGTCCGGCAGCGGTTGCGACGAGAATAAGGATGAGTGGATTGACGAGCGTCAGCAAAGCAAGTTGCTCAGCCGGCATTCCTAAATCGATTCCGAATTCTTCGGATTGAACTTTAATTAATTCGATAGACATTGGTAAAAGGGTGAGAGAGCCTATAAACCCTAAAAGTATAAAGATTAAAAACGATCGCCACGGCTTACGTGTTTTCATATGTAACAATCTCCCTTTTGATTTTCATGATTGAATTAATGAGTTACGTCATTAACTATATATTATAACTCTTTTACTATGTTATGATAAATGGAAAAAAGATTCGAGTGATTTGGAGGGAAACATATGAAAGAGCAAATATACGAAAAAGCAACTTTTGCTGGCGGATGCTTCTGGTGTATGGTGAAGCCGTTCGATGAATTGCCAGGCATTATTGATGTTGTTTCCGGATATACAGGTGGACATGTGATTGATCCAACATACGAACAAGTGAAAACAGGAGAGTCCGGCCATTACGAAGCGGTCCAAATTACATTTGATCCTGAACAATTCCCTTATAAAAAGCTGTTAGATTTATATTGGCCACAAATTGATCCGACAGACGATGGAGGCCAATTCATTGATCGTGGCAGCCAATATAGAACCGCAATATTCTATCATAATGATCAGCAAAAAGTAGAAGCTGAACAATCGCGCAAAGAAATTGAAGAGAGCGGCCGCTTTAAAGATCCAATCGTCACTGAAGTCTTGCCTGCAACCGTATTTTTTGAAGCTGAAGAATCTCATCAGAAATTTTATAAAAAAAATCCAGAAAAATATAAGCAAGAACAAATTGAATCAGGGAGAGAAACGTTCATCCAAAAAAATTGGAAGTAAAAGTAAAGTGCCAGGCACCTGGAAAAGAATTCCAGGTGCCTGGCACTTGCTAATCATCACGTTCGCATATTTGACGGAAGTTACAGCGGTCACATTTTTGGATGTACTCTGTTTTTGGGAATAGAGACAAATCTACTGGTTTGTTCTCATCTTCGTCGACGAGGAATTTCCCCATTTCTACTAAACTATGTTTCATAATGTGATATACATTCATTAAATCAGATTCATTGAGTTCGTGAACACGGCAATCCCCTGTTAACAAATACTCGTTACGCAGTTGAATTTGGTCGAGACGAGCACCAAATTTCTGGCTGAGGTACATTGCATAGATTGCGAGCTGATGACGATCTTCTAATGACTCCTTACCAGTTTTCCAATCGACGATCACCCATTTATCGTTTATTAAATCTTTATATAGAACGTCGATCACAACGAAGACTTTTACACCTTCAATCTCCATCGTGCGAAACTGCTCACTTTCTAAAAACTCGATTTCGGAGCGCCTTTCCGTTAAATCTCGAAAACTATCACTATTTAAGAAGTTCGTAATACAAACATCTAGCCTTTCCTCGATTTTTTCTATTGCCTCTTGTCTCAGTTTCCCGCCGTAATAAATTTCGTGTAACATGTTAAACTTATTCGGCCGTTGAAACCAATCGTTATAACCTTTTACCGAGTCGCGAAAAGCGCGATTCAACTGATTGCGGATGTGAGTGGTTAAACGGTCCTCGTCAGGGATGTTGCTAGTCGCGAGGTAGTGATTAATGACTGATTCGATCATATCGTGAACCTCTTGTCCAAACAAGATTGGAAGGTTCGTGATCTTTTTTAGTCGGTAAGCTTCTTTTGCAAATTCAGACGAATCTCGAAACCAACCATTATGTGATGCATAGTAAGACAGTCCGTATTTACGAGCGCAATCGATCATTGATTTATGTCGTGAAAGAGACCAGGAAAACTCAGGATATGGTTTGCGTTGCATTGTGAAAACTCCTTTTAAATAGCTTGAAAATAAGGTAATGTAGTGGGAACCAAGAATATAAAGCCGCACAAAAAATGTAAATAAGTAGATTTCATGAATCAATTTCATAACTCAAAATAAGGTGCGAATGTCCGAATGATGAGCGTAAACTTCACTTCAGACGGACGCTTTCCCGAGGGCTTGTCTTCAGCTAACTTAGGCTCGACAGCTCTTCGCCTAAGTGGATCTTCAGACTGCACTGCTCCTCCGGGAGTCGCCGTCTTTTGTTACGTTCACTTCCAAATAAAACGTACATTTAATGAAACATTTATCATATCATTCGTTTCATTGCGCAAAACACGGAATAATGAAATTGATTCTTCATAAAAAAATAATTTTACACCACAGTGCTTAGTAAAAGGCATTTTCCATTGTAAATAAATATTAGTTTTGGGGTAGCTTCTACACCCAAACGAACCATCTACTTTCATGAAAAACGGCTCTAAATTTCACGCCTACATAAAGAAAAAATAATATAAAAATGCTACGGATCCACAAAAAATAACAAACTCACTCGTTTTCCCCGTTCGATACAATGGAAACTTAAATCGGTCCTTCGTCAGAGGTAAGAGTAAAGGAACCCCGCCTTTTGAAAAGAAATCTCCAACAATATGAAAAATAACACCTAAAGAGAGACCAAATAAGAAATCAATATCGGTGTTCATGGCACCGAATATAGCGAAAGCGATAACGAGGCCGGAATGCGTGATGCCGCGATGGCCAAATAACATTTTTACAAATCGAGATATGGGCCCGGTTCTTCTTCCGATATAAGATTTCGTTTCATCAATATCTGGAAGAACCGAACCAACAGCAACTCCTACCAACACTGAAGTTGGGAGCGCTGTATCAGTTAGTTGTCCGTAAATTAAACTCATTGAAAGAGATGTTGTAATATGTGTGTAATATCTCATGATGTTTGAAACTCCCGAATAAAATAATCCTTGTCTGAATACCATCATACAAGGAACGTGTTTGAAGAACAATCGACAATTTTGCCTATGTAACGCATGTTCATTACAAATAAAGGAAATTCCAACTTTGATATAGAATCTTTATATTACCCTGTAAAATTGGAAAAAGCGACGCCAGCATGTGCCGGGTCGCTTTTGTAATATATATGGTTCATTACCTTTTGGCCGCGGTAATGATCACTGTCTGGCAGCAATAAAACACTTAACTTAAATAACGAAAGCCCTACCTCTCTTCCATCGTTGCAACTCCTTGGTTGCGCCTGAAAAAATAAGGATTAAATGTAGGACAGGATTCCAGTATTAACATGTTCTTAAGTCATGAGGGAATTGTGGCGAACCTCTAACTTTATGAACATACATTTTAGAAAAGGTATAAACCATAGTGTGCTCGAATGGCACAAAGATCATTGTAACATCTTTACATACAGAAGGCAAATTGTACAAGAATACACGTTCGGTATCGTTCATATACTTTCATTTAAATAGAAGGCCCTTTTCTCGCATAGATTGTTGTTTATGATAAAAAGAAAGCGGTAAAGCGTCCGTCTGTAAACGATTCGAAAGATGATTTTTTTATCAAAAGCGGCAATTTTTTAAACAATAGCCAAATAGAAAGAGGAATGTTGCTCATATGACACAAGGAACAATAGATTATGCAAGAAGGATACAGGCAATTGCTCAAGCGGGACTTGCTTTTACGAAGGATCCGTTTGATAAAGAACGTTATTGTGAATTAATGGAGATGGCTGCAAATATGATGGCGAACCATTTTGAAGAAAGTCCAGATAAGGTTTTTTCCATCTATAAAAATGAGGAAGGTTATCCGACACCAAAACTCGACGTTCGAGGGGTTATTTTTCACGATCATCAGATTTTACTAGTTAAAGAGAAAATGGATGATTGTTGGGCCTTGCCAGGTGGTTTCTGTGAAGTAGGGCTCTCACTAAATGAAAATGTAGAAAAAGAAGTGTTAGAAGAAGCGGGACTTCAAGTAAAGGCGAAGAAAACGTTAGCTATTTTAGATATAAATAAACACGACCACCCTAAACAGCTTTTCCACTATTACAAAGTGTTTGTGGAGTGTGAATGGAGGGGCGGAGACTTAAGTGAAGGAGTTGAAACATCTGGTGTGCAGTTTTTTCATGAAGGTGACCTTCCACCTTTATCAAAAGGAAGGAACACCGAGGAACAGATCGAGTTGTTGTTTCAATTTTTATCAAATACGACGAAGCATCCAATTACAGATTGAGTAATCTTCATGTGATAAATGATAATATTTGTTTTTAAATGAGAATGGTGTCGAAAATAAACTATACTATTTTATTTCGTTAAATACTATGATAATAGTGTTTATGTTTGTCTGAGCTTTTTGATTGTACTAATTAGAAGATTATATTTATAATAAATAATGTAGGTTGTTTAAAGGGATGTAATTAATTTGATTCATGCATCAAAATCCTAGAAACAAGAATAGGGAGGAGAAAAAAGTATGGATTCTAAAGACAATGCTAATATTGGAAAGTGCCCGTTTCACGGTGGTGTAACTAGTAACAGTTCTAGCGGTACGTCAAATCGAGACTGGTGGCCAAACGCGTTGAACTTGAACATTCTCAATCAACATGATAGAAAAACAAACCCTATGGGAGAAGACTTTGATTATACAGAGGAATTTAAGAAGCTAGACTATGATGCTTTGAAAAAAGATCTTCATGATCTAATGACAGACAGTCAAGATTGGTGGCCTGCCGACTATGGACATTATGGTCCGTTATTTATCCGTATGTCATGGCATGCTGCTGGTACTTATCGTATGGGAGACGGCCGAGGCGGTGGTGGAGCTGGTAACCAGCGTTTTGCCCCTCTTAACAGCTGGCCTGACAATGGGAACCTTGATAAAGCCCGCAGGCTACTATGGCCGATTAAGCAAAAATATGGCAACAAGATCTCTTGGGCAGATTTGCTTGTTCTAGCAGGTAATGTTGCGATTGAATCAATGGGTGGTAAGACGATCGGTTTTGGAGCAGGGCGCGCGGACATTTGGCATCCTGAAGAGGATACTTACTGGGGTGCGGAAACAGAATGGCTAGATGATAACCGATATTCAGGTGATCGTGAGCTTGAGAACCCGCTTGCTGCTGTTCAAATGGGGCTTATCTACGTGAATCCAGAAGGGCCAAACGGTAAGCCAGACCCACATAAAAGTGCTCACGACATACGTGAAACGTTTTCACGTATGGGGATGAATGATGAAGAAACGGTTGCGCTAATAGCTGGGGGTCACACGTTTGGTAAAGCACATGGTGCTGGAGATGCTGCTCATGTTGGCCCAGAGCCAGAGGCTGCATCTATTGAAGAACAAGGGTTAGGATGGCAAAGCACACATGGTAGCGGGAAAGGTCGAGACGCCATAACTAGTGGTATTGAAGGTGCGTGGACGGCTAATCCAACACAGTGGGATAATGGCTATTTCAACTTATTATTTGGATATGAATGGTGGCTTACAAAGAGTCCAGCAGGTGCATGGCAGTGGCAAATTGTTGATCCCGATGAAAAGGACTTAGCACCAGATGCTGAAGATTCATCGAAGAAAGTTCCAACGATGATGACGACAGCTGATATGGCATTGCGTCATGATCCGGAATACGAAAAGATTTCTCGTCGTTTCCATGAGAATCCAGATGAGTTTGCTGATGTATTTGCTCGTGCTTGGTTCAAACTCTTACACCGTGATATGGGACCTAAAGAAAGGTATTTAGGCCCGGAAGTTCCAGAAGAAGATTTTATTTGGCAAGATCCTGTACCTTCTGTTGATTATGAATTAACAGATGCAGAAGTGGCAGAGCTTAAAACAAAGCTTCTAAACTCAGGGCTTACTGTGAGCGAGTTAGTAACAACTGCTTGGGCTGCAGCGAGTACTTACCGTGGCTCAGATCATCGTGGTGGGGCTAACGGTGCACGCATCCGACTAGCTCCACAGAAGGATTGGGAAGTGAATCAGCCGGAACAACTAGCGAAAGTACTTAATGTTCTAGAAGGTATTCAAGAGGACCTAGATAAGAAAGTCAGCCTTGCTGATTTGATTGTACTCGGAGGTAGTGCTGCAATCGAAAAAGCGGCACAAGATGCAGGTGTTGATGTAACCGTTCCGTTTGCTCCAGGACGTGGCGATGCAACCGAAGACCAAACCGATGTAGAAAACTTTGAAGTACTAGAACCCGTCGCTGATGGGTTCCGCAACTATCAAAAGAAAAAGTATAGTGTAAGTCCAGAAGAGCTCTTGTTAGATAAGGCACAACTGTTGAACCTAACTGCACCACAAATGACGGCACTTATTGGCGGTATGCGAGTACTAGGTACAAACTACGGTGGTACACAACACGGTGTATTCACTGATCGTGTCGGCACACTCACGAACGACTTTTTTGTTAACTTGCTGGACATGGGAGTGGAGTGGAAGCCTGTAGAAGATAACGAATATGTAGGAAGAGATCGTAATACAGGTGAAGTCGTACGTACAGCAACGAGAGTCGACCTAGTATTTGGTTCAAATTCCGTTTTACGTGCCTTAGCAGAAGTTTATGCTCAAGATGATAATAAGGAGAAATTTGTCCGTGACTTTGTTGATGCTTGGGTCAAAGTAATGAATGCAGATCGTTTCGATCTTACGGGGCAAGACCTTAAGAAAGCACAAATAACAAGTAAGTAAAATTGTGGGAAAACCGCTGTCAGTTTATCGACGGTGGTTTTTCTTCGTATTATTATAATTTGTAAAACTTCAGTAAGTGAATCAATTTCATAATTCCGTTTTTTGCGCAATGAAACGAATGATATTATAAATTTTTTCATTAAATGTATGTTTTATTTGCACTATCAGAATTTGTAAATTTATGGTCGATAGTATAACGGCAACTAAGGCTTTCGCCATTTAGATTTGGCGAAAAGCCAAGTTTTGTTTAGAAGTGAACGTAACTAAAGACGGCGACTCCCGGAGGATCAGCGACGAGCAACCGCAGGAGCAACGAGCTGAAGATCCACTTAGGCGAAGAGTTGTCGAGCCTAAGTTAGCTGAAGACAAGCCCTCGGGAAAGCGTCCGTCTGAAGTGAAGTTCACGCTCACATTTTGAATTTCCCATCTTATTTTGAGTTATTATATTGATTCAAGTATTTATTTTTCTGCTGTCCAGATGGTCCAACGGTCTTTTTCGACAATTGTTTCGTTTGGTAAAATGGTATCTAATTCTTTTATGAGGATTTGCAACTCTTTTTCTGTGAGTTCATGTAAAATACTTCGACCCTTTCTAGTGATGATTTCATTAAAAAGGCTAGTTTTCGAATCATATATTTTTCTAGTCTCCCAAAGTTTTAGTTCTTGGATATTTTTAAAACCTGCTTTTTTTAATACTGATATAACGGTTTTACCTTCGTACCTTCGCTCCGTTTCGATCTCTTTTAATTGCGGAAAGGTGGAAAAGAAATACCCGCGAATATGGGTGTGAGATCCAGGTAACATGCAATCATCTAGTGTACGATCTTGCACTATTACTTGGCCGTTTCGTTGCAAAATTCGATACATCTCAAGAACGGCACGTTCAAGGTCGCCTAAGTGATGAATGACGGCCCTTGATAAGGTGAGGTTGAACGTATTTGATGGCAGTCCCGTATTATATGCGCTTCCAACTGAGTAATGAAGGTTGTCATAATTTTTACTATCAAATTTTGCAGTATTAAGCATGGTTTTTGAGAAATCAACGCCAATGACTTCGTCGATTCCTAGATCCTTCAATCCTCTGCTATAGATACCACCGCCACAGCCAATATCAACACCCTTTTTGGTAGAACGCTCTTTAAGTAGGTTAGCGATCGTCTGTTTCCAACAATCACTTACTTGTCGCTCCGTATAGCTCTTCTTATTGATTGGATCATGAAAATTCATTCCGAACATAGCATAACCTCCTTTTTACGACTAACTTTATGGTAAATTATAGTTACGAATAAAAAAATAATGGTTTTATTTAGTGAATTCATAAGTAAAAGTTATCGGTGGTGGGAAAATGAAAGTCGAAGAGTATGAATTAATCATCGCATTATATGAATGCGGGACAATCCGTGGGGCTGCTGAATCTCTTTTGATATCACAACCAGCTGTCAGTCAACGGCTCAAGCAAGTAGAAAACGATTGGGGCGTTAATCTATTTATACGAACACCGAGAAAATTAGTACCAACGAAGGCTGGAGAAAAGGTATTTGCGCATGCAAAAAAGGTTGTAGAAGAAGAGAAAAATGTTCGTAATGAAATTGAATCGGAAGAAAAAGAAATTGGTGGTACGCTTTCCCTAGGTGTATCTTCGTTAATAGGTCAATATATTTTGCCACCTATTCTTGAAAAGTACATTGAAAAATATCCGAAGGTAAAGGTAGAGCTGAAAACAGGTCTAAGTCAGACGATTAAGGAAAATGTTAATCATTATCACCTTACAATTGTTCGTGGAGAGTTTGTACGAGGCCAGGAGTGTAAGCATCTGTTTTCAGATCAATTATATTTAATTGACCGTGCTGATAAATTTACCTCAAATTGTCCACGTCCTTTTGTAGAGTTTCAAGCTGATGATTCGTTAAAGTCTGTTGTGCGAAAGTGGCTCAGTGAACAAAGACATATCAAAGTTGCGCAAACGATTCGAGTCGATCAAATTGAAACGTGTAAGCAGCTAATGAGAAAAGGGGTGGGGTTGTCAGTTTTGCCGAAAAGTGCCGTTGATGATTTAGGAGATGGATTTGTAAAAGTTCCTCTAGAAGGTACGGGTGAACAATTGGTTAGAGAAACGTGGGTATGCTATCAGAACAAAGTAGTGGATCTACCACAAGTCAGAGAGTTTTTAAATGAGTTAAATAGTATGATAAGAAAGTAGAAAGAGGGTGTTCAATTCATTGGACACCCTCTCATGTTGAGGCTGACTAAAAAGCAAAGTGCAAGGCACTTATGAGTCATCCTCATTTCTTTATTCGTGGTCTTCTTGGATAATAGCTAAAATTAAAAATAAAATAAAACTAATGGCTAAGATCGTTCCTCCAACAATATACCAAATAAGTTGGATGACATCTGGGAGTTGAATTGTATTAAGCATGTAGATGTACATACCTGATGTTAAACCAATAGTACCAATAATTGCCGACCAAACATGAAGGGTAGTCAAAAGAGACTTTTTAGGTTTATAGACTTTGTAAAAGACACTCCATGCAAATAATGATAACCAGCCAACAACTAAAACGTGCGTATGAACCGGGCGTAAGGCGTAAGAACCGGCACCAGCCATATGAGAGCCGATAAAAGCTCCGAGAGTAGCGAATATAGCAGAAACAATGAGTAATAGTTTACTATATGACATGTTTTTCCCTCCGATTAAACAACATGGTTGAGTTGTTAACTTATCACAAAGCCTATGTTGCCCTATTGGGGTAGGGAAGTCAATGGACAATTTGTGTCACTTCTGACAAATAATCATCCATTCATCGATAGAAAAGGAAACGATGTGTTCATCATACTCTTGGATGTGAAAATAATCTTTTGTTGTTCGATTGGCATTGAGGAAGAAGGCGTTGACATCATGAGCAATTTCATCTTTTTCCACCGTTCTCTTCATCCATTCTTTATAATTCAGTTCTTTTTTTCTCGAGTATTCTTCTAGATGTTTAAAGGACGAATTTTGTAATAGATGCTTCCATTCAGATGTAGGCAAGGCTTTCACATGGCTTGGGTCTCTCATTTTTTCGAAAGTGTTCATGAAGACCTTGAGGTGATCGTTTTCAGGGGCGACGTTGTCAATTAGACAAAAAAGACCGTCTGGTTTTAGTATCCTATACACTTCTTTTACGAATAAATTCAAATTTGGAAAATGGTGTGCAGCAATGCGACAAGTGACGAGATCAAACTGTTCATCTAAAAATGGCATGCTTTCTGCATCCGCGATAACGTAGTCGATATTTTTAAGTTGCTGTAAATGTTTTGCTGTGTTTTCTAGCATTTGTTTTGTTAAGTCGGTGGCGAGTACTTGTTGGACGTGTGGGGCTAAATGCTTTGCGACATGTCCACCACCAGTTGCAACATCAAGAGCTTTCCAATGAGCCTTTGGGGTTACTGAATCGAGAAGTAGTTGTAAGTTGCTTTCATCAGCATGAGTTCGGCTATCGAAATATTTTTGTGCATTCTTTGAAAATGTCTCTTTTACCAACTCTTTTGCGCTTCTTTCCATGTTGAAGCCTCCTTTTTAAGAAAAAAGATATGTTTACTAATATCGTATGTAAACAATTAACATAAGAAAAATACAAATAAATAATTGTTAAATATAACATTTACTTATATTACAAACCCAAATAATTCCAGTCGCCAGGAACCTGGAATTATTTGGGTTTGGAGCGTTTGCAAGGTGCTTTGGATACAAAAATATCTCACAAAAAAAGTCCTTTATTCTATATGTAAAAAGTAGGATAATATAATCATAGTAACGGTCGATAATTATCGGGGTTTGTCGATAATTTAATTATAGGGGTGGGCAGTAATGAAGTTAACGTGGAAAGCATTTGTTGTTATTTTTATATCAATATCGTCTCTATTACTACTTGTGTACTTCATTATTAATCCACAAATGATGAGGCAATACGAAGAGCTTGAAGAAAGAATGTTATATACAGATATCAATAGAGTAGAAAGTGCGATTGTAAGAAGGCTACAGGACTTATCGTCTTTTACCCGCGATTGGGGAGTTTGGGATGATTCATATACGTTTTTAAATGGAGAAAATGAGCATTATATTCAAAGTAATTGGACGCAAAATACCTTTGAAAATAATGTGATTGATTTCGTATATTATCTCGATAGAGAAGGGGATATCTTTTTTCATGATTATGACCGAGAAGCTGAGGGAGTTTCTCTATTAAATCATTTGGATATTGGGAAACACTTTGACAATTTTATCACGCTTAGTAGAGCGCATTACGGAGTCGTTCTCGTCAACGATCGAGCGATGATGGTAGCATCACACCCAATATATGACTCGTATATGAGTGAAGAACCGAACGGAATTTTGATTGGTGGACGATTATTAAATGATGAATTATTAGGTATTATTTCTCAAGATGTTGGATTGACGATCGAGTGGTCCGCGGAAACAGATGACACAGGGGTTGTCCGTAACGTCGTACGGGTTGATGGAGATACGATTCGTGGCATGTATGCTTTTCCGTATACAAATACTGGGACGTTAGGTCAGCTTAGTTTTGAAGAAACGCGTGATTTTTATCTACAAGCGCAAACAAATCAAAGATGGAGACTTTTTGCATATGGTATCTTAACGATTTGTTTTGCGTTATTAACACTTTTTTGGTTAGATCGCCTAATTTTATCTCGTATGAAAAGAATCAGTGGAGAAATCCAGCATATAGAAAGCTCGCGTGATGTGACGAAGCGAGTTTCTGCTGAAGGTAATGATGAAATCACGGACGTTGAAGAAGGAATTAATCGAATGCTAATCGCTTTATCTGATAAGCAGCAAGAAATAAAAATGATGGCTGAACAGGATCGCTTAACAGGCTATTTAAATCGACATGCATTTACGGTAAAAGTGAATGATTACTTAAAAAACAATCGTCATGAGAAAGTGTATCTTTTGTTTTTAGATATTGATTTGTTTAAACGGATCAATGATACGTTTGGTCACCATGCTGGAGATAAGGTTTTACGGCAAATTACTACACGGATCTCAGAGTGTGTAGGAGAAGGGGCCATTATTGGGCGCTGGGGCGGGGATGAATTAGTCCTTTTAATCAGCCAATGCAAAGATGAAGAACTGAATGCTTTTATTCAAAAATTGTTACTAGCTATCGCTCAGCCGTTAAAGGTTAATAAGATGAAATTTAATGTTACATCAAGTATTGGTGTTAGTGTGTATCCTGATGATGGGCAGTCAGCCGAAGAACTTATTCAGCTAGCGGATATAGCGATGTACGAAGCGAAACGCCGTGGTAAAAACCGATACTATTACTATGATGAAGTTCAAAACAAAGAATTTTACAATCATTATGTTGTTTTGGAAAGTGACCTCCAAAAAGCATTAGGAAATGGTGAGCTAGAGGTTTATTATCAACCGATTATTAATAGTGATGCAGGTGAGGTAAGTTCTTTAGAAGCTTTATTACGATGGAATCATCCTGATCGTGGATTAATCCTACCGAATCACTTTATCCCAATTGCTGAAGAAAATGGGATGATGCAAAAGATTGGTGAATGGGTGTTAGAGCAAGGAGTCAAGGATGTAAAGGAGTGGCATGAGGCAGGATATAGCGATTTGTCACTCTCAATAAATGTTTCGAAAACACAACTTATGGATCGTAGCTTGATTGAAAAAGTAAAAGAAGTGATTAATGAGGGGTATCCACCTCATTTACTTGAAATGGAAATCACTGAGAGTGATGTGACAGCCTATGTTGAAAAAGTACAGGACTTTGCTAATGAACTAAAACAGCTTCATGTGAGGGTTTCATTAGATGATTTTGGTACAGGTGTCTCTTCAATGAAGTATTTAAAAGACATTAAAGTAGACAGGTTAAAAATTGATCGACACTTTTTAAAAAGTATTCCGACCGATACTTTTGATAAAGCGTTGTTATCTGGGATGTTCAAACTATGTGAAAACTTGAAGATTGAAGTTGTTACAGAAGGTATTGAAACGACAGAGCAATATGAATACCTTTATAACTTGTATCGACCAAGAATGCAAGGGTTCCTATTTAGTCCACCAGTAAAGAAAGAACAAATTAGCAAAATGCTAGAGAACGGTATATTAGATAAAGAATGAAAGGAAAGCCCTCGTGTCACAAAGACATGAGGGCTTCTTGTCTTTTTAACCCGTGCTAGGAGACTGGTAATTTATTTCCGGGTGCCTGGCACGTGGGAAGAAATGGAATAATTTACGCTTTGGATGGGCATCGTTTTTATAGTAGGGTGTTTTTTTATTTATTTGGGAAGGGGTTAAGTGTATGAAGCCTTTGCTACAAGTTTTTTCTGAAGTTGCTCCATTGAAGAAGGTACTACTAAAAAGGCCAGGACTAGAGTCGATCCATTTAACACCTCAAACGATGCATAGGTTGTTGTTTGATGCAGTCCCTTTTTTAGAGGGAATGCAAAGTGAACATGATATTTTCGCTGATACTTTAAAAAATGAAGGGATCGAGGTTGTCTATTTAGATGATTTACTAATAGAAACGTTTAAAAATCAAAAGGTGAAAGAAAAGTTTTTGCAGGATTTTGTTAAAGAAAGTAAGTTAAAGTTAGGGTCCCCGAAACAAGAAATCATTCAATATTTACTATCACTTTCGGATGCAGACTTCGTTTGGAAAATAGCAGCTGGGATTCCGAAAACAGAAGTGAGGAAATTTTCGAATGCGGACCTTTACAAGATGATGGGAGACCGTCAACCATTTTATTTGGATCCGTTACCTAGCCTTTATTTTACAAGAGACCCTGCGTCTGTGATTGGAAATGGTTTATCTGTAAATCGAATGTATGAAAATGCGAGAACACGTGAATCTTTGTTATTTGAATATATTGCAAACTATCATCCGGATTTTCAACAGTGTGACATTCAAAAGTACTATGGTCCTTTAGGTGCTCATCCTCTTGAAGGGGGAGACCAACTTGTTTTGAATGAAGAAACAGTTCTTGTTGGAGTGAGTGAACGGACGAAACGTAAAGGTGTGGAACAGTTTGCGGAGGCACTACTAACTTCAGCGAATACGTTCCAAAAAGTAGTCGTTATGGAAATTCCAGAAAAGCGAGCGTATGTACATATTGATACGGTGTTCACAATGATAGACTATGACAAATTTGTTGTTTATCCTGAACTTTTCAATGAAACGAAAGATATGAAAGTGGATGTGATTGAAAGGCATGAAGGAGATTCCACTCATTGTCATAAAGGGGTAAATTTAATTAAAGTATTAAAGGAATCACTGAAATTGGATCGTATTTCTTTTCTTCCATGTGGAAAGGGGGATGTCATCGCTTCACCTAGAGAACAATGGAATGGTGCTACAAATGTATTGACGATTGCTCCTGGAGTGGTGGTTGCTTATGACCGTAACGAACATACGAATAAAGTGCTGAAAGACAATGGGCTAACGGTAATTGAGATTCCGAGTTCAGAACTTGCAAGAGGTCGGGGGGGACCTCGTTGTATGAGTAAGCCACTCGTGCGTGAGATAAAGTAAATCCAAAAAAATTCCAGGTGCCTGGCACCTGGAATTTTTTTGGATTTTCATTTATAAATATTGAAGTAACGATGTTGCGATCGTGAAGTAAATTAATAATCCTAGAATATCGTTTACTGTTGTAATGAATGGACCCGATGCAATCGCAGGGTCAAGCTTTAATTTATTAATGGCAACTGGTACTACAGCGCCTATAATTGTTGCGATGCTTAATGTTAAGAAAAGTGATATCCCAACAATAAACGCTAACAAGTAACTACCATATAAGAACGGAACGACTATCATAAGAACTACCGCACAGATTAATCCGAGCATAAGTCCTGTTCCAAACTCTCGACGTATCGTGTTCACTAATCCTTTCTTTTCGAAAGATCCAGTAGCTAAAGAACGAACCATTACGGCAAGTGATTGAGTCCCAGTATTACCAGCAGAGTCCATAATAAGTGGGATGAATACTGCCAGTAACACAATCTCTTCTAACGTTTCTTCGAACTGTCCGATAACACCGGCTGTGATAAGTCCGAAGAACATTAATAAAATGATCCAAGGTGAACGTTTTTTCGCAGCTGAAAACGCACTAATATTTACATCTGTCGCCCCTCTTGAAGCAGCAAAGTCTCCAAAGTCTTCTGTAGCCTCTTCTTCAATGACATCTAAAATATCATCGACCGTAATAATACCAACAAGCTTATTTTGCGATGTTACAACGGGAACAGCTAAGAAGTCATATTTTTTAATGAGATTTGCAACTTCTTCTTGGTCATCACTCGTTCTTACAGATACGACACGAGAGCTCATGACGTCCTCAACTTTTTTATCCGGATTAGCAATAATTAAATCTCTTAATGATACAACGCCAGCTAATTCATGTTTTTCATTGATAACGTATAAGTAATAAATGGTTTCAGCGTCAGGACCTTCGTTACGAAGAAGGTCAATGACATCACGGACTGGAGAAGCAGCACGGATATTAATGAATTCCTTTGTCATAATGGCTCCGGCTGTTTCTTCCTCATAAGCTAGTAATTCTTTAATATCTTTGGCGTCTTCGTCCTCTAAACCGTCAATGATCTTGTTTGCTCGAGATTCTTGAATTTCACTTAAAAAGTCAACAACATCATCGGCAGACATATGAGAGATCATATCTTGAGCGTAGCTTTCATGCAACTCTTGCATAATCTTGTTTTGATCTTCTAACTCTAACTCTTGGAAAATAGCTGCGAATTCTTCTGAAGAAAGATATTCATATACTTTCGCACGTTGTTCTTTCGTTAACTGTAAGAAAAAATCTAATTGATCTTGTGGGTGAAGTTCTAAAAATAATTCGCGATATTGCTCAATCTCACTTGCGTTTAAAGCGTGTAATACTGATTGAGCATATTGCTCGCGATTTTGGTCAGTTAATTTAACCATGTTGACAGCCTCCTTATAACAAGGCCGTCTTCAGATGTGAAATGGCCTTGTTTATTCTTTTTGTGGTTCTTTTTGATAAACGTTGATACATGCACCTATAATAATCGGGCACAGGGTCCATTCCACACCACCTCTTTCTTTGCGAATAATAAAAAAACACCTTCACGAATGAAGGTGTTTACATGCATCACAAAATAAACCATGATTGTTCATCACGTCCTCCATTCGTAGAGCTTTAGCACTGCACGGCATAGGACGATATCCAGCTACATTAGAATACACCTTAAGTCGATGAATCCAGTTGACCCATTGGCGTCTTTGGACGTTTTTGGGCAGTAGCATATCTCCGTACAGGAGCCTCACCTAACGAGGGATTTAATTTTCACATCTGTAATCGTAAAAGAGATAAGGTGTTCTGTCAATATATATTTTCATATATAACAGAAAAACATAATTTAATAATTCTTATAAAAATAGTCGGAAATGGTTCCTCATTACGATCTAATCACTTATAATAGAAGTAATAACAATTTCGGAACGGGGGCGAAATAGGTGAAACGTATTTTCTTATTGAGTGGCTTCGTCATCATTCTTATTTCATCTTTCACCTTATATTTAATGCTTGCTGGTACATCTGAAGCAGAAAAAGCAGCAGCTAACTTCGCTAAAGAATATGTTGAAGAAGAATACCAAGTAACGACAGAACAGATAGATGTAACAGACGTCATTTATTCTGAGGCAGAGGATCGTTATGCAGTTTCTTTACAACATGAGGAGACGGATTACGAATTTGCATTACGACTCGACGAAGATCAAGATCTTTCCTTTATTTTAGATGTTACGGGACAATTCGATAAGTTTGGCCTTGCATATTGTCATTAAGTGACCAGCAGTGAATTTAGATCACTGCTGTTTTTTTTGCATTTTGAGAAAGGGTATATGAGCAAAACTTTAAAGTGTAAAGTATAAGTCAACGAAGCCTCTGTTTGCGTAAGGCCCCCATAAATCGGCGAGATTCTTTTATTAGTAGATTAATAATCAAAGATGTAGCCAACTCGAACAGCTAAAATCTTTTATGATGATACTAAAATTCTCAAGTGTTCCTTTTAAGAACTTGGAGATAGTTGAAGTTTTGGTAATTAATTCGTCAATCGAAATGTTAGCTACCTAAAAAATATTATCATTTTTTAACAAAAAATCATACGAATCTGTTATAATGTCCAAAGATATTTAATTAGGGAGCTAATGAAATGAACAAGCAAGATATGGAGCAAATGGTGGGGCATCATGTTAGTGTCGTATCTCACCTTTTACAAAATAAGTACAATCAAAAGCTATCAGAATTTCATTTAACGATGGCGCAAGCGCGTGTATTATATATACTCGTGCAAAATGGAAAAATGGCTCAGTCAGAAATACAAAAGCAACTATTAATAAAAGGGTCCACGATGAATGGCATTATTGATACGATGCTTAAACGAGAGCTGATTGTAAAGGAAGATAGTCAAGAAGACCGACGTACAAAGCATATATCCTTAACGAAAAAAGGTGAAATGCTAGAAAACAAGCTTTGGGATGCTGTTGGAAATCTTGAGGAGGAGTTAGTTTCTGGTTTTGCAGAAGAAGAGCAAAAACTGCTTCTCTCTTGGTTGAAAAGATTGCGAAGCAACATAGAAGAAAATAAAACTTCGGAATAATATCGATAGAAAGAAGGAACAGCTATGCAGCAAAAACAACAAAGTGAACGGTTAGGGACAGAACCGATTCCAAAGTTATTGAAAAACTTATCGATTCCGGCGATGGTCGGGATGTTTGTTATGGCTTTATATAATGTTGTTGATACCATTTATATCTCATATGGTGTAGGAATTGATGGTGTAGCCGGGGTAACAATTGCCTTTCCATTAATGATGATTATGATGGCCATTGCAGCTGCTGTCGGAATCGGTGGTGCATCCGTAATTTCTCGTAGATTAGGAGAAAGACGAGAAGAAGATGCAAATAGAGTCTTCGGGAATATTTTACTATTAATCGTCTTTTTTAGTAGTATTGGATTTATTAGTGCTTTTACCTTTTTAGAGCCGCTACTTATTTTGTTCGGTGCGACTCCTGAGATTATCGGGTATGGAAGAGATTATATGTTCCCGATTTTACTTGGAACAGTCTTTTTCTCATTTGCGTTTTCTACAAACGCAATCATCCGTTCTGAAGGTAATGCTCGATTTGCGATGATGACGATGATCATTCCTTCCGTATTAAACATCATTTTGTCACCGATCTTTATTTTTGGTTTGGATATGGGTGTTCAAGGTGCTGCGATAGCAACGGTCATTGCTCAAGCTTCGGTAAGTGGAGTGGTTGCGCGTTATTTCTTATCAGGAAAAAGTTCGATTGCTGTTTCAGTTGCTTACATGACACCAAAATTTGACCTCATGAAAGAAGTGATCGTCGTTGGCCTTCCGGCGTTAGTGCGTCAAATAGCAGGGAGTGTCATGATGATTGCGATAAATGCAATGCTTATTCGCTTTGGTAGTGAGTTTTATGTAGGTGTGTTTGGTATTGTGCAGCGAGTGGCGATGTTCACATTAATGCCGATGATGGGTGTCCTTCAAGGTATGCAGCCGATCGTTGGGTACAATTACGGGGCAAAACAAATGGACCGTCTCCGTGAAACGGTCTGGTTAGGACTAAAGGTTTCTACAGCTATTGGTACGTTCGTTTTCTTATTAGTCATGATTTTTCCACATGGGTTTATGCGCGTATTTACAAATGATCCTCAAGTTATTGAAGCAGGCGTTGAAGGGATGCGAATTATGTTTGCGGCTGCGATCTTAATCGGAGCGCAGATGGTTAGCGGCGGCTTATATCAGGCACTAGGAATGGCAAAGCCGGCCCTCGTGTTGTCAATGGCAAGGCAAGTGTTGTTCTTAATACCACTAGTTCTCATTTTACCTCACTACTTTGGGGTTATGGGTGTCTGGCTCGCCTTCCCACTTGCTGATGTTCTCGCATTCTTGTTGTCGATCGCGTTTTTGTATCGTGATCGGGCGTTATTCTTATTTGGAAAACCATCGGATAAACCGGAAGTTCCAGAACAACAAGCTGCATCTTCTTAAATCGTTTACGAACGATTATAATATATCTTTAACCTTTGAAGTAGCCCACCAGCTCATTAGCTGGTGGGCTTTATGGTGCCAGGCACCTTTATTAGCATAATTGTATAAACAAACCGAACTATTTATGTTAGCATTCGGTTGCTTGTATAAAAAACCAGCACCACTTTATGTGAGTGCTGGTTTTTTCTTGAAAGGTAAGAAAGTATATAGTTTTTGGCCCTGGATAGCTGTCTAGCTCAGCCCCCTATCGATGTGAGAAACTTCCCTCACCTCGGCTACGATAAGTCGAGAATGAAAGACTCGCGTCTTTCAACTCTCCTATCTCACGAATACTTCCTCGAATGTGCTCCTCCAACGAGCGGTTACAGCACGATTAAGCTGCGAGCTGCCTCGACGGATATACGACGAAGCGGTACTCGTAGAGGAAGAGGCAGTTTTCATCGTCGATAAGCGAGGGCGCTTGCGCTTTTCTTATTATTTCACCATCATGACGGGTGCTTTTACGTGTTTCATCACTTTGTGGCTGACACTTCCCAGTATCATTGTCTGAACTGTGCTCAGTCCACGACTTCCGATAACCAATGCGTCAAATGAGCCGTTATTTGCGTATTCAATAATTGTTTCTGCTGGCTCACCGTGCAGGACAGTTACTTTAGCTGTCAGCCGAGCTGCCTCAATTTTTTCCTCAAATTGCTTAAGCATCTCTACGCGCTTTCTTGACACAGAATCAGAATCGCCGTATTGAAGAACGTCTGCCTTTGATTTTTTCCCATCTACCACGTAGATGACTTCAATTGAAGCTTCTTCTCCTGACAAGTTTGCGAGTTCAATCGCTTTATCTGTGGCACGGAGTGAGTGATCTGAACCGTCTACTGCTAATAATAAGTGTTTAAACATTTTCGTTCCTCCGTCCCTCTTTTAATGTCCTGATGCTTTACTTAATCCACCGACTTTGTCCATCAATACGGAACTTTCACTGTTAAGACCTTTCATCTCAACCTTGATGTCACGCTGTTCAAACTTCATTTCAATTTTATCGATCGCTCCAACTGCTGAATCATCCCACAGTTGAGCTTTTGATACGTCAATGACAACTTTTTCAACGTCTTCATTAAAGTCAACGGAATCTAAAAAGTCAGTGACAGAGGCGAAGAACAATTGACCTTCGATATGATACGTACGAACGCCATCATTTGATAACGTCTTTTCTACTTTTACTTTCGATACTTTCCACGCAAAGAAAATCGCACTTAAAATAATTCCTGCAAAAACCCCTTGTGCTAAGTCGTGTGTGTACACAACGACTGAGACGGTAACAACCATCACTGCTGCATCTGTACGTGGCAATTTATGGAGGTTGCGTAAAGAACTCCAGTCAAATGTACTAATTGATACCATGATCATGACTCCAGCTAATGCTGCCATCGGAATTTGAACGACGACATTTTGTAGGGCAATAATTAAAATGATTAATACAACCCCTGCAACGAGTGCGGATAATCGTCCACGACCGCCAGATTTTACGTTAATCACAGATTGTCCGATCATTGCACAACCTGCCATACCACCGAAGCAACCAGTTACCATATTTGCAATCCCTTGGCCACGGCTTTCTTTGTTTTTATCACTTTCTGTATCTGTCATATCATCAACGATAGAAGCAGTTAAAAGTGACTCTAAAATACCAACCATAGCTAAAGCGAGTGAGTAAGGGAAGATAATCATTAATGTTTCAAACGTTAATGGAATATCTGGTAATGCGAATACTGGTAAAGTTGACGGTAGTGTTCCCATATCTCCAACTGTACGAACACCTACATTCATGATGATTGCAATACCTGTAACGACAATAATTGCAACAAGTGTTGAAGGGACAGCTTTCGTAAACTTAGGTAATACGTAAATAATGAATAACGTTAGAGCGACTAATGAATACATCTGCCAAGCTTCACCGACAAAATGCTGTAACTGAGATGTGAAAATTAAAATCGCTAATGCGTTTACGAAACCGATCATCACCGAACGTGGAACGAACTTCATAAATCTAGCAAGCTTAAAGACTCCGAATAAAACTTGTAAAATACCAGTAAGAATTGTTGCTGCTAGCAAGTACTCCAATCCGTGATCCGCAACAAGTGTAATCATTAGGAGCGCCATTGCCCCAGTCGCTGCTGAAATCATTCCAGGGCGACCACCTACAAATGCGATGACAATTGCAATACAAAACGATGCGTATAACCCTACCATTGGGTCGACCCCCGCAATAATCGAGAAGGCAATTGCTTCTGGAATTAAAGCTAACGCCACAACAATGCCCGCAAGCACGTCACCTCTTACGTTACCTAACCATTCATTTTTTAGTTTTTGAGTAAAATTCAATTCATGCACCTCTTCTTTCTATTTTTTATCATGTTGTAAAATATATGAGCCTCTCCGTAAGAAGCTCGACCGGCAAAAACATTAAAAGTTTAACAGATATTTATTAAATATCAAAACCCAATGAAAGCGTTAAACATTAGGGTTTTACTCTCAATTACTTATATTTACTCTTTATTACTATAGATTTCACTATTTGGACACATTTTGTGGTGCCAGGCACCTTTATTAACAATATCTTATATTTATGTATTTCAATGTTATGGGCAAATGAATTGTACTTGATATAATATGGTTGAGGCGAAGAATAACTTAGGAGGGGTGGTTATTTATACATGTCTGATGATTTCGATTATGGGTATGAGATTACAACTGTATAACAATGATAGATGGATAGAAAAAAGTCCAAAAATGGCCATTACTAAAAAACGCAAAAGATCGTATTCTCTTCACTCCTCATCAAATTTTCATAGTAAAATAAAAGAGAATTGAATTTGCAGCTCATTTACATAAAGCGACACAGTCTTAACTAACATTAAAGATCTTTATAAAGGGAGGAACGACAATGACTAATTACACAGTGGGAATAGATATTGGTGGGACAAGTGTGCGAGCAGCACTTGTTTCAAGGGATGGGAAGATGATAACTCATAAAATGATACCGACAGAATCAGAAAAAGGACCTGAAGCATTAGTTGAAAAGCTGAAAGGGATGGTTCATGAAGTAACAATTGGAAAATCATATGAGGCGATTGGTGTTGGGTGCCCAGGCCCTTTAAATCCATTTGATGGTGTCATACTAGATCCCCCAAACTTAAAAGGGTGGAGGAATGTTCCTTTACGAGAAATGCTCGAACAAGCGTTTAATAAGAATGTAACGGTTGATAATGATGCAAATGCTGCGGCTCTTGGTGAGGCGATTATTGGTGCCGGAAAAGGCTATGGAACAGTTTTTTACATTACGGTTAGCACTGGCATTGGTGGTGGCATTGTGATCAATGAAAGGATTTTCCATGGAGCACAAGGTAATGCTGGTGAAATCGGCAACATGGTGATTGAATCAGATCGAAAGAAAGTAGGAAATTTGAATGGAGGTGCCTTAGAAACCCTTGCCTCAGGAACAGCAATTGGTATGCTCGCCCACGAAAAATACGAAATCAGTGGTGGAGCAAAAGCTGTGTTTGAAAAAATGGAAAGTGGCGACCGTGATGCCTATGAAATTATTGATCAAGCGATGACTCATTTAGCGATAGGGATAGGGAACATCGCAAACAGCTTTAACCCATCTGTTTTTGTCCTTGGCGGTGGTGTAATGGAGCAGTCCGCAGCTCTAGCAATGGTAAATGATAAGGCAAAAAATTACTTATACGAAAGTTTAAAAGAAGACCTTATTATAAAGAAAGCGGAGCTAGGAAAAGATGCAGGTGTAATCGGAGCTGCAATGCTGCCTAACTACAAATAGTAACCAACAAGGTTATTATTTGTGGCATAGTGGTCTAGACAACTATATGTTAATTGAATATAATAAAAGGAACGAATCTAAAAATAAAGGTGTGCAATGACGTTGATTAATAAAAATTCCCCCGTACCGATTTACTATCAGTTAGAAGAAGGGATAAAAAAACAAATCGATAATGGTGACCTCAAGGCAGGTGACCTACTCCCATCAGAAAGAGTCCTATCTGAAAAGTTCGATGTTAGCCGAATGACTATCCGTCAAGCAATTACAAACCTTGTAAATGAAGGTCTGTTAAACAGGGAGAAAGGAAAAGGTACGTTTGTAGCAGAAAAAAAGTTCGAACAGCCATTAACTAAGCTAACAAGTTTTTCTGAAGATATGAAAATGAGAGGTTTTTTACCTAGTACTGAAATACATGATTTCCAGGCAGTAGAAATATCTTCAGCTCTATGTAAAGAGCTAAACCTTCAAGCAGGGGAGAGAGGGTTTGAAGTGAGTCGAGTTAGGCTTGCAAATAACGAGCCAATGGCATTTGAAGTGACAACATTACCAGAAGCGATTTTTAAAAATGTAACGATCGACCTTGCGGAAAGCTCGTTATATGAATATGTTGAAGAACATTTAGGGTTGAAAATTAAGGGTGCAAAACAAACGATCGAACCAGCTGTTGCAACTCACCAGGAAAGTGAAATATTAAAAATAAACGCTGGGGATCCAGTTCTTATTTTAAAACGAAAAAGCTTTTTAACAGATGGAAGACCATTTGAATATGTTCAATCCGTTTATCGTGGGGATCGCTATAAATTTATGATTGAAATGACAAGGTAAGTTGGAAAGGATGGAACTCAATGCTGGAACAATATTTTCATCAAATTAAACAGCTATTACAGGAAATTCAACAAGATCAAGGCGAAACGCTTAAAACTGTTGCTAACAAAATCGTTAATACTCTCGAAAAAGATGGGATTATTCACTTATTTGGAGCCGGTCACTCACATGTATTAGGTGAAGAAGCCTTTTACCGTGCTGGAGGCCTTGTTCCTGTAAAACCAATTTTTGAAGAAAGTCTCATGCTTCATGAAGGGGCTGTTCGCTCGTCGACGTTTGAACGAAAGAACGACTACGCGGAACAGTTTATAAGTAAAGCTGATATTCGGCCTGAGGATATTGTTTTTGTCATTTCGACGTCAGGAAGAAACCCAGTACCAATTGATGTTGCGCTTTATGCGAAAAAACAAGGCGCATTTGTCGTTGGAATAACATCCTTAGAGTATTCACAAAGTCAGCCATCAAGGCATAAGAGCGGCAAACACTTATTCAACACTGTCGATGTCGTTATTGATAATAGAAGTGTAAAGGGTGATGCAGTTTTAACTCATGATAAAGTGGACGTACCTTTCACACCAACGTCAACGGTTATTGGAGCAAGCATTTTAAACGGGATTTTATCAGAAGCGATTGTAATGATTGCTGAAAAGGGCGGTACACCACCTATCTTCTTGAGCGGCAATATTGACGGAGCTGACGGTCACAATGAAAAGCTGATTGCGAAATATAAAGAACGAATTCCTTTACTTTCATAAAAAAGGTAGTGAAATCCAATGGGGAAAACATTCATTTTTCATAACGCAACGTTATACGGGAAGGACAGAAAAATTGAGAACCCGTTTCTAACTATTGAAAATGGAAAAATTGTTGAGCTAGGTGAAGCTAATAACGAGATATACAATGATGAAGTTGAAGAAGTTCATTTTCATGATCCAGTGAAAATCGTTCCCGGTTTTATTGATGTGCACATTCATGGGGCGGAAAATGCAGATGTTATGGACGGCACAGATGGAGCATTAACCACAATGAAGCAGGTGCTTCCAAAAGAGGGAACAACATCGTTTTTAGCAACGACGCTAACACAATCACCAGAGAACAAACTTAAGGCGTTAGAAGTAGCTAGAAGTCATATAGAAAATGATAATGTTCAAGGGGCCGAAGTTATTGGCGTACACCTGGAAGGCCCGTTTATATGTGAAAAGAGAGCAGGAGCACAACCGAAAGAGCACATTCGTAAGGCAGACATCGCTTTGTTTCAACAATTCCAAGAAGCATCTGGAGGTCATATACGACTTGTTACGTTCGCCCCAGAAGAAGATGAAGTACGTTTTGTAAACTATTTAAACGACACGAATGTGATTCCATCAATAGGCCACTCTGATGCAACGTATGATCAAGTTGCGTCAGCTATAAAAAATGGTGTTCGTCACGCGACACACCTTTTTAACGGTATGCGCGGTATTCACCACCGAGACCCGGGTGTTGCAGGTGGCTCTTTGCTTCATAATGAAGTCATTGTTGAAATGATTGTTGACGGCATTCATATTGCTGAACCGATGGTGAAGTTTGCTTATGAGCATAAAGGGGCTGATGGGATCATTCTCATCACCGATTCGATGAGAGCAAAAGGTTTAGATGAAGGCACTTATGAGCTTGGGGGCCAAAACGTATTCGTGGAAAATGGTCAAGCAACCTTAGAAGATGGAACACTTGCTGGAAGCATACTGACAATGAATGAAGCACTGAAAAACATGGTTCAGTTTAGTGGTTGTTCATTTGAAGAAGCGATTCAAATGGCAACATATAATCCTGCGAAACAATTAGGGATAGAAGACTGCAAAGGCTCTTTAAATATAGGGTATGACGCAGACTTTACAATCTTAGATGATCAATTCGATGTAAAACAAACGTACGTGTCTGGAACAAAAGTATTCAGTTGTATAAAGGAGGGGTGAAAATGAAAGTCATTCAAGTCGATCATTATAAACAAATGAGTGAAAAAGCCTCGGATATGTTGTTTGAAAGCATTAAGGGTGAAAAAAATCTTGTACTCGGTTTGGCAACAGGTGGTACACCAGTAAAGACATATGAAATTCTCACTACTCGTATTAATAGTGAAAAAGTTGATATGTCAACAGTACAGACCATCAACTTAGATGAATATATTGGATTAGACGCTAAACACCTAAACAGCTATCATCAATATATGGAAGATCATTTCTTTAAACACGTACCAATTTCACCAGATCAAACTCATTTACCAAATGGAGTGGCTAATGATTTAGATGCCGAATGTAAGCGATATGAAGAGTTAATAGACACTATAGGCGGCGTTGACATTCAACTTCTAGGAATAGGAAGTAATGGTCATATCGGCTTTAATGAGCCAGGAACCCCTTTTCATGAAACAACACATGTTGTTGAGTTAGCAAAATCTACTAGAGAAGCAAATGCTCGATTCTTTTCGTCAGATGAGGAAGTACCGACTCATGCCATTACGATGGGAATTGCTACAATCATGAAAAGTAAACAGGTGGTACTCTTAGCTTCGGGGAAATCAAAGGCTGATGCATTAAAGCAGTTGATTGAAGGAGAGGTTACAGAATCTTGTCCAGCAACCGTCTTACAGAACCACCCTAACTTAATGATTATCGCTGATCATGAAGCATTAAGTAAACTGAGTAAATCGACATTAGAACAAATAGAAGCAAATAATTATATTTCAAGCACCTAACAATAGGTGCTTTTTATTATATCTATTAATTCCACTTCCAACACCCTTCATATCATTTCCATTTCATCACCAGGTGCCTGGCACCTGGTGATGAAATGGAAATTATGAGTGGTTATAGTTATCCAATGTGGGAATAGGGTTGGCTCTTTAAAGTAATATCATAACTAAATGGATGGATTTGGTAATTGTTGTCGAATGGGTGTATAGCGCTGACAAATAATAGATGATACGTAGATTTCTATGTTCCTTTAAACATGAATCAATTTCATAATTACGTTTATTGCGCAATGAAACGAATGATATGATAATTTTTTTCATTAAATGTACTTTTTATTTGGAAGTGAACGTAACAAAAGACGGCGACTCACAGAGGATCAGCGACGAGCAATACTTCTTCGAACTGCTTCGAGCTGCGGCGAGTAACCGCAGGAGCACTCTTTACCTGTGACGAGTAATCGCAGGAACACTCTTTACCTGCGACGAGCAAGCGTAGTGGCGCAGGAGCAACGAGTTGAAGATCCACTTAGGCGTAGAATTGTCGAGCCTAAGTTAGCTGAAGACAAGCCCTCGGGAAAGGGTCCGTCTGAAGTGAAGTTCACGCTCATCATTCGGAATTTCCCATCTTATTTTGAGTTATGAAATTGATTCACGTAGGTTAATAATCAGATTATGATTGTAATGTGGGGTGAGGTGAGTGTTCAGATGAAAATCATTCTTTATATTTCCTTATTATTAACATCAATTTCTTTTCAAGCGTGTAATGGGAACCAAGGCCATCAAGAGGTCATTCTATCATTGGATCCGGCTTTTACAGGAGATACACTTTATTTAACGCCTGTTTTCACTTATGATGGTGTAGAAGAAGCGACAGTTGTATTTGATAATCATATCACTCATATTGGAGCCGTGTATGATAATGAAATTTACGAGTACGAGACAGGGGATATTGAAGTCGAAAAGAAAAAGTTATTACAAAAAGGTGTTCAACTTCTAGGGCGAACAGTTATGGTAAATGTTGAACCGGGAAAATATGAAGTGAATTTAGTGGCTGGGTATGAAATGGAGCAGGTTGAAGGACATATTCAAACTTTTACACAAGAAATCAGTCGTACGATCGACGTTAGAGCAAATAATAATCATTCATCATAAGCAACAACTCTTTCTATTTGTTCACTCACTATATAGCTACGTAAAGATGCTTTTAGGACTTATGAAATGAACCATGAAACGATTAATGAAACATAATATAATGAAAAGGAATGAATAAATGTGGAGTACTTACCAGTCATAGCAACAACCATTTTTGTTATAGGCTTTGCCATGATTTTTCGCGCACTTATGAGAAATTGCTCGGAACAAGGTGCAACAGACAAAACGATTCAACAACAACAAACGAAACTATTTATACGAACAGCCATTGTTGAAGCGGTGCCTGTATTATTAATTGTAGGTACATTTATTTACGGTGAAGGAGTAATTAGCAATATTACGATACCATTGGCAATTATTTTTATCGTATCGATTTTCGGACTCATTCATATGTTTAGTAGTTTTCGGATGGCAAAAGAACGTATGGAAACCAGTAGCATCCAAAAGCAAATACAATCCTTGTTTTTTCTCTCTGTCCCTTTATTAGCAGCGATCCCAATCGTTTCTATTATTACATTAATTGTGCTATCTGCAGAAGCATGAGGAAACTCAAGAAAATTCAGTTTTATTTTGAAAAAAGGTATTATTCGACAATATCCTTGTTTGCATCTGTAGTAGCTGTATGATATTATCAAAATGTACTTGAATTCGAAAAACGTTTTCGGCCTCAGAAGTAAGTTCTTTAGGCATGAAATGGTTTTACGGTTCAACAATTTTTATTTCTCTTAAGGAGGCCGTTAACATGACAGGCAAAGTAAAATGGTTTAACTCAGAAAAAGGTTTTGGATTTATCGAGCGTGAAGGTGGAGACGATGTATTCGTACACTTCTCAGCAATCCAAGCTGAAGGTTTCAAAACTTTAGAAGAAGGCCAAGAGGTTGAATTCGAAATCGTTGAAGGCGACCGTGGTCCTCAAGCTGCTAACGTAGTAAAGCTTTAATCGTCCGCGATTTAAACCTAAATCAAAAGTCTATTCCTGTTTAGTCAGGGATAGACTTTTTTTCATGGTCTAGGAAATTATAAAATATGTGCTTGTGGATAAATTTCTAGCTAGTGGTTGCGTCTAGCTCCAGCGACGAGCGTTACTTCTCAGAGGTACTTCGAGTTGTCTCGACTGACAGGACGTCCTAATGCCGCGCATGCCACAGGACGTGGCGTATTGCACGGTGGACGGATCAAGCTTCGAAGGAAAGCTGGTAGAGGAAGAGACAGCTAAGCGCCTACTTGACTCCTGCGTCACTTCGTTTTACTCGTCGCAAAGCTGCAAGGAAGCAAACTCAATGCCGTAGCTTCGCTCGAGGTCGCTTCGCCCCGTCATTTGAAGTCTTGAGCGACTTCTTCATGCCGGCTAATCCAACGAGCGTTTACTTCACGAATGTGCGTCGAGTTGCCTCGACGGATACACTACAACGCTTCGCTAGTAGAGGAAGAGGCAGCGATGAGCATAGCTTCATCGAGTAACTACGAATTGTCTCGACGGACAAAGCTGCATAGCGATACTGGAAGAGTTATCGAGCCTAAGTTAGCTGAAGACAAGCCCTTGGGAAAGCGTCCGTCTAAAGTGAAGTTCACGCTCATCATTCGGAATTTCCCATCTTATTTTGAGTTATGAAATTAATTCGCTTCAATAAAAAAATGAGGAACGCTCGTTATTTAAGCGTTCCTCTATCCTCAATGTTCCTAGACGAAAGGTGATTCTTAGTAGTAGCAGAAGCAGCCAACAATAACTAATAAAATAAACAATACTAAAATAAGTGGGCTGATACCAGTAGTGTAAGACATGTCATTCCCTCCTTATTTCTAACTTAAGAGGCCTCTCGCTTATATACTATGGAATCATTGAAGGTTTGTATGGATAAGTGATGACGTCATGTGCCTTTTTTGTCCAATCGTGTAGTAATAACCTCAACGAAGGAGCAAGAACACCTAAAACATAAGTAGATAGTAGATACACGGTAGCATGAGCCTCTCTACACGAAACAATGTTGTATATATCCAATGAAATCGTTATAATTCAGGATGAGCGCTTCAAAAGGAAGGTGATTTAGGTTTGGTGACGATAAAAGATATAGCTAAAATGGCTGGTGTATCTAGAACAACTGTTTCACGAGTCATAAACAACTCTGGATATGTCAGTGGTGAGGCGAGGAAAAGGGTATTAAAGGTTGTCGAACAGACAGGATATGTTCCGAGTGAACAAGCGAAATCATTAAGAACAAAGAAAACGAAAGTCATCGGCGTGATCCTTCCGAAAATTAGTACGGAAACCTCAAGTAGAGTTGTAAATGGTATGGATGAAGAGTTAAGTAAGCATGGCTACCAAATTCTACTTGCCAATACGAATTTAAACGAAAAGAAAGAAATAGAACACCTTCGACTTTTACAAAGTAGAAGGGTAGATGGAATCATTCTTGTAGCAACAAATATTAATGATAAACTAATGAATGAAATTCATGAGTTGAAAGTTCCAGTCGTTGCACTAGGTCAGGACATGCCTTCGGTTCCTTCTGTTGTCTATGATGATTACTCCGCAGCATGTGATGTTACTCGGCTACTCATCGAAAAAGGACATCATCGAATCGGGTTTATCGGTGTGAGTGAAAAAGATCGAGCAGTGGGGTATTTACGCCAGAAAGCCTATGTCGATGTGTTGAAGGAGAATGACCTGCCAATTGAGGAAGGGTGGGTACAACAAGCTGTATTTAATATTGATTCTGGCTGTGAAGCAATGAAAAATATGTTAATACAATCTAAAGTGAGACCAACAGCTGTGTTTGCTGTGACAGATCGATTAGCAATTGGAGCGATGGAGGCCATAAAAGAGGCAAACATTCAAATTCCTAAAGAAATTAGTTTAATTGGTATTGGTGCTTCAGATATGTCAATGTATGTCACACCACGATTATCGACAGTAGACTATGAAAATGAAAAAGCAGGTAGCGAAGCGGCGAAACTTCTTATCAATCAAATTAACAACGGTGGAGAAAATTCAAGAAAATTGTCTATGAAGTATAGACTTCTTATTCGTGATAGTTTAATATAATTTATGGAATCGATTACATACTGATTCCTGTTTATTTTTTATTAATGTGGAATCGATTCCACAACCTATCATTCAGTTACCGTATTTAGATGTAAAACTTGGACATTATAACAATAAATGAAAGGGGCGTATTTATATGTCTGAAAATCGTAAAATAGCTGAAGAGCTAATTGAAGCGATTGGTGGAAAAGAAAACATAGCTTCTGTTGCTCATTGTGCAACACGTTTACGAATTATGGTTAATGACAAAGAAAAAATTGACCAAAACAGAGTAGAAGAGTTGGATAAAGTAAAAGGAGCCTTTTACAATTCGGGTCAGTATCAAGTTATTTTTGGTACAGGAACAGTAAATCGTATTCATGAAGAAGTAATTTCTCTAGGGGTTTCTGAAAGTTCTAAATCAGAGCAAAAGCAAGAAACTGCGAAGCAAGGGAATGCATTCCAACGAGCTGTTCGTACGTTCGGGGATGTGTTTGTTCCGATTATTCCGGTTCTTGTAGCAACTGGTTTATTTATGGGACTTCGTGGACTTTTGATGCAAGAAAGTATATTGGCATTGTTCGGATTAACTCCAGCAGATATCTCAGATAATTTCTTATTGTTTACTGAAATATTAACGGATACAGCATTTGCATTTTTACCGGCATTAGTTGCATGGTCGGCATTTAAAGTGTTTGGTGGAAGTCCAATCATTGGTATTGTTCTCGGTTTAATGCTTGTAAGTCCAGCGCTGCCTAATGCTTGGGCGGTTGCCGAAGATCCTGATCTTGCTTTAACATTTTTCGGTTTTATCCCTGTCATTGGTTATCAAGGATCTGTACTACCGGCATTTATTGCAGGTTTTATTGGAGCAAAACTAGAAAAAGCGGTTCGTAAAAGAGTCCCGGAAGCTTTAGACTTAATTTTAACACCATTTTTAACGTTACTCATTATGATTCTTCTTGCATTGTTTGTGATTGGACCTGTTTTCCATGCGGTTGAAAACATCGTGATGTCGGCAACTGAAGCAATCTTAAACATTCCGTTTGGGTTAAGTGGTTTAATTATCGGTGCTGCACACCAAATCATTGTTATTACCGGTGTACACCACATTTTCAACTTCTTAGAAATCCAATTACTAGAGCGTTACGGTGCGAACCCATTTAATGCAATCATTACTTGTGCTATTGCGGCTCAAGGTGGTGCTGCACTTGCAGTCGGATTAAAAACGAAAGCAAAGAAGTTAAAAGCATTAGCTTTACCTTCATCATTTTCAGCATTTTTAGGGATTACAGAGCCAGCGATTTTCGGTGTTAACTTACGTTATATGAAGCCATTTGTCATGGGTTTAATTGGTGGGGCAGCTGGTGGTTTCTTCGCCGCATTAGTAAACTTAGAAGGCACAGGAATGGCAATTACAGTAATACCAGGAATGCTCTTATATATGAATGAACAATTTATCTTATATATTTTAGCGAATATTATCTCAATCGGCGTTGCGTTTGTATTAACATATACGATTGGCTTCACTGATAAAATGAAAGAAGAAATTGACGCAAATTAATTAGAAGAGCCTCGGGAATCCGAGGCTCTTCTTAATGAAGAAGGAGAAATTCATTTTCATCTAATCTTGCAACCACTTTTGACTCATCTTTCTTAAAAATATGTTTCCGGTTACCAACTTGAATCATTGTATCTTCGTGAGCTAAATCAATCTTAATAACTCCAGTAGCAGGTACTTTTATCATTGTTTTCACACCAGTTGGAGAGCCAGCAGTATTTACATAGACCTCTTTCTCACCGTAGACTTCGCCCCCTACTAAAGCTCCATTTATTTGAACACTTGCTTCACTGTAAACCTCAGAATGCCATACCCCTTTTCCGAAAATGTGAATGTCGCCGCTGCTATAAATATTACTGTTTAACCCATATGATAAGGAAACCTTTGAATTTGGTTCCACAGGCGTTCGACAGAAGTCATAAAGCTCTTGTCCCTCTTCGTAGAATTTCATTAAATCGTCTAGTTTAAGAAAGCTTTCCTTATGCAAAACAACGATCCCTTTATAAAGGGTGTTTGCAAAATGTTTCCAACGTTTCTCGAGTGTATCTTGTTGTTCGTTTATTACATCTAATAACTGAACAGCATGTTTGTTAAGTGTTGGGAACTTTTGATCAATTAATACTTTCATGAGTGGGACGATCCCGTTGTTTTCCGTATATTTTGCTTGAAACGATGGATTTTTGCTTAGCTGAGAGATTGCATTAATAAGCGGGTAAAAGGTAGCTAAAAATGGCTTAAGCTTATCACCGAGCTCGGTTAATATTAAATTATTTTTCCCAGCAGTAATTTGGCTACCAATCGAATGTTTATGAATAAAAACGGAACTTTTCGCTAGGACTGTACTTTGTATTGCACTGTTATGGATATAGATTGAACCATCGGCATCAATGATCATCTGTTCATTGACACTACCGAAAATTTCTACATCTCCGACAAAATCGATATTTCCATTTTCAATTGATAAATCTCCACGGTGAACAAGCTTTGGCATAATAGAGACACGAACAAGCTGGCCTGTCGTTTCTACTTTCGGTCGACCAAATTCCATGGCTAAAATTTTGTTATCTTCTTCGAGAAACACAACCCCTTTTCCTGGGTTTACGATGATAGGTTGTCCATCTTTTGCTTGAATGATTTCACCAAGAACATTCATCCCGTCCTCACCTTCTGTTGGAGGTTCGATGACACCTAGTACTTGTCCACGGTCAATAGAAGGAATATATACAGAATCTCTAAAATCGATTGTTCCATCAATTTCTTCTGTGAACAATTTCGTTTTTTCTTCAATGTCAATTGAGAATTCAACTGTTCCGTCCATCCCGTGTTTAGGGGGAATACCGAGAGCAATGGTGTATATTCTTGGTTCACTGGTGCGGCAGGCTTTTGTGATTTCTTCTTCTTGAATTCCAATTGATACACCCATTTTTTCTAATTCGTCAAAGATATCTTTTGCTATTAGTTCGTTATTTGCTTGGCGTTTTTCTTCAATTTCGAGTATTAGTGATTCTTGAGGAGGCTGGTCTACAAGCTGACGAATGATATAATAACCAGGTTCAACATGGAGTTGAACAACTTCCTTGTTTGCGTTAATTTTGACGGCCCATTTTGTTTCAACGCGAGTCGTCTCTAAGTCAATATATAGTTCATCTTTAGAAGTAATGTATGTTTGTAAATGAACTTTTTCGCCATTTTTATATAACGTTGCTCCTTTTGGTACTTGGACAATCGGTTTTTTATCAGGTGTATCTTGGCAATAAATTTGTGCGTCCTTCACCCAAGCTTTCCCGTTTAAGTCAACTTTTGTATGTGTGAATACATCTGAAGGCTCATTAATTTCTTCTATTTGTTCATCATGATTTTTTAGCCAGGACTCCCATGATGGTATTCCTTCTTTAGGAGAAGGATGATCCTCTTTCTCAATGACCATCACCTTAGCTTGTTTATTCCCGAGCCCGAGAAGCTTTTTCTTGCCTTGTTCAATGATTTCTATTTCGACACCTTCTCGTGATACATTCAATTCTTTTAATGCATTTTCAATTGCTAGGTCAACGGTTTCTCCTTTGAAAATGAATTCTTCGGTCATCGCTTTACACCACCTTTATGAACTAATCGCGTATAGGTATAATCATGTTTGCAGTATCCTTTAAAAAGGATGCGACTTGATTTATTGGAATGAAATATAATGTGTTATATTGAAATAATGTGTGAAGACGTTCCTTTATTTTTAAATACACAGATTCAAATCATTTCCAAACATGAACTTATAAAAAAATTTCATTTATTTGTAAAAAGAAGACCTTTAGAGGTTTTCGCAAAATAGTCGTAAACTGTTTAGGATGGTGAGGAAGGTGAAAAAACAACAATTAGTTGTGATAATGGCAATCTTTATAGGTGGAGCATTAGGTACATTATTTCGATATGCAATTAACCTACAAACAACTACTTTATTATTTCCACTAGGGACCATTATTGAAAACATAAGTGGAAGTTTATTGCTTGGATTACTAACTGGATTCATTTTAATAAAGCAAATGAATGTCATTTTAAAAGAAGCGATCGGAGTAGGGTTTTGTGGTGGCTTTACGACGATGTCTACGTTAGCTGCAGATGCCGTCTTTCTTTTTGATGAAGGAACATTAACAACAGTAACGTTTTACATGATTGCTTCAGTAATTGGGGGAATAATCGCTGCGTTTATTGGGCTTATGCTCGGACAAAAGTTAGGGGAAGGGCATATGAAAAGAGGTGAGAGTGGATGAATATTGTCCTTGTTGCATTAGGTGGTGGTCTTGGTGCTGTTGCTCGTTATTTGTTAGGTGTTTGGATAAAGGAGCATACAAAGCAACGTTCAATTCCAACAGCGATGCTTTATGTAAACATATTAGGTTCTCTTGGTCTTGGTGTCTTTTTTGCGCTTGGTTACAGGTCAATTCCATTTTTAGAGTCTGGTATTTATGATGAATGGGCATTTTTATTCATCGGACTCGGATTCTTCGGAGCATTTACGACGTTTTCAACGTTTAGTGTCGAGGCGATTACATTAGCTCAGAAAAAGAAGTGGAAGCCGCTTATTTTATACATAACTTACTCAATTGTGGGAAGTACGCTGGCGTTTATTATTGGATTATATTTATTTATTTGGCTCTGTTAACTTTCATTGTTGATTTTCAAAAATCACGAGACGCCTGCGACGAGCATCAGCTTCACGAACTTCCACAAGGACTGCCTCTTTCTCTACTAGTATGGCTCTGTTGTTTATCCGTCGAAGCAACTCGAAGCTTACTCGTGATGTAAACGCTCGTTGGTGACTTCGACGTTCCCACAGGACGTGGGGGTTTTAGTCGAAGTTCTATTGTATCGAGTTGTCTCGACGGAAAGGATGTCCTAATGCCGGGCATGCCACAGGACGTGGCGCTTGTGCCTAGAGGTGCAAGCGAGTGTATTTTTGTAAAATCAACATTAGCTTTTAACAAAGTCATTTATTTTAGAAAAAAGAAGTTGTCCAAAGGAGACAACTTCTTTTTTGGGCAGTTTTGGTACTGTATCATAGGGATGCTTTTGTTTTATTCTCTAAAAATTGTTTGTTTGCCTATATCGATGATTGATTTCTGTTCCTCCACATCCTGTAATGAGAGAAGAGATTGTACTTTTAGTTCCCAAACAACCTTTGTACTATGGATACTGCATTATTTTAGGACATGATTGTAATATGTCCACTTGTAGCGATTTAGAAACTACGATATAGCGATGTAAAGATAAGTATCGCCCTTCATCTTATGGATACTCTAGAAAGTGAAGGAGATCGAAGTTATAAGAAAAGTTCAGGTAAAGTTTTGCCTAAGTTTGAGAGGTAAAGCTAGGGTAAAGTTAGATAATAACTTGGCATGAAAGTTGCGTTTAATATTTTGTGAAGAATAATGAAAAAAGGAGGAAATAGTGAATGGAAGAGAATACAAAGAAAAAAGGTATTGAAATGCCACATACATACGTGATCATCTTTTTTGTCGTTTTGTTTGCAGCATTACTTACTTACCTTGTGCCGGCAGGATCATTCGAAACGGAAGAAATTACTTACACTAGTGGTGAGGTTGAAGAAACGAGAACCGTATTAATTCCAGAAAGCTTCACGATAGACGAAGAAGTTGGTACACCAGGGACGAGCCTCTTTGAGCCAGGTGGGGGAATTGGAATTTTAAATTACGTTTTTGAAGGTCTTGTTTCAGGAAGTAAATGGGGGTCCGCTGTAGGGGTCGTTGCGTTTATCTTAATCATTGGCGGTGCTTTTGGAATTATTATGCGTACACGTGCGATTGAAGAAGGGATCCTTTCCGTTATTGACCATACGAAAGGAAAAGAGGCTCTCATTATTCCGGTTATGTTTTTCATGTTTTCTCTTGGTGGTGCTGTGTTTGGAATGGGAGAAGAAGCAATTGCTTTTGCAATGATTCTAGTTCCTCTCGTTGTCGCTCTTGGCTATAATGCGATTGTGGGAGTGATGATCACTTATGTGGCCACACAAATTGGATTTGCTACATCATGGATGAATCCATTCGGGGTAGCGATTGCTCAAGGAGTTGCTGATGTCCCGGTTCTTTCGGGAGCGCCATTTCGAATCGTAATGTGGCTTGTGTTTACTGCAGTAGGCACCCTTTATACGTGGAAATATGCCAATAAAATCCGAAAAGATCCATCACGTTCGTTATCATATCAATCAGATGAGTATTTCAGAAAAGAATATGAAAAGAAAGACATAAAGGTAAACTTTACAAAAGGACATGCTCTCGTCATCTTGACAGTTGTAGCAGGGGTGGCATGGATTATATGGGGGGTTGTCCAGCACGCTTATTATATTCCGGAAATTGCTAGTCAGTTCTTTACGATTGGTTTAGTAGCTGGGATTATCGGTGTCATCTTTAAACTAAATAATATGCGGGTTAACGATATTGCAGAAGGATTTGCACAAGGTGCGAAAGATTTAGTTCCAGCAGCTCTCGTTGTAGGGATGGCAAAGGGGATCGTGATTATCCTCGGTGGAGATGATCCAGCTACTGCTTCGGTATTAAATACAGTTCTTTACTCTGCTGGCCAATTGTTTAATGACATGCCAGAAGTCATTTCAGCAAGTTTAATGCTCGTGTTCCAGTCTGTTTTCAATTTCTTTGTCGTATCAGGATCTGGACAAGCGGCGTTAACAATGCCTTTAATGGCACCTTTAGCAGATATGTCAGGCGTAGAACGACAAATTGCTGTTTTAGCGTATCAGCTAGGTGACGGGTTAACAAATATTATCGTTCCTACTTCGGCTGCGTTAATGGGAACACTAGGTGCTGCTCGAATAGATTGGGGAATCTGGTTTAAGTTCATTATTAAATTTCAATTGTTAATTTTTGCACTTGCGATTACCTTTATGGTTATTGCTGTTTTAATTAATCTACACTAAATTCGTAACAAATTAATAGGAGGAATCATTTTTTGTTAACACTGATAAAAAATGCACATGTATATGCTCCAACCAATCTTGGAGTCAAAGATGTACTGATTGCAGACAAGCGAATTGCAAAAATTGCTGAACATATTGATGTACCTGAAGGATGGGATTGGGTAAAAGTCATCGCTGGAGAGGGGAAAGTGCTTGTTCCAGGATTTATTGATGGACATGTTCATATTACAGGAGGTGGAGGTGAGGGGAGTTTTCATACTCGTACTCCTGAACTTTTACTAACTGATGCTACAACAAGTGGTGTGACAACTGTCGTAGGTGTGATTGGAACTGACGGGACGACGAGGACAATGGCTAGTCTTGTTGCTAAGGCAAGGGCTTTGAAAGAGGAAGGTATATCGTGTTATGTGCATACAGGTTCCTATCAAATTCCCGTTCGTACTTTAACAGGTAAAATTGAAGATGATTTGATTTTTACAGACGTGATTATCGGAGCGGGGGAAATAGCGATTGCTGACCATCGCTCTTCGCAACCAACAGAAAAGGAGCTTGCACGGATAGCTTCCGAGGCACGTATTGGTGGGATGCTCTCAGGAAAGAAAGGAGTAGTCAACATTCACCTTGGAGATGGTTCTGATGGGCTTTCTCTTATTAAAAAGGTGATCGAAGAAACGAATATACCAATTGAACAATTTTATCCAACTCATATTAATCGAAATCCTTATTTGTTTGAGCAGGGGATCGAATTTGCGAAAAAGGGAGGCTTTGTTGATTTTACAACAAGTACCGTTCCGAAGTTTCTAGAGGAAGGGGAAGTAAAAAGCAGTAAAGCTTTAAAACGTATGCTAGACGCTGGTGTGCCGATTGAACAAATGACATTTACTTCAGATGCGCAAGGAAGTTTACCTGACTTTAATCAAAATGGACGTCTTATCGGGTTAAAAGTAGGAAAGATTCACTCCCTCTACGAAGCTTTTGTCGAAGCCGTTGAAGATGAGGGTCTTGATTTAGCTGACGTACTTAAGGTAATTACAATTAATCCAGCTAGAATTCTTGGTCTAACAGGTAAAGGTGAAATTACTGAGGGGAATGATGCTGATCTCTTATTATTAGACGAACATTCACTAGAAATAGAGAAAGTGTATGCTTTAGGTCAGTTGATGGTTAATGAAGGGAGACCAATTGTTAAAGGGACATTCGAAACATAATAAAAAAGTAGCATAAGAAAAAAAGGAGCTTGATTTTCCAATCCAAGCTCCTTTTAAAGTTACTTCTCTTTTTTATTGTTTTTCTCCTTGTCAGAAGAAGTTTCTTCTTTCTCATTAGATGGCTCGAGGTCTCCACTTAGTTGATCTTCAAGGTCATCACGTAAGTCATCATAAACTTTTTCTTTGAACTCTTCATACATTTCTTCTTTCATATCATCGTATACTTCTTCTTTCACTTGTTCATATACTTCTTCTTTCATATCATCATACACTTCATCTTTTACTTGTTCATAAACATCGTCTTTCATATCATCGTACACTTCTTCTTTCACTTGTTCGTATACATCTTCTTTCATGTCGTCATACACTTTCTCTTTCATCGTATCATACATATCGCCATATACTTCTTCTTTCACTTTTTTCGTTTGTCGACGTCTGAAAAGTTTCTGTTCGCTTCGTAAGTCTTTACCCATCATAAAGATTAACGAGAACAGCATGACGATCATGATCATCGCAAAAGGAAGCGCTGCAACAATGGAAGCCGTTTGTAAACCAGTCAAACCACCGCTTAATAATAATACACTTGCAGTACCAGCGATCAAGAAGCCCCAAATCACTTTTACGGAAAGCTTTGGATTTAAGCTTCCATCACTTGTCATTGCTCCTAATACATAAGAGGCAGAGTCAGCAGATGTAATAAAGAAGATAATAATGAGGAGTACAGCTAAAATGCTCATGATAATCCCCATTACCCCAAATTCACTTAACATCACAAACAATGCAACTTCAACATTATTTACGACAAGGTCACCAATGCGGTCATTCCCTTGAAGGATCATATCAAGTGCAGTTCCTCCAAAAGCAGTAAACCAAATGACTGCAAGAAGAGAAGGGACGATTAAAACTCCAGCTACGAATTCACGAATCGTTCGTCCGCGTGAAATACGTGCGATAAAGATTCCCATAAATGGTGCCCATGATATGTGCCATGCCCAGAAGAAGATGGTGTACATTCCTAACCATTCACCGTCACCAAATGGGTTTAAATCTAAGCTCATTTGGGTCACATTTGCTAAATAACCGCCAATAGTCGTTACAATACTTTCTGCAATAAACAGCGTTGGACCCGCGATTATGACAAACACGAGTAGAATCGAAGCAACTGTTAAGTTAATAACACTTAATATTCGTATCCCTTTATTAATTCCTGAAGCCGCAGAGAAAATAAATAATACTGTCACGATCGCAATGATAGTTAATTGCGTAAACGCGTTATTTGGGATCGTTCCTGTTAAATGTGAAAGTCCCCCTGTAATTTGTAATGCACTTAAACCGAATGTCGTTGCAACCCCCGTTGACGTTGCAAGGACTGCAAGTGTATCAATCCCTTTTCCAAACGGTCCGTATATTCTATCTCCTAATAGTGGCTGGAACGCAGAGCTAATTAAAGCTGGTTGGTCTTTTCTAAATTGAACGTAGGCTAAGGTGAGTGCAACGAGTGAAAAGATTGCCCATGGATGTAATGCCCAATGGAAAACAGCGTAGCGTAGACCGACATTCGCTTTGACTTCATCACTTTCAAGTATGTAGTCAGGGTGTGGATCTAAGTAATACAGTGCTGGTTCAGCAACCCCCCAGAACACAAACCCAACACCAATACCAGCAGAAAAAAGCATCCCGATCCAAGTATAAAATTTATATTCAGGCTTTTCATCGGATTTACCGAGCTTTAAGCGTCCAAAAGGACTGACTGCTAGGAAAATAACAAAGGCAATAAAAAGTGCTGTACATAACATATAAAACCAGCCAAAGTTATTTAATGTGGATGCTAATGCAGAATCTGATACAGCTTGGAGTGATTCAGGTCCAATAGCACCCCAAAGGACGAATAAAGCAACGAGTGTGGCTGAAATATAAAAGACGATACTCGGCTTTTTCGTTTCGTATTCGAATTTCTTCATTGATAAAGTTCATCCGCTTTTTAATCGGGGCGGATGGCCTCCTCTCTAAAATTATGTAATGACTTCTTTCTCATGATGTTTTCCTAGTCTTACTTTTTATAGGAAACATAGGTTATGATAAATTGATTTTCCCACTTTGTCTAGAAAATGTAACGAATTGTCATAAATTTTGGCAAAAATCATCGGGGTTAGTATGTGTAGAACACAACTTCTTATGTAAGGGAAGAAAGGGTGTAACTCACACTGAGACAATTTTCATGTCAACCAATTCATTTTTAGCAGAGTGAGATTACATCACATTGTATTTTGGTGAGTAATTATTTATTAATCTTCTTTATTGTTGAAGTAGTTCTCATAGAGTGTTTTCTTCTTCATTTCTTTTTCCAGACTAGAGACGAGCGTTTCAAGGCGTGCATTCATGTTATCGTCGAATAATAGTTCAGAAGTTGCTTCTTTTTTGCTTATTGCAAATTGAGGAGGAATGACAAGCCCATGCAAATTTCTAAAAACAAGCCGTAAATGATTCATCGTGTTTGTGCCTGCTTTTACTCCTCCTGTTGTTGTAACAAGTGCAATAGGTTTATCTTTAAAATGTGAAGAGTTGTAATAATCGAGTAAATTTTTTAAAGCACCAGAAAAAGAGCCGTGGTATTCAGGCGAGCCAACAACAATCCCATCCGCGCCAATTAGTTTCTCCTCGGTTTCAACGATACACTTTGGAGGTTGAGCATCTGGAACATATATAGGTGCATTGATTTCTCTAACATCGATAAAAGTTGATTTAAAGCCTCGCTCCTTTATTCTAGATTCTACTTTTTCTAAAAGCTTTCTAGTATATGAATCTTGGTTCATACTGCCGTTTATCAATGCAATCGTTTCGGTATAAGGTCTTGACATATCTTTCCCTCCTAAATAGGTAAATGTTCCATCTAGTTTGGTAATACTATGAGAAAACGAAATGAGTCGAATCAATTTCATAAGTGCATTTTTTACAAGCCCTCGGGAAAGCGTCCGTCTGAAGTGGAGTTCACGCTCATCATTCGGATTTTGGCATCATCTTTAGAGTTATGAAATTCATTCAGTCGTATAAAAATTTAATGAATTATTACTAGTATAACAAAAAGATTTATATTCTTGATTTTTGGGGTTTTAGAAGGAACGATTTAGTGGGTGAAGAATGGTTTAATCAAGGAGGGATAATGAGTATGGCAACATTTGATGACTTTATGAAACTAGACATGCGGGTAGGGACAGTGATTAATGCTGAATCATTTCCGGAGGCGAGAGTACCTGCAATCAAGTTACGAATTGATTTTGGAGATGAAATAGGAATTAAACAGTCAAGTGCACAAATTACTAAAAGGTACGAGCCCGATCAGATTATTAATAAACAAATAGTAGCTGTCGTAAATTTCCCACCTATGCGTATTGCAGGATTTAAATCAGAGGTGCTAGTAATGGGGGGAGTCCCCGAGAAAGGCGATGTTGTGCTATTGAATGTAGATGAAAATGTTCCAAATGGAACGAAGATTTCTTGACAAAAAAAGGGCTGTTTATTCAGCCCTTTCCATAATTACTTCAAAGGTCGTTGAGTCTTCTTCAACACCATCGATATAAACGGTTGCTCTGTATTCACCGATCGCTGTGGAAGGAAGCTCGGCGTCAAGCAGAGTTACATTAACACTGTTGGAAGAAAAGTAACCATAAGGACGTTCGAGCAAGGTTTCCCATGGATCTTGTTCTTTTTCACGAAATTCAAGTTTTACTTCGAAAGTACGATCTCCGATTGGTTCATCACTATAAAATAAAAGTTGAATAGTGGACTCATATTTTTGAAATTGAACGTGCCCTTTGCGTGTCGTGGTTATATCTGTTAATGACTTGGGTGGGCCAGTGACCGCATCGTAAACATATACACCTTCTGGCAATGACGTTTCATATGATTCAATCCATTCTGCTGGTAAATATAATAAGAAACCGATAAGTACGGGTGCAAGCACTGCGCCTATCCAAGAGGTTCCCTTTCCTTTAAAAAGTGGTGCAGTGGGCTTATCTATTGTTTCCTCATCCGTAATCATTCTTCTTATACGTTTTGCATAAAAGGCATTTCCCTTAAACCCAAAAAAGGCAGAAATAATAATTGGAAAAAGAAGTCGTACAAACGGTATTTGCTCAATGTTCATCATGGGTAATATAAGGGACGTTAAAACGATTCCTATTAAATAAAGAATGAAATACAACATTACCATCCCGTACATTTGTCTGTAAGCAAGCCAAAATGGACTTAAGAAAAACGCAGCCCAGTTAAACCCTGCAAACTTTAATGGCGAAGAGGACCTCTCCCATTTTGAGAAGTAATAATTGCTATTTTTGTCTACAATGTGAAGGGCCTTTTGCCGGAATGCTTCATCTTTTTGAAAGCGGTTGTTAAAATCGTCATTATACATAAGAATACTCCTTTGAAAATCATCACTTTTCATTTTACCATGAAAAGAACGTAAGGGTGATATTGAAAAGGTTATTGTTTTTAAACAATTGTTTAATATATGAATCAATTTCATAATACGTTTTTTGCGCAGTGAAACGAATGATATGATAGATTTTTTCATTAAATGTACGTTTTATTTCGAAGTGAACGTAACAAAAGACGTCGACTCCCAGAGGATCAGCGACGAGCAATACTTCTTCGAACTGCTTCGAGCTGCGACGAGTAACCGCAGGAACACTGTTTATCTGCGACGAGTAACCGCAGGAGCAACGAGCTGAAGATCCACTTAGGCGAAGGATTGTCGAGCCTAAGTTAGCTGAAGACAAGCCCTCGGGAAAGCGCATCATATTTTGAGTTATGAAATTGATTCTAATATATGTAACATTCATAAAGGTGGTATATATACACATGCGTCATTTTGCTTTTTTTATTTTTTTCATGCTATTTATTTTGTCCGCATGTCAAGAAAATGAAACGCCAACTGAAAAGAACACATTTCCGTTTGATCATATTCATGAGAAGTTTACCTATCATCCATTTCATTATCCTGGTGAATGGGATATCGTAGCGTTATCTGCGAATGTTGAGCATAAATACCAAGACTTCGAACAACCGGAAAACCACGGATATTCAGAGGTGCCGCATCGATATTCATTTACGTTTGGAAGAAAGGCACCAGAAAATGAAGTTCAAGAAGAAGCATTACATCAATTTAATGAACGAAATGCTCTTGAAGGGAAAACGGTACGACAAGTGTATTACCACTCGTACTTTGACTATTACGCACATTTAAGTATTGGTCAAGACGGCTTTACTCGGCTTATTTCAGATTTTGCGGAAACAGAAGAATGGGAGATCGAAGGTGAAAGCTTCCTTGTATTAAACCGAGATCATCAATGGGTGATTAATAGGTATAAGGATGGCGTTTATTATGACTTGTTAATTACAGCTGAAGCGGGGATAACTTCTCCGGAGCAAACTCGAGAATTAATAAAGGTGATTTTTATTGAGGCATAACTTTTGATAAGGAAATGAGTAAAGGTAATAATATGTTTTAAGTTGGATTTTTCTTCATGTTTTCGTCATATTTTCAAGGTGAATTGTAGAAGAATAAACAACAAAGAGGAGGTAATTGCCTATGAAGAATATAAATAAATTAAGCTTTGCAATAACTGTAGCACTTGTTTTATTAGGTGCATGTGGAGAAAACGATGATGCACAAATTGATGCCCCTGATGAATTAGAAGCTGCATCAGTTCAATTAGATGAGGATGATTTCTTTATTGAAGAAGAGAATGTAGACATTTCTCATATTCACGGATTAGGGTTTGCTGGCAATGAAGGCATCATTTATTTTGCAACACATGAAGGTTTGCTTTTAAATGATGAAGGTAGATGGTTTACAACGAGTGGAGAATTGAATGATTACATGGGCTTTAATGCTGTAAGCGACGGTTTTTATTCAAGCGGTCACCCAGGTTCAGACACGAAATTTGAAGGAAAGGATCCATTAGGCCTAGTTAAAAGTGTTGATGGTGGAAAAAATATTTATAATCTTGATTTATTAGAAGAAACAGATTTCCATGTCAAAGGAGCAGGCTATTATTCAAATGCAATATATGTCTATAATCCAGAGCCCAGCAGCAGAATGGAAGAGACTGGTTTACACTACACGTTAAATGAAGGGGAAACATGGACAAAAAGTGAGATGAACAATTTACCACAAGCATCATATGATCATGGAAACCACCCGAATTATTTTATTGCTGTTCATCCTTATGAAGAAAATGTTGTTGCGGTTGGAACAAGTGAAGGACTATATTTGTCTGAGGACTATGGTGATACATTCGAGGCGATGGACGTTGATGCGCCTGTTATTAGTATGACATATCATGAAGACCATTTGTATGCCGCAGTATGGACTGGGAAAATGGAACTGTTAAGGTTAGCAGATGATGGATCATATGAGGTAGTCCCTTTACCAGAGATGGATGAACAAGACGGGATTCAATATCTTGCTGTAAACCCACAAAATGAAAGTGAGATTGTTTTTACAACATTCTATGGTAATGGGTATATCACGACAGACCATGGAGAGTTTTGGGCTATGATCATGGAAGACTTTGAAACACTATTGCCTCCTTTTAGTACGTAATGGAATGCTGTAAGAATATGAATAAAACAAATGTTAGAGGTATTTGTATGAGTGACGCACTATCTATTGGTTTAGAATTTAACAAGTGATATGGTAAAAGAGGCTGTCTCACTGAATGGAGACGTCCTCTTTTTTCTTTGCACTATAAGAATGTATAAAATTTAGCTAAGAAGCAATTTCGGCGTAGTGAAAATTTTTATGTGTATAGTATAAGTGCAACTACGCCTTTGTCTTCGCCTTAAAGGCTCGCCAATCGGCGAGTTTTCTTTATGGAGTCGATAAGACAAAGGAATTCATTACATCAATGATGGGGGATATGTTCGTGATCTGGAGCCTTTAAAGGCAATTCCTCAAACGGCGGATGTGTAATAAAGATTACCGCTACACCAATAAGGTAAAAGAAAGTTATTGTATTTAAAAGAAATGATTTTAGTTTAGAAGACGTTTCCTCAGCTTCCCAATAATATACGACCCACCAGCTTGCTAATGAGGTTAGTAATATAAATAATAGCAGCAAGATCCGAATTTCTTGAGGCATTAACATTTCAGCAGTCATTGCCCCCATTAACCCAGCCATCCCACCTGAGAAGATCCCTTCCATAAGAGAGAGGGAGCCGTGAGGTCCTCCAATGATCATTCCAGCTAGAACAGATAACAATGTAGCGACAATAACTGAGAGAAAGAAGCTCCCATGAAATATTCCTCCGATATACAAACCAAGTGTTAATCCAAACAACATTGCTCCACCCATAGAAACCATCATTTTTTCCATCTTTGTACGTGTTTTGCTACGCTTTTGTACAGCGTACACATATAAAAGTAACGGAATAATAAAGAGAATAATATAAAGAAACATGGCAATTCCTCCAATACCTTAAAACAGGCTCATCTATTCATATGAGTCATGATGTTCTAATATGACAAGCCTTATATTCAAACTGTCATTTGAATATAGTTTTCATAATATATATAATCAAATATATATTAGAATGAAAAGGAAGGAAGTTGTATGGTGAAGGATACGTGTGAAATCTATTGTTATGATGAAGAGAAAGTAACAAGCGCAAAGTCTCAAATAAATGTGGAAGAAATTCGTACAATCAGCGTAGTTTTCAAAGCACTAGCGGACCCGACGAGGTTAACCATATTATATGCACTTATGAAAAAAGGAGAGTTGTGTGTATGTGATGTGGCTAATATTATCGATTCTTCTGTTGCAACAGCTTCACATCATTTGCGAACTCTCAAAAAACAAGGCGTTCTACATTATCGAAAAGAAGGCAAACTAGCTTTTTACCGTATAGAAAACGAGCAAATTGAGTCACTAATTGACGTTGCATTTAAGCAACGTATTGAGGTGAATTGATATGGCTGAAAAAGAGATTTATATTGTTCGAGGATTTACATGAGCGAGTTGTGCTGCTCAGTTCGAGCAGAATGTGAAAGACTTGCCAAGTGTACAGGATGCAAAAGTTTATTTTTCATCGGGAAAAATTGCTGTAGAAGGTACACCAACTGTTAAAGAATTAGAAAAAGCCGGTGCATTTGAAGGATTAAAGCTTCGTAAGGAATCTGAACGTATGCAAGAGAATGTTCCTTTTTGGAAAGAGAGAAGTAATATCTTTGTTATGATTTCTGCAGTTCTTGTGACTGTTGGATGGATTTTTCTTTTTAAATATGGTGAAGAACATCCCGCCACAATGACAATATTTTTATTAGCAATGACCATTGGTGGTTATCGTCTATTTATACAAGGGTTTAAAAATTTAGCAAAACTGCAGTTTGACATGAAAACGTTAATGACTATAGCTATTATTGGTGCGGTACTGATTGGAGAATGGGGGGAAGGTGCAATCGTCGTCATTTTATTTGCAATTAGTGAAGCACTTGAGACATATTCGATGGACCGAGCGAGGCGCTCCATTCACTCTCTAATAGAAAAAGTACCGAAAGAAGCAGTTGTCCTTGGTAAGCATAGAGAAAATATTATTCCAATAAAAGATGTAAAAGTAGGTGACTGTATCATCGTCCGACCAGGGGAACAAATTCCTCTAGATGGAAAAGTGTTGAAAGGGTCTTCAGCTGTCAATGAAGCATCAATTACTGGAGAGAGTGTTCCTGTTACAAAAGAACAGGATGACAATGTTTTTGCTGGTACACTAAATGAAGAAGGTGTGTTAGAAGTTCGTGTTACAAAACACTCGGAAGATACAACATTAGCAAAGATTATAAGGTTAGTGGAGGAAGCTCAAGAAGAAAGAGCACCTGCTCAGCAATTTATCGATAAATTTGCAAAGTATTATACACCTGCAATTATTGTTATCGCTTTTCTCGTAATGATGGTCCCACCTATGATGTTTGCAGCTGACTGGAGCGAATGGATCTACTTAGGGTTAGCAACACTAGTCGTTGGTTGTCCATGTGCACTTGTGATTTCAACACCAGTGGCTATCGTGACTGCAATTGGAAACAGTGCGAAAAATGGGGTTCTTATTAAAGGCGGTATGTATTTGGAGAAGATAGGAGAAATAAATGCAATCGCATTTGATAAAACAGGAACCTTAACACGTGGTATGCCAGAAGTCACAGATGTCGTCCCAGCACAATCTATTGAACGGAGTAGATTACTTGAGTATGCTCTTGCAATCGAACGATACTCGACACACCCAATTGCAGAAGCGATCGTACGGAAAACGATTCAAGAAAATATAAAGCTGCCAGAATGGGTTGTTGAAAAGTCAGAAACGTATACAGGAAAAGGAATGGGGGCAGTGGTCAATGGTGGTTTTGTATTCATTGGGAGCCCAACCTTTGTAGAAAATACGTTTCCAAATGTTTTAAATAAGAACTGGTCAGAAAAAGTTGATCAATTGCAAAAGGAAGGAAAAACAGTCGTCGTTATTGGAAGTGAATATGAATTTTTCGGCCTATTTGCTTTAAGGGATGAAGTTCGAAAGGGCACAAATCCTATCCTAGAAAAGTTACGTGAAAAAGGAATTGAAGAAATTGTTATGTTAACCGGTGATCAGCAGTTTACTGCTGAAGCAATTGGCAAAAAGGCGGGAGTGACCATGGTCAAATCTCACCTTCTACCAGAGCAAAAAGTCGAAGCTGTTACTCGTTTGAAAGAGCAAGGATATATTACTGCCATGGTTGGAGATGGGATGAACGATGCCCCGGCCCTCGCGGCATCCGATATTGGAATCGCAATGGGATCAGCCGGGACAGATGTCGCATTAGAAACAGCCGATATCGCCTTGATGGGAGACCAACTTGAAAAGCTCCCATACTTAGTTGATTTAAGTAAAAAAACATTAAAAATCATTAAACAAAACATCATCTTTTCACTTGCTATTAAAATACTTGCTCTCATGCTAGTACCATTCGGATGGCTGACATTATGGATCGCTATTTTTGCTGATATGGGAGCAACATTACTCGTTACTTTAAATAGCATTCGCTTGATGAAGGTAAAACAAAGTTTAAATAAATAGAGAAGAGAGGATATATACAAAGCCTAGCTTTTGGTATACCTTCTTCTTACACTTTAAGAATTTTTAACTTTGCTAAAGGATTAAAGTAACTGCTCCTGCGGTTACTCGTCGCAGACTACGTGCCTCTTCCTCTTCAAGCACTTCATGGAAGATGATGCGTCGAGGCAGCTCGAAGAATATTCGGAGAAGCGAATGCTCGTTGCTCCTGTGGTTACTCGTCGCAACTCGTAGTTTAATCAATGGAGTTATGCTTGTGGCAACTAAGGCTTTCGCCATTAGGACTTGCACTAAAGCATAAGAGCTTCTAAGTAAGCACACTTCACTTACTAAGAATCTCTTTAACGATAAGCCAAGTTTTGTTTACACGTTAAGAATTGATAAAATTTTAGCGAAGAAGTAGATCGACGTAGAGAAAATTTTTAAGAACTAAGTATAAGTTCAACTAACGCCTCTGTCTTCGCCCAAGGCTCGCCAATCGGCGAGTTTTCTTTATGTCAGTACCGCTAGAATAATAGACAAAACAGTACGAGGGCTGTAAATAGAAAAAAGTCTCCGTAAACACCTGAGTTAAAAAAGTGTAACCGGAGACGGTTGTTAACGATTATTTTTTCATATCAATTTTTTTTAATGTAGTTGTTGTGTCAGCAATTAAATAATTTGATCGCCCTAAGTATAGCGGTAATTGAAGTTTTTCGAAATCCGGTAAGCCACTCTCATTAAATTTGCTTTTGTCTTGGTGGAACTTTCGAATGTTGCCGACAATCCAATCGTGATCACCATATGTATTGATATCGATAACTTCACATTCATAAGCGACATAGGCATCTTTAAGGATTGGTGCACTGACCACGTCTCCTTCTATCCATTCGGCGCCAATCTCGCGAAACTTGTCCCCATCTTTTCCAGTGAGTTTCCCAGATCTTTCGATATAATGGGCATACTCAGCCGGAACGAAGTTAATTGCGTAACCTTTGCTACCTTCGACTAAATGGTGAGTGAAGCGCTCTTCAGCAATTGCGACTCCATAGATCGGTGGATCATAGGAAATGTATGAGTGCCATCCGGCAGCCATGATGTTTTGAACCCCTTCATGTTTTGCTGTTACGAGTGCGACAAGGCCTGGATAACAATGAAGCACTGTTTCATTTGTACTTTTTAACATTGCAGTAGAACTCCTTTCAAGTAAAAATTATTTTCCCCTCACGTGTATTATAAAACAATCGATATATTTGTGCAGAAAAAAAGGTTGTCCAACGTATGAAATACATTGGACAACCGATAGCCATCAATTATTCATGAAGCTCGTATTCTTCTGGAGAATTTGCTTCAATTGGTTCTGATGCATCCATATGACCTAAGAATGTCTCAGGTGTTTCTTCATCTACTAAAATCATTGTTTGGTTAAACCCAAATTGCTCCATTACCATCGCGATTTGCTCAGTTAACATTAGCTCTCCTGAAGATCCTAAGTTAGCACCAAGGATGTCGTTACTGAATGAAATGTATGCAGTATCTCCTTCAAACGTAACAGATTGAACTTGTACACTGTCAGGTAAAAGGCCGATTAAGCTATCTGCATTTGGCCCTGCAACCCAAAGGTCCATCGCTTCTTTCGCTCCAGCTTCATTGTCTGTAACAGAATAATCGGTTTCTAATCTATAAGTCGCCATTAATTGATCGTCAGCGAAATATAGTGAGAGGTTATCAATCATTGCAACGTCTTCTTCGGTTGCATCTTCCTCTTCTTCTGTCGCTTCACTTGACTCTGCTGTATCAACTTCACTGTTCTCATCGTCTTCTGTGCCGCTTTCGACTTCTTCATCTGTTGGTGAACCGGTTGTTTCATCTGCTGGGTCTTGCTCTTCTATATCGTCACCTTGACCACAAGCAGCTAGTACGAGAACAAAGCTTAAACTTAACAATAACCATTTCATTTTTTTCATGATGATCACTTCCTTTTGTGAATATTCATTTTCTTAATCACTTAGTTAGTCGACTAATTCGAGTAGATGTTACAAATATAGCATGAAAAATATATGTGGAGTGCAAAAATCTAGAAATTATGTCGAAAGACTCACTTTAATATTAGCATCAAAAAGGATGGAAACCACCGAGATTCGATGTATGATAGTTTATAGAACGAAATGAAGGGGGGGTTGAAGTGAAAAGTACAAAAGTTGGGCGAATCACTGCTGGTTTTTTCTTCATTTTATTAGGTGTTCTTTGGATTGTATCGAATGTAATAGGTGGGGAAATGGGTGCAATTATTTCATATATGTGGCCGATCTTGCTTATTGCTTTAGGGATTGAGTTTATTTATAAGTTAAAACATAAGGAAGAGGATCGACCATTATCTTTTGATGGCGGGCTAATTGCTTTCTTGTTTGTTGTCATGCTAATGATCAGCGGATTTTCTACCTTACAAAAATTAGGATTTACTGATGTGTTCTCTTTTGTAGGAGGGGGCTATAACACATCGATAACAATTGAAGAAACATTTGCATCAACATCAGATTTAGAAGAGATTCTCTTTCAAATTCCAAACGCAAATATCACTGTTGAAGGAGTCGAAGGAGACGTGATTACTTTAACGGGCGATGTGAAATCGAATCACAATCATGTTGATGATTTAAAGGTGGCTTATGAAGAAGCTTTATCAATTGAACATTCCGAAGAAAAATTTTATTATACGATTTCTCAGACAAGTGTTTCATCATGGTTTTCTAGTTCTAATAATGTTTTTATTGATTTTAAAATTTTTGTACCAAAGTCTGCAAATCTAAATATTGATGTTACAAATGGAAAGGTTAGTGTGGAATCGATACAGCGTGACGTTCAGGTTCATACAACAAATGGAGAGGTAAATGTAAAAGAAGTCGAAGGAAATATAGAAGTACAAAGCACGAATGCGAAGTTAATAATTGCTGATATTGGCGGTCAACTACATGCCGTTACGACGAATGGAAAAATTGAAGTCGATGAAGTATTTGGAGATGTATTTGTTGGTTCTATACTGAATGTTGTGGTCACCCTTATCGGATCAATGTTTCTCTTTGATCTAAAAAAAGACAAAAAAATAGCACCCAATTCTCTCTTTTTGTTAACCTTGAGTTACCACACAAAAAGAAACAAGGAGAGAATTAAGGTGCAACTAGATTTTATCACAAAGTTATTAGGGATTAAAGACAAGCATGTATTCGTATTTGATTCAGGAGAAGAAGAACAGTGCTTTTGGTTTGAACTTCATAGCGAAGTCCGAAAACAAAAGTGCCCAAAATGTAAAGAGAAGACAAAGCGAATCCATGGATATAGAATGCAATCGATTCAAGGAGCTCAGATAGCAGAGAAAAAGGTTTACTTACAATTAAGGAAACGCAGATATCGTTGTATGAACTGTGGCCATGCATTTTTTGAGAAGTTATCTTTTCTAGATAAATACCAACGACATACATCAATGCTTGCTCAAGAAGCGTTATCCTTATGTTCTGAAATGAGTTTTACACACGCAGCTAGAATCTCAGGAATGAGTACGAATCGTTACCTCCGCCTATTTGACAAACGGAAGATAACTGTAAACAAAGTCCTTCCAAGAGCGATTGCGATTGATGAGTTTAAGGGAGATGCAGGTAAAGAAAAGTACCAAACTGTGATCGTTGATGTAGAAAATCGACATATCATTGATATATTACCGGATCGAAAAGTGAAAACGATTGAAAATTACTTTAAAGAATGCGACACCGGTAAGGTAGAGATCGTTGTTATAGACTTATCCAAAGCATTTAAAGAAGCAGTACGTAGACAATTAGGGAGTCCACTAATCATAGCTGATCGGTTTCATTTCATGCGTCACGGGTACTGGGCATTTGATGAAGTGCGACGTGAACTACAGAATGAGTTACAAAAAGACCCTCGTATTAAGCTTAAACGATGTAAAGAACTCTTATGGAAGTCACCTGAAAAGCTTGATGAGAAAGGCAAAGCGAAGGTAGAAAAGCTATTACAAGCACACCCACAGTTAAGACAGGCATATGAAGTGAAAAATGCGCTAGACCAATGGTTTAAACAGAGTACACCAGAGAATGCGAAAGTTGGTTTAGAAGCATGGTATACCTTTGTGGAAGAGTCCGGCATTCCTTCATTTCAAAGGGTAGTAAAAATGTTTAAGAGATGGCAAACAGAGATCCTCCAATCGTTTATGTATCCTTATAACAATGGCTACATTGAAGGTGTGAATAATACAACGAAAGTAACGAAGAGGATGTCATATGGAATTAAAAGCTTTGAGAGATTACGAATGAAGATTTTGTGGAGACAAATGGTTAGATCCCATGCGGTTTACCGCATGGGTAGAGAGAATTGGGAATTTCTGCACCACAACAATTGACAGAGAGCCTATTTGTTCGAGGAACAAATGGTGCGATTGACATAACTAGTAGCTATGTTGGCGGGGAGTGGGAAGTCAGGACAACCAACGGAAGGATTAGAGTCAATCTTCCAAGACAAATAGATGCTGTGATTGATGCTGAAACGAACAATGGTAAGGTGAGTGGGAATATCCCTTGGGTAAGGGAGTATGAAGGGCGTATCATTAAAGAGAATTCACAAGGCAGTTCTACACTTGGTGATGGGGTACATTACATTAAACTGAGAGGGAGTAACGGATCGATTCAAGTTAACCACAAGTAAAAAGGAGTCACTCGGATGAAATGCGAGTGACTCCTTTTCTATATTGTTATAAAGGGGAATAACAAATCTTATTGTAAATCTTCAATTGAATCGATATCCATATACGCCGGAACAACTAGACCAACTTTTGCACCATCTAAGTTTTCACCTAAATCTACAATATCGTCACCATAATCTTCAACTAAGTGTGCGTGTGTTGCAGGCAACCATGCAGCAACCATTGCGTCTGCTTCACCAGATGCAACAGCTTGGAACATGAAGTTTGCTTCAAGTGGAGTAATTGTTACATCATATCCTAAGTCTTCAAGAACAGCTGCCATCATGTTTGTAGATGCGATTTCAGAATCCCAAGCAACAAATACTAGTTCAATAGAATCGCCATCAACAGTGTCAACGCCTTCAGTCCACTCAGCAACAGTGTCTTGGTTATTGTCTACCCATTCGCGAGCAGCTTCAGCGTCACCTTGACCTTCTTCGATTGCCATCATAATTTCACCCATGTCTTCTTCTGTCCAATAGAAGTTTTCAAGAACTTGGTAAGCAGATGGGTGTTCTTCTTCTAACCCTTCACGAGCGAATGTGTTGATAAATTCAGCATCACCGAATACTCCTTCAGGATCTTCTAGGTACTTTAAGTCATATGCAGCGAACTTCCAGTGTGGAGTCCAGCCAGTTACGATGATTGGCTCTTCGTTTTCATAAGCGTCTCCAAGTGCTTGAGTCATTGCAGCATCAGAGCTTGCAGATACGTTCCAATCTTCAAGACCATAAACTTCTAACATATCATCAGCAGCAGCCATGATTCCAGCACCAGCGTCAATACCAGTGATTGTGTAGTCTAACTCTTCACCTACATTTGTTTCTGCAGTGTCTTCACCATTTTCTTCTGTAGTATCTTCTCCACCAGCATTTTCATCAATGTCAGTAGTGTCTCCCTCATCATCTGCGCCACAGCCGGCTGCGATAAGAGTCAGTGATAAACCTGTAATTAAACCAAACTTTTTAAGTGTCAAAATTGACCTCTCCTTTTTTCTCCATTTTTATATATACTCCTTTTTTTAGAAGCTCTGTTAATCAAAATAGTTCAATTTCTATGGATAACAGAGCTTTTTAAAAAAGGGGAAAAACATCATAGTAATTATCGTTGAGTGTTTATTGCTTGTGTTAAGCGGTCAAGAATAATCGCTAAAATAACAAGACAAATTCCCGCCTCAAATCCCATCGCGATATCGTTACGCCCAACGGCATAATATACTTGACGGCCAATTCCGTCTGTTCCGATCATCGCTGCGATAACAACCATCGATAGAGCAAGCATAATTGTTTGGTTCACACCAGCCATGATTGTTGTTTTTGCCATTGGCAACTGTACTTTAAATAGTTTTTGTGCGCCAGTTGATCCGAACGCATCAGATGCTTCAATAATTTCAGTTGAAACTTGACGAATACCTAAGTTCGTTAACCTTACAACAGGAGGCATTGCGAAAATAACAGAAGCAACTACCCCTGGAACGATACCAATACTGAAAAATGCAACTGCCGGAATTAAGTACACAAATGCTGGCATTGTCTGCATAAAGTCTAATATTGGTGTAACAATTCTTTGGACGATATTATTCTTTGCCATCCAGATACCAACAGGGATACCGAAGATGACAGAAATTAATGTTGCTGTAATAACGAGGGATAACGTTAAGATGAGATCATCCCAATAACCAATACTTTCAATAAGGAGTAACCCGAAAAATACGAGAATAGGTAACCCATATGAACCTTGATTTTTTGTGAGCTTATACGCAACTCCAGTTAACACTAAAATAAAAATAATTGGAGGGATAAGCGCAAAGAAATTAGTAAATACGTTCACAGATATGAATTCAATCAATGAACGGATATTTTGAAAAATAAAATCAGCGTTTCTCAACCAATCTACGAAACTTTCAATCCAACTACCAAACTCTAATCTAGGTAAGAAATCTAGTAAGCCATCAAACCATGCATAAATATTTTCATACCACCAATCAAGCATTGCCGTTCACCTCATTTCCCGATAGCGCAGAAAGAACTGTGCTTCGAATAATAATTCCATGTAATTTCTTGTTGTCATCAATGACGGCAATTGGTACAGAAGAAGTTGATGCTGTTTCAAACAACTCAGCCATCGGTGTATCCATCTTCACTGATGGTACATCTGTATTCACTAATGGAGTGATGTCTGTTTCGTTTTCTTTTACAGCTTTTGAAACATCATCTGCGTGCACAATCCCCATCAGTTCACGATTTCTTTTAACGACATAAATACTCGAGATACCTCCATCTCTCATACGTTGCATCGCTACACGAGGGCCGTCTTTTTCAACATTGACTGTTTCTGGACGAACCATAATATTTTCAGCCGTAAATACTTTAGAGCGGTCCACATCTTCAACGAACTTCTCGACATATTCGTTCGCAGGGTTCGTCAAAATTTCTTCTGGTGTACCGATTTGAACAATGGCACCGTCTTTCATAATTGTAATGCGATCTCCAATACGAAGTGCTTCGTCTAAGTCATGTGTAATGAAGATGATTGTTTTTTTCATTGTTTCTTGAAGGTCTAATAATTCATCTTGCATATCTTTACGAATCAATGGGTCTAAAGCAGAGAATGCCTCATCCATTAATAAGATGTCAGGATCATTTGCCAGTGCTCTTGCTAGACCAACACGCTGTTGCATTCCACCTGATAATTGATCCGGATACTGTTCTTCATATCCTTTAAGACCAACAAGTTCTAGCGAAGATAAAGCTTTTTCGCGTCTTTCACTACTAGCAACACCTTGAACTTCCAAGCCGTATTCAACATTACTTAAAATTGTACGGAATGGAAATAAACCGAACTTTTGGAAGACCATACTCATTTTTTTACGGCGAACTTCTCTTAGCTCGCTGTCACTCATACTTGCTAAGTCCTCTCCATCTACCCATACACTCCCTGCGGTTGGATCAATGAGACGATTTAACAATCGGACGAGTGTTGATTTACCACTTCCGGAAAGTCCCATAATAACGAAGATTTCACCATCTTCGACTTCAAAGGATGCTTTATTAACTCCAACTGTATTACCAGCTTCTTTTAGGATTTCTTCCTTTGATTTGTTTTGCTCTAATAGTTTCAGAGCATTTTTCGGACGTCTACCGAATACTTTCGTTAAATTCTCGACTTTAATTTTAGCCAATATAGCCACCTCAATTTTTTACTTTTGCAAATAACGTGCTGTTTGAGCTTTTGTTTTAGTTATTTCGCTCTAAGTAATTCGACCTTTTATACTATAAATGTTAAATAAAATAAAATCAAACAGTATATATCCTTTGTTTTGTACTTAAAGTTCGTTCAGAAAAAACTGTACGGAAGTTATAAACAAGATACTACAATATCCTCCAAATTCCTCTTAATTCGTATACCATCTTCGACTTTCATTATTAGTATGGGATTTGCTACGATTTTAAATAGTAGAAGTAGGAGGAGGTTCGCATATGACGAGCGAACGAAAATATTACAGTGACTATGAGAAATTAGAGAGTGCACGCAATCGTTTTATTACTGAAATTGCTAATAATGTTCATTTGTATGATATAACGTCTTCGGCAGGACGATTATATGGGACGGTGTTTTTTTCAGAGTCACCAATGACATTAGATGATATGAGTAAAGCGTTAGCAATGAGTAAAACGAGTATGAGCACAGGAATTCGTGCGCTAACTGAGGCGAATATGGTAGAAAGAGTTTGGGAGAAAGGGAACAGGAAAGACTTATACAAAGCTGAAGAAGATTGGTATAAGTCATTTTCAAACGTCTTTATTACGAGATGGCGAAATGCAACAGAGAGTAATATGAAGGCGATCGAAGATACAAAAGTGCTATTAATGGAGTTAAAAGAAACTACTACATATGAAAAGATTGAGGAAAAAGTAGTTCTGGATTTAGAAAAATTGAGTGGTGCCGAAGCTTATTACGAATGGCTGAATGAAGTTATTGCAATGTTTGAAACGGGAGAAATCTTCGATATAGTTCCGAAAAAAACACCCAAATCATAATCAAAAGCTGTAGCAATGGAAACATCATTTGCTACAGCTTTTTTACTATTTACAAACCGACATAAAAAAGAGTAAATTTTCGTATTTTATCTTGGTGTCGTACTTAAAGCATTATTTATTTGCTATAATATAAGAGAAACAAAGGTAAAAGGGAGAGAATACGGCATATGAAAAATTATCAATTAGCCTTGATACTGCTAGTTATCGGCTTTATCGGAGGGGCTTTATACTGGGTTTGGGTATTTACAAAATAACGGTTCGTTGTCTCTATCATTAAGATCGTTGCAACTTCTTCACATATATAATTTGGATGATTTTATAAAAGCCAATGTTTTTTCATGAAAAGAAAAAACTTGGTTTTTCTATTGTAACTTATACATTTCAAATAACGACAAAGTAATTAAATAGGGGAGGGAAACACGTGAGAGAGGAATTTGAGCGGTTATATGAAACTTACCATCACAAACTATTTAACTATATCTTTTATATGGTAAGAAGCCGCGAAGTTGCAGAAGAATTAGTGCAAGAAGTATATATTAAAGTGCTGAATTCCTATGAAAATTATGAAGGGAGAAGCAGTGAAAAGACTTGGCTATATTCTGTAGCAAAGCATGTTGGGATAGATTGGATAAGAAAACAGAGTCGCCAAAAGCGGAAGTGGGAAGGGCAAGAATTCGAATGGAGTGAACGAGAATTTGAAGTTTATGACTTAGCTCCGTTACCTGAAGAAATTCTTGTTCAAAAAGATGAAATGCAACAAGTATATAAAAGCCTCGCTAAGTGTACAGAGGACCAACAACAAGTCATTTTATTGCGTTATATTGAATCATTAAGTATAACGGAAACGGCTGAAGTCCTTAGCTGGACGGAAAGTAAAGTGAAAACAACACAACACCGTGCGCTTAAAGCATTAAAGAAATACGCAGAAGACAGTGATATAGAACATGAAAAGGAGGTAAGCCAATGACGAAAAAAAATCAATGGGATGAAAAAGACATTGAAGAAAAACTAAAAAGTATGCCTCCCGTTAATGATGAACGTACTAAGGATGAATTATTTAATGCCATTCAAAAGAAAATGAATGAAGAAGATCATAAGCCAGAAGTAGTTGCAAAGAAGAGAAGGCCTTGGATTTATCCGACATTAGCTTCAGCTGCAGCGATTTTTTTGATTCTACTTATCATACCTTCTTTCCTACAAAATGATGGGCAGGAATTTTCTTCAATGGATCAAGCTGTAGATGATTCAGCCGACAATGCTTCGATAATGACTGAAGACGATTCGGATGTAGAAATCACATTAGATAGCGGTGGTGATCTTACAGAAGAAGATGCTGAAATAGCTGGGTTTTCGGAAGTAGAAGAAAACAACGGAGAAGAACAAAGTATGGCTGTTGAGGAAAAAACAACAACGATTATTACAGCAGTCCCAAGAGTATTTGACGTAGATATGGGAGGAATTAGTCAAGAACGTGTTGCCCTTATTGAAACATCTGTTCAAATAGGAGAAGAAACTGGTGAAACATTAGAAGAGGTATTAGTATATGTTTTGTCTAATCACGAGGACTTACCGTTAAAATCACTTCAAAAAATTGAATTTGATGACGGAGAGGTAGCAAATCTATATTTTGAAGAGGATCATCGTTTACAAAGTTTATCAGCATTTCAATATCATGCTTTAACGTATTCTTTATCGGAGTTATTTGGTCATTATGGATTTGATGAAGTTAGATTTTATGTTGGTGATGAACGAGGAATTATGTTTGGGCAAGAAGGGGAAATTGATGCTCTTGATTCATTAAATGTAAATCGTGGCTATTACGTTTATGAAGATGAACATGGTAAAGAATACTTGTTAAGGAACACGATGATCGGTGAGCCTGCAGCAGATGAAGAAGGTGAATTATTCACTTTTGAGGAAACCATTCATCAAATGAAAGAAATTGAAGAAAAAACATGGTACCGTTCTATCGTTCCAGATTTTATAGAAATTACAGAAATTGATGTGTCAGATGAAACGATACATTTCGTATTCTCTGGTGATGAAAATATAAGTAGTGTTGAAGAACAAGAATTATTTGAACTGTTCTTAAGAGGAGTTTTAGTAACAGCTTCTGACTTTGAACATGAAACATTAACAATTTATTCTGAAAGTAGCGGTTATATTGGGGAATATATGTTGTCAAAGACGGTTATTCCAAATTTTGAAATTGAATAAATGGTAAGGCATACTGACCTTTAAGTCAGTATGCCTTTTATATTACTTTCTCAAATATTTAACCTTTGTAATTATTTTTTTCCGCTTTTCCTTTGAATTTTTTCAATCTGTATTGAAGGCTTTGGCGGCTAAGGTTTAAATCTTTAGCAGCTTTAGTAACATTACCATCATGAATGTCTAGGACATGTTGAATATAGGTTTGTTCAACTTCCTCCATATACGTATTTAATGGGGTGATAGGCTGATCTGTCAAAAGTTTATTTGGTACATGGTGTTGAGAGGGTGTTTCTTCAATAGGGAATTTTGTCCTCACGTGCATAGGTAGGTGGCTGTAATCAATTTCTTCATCATAATGAATTAAATTCATAGCCCCTTCAATCATATGCTCAAGTTCTCTTACGTTACCTGGCCAATCATATTGGGTAAACAGATTCATGACCTGATCTGAAACATCGGGAACTTGTAACTGAAAACGGTGATTATATTTTTCGATAAAATGATCAATTAATATGGGTAAATCTTCTTTTCGGTCACGAAGTGGAGGGATAAGGATTGAAACGACGCTGAGTCTATAGTATAAGTCTTTCCTAAGTTCATTTTTTTCGATAGATTTCAGAGGATCGTCGTTGATCGTCGCGATGATTCTTACATCGATAGAACGATCTTTCGTATCTCCAATTCGTCTAATTGTTTTTTCCTGTATTGCACGAAGGAGTTTCGCTTGTAAAGGTGCGCTTAATGAGTTTATTTCATCAAGCATTAATGTTCCGCCATGTGCTTGTTCAAATAACCCTGGATGTTCTGTTGCTCCTGTAAATGCCCCTCTAACGGTTCCAAATAAAATACCTTCAATGAGTGACTCAGGTAAGGCGGCGCAGTTTTGACTAATAAATGGCTTTGCAGAACGGTCACTTCCATTATGAATGCTTTGTGCAAATAGTTCTTTTCCTGTCCCTGTCTCACCCGTAAGAAGTACAGATGAAGTTGTTCGAGTTGCCTTTTTAGCGCTTCCGATAACCTCTTTAATGAGTTCACTTTCCCCAATTATTTTATCAAATGTATATTTCGCTTCTTGCTTATCGCGAGCTGTTTCTCTTGTAAGTCTCTCGATTTTTGTAATATCTTTGGCGATTTCTACTGCACCAATGATTTCGTTTCCATAATAAAGAGGAAAGGTATGATTTATTGTTGTAATTTCTTGTCCTTTAAAATTAAAATAGGTTTGTTTTGCGTTTCTTCTTACGGAGCCTTTGTTTAAAGCCTGTAGTAATCTACTTTCATTTTCATCTTTAAATAAGAAGATATCCATAATTTGTTTATGTATGACGTCCTCTTTTGCCATATCTTCAATTTCCGACATTTTTTGATTGTAAATAACAGAGTGTCCTTCTTGGTTGATGACGTGAATCCCTACATCAATAGCATCTAATAGCTGGTGATAAATCGGATCAAGGTAGGGAAGTGAATTTATTTTTTGCATAACCAACCGACTCCTTTAAAGAATCTTGTGCGAAGTGTCGAACAGAGATTTATTAATTAGATAAGTGAATCAATTTCATAATTACGTTTTTTGCACAATGAAACAAATGATATTATAACTTTTTTCATTGGATGTACGTTTTATTTGTACTATCAGAATTTATATTTTATGGTCGATAGTATAACGGCAACTAAGGCTTTCGTCATTAAGACATGGCGAAAAGCCAAGTTTTGTTTAGAAGTGAACGTAACTAAAGACGGCGACTCCCAGAGGATCAGTGCAGTCTGAAGATCCACTTAGGCGAAAAGTTGTCGAGCCTAAGTTAGCTGAAGACAAGCCCTCGGGAAAGCGTCCGTCTAAAGTGAAGTTCACGCTCATCATTCGGAATTTCCCATCTAATTTTGAATGATGAAATTGATTCAAGTAGTTTAATCATTTGTGCGGGAATTTTTCAACAATTCTCTTTCTTATTTTACAAATGAATACGGACGAACTGCAAATATTTTTTGCATTTAGGCGCAAAAAAATTTTTCTTGTGCAAATTTTTTTTGCAATTGTCAGAATGTAAGGGCTGTCATTTCGAGGTTTTGAAGTTGGCATGGAAATTGCATTATTTATAACTGTGAAAATTTTATGATAATAATTTATAAAAGGAGTGGATCAGTCCATGGTAGTACCTTACAAACATGAACCATTTACTGACTTTACGGTAGAGGAGAACCGTAAGGAGTTTCAAGCTGCATTAGAGCTAGTTAAAGGTGAGTTAGGGAAAGAGTATCCTTTAATCATTAATGGTGAAAAAATCATGACAGAAGACAAATTTGTCTCTGAAAACCCTTCTAATCGTGAAGAAATTGTTGGGTACGTTTCAAAAGCAGACCAAGAGCTTGCAGAAAAAGCGATGCAAGCAGCTGATAATGCATTTAAATCTTGGAAGAAGTGGGATGCTGCTGCACGTGCGAATGTTTTATTCCGTGCGTCTGCAATGATTCGTCGTCGTAAACATGAATTCTCTGCTTATTTAGTTTATGAAGCAGGTAAGCCATGGAAGGAAGCGGACGCAGATACTGCTGAAGCGATTGACTTCTTAGAATATTATGCTCGTCAAATGCTCCGTCTTAAAGATGGATTTGAAATAAACTCTCGTGAGATTGAGCACAACTCATTTAACTATATCCCACTTGGTGTAGGTGTAACGATTTCTCCATGGAACTTTGCTTTTGCAATCATGGCTGGAACAACTGTTGGCCCACTAGTGGCAGGGAATACAATTTTATTAAAACCAGCGACGACAACACCAGTTGTTGCGTATAAATTTATGGAAGTATTAATGGAAGCTGGTCTTCCGGATGGGTGTGTCAACTATATCCCAGGAAGCGGTTCTGTAATCGGTGACTATTTAGTCGATCATCCGAATACTCGCTTCATTAACTTTACTGGTTCTAAAGATGTTGGTCTCCGAATCTATGAAAGAGCTGCAAAAGTTCAGGAAGGTCAAATTTGGCTGAAGCGTGTCATTGCTGAAATGGGTGGTAAAGATACGATCGTCGTTGACCAAGATGGAGATCTAGAATTAGCTGCAGAAGCTATTACTTACTCAGCATTTGGTTTCTCAGGACAAAAATGTTCAGCTTGCTCTCGTGCAGTTATCCATGAGGATGTATACGATGAAGTGTTAGAAAAAGTTGTCGCTCGTACGAAAGAGCTTACTGTCGGGCCTACTTACAATGACAACTCAAACTTCATGGGTCCTGTAAATGACCAAGCAGCATTTGATAAGATCTTAAATTATATTGAAATCGGTAAAAAAGAAGGCAAGTTAATGGCAGGTGGAGAGGGAGACTCTTCTAAAGGCTATTTCATTCAACCGACTGTATTTGCTGATGTCGATCCAAAGGCACGTCTTATGCAAGAAGAAATCTTCGGTCCGGTTGTTGCATTTACAAAGGCTAAAGACTTCGACCATGCATTAGAAATTGCAAATAATACGGAATATGGCCTTACAGGTGCTGTTATTTCGAACAACCGTGCTCATTTAGAGCAAGCGCGTGATGAGTTCCATGTTGGAAACCTTTACTTCAACCGTGGATGTACTGCAGCAATTGTTGGGTATCATCCGTTTGGTGGATTCAACATGTCCGGTACTGACTCAAAAGCAGGCGGTCCAGACTACTTACTACACTTCTTACAACCAAAAACTGTTTCTGACATGTTTTAAGGCTGGTTGAGATTAATAATTGGATAAAGGGGGAGTGCGCATGACTAATTCAAAGGAAATTATTGATTTAACTGAAAAGTTTGGTGCCAAAAACTATCACCCATTACCGATCGTTATTTCAAAAGCTGAGGGTGTTTGGGTTGAGGACCCTGAAGGGAATCGTTATATTGATATGCTAAGTGCATATTCTGCGGTGAATCAAGGGCACCGTCACCCTAAAATCATTGAAGCGTTAAAAGATCAAGCGGATCGGATCACGTTGACATCTCGTGCGTTTCATAACGATCAGCTAGGCCTTTTCTATGAGAAGGTAACGAGCTTAACAAAGAAGAATATGGTACTCCCTATGAATACAGGAGCTGAGGCGGTTGAGACAGCAGTAAAAGCTGTCCGCCGCTGGGCTTATCGTGAAAAAGGAGTTCCGCAAGGCGAAGCGGAGATCATTGTATGTGAAGATAACTTCCACGGTAGAACGATGACCGCTGTATCATTATCTTCGAATGAAGAATATAAAAAAGATTTTGGCCCAATGCTACCTGGAATTAAAGTGATCCCATTTGGTGACTTACAAGCATTGAAAGAAGCAATCACTCCAAACACGGCAGCATTTTTATTTGAACCAATCCAAGGGGAAGCTGGAATCAACATTCCACCAACCGGATTTTTGAAAGATGCATATGATGTATGTAAAGAGAACAATGTGTTGTATGTTGCAGACGAAATTCAAGCTGGTCTCGGTCGCTCTGGGAAAATGTTTGCTTGTGACTGGGAAAGTGTAGAGCCGGATGTATTTATACTTGGGAAAGCACTTGGTGGAGGCGTTATGCCAATTTCAGTAGTGGCGGCAAATGATGATGTTCTTGGTGTATTTGAACCAGGATCACACGGTTCAACATTTGGTGGAAACCCGCTAGCAGCTGCAGTGTCAATTGCTTCGCTTGAAGTAATCGAAGATGAAGGACTCGTTGAACGATCGTTAGAACTAGGAAACCATTTTATGGATGAGTTAAAAACGATCGACAATCCGAAAATCAAGGAAGTTCGTGGGAGAGGACTATTTATCGGTGTTGAAATGAATGGCCCTGCAAGACCTTATTGTGAGGCTTTAAAAGCAGAAGGATTACTCTGTAAAGAAACGCATGAAAATGTGATTCGTTTTGCACCACCTCTAGTCATTTCAAAAGAGGATTTATCATGGGCAATTGAGAAGGTAAAGAAAATTCTTTCGAACTAATACAATAGAACGTTGTAAGATTATTAGAATGTTAGAGAACGACTAAGATCGAGGAGAACTTCGTGAAAGCGGGCTCTCCTCTTTTTTTCAAAATGCATTAACATTCTTTAATATGCAAAACCTTCGCACGATGAAATATGAAAGATGTTTTTTGTCGTGATTACTTTAGTTATTTGACAGCTTGTGTGAGACTCCGACGGGAAAACGAGCCAGGCGAGACCCCACAGAACGGATCTTCCGTGGAAAGTGAATACAAAAGCTGTCAAACTTAACTACTTCATTTTATTTTCTGATTAGCCTTGGCGTAAGCACTGTGGAGGCTTCTGGATCGACGCGGAAGAACTAACGATTTGGAGCGAAAATTCAACACCAAAGTTTAGCATAAGTATAAACGAAGTATATTGTATGTTATTAAAATTACGAAAGTTCAGAAAAAATCATGAGCGAATCACGTGAAAGCCCTGTTCATGAAGAGTGAGGAGAAGCGTGAAGAAGAAAGGGGTTGAATGGTGATGATTACAAGAAATTTTTTCCTGTTTTTATCTCAAAATAAATTTATAAAAAATAAAGCCACAAAATGGGGACCAAAGATTGGTGCCAAGCAGGTTATAGCAGGGACAACCATTCAGGAGGCAATGGAAAAGGCGGCAGAACTAAATAAGCATGGGCTTGTATGTACTGTTGACCATCTAGGGGAATTTGTCTATAACAAAGACGAAGCGATTGATTCGGCAAATTATTGTGTTCGTACGTTAGATGCTATTGCTGAATCAGGGGTGAATTGCAACCTCTCACTCAAATTGACACAACTTGGATTAGATATCGACCGTAATTTATGTCGTGATAACATGCTGAGGATTCTAGAGACAGCAAAAAAACATAATATTTTTGTTCGAATCGATATGGAAGACTACTCACATTTAGATGCAACGTTAGATATTTTACAAGAGTTAAGACAGTCGTATGATAGCGTTGGGACAGCAATCCAAGCATATTTACATCGTGCTGAAAAAGATGTACAGAATTTGAAAGGAACAAACATCCGTCTTATTAAAGGTGCTTATAAAGAATCTCCTGAAGTAGCTTATCAAGATAAGAAAGAGATTGATGGGAATTATCTAAAAATTATTAAAACACATCTATTAAACGGAAGCTATGCTGCTATTGCAACGCATGATCATAATATTATCAATGAAGTGAAAGCGTTTACTAAAGAGAACAATATTCCGAAAGATCAATTTGAATTTCAAATGTTATATGGTTTTCGTAATGAATTACAAAAAGAGATTGCTAATGAAGGGTATAAAATGCGTGTTTACATTCCATTTGGTGAAGACTGGTACGGATACTTCATGCGCCGCTTAGCCGAAAGACCGCAAAATGTAACCTTTGCTCTTCGAGGTCTCTTATCTAAGTAAAGGGCCATATAGATAAGGCTATGTCGTTTAACAAGCTTTTAAGGAGATTTATAACGAGATAACCGATGCTATACACATTGCATTACGATCTTTCTTTCGATTGAATAATAGATGGTACAAAATTTACTAGTTTCAATGAAGGGAAAGGGACGTGAAAGAAATGAACAAGCGAATTTCGATTATCGGTGTTCCGATGGACTTAGGTCAGACGCGGCGTGGAGTAGATATGGGGCCGAGTGCAATGCGATATGCCGGCGTTGTGGAACGTCTTGAAAACTTAGGTTATGAAGTCAATGACCGTGGGGACATTGAAATCGGGCGTCCGCCAAAATATGATGTAAAAAATGAAGATAACTTAAAAGATTTAGATGAAGTCGTAAAAGCAAATCAAGCACTTGCAGAGAGCTTGAAAGATGCTGTAAATGACGGAGAATTTCCATTAGTTTTAGGTGGAGACCATAGTATTGCTATCGGTACACTTGCAGGGGTTGCACATATGCATAAAGAGTTAGGCGTTATTTGGTATGATGCGCATGGTGATTTAAATACTGGCGAAACATCTCCTTCAGGGAATATCCATGGAATGCCACTAGCGGTGAGTCTAGGCATTGGTCACCCAACTTTGACTGAAATTGGAGGCTTTGCACCGAAAATCAAACCAGAAAACATTGTCATTATTGGTGCACGTTCATTGGATGAAGGCGAACGTGAGCTTATTAGAGAAAAAGGAATCAAAGTGTTTACGATGCATGAAATTGATCGTGTAGGGATGACAAATGTGATGGAAGAAGCGCTCTCTTATGTTTCTAGAAATACAGATGGGATTCATCTTAGCTTAGACTTAGATGCACTTGACCCGCAGGATGCACCCGGTGTAGGTACGCCAGTCGTTGGGGGCACGACATATCGAGAAACGCATTTAGCGATGGAAATGCTTGCTGAACGTAAGCTTGTGACGTCAGCGGAGTTTGTTGAAGTAAACCCAATTTTAGATGCAAAAAACCAGACAGCTGAAGCTGCAGTAGGACTGATCGGTTCATTATTTGGTGAAAAATTACTTTAAAAAGCATCTAAGAAGAACTTGGCTCAAAGAAGTGAACCAAGTTCTTTTTGTATGCCGTAATATAAGTAACTGTTGCTTGCATCGTATTAATCAACTGTTTTAAATTAGCTCTGTTAACCAACACTAGCTTTTAAAAATGCTGTTGTTGATTTTGTGTGTCTTAGCTATAGACGGACGCTTTCACCCCAAGGCACAAGTGCGACATCCGTTCATGCATCACTTCACTTCGCTTGCATTCACGGTGGCTTCTTTGCCGCAGGCACGGCCTCAACTACCCAAAGCTATTAAATTAAATGGTGAAGTAGTGTTGTTGCAATACCAAAGTATATTAATAACGAAAAGATATCATTTAACGTTGTAATTAAAGGTCCAGATGCGACAGCAGGGTCTATACCAAAGCGATATAATAGAAGAGGAATAATTGTTCCAGCCATCGTTCCGATGATAAGCGTAGCAAATAGCGAGATTCCTACAACTACCCCTATCATCATTCCTTGCCAAACCATGCCGAGTATAAAGATCAATACACCACAAGCGATCCCAATAATTATTCCAACGTTTAACTCTCGCCAAAGTAGTTTCACAACCGTTTTTCTATCTAAATCATTTGTAACAAGGCCACGAACGACAACAGCTAAAGATTGTGTGCCAGTATTCCCTGTCATTCCAGCAATCATTGGCATGAAAAAAATTAACGCAACTACTGCTTCCAGGGTTTCTTCAAACTGTCCGAGAATCGTACCAGATATTAATCCAATGAATAAAAGTAAGACGAGCCATGGTAAACGACGGTAAGAAGCAACGGTCGCTTTTGTTTGAAAGTCAATGTCTTTACCAGATGCAGAAAGTTTTTCAATATCCTCATTTGCCTCTTCGATAAATACGTCAATAATGTCATCAACAGTGACAATCCCTTTTAACACATCGTTTTCATCGATGACTGGAACAGCTAAAAAGTCATAACGTTGAATAAGCTGAGCAACTTCTTCTTGGTCAGTACCGACTGGAACAGAAATAACTCTGTTGAACATAATACCCTTAATTTTTTCGTCTACATCTGCTAAAAGAAGGTCACGATAAGATACAACACCTACAAGTTTTTTGTCTTCATTGATAACATATAAATAATAAATATTCCTTGTCAGTTCTGCAAAGCTTTTAAATTTATCGACTGCTTCACGAACGGTATAATAATCCCGAATCCAAACAAATTCATTTGTCATGATCCCCCCAGCAGTTTCAGGTGGATAGCTCATCAATTGCTGAACCGTGTTTGATTCTTCACGCTTCATGGCAGACAAGTATTCATCAAGCTTCTCTTCAGAGATTTCACTTAATAAATCAGCTAAATCATCGTTGTCCATAATATCCATGATTTTTGATGACTTTTCAATACCTAGCTTTTGAAGAACTTCTTTTTGCATTTCCGGCTCAAGTTCCATCATAAGGTCGGCAATTTGCTTAGATGTTAGGAAGGTTAAAAATTTAAAATGGTGCTTGTCAGGTAGCTCGCGATATAGTTTTGCAATGTCATAAGGGTGTAGTTCTTCAAGAAGTAGTTGAAATGCATCGCGTTTTGCTTCGCGTAAATACTTTATGATCAAAACGGTTAATTGATTTGTATTCAAGGTACCACACTTCTTTCGTCATTCAATAAATACAGTTTCTATCTTGTCATGTTTATTCTATCTTATATATTAACATTAGCACCTTTTTGAGACATAGGAGTTTTCTTAATTTTATATATGACAGTAGTACATAAGAAAACAGGCAAAGGGACTAAATTACTCCCTTTGCCTGTTTTATCTAATGACTATCTTATGAGGTTTCCGAATCCAGGAGATCCTGGAGGTGAATTCACGATCATATCATAAAGTGGAATTGTGTATGCAAATAAAATGAGTACAATCGTAATGGCGATCCACAGCTTCCAGTTCTCCAAAAACTTCGGTGTTCTTGCAGTATCATCTGGATCTGGTGTCACTGGGAATTCTGTTTCTCCTTTAGGAGCTAAGAATGTTAAATAAATAAAGTTATAAAACATGAGTACACCAGCTGCTGTTAAAATAACTCCGCCTATTCCGACTGTAATATGACTGACGAAGATCCCTTCAAACCACTCTAAAGCTGCCGGATGGTCTTGGTAAGTCGTATAAGCTGTTCGTCTAGGTGCACCGAATAAACCAAGGATGTGCATCGCTCCTGACATTAAGAACATACCAATTACCCATAACCACGTTTGAACCATCCCGCAACGATTCGCATGCTTTGTAAAACGTCGCCCCGTAAGGTGAGGCAGTAGCCAATATGCTGCACCAAAGAAGGTAAGTAGTACAGTCGTTCCAACTGTTAAGTGGAAGTGACCAACAACCCATAACGTATTATGGATGACAGCATTCATCTGAAAACTTGCATTAATGATTCCACCTGCTCCTGCTGGGATAAAGACAAGCATCCCCATAAATGGAGCGAAGAACCGTACATCTTTCCAAGGAAGCTTTTTAATCCAACTGAATAACCCTTTACCACCTTGTTCACGCCCTGTCTGCTCAAAAGTGGCAAAGATGGAGAACGCTGTTAGTAAGGAAGGTACCACAACGACGAACGTTAAAACAGTTTGTAGGAATTTCCAAAACTCTGTAATCCCAGCTTCCATTAACTGATGGTGGAATCCTACTGGTATTGAGAAAAGCAAAAATAGAACAAATGCTAATTTTGCAAGTGAAGCACTAAATAATCGACCCCCAATTAATTTTGGGATAACTGTATACCAAACCATGTAAGCAGGCATGATCCAAAAATAAACAAGCGGATGTCCGAAGTACCAGAAAAGTGTTCGACTTAATAAAACGTTAATCTCATCAGTTAAACCAAGTGCCCACGGAAGCATTTGGAATAACACCGTTGTTGCAACACCTAAACCAGAAACTAACCATAGTAGCAATGTTGCAGTTGTCATAAATCCAAATAGTGGTGTCGGTTTACCAGGGTTAGCTTTTTTCCATTTATAAAAGTGAGTTAAAAGTGCTGCTGATGCAACCCAAGTACCGACGACAAACAACGTTAAACCAACGTAGAAAATCCAATGTGCCATAAGTGGAGCATAAAACGTGAAAAGAACAGATGCTTCATTTAGTAATATCATTGTTGCGGCCATGATTGTACCAATTGTTGTAATGATAAAACCGATCCAACCTAATCTTCTTAAGCCGTCAGAAAAAGCACCTTGCGTTTTGCTCATCCCTGCAAAGAAGAACCCGAAAATAAAATATGTTGTAAATACAAGAGCTAATAACACACCGTGCGCAGTTAGAATTTGATAATAAGTGAGCCATGCTGGAAGCTCAAGCATCCCACCACGAGCCAAACCTTGGAGTAACCCGCCAAAGACACCAATTAGAAAGGCAACAAAAGCGACAGATAAATGAGCCACTCCAAGCTTCCTGTCTTTTGGATCAACACCTGGTTGAATATCATAACTATAATCTTCTTGTAACGCTAAGTTAGACTGTCTCATTGTGGGATCACCTCAATCGTCATTTGCATGTAGTGGTGGCCAGTGCCACAATATTCATTACAGAGTACAAGGTGTTCACCAGGTTCTGTAAATGTATGTGATGTCATATTGACATGTCCTGGAGTAATCATCATATTGACGTTTGTCCCAGGTATTGTAAAACTATGAATGACGTCTTTACTTGTTACTTCAAAATATACTTTTGCTCCTTCTGGAACTTCAATCACACCCGGATCATATCCGTATGCCTGTGCAACGATTCTTGCTCTGTACGTATTTTCATCAATTTTTTCTAAACCAGGCTCCGACCAGACAGGGTCTTGATCTAAGTTTTGTGAGTCAACTGTAGCCATATGACTTGGTGGTTGTTGTCCAAATGCAAAAGCTGCAACTCCTAGAACAAGAAGGAAAAAGATTAATGATCCAATTCCAAAGATTAACCAAATTTTTTCATACTTGTGTATATGCATCGATGATTGCCCCCTTTTATCAAATGCGTCCTAAAAATAAGAAGAAAACTGCAAACCAAGAAACTAATATGAAACCGCCGATTGACATGACAAAAACGAGTGTCCCTTTTAAGGATGAATTTTCTTGACTCGTTTGTTTTGGTTGATGGTCGCGCATAGGTTTGCTCATAAATTGCCCTCCTTCAAAATTCATTACTTGTTAAGAACCCCATATTCATCATAGCGGATGATGGAAGTGTGATGAGAATCATTTTGTGAAAGATTAGTGAAATTTTGTAAAAAAATGTAATTAACACTACAGTTGTGTTGTTAACAAAAATAGCCAAAGGGAAAAATAATATGAGGGAGAAAATCATAAAATAAGTGAAGGTGTTTATTCATTTATTAAAAGAAAATGTTTTCGAAATATTTGTGACAACGATTTGAACTTCATTGACGGTAAAAAAAGTCGTGTGCTATACTTTATGTACAATGAAAATCATTCTCAACTAATTTTGAATCATTCTAAATTAGCAACAATTATTAAAAGTTTTAGGTTTAAACAGCCGATTCACATATCACTGCTAAAACCATCCGAGGAGCTAGGGAGGGGTAAGGTATGAGTTTTATACAATTAGATGCGATAACGAAATATTTTCTTGGTTCACAGGACCCTGCGGTTAGAAATATCAATTTAAATATACGTAAAGGTGAAATTGTTACACTGCTAGGACCAAGTGGATGTGGTAAAACTACGACTCTACGAATGATTGCAGGATTTGAACATCCGAGTGAAGGGTCGATAAACATTGATGGGAAAGTAGTATATAACGAAACTCAATCTCTACCTCCAGAAAAGCGAGGAATTGGGATGGTGTTTCAAGACTATGCGTTATTTCCACATATGACGATCCTTAAAAATGTGATGTTTGGTCTGAATAAATGGGGAGCTCGTGAAAAGCGTAAAAGAGCAAAAGAAGTACTTGAGCTTGTAGGGTTAGAAGAGTATGCAAACCGTTATCCTACCCAGCTTTCTGGTGGACAGCAGCAGCGTGTTGCATTAGCGCGTGCTTTAGCACCGAAACCGCACGTAGTATTAATGGATGAACCTTTCAGTAACTTAGACGCGGGGCTTCGTGAAAAAATGCGTTTCGATGTTACGAACATTTTACGTAAAGCAAATACAACAGCAATTATCGTAACTCATGACCAAAAAGATGCATTTGCTGTATCTGACCGGGTTGTCGTTATGAAAGATGGTGTTATTCAGCAAATTGCTTCACCTAGAGAAATGTATCGTTGTCCGAAAAACTGTTTTGTAGCACAATTCGTAGGGAAAACGAATTTAATCACAGGAACAATGGACCTCGATCAAAAGCATATTCATACGCATATCGGCAAAGTTTGTTTGCCTGAACAATGGCAAGAGCATTTGGACACTGTTAAGCTTTCGATTCGTCCAGAAGGATGCCGATTAACTGAAGAAGGAAAATATTGTGGTGTAATTGAACGAGTTACGTACGGTGGCGAATATCAAGAATTGTATGTCCGCCTTCGTAATGAACCGCAATTATCTCAAGAACCAATGTTAATATATGCGCCGATCGAACAAGATCTCGAAGTAGGTACAATCGTATCATTTGATATTAAACCGGAGCTAGTCGCTCTTGTCGAATAGGACTATGACTTATAACAGTCTCCTTCACGATTGAAGGAGGCTTTTTTCTATGACGAAGACAACTGTTGATATAAATTACTTATTAATAATTATTATAAATAAAGAGGGTTTTGTCAAGAACTTTTTGTGTGTTGAAATGACTTTCTATATGCATAAAAAGAGTACAAAAAAACCACAGTAAACTTTCACTGTGGTTTATTAAAACATGATTGATACGATAATAGCTAGTGCAATCAAAACTCCGACTACAATACCGACCACTTTTAACGTTTGTTTTCGCTTTGCTTGCTTGTTCCACCTATTCGGATCAAATGTAACTTCATTCGGGTCTGTTGCGCGCCTGTATTTTCCAAAGCGTGTGACTTTATATAAAATAAGTGGTGCAATTGCAGCTCCGGCAATCAACCCAAAAATGTGAGCAAGGATGTTTATTCGTGGGTTAATAAATGTCATGACGACACCTAATATAAGGATTGTCATTATGAGTTGAGAATTTGCTGCATCAATTAAGTCTTTTCGATAAAGGACCATATATAAATAAATGCCGAACAAGCCGAAAATTGCTCCTGAAGCCCCTAAATGGAATAAAAATGGATCTCCGAGAAAATACGTAGCGATATTTGCTAAAATACCGGCGGTGAAATAGGCAACAAGGAAACGCACTTTTCCTAACATCTGTTCTAATGCAGGTCCGAAAAGGACAAGAGAAAAAGAGTTAAATAACATATGCGTTAACGAACCATGCAAGAAAATTGGTGTGACAAGGCGCCAGTATTCTCCCATGGCAATGAATAAGTTACTGCCGATTCCAAAGTCTCTAATTTGTTGACCGCCTAAAAATGGAAAGAGTGAGATCCAAAAGTATAAAATGATATGAATAGCGACAAGTGTTGTAATAACTGGATATGACCGTATAAATCCTTGAAAACTTTCGTTACGAATAAACATATGTGGGTCTCCTTTTGAAAAGATAATCCATTTAATGGTGATATTAGTATTTATTTTATCACAGGATACAAAGTTAAACCTATCTTAACAAGTTTAAAAAAATTACATTACTAGACTATTCAAATCGTTGTTCGTGTAGAATGGTATATAAAGGTTTGTCGGAGGGAATGGACATGATTTTAGGAATAGGGCTTGATTTAATTGAATTAGAACGCATTGAAAAACTTATGACTCGCCAAAAGAGATTTGCAGAACGGATTTTAACCTTTAATGAAATACATAAATTTGAAAAGTTACAAGGGAACAGAAAAATCGAATATTTAGCGGGAAGGTTCGCTGCGAAAGAAGCAGTTAGTAAAGCCCTTGGCTCTGGTATTGGAGAAGAACTTTCATTTCAAGATATTGAAGTCACAAATGATGTTTCTGGGCGACCGAAACTAGTTGTTAAAAATATTTTGGATAAGACTTTTCACCTTTCAATTACACATACGAAAAGTTATGCTGCTGCCCAAGTAGTCGTTGAAGAGACAGGAAAAAATGAAAGCTCGTCAAGCTAGTCTGCATAATGTAGTGGACAGCCTCATATAGTGTTAATGCGGATGGGAGGGAACAAAACATGTACGTGGTAACGGGTGACGAAATGCACCAAATAGATCGCTTTACCATGGAGCATATTGGTCTTAGTGAAGAAACATTAATGGAGAACGCAGGTCAGGCTTTTTTTCGGCAACTATTACGTTCAATTAATAAGGGCTCAAAGATCATCATCTTAATAGGTTCAGGGAATAATGGAGGCGATGGTTTTGTCATTGCTCGGCTGCTAAAAGAAGCACAAATAAAAACGAATGTCTGGTTGATCCCTCAAGAAGGGAAAATAAAGGGAGCAGCACTTCGGCATAAAGAGATCTATGAAAATAGCCATTATATATGGCACTCTTTTGAGAAACAACCTCACCGTTTTTATGAGCAACTTAAAGAAAGTGATGTCTTGATCGATGCGATGCTTGGTACAGGGGTAAAGGGTATTCCGAGGCGTCCTTATTCAACGATTATCGAGTATGTGAATACATCGTGGGAGGGGAAAGTCGTTTCGGTAGACATTCCAAGTGGATTGCCTTCACATGAATGTGGAGAGTCGTTTTTAGCATTAAATGCAGATGAAACATATACTTTTGACGCTTATAAAGTCAGTACTTTTCTTCCGAACATGGATCGTTACTATGGAAAGGTACATGCACTTGATATTGCGATACCAAAAAGAGTCTATGAAAATATCTCTGTGAAAAGACAAGTAATCACTGAGGAAGAAGTTAAACAAACCTTGCCAGACCGAGATCGATACGCTCATAAAGGCACAGCAGGAAAGTCGCTTATTATAGGAGGTTCCGTCCAAATGCCAGGTGCTTCTATCTTAACGACGTCAGCTTGTTTACGTTCTGGATCAGGACTTGTTACTTTAGCAGTTCCGGATGTCATTTTACCGACCGTTTCACAAAAATTAACTGAATCAATGTTTCTTCCATTAAGAAGTGAAGATGGGGAATTAACAAGCCTGTCAATTGATCAAATCAATGATCAAAAATTCGATGCCATCGCTTTTGGACCAGGTGTTGGAAGAGCAAATCAATATCAATTATATAAAACGTTTAACGAGTTTGACGGTCCATTAATTATCGATGCTGATGGCTTGTATCATTTGTCATTGGAGTTATCAAAGTGGAAGAAAGGTAGAGAAGGTGGTCCAACAATCGTTACTCCACATGTTGGAGAAATGGCAAGGCTAATGAATATCTCTTTAGATACAGTAGAGAAAAACAGGTTTGATATTTCAAAGCGACTTGCGATAACTTACAACATGTACGTTGTATTAAAAGGCCCTAATACGATAGTTACTACGCCTGACGGGAAACAGCGAGTGAATATGACCGGGAATTCAGCTTTAGCAAAAGGTGGTTCAGGTGATATGCTCACTGGGATGATTCTTTCATTTGTTCTTCAGCACCAGTCTGTTTTAGAAGCGATCTGTAATGCTGTCCACCTTCATGGTAAAGTTGCAGATGAGCGACTCAAAGAGTACGATGTGTTTAGTATAACCGCATCAGATTTAATTAATCATCTGCCGAAGGTGTTAAAGTCATACCGATACCATTCGTGACAATTATATCCCTCCTTTGTCGTCGAAAAGACACAGAGGGGTTGAGTAAATGAAAAAGACAGTTTCCTTACTAGCATTTTTGACTACAGTAATGTTGTTACTCGCTGCATGCGGGGAAAAAACACAGGAGGATGTCATCGAAGATCTTGATAAAACGTTGGATGGGTTAACTGGCTACAAGGCACAAGCGACGATGACGTTGCAAACTGGGGAAGAGCCTCAAGTGTATGAAGTGGAAGTTTGGCACAAAGATCCTACTTTGTATCGAGTTGCTTTAAACAATGCAGAAAAAGAACATGGACAAATTATTTTGCGAAATGAAGATGGTGTTTTTGTATTAACTCCAGCACTTAATAAAAGTTTTCGTTTCCAAAGTGACTGGCCTGAAAATAATAGCCAAGTCTATTTATATGAATCGCTCGTTAATGATATTTTAATGGATCCAGAGAGAACTTTTTCCGCGACAGAAGATCATTATGTTTTTCAAACAAACACGAACTATTCCAATAAAAACTTAAATCAGCAAGAAGTCATGTTAAATAAAGGTGATTTGTCTCCTGCATCTGCGAAAATCATGGATGTTGATTTGAAAGTTCTTGTAGAAGTTGAATTTACGAACTTTGAGATGAATGCAACGTTTAATGATGGTGACTTCGATATGGATCGAAATATGACAGCTGCACGTATTGATATGGACGTTCCAACTCTTGCAGAGGGGGAGCCTTTGGAAGAAGAGCCATTTACTGTTTACTATCCAATGTTCTCCCCAGATGGCACACAGTTAGAGCATTCTGAAGAGGTAGAAACAGAGAGTGGAAAACGAGTGATTTTAAGTTATGATGGCCAACAGCCATTTACATTAGTTCAGCAACGTAGCCGTGTTGTTGAAGCAAGTACGCCAGTAGACATTGTCAGTGGTGAACCGATCGATATCGGTTTCACATACGGTGCATTGACGAAAGAGGGAGATACAAAAACAGTCTCTTGGTCATATAATGGCACTGATTTCTTCTTAGCTTCTAAACATCTAAGTGAAGAAGAGTTAGCTGCAATAGCAAGAAGTGTTTATGGCACAGAAGAGAAATAACAATTAGGGAAAGGCTCATGGTTAGATCCACCTGAGCCTTTTTCTATTGAACAAGGCCACCATTCGGTCTATATTCGTTTAAAAGTTTTATGGTTGTCTCATATTGGTATGGAAGTAAGCTGCGAGACTCCAGTGGGGACAGCTTGACCCAAAAATCACATAAAACGAACGAAGTTTGTTTTGGGAAGTGTTGTCTGTGGTAAACAAGACATGGTGAGAGCAAGTAGCGTCTACTTCCCAACATAAACGGTGTTTCTGTTTACACGTAAACTAAATTTTCACGGTCGTCAAATTTAAATTTTGCATTGTTGTTAAATCTCATAAGAATATTTGACACAACGGAGTGTGCAAATAATAATGTATAAATAACACATTTTTCAATCAATGAATTTTTTTATAAAAGCTCTTTTCTTCATATACAGTTTACGCTTGCTTCTATATAAATGAAGGTATAAGAGATTGAAAATAGCTTTTATAAAGAAACGCTAACTAGGAGGGGCATATCCGTTGTCAAAATTACATCCCTTTTACCGAGATACATGGGCCGAAGTTAACTTAAATGCAATATCGGAAAATTTAATCAATATACAATCGATTCTTCCTAAAGGGGTAGAAACAATGGCGGTGGTTAAGGCAAATGCATATGGCCACGGAGCGATCGATGTAGCCAAAGCAGCCTTATCCTCTGGAGCGACATTTTTAGGGGTGGCGATCCTAGATGAAGCGATAGCTCTTAGAGAAGCTGGAATAACAGCACCTATTCTTGTCCTTGGACATGTTAGGCCGGAGAATGCGATTTATGCAGCAGAAAAGGGGATTACACTTACTGTTTTTCAAAAAGATTGGGTAGAAAAAGTAGCTCAGGAAATTGATGAAAACACTCCGAAAATAAAATGTCATGTAAAAATTGATACTGGTATGGGACGAATTGGTATAAGAACCATTGAGGAAGGAAAAGCTTTAATCAGAACATTAAAGCAATCTCCATTATTTGAAGTTGATGGGATTTATACGCATTATGCTACGGCTGATGAAGTAGATACAACTTATGTTGAAATACAACAAGGTCGCTTTGATAAAATGGTTCAATGGTTTGAACGAGAATGGGGACAAGTGGTTCCGTATAAACATTGTGCTAATTCAGCTACTACATTAAGATTTGCAGAACGAAGTTATAACTTAGTTCGTGTTGGTATATCAATGTATGGCCTTTCTCCTTCAGAGGAAATTAAAGACGAACTACCAGTTCCACTTATTGAAGCATTTTCTCTTCATAGTCGAATCACTCAAGTGAAGCAAATGACGGAAGGTGAATTTATAAGCTACGGCGCGACATATGAAACAAAGGAAAATGAATGGATTGCAACAATTCCAATCGGTTATGCAGATGGGTGGATAAGAGCCCATAGTGGTGGAGATGTATTAGTGGATGGGAGAAGGCGTCCGATCGTCGGGCGTATTTGTATGGATCAATTAATGGTCTCTTTAGATGAAAGAGTTGAAGAGGGTACTAAAGTCACATTACTTGGGAAGCAAGGAGAAGAACACATTACGATTGATGAAGTGGCGAGAAGACTTCAGACAATTAGTTATGAAATCCCTTGTTCAATCAGTTACCGTGTACCTCGGGCTATCATGCAAAACAACCAAATTTCACATGTGCATAATAAAATCTTTTAACAGATCATTTTCTTGTACTATTAGAATTTATATAATTTCGGTTGATAGTATAACTGATACTGCGGTTACTCGTCGCAGGTAAAGAGTACTAAGAATCTCTTTAACGATAAGCCAAGTTCTGTTTGAAAATCTTCATCCTCTATTTTTTAGAAAGCAAAAAAGGGGAGATGACACAAGAAAATGAGATCAATTTAGAGGGATTTAGGGAAAATTGCCGAAAAAACTTTGTTAAAGATCAAAAAGTCACTTTGCAATCGCCTATAGCAAGTGATATTATAAAGAAGGATTAAAAAAACGGATGATGCTGCGTTGGAGGTGTTTTTTGTGTCCGAAGAGAACACAAAAAAAATTATGGTAAGCTTACCGCAACATTTAGTGAACGAACTTGATGGTTTACTGGAAAGACAGAATGTTAACCGCAGTGAAATAATTCACCAAGCTACGAAAATGTACTTGAGAGAACAAAAGAAACAACAAATCCGCGAAACGATGCAACAAGGCTATATGGAAATGGCGAAAATTAACTTGAACATTGCAACAGAATCCTTTCTTGTTGAGGAGGAGGCCGAGAATACGTTGGATCGCTTAGTTAGTGGGGTGTAAGGGATTGATTGTAAAACGTGGTGATGTTTATTTTGCTGACCTTTCACCCGTTGTTGGTTCTGAACAAGGTGGAATCCGACCGGTTCTTATTATTCAAAACGATATCGGGAACCGCTTTAGCCCGACGGTTATTGTGGCAGCAATTACAGCGCAAATTCAAAAAGCGAAATTGCCAACACATGTGGAAATTAATGCGAAAAGATATGGATTTGATCGAGATTCCGTCATACTTCTAGAACAAGTCCGCACCATTGATAAGCAACGTCTAACGGATAAGATCACGCATCTGGATGATGATATGATGGCAAAAGTTAATGATGCTTTGATGATCAGTCTTGGTTTGATTGACTTTTAAACATCTATATCCTTATTCATGGTATGGTAAACAAGCCGTATATAAACATGATAATGAAAGACTCCGAAAAAAATCGGTGTCTTTTGTATTTTCTCGGGTTATTTCTTGTTATGCTAAATAGCTAAGTGAGTCATAAAAGTGCATAGTCGTTACTAATATAGAAGGTACATTGTTTTTGTATCTTTTTTATTATGCCATGATAAATGAGGGTGAATGATACAGATAGGGGTATGTGTTGTGGATAAATGTGGTCTCTTGTCGGAAATGTTGTTAAAAGGACTACTTTCGTTGCAATCAGCAAAAATCAGTGAAATAATAGAAGCAACAAGTAGAATAAAGTGGGGGCAATGATAGAATGAATTCATTTATTCGTGAACTTATCATTAATAGTCAAAATGATATTGTCGATGAATGGTTGAAAGAAATTACACAATTTAGGTCACAAGACCAGTTACAAAACATTACTGATGCGATGTATGAAAATACGAATCGCGAGTTTGTAACGAAATTAATTTCAACAGTTGATAAAAATGAAACCGAATTTCAGGACGAGCTGATCGAATTTACAGAAAAGCTGATCCAGTTAGGTTGGCCTCTAAATTATATAACACGAGGGCTACAAGAATTCCGTAAAATTACTGTAGAAAAAATATCTCAAGAAGGTTCTAATCCTTCCCAAACCATTGAATATTTCCAAGAAGTTGAAAACTGGATTGACGGCGTAGTAAACATCTTAGTGAATGAATATTCGGGCTCTTGGGAAAACACGGTTTTTTTGCAAAAAATGGCCTTGAAAGAGCTTTCTGCTCCGTTGATCCCTGTTGTGGATAAAATTAGTGTGATGCCGTTAATAGGTACAATAGATACAGAACGCGCTAGGTTAATCATGGAAAACTTACTCGATGGTGTCATTAACCATCGTTCTGAAGTGGTGTTAATAGATATTACAGGGGTTCCTGTTGTTGACACAATGGTTGCTCATCATATTATTCAAGCAGCAGACGCAGTTAGACTAATAGGATCGAAATGTATATTAGTAGGGATAAGGCCTGAAATTGCTCAAACAATTGTTAACTTAGGGATCGATCTCAGTAAGTTTCCGACGAAAAGTAGCATGAAAAAAGGAATGGAAGCTGCTCTTGAAATAACGAACCGGAAAATCGTAGATATTGAGAATTAAAGGAGGATTTGGTTTTGCGCATCCCAATATTAAAGCTACATGATTACTTATTAATTTCTGTTCAAGTGGAATTGGATGATCAAACAGCTCTCCAATTTCAAGAGGATGTACTAAGTAAAATACATGAGGAGGGTTCTAGAGGAGTTGTTATAGATCTTACCTCTGTTGAAATGATTGATTCATTTATTGCCAAAGTTTTAGGTGATGTCGTAGACATGTCTAACTTAATGGGAGCGAAAGTAGTTCTTACCGGTATTCAGCCCGCTGTAGCCATTACTCTCATTGACATGGGTATTATGCTTGAAGAAGTACCGACAGCATTAGATCTAGAGAAAGGGTTGGAAAGACTCCAGCTCGAATTGGAGGGTTGATGCATGCAAGTCCAAACCCATGTGGATATTCATAGTGAATGGGGGATCGTTGCTGCTAGGCAGGCAGGACGAAAACTCGCAAGAGAAGTAGGATTCGGTACTGTAGATCAAGCACGAATCACAACAGCGATTTCTGAACTTGCAAGAAATATCTATTTATATGCTAATAAAGGGCAAATTTATATAGAAGAAGTGTCATCATCTGGAAAAAGAGGCATAAGAATTATTGCAAAAGACAAAGGTCCAGGAATTAAGGATGTAAGAAAAGTAATGGAAGATGGATTCACTACATCAGGAGGACTTGGTGCAGGGCTTCCTGGCGTGAAGCGTTTAATGAACGATTTTAAAATCGATTCAGATCAAGATGACGGGACAACGATAACAGCTGTGAAGTGGCTCAGGTAGGGAGGTGTCACTGCTTGGAAGAGACAAAGCTTTCGATGTATCAACTCTATAAAGAAATGTTAAATAATTATTTATCAGAACAAAGTGAAGAAGTTTTATATAATGCACAGCAATTCAGTAAGGAAATGATGGAGAAGGATATGTCCCCAGAAGAAATGGTGAGCCTTCATATATCTGTTTTCCAAGAGATTAAGCCTGACCTTCCGAAAGAAGTCGTAGACTCTTTTGATTTACTTCTTGAAGTGATGATTGGTTATGGTCTTGCTTATCGGGAACATCAAAGCTTGCGAGACCGTCAAAGGCAATTAGAATCGGAATTAAATGTAGCGGCAAGAATGCAACAATCGCTTCTTCCGGAAAATAAGGTCGATATGGAAGACGTTGATTTCGGTGTGATTAGCGTTCCGGCAGGGAAGATGAGCGGTGATTATTACCACTATATACAAGATGAACATGGTTGTGTAGGAGTGGCTGTTGCTGATGTTATAGGTAAGGGTGTTCCGGCGGCTATGTGTATGTCGATGATCAAATATGCAATGGACAGTTTACCAGAGCAGCGTTTACAGCCAGGTGATTTGCTGGAGAATTTAAATCGGGTTGTTGAACGAAACATTGATGATGACATGTTCATTACAATGATGTATGGCTCTTATGATCCGAGGGATCATAAGTTTCACTTTGCAAGTGCTGGTCATGAACCGGGTTTTTATTATCGAGCAAAAGAAGATAGGTTTGAAGAGCTTGAAACGAAAGGACTTGTATTAGGTATTATGCCGAAAACGAGTTATAACGAAAGCTCCTATCAAATGGAAACAGGTGATTTCATTGTGTTACTTTCAGACGGGGTGACTGAATGTCGTACTGAGGGTGACTTTATTGAACGTGAAAAAATAACGGATATGATAAGGAACTATAAACACCTCTCAGCCCAGGAAATTGTAAACAATGTGTATCGAGACCTTGAAAAAATGCAAGACTTTCAATTAAGGGATGACTTTACCCTCTTAATATTACGAAAAAATGTTTAACAGGTGTAAATGAAGGGTACTAAGTCGTTGTGTATCCAAATGTTTGCAGGAGGGGAAAAAATGAATTTACAAATTGACATTCAAGAACAAAATAATGCAGATGTTGTGTATTTAACAGGTGAAGTTGATGTATATACTTCTGCAAAATTAAAAGAATCGTTAGCGCCCTTAACAGAAAAAGGCCAAAATACACTAATTGTTGACTTGTCTCAAGTCAGTTACATCGATAGTACAGGTTTAGGTATCTTTATCGGAGCACTTAAGTCTGTTGATAAAGCGGGCGGGACGCTTAAAATCTCTGGAGTAAACGATCGAGTAAAACGTTTATTTGAGATTACGGGCTTAAATGAAGTGATCGATATTGACGCAAGTCAGAGGGAGGAGGCGTAGAATGGCACACACATCTGATCATATCGAAATGAAGGTTCCTGCTAAACCGGAATATGTTGGTGTTGTACGTTTGACCGTTTCAGGAATTGCAAACCGATTAGGGTACTCCTATGATGACATTGAAGATATAAAAATTGCGGTTGCTGAAGCATGTACGAACGTTGTCAACCATGCTTATGAAGACCCGGAGGACGACCCTTTAATGATGATTAATTGTGGGGTTTTTGATGACCGCCTTGAACTGATCGTTGCAGATAAAGGCGGTGCGATAAATATAGAAGATTTAAAACAAGGGAATGGACCGGTATCTTCAGATCAGCCAATCGAGGAGCTCAAGGAAGGAGGTCTCGGGTTATTCTTAATTGAAACGTTAATGGACAAGGTGGAAATCACGGGAGATTCAGGCGTTATGATCGTTATGACGAAGTTCCTGCAAAGAGATGAGGTGGAACAAAGTGACAACGGGATCTCAGAACAAATCACAGAACAATAAAGAAGAGATTTTAAGATTAATTGAGGATTTTCAACGTACGGGTGACGAAGTCATTCAAACGAAGCTCGTCAAAGAATTTGAAAATCTCGTTTATGCTCTAGCCAGAAAGTTTTCCAAAGGTCAACGCCATGATGAAGATTTAGTTCAAGTAGGGATGATTGGATTACTTGCTGCTTTAAGGCGCTTTGACCCTTCGTTTGGAAGGAGCTTTGAATCATTTGCTGTTCCGACAATTGTCGGTGAGATTAAACGTTTCATCCGTGATAAAACTTGGAGTGTCCATGTCCCGAGACGAATTAAGGAATTAGGACCTAAAATTAAGAGTGCAGTTGAAGATTTAACAAGAGAGTTACAGCGTTCTCCGAAGGTGGTTGAAATAGCAGAACATATCGGTGTTTCTGAAGAAGAAGTTCTAGAAACGATGGAAATGGGAAAAAGTTATCAAGCTTTATCTGTTGATCGCTCGATTGAGGCTGATGATGAAGGAAGTGCGGTAACACTTCTTGATCTTGTTGGTTCGAATGAAGCTGGATATGAGCAAACGGATCAACATCTGCTGTTAGAAAAAGCTTTTGAGGTATTAACAGACCGTGAAAAGCAAATTCTTCAGTTAACATACTTTGATAATTTAAGCCAAAAAGAAACCGGAGAAAAATTAGGCATATCCCAAATGCATGTATCGCGCTTACAAAGAAGAGCTTTACAAAAATTAAGAGAATCGATACGTATAGAACCGACGGAGTGTTTATAATGATCGAGCACCAGAAAATAAATGGTATAGAAATCAGCACTTATCACGTAGCAAAAAAAGGTAATTGGTGTTCGGGAGATGCTTATTTCATTACAAGAACAGATGATTACGTTATCTGTGCAGTAGCTGATGGACTTGGTAGTGGAGAAGAAGCGATGAATGCATCTGAAGCAACGATTGAGATTATTAAAGAGAATCACGATTTAGATTTACAAGACTTGATGAAAAAGTGTAATGAAGTTCTTTGGCATAAGCGTGGTGCTGTATTGACGATTTTAAAAATAGATTTAATAAATGAAGAACTTGTATACAGTAATGTGGGAAACATTGGCTGTATTTTTTATACACCATCAGGAAGATTAAATCGTCCTGTACCTAACCGTGGTTATATGTCAGGGAAAAAACGAGAGTTTAAAATCCAGCGTTTGAATTATGAAAAAGGGATGGGTTTCATTTTATTTTCAGATGGCTTAATCTTTAACCCGCAATATCATAAAATAATTTCTCGGATGGATTCCCCTAAATATGTACTTGAACATCTCATTGATCATATGGAAGATTCAGATGATGATACAACGATCCTTATAGGAAAGATCGCTTAATAATCTACTATTGTAAAAGTAGAACGAGAGCTTTAAAGGGCTGACAATATAAAGTCAGCCCTTTTTGTGCATTGAGATTTATTTAAGTACCTAACAAAGGTTTGAGGAGGCATTCATCACATGGAATGATTAGGGTTACATTCATTTATGATGAAACAAAGTAATCTTCTAATGCTTGCTGCAATGTAGCCTTCGTTGCTGCTTTACTCTCAAATTTTAAGTTAAGGCTAGTGAATTTCTTTACAATTTCAGATCGTAGGCCAGTGATAACACAAGAGCATCCCATGAGGTTAGACCCGTCGATTGTTTTTATTATATGATCAATAACGTTATTGTCTATATGTGCAATTCCTGAGAAATCCATGACAATCGTTTCGATACGGAGACTACCTATTTCTTTTAGTGTTTTCTCCTCAATTCTACTAGCTCTACCTACATCGATTTCTCCAATCAGAGGTAGGACACAGACTTTATCAGAGATCGGGATGATGGGTACCGATAAATTCTCCACTAGTTCTCGTTGAGATTTTATTAGCTGATCTTTATACTCAGAATAATTTAGGAAAAATCCAGTCAAGAACCGATCGATACGGTCATTCACTTGTTTTTCAAGGTTGTAGAAGTTCTCACTTCCTGTCTGTTTGTCTTTCTCTTCTTCGAACCTCTGTAGAAAGCGCCAAAGTGTTCTACGGATAGACTGAACCCACTCGAGCTTGAAGTCGAGCGTTAAATCATGGCTAGCCCACGCAATCCCTTCTTTTTTTGCAAACGCTTCTAACACTTCATCATTCCCACTGAGTGAATACATAACAAGGTTATGGGCGTTCGATAAGAGGTCGATATTTCCGATGCGTTGAATCTCTTTTACTTTTTCTCGAGCATTAACAGCCTCATTCAACAATTCATTTAGAAATTCATCTTTTTTGTTGTTAAAAAAATCTGTATATTCCTTTTCGTATGTTAGGCCCATGACATTCACTCCTAGAATATATGATCATTTAGAGTTCATCTACATAACGTCTTTTATTTTACATAACAAAAACGATTATGACAATTCGAATGATTCGATATTTTTTAGCTAGAAGAGGTGTGTCAAAGGTAATTTTCATTCTTTGGGAAGATAAAGTATAATTATGATGGACACACCGTATATATTTTGAGGAGGTATTATGTTGGAGTGGACGGAGCAGCAAAATGAATTATTAAAACAGGTTACAAATGAAGTGAAATTAAAGGATACAAAAATTAAAAGTGTTATAGAACTTAATGAGGAAGGAAATACAGTCCCGTTTATCGCACGTTATCGAAAAGAGTTAACTGGAGGCTTAGACGAAGAGCAAATTCGTCAAATTCTTGAAGCGTGGGAGTATGCGTCTAATTTACAGAAAAGAAAAGAAGAAGTCATTCGCCTTATAGATGAACAAGGCAAGCTCTCCACAGAGTTGAAAGGAAATATTGAAAACGCAACGAAGTTACAAGAAGTAGAAGACTTATATCGCCCTTACAAACAAAAGCGGAGAACGAAAGCGACAGTCGCAAAAGAAAAAGGGCTTGAACCACTAGCAGAATGGATATTCGCTTTGCCGAAAAGTGGGGCGATAGAAGAGGAAGCAGAGAAATACATAAATGAAGAAAAAGAAGTAAATGATGTTGAAGATGCTATTCAAGGAGCAAAAGACATCATTAGTGAATATATTTCAGATGATGCCGATATTCGAAAGCAAATTCGAGAAATGACATTTAAAGAAGGTAAAATCTCAGCGGAGAAAAAATCAAAAGCTGAGGACGAAAAAAATATCTTTGAAATGTACTATGAGTATAGTGAAGAAATAAAAAAAATCGTCCCGCATCGTGTTCTAGCCCTAAACCGAGGTGAGAAAGAAGATGTATTAAAAGTTGCTATTGTTGCACCTCGAGATAGAGTAATAACATATATAAAATCAAAAATCATTAAACATAGTAGGAGCATTGTTGAAGTACAGCTAAAAGAAGCAATTGAAGATAGTTATAAACGCTTAATCGAGCCATCCATAGAGCGTGAGATACGAAAAGAAATGACTGAAAAGGCGGAAGAACAAGCTATTCATATTTTCTCAGAAAACTTGCGTAATTTATTGTTACAACCACCTCTTAAAGACAGAATTGTGCTAGGGGTGGACCCAGCGTATCGGACAGGTTGTAAGTTAGCGGTTGTAGACGAAACAGGAAAAGTGCTTGATATTGATGTCATTTACCCGACACCACCAAAAAATGCAGTTGACCAAGCAAAGGAAAAAGTGAAATCCTTTATTGAAAAATATCAAATTGAAATGATTGCGATCGGAAATGGTACGGCATCTCGTGAAACTGAGCAATTTATTGCTGATCTAATGAAGGAAGTAGATCGTAAATTGTACTATTTAATTGTAAATGAAGCGGGAGCGAGTGTTTATTCTGCTTCAAAATTAGCGAAAGAAGAGTTCCCTGATTTACAAGTGGAAGAGCGGAGTGCTGTTTCTATTGCAAGAAGAATACAAGATCCGCTTGCAGAGCTCGTGAAAATTGACCCGAAGTCAGTTGGCGTTGGTCAATATCAACATGACGTCACACAGTCGAAGTTAAATGACCAGCTTACTTTCGTCGTTGAAACAGTTGTAAACCAAGTAGGAGTTAACTTAAATACTGCTTCTTCTTCATTATTACAATATGTTTCAGGCTTATCAAAATCCGTAGCCAATAATATTGTGAAATACCGAGAAGAAGAAGGAAAGTTTATAAATAGAAAACAATTGAAGAAGGTCCCGCGTTTAGGGAATAAAACATATGAACAAAGTATAGGTTTCTTAAGGATTATTGATGGTGACCAACCGCTAGACCGTACAAGCATTCACCCAGAAAGTTATTCCGTTACAAAGGAAATCATGAAAGACTTAAGTATTAAGGAAGAGGATTTAGGGACAACTGATATTAAGGAAAGAATAGAGCAATTGAATGTGAATGAACTTGCTGACAAATACGGTGTAGGTATTCCAACGCTTCAAGACATTCTTGATGCATTATCTAGACCTGGGCGTGATCCACGTGAGGATGTTCCAAAGCCTGTTCTTAAAACTGATGTGTTATCAATGGATGACCTCTCAAAGGGAATGGAGTTACAAGGGACGATAAGAAATGTTGTTGACTTTGGAGCATTTGTAGATATTGGTGTAAAAGAAGATGGACTTGTCCACATATCAAAGCTAGCCAACCGCTTTGTAAAACATCCGATGGAAATTGTCTCTGTCGGTGACGTTGTTACTGTATGGGTTGATGATGTCGATATGAAAAAGGGACGAATTGCCTTAACGATGTTAAAACCGGAAAAGCAACTGACAAATGGCTAACTTGGGAAAGAGGGGGGGATCCCCTCTTTTTTAAAATCGTTAAGAATCTACAAATCTTTTGGTAAGAAAATACTCGACGCTGTGAAAATTTTAAAGTGTATAAGTTCAACTATGGTTCTAGTAACGCCTATAGGCTCGGCAATCAAAGATTAGAACTTAAAAAATTTCTATAGTAGTATCTTATTGTGATTTAGATGACGAGTATGGCGTGGATCTTTTATAATAAAACCAACATTGGTTTAAAATCCGGATTCTACGCAGGTCCTTACGCTGATAGGCCTCTTGTAATTGGTTGCGTAGCCAAGAGGGCATAAAGTAACCTCCTTTCGTTCGTATTAAATGATAGTTCGGATAGTATTAATTAATATATGTTCGAAGGATTGTCCTTGTTTTCAAATTGATGAAGATATAACAAGAACGTAATATTTACAAGCTGTAAATAGCGGAGTATAGATACTGAAGTATTGAAGTGGGCTTGGGAAAGGAGGGTGTCTAGGAAGTGAATAATGAACAATTACAACAGTTAGTTGAACAGATATCGGTAAATTCATTTAATAAGCCGTTCCAGCATGATGCATATTTTAATAATAGGTTAAGAACAACAGGGGGGCGTTACTCATTAGCAGATCACCATATTGAGATCAACCCAAAGCATTATGAACACTTCGGATATGAAGAGTTAGTAAAAATCATTAAGCATGAACTTTGCCATTACCACTTACACATTGAAGGAAAAGGGTACATGCATAAAGATAGAGAGTTTAAAAATTTGCTAAAAGCGGTTGGTGGCTCGAGGCATTGTCAAACACTCCCTGGGACTCGGAAAAAATCTAAGGTCATTCATATGTACCAATGTACTTCTTGTGATTTAATCTATAAAAGGAAAAGAAGAATAGATACGAAGAAGTATGTTTGTGGGAAGTGTAAAGGAAAGTTAAAAATTGTTAAAACGATTTCTGGATAAAAAGTTGATTTTTATTAAATCTCTATGCTATTATATAAATCTCATCAAGAGAGCCTACCAACAACATTAAGGAAGTGAACAACTACAGTAACGTGGGTTTGACATTAATATTATCTTTGTTTAAAATAATAATTGTCGTTATTATTCCACAGTAGCTCAGTGGTAGAGCAATCGGCTGTTAACCGATCGGTCGTAGGTTCGAGTCCTACCTGTGGAGCCATTTCTTTTTTTGGGGGAAGTCCTTACTCATTTTTGTTCCTTAATAAATGGGACAAGCTAAAAGTAAGCAGATAAATATAATTAAGAGAGAATGCGACTCCGTAAAAAAACAGTTGACATAATCTTGTTGATTGTGTAAGATATAAAAGTCGCAAAAAAACACTAACAATATTCCACAGTAGCTCAGTGGTAGAGCAATCGGCTGTTAACCGATCGGTCGTAGGTTCGAGTCCTACCTGTGGAGCCATTCTTATGGAGAAGTACCCAAGTGGCTGAAGGGGCTCCCCTGCTAAGGGAGTAGGTCGTGTGAGCGGCGCGAGGGTTCAAATCCCTCCTTCTCCGCCATTAAATATTAGGCCCGTTGGTCAAGTGGTTAAGACACCGCCCTTTCACGGCGGTAACAGGGGTTCGAATCCCCTACGGGTCACCATTAGTTTTTTCAAAGTCTCGTATACATGAGGATGTGAGTGAGCGCATCTGACAAAGAGATTCGCCGCCCCTTATGCAGATCGTTTTGTTTGAAAGAAGCAAGAAGGTCGAGGAAGAAAGGGAACGAGCACTGGAGCGTATACCACATACGTGAGGATGTGAGTGAGCGCATCTGACAAAGAGATTCGCCGCTTATTTCAAACAAATAGGGAGGATTAGCTCAGTTGGGAGAGCACTTGCCTTACAAGCAAGGGGTCGGTGGTTCGAGCCCGCCATCCTCCACCATTAATTAAATATAATAGACGTCAAATAGTGTGGTCCCGTGGTGTAGCGGTTAACATGCCTGCCTGTCACGCAGGAGATCGCGGGTTCGATTCCCGTCGGGACCGCCATTTTTTTTATTTTAGTGTGCGGGTGTGGCGGAATTGGCAGACGCGCTAGACTTAGGATCTAGTGCCTTCGGGCGTGGGGGTTCGACTCCCTCCACCCGCACCATTATAATAATCTTTCATTTGTTGCGGTCGTGGCGGAACGGCAGACGCGCTAGGTTGAGGGCCTAGTGGGGGCGACCCCGTGGAGGTTCAAATCCTCTCGACCGCACCATTTTATATAACAGCCTAATATAGGCGCCCGTAGCTCAATTGGATAGAGCGTTTGACTACGGATCAAAAGGTTAGGGGTTCGACTCCTCTCGGGCGCGCCATTAACTATCTCTTATCAGTTGTCAGCGCTAATCCGAAAAATAATACGGGAAGTAGCTCAGCTTGGCAGAGCACTTGGTTTGGGACCAAGGGGTCGCAGGTTCAAATCCTGTCTTCCCGACCAGGATATTTCAGTGTTTTATAATAAGGTAGTCATTTATAATATATGCGGGTGTAGTTTAGTGGTAAAACCTCAGCCTTCCAAGCTGATGTCGTGAGTTCGATTCTCATCACCCGCTCCATGAAAATTATTTTAAAATAACTCTTGCATCATTATCTTATCGATGATATAGTAGTTAATGTTGCTTGAGGGCCTGTAGCTCAGCTGGTTAGAGCGCACGCCTGATAAGCGTGAGGTCGGTGGTTCGAGTCCACTCAGGCCCACCATATATTGACCTTTGAAAACTAAACAAAAAGCCAAGCGAAATGGGATATAAAAATATCCCGTCAATGAATTTTTTTTTTTTTTTTTTTTTTTTTTTTTTTTTTGATGTCAGAGACATTAAACTCTTAAGATGATTTTTTCATCACAATTTATTGGAGAGTTTGATCCTGGCTCAGGACGAACGCTGGCGGCGTGCCTAATACATGCAAGTCGAGCGGACCAATTAAAAGTTTACTTTTATGAGGTCAGCGGCGGACGGGTGAGTAACACGTGGGCAACCTGCCTTACAGACTGGGATAACTCCGGGAAACCGGGGCTAATACCAGATGACCAATAGAGTCGCATGACTCTATTGTAAAAGTTGGGATTTATCCTAACACTGTAAGATGGGCCCGCGGCGCATTAGCTAGTTGGTGAGGTAAGAGCTTACCAAGGCGACGATGCGTAGCCGACCTGAGAGGGTGATCGGCCACACTGGAACTGAGACACGGTCCAGACTCCTACGGGAGGCAGCAGTAGGGAATCATCCGCAATGGGCGAAAGCCTGACGGTGCAACGCCGCGTGAGTGATGACGGTCTTCGGATTGTAAAGCTCTGTTGTTAGGGAAGAACAAGTGCCGTTCGAATAGGGCGGCACCTTGACGGTACCTAACCAGAAAGCCCCGGCTAACTACGTGCCAGCAGCCGCGGTAATACGTAGGGGGCAAGCGTTGTCCGGAATTATTGGGCGTAAAGCGCGCGCAGGCGGTCTCTTAAGTCTGATGTGAAAGCCCACGGCTCAACCGTGGAGGGTCATTGGAAACTGGGGGACTTGAGTGTAGGAGAGGAAAGTGGAATTCCACGTGTAGCGGTGAAATGCGTAGATATGTGGAGGAACACCAGTGGCGAAGGCGACTTTCTGGCCTACAACTGACGCTGAGGCGCGAAAGCGTGGGGAGCAAACAGGATTAGATACCCTGGTAGTCCACGCCGTAAACGTTGAGTGCTAGGTGTTAGGGGTTTCGATGCCCTTAGTGCCGAAGTTAACACATTAAGCACTCCGCCTGGGGAGTACGGCCGCAAGGCTGAAACTCAAAGGAATTGACGGGGGCCCGCACAAGCAGTGGAGCATGTGGTTTAATTCGAAGCAACGCGAAGAACCTTACCAGGTCTTGACATCCTCTGACAACCCTAGAGATAGGGCTTTCCCCTTCGGGGGACAGAGTGACAGGTGGTGCATGGTTGTCGTCAGCTCGTGTCGTGAGATGTTGGGTTAAGTCCCGCAACGAGCGCAACCCTTGACCTTAGTTGCCAGCATTTAGTTGGGCACTCTAAGGTGACTGCCGGTGACAAACCGGAGGAAGGTGGGGATGACGTCAAATCATCATGCCCCTTATGACCTGGGCTACACACGTGCTACAATGGATGGTACAAAGGGCAGCGAGACCGCGAGGTTGAGCGAATCCCATAAAGCCATTCTCAGTTCGGATTGCAGGCTGCAACTCGCCTGCATGAAGCCGGAATTGCTAGTAATCGCGGATCAGCATGCCGCGGTGAATACGTTCCCGGGCCTTGTACACACCGCCCGTCACACCACGAGAGCTTGTAACACCCGAAGTCGGTGCGGTAACCTTTTGGAGCCAGCCGCCGAAGGTGGGACAGGTGATTGGGGTGAAGTCGTAACAAGGTATCCCTACCGGAAGGTGGGGATGGATCACCTCCTTTCTAAGGAGCTATTAGCTCATTACTTTATCGATCGTTTGCGCTTTTTGTTTAGTTTTGAGAGGTTTATTTTTTTTTGTCTCTCAAGATAGATAGCTTTGCAGAGAAGATCAAGCTGACGAAGAAGAGCGACGATCATCTGCAGCAAATTGTTCTTTGAAAACTAGATAACAGATTAAGACTGATTGATCTTCACCGGTTGTTTGAAACGAATTCAGTAATGGATTCGACAGAGTACAACCGAGTGTCTTAGAAGGTTAATTTGACGCCATATACGCAGATGGAACCAATTGAGAAAGTTGGTTTTACAAAGAGCACCAAGGAGTTCAAGGAAACAAGCGACGAATCCCCGGAACGTACATTTTTGGTACGTGAGGATGATGAGGCGCGCAGTTGACGCAGAAATCCGAAGGTGATCTGCAGTAAAATGGTTAAGCTAGAAAGGGCGCACGGCGAATGCCTTGGCACTAGGAGCCGAAGAAGGACGGGACGAACACCGATATGCTCCGGGGAGCTGTAAGTAAGCTTTGATCCGGAGATTTCCGAATGGGGGAACCCACCACCTGTAATGAGGTGGTATCCATACCTGAATACATAGGGTATGAGAAGGCAGACCTGGGGAACTGAAACATCTTAGTACCCAGAGGAAGAGAAAGCAAATGCGATTTCCTGAGTAGCGGCGAGCGAAACGGAACTAGCCCAAACCAAGAGGCTTGCCTCTTGGGGTTGTAGGACACTCCATACGGAGTTACAAAGAAACGGAGTAGATGAAGCGACCTGGAAAGGTCCGCGGGACAAGGTAAAAGCCCTGTAGTCGAAACTTCGTTTCCTCCGGAGTGGATCCTGAGTACGGCGGGACACGTGAAACCCCGTCGGAATCTGGGAGGACCATCTCCCAAGGCTAAATACTCCCTAGTGACCGATAGTGAACCAGTACCGTGAGGGAAAGGTGAAAAGCACCCCGGGAGGGGAGTGAAAGAGATCTTGAAACCGTGTGCCTACAAGTAGTCGGAGCCCGTTAATGGGTGACGGCGTGCCTTTTGTAGAATGAACCGGCGAGTTACGATTACGTGCAAGGTTAAGTTGAAGAGACGGAGCCGCAGCGAAAGCGAGTCTGAATAGGGCGAATGAGTACGTGGTTGTAGACCCGAAACCGTGTGATCTACCCATGTCCAGGGTGAAGTCCAGGTAACACTGGATGGAGGCCCGAACCCACTCACGTTGAAAAGTGAGGGGATGAGGTGTGGGTAGGGGTGAAATGCCAATCGAACTCGGAAATAGCTGGTTCTCCCCGAAATAGCTTTAGGGCTAGCCTCGAGGGAAGAGTATTGGAGGTAGAGCACTGATTGGACTAGGGGTCCCCACAGGATTACCGAATTCAGTCAAACTCCGAATGCCAAATACTTATCCTCGGGAGTCAGACTGCGAGTGCTAAGATCCGTAGTCAAGAGGGAAACAGCCCAGACCATCAGCTAAGGTCCCCAAGTATACGTTAAGTGGAAAAGGATGTGGAGTTGCTTAGACAACCAGGATGTTGGCTTAGAAGCAGCCACCATTGAAAGAGTGCGTAATAGCTCACTGGTCGAGTGACTCTGCGCCGAAAATGTACCGGGGCTAAACGTATCACCGAAGCTATGGATTGTCCTTACGGACAGTGGTAGGGGAGCGTTCCAAGGGCGTTGAAGCTCAACCGAGAGGATGGGTGGAGCGCTTGGAAGTGAGAATGCCGGTATGAGTAGCGAAAAGAGGGGTGAGAATCCCCTCCGTCGAAAGCCTAAGGTTTCCTGAGGAAGGCTCGTCCGCTCAGGGTTAGTCGGGACCTAAGCCGAGGCCGAAAGGCGTAGGCGATGGAAAACAGGTTGAAATTCCTGTACCACCACGTCACCATTTGAGCAATGGGGGGACGCAGGAAGGTAGGGTAAGCACGGCATTGGATGTCCGTGTCCAAGCAGTTAGGCTGGTAAGTAGGTAAATCCGCTTACCGTAAGGCTGAGCTGTGATGGCGAGCGAAATTTTAGTAGCGAAGTTCCTGATCCTACACTGCCTAGAAAAGCCTCTAGCGAGGTGACTGGTGCCCGTACCGCAAACCGACACAGGTAGGCGGGAAGAGAATTCTAAGACGCGCGGGAGAACTCTCGTTAAGGAACTCGGCAAAATGACCCCGTAACTTCGGGAGAAGGGGTGCTCTATTAGGGTTTACGCCCGAGAGAGCCGCAGTGAATAGGCCCAAACGACTGTTTATCAAAAACACAGGTCTCTGCCAAGCCGCAAGGCGAAGTATAGGGGCTGACACCTGCCCGGTGCTGGAAGGTTAAGAGGAGGGGTTATCCCATTAGGGAGAAGCTCTGAATTGAAGCCCCAGTAAACGGCGGCCGTAACTATAACGGTCCTAAGGTAGCGAAATTCCTTGTCGGGTAAGTTCCGACCCGCACGAAAGGTGCAACGATTTGGGCACTGTCTCAACGAGAGACCCGGTGAAATTATATTACCTGTGAAGATGCAGGTTACCCGCGACAGGACGGAAAGACCCCATGGAGCTTTACTGTAGCTTGATATTGGATTTTGGTACAGCTTGTACAGGATAGGTAGGAGCCTTGGAAGCCGGAGCGCTAGCTTCGGTGGAGGCGTCGGTGGGATACTACCCTGGCTGTACTGGAATTCTAACCTCGGACCGTGATCCGGTTCAGGGACAGTGTCAGGTGGGCAGTTTGACTGGGGCGGTCGCCTCCTAAAAAGTAACGGAGGCGCCCAAAGGTTCCCTCAGAATGGTTGGAAATCATTCGCAGAGTGCAAAGGCATAAGGGAGCTTGACTGCGAGACATACAGGTCGAGCAGGGACGAAAGTCGGGCTTAGTGATCCGGCGGCACCGTATGGAAGGGCCGTCGCTCAACGGATAAAAGCTACCCTGGGGATAACAGGCTAATCTCTCCCAAGAGTCCACATCGACGGGGAGGTTTGGCACCTCGATGTCGGCTCATCGCATCCTGGGGCTGAAGTAGGTCCCAAGGGTTGGGCTGTTCGCCCATTAAAGCGGTACGCGAGCTGGGTTCAGAACGTCGTGAGACAGTTCGGTCCCTATCCGTCGCGGGCGTAGGAAATTTGAGAGGAGCTGTCCTTAGTACGAGAGGACCGGGATGGACACACCGCTGGTGTACCAGTTGTTCTGCCAAGAGCATAGCTGGGTAGCTACGTGTGGACGGGATAAGTGCTGAAAGCATCTAAGCATGAAGCCCCCCTCAAGATGAGATTTCCCATCACGTCAAGTGAGTAAGATCCCTCAGAGATGATGAGGTTGATAGGTCTCATGTGGAAGCGTGGCAACACGTGGAGCTGAGAGATACTAATCGATCGAGGGCTTAACCAAAGTATTACATTAACCTTCAGACCGAAGGTCATCAGTCAAATGTTATCTAGTTTTGAGAGTACAATACTTCTCAATTTCATAAGTCCAGTGACGATAGCGGAGAGGTCACACCCGTTCCCATGCCGAACACGGAAGTTAAGCTCTCCAGCGCCGATGGTAGTTGGGGGCTCTCCCCCTGTGAGAGTAGGACGTTGCTGGGCAATCAAAGGCACCTTCAGTTGAGGGTGTCTTTTTATGTATGAAAAATAGAGTGAATTTATATCGAAAGATATAACAAGCATAATGAAGAGAAGTCGTAAGAGGTGCATGAGGAACAAGTAGATCAAGGAATCGACGGAGCGAGCCTCGGAATGTACGATGTCCATGAGAAGTGAGCGAGGGAGAATGACGCGGAGATGCGCCGTTCATCATGCGCCGAACAGTGCCGAAGGTAGTTGGGGGCGCCCCCCTGTGAGAGTAGGACGTTGCTGGGCAATCAAAGGCACCTCCAGTTGAGGGTGTCTTTTTTTGTGTGGAAAAAGAGTAATTTATATCGTAATTACGGACAAATCCAAAAAGTTACGGACAAATCCAAAAAGTTACAGACAAATCCAAAAAGTTACGGACAAATCCAAAAAGTTACGGACAAATCCAAAAAGTTACGGACAAATCCAAAAAGTTACGGACAAATCCAAAAAGTTACGGACAAATCCAAAAAGTTACGGACAAATCCAAAAAGTTACGGACAAACCCAAAAAGTCACGGACAAATCCAAAAGTCACGGACAAATCCACAAAGTCACGGACAAATCCAAAAGTCACGGACAAATCCACAAAGTCACGGACAAATCCAAAAAGTTACGGACAAATCCAAAAAGTTACGGACAAACCCAAAAAGTCACGGACAAATCCAAAAGTTACGGACAAATCCAAAAAGTTACGGACAAACCCAAAAAGTCACGGACAAACGGATTGAAAGGAAGTCCAAAGGGGATAAAAAAAACTAGGTTCAGTAATTACCGAACCTAGTTTTTTATGAAATGAAGGGGGAATCATTTCATAAAGAAGTTACTGTATTGCAGAGTGAGAAAAGGGATAAAGGTGTAGAGAGACTTTCTCTTACAGCTTTATTGTTCCCTTCGAGATAGAAAATATACATTTAAAAGATCCAAATTTTTTATAAAGTGTTGGGGATCCCTTCTTTTTTTGACTCGTGAAACGTATGCATTAGCGCAAATTGAAAGCCTGTTGCCACATATCCGTACATAATAATAAAGATCATATAAAAGATAGGGCTAGACATTTGATTGATAATGAGACCGCTTATTAGGTTAAATATAAGAATGGAAAAAATAACTCCAAATGTTTCAGGGATTCTAGTTTTGAAGTAAAATCTACTTTTCTTTAGAGCATCGATAGGTCGTAGTTCATCGGTTACGATTGTAAATTCCCAAAAGATAAACAAGATGCGTAACACGAATAGAAGGAACATGCCGAAGAATATCCCTGGAATCATAAATGGAACCATCATAATAAATAAGACAAACAAGAGGGCTAATTGAATGATTAATACGACGATAAAATCAAGCCAATGTTTTTTTCCGTACCTTAAGAAAATATGAAAATTAGCATCCTCGCCTCTGGCACCTTTGTGCAATAAACCTATGAACCCGCCTTCTATAAATGCAAGAAAGATGAACATGAAAATAATGAGAAGTGAGAAACTACCTAAACTATTAGCGCCATCTAAGCTAAAATTAACTGAATGGATGACATTAGGATTTTCTAATAGGTCAGAAATGGATGGAAGGCCAGGGTTAATTGAAAACTTAAAGGAAATGGTTGAGTGATAATGAAAGCCGTATACAATAAATGCAATCATGAATGAAAGAAAATCGATCATGATCGGATACAGGGCAATAGATGTATATTCAGTCAATGTTTTAAAACCTTTATAAATCATAAACATTCCCCTTTACAAAATTTGGTCATAGTTTCATTGTAACAGTGAACAAGGAATGGAAATAGAAGGTATGATCATTTTTACATTAATTAAGGTGAAAAAAGTTAGAAAAAGTGACTTTTCTTGTTACAGAGACTTACATTCAGTATGATAAGAAAAAGGTAGCTATGAAAGGAGAATAATTATGCGTTTCCAAACGAAAAATGTTCATTTTCAGGAAAAACTAGAGTCAAATGAAATAAGTAAAACGAAGCCGATTTATCAAACATCTGCATTTTCCTTTCAAGATTTAGATGATATGGAAAACTTTTTTCAAGGAAAAAAAGATTACTTGTATACTCGAATGGGAAATCCGAACACAGATGATTTAGGCAAAGGGGTTGCAGACCTTGAAGGGGCAGAAATGGGTGTGGCAACGTCTTCTGGGATTTCGGCGATTTTAGCTGGGGTATTAGCTATAGCTAAATCAGGAGACCACATTATTGCCACAGAGGATCTCTACGGTGGTACATATCAATTATTTGCTCATGAACTGGCCGATTTTAATATCGACGTGAGTTTTGTTAACTTTGAAAACATCGATGCAGTAGAAAAAGAAATACGAGACGAAACCGTTTTGCTATATACGGAATCGATTACAAATCCACTGCTTAGAGTCGAAGATTTGCAAAGGTTTACTGAATTAGCCAAAAAATACGGGTTAAAGACGATGGTAGATAATACGTTTGCAACGCCTTATTTAATTCGTCCACATGAATATGAAGTGGATCTTGTTGTTCACAGTGCAACAAAATATATTGGTGGACATAGTGATTTATCAGCTGGTGTGTTAACTGGAAACCGAGAGTTAATGGAAAAGGCAAAGTCAAAGGTCGTTCATTTAGGAAGTAACCTTGGCCCTTTTGATGGTTGGCTCGCTACGAGAGGACTAAAGACATTAAGTTTACGGATGGAAAAACAATGCAGGAACGCATCAGTTTTAGCAGAAGTATTACGTGACAAACCGCAAGTTAAACAAGTTTTTTACCCAAAACATGCTTCTGATAAAGGAAACGGTGCCATTGTAACGATTGATTTAGCAGATGGCAGCGATGTTTATGAATTTTTTAGACAGTTAGATTGGGTCAAGGTTGTTCCAACTCTAGCAGGTGTTGAAACGAGTGTGACATATCCAGTCGGCACATCCCACCGTCCGTTACCTGAAGAAACAAGAGAGCGGTTAGGTGTAACAGCATCAATGGTACGGATATCAGTTGGGATTGAAGATGAAGAAGATATTATTGATGTTTTTAATAAAGCACTTGCTTCTGCTGAATTCAAATAAGGTTCATTAAGACGGTATACGGATCCGATCCGTACCGTTTTCTTTATGAAAAAATGCAGTCTTATCATTCTTCAAACAAAGATGAAGTTGATAACAAGTTATGAAAAAAGAAGGCTCTTTTCGCATAGATTGCTTCTGTGCCACTACGCTTGCTCGTCGCAGACTAGGTGCCTCTTCCTCTTCAAGCACTTCTTCGAAAATGATGCGTCGAGGCAGCTCGAAGTATATTTGGCGAAGCGAATGCTTGTTGTGCCTTCCACTAACAGCTGATTCTTTGATGAGGATCCGTCGGCACAACTCATAGCTTAGTCAGTGTTGTGGCGTTCGTTGCTTCTGCGATTACTCGTTGCAGATAAAGAGTGTTATTTTTTATAAATTCGAAGAGTGGAAGGCGGCGACTCCAGCGGGAACAGCACGAGCTGAAAATCACCCAAAAGGAACATGGTGAGTTTTGGGAAGTTGAGACCGTGCCCGCGGAAAGCGTCTGCCTGTAACGAGTTCGAGAGATTAACTTTACTAAAATCAACAATCTTTTAGTAAATAGCCAAAAAGAAAAGGCAGTTCTGTTTTATGAATCTTTTATTTGATATAATGAAGAACGGTGAAAAGAGGTAAGAAGTCTCTTATATTTGGAAATGATGCAAATATAGCAATAATAGAAAGTAGGTGGTCTTATGAACAATGAATTGAATTGGATTAAATCTGTCAAACCGACCTCTCATCACCAACCGACTGTGAAAACAGGAATCGGCGATGATGCCGCTGTTGTTGAATCAGATGACAAGTTTGACTCGGTCCTAGCAGTGGACACAATGGTAGAAGGTGTCCATTTTACAAAGGAAACAATGCCGATCCAATCCATTGGTTATAAGGCGCTAGCTGTTAACATTAGTGACTTAGCTGCGATGGGCGCAATTCCGCAATATTATCTCGTATCGATTGCCATTCCGAAACAAGGGTGGAAAAAAGATGAACTTGATATTCTATATAAAGGGTTAAAAGAAATCGGTGATTCTTATGGGATGGACTTAATCGGTGGTGACACAGTGTCTACATCAAGTAATCTTGTACTCACTGTGACGGTAATCGGGAAGGTTGAGAAAAACGCGGCTCTTCTACGTTCAAGTGCTAAACCTGGTGACGTTTTGTTTACAACTGGTCAGTTAGGGTTATCTGCTTTCGGGTTAGAGAAACTATTAGAACACGGACATACGGCGATGGATAAGACAGACTGGAAGCCGTATATCGAGGCGCATCAACAACCTCAACCACAGGTAGAGGCTGGACGTATTTTAATAAATCATAATTGGCGTGTCGCACTAAATGATGTCAGTGACGGACTTGCTAGTGAAGCGAAAGAAATTGCAGATGCCAGTCATGTAAACATTTGTATAGAACGGGATGAGCTTGAGAAAGCGCCACTCATATCGAAAGCAACGGAAGATAAACAAGAGTCATGGATGTTGTACGGCGGTGAAGATTTTCAGCTCGTTGGAACGGTTAGTCGTCATGATTGGCCAAAAGTTGTTGAAGCATTTGAACGAAAGCAGCTGAAGGTGAAAAAAATAGGTTATGTTGAACGTGGACATGGACAAGTATTTCTTATCAAAGATGGCGTGAAAAGTGAGCTCAAGAATACGGGTTATGACCACTTGTAAATTTGGAGGCAGAACGAAAATGAATCAGTGGAGATATACATCTCATTCAGAACAAGAAACTTGGGAGTTGGCAAAACAAATCGCAGCCCTTCTCGAAAAGGGGACTGTCCTGACACTTGAAGGTGACTTAGGGGCTGGGAAGACGAGTTTCACGAAAGGACTTGCAAAAGGTCTTGGAATTAAACGTAATGTGAATAGCCCGACGTTTACCATTATGAAGGAATATGTCGGACGCCTTCCACTTTACCATATGGATGCATATCGGTTAGAAGATGAAATGGAAGACTTAGGGTTAGATGATTACTTCGAAGGAGAAGGAGTGACTGTTGTCGAGTGGCCAAGTATGATTGAAGAACAGTTGCCTGATGAAAGGTTAGAAATTGTCATTAAGCATGATGGCGAAACAGAGAGACGACTATCTTTTTATCCACATGGAGAAAGATATGAAAACATATGCAAGGAGATTTTGGAATCATGAATGTATTAGCGATTGATACATCAACGTATGTGATGGGTGTTGCAGTTTTAACAGAAGGTAAAGTTGCTGGAGAATTTGTTACACATATAAAGAAGAATCATTCACTGAGACTTATGCCAGCGATCCGAACGTTAATGGAAGAAATAGAGATGAGTCCGAAAGATTTGGATCGGATTGTTGTTAATGAAGGTCCGGGTTCTTACACCGGAGTGAGAATTGGCGTGACAACGGCGAAGACGATGGCATGGTCATTGAACATTCCTGTTGTGGGGGTATCAAGTATTGAGGTCATGGCACAAAACGGAAAGTACTTTCCTGGGGTGATCTCTCCATTTATCGATGCGAGACGTGGACAAGTTTTCACAGGGCTCTATCAATATGAAGGTGGCAGCATTGTTCAGAAAAAAGAAGATCAGATCATTCAACATAAAGAATGGTTAGAAGATATGAAACAATTAGACGAGGATATCATATTTATCAGCCCAGAAATGGAAAAGCAAGAAGAGGTCGTTCGATCGTTGCTAGGTGACCGTGCTCATATAGCGGAACCAGCAATCACTTATCCGCGACCGAGTGAACTAGCTTATATTGGTTCAAAAAAAGAAGTAGATCAATTTACACATTTATTTTCACCTAACTACTTACGTTTGGCAGAAGCAGAGGCGAAATGGTTAGCTGAAAATAAACAAAAGTAAACTAATTAGTAAGGCGGCTATACTATGGGGGAAGAGATTGTCATTCGTTTTATGAAAGAAGAAGATTTAGACGAAGTGTTAGAGGTGGAACATGACTGTTTCCCATCTCCTTGGAGTAGAAGTGCATTTCTGAATGAGTTAACAACAAACCAGTTTGCTTACTATTTAGTTGCATCATTAGAAGGGAAAGTAATCGGTTATTGTGGTGTTTGGGTCATTGTCGATGAAGCCCACATCACAAATGTTGCGATCCACTCATCTTGTCGTAGAAGAGGGATTGGAGAGCAATTGTTATTAGGTTCAATGAATATGGCGAAAACATTAGGAGCCAATAAGCTGACCCTTGAAGTTCGTGTTTCGAATGAGGCAGCGCAAAAGTTATATGAAAAACTTGGTTTTGTTGCAGGTGGCATACGGAAAAACTATTACACAGATAATCAAGAAGATGCACAAATAATGTGGGTGAATTTATCATGACAATGAATAATCAAACAATCATATTAGGAATAGAAACGAGCTGTGATGAAACGTCAGTGGCTGTCGTAAAAAATGGCCGAGAGATTTTAAGTAATGTCGTTTCTTCACAAATTGAAAGTCATAAACGATTTGGTGGGGTTGTGCCAGAAATCGCTTCACGCCATCATGTAGAGCAAATTACATTTATTGTAGAAGAAGCGATGAAAAAAGCAGAAGTAACATTTGACGATATTGATGGGATCGCAGTAACGGAAGGGCCTGGCTTAGTTGGTGCACTACTCGTTGGTGTAAATGCGGCTAAAGCGATTGCTTTTGCCCAAAACAAGCCACTGATCGGTGTTCACCATATTGCTGGACATATTTATGCGAATCATATCGTTAAAGAGCTTGAATTTCCTCTCCTTACGCTTGTCGTTTCTGGGGGGCATACTGAACTTATTTATATGGATGAACATGCTTCATTTCACGTAATTGGTGAAACGAGAGATGATGCAGTAGGTGAGGCATACGATAAAGTAGCAAGAACGTTAGGGTTACCGTATCCTGGAGGCCCCCATATTGACAGACTTGCTCATGAAGGAGAAGCAAGCATCGACTTTCCTCGTGCTTGGCTTGAGGAAGGTTCATATGATTTTAGTTTCAGTGGATTAAAATCATCTGTTATTAACAAGTTACACAATGCAAAACAACGTAATGAAGATTTACCTGTGGAAAACATTGCAGCTAGTTTTCAAGAAAGTGTTATTGATGTGTTAGTAACAAAGACGATGAAAGCAGCTGAAGAAAAGGGAGTTAAACATCTATTACTCGCCGGTGGTGTCGCTGCAAATAAAGGGTTACGTGAAAGGCTTACAGAAGCTTGTGAAGAAAAAGGGATACATGTAACGATTCCTCCGTTATCGTTATGTACAGATAATGCAGCAATGATTGCAGCAGCTGGAACGATTTTGTATGAACAAGGTGTCAGATCTGATGACCGTTTAAATGGTCAGCCAGGAAAACAACTATAATTGTTTAACTTACAAACCTGTTTTTTACCTTTTAAAGCAACGCCTTCTTGTCCACAATAGGATAAGAAGGTTTTTTTACTTACGATGCCATGAAAAGAAGTTTAATAATGAATTATTCGCTTTTGTCCACTCGCTTTCACCTCAAGGCATAAGTGCGACATCTGCTCTAGCTACGTTCCACTTGCTATCGCAGTGTCTTCTTTACCGTGGGCAATGCCTCAGCTAAACATGACTATCGTCATGTTGGATCAACGGGCTAAATTGCTTCTTCCTCTTCTAGCTATGCTACGTAGCTTGATGCGTCGGCGCAGCTCACCGTGGTTCGACGAAGCTTTGTTCGTTGCTATTCCCACAGGAGTCTCGTGGACCTCGCTCATTCAATCAAAACTTATTTTCATTCGCCATGGTTGATGTCGCACTTGTGTCTAGAGCTGAAAGCATCCACCGATAGCGAAGCACAAAACAACACTAGCTCTATAAAGACAAATACACTATAAATTTATGGATTTTAGAGGAAGAGGCATTAAACTTTATGTAATATAGCGAATCAATTTCATAATTATGTTTTTTGCGCAATGAAACGAATGATATTATAAATATTTCATTAAATGTACGTTTTATTTGAAAGTGAACGTAACAAAAGACGGCGACTCCCTGAGGATCAGTGCAGTCTGAAGATCCACTTAGGCGAAGAGTTGTCGAGCCTAAGTTAGCTGAAGACAAGCCCTCGGGAAAGCGTCCGTCTGAAGTGAAGTTCACACTCATCATTCGGAATATCGCTTCATATTTTGAGTTATGAAATTGATTCAATATAGCCTATACTAAAAAAAGGCGAATGTATGATCTTGTTAATAACATGTTATGCACAAACTGTGGATAATGGGGAAAAGTAAAAAATATGTTGAAATATGACTAATTAAGTTGTTAACAATTTAACTGTGGATAAGTGGTTGTTTTTGTGAATAAGTATTATTATCCTTGTGAAATATGGATAAATCATGTGGATAGGGTTGTGGAAGATGTGGATATGTCAGAAAATATACAAGGTTAGCTCAATTTATTGTGCAAGATATATTACTATTGCTGTTATATTAACGATGTTATTAACAGTTGTCGCTGAAAAAGCAGCTTGTAGTGAGACTGAAGCTCAATTAGACAATCATATAACAGTTATTTTTGTACCTAGTTTCTCATTTGAAGAATTAGATTGGCTTATTGAAAATACAGAAGAGAGCCAATTGTGGAAAAGTGGTGCCTATGCAGCTCTTAATGTTAAAGCTGATGGTACATACTCTTACTTAAATAATATGGTCTCTATCAGTACAGGAAAGCGTGCGTTAGGTGTGCAAGGCTGGAATGCCTTTGAACGAGAGGAAGAAGTGAATGGGACTCTTGCAGAAAACCTTGTTTTAAGTTGGACAGGTCAACAACCGAAAAGTAGTCTTGTTCATCCGTTTTTCCACTTGCTTGTGGATAAGAATAATAAAGCAAGTTTCTCACCAAAAGTTGGAACGTTTGGTGAGCGTTTAAATGAGCATGGTGTGTACACTTATGTGATCGGAAACGCTGATACAAGTGAGGAGAAAGTGAGGTACGGTACTTTAATTACGATTGATCAGAGCGGGAATGCAAATGGGATGATTCAACAAGAAAACGACACTGATCTTCAGATTCCGATAAGAACTTCTTTAAGTGTCGAAAAAACAATTGGGAAAGTTACTAACATTCAAAAAAGTTATCCACAAACTTTTACAGTTATCGAATGGGGAGACTTACATTTTTTAATGGAAGAACAACGGCTTATGACAAAAGAGTTTTTTAACGAGCAATATGAAAGGACTTTAAAAAACTTGGAACAGTTGTTACGGCAAGCTACAAAGCACGTGGAAGGAGAGGTGTGGTTTTTATCCCCGTATATCAATAACAATGCATACACAGGAAAAAATCAGCTCGCTCCTTTGTGGATTTGGGGAAGCGACTTAGGTAATGATACATTTATTTATTCACATACAACACGTAGAGATTCACTTATTAGTCATACAGATTTGACGGTAAGCTGGGCTTCATCGCTAAATGTGGATGATACGACGATTGATTCAGTAGGATCCCCTATTGAAAAAAGAACTTATCCACAAAAAACCACGAGTTATCAAAGTTTTAAAGACCGTTTAGGTGAAATCAATCACGTGTTTGCAGAACGAGCGAAAGTACTCTCAAGTTATGTTTCTGGTCTTGTTATATTGCTAATTACAGTGTCGTTGATGATCTGGCTGATGAATCAAACTGAACTTTGGAGGAAACGAGCAGAAATTTTATTATTAAGCGGCGTGTTCTCACCGCTGTGGTTTTTAATTAGCTCACCCATAGGTGTACGAATACCAGCATTTTTATATGTCGTTTTTATTATTTTCGCTAGTGTATTTAGCGCGATTGTACTAAAAAAACTGGCCAAACATCCTTTTAGCATCGCATGCTTTTTGTTTTTTTTCGCATTGTCGATTGATCTCATGACTGGCTACTTTCTGATCCAACGTTCATTTTTAGGGTATGATCCGGTAATTGGGGCAAGGTATTATGGGATTGGAAATGAGTTTGCAGGCATTTATATAGCAAGCGGCTTGTTTATGATGTATCCCCTATTACGGTGGCTAAAAGAAAAACAAAGGATGAATATTTATTTACGGTTGAGTTCAATGGTCTTTTTTATGCTGATTACCGTATTATTTGTGTTTCTTGCACATTCTTCTTTAGGTGCAAATGCAGGAGCGAGCATATCTGTCGGAGCTGTTCTTTTATTTTTCCTTTACCAGCGATATTTGAAAAAACGAAGTATGGAGGTTATTTTTGGAGCGGTCTTAGTAGGTGGAATAACTCTTTTTGCCATTTTATTTGCACTTCAACTAGGACCGTCTGAAACCCATATTTCTCGAGCATTCCAGCAGCTGTTTAGTGGTGATTTTAAAGGGATATTTCAAATCATTCAAAGGAAACTTGAGATGAATTGGAAGATCTTTCGAATCTCTTATTGGACACAGTTATTTATTACGAGTTACTTTTTGATTGGGATGATGATGTGGCGAAAAAGGAAAGGAAGCTTAGACGATCTACAAGCGTTACTCGTTCACCTTGGAATTGTAGCTTCAATTGCCTTGCTTTTCTTAAATGATTCAGGCATCGTCGCAGCAGCTACATCGATGTTTATCACACTCTGTGTTTGTTACGGTTGGTCGATTAAAACTGAGGTGGAGAAGTAACGAATACAAGCTTGAATATAATGTTAATCGTTTTAAATTACGGGAAAACAAAATTTTACGAAAAAATGTAAACAATAATAATAAAAGCCCTGATGAATATGGTTCATCAGGGCTTCAAGCATTTAATTCATAATCTTACTCATGTCATTTGTGAAAGCGACTGGGTCTTCGAGTGGCAAGCCTTCAATAAGTAGCGCTTGGTTGTATAGTAAATTTGTATAAAGGTTAAACTTCTCTTTATCGTTTTCAAAGGCTTGCTTTAGTGAATTGAAAATGTCATGACTATGGTTAATCTCTAACACTTTATCTGCTTTTACATGTTGGTTTTCTGGCATGTTTTGTAATACTTTTTCCATTTCAATTGTGACTTCACCTTCAGCCGTTAAGCAGACTGGGTGTGATTTTAGTCGCTTAGAAACGCGGACATCTTTTACTTTTTCTCCAAGAACAGACTTCATTTCTTCAAACAGTTCTTTATGTTCTGTTGTTTCTTCCTCATTTTTATCGTCGTCTGAATCAAGGCCTAAATCACCACTAGAGACGGATTTGAATTCTTTTTCTTGATAGCTCATTAACATTTTAATCGCGAACTCATCAACGTCTTCAGTGAAATAGAGAATTTCATAGCCATTATCTGCAACGAGCTCAGTTTGAGGAAGCTTTTCAATACGATCGTAAGAATCACCAGTTGCATAGTAAATGTACTTTTGCTCTTCTGGCATACGTGATACGTACTCTTCTAATGTAACAAGTTTCTTTTCAGTTGAAGAATAGAACATTAGTAGGTCTTGCAAATCACCTTTATTTTGACCGAAATCACTATAAACGCCATATTTTAACTGACGACCAAATGATTCATAAAACTTCTCGTATTTTTCACGTTCATTTTTAAGTAGTGATTTTAATTCGTTTTTAATTTTGTTCTTAATGTTTTTCGAAATTGCTTTTAGCTGGCGATCTTGTTGTAAGATTTCACGTGAAATATTTAAAGAAAGATCTTCTGAGTCAACCATTCCTTTCACGAAGCCGAAATAGTCAGGTAAAAGATCTGAACACTTGTCCATAATTAACACGCCGCTAGAATATAGCTCTAACCCTTTTTCGAACTCTTTTGAGTAATAATCAAACGGAATCGTTTCCGGAATGAATAAGATCGCATTGTAGCGGATCGTCCCATCAACATTAATATGAATGTGCTTTAGCGGTTTATCGAAACCGTAGCGCTTTTCTTGATAGAAGTTTTCGTAATCTTCGTCTGTTAACTCGCTTTTATTTTTACGCCAAATTGGAACCATACTATTTACCGTTTGTTCTTCGATCGTTTCTACTGTTTCTTCAGAATCGTCTTCTTTCGGCTCGTGAACAGTGACATCCATTTTAATTGGATAACGGATGAAGTCAGAGTACTTTTTAATAATGTTTTTTAGACGGGACTCTTCTAAAAATTCGTCGTAGTTTTCTTCTTCTTCGTTTTCTTTTAAGTAGATGGTAATTGTCGTTCCAATTTCAGCTTTTTCACAAGGCTCGATCGTATAGCCTTCAACACCGTCTGACTCCCAGCGATATGCTTCGTCACTGCCATATGCTTTTGTTACAACAGTTACCTTTTCTGCGACCATGAAAGAAGAGTAGAAGCCAACACCAAATTGACCGATAATATCGTGATCGTCTTTCATTTCATTTTCGTTTTTAAATGCAAGAGAGCCACTTTTTGCAATCGTTCCTAAGTTTTCCTCAAGCTCGTCCTTTGTCATCCCAATTCCAGTATCGGTAATCGTTAATGTGCGATCATCTTTGTTTGATGTTACTTTAATATAAAAGTTATCTTGGTCAAAATTGATGGCGTCATCTGTTAGCGCTTTGTAGTACATTTTATCAATTGCGTCACTCGCATTAGAGATAATCTCACGCAGAAAAATTTCCTTTTGTGAGTAAATGGAGTTAACCATCATTTCTAAGAGACGTTTAGATTCTGCTTTAAATTCCATTTTCGGCATCTTCATTACCCCTTTATATGTAAATTATTTGAGACTGAATCGTTTTTAGCACTCTAGACCACTGAGTGCTAATTCAATTGTTATTTTACTGATTTCCTGTTTATTGTCAATATCCTTGAAAAAATTTGTAGTTAAACAGGCGGGCTCGCTAGTGAATGAGGACAATCGCAAGTAAACGGAGAAAGTCGCAATTAAATCAGGAAAATGTAGAACAAATCACGCAGAGTGACGAACAAAAAAGAGCCAGGGCATACCTGGCTCAACACGTAATTATTCTTCTTCGAGTTGTAGTTCTTCCCATTCTTCCATATGTGCTTCGACTTTTTGCTTTGTCTTTTCAATGTTTTCGTTTAACTGTAATGATTTTTCGTGGTCTTGATAAACGTCAGGGTTGCATAATTCTTCTTCCCATTCGGCAATGTTCATTTCAGCTTCTTCAATCATTTTTTCGAGATCTTCAATTTTACGCTGTCGTTGGCGGGCTTTTTTCTTCAGCTCTTTTTCTCGTTCGTAATCTTGCTTCGATTGTTTTTCACTATCTTCGTTAGGTGAACTTTGACTGTTTTGAAGTTGTTTACTAGCTTCAAGCTCTGCCCATTCGGCTTGTTCGAGCTTTTTATTTATATAGTAATCATAGTCCCCTAAATAGTTTGTAATCCTATCACTAGAGAGTTCGACGACCCGTGTTGCCATACGATTAACAAAATAACGGTCATGTGAAACGAAAAGGAGCGTTCCTGGATAATCAATTAAGGCATTTTCTAACACTTCTTTACTGTCTAGATCTAAATGGTTTGTCGGCTCGTCCAAAATGAGCATGTTTGCATTTTGCATCATTAACTTGGCAAGTGCTAGACGAGATTTTTCTCCACCACTTAAGTCTGAAACAATTTTAAGAACATCATCGCCACTAAATAAGAAATTTCCGAGAACTGTGCGGATCTCCTTTTCAGGCGTTTGCGGGTATTCATCCCATAGCTCTTGTAGGACCGTTTTATTAGAGGTAAGTTCTGTCTGTTCTTGATCGTAGTAACCGATCTTTACGTTACTGCCGTATTGAATTTGCCCGGTGATCGGTTTTATTTTGTCGGCGATCGCTTTAATGAGTGTTGATTTTCCGATTCCATTAGGTCCAATTAATGCAACACTTTCACCACGTTCAAGTTTTAATTCAATGTTTGTTGCTAATGGTTCGCCATCATAACCGATTGTTACGTTTTGCAGTGTTAACACATCATTTCCACTTTGTCGGTCTATATCAAATTGGAAATTTGCAGATTTATCATCATCTTTTGGTCTTGTCATCAGCTCCATTCGTTCAAGCTGTTTACGACGGCTTTTGGCACGATTACTTGTTGAAGCACGAGCAATGTTTCTCTGGACGAAGTCTTCCAACTTTTTCACTTCACCTTGTTGTTTTTCATACATTTTCATTTCAAGCTCGAGGCGTTTTGCTTTTTCCTCTAAGTACGCACTGTAGTTTCCGGTGAACTTCACTGTTGAATGAAAGGTTAGCTCGTATACATAATCTACGATTCGATCGAGAAAGTATCGGTCGTGCGAGACAACGAGTATTGCTCCGGGATAGCCAGCTAAATAGTTTTCTAACCAAGTGAGTGTATCTATGTCTAGGTGGTTTGTCGGTTCGTCTAAAATTAAAAGGTCTGGCTTCGTTAATAACAATTTGCCTAAAGAGAGTCTTGTTTTTTGACCACCACTTAAACTGGATATCGGTGTATCGTAATCAAAATCAGAGAAGTTTAACCCAGATAAAATACTGCGAATGTCGGCTTCATATTGGTAACCGCCTTGATCTTTAAAGTCTTGTTGTAATTGATCATATTCTTGCAATACTTTTTCATAGTTTGGTGCACTTGGGTTGCTCATTTTTTCTTCTAATTCTCGTAAATGTTTCTCCATTTGTTTTAAATGGGTGAAAACAGACATCATTTCATCCCAAATTGAGCGGTTCGTATTTAAGCCACTATGTTGGGCTAAATAACCGATTTCAACGTTTTTAGGGATAATAATATCTCCAGAGTCATGAGATAGTTCTCCTGATATAATTTTTAACAATGTTGACTTGCCTGCGCCATTTCGACCGACAAGAGCAATTCGTTCACGACTTTGGACTTCAAGTTTTACATTGGATAATATTGTTTCAGCCCCAAAGGACTTTGTTATTTGTACACATTGTAATAAAATCATATTATTTCATCCTCACCACATCATTGGGTCATTACAAAATAAGTGTACATGACTGTTACGCAAAGTGGCAACATTTGTAGTAAAGTGGAACATGAATTCTTGCTAATCTAGAGAAGGATTGTGCAGTTTGTCCAACTATGGTGTACAATAGACGAAGAGACAAAAGGAGGGGCACCGATGGGTTCGTTTACACATTTTAATGACCAAGGTCGAGCAAAAATGGTCGATATTTCTGACAAACAAGAAACGGTTCGCACAGCTGTGGCGAAAAGCAGTGTCCAAGTGACAAAAGATATTTACGAGGGCATTACTGCAGGAACGATGAAAAAAGGTGACGTTCTTTCCGTTGCACAAGTAGCAGGAGTAATGGCGGCCAAAAATACATCGCAATGGATTCCAATGTGTCATCCATTATCACTCTCAGGTGTGGATATTCATTTTGACTGGGAAGTAAGTGAAGAAACATACATTCTTCTTATTGAAGTTGGTGTGAAGACGAAAGGGAGCACAGGAGTAGAGATGGAGGCGTTAACAGCTGCATCAGCAACAGCACTTACAGTTTATGATATGTGTAAAGCTATAGATAAAGGAATGGTCATTGGCGAGACTTTCTTGCAGGAGAAAACCGGCGGAAAGAGCGGCGACTACAAGAGATAAAAGAGCGATTGAACCAATTCATGATGGTGGGAGGCGAAAAAAATGGATATCGATCAAACAAAAATACCGCAAGCAACTGCAAAAAGGCTGCCGTTATATTATCGTTTTTTAGAAAGCTTGCAAGCATCAGGGAAAAATCGTGTATCTTCAACAGAGTTAAGTGAAGCAGTAAAAGTCGATTCAGCGACGATTCGAAGGGATTTCTCCTATTTCGGCGCGCTAGGAAAGAAAGGGTATGGTTACAACGTCAATTATTTATTAACCTTTTTTAGAAAAACATTAGATCAAGATGAAATAAGAAAGGTTATTTTAGTAGGTGTCGGTAACTTAGGGACTGCCTTATTAAATTACAACTTTACGAAAAGTAACAATATGAGAATTGAGATGGCATTTGATGTTGATGAAAGCAAGGTCGGTCAAAAAATTGGAAGCGTTCCCATTTATCATTTAGATGAAGTAAAAGAACGCATAGCTGGTGAAGCAGAAGTGGCAATGTTAACTGTCCCTTCAGCAGCAGCGCAAGGGATTGCTGATCAGTTAGTAGATGCTGGAATTAAAGGGATCTTAAACTTTACACCAGCAAGGTTATCTGTACCAGACAACGTCCGAGTTCATCATATTGATTTATCTGTAGAACTTCAATCCCTTATCTACTTCTTGAAACATTATCCAATGTAATGAAACGGTTGATACCCTTTCATTGTTGGAAAACGGAACAAAAACGATATATAAGTGTCATCACTTAGACAAGCTGTGGGAGAAATGTACCTGCAGCTTTTTGTATAGGAAGAACTTGTTTTTGATTTCCAAAAAAGTCCTAAATTCTATCATGAAATCATACACATGTTTTGGTATAGTAGAATTATATATTTCGAGAATCGAACATTTTGGCTAACTAATAAGGGAATCAGGTGAAAACATGAGTAAAATTCCACATAAATGGCTCGTATTAATTTCTGTGTTACTTGGTACATTTACAGTCATTTTAAATAACAGTATGTTAAATCCAGCTGTTCCACATATCATGGAGGTTTTTGATGCCGATGCTGTTTCGGCTGGTTGGGTAATTACGATCTTCATGGTAACCATGGGGATTACGATGCCACTTACAGGTTTTTTAAGTGATAAGTTCGGAAAGAAGGAAATGTATTTGTTTGGCGTTTCCCTCTTCTTATTAGGGTCTCTATTAGGGTCGTTTTCATGGAATCTATCATCACTCATTTTTTTCCGTGGGCTTCAAGGAGTCGGTGGCGGATTTATTATGCCCCTTTCCATGGTGTTCATTTTCCAAGTGTTCCCGAAAAAAGAACGAGGGATGGCGACTGGGATTTGGGGAATTGCAGCGATGATGGCACCAACGATTGGACCTACATTAGGTGGTTTCATTATTGAACTTGGTACATGGCAATGGTTATTCTTATGTAATATACCGACAGGTCTTTTAGGATTAACCTTTTCAATGCTTTATCTAAAGCGAACGAAGCGAGCAGACAATTTGAAGTTTGACCGAAGCGGGTTTGTCACAGTGACCCTTGGAGTTGGGGCGATCTTACTTGCTTTAGGGCGAATTAGTGAACTCGCGCATTTATATGACCCACTGAATATATCGTTATTGATCATCGGGGCTATTGCATTGTATTTCTTTGTGAAAATCGAAAACAAAACAGAACAACCTTTACTAGATCTATCGATATTTAAAATTAAAGCTTACGCATACAGTGTTTGGGTCGCAATTATTAGTTCAATTAGTTTGTTTGGTGGAATTTTTCTCATCCCACTGCTTGTACAAAATGTGTATGGTTACGGAGCCATTATGACAGGTCTTGTCTTTTTACCAGCAGCTTTACTCGCAGGAATATTTATGACGGTAGGTGGGAGAATCCTTGATAAAAAAGGACCTTCACTTGTCGTAACAAGTGGTCTTATTTTTTCAACGGTTGGAACGCTTTTATTCGGTTTTATCGACTTACAAACGGCGATTTGGGTATTGTTTGTACTTAACGCCATAAGAGGTATAGGGATGGGCCTTAGTACAATGCCAGCAACAACTACCGGAATGAATGCGATTCCTGAGAAGTTCATATCACGCGGATCTGCGATGAATAATGTATTAAGGCAAATGAGTTCGGCTTTAGGTATTGTGTTTATATCCGTTTACTTTGAGGTTCGTAGAGCTCAAGTTATGGCAGCAAATGGTATGACGCTTGAAGAAGCAAGCATTCAGGCAATTACAGAAGGGTTTTTAGTCATTGCAGTACTAACACTAATCTCTATTCCAGCAGGGTTATTACTAGGTAAGGAATATAAGAAGCAACAAAAAGAGGAAGAAATGAAAGCGAAAGTAGTAAATGAATAAAAGGATAGGGCGTCAAAGTTGTTAATTTGTTTACTAGTGATAAAAGAAGAGGCTGACGAAATTGTCAGCCTCTTCTTTTACGTTAATAAGCATCATATTTTTCAAAGCGCTTTTCTAAATAGTTTTGTAGAACAGTCATCACCGAACAGATCCCCCAATAAATGAGGGCAACCAAAATAAACATCGTCATATAGTCCATTTCTCGCCCAGCAACGATCCGAGACATTTGGAAAATTTCCGGTACGGTAATCATTGCCGCAAGTGATGAGGCTTTGATTAAATCGAGCATCACATTTGAAAGCGGGGGGACTGCGATACGAAACCCTTGTGGCAAAACGACTTTTCGCATTGTCATCCAATAAGATAACCCGAGTGATCTCGCTGCTTCCCATTGTCCTTTTGGAACAGCTGCGATCGCAGAACGGTTAATTTCAGCCATATATGCAGCACTATTTAAACTAAAACCTATGATCGCTGCGGTAACTGCATTAAACTGAATCCCGATGTAAGGAAAGCCGAAATAGAGTAAAAATAGGATGATTAGGATTGGTACACCGCGCATAAACGAGATGTATGTTCTAGCAGGCCAGCGAAGCCACGCTCTAGAGGAAGAGCGTGCGATCGCTAAAAATAAACTAATGACTAGTCCTATGGCCAAACTGACGAGAGAGATAAAAAGCGTGTACCAAATGCCTTGCATGACATACGGGAAGGATTCAATTGCTAATTGTGGATCGAAAATGTATTCCCATTGTATCTCTCTCATAAAGATTCTCCTTTATTATTCGTCAGCAAAGTCAATTTCCGGCTCTTGTGATACATCTTGCCCGCCGAAAAATTGCTCGGATAGTTCTGTAATTGTTCCATCTTCAAGCATTTCATTAATGACACGGTTTAAGTTTTCTTGTAGTACAACATGATCTTTTTTCATAATCATTGCTTGGTTATTAGGATGGAAAAATAGATCAGGGTGAATAACAACATCAATTTCAGGTAAAGCTTCGATCGCTAGTGATTGTAAATAATAATCGTTCATGACAACATCAAGACGACCATTTTCGATGTCACGTAAATATGTGTCGTTTGTGACATTTTCATACGTAACTCCTTCAGCACCATGCTCTTCTGCAATCTGCATATAAATCGTTGTTGCTGCACCACCATGACGCTTCCCTTCAAGGTCTTCTAATGTTTCGATTCCAGAGTGATCATCTGGGCGAACGATCATCGACCCATAAGAGAACTTATAAGGATCTGTAAATAGGAAGTCTTCTTCTCGGCGTTCATTAATATCAATATCATTTACTGCAAAGTCAACTTGACCACTGTTAATAGACGTTAGCATCCCGTCAAAACCCATTTCGGTAAACTCAACATCAAGGTCTAAGCGCTGAGCCGCTTCACGAGTGATTTCAACTTCGAATCCAGTTAAGCCTTCTTCATCTGAATGAAACGAAGTAGGGTAGAGCGTTCCAGACGTAGCAACGTTTAACACGCCACGTTCTTGTATTTCATCCCACTGGGACGTTTCAGCACTTTCATCAGTATCCTCGCCACATCCAGCTAAAACGAATGATACTGGTAAGATTGCAAGGATAGACACTTTACGGAATTTCTTTAAAAATTGTTTCATTATGTTCCTCCTAGATAGTAAGAATTCATGTTGTGCAATAAAAACATAGCACGTAATGATTGAGATAAGCAACGCTCATATTCTAGAAACTAAGAAGTAAAAATCTTTTGTAAATAAGGGAAGGGTAAAAAAAGTGCCAGGAACCTGGTAATCATTTTCCAGGTGCCTGGCACTCAGTATATTATTTCTTTTCTTGTTGTTGTTTCTTTGCGATGCCAAAAAATCGAAAGGCAATCATATAGTCAATTGCTGCAACTGCCATTAGGATAATTGTAAAAGCGTCCCAGCCTTCAGTTCGGTTATTTTGCTGGATGGCAAAAATAACAAAAAGAGTAGCAATGAAAAAGTATAAATATCCAGTAAATCGCGGGTTTTTTCCCATTAAAATAATCCTCCAATAATCATTTGCATTTGTTCGTATTGATCAACGATACGTTGGATCTGTTCACCGAAAACGACTTGAATTAACATAACAAAAGAGTTAATTCCTACGTGAGCGATAATTGGTACAATAATTCGTTTCGTTTTCCAATAAAGGTAAGCAAAGACAACACCCATTGCTAAATAAACGAGTAAATGTTCAAAATCCCAATGAACGATAGCGAAGATAAAGCCACTTAATAATGCAGAAATCCAAAAACCAAATCGTTTATACAAGCTTCCGAAAATAACCATCCGGAAGACAATTTCCTCCATGACTGGAACTAAAACTGCTACAACAATCATTAACCATGGAACAGCATTAGCCATATCAACTATTTGTTGTGTGTTTTCTGATCCTGGTTCAATATCAAGAACGAGCATTTCAATTAATGCCGCAACATACTGAGCAGCAAAAGCCATAAATATACCAAGGATAGACCATAAGATTGTTGTACTAATATCTGCTTTGTCGCGCATAAAATGTTCATCTGGTCTGGACGTCACTGTTAAATAGACGATAACCACAAACCCAATGGAAAACGTAATTAATAAAGCCATTCCGAACAGTTCTTCTGTAGATCCGGAAAAACCTGTACTAAGTAATATCGGGATCGTTACAAGCGAAGTAGCAAGTTGCATAACAACGAACGCTATAAGTATGAGCCAATATCGTTTTGTCAACGTACATATCTCCTTTATAAAAAAATAAAATGAGAATTCATCATGTTGCATATAGTTAACCGACGAACGTATGACGTTTATATACAATCATTGAAGTCTTCTTAATTGAACAACTAAACTTTATTGTACCATAATATACTCATGTTGTAAGAATAGAAGAATCGCTTGATCGGCCAATAATAGTATGTATATTTTTTCCTGCGAAGGTTGATAGTAGAAGAGGGATTGTTAACTCCTTTGTTAGTATATAGCAAGAAACGTTACAAGATATGATTTATTTTTCATGATTTTTTCTAGGCAAAAGGGTTGCAAAAAAATCTATGTTTGATTATTATAATAATTGTGTTAGCACTCATCAATCTCGAGTGCTAATAATCGACAAACAAATAACGCATATCAGCACAAAAGCTGTTTCATGATGAAACAAAATGTGGCTGAAATGCGGAAATAAAAATTTAAAGGAGGGTGTTTTCCTTGTTAAAACCATTAGGTGATCGTTTAGTCATTGAGTTGGTCGAGCAAGAAGAAAAAACGGCTAGCGGGATTGTTCTTCCAGATTCTGCGAAGGAAAAGCCGCAAGAAGGAAAGGTGGTTGCAGTTGGTACTGGTCGTGTAACTGAAAGCGGTGAGCGAGTAGCACTAGAAGTGAAAGATGGAGACGCTGTTATCTTCTCTAAATATGCAGGCACTGAAGTGAAATATGAAGGCAAGGAATATTTAATCCTTCGTGAAAGCGATGTATTAGCTGTTATTGGCTAATCGCGTACAGATTACCTGACTTTCAAATTAAAAATAAAACGACTACATAAAAACAGGAGGTAGATTAGGCATGGCAAAGGACATTAAGTTCAGTGAAGACGCTCGTCGTTCCATGAAACGTGGTGTAGACGCATTAGCTGATGCAGTAAAAGTAACGCTAGGACCTAAAGGTCGTAACGTCGTACTTGAGAAAAAATTCGGATCTCCGTTAATTACAAACGATGGTGTAACGATTGCTAAAGAAATCGAACTTGAAGATAACTTCGAAAACATGGGTGCAAAGCTTGTATCTGAAGTAGCAAGCAAAACGAACGACATCGCTGGTGACGGTACAACAACAGCGACTGTTTTAGCACAAGCAATGATTTCAGAAGGTCTTAAAAACGTAACTTCCGGTGCGAACCCAATGGGTATCCGTAAAGGGATTGAAAAAGCAACAAGTGTTGCTGTTGAAGAGTTAAAGAGCATTTCTGAGCCAATCGAAGGGAAAGATTCTATCGCACAAGTTGCTTCGATCTCTGCAGCTGATGAAGAAGTCGGTCAGTTAATCGCTGAAGCAATGGAACGCGTTGGTAACGACGGTGTTATCACTGTTGAAGAATCTAAAGGATTCGGAACTGAGCTTGAAGTTGTTGAAGGTATGCAGTTCGACCGTGGATATGCATCTCCATACATGGTCACTGATTCTGACAAAATGGAAGCCGTTCTTGAAGATCCATACATCTTAATTACTGACAAGAAGATTGGTAACATTCAAGAAGTTCTTCCTGTACTTGAGCAAGTTGTACAGCAAAGCAAGCCAATCTTAATCATTGCTGAAGACGTTGAAGGTGAAGCGTTAGCAACATTAGTTGTAAACAAGCTTCGCGGAACATTCAATGCAGTAGCTGTTAAAGCTCCTGGATTTGGTGATCGTCGTAAAGCAATGCTTGAAGATATCGCATCATTAACAGGCGGTGAAGTGATCACTGAAGAATTAGGTTTAGACCTAAAATCTGCAAACATCACTCAACTTGGTCGTGCATCGAAAGTTGTTGTTACAAAAGACAACACAACAATCGTTGACGGAGCTGGAGATGCAGCAGAAATCTCTGCTCGCGTAAGCCAAATCAAATCTCAATTAGAAGAAACAACTTCTGATTTCGATAAAGAAAAACTTCAAGAGCGTCTTGCTAAGTTAGCTGGCGGTGTTGCAGTTGTTAAAGTTGGTGCGGCTACGGAAACAGAAATGAAAGAAAAGAAACTTCGTATCGAAGACGCACTTAACTCTACTCGTGCAGCAGTAGAAGAAGGAATCGTATCCGGTGGTGGTACGGCACTAGTTAACGTGATCAATGCTGTAAAAGCAATTGAAGCTTCCGGTGATGAAGCAACAGGTGTTAACATCGTGCTTCGTTCATTAGAAGAGCCTGTACGCCAAATCGCTCAAAATGCAGGCCTTGAAGGCTCCATTATTGTTGAGCGTCTAAAAGGTGAAAGCGTAGGAGTAGGATTCAACGCAGCAAATGGCGACTATGTAAACATGGTTGAAGCTGGTATCGTTGACCCTACAAAAGTAACTCGTTCTGCACTTCAAAATGCTGCGTCCGTTTCTGCTATGTTCTTAACAACAGAAGCTGTAGTTGCTGACCTTCCAGAAGAAGAAGGCGCTGGCGGCGGCATGCCTGACATGGGCGGCATGGGCGGCATGGGTGGAATGGGCGGCATGATGTAATAATGCCATCTGAAGCTTGATGTGATAAGCTTCTTAACACCCAAGTGCCCTCAAAGGTACTAAAAAGGTACTATAAAGTCTAATTAGAGGTCATCCATTAGTTTTTGAAACTTTTGGATGGCCTCTATTTTCATATCCTTTGTAACGTGTAAATATACATTTCTAGTTGTTTTTTCATCGATATGCCCCAGTCTCTCCATAATGATACTTAATTCAACTTCAGCTTGTGCCAAAAGTGAAGTGTGAGTATGCCTTAAACTATGTGGTGTAAAACTTTCGGGAAGGGATGAAAGCTTTAAAATTCTTCTCATTCTATTTCCGACTTTTTTAGGATTCCATGGGTAACCTGCGTGATTGTCAATTAGTGTAAAAACAAATCCTTCTTCATTGTAGTTCGCTCCTTTTCTGAGTTTCACTTTATTTTGGAAGTGTAGGTGACTCTTCAACTCCTTTAATACATTATTATCAACAGCGATTTTTCTTACCGATGATTTAGTTTTAGGTGTTAATATTTTGTATTGTTTTGCATTATTTCTAGGGTTGTAATATGTCTTTGTAATATTTATGGTCGAAGATTGAAAGTCAATGTCGCTCCACTTTAATGCGCACAATTCCCCCACGCGCATCCCACTATGTGATAATAGGAGGAATATTGTATAGTCTTGATCTAGTCCTTTTTCTTTTGCGGTATTTAGGAATAATTTTAACTCGTCTAATTCTAGATAATTTGGAAGATCAGAGTTATTCTCAATGTCTTCAACTGTTGCTACATCTTTAGGTATGTACGCAAACTCCGTAGGATCTTTTTTTATAAGTTCTAACTCGATTGCTTTTTTAAAGATCATTCTTCCAGTTCGGTGTACTCCATCTAAGGTGTTATGAGCAAAGCCACGTTTTTTTAATTCATTTAATGCATTTTGGTAAATATTCCGAGTAACTTTTGTTAACCTTATCTGTGCTAGGTAATCCAATAACCTCTTGATTTCGTGATTCCTAACTCGAATTGTGCTTTCTTTAACATTTCCTGTATTTTGATAGATACCTAACCATTCATAAGCAAACTCTTCAAAAGTAACGGGTGTTTCCGATATATAGGTTCCATTATCAATATCATCGACTATCTCTCTTGCTTTTTCCTTTGCTGCTTTTTTTGTTTTAAATCCACCTTTTTTAACTTGGTGTGGTTGTCCAGTCTGCGGATTGATACCATGGCTAAGTTTAAAGTACCAGGTAGCATCACACCTACATTTATTATTGCACTTGCAGTATGGTTTGAAATAATATCCTTTCATTCATTTAAACCTCCTACTATTGATTTAAAGTACGAATTATTTGCACTACTTCACCTGTAATTGAAATGTCATCTTTATAAAATATCTCTGTATTAAAGTCAGGGTGGAATGGTATTAGCAAAATTTCTTCATTTATAAATTGAATCTTCCTAATAACTTCATCTCCATTAGGAAGAATGATTGAGCAAATTTTAGTATCATAAATATAACTTCTTAGCTCATCTTCCTTTTTGCATATCACAACATCTCCATTAAATAAACCAATTCCTTGCATGCTGTTATCTAATACACTTAAGGCGAAAGCATGGTGATTTCCAATCAATTCAGGTTTTACAATTTCGTAATTAGATTCATTCTCAGAGATGGTATTGTTATAATGCATAACTATTTTGTATATTCTTTCATTAACTTCTTCGTCAGTTACGATTTCTGTTGAGGAATCTTGAGTATTATAATAGTCAATCTCATTTTTTACTTCTGGTAACGTATAAATTTGTTGAATATTACTATATAAATTGATTTGAATATTTAAGTTTTGGTTTTCAAAAAACTTAATAAAAGAAGAAGCATTTTTGACAACATCGCGGTTACCTCCAACCTCTTCTAACTCTTTTAATTTTGCCTCAACAAAGGGAAGAAACTTATCATCTTTACTCATCTTTTTAATCAGATCAATGGTTAACTCTTCAATCATTGAAATAAACTCGTATTTAGAGTATTTATCATGCTTTTCTTGTTTAATACTCCCCTCTAAATATCCTGACATTTCCATCAGGTCTGCATAAGTTATATCTGTTAAGTGTTTAGAAAAGGCTTTTAGGGTGTCTGGCCTTGCTTTTTGAGTACCATTTTCTATTTTAGCGATTGATGCATTACTGACTCCTGTTACTGTTGCAAACTTTCTTTGGCTATCATAGCCACTTTCTTTCCTTAACTTTGCTATTAGCTTTCCGAACTGTTTGCGATCCATAAAATACCTCCCAAGTTATCTTACTTTTATTATAAACCATTTCAAATAAAAACGAAACACACTATTGACAAAAATGATCATTTTGTATTATTGTTTCGTTAACGAAACACGAAACACTTTCACGTAATTAGATTGTGTTATTGTTATGTGTTAATTAAACGAAACAAAAACGGAGGGATTATTATGAAAAAAATGGACGAACTTCCGGAGATCTTAACAGCAAAACACATTGCGGAGTATCTAGGAATATCAAGGAGAAGGGTTTATGAGTTATTTCAATTAAAGCCTAAGCATGGAGGGATACCGAATTTTGACATTGGTTTTTCAAAAAGAGTTTATAAGGAAGACCTAAAAAATTGGATTGAAAATCGAAAAGAGGCTAAAAAGTTAGGGATTTCTTAAATTAAAGATTTGGTCTAATAGGAAGAGGGGGGACCCTCTTTCTATTAGATGAAAATCTAAACATGGTGGTGGGTTGCTTTGACTATCAAAGGTTACAGTTCTTTAAGATATAGACATAGAAATATATTTGACAGAACGCATCAATTACACGTATCAGTAATGGGAAATGAGATGAAAAGAAAATATAGTAGAAAGAATATTGAAAGTGTCAAATTAAACGTTAAGGAACAGTGTCTTAATGTGAGGTTTAAAAGTGGTGAGTTGGTTAAATATTTTTTTGATAATACATGGGGATAAAATTAAGCAAGTTGATTCCCCTTAGTTTGAATACCGTTAATTAACTAGAGTTGCTTGGTGTAGATACTGTGTGAAGCATTAAATATCGGAAATGAGGGGGTTTTCGGAGAAGAACTAATGCGATTAGCTGTGGTTCAGCATGCTTAACTTCTCCACTTATAGGAATAGTTATTGTGCATGGTTTTACACGGTGCTAATACGTAAGGGATGAAAAATATGGGGAAATTAAAAAGAGCAGTTATTAAAGAAGAGTTAATTCATATTACAGGTAATTTTAAATTGGCAGTTGTCCTAAATCAGATGATTTATTGGTCTGAGCGAGTTAGAGACTTTGATAATTTTATCGTAGAAGAAAAAGCACGTAATGAAATCAGTGGAGATGTGCATCTAAGGAATGGTTGGATATACAAAAAGGCTGAAGAGTTAGTAGAAGAAACAATGGTTAACGTTAGTCCAAAGGCCATGCGAGATTATTTAAAAAAACTAGTACAAATGGGTTTTCTCGATGAAAGGGATAATCCGAATTATAAATGGGATAGAACTAAACAGTATCGTGTCAACTTAATAAAAATCCAGAATGCTCTATTAAGTAAAGGTTATTCGTTAGAGGGATATAAAATAGAAATTTCGGATTTATTTAAAGTAAGCTCGAACTTACAAAATGTAAAAAGGTATGAACATGAGGTAAAAGCAATACCAGAGATTACTACAGAAAATACAACAAAAAATAATATTAAAGAAAAAAACAAAGAAATCTATGAAAATGTTATTAATTTTTATAGGGAAAATTTCAATCCAAAAACAACCTATGAAGAAGAGAGATTGTTAAATTGGCTGAATAGTCATTCTTTTGATGAACCGATTATGCTAGTTGAGTTAGCTATGAATATAGCTTTAAGTTATAGGGCGAATAATTTTAGTTATGTTAATAAAGTTTTGACTAATTGGAAGGAAAAAGGAGTAAAAACAAAAAAGCAGGCTGAAATAGTTATTGATCAATTTAATGCTAAAAAGGAAAGGAGCTTTAAAAATGAAAGAGATTCAACAATACCAAAAGAACCTACTTCCAGACCGGCTGAAGATGATGAGAGAGAAATACTCAACAGACGACGAAAACTCTATTGTGAATCAAGGGAAAGTTAAACTTAGTAATGTTAGTGATGCATGCCCATTTAGGGAATGTGATGGTTCGGGATGGGTGTGGTATAAGGACTGGGCGTTACGTACCGAGCCAGTCAGAGATGAGTGGAAAGAAGAATGTAAGTGCAACCAATTGAAACTAAATAAACTTAAAATTAGCCATTCTAGTGTACCTGAGGTTTTTAAGGATGTTCGTTTCAGTGACTTTAGTCTTGATGTATATAAAGAGGAGGGAAGGGAGTATGCTGAATTAGCAAAAAATGCAGCTGAAAAATTTGTTTTTGACTTTTCTTCAGTTCAGGATACAAGGAAGGGGATTTATTTAAAAGGTAAAGAAAAAGGTAGTGGTAAAACTCGACTATTGTGCAGCCTATCAAATGAATTTAACTCAAAGCATCCAAAACTATTAGCTGTCTATAAAACGGCGGAGGGGATTCTTGAAGAGGTCAAAGAAAAAATTAATCAAAAAAGGAGTACAAACCCTGTTTTTGAATTCTATTCTAATGTTGATTTATTAATAATCGATAATTTTGGTTTAGAAATGCACAAATATACTGAGTGGGCTGATAATTTATTTGCAAAGATTTTAAATACAAGGTTAGAAAATAGTAGGATAACATGCTTTGCTTCGAATTCTTCAATTAAAGAACTTGACGATATTTATAAAAAAGGGAAAATTCGAAGTGTAGTATCAGATATGGCTATAGAGGTACCAATGCCAATTCAAGATGTAGGAAAAAAAATTGCTCAAAATGAATCTTTGAGAGCCGAGAGAATTTTGTTCTCCAAGTGATAATTTGGAACAAAGTATAATCCCTTAATGAAAAGTACCCTATGGAGATGGGAAAACTTCTATCATAAAAGGTGATTGTTCTTATGTTTTTATTTACCTTGAATTTAAAATGATGCAGGTATTCGAACAGCCCAGTGTTTTAGGTGAAAATGTAATACAATATATTAAGGGTATATAGTACAAAGTCCCAATAGGCTCTACTCTATTGGGACTTTGTTTGGGTGTTGATTTTCAAGGGTTTTCAACATCCCATTTACTTGTTCCAAAAATAAGTGTAAAATAATAGTAAATATATCCTAAAATGAGGTGATATTTTGAAGTATGGTTATGCGCGTGTTTCAAGTGTGGATCAAAATATGGATCGTCAACGATCATCTCTAAGAGAAGAAGGTTGTGAGACAATCTTTGAAGAAAAAATGAGTGGAGCAACAACTGACCGCCCAGTTCTTCATAAATTGTTGTCCGAAGTAACTGATGGGGATGTTATTGTAGTACATAGTTTAGATCGGATTAGTCGTTCAACTGTAGATCTACTCCAACTAGTTGATGAGTTGAAAGGACGAGGAGTGGCTCTACGTTCAATAAAAGATACATGGTTTGATATGACAGATGAAAACCCCTTTTCAGAGTTTTTGTTAACAGTCATGTCCGGTTTGTCTGAATATGAACGTAAAATGATTCGTATGAGACAGCGTGAAGGAATCAAACAAGCAAAGATTAAAGGGAAGTTTAGAGGTCGGGTAAAAAAATATACGGACGAGCACCCTGGTATGAATCATGCAATAGAGTTGTATGAAAAAGGTGATAAGACTGTAAAAGAGATTTGTGCAATTACCAAAGTTAGTAGGAGCTCGTTCTACCGTGAATTGAGGAAAAGAGAGGAACAACAATACATTAGTGAAAAATAAAGGAGAATATGAAATGGTGAACTTTCAAGATAAAGTGAATTTTTTATGGACAATTGCAGAAATATTAAGGGGACCTTATAAGCCTGAAGACTACGGTAAAGTAATTCTACCGATGGCGGTTTTACGCCGTTTTGATAATGTTTTAGAAGATACCAAAGAGGACGTATTAAAAACTTATGAACAATTCAAGCATTTACCTGAGGAAGCAAGAGACGAAATTTTGAACCGGAAATCTAAGCAACTCTTCAACAACACGAGTAACTACGATTTTAAGAAACTCCTCAATGATTCAGATAACATTGCGGAAAACCTTCGTGATTACATAAATGGTTTTTCAAAAGTCGCTCGTGAGATTATCGAGTATTTCGACTTTGATAAGCAAATTGAAAAGATGGATCGTAATGATCTTCTATACCTAACAGTAAAACGTTTTTCAGAAGTTGACTTACACCCTGATGTCGTCTCGAATCTTGAGATGGGATACATTTTCGAGGAATTGATCCGTCGTTATTCAGAACATGCTGAAGCAGGGGACCATTACACGCCTCGTGAAGTGGTTCGCCTCATGGTAGGATTGATGTTTAATGATGATGACGACATCTTAACGAAACCAGGAATCACACAAACGCTCTATGATAGTTGTGCTGGTACGGGTGGCATGGGGTCCATCGCTCAAGAATATTTAAAAGAAATGAATGAATCTGCTGAGTTAGAATTTTTCGCTCAAGAGATAAACGAAGAGTCGTTTGCGATGTGCAAGGCTGATACACTGATTAAAGGCGAAGAAGCACAGAATATTAAATTTGGTAATACGCTAACGCGCGATGCTTTTCCAACAGAAAGGTTTGACTACCTCATCACAAATCCACCGTATGGTGTTGAGTGGAAGCCGTCAGAAAGAGTTGTTCGTGAAGAACATGAGAATTTAGGGATGAACGGACGTTTCGGTGCTGGTTTACCTCGTATTGGTGATGGTCAATTGCTGTTCTTGCAACATCTAGTATCGAAAATGAAGCCTGTCAGTGATGAGAATCCTAAAGGCTCTCGATTAGCAATCATTATGAACGGTTCACCTTTGTTTACAGGGGATGCTGGTAGTGGAGAAAGTGAAATTCGTAGCTACATGATTGAAAATGACCTTGTAGAGGGTATTGTCGCTATGCCAACAAGCCTTTTTTACAATACGGGTATTTCCACGTACATTTGGATTTTAACCAACCATAAATCTGCATGGCGGAAAGGAAAGATACAACTCGTAAATGCAGTGGATTTCTATCAGAAGATGCGCAAGAGCATGGGAGAAAAAAGACATGAAATTTCACCTGGGCAGATCGATGAGATTATTCGTATTTATGGGGAGTTTAAAGAAAACGAAAATGTAAAAATCTTTGATAACGAGGATTTTGGCTACCAAAAGATCGTAGTTGAACGACCGCTGAAACTTAATTTCAAAGTCGATGAAGAACGAATCGAACGTTTGCATGAGCAAAAAGCGTTCCAAAACCTTGCAAAATCTAAGAAAAAAGGTGAAGCAGGGCTAAAAGAGGGAGAAGAAGGCAAGAAACAGCAACAGGCAATCATCGAAGCATTACAGACGTTGAATGATGAAACATTATATAAAAACCGAGAAACGTTCATAGAGAAACTAAAAGCAACGTTTACGAACGAAGGAATAGTGATGAAAGCACCATTACAGAAAGCGATTCTTGCAGCACTATCGGAGAAAGATGAAACTGCCGACGTATGTGTGAAGAATAAAAAAGGTGACGCGGAACCTGATCCAGAGTTGCGAGATACAGAAAACGTACCATTAACACAGAACATTCATGACTACTTTGAACGAGAAGTATCGCCACACGTACCCGATGCTTGGATCGATGAAGAAAAGACGAAGATTGGTTACGAAATTCCGTTCACAAGGCACTTCTACAAGTATCAAGAACTCAGACCATCTAGCGAAATCAAGGCAGAAATTCAAGAACTCGAAGCAAGTATCTTAGAGAAGTTGAAGAAGGTGATGGTGTGAAGAAAAAAGTTAAAAGATATCCCTCATATAAAGAAAGTGGGATTGAGTGGATTGGTAATATTCCTGAATCTTGGGAGGTAAAGCCACTCTACGTGTTATTTAGTGAATTGAAAAATAAGAATTTTGGAAATCTGGAAACTAATGTGCTTTCCCTAAGTTATGGAAATATAGTGTCGAGAAATGTTGAAACTAATATGGGGCTTTTACCTGAGTCCTTTGAAACATATAACATTGTAAATGAGGGAAACATTGTTTTGCGTTTGACTGATTTGCAAAATGATAAAAAAAGTCTTAGATGTGGTTACGTAAAGCGTAAGGGGATTATTACTTCTGCTTATACTACTCTCCAAAAGAAAAGAGAAGAATTCAATAGTTATTTCTATTACTTTTTACTACACTCCTATGATATAAGTAAGGTTTTCTATAATTTAGGTGCAGGAGTAAGGCAATCAATGAGTTTTTCAGACTTAAAAAGAATGCCATTATTAGTAATGAGTTTAGCAGAACAGACTCAGATAGTTAAATTTCTTGAAGAGAAGATCGCTGACATCGACTCTCTCATTACAGACAAAGAAAAACTGATCGAACTACTCGAAGAACAGCGTCAGTCGGTCATTGCAGAAGCGGTCACGAAAGGACTTGACCCGAATGTGAATATGAAGGACTCTGGTGTGGAATGGATTGGGGAGATTCCTGAGCATTGGGAAGAGAAAAGGATTAAGTACCTTTTCTCTGAAGTAAATGATAGGAATTTTAACGAAGAAGCGGAACTATTGTCGTTATTCACAAGTATTGGTGTTAGGCCAAGAAAGGATATGGAACAAAAAGGTAATAAATCACAAACTGTAATAAATTATAAGATAGTTAGAAAAGGAGATATTGTAGTAAATAAATTGCTTGCATGGATGGGCTCCATAGGCATCTCTAAATTTGATGGAGTTACAAGCCCAGATTATGATGTTTATAGACCGTTAAATAAAGATTTGGTAAATAAAGATTATTACCATTATTATTTCAGGAATTTTTACTTTAAGGGAGATTGTTACAAATATGGTAGAGGTATAATGTTAATGAGGTGGAGGACATATTCTGAAGACTTTAAGAAAATACTAGTCACTCTTCCTCCGATAGAAGAACAGAATCAAATTGCAAATTATTTAGATAAAATAAGTAATGAAATTGATTATTTAATAGATAACAACCTAAAAGTAATAAATAAACTCAAAGAATACCGCCAATCTCTCATTTACGAAGCAGTGACAGGTAAAATTGATGTTCGTGAGATGGTGGATGTAACCAAACAGGGGGAGGTGTCGTCATCGTGAGTATCGACATGAGTGAAAGAGGCTTTGAAGAGAACATTGAACAACAATTGATACAAGGAGGGTATCAACAGCGAGTGTTAACTGGCCCTGCTCTTGCGACTTTTCAGAAGTGGGCGATCGATCAAGAAACACTCTTTACGTTTTTTGAAGCGACCCAACCAAAGTCGATGGAGAGGTTAAGAAAAGCGTATAAAGAAGAATTTCAGTTCAAAGTCATGAATCGCATTGGTAAAGAGCTTAGTCGCCGGGGAATGATCGATTGCTTACGTCATGGAGTCAAAGACTATGGCGTCACACTCAAACTTGCTTACAACAAACCACCAACAGATATGAACCGAACGCTTATTGAAAAGTATAAACAAAACATTTTTACCGTTAGTCGCCAAGTCTATTATAGTACTGGAAGCCACAAGTCCATTGATATGATGCTCTCAATCAATGGGTTACCAATGGTAGTTATGGAGTTGAAAAACCAGTTGACGGGGCAAACTGTTGAAGATTCGATGAAGCAGTTTAAGAAAGATCGCGACCCAAATGAGTTACTCTTCCAATTTAAGAAACGTGCCGTTGTCTTCTTTGGAGTCGATACCGATGAAGTGTATATGACGACACAATTAAATAAAGACAAGACGTTCTTTCTTCCTTTTAATCGAGGTAACAATGGAGGAAAAGGAAATCCAATTGTGGAAGGTGATTACCGAACATCGTATCTATGGAAGGAAATTCTTCAACCTGAGAGTTTAATCGACATTCTCTTTCGTTTTGTCTATATCCAAAAAGAAAATATTCGCGACAGTAATGGTGATATTATTGACGAGAAAGAAGTCGTGATTTTTCCTCGCTTCCATCAACTTGATGCGGTACGAAAAATAGAAGCCGATGTGGTGGAACACCGATCAGGAAAGAATTACTTAATTCAACATTCGGCAGGGAGTGGCAAAACCAACAGTATATCGTGGTTGTCTCACCGTTTGGCAAAACTTCATGATGAAGAAGAACAACCGATCTTTGATAGTGTTATTGTTATTACAGACCGACGGGTGCTAGACAAGCAACTTCAAGATGCAGTTTATCAACTGGAGCATAAGGCGGGTATGGTCGAGAAAATCGATGAAGATTCGAACCAGTTAGCGAAAGCAATCCAAAACAAGACAAAAATCATTATCACAACGTTACAAAAGTTCCCGTTTATTCTTGATAAAGTTGGTGAATTCAGCCGTGGAAAGTATGGAATCATCATCGACGAAGCTCATAGTTCACAAGGTGGGAAGGCTTCATCAGCGATGACTGCCCTTCTTTCTGATATAACGTTGGAAGAAGCTTATGAACAGAGCATGATGGAAGAAGGGGAAGTAACGGATGCTGAAGAACGCATGATCGAAGAGATTGCGAAAAGTGGAGATCAGTCGAATATTTCCTTCTTCGCTTTCACAGCTACACCGAAACCAAAGACCGTGGAAAGGTTTGGAACCCCTGGAGAAGGTGGCACATATGAACCATTTCATCTTTACTCCATGCGCCAAGCGATTGAAGAAGGCTTTATTCATGATGTGTTAAAAAACTACGTTACCTATCAGACGTTTTATAAAATTGAAAAAAGCATTGAAGAGGACCCGGAAGTAGTGAAGAACAAGGCAAGCCGACAAATAGCTCGTTACGTCTCTCTTCACCCACATAACATCGCACAAAAAACAGAGATCATGGTAGAACACTTTCGAAAAGTTACTCGACACAAAATCAATGGACGAGCGAAAGCGATGGTCGTCACAGGGAGTCGCCTTCATGCAGTTCGATATAAGATTGCTTTTGACAAATACCTTAAAGCAAAGGGTTATACTGATTTGCGCACGGTTGTTGCATTCTCGGGGACGGTTGAAGATAGTGGAATCCCCTATACGGAAGCAGAATTGAACGAATTCAGTGAGAAAGAATTGCCAGAGAAGTTTCATACCGATGACTATCAAGTCCTGCTTGTCGCAGAGAAGTATCAAACAGGCTTTGATGAGCCATTGCTCCATACGATGTATGTTGATAAGCCCCTTGATGGGATTAAGGCAGTGCAAACTCTTTCACGCTTAAACAGAACGTGCAAAGGTAAGGATGACACGTTTATTTTAGATTTTGTGAATGATCCTGAGACGATTCAAGCAGCCTTCCAAACGTATTATGAGGTCACTGGACTGGGTGAAACAACCGACCCTAATATTCTTTATGACGTTCAACATGAACTCGATGCGATGCAAGTGTATACCGAAGAGGAAGTAGATGCCGTTACTAACCTTCAATACAGTGATCAGCCGGCGAAAAGCGCACGCTTTCAAGGGAAGCTTAATTCGGCCCTTGATCCTGCGGTGCAGAGATTTACTAACGAGCTTGATGATGAAAACCAAGATTACTTTAAATCATCAGCGATGAAATTCGTTAGAACGTATGCTTTTGTTTTGCAGATTGGACCTTTTTCTGATGTCGATCTACACAAAAGATTTATTTATCTGAGTTCACTATTGAAGAAACTCCCACGAAAAGCCGAAGACCCTGTATACCTTTCCGATGATGTTGCTTTAGAATATTACCGAAATGAAAAAACGTTTGAAGGAAGTATTTCGCTTGATGAGACTGGTGGTGAATACCTCATTCCAGGGCAACATGGAACTGCTGCAGGTGGAGAAGAAGAAAAAGAGCGTCTTTCCTCGATCATTGAAAGAATGAATGAACGTTTTGGAACCGAATTTACGCAATCGGATAAATTATCAAGAGACCAGATTGTTGAAGACATGAAAGCTGATGAAGATTTGGCACAAAAAGCTAAGAGCAATACTAAGGATAACTTTAAGTTTAGTTTTAATCGTACATTTATGGACTTTGTCGTAAATCGTATGCAAAACAACGAGGAATTCTTCATGAAGATCCTTGAAGATGCAGAGTTCAAAGAGTTTTTAATGGAAGATATGATTGATGAAGTTTACAATGAACTACGAGGACGCGATTAAGTACATTTGTAATATTTTAAGGAGTAGATTACGGTGGCAGACATAAAATATGAAATCATCGAACATCTCGGTGTATTATCTGAATCGCCGAAAGGATGGAAGAAAGAACTCAATCTCGTTATTTGGAATGGGCGTGATCCAAAGTATGATCTTCGAGAGTGGGCACCAGATCATGTGAAAATGGGAAAGGGAGTCACACTAATGGAAGAAGAAGTGGGAGAATTAAAAAGAATTCTGAATGAAAAGCAGGTATGATTTACAAAGTCTCAGGAGAATGAGGCAGAAAATGTTTCTTTCTCCTGTTTTATTATGGTTGTAATATTGGAAATAAAATCTATACTTGTATTATGTCCTCCATTTTTTTCTTTTGTTATAAGCATTTTTGTCGAATTAACGGAAGTTTTGTCGAATCGGTATTTTTTTGGTATCATTTGATACCGATATTGGATATACTACATTTAAGGGAGATGATGTTTTAGCGTGGCTACTGAAGAAGAAAAGAAAGCTTTTCTCCGTGAAGCTAAACAACTCATCTCTAGAGGCAAGAAAGACTTTATCAAAAGAACTTACAACCATCCATCTGGAAAAAGAGTAAAGTGGATAGAAGCTCTTCTTGATATAGGCGTAACTGGTGTCGATCAAATGTGGGATGAAACGTTAAAACTTACTCCAAACCATTATGAAGCTGGTCCTGTTATTGACAATGATAGACCTCATGACGGAAAAATTCTTTGGATTTTTAAAAAGGAAGTAAACGGTGTCTTAACCTACATTAAAATGAAAATCGATAACCGTGGATGTGTATGTTTATCTTTCCACGAAGACTGGTAATAATACTTTCAATATAGATAAAATAAATTAATAATGGGGGAAAATAAAATGGAGGACACTATGATGGTATCAACAAAAGTTAAGTTTTGTGATAACTGCCAAAGGGATGTTGAAGCTGCTATTGTTCAACGAAAAGCTTCATACAATTTCAAAGGTGAAACTTTTGAAATCATCGAACGTGTTTTACAATGTCCCTGTGGAGAAGACTTGTACGATGAGTTGTTGGACTCAGAAACCATGAAAACTCTAACTTCTTTGTATGAAGAACGTGTTAACCTTTCTTTACAAGATATTAAAGCTATTCGACAGCAGTACGGTCTGTCTATGGATTTATTTTCACGTATTTTGGGATGGAGTAAAGCTACAATTGCACGATATGAGAGCGGAAAATACATTCCTGACTCTTCACATATGCATGTATTAAAAGTTTTAAAAGAAAAGCCAGAAGCAATAGATGATTACTTTAAGTCAAACAAGCATAAATTTACTGAAAAAGAGCAAGCGAGGATTATAGAAAAATTAAAAAACACTGAGCAAAACTCAGTGGAAAAGGGATTAATTGAAGTATTAAATATAAATTACAAATTGCACGAAAAAACAATTGATTCAGGATATAGTTCCTTTGATTTTTATAAATTTATTAATATGATCTTATTCTTTACCCAAAACAGTGTACAAAAAACTAAACTAATGAAATTACTTTTTTATGCAGATTTCTTTAATTATAAACGGAATATGATATCTATTAGTGGCATGCCATATGTCCGTTTACCTTATGGACCTGTTCCAAAGGATCATGACCTACTATTGTCAACAATTGAAAAAAATGAGTTTATTGATATTGATTATGATTTCATTAACGAGTATACGTTTATTAATATTAAAGCACAGCAAGAATTTGACCCATCTGTATTTAACGAAGAAGAAACCAATATTCTTCATAGTATTAACGAGTTTTTTAAGGATTATGGTTCTGTTGCAATTAGTAACTATTCTCATGAAGAAGATGGTTGGAAAAACACTGCTGACAGAAACATTATATCTTACGACTTTGCAGATACACTGTCCATGCAGTAACGAGTACATGTTTAAAGACAAGTTAATTATCAACTAATAAGGTCGAGAAGGCAATGGTGCCACCATTGCTTTTTTTTTGATTTATAAAAAATCTTGCTTTAGTACAATATTTGAGATGAAGTGGGTATTTCTTTTTTAAAGAAAATTTTTATATAAGTCAATTTTAGTTAATTCTTTCTTAATACGGTTTATTGTACTTCTTGCGACTCCGGTACTTCTGTGGATATCCATCACACTTTCTCTAGCCTTTAGAACAAGTCTGTTTGAACATATGCCTATATTGATTTTACAACATATTAATATGTTCGTGCAGAGTGTACTTTTATTGAACAAAATTATGTTTAATTATTTAGTTTATAGTTTTTTATGTTTTTTAGACAATAGTTTCTCTCTGACGATCAGTTTCCTTAAGGTTTTGATGGTAATAGTTGGTCCTAGTAAAATTCAATTAAGTTGTGACAGAAAATAAGTTAATTCAACTTTTTTTTAGGTAAGTACTTAGAAAAAACAGACTCAATTGGAGTCATTTAGGAAAAGTTTTAAACATTCGTTTAAATATGATAGGTGCATAATAATTTTACTTGGGTCTTGTTATCCGTGTAAAGGATAACAATTATGTATGGAAATCTATAAAACAAATGAGGGGATATTTTTGTAAATATTTATTAATGTAAGAATAAGGGTTAAAATCTGTTAATAGGATTGAAATTCAAGTAAAATAGTTAATACATATCTTGCCAAATTTAGATAGGAGTGAAATTGTGAACTCAATTATAGAGCCGATATATAAATTTCTTTATAAAGGGTTCGGTTGCAACGCAAAGGAAACTGAAATAGGGAAGAAGGAAATAACTGGAAAAGAATTACATGTGCTATGCCAACATGTTGTCTACCGTCGTTTTGAGTTTGGGGTTGAAGATGCTTATCATTATTTGGATGACCCTAACCAAAAGTTTGCCCCATCTATAACTAGTGCGGAATATTATTATTATTATTTTCTGCAAGTATTGGTAGGGGTGGAAAGGTACGAGATACAAAGAATACGTCAATACTCCTTAAAACTTTGTGAATTATATGAACAACTAAAAGATACCCATATTGAAAAAGAGTGGAATATACGACAACAAATATTGAATCTGATGGTTACTGTACTTAACGAAGAAAAAATTGAAGACGGGAAACTAGATGATTTACTTAAATGTTCAGAACATATTCCACTGTTCTCGGTTGCTATTTATATTCATGGCTTTCTTGTAAGAAGTGAAAGTTTTGAAACAGCCCAATTATTACTTGAAATAGCAAAAAAAGAATCGAGATATGATAAGTACCTATCTACAATCTACTATATGAATGAAGGTTTTCATCACTATTTTAAAAATGAATATGAACTTACCTTAACGAGCTATCTAAAAGCACAGGAGGTTTTAAAAGAGGCTAAACTCGATGATTTAGAAAGAAAACGTTTAAAAGAAGAAATAGATTTAAACGTCCGAATGTCTGAGCAGATAGTAAAAACACAAAAAGATGCATTTACTCTTAATACAAATAGGCGAAAAATGGAAACAGTCCAAGGTGAATTGATAAATGTCGACCGACACCTAAAGAATTCTGATATTGAAATCCGAAATGAGTTATTTCAAAATTTTTTGTTGAGTAAGTCAGGGTTTAGGTCTTCAAATAATTTATTTAATGCAGATCGGAATTATAACCTTTCTGAACAATATTTTCAGATAGTAGGAAGTTTTAATGGTGTTATGAGTTTATCTACGGAGCGACTTAAAAATTATATTAATGCAGGTTATGCCCTTAATGATAAGCAACTTATCCGTATATCATTATATGATGCAGTAATAGTAAACAATGAAAAAGCTATTAGAAGTATTATTGAAGACCACTTTCCTTTTGAAAATAAAGAACAACTAAATGATTTCTTTATATGGTTATTCGTAGATAGGGAAGCCCGGCACTTTAAACTGGGTAGGATCTATACCCTTAATATAATGATGGACTATGTATCTACAGAGGACCTACACCTAGTCCTTAGTATACTACTTAAAACAATTAAATTAAATTATTCTTTTAATAAATTCTTTGATTATAAAAGACCGTCAATTCGAGGGTTAGGGAAGATTTTTGATAGATTGGATCAAAAAACTCAAGAATCAGTTTTAGATAAAATGTTTACTGAATATAATCATGGTGACGTACTACTAAAAAATGAAATAATAAGAGTGTTATCCAAAATCCCTTCATGGGAAAAAATCAGTCAACAATATCTAAAGATAGCTTCAGATAAAGTTAAAGAGTATCTAAAGGAAGAAAAAGAACACTCAGAATTGCTAATAAATGTGTTGGTCAAAATGAATAAAGACGCTGAAGAAGAGCATAGGAAGGAAATTGCCGATTACCTGGAAAAGAGATGGTGGAGTAATGATAAAAGTATTGTAATCATTTCAATGTACCCAGAGTTTTTGACTTTAATAAGTGAATCATCTTTTAACTCAATAGTGAACTGGGTAATAAAAGAGCTGGATAAAGAAATAAAAAGTAGATCGAGTGGAACAATTTCGTATGGTTATTATAGGTTTGGAGCCATACTAGCTAGTATACTATCAACAATAAGTGACAAGAAGCTTTTAGACGCTGCTCTACCAGTATTACTAAAATATGTTTCAGTTAAAACGAAGAAGCCAGAAGAACAATACGCAACTTTAAATAACCTAGGAATTTCAATTATTACAAATCCTTCTATATTAGCAAATTATGAAATAAAGAGTGACATTTTTCAAAGGTCATTAACTAAGGTTGATTTAATGGAAAAGAAAGGTCTATTTACTGGTTCAATGGGGAGCCAAGCGTCGGTATTTGTAGGTACAGTATTGGTTTTAGCTAGAATAAAGTTAACAGAAGAGGAACTATCAATTGTACTAGAGAGAATCATTGGAATTTTGCCAAGTTTAACAGATGAAGTGAAAGCTGAATGTGTAAAGTCATTAGGGGTTTTGTGGGATAATAATAGAGGAAATAAAGAATTATTACGTAGCACTGTACAACAAATGCTTATGGCATCAGGTGACGAAGATACTGGTGTAAAAGCAGTTTCAGCATATTGGCTACCGCAATTACTCCCTTTATTGACTGAATCTTCAGTCCATCTCCAGGATTTAGTGATTCAAACATTATTAAAACTAGTTAAAGATCATAACTTAATAGTGAGAATAAATCTAGCTGCTGGACTAAGAGATACTAGCTCTAAACACGAAGAAATAGCTAAGTTAAAACAACTCATAAAGGATGACATTAATATACGTGTCAGAAAAGAATTCACCTTAAAGAAGGTGAAAAAATGAAATTAAATTATCAACAACAGACATATCATCAAACTACTCACCTTAATGCTTGGTTAACTACATTAAGTCATTCTGCTACTGTCATGCTAAATATAGAAAGAAAAGATGTTAGTCATGATGCTACCTACGGAGAAATAAAAATTGATGTTAATGATATTCACTTTTCTTCTTTAATAAAAGAATGGGAAGAATATGGTGCAAGACTTAGATATTTAGATGAAAAAATTTGGCGAGATTTAGGTAATATTAAACTTATAGCAAGAGATTTTAATAGCTTTTCATTTTCTACTCAGGGCTCAATTCAAGACTATGAATTAGAAGAAGAAGATATTCAATCATTAGATGTTTTATTAAACGAAAATTCCATTAGAAAATTTGAAAAAACAGTAGTTGTTTTTGGAGCAGGAGCTTCCTTTAAATATATGCCAGATGGGAATCAATTGCTCTACGCAATGCTAAAAGAAAAAAGTCCAAGAGACGAACTTATTCAGTTTATTAGTGAAGCTTTTGGTAGTGATATTGACCGAGCTAAAAGCTTTCCTTCCTTCAGTCAAGTATTAAATTTTATTGAAATTGCTTTAGATCGGGAGGAAAATTTCAGTAGTCATATTACACTTTCACGTTTAAGAAAATTTAAAGCCGAACTTATAAATGATATGCGACAATTTATGAATAAATTAAACAATGGAGATCCAGAGAGTCAAGATTACGATCAACTTATTTATAATCTGAAACCTATTATTGAATCAAATAATGAAATTAGTTTTATAAACTTAAATTATGATATGTTCTTTGATCAGTCTTTGAAGAATCAATATTCTCCTGACAAAATAGATTATATTTTAAATTTTGACCAAGAAGGGGAAGAGGCTGATAGACAGAAAATAGATTTAGGTTCTAATAGGTTGCAGGTTATTAAACTTCATGGTTCTCTAGACTGGATGATTTGTCCAACCTGTTTTAGACCAAGAAGATTTGACAAATTAGTGGAGTCATATACAAATACAGATTGTAAGTATGATCATTCAAAGTTACAGGAATTCTTATTTCCTCCAATGCAAGAGAAGCATCAAGTACACAGTCATTGGTTGACACTTCAAACAAAAGCTGATGCCCTATTAAGGGAAGCAGACCGAGTTATATTTATTGGATACTCTTTGTCAGATGATGACTTATTATTTAGATTCAAACTTCAAAAACACTTATATAGAGACAAGCCGGAACAACGGGTAACGATTCAAGTTGTAGATAAAGAAGGTGAAATGGGAATGATGTCTAATTGGGTATCTAAAAGATACCAAGAGTATTTTGGCCCAATTGATTTCAGGCCAATTGGATTTACTAACTTTGCGAAAGTTCCTTTTTAGTAGGGAATTTTATAAGAATAGAAACAGATCAAAAAGGTAAGTATAAAAAACATAAATTAATAACGCAAAATTAAGATAAAAGATACAGAATTATTATTCTGTATCTTTTTTGTCTTTAGTACCATTCAAATTAGATACAGAACTCGATCAAAAAGTGTGTCAAAATAGATACAGAATTCGGTTTTACTCCAAGTAGTTGTAGTGGCATCATAGTAATTTTTCTAGGGTTCATTTAATAGATAAATTGTAATATGGTATATCCCCAATAATTTCAAATGTAGTTATAATATAGTAAAATACATTAAAGGTGGGAAAACTATGTTTCAAGATGAAAGGTTTGAAATTGAAGAGTTAATTAATGACTTGGAGCATCGGAATGCAATGAGATACCTCGATGAATTTGATAGGAAAGTATATGAGTATATAATTTATGTTGATGTGGAAATGGCAAAGAGTGCAAAGGACTTTGGAGAATATCTCGAGATGGACAAACAGAAAACTCCCATCGAGAGGGCTGCAGAACATTTTAATATGAATCCTTTTGAAATAAAGAATATCGCTAGAAGAGTTATTGAACAACTTGATGAACTTACGAAAAAAAATGGTTAATATTAAATGGGGTTTAAGAAATCCTTCGTTTGCAGCGGTTGAGAGCAAACATCTTACCTGATCTCACAAAATTAATAAAAGGTATAAGAAGAACTCTAAGTTAATGAGTTCTTTTTTTATGCTGAATTATTCAGTGTGTGATTAATAGCTTATTTTTGGTTGTAGTATTAATGGTATTGAGAGATCTTGTTCTGTAGTTAAATCTGTATGTTCTTTCTTTTAGGAACATTGTTAACAAAAAAGCCCTTAATATTAGCGTGTTAACGTTGTTAACGGTTGTTAACAGGTTGTGTGTACATAAAAAGTTAGAATTTGCAGTTCGTTAAATTGATTCGATTCAAATGTTGTATTTTCTGTTTGGACTGTCATTTAATTAGTATCTCAGGTATCCCAATTTCTTTACTTTATTCGATTATAAACTGTTTTTTTCTTTAAGTGGGATCCACGTTTTATACCTTGAAGGAATTGGAAAATGAGAACTTCAATTAACATGTTGGGATCCCACTTTGGAGGTGGGATCCCAACAAGCAAAAATGTATCTTTTAAGTAGTAAAAAACAAGTTGCAATTATCCTTTTGATTTACTGCCACCCAAACGTACCATTTATGACATAATTTGTACCAACGTATGAAAGGAAAGTTACCACAAAATGACATGTCATTTACCAGCGCTCAAATAGTAACAGTTTCATGATTTAGATATTCTGAGTATATCGGGTAAAGAAAACTATTCTAAAAACTAATTTGTAAATATTGTTCAGTGTTAACAGCCTTTGAAATAAAGAATTATGTACACTATAACTATTACTTAATTAGTATTATTAGTGTATACACCCCCCCCTTATTATTAAAGGATAATTCACAGTTTTTTTCTCTAGGTGTATACACCCTTAACCCATTGATGTTACTAGAGAAAATGAACTTTTTTTAGATGGGGTGTATACACCTTTAGGAGGGTGTATACACCCCTTGCAAAAAGAATCATTTAAGTAGTAAAAACAAAGTTCGAATTTTATTTTTAAACGATCATTTATCTCGAACTTATACATTTTAATTTAAGTTCATTTAGGAATAAATGTGAGCACTATTACATAATAGACGGTTGATGCGCAATAAACATTCCATATGAATTAAACAATAAATTGGTTGTATATGTTAAAATTTGGTTAGGGTGTAGTGATTTTGTGAAGATTTTCACTTAAACTAACGGGGAGGTTTCTCCAAGAACGAATACTTACAAAGAAGATTTTAAAAAGGAGTGATGGCAATGCCAAAATGGTCTGGAAAGTTAATTTTGTGGGTTATCATTTTTCCAACTGTAATAACACTCGCTTTAATTCTAAAAGACATACAAGAAGAGGGTATTGCTGATATAAGTTTGTATGGAGGTTACTTAATCAATACTTTTCTCTTAGGTTTTTTATTTTTTCAAGTTCATAGACTTATTATTTATTATCAAAAAAATAAATAGTCCATTCTATAAAGTAATAATCGCTAACTATTAATATGTGAATCACACTAACGGGGAGAAGAATTTAATAAGAATAAGGGGGATTATTTTGGTAATTAAAATACTTGAACCAGAAGATGCGTTAATTTATAGAGAAATACGATTAGAGGCGTTAAAATCAGTGCCTGAAGCATTCAGTTCCAGTTATGAAGAGGAAAAAGAATATTCTCTAGAAACTTTTGAAAATCGTTTAAATTTTGAGCATTTTTTTACATTTGGTGCTTTTGTTGAAGACGAGCTTGCAGGGGTTGTAACTTTAATTTTAGAAACCAAACCCAAGACAAAACATAGAGCTAACGTTGTTGCAATGTATGTTTATCCTGATAAGCGTAAATGTGGTATTGGGAGAATTTTAATGACTGAGGCAATAAAAAAGGCTAAAGATATAAAAGAGATAGAACAAGTCTACTTAACAGTAACATCAAGTAATTTACCTGCAAAAAATCTATACCATTCAATAGGTTTTAAGACATATGGAATAGATAATAGAGGATTAAAAATTGAAGATACATACTTCGATGATGAACTGATGGTTTTAGTTTTATAATCTTTAACCCTTATTTAACAAACTGGGAGCGATAGTGGAATAAGCCGCAACTACTGTTATTCTGCTATCAGGGAGCTTTACTGGAGGTATAGTTTTGGTTAGATTTTTATTTGTTTTCGGACTAATGATATTTGCATTTTGTTTTATTTTCTTTGTAATGAATTTTATAGGGGAATATGATGGAATGACTTTAATTTGGACAGTGTTAGGAATGCTCAATGCAAGTATTGCAATGGGGGTTTCTGAAATTTTAAGTGTTGTGAGAAGTAAAGAATAAATACTATGTGAACTATTGTACTTAAACAAACGGGAAGCGTTAGTAAAATTTCGAGTTGCAATGTTGCAGCTCATTTTTTGTGCCAGTCATCTGGAAAATGATGTTAAACTAAAGGGGAGTTTAGTAAAAATCAGGGATAGTTAAATATTCGGCTATTCTTTTAATCTGAAAAGGAAAGGGTTGATATAGTAATGGGTTGGGTACAAAAAGTTTTTCAAACTACAAAGGATTATTCAATATGGGATTTTGCATTATTAAAATTATGTCTCGTTTCTATGGGGATTTTAGCAGGTGTTTATTTATTTCAATTTTTTACTTCTGCAATTTCATTTATCTGGGTAATTTTTATTTTTTCATATATTTTGATTATGTATAAAACGTTCATTAAATTACCTAAAAAGTAAATTTCACTAACGGAGAGCATTAGCGGAACAGACTATCGCTGCCGCTGTGTCGCTAACGGGGGAGCAAAATAACTCCTCTTTGGTTAAATTATCGAGAGATTTAAAGAGAGAGTGGTGAATGAATGTTTGGAGTAGTAATTGTTATTATTCTATCGTTATGGTCTATCACAAAGACGATTGAAAAGATGACTGATAAAATCATAGAAAAACAGGATAAACAGAATGAGTTATTAGAACAAATTAAATTAAAATTAGAGGAAAATGAAAAGAAATAAAAGTTCAAAAAGTATAACTAACGGAGAGCGTTAGTAAATTTTGAGTTGCAGCTTTGCGGCTTATTTTTTGTGCCAATGAGATGGGAAATAATGTTAAACTAATGGGGAGTTTAGCGTTATATAAAGGCTTGAAAGGTTTGGATTAGTTGGGAGGAGAAATAAATTGAAATTAAAGCTAACATGGGTTGTTGGAATGATTGTCATTACCAACCTCCTTACTTTCGCTTTTGTTAAACTGTATTTTCCTACCACCATAGATAATACTCAATACTTATTGAAAATGAGTGGTCAAGGCGAGGAATGGGAGATAACAGATTATCAACTCGCTTGGCAGGGAGTGGGGGAACAAGGTACTTCTGGAAGTCATTCAGTGACTTTTTTAGGTGAGACAAGTGGATTAAATGGAGAAGTCGAGGTCAAAGTTTATGATTTTTTTGAAGATGGGGAGAAACCACACCATGTGTCCACCTTTAATGCTGACATACTTGAAGATGGACCTGCAAAGCAAGGTGGAGGGGGATTTTATCCTGAAAAACATCTAACTCCCAGTGAAATTGAAAACAGGACCTTTATGGTTATTCAATGGACAACGATAGATGGCAAACAACATGTGGAAACCATCCAGATGGAATTGGATTACGACCCACAAATAATTAGCGATATTCAGTAAACGTTTTAACTAACGGGTGCTTTAGGGTAAGATCCAGCAGATCTTGTTATGTTACTAAGAGGGTGAAGAACATTATAACTTGGTGCTACTTTTATTCTCATAAAGGGAGGGCGGAAGTATGAAAAATGAAAACTCAAATTACATAATAAGATATTCGTTAATAAGTGTTATGGCGATATCCATTTTCTCTTTGTTAATCGTATATAATAATCAGTATAATGCAGAAGCACATATGGCAAAGGCTTTGCCAATAGCGATATTAGCTGGGCTTTCAACCCTAGCAGTAGCAATATATGAGAGAAATAAAAAATAAATTCACTTTGTGAAAGGATGTACTTATTTATGAATTGAAAGGAAGTGTTTATATGAGGAACAAACCAATAAAAATTATATCCATTTTTTTAATTTCTTTATTATCATTAAATGCTATATTTTTACTTTCCCAATGGGTTTCTGGTTACATATTAACTGTTACTAATGTTCCAGATATTGTTGATGCCTATGAACAAGCTGGTACATTGCCAAATGAGGTTACTTTCAGTACGGTTTATAATGTTACATGGTGGAGCAATCCTTTCGTTATATCTTCTCTCATTACTTCTATTCTTCTAACAATTTATATTTATAGAATTAAAAGCAGAGTTAATGCCTAATAGAAAATATTACATTGAAAAGTAATGAACTGAAACTAACGGAGAGCATTAGTTGAAGAAGACATTGAGGAGATCTTAGTTCAGTCTAGAAGGGCTGGGCTAATTTTTTTTGAACAGCAACATAACATATCCGATTAGTTATTGCGCATCAGGAGAATCTTGTGCAACTAACGGGAGATTAGTTTAATAAGAATTTTTTCTATTAATGTTAAAAAATCAATAAAAAAGGAAAATGGCGTGTAAAATCTGTTGTCAGATTGCGCGCCATTCTTAATGTCGTTTACACAGACAAGCCCATACTTTTGTATGGACTTTTCTTAGATTATGGTAGTATATCCACCTCTGACTCATACAAATTATCCTCAAGTGAGTGATCAACTTTGTATATATCCGAATCATAAAGCGCTCTGTACATATTATTATCTGAATTAAATTCGGGAATTGAAAAATGTTGGTCATCAAGGCACGTTACGTATGCTCTTATAAAACCGTTGAAATACTCGTCGCCTACATTCTGATAGCACAATAAATAATCAAGTCCTTTGATGGTAATTAAGTTGTATGTGAATTCTCTTTGGTCCTTGTTCAAGACCTTGGTGCTAGCTTTAATATGATAATCACTTAATTTGATTGTCTTTAATTCATCTATTGATTCTATATTAAGCTTAAGTAAATTAGAAAAACCCTTATTAATGTATTTTTCTAAGTCCTCTTTGATAATGTTGTTAATCATACTCTTCACTCCCCATGTAATAATGTATTCCTAACCTCAAATGTACACTAATATTAATGTATATATCAACTAAGAGGGTCAATTTTTATGGTATATTATAGGAGATGAGTACCATACAAACACTTCTCGTAAAAGCATTGTTCTAAGCGGTGGAAAAGACTAAACTATGGAAACTTTAGTCGGAGAGAGAATGGAGGGTATTTGTTTTTCTATTTTATATGCATTCAAACAGTAAAGATTTTATGAAAAAGGGAGTAGATTGTTAGTATATGAAATATTCTATTACTCCAGGACACCTGGTATACGTGATTACCTTTGGTAAAGTAGAAACAGGGAGGGTTTTAAACAAAGTTCATGATAAATTTTTTTTAGTTGATATTCCAACATCTAAAAGGAAAATAGAGGCTAAGTATGGAGTTGACATGTTTCTTACGGAGAAGAAAGCGGAAGAGAGATTGGCTGTTATCGTGAAGAAACATACTAACAAGGCTCAGGTGAGGCAAAGCAATGAAAATAGTAAACAATTTGAAGTTAGTTGTCATACAAAAAGAAAATGTATGTATTGTCATAAGCCTGTTTCACCCTTATCTGGTAGTTTAACTTGTTATTCTTGTAGAAATACCCAGTTTAATGTTTATGAGTAATAGGCTATTATGCTCAAGTTTATGAAGGTTTTTGATTGACTTTGTTGAACTATTAATTAAGAGGTCACTCACCAACCGCTCACTTCTAATCTCTTAGAGATTGGAGGTGGTCAATATGGCAAAACGTCGTGGAAAGTGTAGTTGCAGCCCTCGCCGTCGTGGCCCTATGACCGTTACTGTTAGCTCTTATAGAAGAGCTGATGGAACGAAAGTCAGTAGTCACCGCCGCCATAAACCAGCATAGTATTTGATGAAACGTCATTTCTATCAGAAGCGAAGTTGGTGTTTGTGCCCTCTTCTAATTTTAAAAAAATAAAATTAACAGAAGAGTTATGAACTACTAATATTGGAAACATAATGACTTGAAGGAATATATAGAGTTGTAAATATTACCGAATAGATGCAATGCATTGAATTGAAATATATTCAACCTCATTTTCATTGACAACATGAAGCTTTTTTAAGACATGGTCTACAAAATGTACTTGACCATCAAACTCCACATTAAAGCCATCTTTCCAATATTCAAAAGTTAATGTCAAATTGTATTCCACTGCTTCTGCAATTTGAAACTCATATTCTTCAATTTGTTGAGGATCCAATTTTGGCTTTTGACATTTTAACATCTCATGCTGCTTTTCTTTAAGCATTGAAACATGCTCTGGTAACATCATAGCTGTCCACTTTATATTTCCGCGATCACGGTTATCCTTTAAGTTCATGAAAATCACGCTCCTTTAATAAGGATAACAAATCTTGTTGAAAAATCAAGAACATACGTTCGTTTTTTTGGCGGTGTTATCCATTAATAATTAAATTGTTTAGGTCGCATTTCATCAAAACCAGATAGTATCGTTTGTAAACTAAATCTTAGTCTAACTAATTGATAATTTTATATAAGATCACTTTGTGAAGTGTTTAACAAATTTGATATAAGGTGAATCATATCTTTTTTTCAAATAGACTTGAAAAATTGAGAGACAATGGTAAAATTGATTTATATTCCAATTATCTTATTTTAGTCTGTGTACATTTCCTCACTTAGTGAGAGCTAAATGAAGGCAGACAGATAAATAGGCTCTAGGTGAGCAAGTAGGGACGTATACTTTCCGATCGTAAGCTCGGTCTGCAGAAAGAGAACGTTCAAAGAACCAAAAGTATGCTATAATCTAAAATTATTAAATCAACGCGTAAGGCGTATCGAAAATCACTAATGAACGTAGTGAGGATCGGTGCGCCTTTTTTGTGTTTTAAACCAGAGAATGCAGAGGAGGATTTTAAAATGATATTTAAAAGAATAGCCAAAATGATTAAACGGACAGAAGGTCAAAAATTAGTGGTAAAAGAAAAATTGAAATGGAGGAAACAGTATCGTTTTCAAACTTCAGCGAGTCCCTTATCTCGCAATCCAGTAAATATGCTTCAAAATAAGGGAGCTGGCGAGCTAATACGAAGAGTCATAGATATGGCGACACCAAATAAAGGTGGGAAACAAGTTGGTAAAGTCGATCATGTGAGGGAGGTCGTAGCCCTTCATAAGGAAAAGGAGAAATCTACGATGCACTCACCAAGATGGTGGCACGTATATGACGTGTAAGTAATTTGTGCATTAGGCATAGCCGAGAGGCATCCGCTAAGCGGGATTCTTATGCCGTTTGCTGCTTAACTAATAAATAAAATTGAACGCAACATGTTTTTGTTTTGGTCTAAGTACAAAGAGTGAGACAACGTAGGGAGGAAAAAGCCGATCCCTGATATGAAGCGTTTCTTAAAGTGCTTAGATATGAAATAGACATGAAATTCGACCCTTTGCCAATGGGATACCTATGTACAAATTAAGGAAGGTGAAAAAATGGATAAAAGAAGCTGGTATATGACTGAAAAACAAAAAAGTGTTTTTGATAATTTATGGAGGCAAGCTGAAAAAGTATTTGATTGGAGAACACATTATCAAGGTAAGCGAGGGACAGAGAGGTACCGTGCTGGTGTACGTGTGTTTTGTAAGCATCTTGCGATAGAATATTCTTCTAAGAACTTTAAAAATATTAGTGATAAGCATCTAGAGTCCTTTGTTAAAGCATCGATAGAGTCAGGAATCACAGCAACTACGATAAAAACGGATATTTCAAGTATTAAAAAACTACATTCAATGTTGCCGAAAAAGCGGTATCCGAAGTTGTCTGGAGATTATTCTCTCGTAGGTGCTGAAAAAAGAAAAATGGGTGGAGTTGATCGTGCTTGGTCAAATGATGAAGTACAGCATGCCTTATCGATAGCAAGAGAAATGGGTAGAACAGATATTGATTGGGCTATTCGTTTCGGTAGATTACTTGGGTTAAGGATAGAAGAAACAACAGCGGTGACCAGGACTCAAGTACGGGATGCTATGAAGAAAGAGTATTTAGCTTTGAGTAATACTAAAGGTGGAATTCCTAGAGATGCCCCAATTAATCCGGCTGCAAAACGATTGATTGCGGAGATCTTGAAAGTCGAGACAAATGAAAAAATCTTTTTGAGGCATGGCAGAACACACAAGCAAGCGATGAAATCTATTCAAAATTGGATTAGCAATTATCGGACATTCTTTACCGATGATGAAAAGGATGACAAAAAGCCTTTGCATTTTCATGGGCTGAGACATTCTTATGCTAGGTGGCAATATAAACTACGTATCGATAATGGTATGAAAAAGAAGAAAGCAAGAAAAGAGGTTGCAGAGCTCCTAGGGCACGGTCGTGATCAAGTAACAAAAATTTATCTAGCGGAAGAGGATAATGAAGAGGGGGTTAATAAAAGGTCGTAAATTTAAAAGTGTCATACACTTACTCTCAAATATCCGGTTAAATTGTTCAGGGGGCATACAGGGTGAAAGGGTGTATGCCCCTACCTATTTTCTTCAATAGTACTGGTCACTTATATAGTATCTATTCATACAAGTAATCTGTTTAAACGGTCGTTTATATATAAATTGAAGACGAATTAAGCATTGTTTGAACCGTTATCTTCATTATCGTTTGTAATAATTGGTCCTGTATACCCTTCGACTAATGAGTCCGTGAACTTAACCTCTGCTCCTTGATCAATTAACATTTTAACGAACGCATTCTGTGATTGCTTATTAATACTCTGCTTACATTTATTTGTACTAGTTTTGTTTTTAGTCATATGAATCACCTACCTGTTATATTATTATACTTTAGTCAGTGGTGGTGTTTTTTCTTTTGATGCTTTTCCATTCCTAAGATTTTGGAAAACTAGCTGGTGACATTCTGTTAGGAGTTCGTAATCTGAAGAAGATAAATGGTGCATGTGTGCAATTTTATTTCGAACATTTGTTAATCTGTATAATTTCTTTCGCTGGGATAATGAGAAAAATTTATCAAGAGGGGGATACTTCCCATAGTAGACGATGAGGTCATGAAAGTAGACCTTTTCGAAGCGTTTTTTGTCTTTTAGGACAATTGGCCAATGATTCCCGTAAGTTTTGGATAACGTTTGACTTACGTGATCCTTTAAAGAGGTTTCGATTTCATAGAGTAATTCATACGCAGATGTCATACGTTTAATTTCACTATTTGCCATAATAGAGGCTCCTTTCGAAGATAATTTTGAGGTAACTTTATAAGGGGAGTGTTTCTAATATTGATATTAATAAAATAATCCGATAATTTCAACTGTTTTATAAAATTTTTGTTTGTGACGATGGTAATTATGATAACTTTTAATACAAAAAAATTATATCATGTATACTTTGAAATAGGTCATGAGCAGAGTACCTGCCGTTTGTATGTTTTCTCTACTTTTCCACAAAATTTTCACTTTTAAAATTGTTATCCGTCTTGTGGATAACAATATTTTCCACCTTGTGCTGTATTTGTTGTCAGTCAGAAGGACAAAAATTACTATTCATTATTAATTGTAATTTGTTGAGGTAAATATATATTGAATTGGAAACATGGGGGTATACGAATATATATGATTTAGAGGCATAAATAAAATATGGAAAATAAAAATGTATGGATTTTCATAGCGGAAATTACATACTTTTTTGTTGATTTTGCTGTAATTTAACTTGTGAAATCCTTAGTAAGAAAAAAACAAATTGGATAATTATGTTAAAATGGATGGAGCGAATATATAGGTGTTGTGAAATAATGCACTTAAAGAAAAGGGAGTTTAGGAAAAGAGTACTAATGAAGAATGGGGGGAGAACAATTGAAACAAAGACGGTTTCATTTTAACAAAAAAGTCATTTTAACTGTAATTATAACTTTATTAATGCTGTATGTTTCTCTCGCACTTATTGAAACAAAAAGTATAAGTTTTTCTTCAGTAGAGGAAGCGTTTGATAATTTGCTTGTTCTAGAAAACATCAAACAAGATGATATTGTTGATAAAACGATTAGCAAAAATGACAATTATGCAGTAATTTTATTTGATGCTGGGAACCGTTTCGCATTCGCCCTATTTGAAGAAAATTCTTTTGGTTGGAGGATGGGTTCATATTCTACTTCTACCGGAGACAATTCAAACAGCATTTCAAGGACCTCAAGTCTTATTACAGGGTGGATACCAGATGAGTATGCATTTGATACAGAAAAGGTCTTACTTAATGATAATGAAGCAATGATTTTAGAACTTGATAATAATAATCGATCTTGGGTATTTATTGACACTGAAAACGAAATTCAAACTGATGATCTAAATATCCGTTTTATAGACATAGCAGGTAATGTAGTTAACACCAATGATAATTATTGAGGATACAGCTAAAGGAAAGTTTAGTGGAGTTGTGGAAATAATGCTTTTAACAAGTGAAGTGTTAAATAGGAGGGGAGATTTTTGCAGTGGTGGAAAAAGGATATTATTCGATTTTTTGAAGTACTTTTCTTTCTAATAATTGGTTTTTTTCTTTCAAGAAGTACTCTAAAAAATACTTATGAGAGCTCTGGAATTGAATATATTGGAAATACGTGGATTAACTGGTTCGGATTATCATATCTACTATTCGTACTCTATTCCTTGGTATTTGGCCTTTTAATAAAAAAGACCAAATACTTCAGGCAACGACTTACATCAGTACTTTTTTGGCTTGTTTTTTTAGGAGCAATCTATATAGTTTTTATACCCTTTGACAAAGGTTACAACCCCTTTTAATTAAAGAGCGATAGCGGAACAAATTCTCGCTGCTCTACTGTTTTTGTTTATTTATTACTGAACTTTTTAATTGCTGGGAGAGAAATAAAGTGATAATTAGTTAACGAAAGATGATATTGAGTATTGAATCCAATGATGACTCTACTATTCAGGTCACTGAGAGTGACCATAAATTAGTTGGATTCTTAGTAGCTATGGGCGGTAATGAGAGAAGAAATAAACATTCTGCTAACATTGTTGTTGGAATTTAAAGAATTACAGAGGATAGGGAGTAGCTGTAGGAACAAAGTTTTTAATGAATTGGAATAATGGGCATTTAACCAGGATATACATCGTTTAGAGTTGACGGTTGTGACTTGGTCTACGATAAACGATTTTGCACCTCACAAGTGAATCTACTATGAACACCAACCATATTTTTTAATGTGTGTAGCACATGCACCATTACCTCATATTGCCCGCCATAAATATATTAATGATGATCCTTAATGATCTTTTGATTATCTACTTTGAAAAATAGCACTAAACCTCATTAAAATGAAAGTATCAAAAATCCCTTTATATCAGTCTTTTCTACACTTCATGGATCAAAGTAAAACCAGTCAAATTTAAGAGCGTAAAAAATACTGTATTACTAGAGGATTATAGCTTTTTCTCTAATACTCAAAAAGAGGTATTAAGGGGTTAATCTATATTAATACAAATTGTTAGGAATGATTAGATGAAATCCTTTTATGAAAAATACCCTGATTTATTGAAATATTGGAATTACAGAAAAAATAATCCACTAAAACCTGAAGATGTACCTTATGGATCCAGTCAAGAAGTTTGGTGGATTTGTAACAGGGGGCATGATTTTAAAAAAAGAGTTTATTCAATAAAAACCTCTAAATGCCCATATTGTTCAAACCAGAAAGTTTGTTATGAAAATAGTTTGGCTAGGAATAAACCGGAAATAGCAAAGCAATGGCATCCTTCGAAAAACAAAATGAACCCTTTTGGTGTAACTAGTGGTTCGGGCAGTGAAGCTTGGTGGATATGTGAAAAGAAACATGAATTCAAAATGGTAATTAAAGATAAGAAATTGAATAGTTGTCCTGTATGTAATAACAAAATAGTTGTTTATGAGGATTCCCTAGAAGTCAAAAAGCCCGATATAGCAAAGCAGTGGCATCCAACAAAGAATAAAAAACTGCCTTCTGAAGTCTCAGCAAATTACACAAAGAATTGCTGGTGGATATGTATATCAGGTCATGAATTTAAACAATCACCTAAAAATAGAACCAACTTATATCTAGGTTGCAGACAGTGTTCCAGTCAATTTAAAACTTCATTTAATGAGCAAGCAATATTTTATTATGTGAAGCAGCACTTTAGGGATGCTGAAAATAGATATAAATTTAATCAAATAGAGATTGATGTTTTCATTCCTTCACTTCAGTTAGGGATTGAGTATGATGGTTATTACCATATAAAAAACAAAGTAAAAGATATTGAAAAGAACAATAAATTAAAACTATCGGATATTATTTTATGGAGGTTCAGGGGGCATGAGTTACAAGGAGTTGATGTAGGTAATATATGTTATCAACTAAAAAACAATTCTACTGATGAATTAAATAAGAAATTAAAATTATTAATGGCAGATCTTTTTAATTATGCTAATGTTAATCATATAACGCTCGATATCGATGTCAGAAGAGATTCAATAAAAATACAGCAACAGTACATTAGCCAAATACTAGAGAATAATTTTTTGAGTATAAAGCCTCATTTAGAAGAAGAATGGGATACTGAAAATAATGGTCTACTTAGGCCACGTTACTTTCCTTATGGAAGTAACAATAAAGCTTGGTGGATATGTGTAGTGTGTAAAGAGAGGTGGCAATCAACTATTGTAAATCGAGTTAAAGGAAATGGTTGCCCGTATTGTTCAAATAAAAAAGTGACTTATATGAATTCACTCGGTTATAATCATCCTGAATTAATTAAACAGTGGGATAACGAAAAAAATAAAAAAACAATATTTAATTATGTTCCAGGTTCAAACCATAAAGCCTGGTGGATATGTGAAAAGGGGCATAGTTACCAACAACAGATATGTAAAAAAATAAAGACCCCTACCTGTAGAGAATGCTTTAAAATAGAAAATAGTTTGGCTGCAAAGTTCCCTAACATACTAAGAATGTGGGACTATGGTAAAAATGATTTATCACCCTATATTGTTTCATATGGAAGTGGGAAAAAAGCCTGGTGGAAATGCGATCAAGGGCATTTTTGGGAAGAAAGAATTTGTAAAATAACCTTATCTAAACAAAGATGTCCATATTGTAGTAATAGAAGAATTTTAAAAGAAAATAGTTTAGCTGCAAATAATCCAAGATTAACAATGGAGTGGGATTTGGAGGGCAATATTAAATCCCCCTTAGAAGTAAGCCCTAGGTCTTCTTATACTGCCACTTGGAAGTGCTTAAAATGTTCCTATAGATATAGTGCAAGAGTTGATCAGAGAAATAAGAAAAAGGGTAGTGGCTGTCCTAGGTGTTCTGGAAGGGTACCAAAGAAATATAACTTGCTAATAAATTCTCTGCCAGAGTTAATAAAGCATTGGGATTATAAAAAAAATAAAAAAGTAGACATTTTGAAAATCTCTATTCATTCTCAACAGAAAGTATTTTGGAAATGTAATATCTGTGGAAACGAAGAATACACAGCTATAAGAAACAAAGTTCGTAGAAAATCACCGTGTAATCTTTGCGAAAAGTAAATAATTTTTATAGTTTTAATAGCTAATGTAAGAGAAGAGTACTACTCATGGCATGAACACAACTGGGGATGAGAATGAATAATTAATTTAGCGAATATTGTGATTTCATTAACGTACTATTTGAATTAAGATGTAATCGTATGAATGAAAAAGTTACTTTACAAATGGTGAAATATTACTTGATTTCAGATTAAAGGTACTAAAAAGGTACTGCTCCCCTAAAAAAAGTAGTATATTTTAGTGTTAAATGTTACATTGTTGGAATATAAAAACCTTGATTTAACGCACGTTTAAGCTACTTTGAATAAGATGTTACTACCTGGGGACAGATGGGCGGCATGATGTAATCTGCCCCTTAAACCCTTGATATAATGGGATTTTTAAGTAAGGTGAGAGTGAAATGATCACATTTTGCTAACATATATAAAGGAGCTTTTCATAAGTTGACGAAACTTGTGAGAAGCTTCTTTTTCATTTTTTGTGACAAAAGGGGATATATTTTTGGTGAATTGAACATCGGAATGGCCAAGTCGGTCCATATTTTGTGGAAGCCCTACACCGGCTTCTGCTAAGAGTGATGTATGGTGTGTCTTAGTGAATGTGGTGTTAACTCGTGATTCAGTCCTGAAACCTTTAATAGTCTTGCCATTTTATTTTGAACAGTCTTAATGACTATTGGATAGCCATGTTGTCGTTTCATTCATTGACGGGAAGGGTTAAATTTATACTATTTACTTTTCGTGTCTGAATCTAGATTTATCTGTAACTGATAGGAGAGGTCACTTTCTGTGTTACGTTCTCTTGGTACAATAACGATCTTTGATTCAATTGCTGGTACTTCTAACTCGTTTAGTAGCTGAATCAGATTTTGCACCGTTATCACCCCCTTGCCTAACATAGTAATGAACAAACCTTTCGATAATGTACTTCGAAACCCTCGCCTCTTTACATTTGTCTAGCAACCTATCAATCATGCCTTCATTTAGTTCTCGTTTCTTACTTTTATCCTCTGTCATTTGAACGCGGTCTTCGCTTGTTTTGTTACATTATTAAATTTTTATGAACTAACCGGTTAATCGAAAATCATTATATCTTGGGATTTTTATATTTGAAGAGTAAATGGGAAATTTTTTGGAGGTTTGAAAGTTAATTAGAAATAACAAAAGGAAGAGGTGTTGTTTACACCTCTTCCTTGATTGACATACAAGTTGCACTAACAACTTGGTTTAAGTATGGACAGAATAAACAGGGCTTATTCAAACGTATTTGTCAAAACAAGATTTACATTGACAATATTCACCAATGATTTCAAAATAGAGTAAACACCAATCTTTTTCTTTGAAATAGAATCAAGGGAATATATAATTAAACATTACGAAAATCAGAGGTTCGATGTGACTTTGTCGATAATTCGTTTAATTTGTATGATACTTTAATATTATAGTAGATACAATTGATGAGAAATCCAGTAATAACAGGATATTTATAGAGGGAGGTTGCAATGAGTAGGGAAGCTGATCATACAATAAAGGGATTTTTATATCAGTTCAACAAAACATTAAATGTAATTTTGAAAAGTGGTTATAAAGAAGCTATACAAATAGAGGGAATTATAGAAGATATAGATGTAAAAGACTCTAACTTTACTAGCGCAATACAGTGCAAATACCACGAGTCTAAAAAACAATTTAATTTATCTGATATATATAAACCGGTTCTTCAAATGATGTGTCATTTTTTGGAAAATGAAAATCCTAACATTAAATATATTCTATATGCGTATTTTCCTAATGAAAGAATTGGAATTAAAAAGATCACAAAAAAACAACTTGAGGAAATTATTACAACAACTAACTTTGATTATATTAATAAATACATATCTAAAATTAAGCCTCCAAAGGATCAAAAAATCCAAGACTTATTAAAAAAGCCTAGTAAAACTTCTGAGGAAAAAGCTCAAATAAAGGAATATTACAGAATAAATAAACTTGAATTAGTTGTTGATATAGATGATTTTTTAAAGAACCACTTTGTTTTTGAAATTGGTGATTCTTATGAAAATTTAACTGAAGAATCCAAGGGGTTATTACAAGTAGAAGGATTCTCAACTGATGATGTTAATGATTTATTTTATCCTAATGCTATTCAATATATTGCCGAATTTAGTATTTTACCAGAAGCAGGTAAAAGGATAACGAACAAAGACAAATTAATAGGTTTCTTAAATAAGAACAAAAAAACAGCTATGAGTCGATGGACAAGTGAACTATTATCTCGTAAGGAACTATTAAAGATAAAAAGGAAACAATTAATGCCGTCATTAAATGCTAATTCTAGATTACGGTATTTCTTAATTGACCCGAATTCAATTGAAGATTTTGATGATGAATTTATTCTTTTCGTTAAAGACTATCTTGAATATTATAACTCCAAAATTAAATTACATACGGAAACTCCATGCTTTTTTATAAAGACAGATAAAAATAGATTGTCAGAATATCACAAAAGGTTTGTGTTAAGAGATATTTCTATAATTACTGGCTATATTGGTGACACATTTTACTTTAAGGAATTCGCAAAAGAACCTAAAAGAATTGTTAAAGATAACTGGGTAGAATTTAAAGCTAAGGTAACTTGCTTTTCAGATGAAGTAAACCAATATATTAATATGAATAAGTGCGATGATTTATTTGTTTTAGGAGAAATAGATATCAGTTTAATAGATACAGTAGATGTAAACGTATCGCGTATAGATATTAATAATTTAAAGGAATTGAAATATTTATTATCAATTATAAAGGAGATATGATATGGATAAAAAAATAGGAAGTGTCGTAGAAAGTTCTCCTCAATCTATATTGGTGAAAATCGATAATTTGAAGGTTTTTGAAAGCGCTAAATCGGAATTACAGATAGGTAAGTATGTTAAAATTCAAGAGGGCAACCATAACTTTGTACTATGTGTTATTCAAAATATTAAGATTGCAACAGAAAAGGATGAAGATGTATTTATTCTTACTGTACAACCAATAGGAATATTTAAAGGGGAAGAATTTTATCAGGGTAACCCCTCCCTCCCCTCCCCAACCGAACCAGTATTTTTAGTTGAAAATAACATACTAGGTAAAATATTCAATAGTAAAGATAATAAAATGTTTCATCTAGGAAAATTGGCTCAAAACGATAAGATTGATTTCACGTTGGATGGAGATAAATTTTTTAGTAAGCATGTTGCTGTTGTAGGTTCAACAGGATCCGGAAAGTCTTGTTCTGTAGCAAAAATTTTACAAAACGTTGTAGGTATTAATGAAGCAAAAAATATAAATAAAGACAAGAAAAAGAACTCTCATATAATCATTTTTGACATACATTCAGAATATAGATCAGCATTTGAAATTGGTAAGAACGAAAATTTTGACTTGAATTATTTAGATGTAGAAAAATTAAAACTACCATATTGGTTAATGAACTCTGAAGAATTAGAATCTTTATTTATAGAAAGTAATGAACAAAATTCTCATAATCAAGTGTCTCAATTTAAACGAGCAGTAATTTTAAATAAAGAGAAATATAATCCTAAATTTAAAAAAGTTACATATGATTCACCAATTTATTTTAATATTAATGAAGTATTTAATTATATTTATAATTTAAATGAGGAAGTTATCAACAAAATAGAGGGAGAACAACATCTTCCAAAGTTGAGCAATGGTGAGCTTGTTGAGGACCGAAGTTTATATTTTGAACGTAAATTGGAATTCACTACTTCTAATAATACAAAAGCTACTAAAGCATCTAATGGTTCATTTAACGGTGAATTTAACAGATTTTTATCTAGATTTGAAACAAAAGTAAATGATAAGCGCTTAGATTTTCTATTACTAAATCAAGACATCGAAGAAAATTCTAAATATAGGACTGAACATTTTGAAGAAATATTAAAACAATTTATGGGATATTTAGATAAATCAAATGTTACAATTATTGACTTAAGTGGTATTCCATTTGAAGTTTTGAGTACCACCGTTAGCTTAATATCACGTATTATTTTTGATTTTGCATTTCATTATTCTAAACTACAACATGAACAGAAAGAACACAATAATATACCATTTATGGTTGTTTGTGAGGAGGCGCATAATTATATTCCTCGAACAGGAGGAAATGACTATAAGGCAGCAAGAAAGTCAATTGAAAGAATTGCTAAAGAGGGTAGAAAGTATGGTTTGAGCTTAATGGTTGTTAGTCAAAGGCCTTCAGAAGTTTCAGACACAATACTAGCGCAGTGTAATAATTTTATAAATTTACGGTTAACAAATATTAATGATCAAAGTTATATCAAAAATTTATTGCCGGATAATTCTCGGTCTATATCTGAGGTGTTGCCAACTCTTTCTGCTGGAGAATGTTTGGTTGTTGGCGATTCTACCCCAATACCAAGTATTGTTAAATTGGAATTGCCAAATCCTGAACCAAGATCACAAAGTATTAAATTTCATAAAGAGTGGTTAGAAGAATGGAAAACTCCTTCTTTTAACAATGTTATAATGAGGTGGAGGAAAGAAAGTATATAATATCCTATCTTTTCATTGTTCTTAAAATATATTAAATAGCATCGTGGGTGTCAAAATAACTCCTATGCTCATTCTGCTACTTTAAATTAGGACCGATAAAATTATACTCTTTTATCCTGTTATGTGTAAGTGAAGTTATTTTTTAGATAATAAATCAACGATGTTGCTCACATTTTTGCTCACGGAGTTCATTAAAAACGGTCAATTCACTTTAAAGATGTTACAGACAAAATTTAACAAAACCTTGATATAACGCACTCTACGCACACAGCGTGTAAGATATTACACACTCTCACCTTAGGGGCGGCATGATGTAATCTGCCCCTGAAACCCTTGATATAATAGGATTTTGTAGTGATTTGCTAACAAAATGCTAACATCAAGTATATGAAAGAGGCTTCTCATTAGTTGATTAAACTGCTGAGAAGTCTTTTTCATTTTGCTTACATAATTCACATTCCACTATTGTTCATAGTTATTCATCGTTTTAAAAAAGCAAAAAAGCACCACTAACAAACTTTTGAAGAAAAGATATCTCCAAAAGTTTTTGTTAGGCGGTGCTTCCGGTGTTTATGGCATTTAAAAAATGTATCTTTTAGCAAATAAGCGTATGCACAAATTCATGAATAAACACAGCTTTATACGGAGAGATGGTCATGATAGGCTACTACGCCTGGCAAGCTATATACTTGCCGTGTTGCCTGATTTGATGACCATAGAGGCTCCGTGTCAAGCTCATAGCGTATGGATGAAAATTCAGGTGTTTGTATAACCTTAATTGCCATTTCATACAAAAATTAAATGCCAAATACAGGCCAGTACCTTGAAGACTTGAATTCGAGGTAATTTCATAATAGAGCTAAATTAATTTTGGGCTAAAGAAACATTATTTCTGTAAGGCTAGTAGACTCGAACGGTTCACCGGGCTATTACAATCGAGTCAGGAGCCATATCAATTGTTCCTTAAGCTGAATTCTTGATAATATTGAATAAAATAACTGGACTAACAATAAAAGACCTTTAAAAATAGATTTATCAGAATAAGTGTTAACCAGATATTTCTATAGCTGTTGTTGTTGTCATGTTTCTTTTAGGGTTAGCTTAATGATTCTTAAGGTCATAACCTTAACACGATTGTGTCGACTTATCATACAAACACAAAGCTAATCAACTTTTTATAAAGTTAATGATGTGATAGATTATAACTTTTTTTAAAAATAGGAGGAATTTTAATGAGTAAAAAAATCGGATTTGTAGGACTAGGAGCGATGGGCTTTCCAATGGCAGTTAATTTAAAGAAAGCCGGTTTTGAAGTGATAGGCTATGACGCTTTCAAAGGGGTATATGAAAAGGCAAACGGTGCTGGAATAATAATGGCAGATACTTTAAAAGAGGTAGCAGAACAAGCTGACGAAGCGATCATTTCAATGGTTCGTGACTATGAACAAAATGTTGACATCATTTTTGGAGAAGATGGTCTATTATCTGCCCAGCCAAAAGATAAAACAATTATTGTCATGAGTACTCTCGACCCTGATACAATGAATAAATTAGGTAAGAAAGTCGATGAAGAAAGTGAATTAAAAATAATTTCTGCTTCGGTAAGTGGTGGGGTTTCAGGTGCTCAAGCTGGTACATTATCAATTATGACATCAGGTTCTGAGGCAATCGTGGATCATTTCAAGGGATACTTTGATGCGATAGGGTCCCATACGTTCTACTACGGTAATAAACCAGGTAACAGCGAGGCGGCAAAATTAATTAACAATATGATTCTGGGTATTAACATAAATGCAGTAGCTGAAGGACTTAAATTAGCGAAGAAATATGACTTGCCTGAGGAAGAGATATTAAACTTACTTCAAGAAAGTACAGGTGATAGTTGGGTAGTTCGAAATTGGAACGATATTTCTGACTGGACTGCAGATACCTCATTAGGCGTTCTAATGACAGACTTAAAAGCATCTTACAACGAAGGACTTAAACACAATGTCACATTACCATTCAATGCCTTATCAGCTACACAGTTATTTGATTCTATGGGAAAAGAAAAACCAAAAGCCTAATAATTGTTTAAAGTAATCAATTGTTGTACAACGCGTGCGCTAGGGGAAGAACAAATTTATAATTACCTCGAACTTTTGAACTTTTTTGTGTCCTTTTAAAGCGTTGATAACAGCTTCATCTACAACAATTTCAATTAACCGAAAAGTGCAAAAAAGGGGACCGCACCTGCGGCCCCTCAAAAAAACTATTAATCTTCTTCTGTCGCTTCTTCAATTGAAATGCGACCTTCACCGTCTTCGTAGTCAACTGCTCCTTCTTCTTCCATTAAGCGATCCATATATTGGAACATCGCGTTTGTGATATAGCCGGCAGCCTCCTGAATGACAGTGGCTTCAGAGAAGTCATAGCCACTTCCTCCTTCTGCCATAAAGTCATTCGTAATCAGCGTGTAAGTCTTGCTGTCGTCGATTAGCTCGCCATCGACATAAAGATCAGCGTCCACATACGCGCCGTCTTCATCCGTGTAAATCGTGTAATTTAATCCGGATGCCTGCAGATCTATGCTGTCGCTTCTGGAGAAAGAATACTCAATAACATCTCTTAAATCTTCTCCGGTGATCTCCATCTCAGTAAGTTCGTTACCGAATGGTTCCACTGTGTAAATATCGGAAGCAGTAATTACACCCTCCTCGATATTTGCGCGGATACCACCATTATTCGTAATGGCCATATCAGCATCACTTACAGCATCTCTCATCGCATCTGTGATGAAGTTGCCTAAGGACGTATCTCTCTCATAACGCGCTTCACGGCTTAAGCCGGTATTCGTATATCCCACGACTTTTCCGAGAAGCTCTTCGGCCTCTTCGTTATAAGCATCAACCATTGCCTGAACGTCTTCATTGACTTCAGTCAACTCATCAACATCCTGCAAGTAGTAATCATTAAATGTGACCTCAGTCCCGTCAAATTCAAGGTTGAAATGACCGACGTACTTGGAATCACTTCCTGCTTGTACAATAGGCGTACCGTTTACAATTTCCTCTTCATATAAGCGGCTGTGCGAATGTCCGCCGATAATTACATCAAAGAAATCAATGTTTTCAGCTAGGTTACGATCAGCGCCTAACCCAATATGTGTCAATGCGATAAGGATATCTGTTTCATCTTGTAAGTACGCATATTCCTCTGCTGTCTCTACATAATCATGGAACTCAAGTCCAACAATGCCAGACGGGCTAGTGGCTGGTGGTGCTTGTGTTAGAGCAAATACTCCGACGTCCACACCGTCAATCTCGTAAATTTTATACGGCTCCGGCTGTTGGATTGGAATTTCAGGATCAACAACCTCCGTATTCGCGCTTAACCAGTTAAACTCCGCCTGCTCTTCTCTTTCGGCAAATGCTTCCTGGCCATAATCAAATTCATGGTTTCCGATCGCCATGGCGTCCAGTCCCATTTCGTTTAATAATGCGACAATCGGCTCGCCATCTTGTAGGTCAACGACTGCATTTCCGCTAAAAATATCGCCGCCGTCTAGGAAAAGGTGATTGTCTACTTCAGCCGCCTGATCATTAATAAAAGCAGACATTAGACCAAAGTTATCGATCTTTGAATGAATATCATTTGTATGGAAAATGTCCAATGAAAGAGTTCTTTCTAAATCCTCTTCGGAATGATCAAATTCTACTTCGAAACCATTTACCGTCAGAACACCTTCCAAACCATCAAGTTCTTCGTGCTCCACTGTTACAATCGACCGATCCTCGGAAGAAACCTCGTAATCCATCAACTCGGCTTCAAAAGTCTCGTCATCTGCCTGAACCTCAACATCAACCATTCTGTTAATGTCCAAGCCTGCAGGATATGTTTTGTCAAAATCAATGACAAAGCTGGTCGCATCAACGACGGTAACTTCCTCTATATTGCGCTTCGGTCCGTGAGGCGTACCTTCACTGTTGCCTCGTTCCTCATTGACTGCATTTCCATTACCATTGCCGTTACTCTGGGCTATAGGGGCTGTGGCAAATGCACCCATGGCAAGGACCCCAGCTAAGGCTACGGCCGATATTTTCTTGTACATGTTCGAGTGATTCTTCATAATACGTTTTCCTCCCTCAATTAATAAGTAGTGGATAACCTATGACTCTATCACAATTAAATATTTTCTAGAAAAACGTCCAACCTTAAAATTTTTATTGAATAACTGAGATTCACCTCCTGCTTTCTTTCTAACTCAAGTCTAGCAATCCGAAATTATATATAAAATGGAGTTCACGTGAAATAGTTCTAAAGATTTTTTGCGCGATAATTTCGTCAAATAATTGAAATGATTTAGGAATAAAAAGCTAGTACATTTGTATAAAAATGGCAACTTTAATTGGCTTTATGGAAAAATATGACGAAGATCCTATATGAAGAAATCGATAGATGTTAAGAATAATAAGAAATATTAATAGGAGTTTAAATTGAGGTGCCCGAACCTTGTACAGAGTTCAGGAAATCAATCGATGTCGTTAAAAGATGGGAGAACGAGAATCTCTATTGGATGGTGAGTGTCTAGTCTTAAGAAGCTTTCAATTAAGAGGGAGGTGAGGGGGTAATCATATTTATATTGGGAGGTATACGACTGAGAATTCAGAAGATCTTGTCGTATTCATTATTAGAATGAGAATTAACAAACCACTCGTATTTCATAAGTGATTGCCAGCAATTATCACGATTTAGTAAAACTAGAGTGAAAGATTTTATAATGGTTTGAGTAGCCTTATGGATATTCAAGAACAGCTCAATTGGACAGTGGCGCCACTCCCCCATTGCATTGAAAGCTTTACCGTGCTGAGGGAATGACACCATCATTGTTTATCTCTAACCATTTTACTAAGCTGTCTAATTGAGTTTTTGCATCGTGGTAGCCAAGTTCGTATAATTGTAACAGTCGTTTCTGACTTCGTTCAAAACTACTTACTGGTAGATCGATACTTGGTTGAATCAAAAATACATGTTCTTTTTCCTGCTCTGATTCAATAAAGGATAATGTATCGTTATATATGTCCAGTCGGTTTTCAAATGACTCTGCCACAACCGGGTATTTTTTATATAACCGTTTTAAAAGAGAAGAAATGTTACTTTTATTTAATCGCTGGTTCGTTGCTTTTGTCATAATGACAATATTTTTCTGATTGCCATCTTCCTTTGCCTTTCTAATCGGAATCGGGTCGACTAAACCGCCATCAAGAAGCACTCTCCCATTATATTCTACAGGACGTGCAATAAAGGGAAGGGAGCTAGAAGCCCTTATGATTTTCAAAATATCAGTACTGTGTTCATCTTTATTATAATAAATCGCTTCACCGGTATGACAATCCATCGTCCCGATTAAAAATCTTTCTTCCGTTTTTCTCAACCTCTCAAAATCAAATGGAACAATATGTTTTGGGACTTCATCAAATAAAAAGTCCATGCCAAATATCTCTCTTTTAAAAAGAAGGTTGCGCCAGGATAAATACCTGGGATCATTAACGAGCTCAACATTTACTTTCTTATTACGCCCCTTTTGTCTTGATAAATAAGACGCGCCCATACAAGCCCCTGCCGACACACCAATTACATAGTTGAAAAATATATTCTTTTCAAGGAAGTACTCTAGAACTCCAGCAGTATAAAGTCCTTTCATCCCTCCACCTTCTAAAACAAGTCCGCAATTTTCCATATGTCCAAACCCTTCTCTTAAAATGCTTTTATAATGATATATTAACATAACCTTAAACCTTGTTTTTTGTTTTAATCGTTTATCAAAAAATATCATATGTAGTGTTCTTTTTTATCGATCTAATACTTGAATCAATTTCATAACTCAAATTATGATGCCAAATTCCGAATGATGAGCGTGAACTTCACTTCAGACGGACGCTTTCCCGAGGGCTTGTCTTCAGCTAACTTAGGCTCGACCGCTCTTCGCCTAAGTGGATCTTCAGACTGCTCTTATCCTCCGGGAGTCGCCGTCTTTTGTTACGTTCACTTATAAACAAAACTTGGCTTTTCGTTAAAGAGATTCTTCGTAAGCGAAGTGTGCTTACATAGAAGCTCTTATGCTTTAGTGCAAGTCTAAATGGCGAAATCCTTAGTTGCCGTTATACTATCGACCATAAATTATTAAATTCTGATAGTACAAATAAAACGTACATTTAATGAAGTATTTATAATATCATTCGTTTCACTGCGCAAAAAACGTAATTATGAAATTGATTTACTTAGCTAGAGTTAATTAGAATAAGTTAATTTTAGTTTGTGAATTTAATGGTAATAAATAAATTGTAGAAGCGAGGGTGAGCAACAAAAAGCCTCTACATACTTTTCGACTATTAGGTGTAATATGTATGGCTAGGAATATAGCAACATATGGCTAAATGTAAAATTTTTGTGGATACCTTTATTTAATTGATTAAATGTAGATTAGAAGGTATTCAGTTAAATGTTAGAATTATTAACTAAAGTATTGCTGCTGTGAGAGAAGTGAAGCGAATGTTCAAACATATTAACCAAAAGAAAGAACGTCTAGATGCTAATCGACCGTTACCTAAATATACAGTAAAAAGCTTACGTGAAAAGTTATTACTCGAATGGACATATCATACAAATGCAATTGAAGGAAACACGTTATCGATCAAGGAAACGAAGGTAGTTCTAGAAGGAATTATTGTTGGTGGCAAAACGCTACGTGAACATTTGGACGTTATTAATCATTGGGATGCGATTCACTTTGTAGAGGAGTTTGTACAAAAGGGTGAACCTTTGTCGGAGTGGCAAATTAAAAATCTGCATCGACTTGTATTAAAAGGAATTGATGATGAATATGCAGGTGTATATCGGGATCAGCAAGTATTTATCTCTGGTGAAAAACATATACCCCCAGCGCCTTTCCTCATAAAAGAAGAGATGGAGCAGTTGATGGTGTGGTATGAACAACCAGAAACGAAAAAAATGCATCCAGTTGCTCGTGGCGCTATGTTACATGCTATTTTTGTTGGAATTCACCCATTTATTGATGATAACGGCCGTACATCGCGTTTGTTATTAAATTTAGAACTCATGAAAGATGGTTTTCCACCGATTGTTATTAAAGTGGAAAATCGAATAGCTTATTATGAAGCATTAGATAAAGCACATACACAAAAGGAATATGATGACTTTATTAAGTTAGTCGCTAACGAAGTAGAAGATTCATTAAACTTATATTTAAGTACAATAAATAACAACGCTTAGAAAATTATAAAGTAAGATTGTCAGCTTTAAATAAACAGTCATACCTCATTTTATCTTCTATGCTAACATTTTGCTGACATATATAAAGGAGCTTATCATAAGTTGACGAAACTTGTGGAAAGCTTCTTTTTTCATTTTTTTTTGTCACAAGTACACAGTTTAATTTGGGCATATGAATGGCCGAACGATCCAAGGTCTGATCATGTGTGACACCTACTGTTGAAAAAAATTTAACTAGCTAGTTTCTATTTCCTCCTGAATTTTTAATTATCCCTCGAATAATAACGAACGAATAAGTAATGAATGACGCCTATTGACATACCATGTGGGGTATAATATAATCTGTATATACCTAGAAGGGTATATAAAAATAAATGGAGGGATAATGATGAAAGAGGCCTTACATGAAAGACAAGTAAAACAAAAATCAATTCAAGATACACCACATAATTACGGGAGCGTTGTTCCCAAACTATTTGCTATTTTTACGGCTGTTGCGGTTATCGGTTGGGCTGTGAGTATTTTCTTAACTGGTGTTCATTTTTGGGTACTCCCTTTACCAGCAGGCTTTGAAGTAACAGGAACACCTTGGGCAGTGATGACTAGTGAATGGGCGTATGTGTTAGGTATTCCATTGGCTTTATTAGGAGCCTTCTATTATCTCACGGTACTATTGTTCGCAGGTTTGTGGTATCACACGCGTCATCCTTTAGTGCTTAAAATTCTAACGCCGATTTCAGCAACTGGTGTGATCGCTTCATCTTTCTTTGTTTATCTGCAATTATTTGTTATTGAGGCGATTTGTCCTTTTTGTATGGTGTCAGCTGTAGCTTCAACAATTCTTTTTGTCCTTGAGTTAGTGATGTTGCGTATGAGTAAGTTGCCACCACTTCGTCAACTTCTAGCTAATGTTAATGTTGTAATGGACAGAAGAGGTCTAAGATGGATGGCCCTGATGCTTATCGTGTCAGTACTTCCAGTGCTTAGTTTTTGGTTTGCAACGATTATCCCCGCACCTGGTGGATAAAAGCTGATTCTTTTCCTAGAGATAATAATGTTTGATAAAAAAAGAAACATCTTGCTGACATATATAGGAGGCTTTTTATAAGTTAACCAAACTTATGGGAAGCTTCTTTTTTTACGTTGAAACACGCACATAAGGGCCTGCATTTTTGAAATGGATTCAACTATGCCAAAAAAAAGTGGTTGTTATTTGACGAGAATGACTTTATACTATGTCGTAGATGATATTGAGAATCAATATCAATTGAAAAAGGTAATGGAGGAATTGTCATGATAACGATGATTAAATCATTCAAGAAACATAACTTATTATTACTTGTAATGGTCGTCACACTATTATTCGCAGTTACTGCTTGCGGAGATGGTGATGTAGAAGAGGAAAGTGATGCAGGAGTAAATGGTGAGCAATCCGAGCAACAAGATGATGTAACTGAAGAAGATACAGCTGAAGATGAAGCTGGTGCAAGAGTGATTGAGCATGCAATGGGCACGACAACAATTGAAGGCACACCTACAAGGATTGTAACGCTATATCAAGGTGCGACGGACGTAGCTGTAGCATTTGATGTAAAGCCAGTTGGTGTGGTGGAATCTTGGGTAGAACAACCTATTTATGAATATTTAAGAGACGATTTAGAAGGTGTTGAAATCATTGGGAATGAGACACAACCGAATCTAGAGGAGATCGCTGCACTTAATCCTGATTTAATTATTGCTTCTCAATTAAGACATGAAGAGATTTATGAGCATCTTTCTGAGATTGCACCAACTGTGGCACATGAGGATGTATCATATTTTAAAGAGACAGTGGAGCTTATGGGGAAAGCTATGAACCGTGAAGAAGATGCTGAAACAATTCTTGCTGACTGGGAAGAAAGAGTAGCAGATTTCCAAACAAAAGTAGAAGCTGAATTAGGCGATGAATGGCCACTTAATGTTGCAATTCTAAACTTTAGAGCTGATCATGCACGTATTTACTTTACAGGCTTTGCAGGTGGAATTCTCAAAGAACTTGGTTTTGAACGTCCAGAAAACCAGCAAAGTGACGAGTGGGGTGTGATGCTTTCTGATAAGGAAAGTATTCCTGAAATGAATGCTGATATTTTCTACATTTTTAATGAAGAAGGTGAAGCTGTTCAAAACACGTTCGAAGAATGGACTAGTCACCCCCTTTGGAATAATTTAGATGCTGTACAAAACGATCAAGTACACATGGTTGATGAAGTTACTTGGAACATGGCAGGTGGAATCATCGCAGCTAACAATATGCTAGATGACATTTATGAAAGATTTGATTTAGAACAGTAATATATTAAAAGCAAGGGCAGGGGGAGTTTTCCTTCTACCCTTGTTTTGTTCCAACAATATTTTATATCATTTTGTTAAGTTTAAAAGAACAAATGACTATTGTTTCGTAGAGAAAAAAGCAATAGAAAGAGGAATAAAATGAAGTCGTTAATTGCAAATCTGCCAAAACCAGTTATTTTATTGATCTTTATAGGGTTATTTTTCATATCAATTTTTCTCAGTATTGTCCTTGGAAAAACACAAATTCCCTTTTCGATGGTGATGGAAGCATTTTTTCATTATGATGAATCGGTCACAGAACATGTAATTATTATGACCTCAAGGGTTTCAAGGACTGTTATTGCGATTGTCATAGGAGCGAGTCTTGCGATCTCTGGTGCGCTAATGCAGGCACTTACAAGAAACCCTCTAGCAGCCCCGGATATTTTTGGGATTAATGCAGGGGCATTATTTTTTATCGTCTTTTCCGTAAGTTTTCTTTCTGTCACCTCCCTTGTCCATTATATGTGGATTGGTTTTTTGGGAGCGGGAATAGCTGCGGCACTTGTCTATTTTTTAGGTTCAATTGGAGGAGATGGCCTTTCACCAATTCGAATTGTATTAGCTGGAGCGGCGATTACTGCGTTGTTTGTTTCGTTCACCCAAGGTATTTTAGTTCTCAGTGAACAAAATTTACAAAGTGTATTGTTCTGGATTGCAGGCTCTGTTGCCGGAAGGTCGATTGACATGCTCCTTCCCATCCTTCCATTCATGTTTGTAGCAGGAATCATAGCTATGATGCTAGGGAAAGCCACGAATATTATGATGTCTGGTGAAGATGTTGCCAAGAGTCTCGGGCAGCGTACGATCGTAACGAAACTAGTCATCGGTATCGTCGTTGTCTTTTTAGCAGGTGGTTCCGTTGCAATTGGTGGTGCTATAGGGTTTATTGGGTTAATCGTTCCACATATCGTTAGAGGGATTATTGGAGTAGATTACCGATGGGTGATTCCTTTTTCAGCCCTCATTGGAGCAACGGTTCTCTTGTTAGCTGATGTTGCTGCAAGAATAGTCATTATGCCACAAGAAATGCCAATCGGCGTTATGACAGCCCTATTGGGAACACCATTCTTCATTTACATCGCTAGAAAGGGGGTCACTAAGCAGTGAGTAAATTTGTTATTCGAAATAAGTCAGGATCGATCTCCTTTCAAGTGGATAAAAAATCTTTTTATACACTGCTATATTTGTTTTTGACTTTAATCTTTCTGTTTATCATATCCTTATCTATGGGAAGTTCATGGATTTCTCCGATTCAAGTAGTGCAACAGTTGGTTGGAATGACTGACGAACATGGTTTTGTCATTAATACGCTTCGACTGCCGAGAGCACTCTTAGCATTTTTAGTTGGGGCAGCCTTAGGTGTATCAGGTCTCATATTACAAGGTATTGTCCGAAACCCATTAGCATCCCCTGATATTATTGGAATTACTGGTGGGGCATCTGTTGGTGCCATCCTTTTTATTGTCACATTTGCTGGGCAAGTTAGTATGTCGTGGCTCCCTTTAGCTGCAATTACTGGAGCGGCTGTTGTTTCCATTTTTATTTACCTATTGTCATGGAAGAATGGAGTAACGCCGATTCGCCTCATTTTAATCGGAATTGGTATTGCTGCTGGAATGAGTGCATTAACAACGATGATGATTGTATCAAGTGATATTGCTACAGCTGGAAGGGCGTATATTTGGCTTACTGGAAGTATATATGGAGCCAGTTGGGGAGATGTTTATGGACTTCTTCCTTGGGTAGTGATTCTTCTCCCAATTACACTCGTTCTTGCGAGAATCGTCAATGCGAAAGAACTTGGTGATGATGTAGCCCATGGACTTGGAGTAAGAGTGCAATATTATCGGTTTCTACTCCTATTTATTAGTGTAGCTCTAGCAGGGTCCTCAGTAGCCTTTGCTGGTGGGATTGGTTTTGTTGGCTTAATTGCTCCGCATATTGCCAGGAAGTTGATCGGAATGTCCTTTGCTGCGCTAGTTCCAGCCGCAGCGTTGATTGGTGGCCTGATTGTGACGATTGCTGACCTCGTTGCCAGAACTGCCTTTTTGCCGTTAGATATTCCTGCCGGTGTGTTTACTGCGGGTATTGGTGCCCCTTTCTTTATCTACTTATTGTTTAAAACAAAAATATGATGGGATGAAAATAACGAGGGATTAACATGAAAAATAGAAAAAACGAGCCATTGAAACAGGAAGAATTAGATTTTTTACAACAATACCTTCGCGTAACAACAATGCCATCAGAAGACAGACGTTATTCGTTGCCAGCCCTTGATCTGTTAGATTTAAGGAAACTGGAGCGGTATTTGGATGAATTAACCTCGACACTACAATCGCCTTCGATTAAAGTAACAGCATCTCAGTTTTGCAAGAGGTATGCGTTTATGATGGTTGCTCCAAGTCTGTTTGTCATGACCAGATATGGAAAGGCATTGAATGTTAGGATTGATAACTGTAATCTGGAGTCCTGTTTTCAAGACGGTATCTGGATTCCAAAGCTTCGATTAAATGATTTTCACGTTTCTCCTATTGAGCAAGAGCAGATACAACGTGATCAAGTGATTCAAACGATTTTTTCAGAGAATATTTCGAAGGTTTGGGAGGCCTTGTCTACCGTTACTCGTGTACCTATGTCTGTGCTCTGGGAGAATACGGCAGTGTATGTATATTGGCTCTATGAGAGCTTTCTGAATAATGCTGTAAAGCTTTGTGGGGAGAAAGAGTGTCAGGTGGAAAATGACTTTGCCTATCTGCTAAATAAAGCACCGGCAGAATTGTTTGGGCAAGCGGATAATCCCCTTTATAAATATTATGGGCCCAAAACGGCAGGGGGTTCAACAGGGGAAAGTGTACGAATGAGAAAAACGTGTTGTTATTACTATCAAGTTTCTTCTCCAAAGACGTATTGCACAACTTGTCCTATTCTTTTAAAGAAAAAAGGGTAACATCAATCTTTTCTTACTTTTGTATTGAATGATCGTGAACTGTTCATATAATTGTCATAGCTATAAATGATAACCACTCTCAATTACATTGACAATGATTATCAATTAACTTACACTTAAATAGTGCGATAAGTAAATTTTTTTGTTGTGCATCGGTGATAATGACTACTCAATGAAGGAGTGAATGAGTATGTATGGACTTGAAGCGAACACCCTTACCCTTGGATACGGCGATTCTGTCATTATAGATAATTTAGATTTAAAGGTTCCAAAAGGGGAAATTACGATTTTTATCGGTGGGAACGGCTGTGGTAAATCGACATTATTGCGTTCATTAGCAAGATTACTCAAGCCGAAAAGCGGGTCTATACTCCTTGATGGGTCATTAGTACAAAAAATGGGTACTAGAGATGTGGCGAAGAAGCTTGCCATTCTTCCGCAAGGGCCTGAAGCACCAAAAGGTCTAACTGTACGCCAATTAGTAAATCAAGGGCGTTATCCTCATCAGAATTGGCTGAAGCAATGGTCTAAAGATGATGAAGAAAAGGTGAACCGGGCTTTAGATTCTACACAGATGACGGAATTGGCAGATAGGGAAGTGGATTCCTTGTCAGGAGGCCAAAGGCAGCGCGCTTGGATTGCGATGGTTCTTGCACAGGATACAGATACGATATTACTTGATGAGCCTACTACTTATTTGGATATGACTCATCAAATTGAGATACTTGACTTATTATTTGAATTAAATGAAAAAGAAAACCGCACGATTGTCATGGTGCTCCATGATCTAAACTTGGCATGTCGCTATGGACATAACATTGTGGCAGTGCAAGATAAGAAGATTTATGCGCAAGGAAAACCGGAAGACGTGATTACTTGTGAGCTTGTAAAAGATGTATTTAAGATGAACTGTCAAGTAACATTTGACCCAATATTTGGAACACCTTTATGTATTCCATTTGGAAAGGGACGTTGTATTCAAAAACACCTTGATGTTGCTGAGGCGTGATGGAAAAGTAAGGGGCAGTTTTTACATTTACAGAGATCGAAAACATAAGAAGAACAAATTCGGTACTCGGATGACTGCCAACCCTTTAAAACAATTTTAAAGAGGCTATCGTTCTTGAATATAAAAAAAGCTACTGACCTAACTTTAGGTCGGTAGCTTTTTTTTATAACAGTCATTCATTTTAAGAGGGAAGGTTCCATATTGTACCGACTGATACTGATACGAAATAGAACTAAAGAACAATTGTATAAAGGTTAGGCGTAAGATGCTCTTTTAGACAAAAAAATTCTAGGTCATGTTGTGATTAGGGTCACCAAGCTCGAAGAAAAGAAGTGATACACTTTATATATTGAGAAAGATTCTCACTTGATGTCAGTGATAGATAAAAAAAGAGCGATTTTTTGAGTGAATTCATAAACAACCGTGAGCAACATGGCGAGGACCAAAACTCAGAGCGCCAAGAGCTGCTGAAAACAATTTTTTGGGATCTCTATAATGGAAAAGATGTCGATCAAGTTAAAGCCTTCGTTGATGAAAAACTGGGGAAAGTGACAGTAGATGAAATTGCCCAACTTTCTAAGTATCAAAAAGAACTTTTAGAAGAAAAAGATTTGTCTCAAAGTGAATTTGAAAGAATATCTGCTGCTCATTTAAGCATTATTGAAGGAAATATAATAGAAGTTCAATATCCTCAAGATATACCAGGGCATCCCGTTCACACCTTCTGTAGAGAGAATAGAGAATTAGAGAGTTTACTGCAATCGAAGTTGATCCCAAGTAAAGAGGCATTTGAAACAGAAGATTCTACTGATAATGTTTATAAGTTAATTGATAATTGCAACAGTTTGTATGGTATTGACAAGCATTTTACACGCAAAGAGCAATTATTGTTCCCTTATCTTGAGAAATATGGTATTAATGCTCCTTCTGTCAATATGTGGAGACTTGATGATTATATCCGTGACTCAATCAAGGAAGTGAAAAAGCTTTTAACAGATTATAATGGAGAAAAAGAGAAAGTTCTTAATACTTTGGACTATATAATTGAACAAGTAACTGCGATGATATACAGAGAGGAACATATTCTCTTTCCAATGGCTATGAGTCATTTAACTGAGGATGAGTGGATAAACATCGCTCATGAAAGTGATGAAATAGGGTACTGTCTTACAGGTCCAGCAGCGGTATGGAAGCCTAAAAGACATGATATAGAATCGAAAGCTTTTGGAGAAGGATATATTAAGCTAGAAACCGGTGTTCTATCTCTAAATCAGATGGAGCTCATGCTAAACCATTTACCAGTTGATATTACGTTCATCGACCACAATGATATTGTACGGTATTTTTCACACGGAAAGGAAAGAGTCTTTGCAAGAACGAAGGCAATAATAGGACGCACGGTTCAAAATTGCCATCCACCAAAAAGTGCGCATATAGTAGAAGCTATACTGGAAGATTTCAAGTCAGGGAAAAAGGATTGCGAGGATTTTTGGATCAAGTTTAAGGATAAATACGTATATATTCGCTACTTTGCGGTTCGAGATGAGCAAAATGAATACATGGGTACTCTGGAATTTACGCAAAATATCGATCCTATCCAAGCAATTGAAGGGGAAAAAAGAATATTGTCGTGATAGTTCCTACAAAATATAGAGAGTTACAAAGAAAGTCATCGAAGGTCTCTGGAGAAAGTGTTACGAATTTTATTTATAACAAAGAGTTGAGAACCGGTTGGGGTATGTTCGATGATTAGACAATTAAATGGAAGCTTCTCATTAGTTAACAAAACTTTTGGGAAGCTTCTTTTTTTATTTCTCCAATCCATGAAGGTAGATGGTACGTAACGTGATCGTGTGTCTATATGATCCATCATACTTTATAAAAAATACATTTACCTTTGTATAGCAATGATATGTAGTTTTTTAACAGGTGTGTTTACTATCGGTTTCTAAGCCAATCTGGTCATTAACAATAGTGATTATGTCCAGCTTGAACTTACTAAGATTACCTTTTCTTTTTTAGATGAATGTAAAAAAATATAGACACCGGTTTACAAAAAAATTATACTGTGGTAAATTTAAAACATTAAAAATGTTAAATAAAAATTTAACAAAATTAATAAAGGGAAGTGACATGCTAACTCAATGAGGAATAGGTGGAGGTTTGTTCCGGAAGATTGAGAGACATCACCCATATTTTGCGCAAGTTCGTGGGGGAGATATAACCAATCTAGCTCTCACATGAGTTAGGAAGATATAGATTGTAAGAGTGCAAACAAAAACAAAACATATTTATCGTAATCTCAACCATAAGCAATTAAATGGGTTTAAGTAAATGTATTTAAAAAACTATTAAACTATTAACTTGTTTCAATAATTGAAAGAGAATTGATCCATTCACTTCTCAACATCCAAGGAGGTACTTAAGATGACAGAAAAATATGATGTAGTTATTATAGGTGGCGGTAGTGCGGGCTCTGTTCTCGGCAACCGTTTAAGTGAAGATGGAACACGTAATGTTCTTGTGTTAGAGGCGGGGCGTAAAGATTTCTCATGGGACCTGTTGATCCAAATGCCAGCAGCTTTGCCGTTTCCAGCGGGGAAATCGTTATATGACTGGAAATACGCATCTGAGCCTGAACCTCATATGGGGGGACGACGTGTCAAGCATGCACGAGGAAAGGTGCTCGGCGGTTCAAGTTCTATCAACGGAATGATTTATCAACGTGGTAACCCAATGGATTATGAACGTTGGGGAGCCGACAACGGTATGGAAACATGGGATTTTGCACATTGTCTCCCGTATTTCAAACGATTAGAAACTGCTTTAGGTTCGGATCGAGACGATGAATGGCGCGGTCATGATGGTCCTCTTAAATTAGAGCGTGGACCAGCAAAGAATCCTTTATTCCAAGCCTTCTTTAACGCAGCTGTTGAGGCAGGACACTCACGAACTCCTGATGTGAATGGTTTCCGCCAGGAGGGCTTCGGTCCGTTCGATAAACATGTGTACAAAGGTAGACGATTGTCAGCTTCACGTGCATATTTGCATCCGGCTATGAAGCGTAAGAACCTCACTGTGAAAACTCGTGCTTTTGTTGCAAGTATCGATTTCGAAGGTACGAAAGCAAAAGGTGTGACCTATCAACGAAATGGGAAGATGCATCAAGTTATTGCAGATGAAGTGATTCTTTCTGGTGGTGCAATCAATACGCCGCAACTACTTCAATTGTCAGGTGTAGGTGATGCAGAGCACTTGCGCTCACTTGGTATTAAACCAGTTGTTGATCTTCCTGGTGTAGGTGAAAACCTTCAAGATCACCTTGAAACCTATATCCAATTCGCTTGTCCACAACCGGTTTCTCAGCAGCCTAACATAAATAAAGCACGTATGCCTTGGATTGGGTTGCAGTGGTTACTCGGACGCAAAGGACCAGCAGCAACCAACCATTTTGAAGGCGGAGGTTTTGTTCGTTCTAACGAGGACGTTAAATATCCAAATTTAATGTTCCACTTCCTTCCATTAGCGGTTCGTTACGATGGTCAAAAAGCAGACACGAAACACGGATTCCAGGTACACGTTGGACCGATGTACTCTGATGCTCGAGGCTCATTGAAGATTCGATCGAAAAATCCTAAAGAGCATCCGAGCATGGTTTACAACTATCTTTCAACCGAACAGGATCGACGTGAATGGATTGAAGCGGTACGAATTACAAGAGAGATTATGTCCCAGCCAGCTATGGCACCTTACAATTCAGGAGAAATTTCACCTGGCCCTTCTGTTCAAACAGATGAGGAGATTTTGGAGTGGGTAGCAAAAGATGCCGAGACTGCGCTTCACCCGTCATGTACGGCAAAAATGGGACCTGCTTCAGATCGAATGGCTGTTGTAGATCCAGAAACGATGAAGGTACATGGTCTTGACAATGTACGAGTGGTCGATGCGTCTGCTATGCCTTATGTCACGAACGGAAATATCCATGCACCGGTATTGATGTTGGCAGAAAAGGCAGCTGACTTAATCCTTGAACGTAAACCATTGGAGCCTATCCATGCCGACTTCTACCGCCATGGCGTACATCCAGCTGACGCAGGTACAGTAAAAAGTTAATTAAAAAAACTATTATATGAAGGTCTCTTTCAACATGTATTTGATTGGAAGAGTGCCTTCTTTTTTTGCACGTTAAGAATTTATAAAATTTTAGCGAAGAAGTAGATCGACGTAGAGAAAATTTTCAAGAACTAAGTATAAGTTCACCGGCTAAAAACGCGATGTCCTATCGCAACACCGGTGCTAGCACGTCCTGTGCGTTGGCTCCTGCGGTTACTCGTCGCAGCTCGAAGCTTAATCAAGAAGTAAAGCTCGTCGCAACTAACGCCTCTGTCTTCGCCCAAGGCTCGCCAATCGGCGAGTTTTCTTTACTAAAAATCGTTCCATCTTACCCTAAAGGTATAATTTTCACATATATTTTCATCAAAAAAACAAGTGGAAAAGGAAGTATTGCCTTGAGAAGAAAGTTCAGTCTTAACAAAAAGGCTGAATTTTTTACTAATTTAATAACGTTCCTGTCCCCAGTACGATAAGCCTTCAACGTGTTCGGGGGGCAGGTGCGTTATTGCTGTTCGATCAGTTCATTTAATTCAAACATATAAACGTCTTCAAACTTTTTATGTAGCACCCCGTAAAAATAGGCGATCGGACGACGAATGTTTTTCTTTTTCATGGCACGAACAGTTTGTTTAAAGGCTTTGATAGCGTTGTCGATCATGAGGTTTTGATCGGTTTCGTAGCTATTTTTATACGCACAAATACGTACCATTCGCCAGTAACTTTCAATCGTGTCAGCACAGTCGAAGAAATTTTTAACGAGCTTTCGAAAAGTGGAAGGGACATCGTCACTTGTATACGAGTGGTCCAACGACTCCTTACGTTTATTTATGAATTTATTCGTTTTATACTCTTTAGTTTTTATTAGGTGGTTCATTTTTTGCTGGTATGGTGGTTCATTTGTATGTAAGCGACGTTCAGGGACATAGGACTGAGCTTGTCCAGATTGACTTTTTCGAGAAGGTGAACCACCATCATCGGAGTATGGTTGGAACACATATAAGTTACTTGACTGGCCGCCATTATTTCGTTTCATCGTGTATGTCGTGATCATACCAATTTTCTTCGCTTTCGAGATCATCCTCTTAAATGTAGACCGTGAAATACCATTGCCATTATATTCTTCATGAATGACTTTAAGGATCGTCGCGATCTTCACATTTGAAACACCGACAACTTTCACACTATAACGAGTCAAAAAAGTAAGAGCTAATTTTTCCCCCTTTGTAAAATAGTCGTGATATTGATCCAACCATTGATGAATCGCTTCATTAAAGGATGCTACATCCTCAAACTTTGAATACTCCGCAAAAATTGTTACTTGTCCATTTTCCATCACATTGATCTCCCCCTTTATAAGAATAGATACATTCAAACTCCAAAAAAGGGGAGGGTGATTTTTAAAATTTTAATAACGATTCCTATCCCCCAGTACGAGAAGGTTTTGACGTACTGGGGTCAGATGCCTATTAAAGTCTTCTGCAAACGGTTCATGTACGTAGTAGACTTTTAATGCGCAACAAAGATAAAGCCTTACTACTAGAAGAGGTGCTGGTAGTAAGGCTTTTTGCACTAATAAGAAGCCATCGTTTCATAACTTCGTTTCTTTCGCGGGCAGCCCACTACTAGGCGTATCTGAAAATTAGTTGATTGTGCAAGCAAGTGTATTTTTTGTTAATATCTACTAATGATATAATGATATAATGAATTATTAAATTAGAATTATTTGGAGGAACTATGCTTACATTTGATCAAAAACTTGCAATTATCGAGTCTTTCCCAGAATTAGAACGCCGCGATGTATCGCTAAATCGTGTTAATTTTCATTATGTGGGAGGCGACAGTGATAAAAAAAATGTCGTATACCATTTGCATCCAAACGGAAATGGGTTTGTTTATGCTGCAACACTTAAAGTGCCGAAGAAAGATCCTAAAGGGATGGTTAATATCCGTGATTTTTCAGAAGAAGAATTACGTTCGATCATTGAACGCTCAATTGACTCTCTGCAATCAAACGCAGTTAGTGAAGTAGAGGAAACTCTTCAAAATATTGATGAAATATGGATGGACAAAGAAGGGCATAAGCTTACTATCATTATTGAAGATGACATGTGGAACGTCTATGCAGGTGAACAACTAGACGGAACGTTTCCATCGTATAATGAAGCGAAGCAATATTTACTTGAAGAAGGATTTAAGCCGAAGCGAAAGTTTGATAAAAAATGAATTAATATTATTAACAAGGAAGAGATGGCCAGCAATGTGACCATCTCTTCCGTCCTTACTCATTCTTTCGTGTAAGGATTTTTTATTTGTAATAAATCACTTTTACGAGCACAATAGCTGAATAAGATTTACGCTTTTTCCCAATCAAAGAGTAGACTAGATACTGCGCAATAAACAACGATTCTAATCAAGTATTTTAGTTCTAAGGTACCTTATAAATTTTATTAATTTTTAATAAAAGCAGATGATTTAGCAACCGATTTTTGTTGGCATTTACATTCAACGACCATTTGCCAACACAATGCTATGAAGTATAATATGAGAAAAGAAAAATTTAGCAAAAGGAAGAACTCGTGTTTAGTATTTAACCCAAGTCACCAGTCCCTTTTATTGTTGTGAAAGATAAAGTTAATTAGTAAGTTGAACTTCTTAACAGGAGGAAAAAGATGAAAATTTATGTGGATGCAGATGCTTGTCCGGTGAAAGATATTATTATTTCTGAAGCAAGGAATTTTGAAATTCCGGTTATCCTTGTTACAAGCCTTTCTCATTTTTCTAATGCAGAACAGCCATCAGGAGTGGAAACCGTTTATGTAGATTCTGGAGCAGATGCTGCAGATTATCGGATTGTGAAGTTAGTGGAAAAAGGAGATATTATCGTGACGCAAGATTATGGTCTTGCGTCGCTAGGTTTAGCAAAAGGAACTATTGTCCTCCACCAAAAAGGATTTAGATATACAAATGATAATATTGACCAATTATTACAAACACGTTATTTAAGTGCAATGGCTAGAAAAGGCGGACAGCGAACAAAGGGACCAAAGCCTTTTACAGCAGAAGACAGGGAGCAATTTAGGCATCTTTTTAAACAGGCTATTTCTCTTGAAAAATAATTAAGGAAAACAAAGAATTGCATACACGCTTTAAAGAGCTGAAGGATGAGCATGATCTTGAAAAAAACAATGCCCTCAAGGCATTGTACCATTCAGAAGTTGCGGATGGAGGAAGGTATCAGGTTGCTTACCAAGCACTTGATCAAGCCAAAAAGTAGACTTTTATATCTTATTTATATTTACTAAAAATTCTATTATAAATGGTTGGAAGGTTATTAGTAGTGACCAAAATATGGTTGCTGCACATTAGACTGATGATACGCATTAAGCATTCCATTTACATTAAACAACAAAATGGTTATATATGTTAAAATTTGGTTAGAGTGTAGTGGGTTTGTGAAGGTTTTCACTTAAACTAATGGGAAGGTTAATAATAGTCTATAGTAGAAAAAGCCGTTCTTATTTTGAACAGCTTTTTCACTTTTGCAAATAGATTGTTAGTGTCCATGACCGTGGTGATGGTCGTGATCAGTATGATCATGGTCTGATGAGTAACCTCTTAACTCATCATACATTTTAATTTGTTCATTAGTTAATACATCAATCATATCGATATGTGCTTTTAAATGAACACTTCTTAATTTACCATCTAAGGTAGAAATTTGATTTGTGATATTATCTACATCGTTTTTTGTAATATCCTTTGATCTAAAGGCATTTTCAAGTTGAAGTTCTAAATTGACGATTTGCTCTCCGATCTTTTGTGCTTCTTCTTTCATCCCATTATAGAGTTCTTCTGTTGTTTCCCTTTGTTCATCGGACAAAGATAGCTCTATAGCTAATTCAAGAGTATGAAGGGGTCCAGGGTAGCTATTCAATTCAGCAGATAGAGCATAGCCAGCTCCTGCACCATTAAGTAATGCTTGAATTCTTCCTTCTGGTAGGGCTTTAATTTCTTGGTTTGTTAGGTCTACGTAAGGACTTGTTTCAGCTTCCATCTTGTTTGAATTTTCTTCTTCCGTTGATGAAAAACATCCTGCTAGAGCAATTGGAATTAACAAGGTTAACAATATTATAGTTCTATTCATATTCTACATTTCTCCTAATCTTTTCTTGGGGGAATCGCTTCGATAAGTAATTCCAGGGCAACAATAACTTCTTTATGCCTATTTTCAGGTATATTAGCCAATATACTATTAAACTTTTCTATACGAGAAGTTTCCAAGCGTTGCGCTATTTTTTGTCCCTTTTCAGTTAATCTCAGTATTTTCATTCGTTGGTCCTTTGGACTTGTTTCACGTTTTAACCAATCTTTTTTCTCCAACTGTTGAACTAAACGACTTACCGTACTTTTCTCTAAATTTAGTATCTGCGTTAAATCGGATTGTGTAACTTCCTCTTTTAACTGAATTTCCATAATTGTATGTGCTTCAGATATTGAAATAGGCTGACCACAAGGAGTTTGGTTAGGATGATGGAGTCCAAGAGAACGGATGATTTCTTTCATCTGATTGTAAAAATCATTTTTAACCAGTACAATCCCCCCTCTACACAACTAGTTGCATAATACAACTAGTTGTGTTTATTGTCAATAAAAGAGAAGTTTATTTAAGAACTTTATAAAGCAGCAGAAAGGAGCATATTGCACTAACGGCGAGCTAATGATAAAAAAAACGAAAAAATAACAGATCTATTTGCTGTACAGTAGAACGATACTGGTAACGGAATATAATATTTTTAAGGCGGTCACTTTAAATGTGATCGTCTTTCGTATCTGACGGTTACTGTGCGACAAATGTCTACATATTTAGGTGCCTTTGAAAAAATGTACTTATGCAAAGGAGTAAAATTTTGGAAAAGATTCCGAATCCTAATTCCATTCTGGGGCATATCTTGAAGGATTGTAGCAGTGTAAAATTGTAGAAACATTAAAACGTGAATAATTAAGGATAATGTTAAATTTAGAGAGATAATAAAAGAAATTTTTTTTAAAAAGGAATGACTAAAAGGAGAAAGAATAGTTGTATTTTGTTTACAAAAATACAACTATTCATTAAGTAGGACAGAACATATTTTAGTCTTGATAAATATGGATAATATGTAATGTCCTTTAATTTATCTACAGAGGAAAAGTCAACATAAGTTATTTCAAGATCCCAGTCCCGATAATTTCAACGTCAACTGTAGTTGAAAAGTTAACCTTTGGATATTCTTCTTTCCAATCGAGCTGCTTCCATACCTTTGGGTGAAAAGCCATTAGTTCTCTACCAATGCCTAGTCCATCACAGTTGGCCTCTTGTAATATTTGAGTGACATGGTTTGCTTTTTCTGTGAATTTTTCTGTAAGCTCCCTAGTTATCTCCTCAACAGCGTCGTCAATTATATCTTCTTTCGGATATTCGACAATATTCACTTTAAGCTTTAAATCGATATCAACTGATACTTTATTATCATTTGTAGTGGTAATGTTCACTTTTGAATTGGAATCGCTAACAGTAAATGATACGATTTGCTGCCGTCCTTCCTCTTCTTCAGGATGAATGACAAACGAAAATCTATTTGTTTCACCAAGTTCATTCTTTAGCAATAATAAAACAGTGGAAGCATCGCCCTCGAGGTCCTTTCCAGTGTATTTTTTTCCATTAAATAAAGCCATTCCTACGATCTTTGTTTGGTTTTCTTCAGTTTTTTTGATTAATGGCAGGTGGAAATCTTCACCAGGATCAAACATGACCGGAAAAATGGACTGGATCGTTTCTCTTGAAACATACGACTTGTCTTCTGCCTCTTGAACTAACCCCAAGACTTCCTCACTAATAAATCTTTCTTGAACCTTATTAAGCCTTAAAATATTCTCGCCACGTCCTTTGGTAACAACAAGTAATGCTCTTATGGAAAACCTAGGATCACGGTATAGAATATCTAATAATGAATAAAGATCAGTTTTTGCTAGCTCTTCACCAAGGATGAATACACGAGCTTTATTAGACGCAAACTGACCAGCAAGTTCTTTTTCTTGTGCTATTCTTGTATCGCGCAATGTATTTCCTTTTGCACTGAGTACAATATTGGCACTTCCATGTTCGGTTCCGCTAATGGTTTCTGGGGTTAATGCACGGATTGCTATTGTCGTTTGCAGGGAGTTGTCTTCATTTAAATCAAAGCTGGCTCCGTAGATAAGCCTTGCATCTTTTAATAAGTGTTGATCCCAGCAACTTGTCAAGACAAAGAGACTGATTAGTGCAACAATTACTAGTTTATACCTCATACGCTCTCCCTCTTGCCTATTTTTTGTTTGAAAAAGACTATACTTAATAAGAACAAAGGGATTCCTCCTACAAAAATGTAGCTTAACGTTGAAATGATTTCTCCAAATTGCTTTGTGAACTCAGGAGTGCTAGGGATTATTAAAGTAAATAGGAACACAAAACCACCAACAATGAAACTGGACTTTTGGTGATCTTGCTGACGAAATAATTTACTTAGACCGATGCTCGACAAGTATATATAGATCCCAATTGAAGTTGTCATTGGTACTATCCAAATCACTAAAAAAATAAGGTCTAATCTTTCAATAAGTTCATAGTCTACCGCTTTGAGCATATATAAAAGAGGCTCGGGTATCACGGCGAGTTGATCAGGACTAAAATAGATATAACTCGAAAACACAAAAAATGTATAAAGTGTTGTCACAGCGATTACGGCCAAAGCAGAGTATTTCACTTTTTGTTTATGACTTGCTTGAACGAATGGATAAACGATCAATAGTAACTCAAATCCTAACATGGCAACAATTGCCTCATGAGAGGCCAACATGATATTTTTGATTCCACTTTGTCCAACAGGAAATATATATTTAACATTAACCTCCATATAAGCGCTAAGGATTAACGCTATTAGAACGATAACTAATAGCGATACAATGACATAAACCCTAGCAATGATTCTTAAATTTTCTTTAACTAAATAAACCGCAACACTGATAAAAACTAAAAAGAGTATCCACTCAGGTGTTAATGGGAGAAGCCATTTTTTAAGTACACCTGTAGATAAGTGGATAACTAAAATATTTACACTAATAAAATAAAGTACATATAAGCAAGAAAATAATTTACCGAAAAACATCCCTGTTATTTTTTGAGAAAAATCGTATAGCGTATCTTGTGGATACTGTTTATTTAACGTCAGTATGATAAATAAAAACAGTAAATTGACTATACCTGCATTTATTATTGATATCCAACCGTCTGTAAATGCGTTTAAATAGAGATCGTGAGCAAGGGATAGTACACCAATCCCAATTTGAGATTGCAGAACTAAAAAGAGTAATTGATTCGTTGAAATTTGTTTATTTGTTTTCACTGTTGTCCCATCCTCTAGCATTTCGCTGTCTTTCTTCTTGATCTGGTTGGGGTGTAGTAGGTCTTTGGTTCATTTTCCATAAAGGGACACGAATAAACGTATCTTTAAAATCCTTTAAGCGTACCGGTGCAAGCGGTGCAAAATAAGGTGATCCAAACGATTCTAACTTGCATAAATGAACCAATAAAACCATAAGTCCAAATACAATCCCAGCTAACCCTAATAAATAAGCAGATAACATTAATGGAAATCCCAATAATCTAACGGATGTTCCCATTTCATGGATGGGTACGACAAAGGAAGCGATGGCCGTCAGGGCGATAATAACTACCATGGTGTTGGAAACTAGGCTGGCCTCGACTACGGCAGTGCCAATGACTAATCCGCCAACTACACCAATGGTTTGTGCAATGGGACTTGGAAGTCGGATAGAAGCTTCTTTTAATAACTCTAAAATAATTTGCATGGTCATCGCCTCAATCAACGGATGAAACGGTACATGCTCCAAGGACGCTTTGACATTAAAAAGTAGGTCGAATGGAATAATCTCATAATGGTAAGCGACAAGAGAAATATATAAAGCTGGCAGTGAAATCGCAAGAAAAAAACAAAAAAGTCTTACTAAGCGAAAGAATGAGGCGATAAACCACCGGTTATTGTAATCGTCAGACGTTTGATAAAATGCAAAAAATGTTATTGGCATTACGAGCGCAGATGGGCTTCCATCGGTTAAAACAGCAACTCTACCTTCCATTAAACCAAATACAGTCCTGTCTACCCTTTCTGTGCTTAATACTTGTTGAAAAGGAGAATAAGAGTTGTCTTCAATATATGCTTCCATATGTCCGGGAGATTGAACAATATCAACCTTCACGCTTGACAGTCTTCCCTCCACTTCTTTTACGACCTCTTTATTAGCTATTGAAGATACGTATAATAATGCAACACGAGTTTCAGATTCCTTGCCTAATATCCATTCTTTTATTACTAAATTTTTACTTTTTATTTTACTTCTAATGATATTGATGTTCACATTTAAATGCTCGACAAAACCATCACGAGGACCTTTAATCGCTTGCTCGCCCATGGGTTCCTCGATCGCTCTCTTCTCAAACGAAACCGTATCTAAAATAAATGCATACGTTTCGTTTTCTAAAAAAATAACGGTGTTTCCTTGAGAGAGTTTAAAGGCCACATGATCTAGTGATTCTGTTTTGGTAATTTCTTTAACAGCAACCGTATTAATAATGGAATCTGAAGGATGATTTATAATTTGTTGGATCACTTTCGTTTCTAGTGTTTCACTATCAACGAAAGTATTAATAAAAAGCAGCGAAATTTGTTTGTTATTAAAAATTAATTCTCTAACAGATAAGTCATCTGTATGGTGAAGAAATGATTTTATTAAATCGATATTTTCCAATACATTACTAAGAATAGGTCGAGGTGTTGTTGTATGTTTTCGAGAATGTTGGAGTTGAGTTCGTTTCCATTTCTTCTTTTTTAAAAAATACATGAACTAATTCCTCCATGACTAGTGGATCTATGTTAAGTAATTATTAGTTTTTACAATCGAATTAAATTTATGCTAATAATTCGCTTACTTTGAAGTGCTAAAAAAACTTGCCCTTACATCGTACTTTGGGCAAGAAGATCCCAACTAACGGTTCAGATAATGCAATCGAAACTAGCGCTTATAAGGGGAACCAAAGGAAGGGATTGAAATTTCTTTTATCCGTGGTAGTACTTCAGATTCAGAGGTAGAAATAGATGAAAATGGTGTTATCACATTTACGACAGGTCCAGCTGATTATTATTTACTTAGGGCAAAGCCATTATCGGATGAAGATGTTGAAGGAGAATATGACCAAACATATTATGAATCTACAATGTCCTTTACCGTGCAAAATGGAAAGGGTTTATCAGTAGAAGATTTAGAAGAGAATGCTATTGTTCTACAGATGAGCATTAATTCAAAAAGCTTGCTCATCATTGTAATGGTAGATTAAGGCGGTGAAAAATTGGAAGTTATATTGGAAGTTATATTTACCTTAGTTAGAGGAATGATGTTTTTGGGTAGGTATTACTTCATTATATTAAATCCATTAATTGTGACATATTGTACTTAAAGCAACTGTGAGCGTTAATTTAATAAAGCCTTAAGGTGATCATTAGTTCAGTCTAGAAGGACTGGGCTATTTTTTTGAACCACAACATACATAGCCAATTAGTTGCTGCGCACCAGGAATATAATCTGCAATTATCAAGCAAACTGCCATCGCAATTTACTGTAAATTCATTTTCCATACTGACATTAATCCCACTAGGTAATTTTTAGATTTTTAATTGTTTGTTATTTTCTTTCACATTCTTTTACACCATAACATGGTAAAATAGATATATTCCTAATGTCTTTCACAAGGTGGTAAACAAATTGGCAATAAGATCATTTTTATATAAAAACGAAACATTCTCTACATTAAAAAGACGAATTTACCTAGTCCTTTTGCCTGTATTAGTTTTCGCCTTTTCTACAGTTTTAATAAGTCTTTATATAATTAACGGTTCGTTAAGCTTTATAAATATATTTACATTTTCAATTCTTTGTCTCGGATTCACAATTTGTTTTATTATTCTACTTATCAACAAACATTCTCAACTATATATTGAAATTTCATTCTGTATTATAGCATCATTATTATACTTACTTAGGATGTATGATCATATCATTACCTATTTAGGACAAAATGGAAATTATTATTTAGGTACGGTTGCCTATTGGGTGCCTCTCCTCTTTCTTATTTTCTTCTTTACTTTCCGAGGTAAAGTTGCACTAAAAATATCAATTACTGTCTATTTGTTAAGCTTTTTACCAGGAGTATATCATTTATTATACAGTCCATTTGTAAATGGACAAACGTTTGATACATTGTTACAGTTTTATATCGTTACACTTGCATATATTATCGCTCTTTACTTTGTTCAATATGTTTTTGAAGTGTTTTTACAGGTAGATATGGCAAAACATTTAGCAAATACAGATTATTTAACAGGACTTCCAAATAGAAGAAAAGTGGACGAGTTTCTTGATAAGGAGCTAGAAGTCGCTAGGAGTACAGAACAACCTTTATCCGTCATCCTGTTTGATGTGGACGACTTTAAAAAAATTAACGATACATATGGACACGATGCTGGTGATTCCGTGTTAAAAGAACTTTCATCACTTATAAAAAATCACCTTCCTGAGTGCACATATTTCGGTAGGTGGGGTGGGGAGGAATTTCTTGTTTTGTTCTCGGGAAAAAACAAAGAAGCAGGACTAAAACTAGCTGAGACTCTTAGACACTTAATTGCAAAACATGAATATAGTGAAATTGGTCAGATTACTTCGAGTTTTGGAGTTAGCGAATTTATTGAAAATGACTTAAAAAAGGATATTGTCAATAGAGCAGATGAGGCTCTATATGTTGCAAAGAAAAGCGGTAAAAATCAAGTGTGTTAGGGGGAACAAAGTAAAGTCATCTTGTGCGCAGTACAACGATAATATTCAATTGAAATACAAAAAAAGTTGGTCTCTCCAAATATGAGGACCAACTTCTTTCTTGTTTCTGCTATTAATCTAGGCCTTTACTTTACCCATTCATCGATCAATTCTTGATTCTCTTCAATCCATTTTCTAGCTCCATCAATAGGCTCTTCGGTACTTTCAACATATTCGATCAGTTCGCCAATTTCTTCATCATCCATCTTCCAATTATTAAACCACTCGCTCACTTCTGGAAAATCATCTTCAAATCCATGTCTTGTTGCATGGTGAATTTTTTCTACACCACCGTAGATGTTTTGTGGATCTTCTAGGAATTTCAAGTCATATGCAGAAAATACCCAGTGTGGAGTCCAAAGTGGTGCCACGATTGGTTCTTCATTTTCAATGGCATTATCAATATCAGCGATCATTGCAGGTTCAGAGCTTGGTAATAGTTCAAACTCAAGGTTATAATCTTCAATTAATTGTTCCGTCACTTCCATCGTACCTGCGCCAGGGTCAAAGCCGGTAATTTCTCCATTAAACATTTCTTTATGTTCATTTAAATCTTCTATACTATTAACTTCTTCTAGGTATGCTGGAACAACAAGGCCTACTTTTGCATTATCAAACCAAGTAGCTTCTGAGAAATTAATCGTATCTTCATATCGCTCTAGATAATTTGCATCTTGGACTGGTAACCATATTTCTAAACTAGCATCTAGCTCGCCACTTTCTAAAGCTTCCATCGTAAAACCCATTTCCAATAAGTTTAAATCGACGTTATAACCTTTATCTTCTAAAATTACTTTCCACATATTTGTTACGGCAATATTTTCAGCCCAGCTAATTTGAGCAAACGTTAAATCTTTTGCTTTTTCTTCTTCACCACTTGCTTCATCAGTGCCACATGCTGTCAGAACAGTAAACATAAGCACCGCTAAAAGTAAACTAAGTTCTTTTTTCCATTTGTTCATGTAGAAAATCTCCTTTGTAGTAATTTTGTATATTATAAACGTTAAATATGTTAAGAAAAAATTTAACGTCATAACTATAATAACACATATCTTATCTTAAAAGGGATAAGATATATTTATATGCGAGGTAGTCCATAGCTTCCTATAGACTACCTAATAACTTTTTTAAAAATTAATCTTGCTGTTCTTTTGGTAAAAACTCAAATATTTTACCGTTTCTTATACTTGCCACTAAGTCATCCAACCAGTGATAGTATGTTTTAGATTCTTGTAGTTGATCATAGTATTTTTTTGCCTCTGCAACAATTTCTGCAGTACTGGAGGAATCTTTGATGGCATCGATTAAATCTTCTTGTGCTTCCTCAATTGCTGCCATGTTCATTTTTACTTCTCGTTCCCACATCTGACAATAAAACACCATAAATGAACGAAAGAAATTTTTCTCAGCTACATAGGTATGTTTTCTAGAACCGCGTGTAAATGTTTTTTTCACCATTTCTATTTCTTGGAGCTTACGGACACTAGTACTCATACTCGGTTTACTCATTTCAAGCTCTGTACGCATTTCATCAAGAGTCATTTGATCTTTAAAGTACATCGTTGCATATAAATTTGCAGCAGCAGGTGTTACTCCATATAAATCCATTGTTTCTGCAATGGCACCAATGACTTTATCTTTTGCTTCTTCTATTTTCATTCTGGACTTTTCTGTAGATTCACTCATAAAGGCGCTCCTTCATTATTAAGTAAAGCTTGTTAAATGTTTTTTTACTCTTTTTCACAAACTTTATGTTACAGAACTCTGATGAAATGTCAAATGGAAAACGCCATTTAAATAATCACAAATGTCTACTAACTTAGTCATCGTAACTTTTTCTAATAACTTTTAATTATTTTCTAACCTTATATGTATTTATTTTATCTTTGACAGCCATAAAAAGACATGATAACATTCGAAACGTTAAATAAATTTTAAACAAACTTAATATATTATAAAAATTGGAGTTGATAGATTTGAGTATTAAACAACAACAATACATTAATGGTAAATGGGTAAATGCGAATTCAGGTAATACGCGTGAAATTATTAATCCTTTTAATCAAGAAGTTATCGCTACTGTTCCAGAAGGTGATGAATCAGATGCAAAAGTAGCAATCACTGCCGCAAGAGAAGCATTTGATCATGGGGAATGGTCTTCTACTCCACCAACAGAGCGAGGGAATATTGTAAGGAAGATTGCTGAATTAATAGAAAGAGATAAAGAAGAACTTGCTAGATTAGAATCATTAGATACTGGTAAAACAGTCGAAGAAAGCCGTGGAGACATGGATGATATCGCTGGCGTATTTCGTTATTATGCAGAGCTTGCAGATAAAAATGGAGGAGAAATGATTGATTCTCCAGTGCCAAACTCTATTAGTAAAGTGGTTCACGAACCAGTTGGTGTTTGTGGTCAGATTACACCGTGGAATTATCCATTACTTCAAGCGTCTTGGAAACTAGCTCCAGCGCTTGCGACTGGAAATACGTTAATCATGAAGCCAAGTGAAATTACACCACTTACTACTATAAAAGTATTCGAACTTATGGAAGAAGCGGGAGTCCCTGCTGGTGTTGCTAACTTAGTACTAGGTGCTGGTAACACCGTTGGTGAAGAGTTATCAAGTAACATTGATGTCGACCTTATTTCTTTTACAGGAGGAATAGTTACTGGGAAGAAAATTATGCAAGCGGCAAGCGCTAATGTAAAGAAACTTGCACTTGAACTTGGTGGAAAGAACCCTAACATCATTTTTGCTGATGCTGATTTTGAAACAGCTGTTGACCAAGCATTAAACGCGGTATTTTTCCATGCAGGACAAATTTGTTCCGCTGGCACAAGACTGATTGTAGAAGAAAGTATACATGATGAGTTCGTTCATGCACTTGTTGAACGAGTGAAGAAATTTAAGCTAGGAAACGGCTTTGACGAAGATACACAAATGGGTCCACTTATTTCAGCTGAACACCTTGCGAAAGTGGAAGAGTATGTAGAAACAGGTATGAAAGAAGGTGCGACATTAGCAGTTGGTGGTAGCCGTCCAGAAGAACCAGAACTACAAAATGGATTTTTCTATCTACCTACTATTTTCACTGACTGCACAACAGACATGAGCATTGTTCAAGATGAAGCGTTTGGTCCTGTGATTACGGTTGAGAAATTCCGTGAAGAAGAGGAAGCAGTGAAGCTTGCAAATGACTCTATTTATGGACTTGCTGGTGGCGTTTGGACAAACGATACTACCAAAGCTGAACGTTGTGTAGCAAAGATGCGAATGGGGACTGTTTGGATTAATGAATTCAACCTTTACTTCCCACATGCACCATGGGGTGGATTTAAGCAGTCTGGTATTGGACGCGAACTAGGAAAACTAGGTATTGAAGAATATACAGAAACAAAGCATATATTCCAAAACCTTAAACCTGAGCCTATTAACTGGTTCTAGTCATCAACCTAAACTATCGGTGTTAAAGTGACGCATGAAGGTAGTGCGTTAGATATGAGATGGCTAAAGGTAAAGAGGTAAAAAAATCATAACATACTGTTAACATTAAGGGTTTTAATGGAGGCTTCTCATAAGTTCATTGAACTTTGGGAAGCCTCTTGGTGAATTTAATCACGCTTGAACGATTATTACTAACACCAAGAGGGAGACAAATTACATGTTTAGAAAAAAGAGTAGTATTCTTTACAAAGTACTTATATTTATTCCGATCGCACTTATATCACTTATTCTCTTATCCTATTTCAGTTATTCTTTTTCAAAATCAGAGTTAGAAACACAAATCACGGAAAAAATGACACATATAAACAATGAAGTCATACATAATATCGACTCACAGTTTATTGCCCATCAACGAATTGGGGAGTCTATTGCCGCGCTTATTGAGGCTACTGGTACAGATATTGATCAAGAAGGCTATGCAGAAACGCTAAAACATGCCGTACAAATTAATGAAGATACGTTTGGAACGGGAGTATGGTTTGAGCCATATCAATACGACGAGGAACGACGTTATTTCGGCCCGTACGTCTATGAAGATAACGGTCAAACCTTTTTTACTGACGAATATGAATCCGCTCAATACGACTATCATAGTCATGAATGGTATCAAGTAGGAAGAGAACAAGGGACAGTTGTATGGACAGAACCATATTATGATGAAACACTAGATATGACAATGATTACAACGACAATCCCATTTTATGATCAACAAGGAAGTTTTCTAGGCGTTGTTACTAGTGACATTGATATTACGAACATTCAAAACTTAGTGATGGAAATAGAAACTGTAGATGAAGGATGGGCATTTCTAGTTGGTGAAGGTGGAGAGTTTATTGCTCACGCAGATCAATCAAAAGTGATGCAAGCGACTCTACATGACGAGGATGAGTTAGGAGCCATTAGTAGTGAATTAATGAATAATGAATCTGGTATGATCACTACTTCCCTACAAAATGGTGATTCTCAAGTTTTTTATCAAGAGATTCCTAGAACCGGTTGGAAGCTAGCTCTAGTAGTTCCAGAAGATGAAGCTTATGCTCCATTAAACACACTGCTAAATCAAATTCTTATTGTTAGCTCAATCATTATTATAAGTTTAGTCATCGTCGGTTTCATTATTGGAAAAAGACTAATTAAACCAATTGTATCACTGAACAAAGAAGTCAATAAACTCGCTAATGGAGATTTATCCGTAACAATAAAACCTACGACAAATGACGAAATCGGACAGTTAACGACGAACTTTAATGAAATGGTTCAAAATATCCGTGACCTTATTCAAACTGTAAAGCGATCGGTAAATACCGTATCTCACTCTTCTGATCACTTAAGTGCAATATCTGAAGAAACAACGGCTTCAAGTGAAGAGGTTAATCGAGCAATCGAAGAAATTGTCAAAGGGACAAATGATACGGCCTCTTATGCTGAAGATACGAATCAAAGTACACTTGCATTGTCAGACCAAATCGACCAATTGAAAAAACAAACAGATTTAGCTTTAGAAAAATCGAGTAAGGCACATGAACTGAATGATAATGGAATGACACAAGTCCAACGACTAAAAGAGAAATCAGATGAATCAAATAGCGTGATTGACTCTGTTGGGAACACTGTAGAAGGATTATCATCAAAAGTGAAAGAAATTCAAAAAGTCATCCAAACAATTAATGATATTTCTGATCAAACAAATCTACTAGCTCTTAACGCTTCTATAGAAGCAGCTCGAGCTGGTGAAGCTGGGAAAGGCTTTGCAGTCGTTGCGGATGAAGTCCGAAAGTTAGCTGAAGAAACGTCAAACGCGACTGATTTAGTTCGTGACACCCTTAAAGGCATTCAAACTGAATCAGATGAAGCTTTAAATAAGATGGTCAGTACAAAAGAGATTGTATCTGAGCAAAATCAATTCGTTGAAAACACGGAGACAAGTTTTAAAGAAATTTCGATGATCATTGATGAAATGACAACTTCAATTACAAGTGCTTCTAAAGAGATTAATGAAGTCAATGAGTTTAAAGAAAATGTCGTAGATGCGATCCAAAATATTCTTTCACTCGCTCAAGAAAGTTCAGCTGCTTGCGAACAAGTAAACGCATCTTCTGATGAACAATTACTTGCCCTGCAATCTATTACAGACTCGGCAGAAAAACTGAAACACTCAAGTGAGGATTTAGTCCATGTGATGAATCGCTTCACCGATCATAACGAACAAGAAAGTAATTAAAACGTAACGAAGCCCTTCTCATTAACGATTGAGAAGGTTTTTTTTACACTTTAAGAATTTTTAACTTTGCTAAAGGATTAAAGTATAACGGCAACTAAGGCTTTCGCCATTAGGACTTGGCGATAAGCCAAGTTTTGTTTAGAGGAAGTAAACATTCAATTTACTCAGTCTTTATCTCGATCATTTGTACAACCATATTCCTTCATTATGATGGATAAATGATAAATGGTTTCTAAGTTATCAAACCTATTCTAACGAATCAATTTCATAATTACGTTTTTTGCGCAGTGAAACGAATGATATTATAAATATTTCATTAAGTGTACGTTTTATCTGGAAGTGAAGTTCACACTCATCATTCGGAATTTCGCATCATATTTTTAGTTATGAAATTGATTCAACTAGTAAAAAAGGTGAAATATAGTGATATATCAATATATTATAGCTGTAATGGGTGTTTCGGTAGGAGTGTGATTTATAAAGGGGATAGTTTTATTAAAATAATATATTTTAATTTTTAGAAAATGTCGAAAAGTAGCATTGCTAGTCAATATTGACTATGATAAACTTATTTTCATGCTTATATGGTTCAATATAACTATTTGCGGAAAAGTGAATACGTAGGTGTGGGAGGAGTTTGAGATCATGTCAAAATGGAAAAGATTTAAGGCCATGTCATTATGGAAAAGACTTGGCATTCGTTTGAAGTTACTTTTAACTTTTGCAGTCATTTTAGTAATGTTTACAATCGGTTTTGCTGTTAGTTTTTTACAATTGAATAGTGTTGAAGAAGAGATCAATACGCTAGAGCGTCGTGCAGAACGTGCAGTGTTAGTGACAGATATAGCAGCACTAACTAGGGGGAAGTTTATCCCCATTAGTGAATATGCTAGAACAGGTGAATTCGATGAAGAGCTTTATATGGAACGAGATGAAACATTATTAAACATTTTAAACGAAATCGAAGGTCTTATGAATACAGAAGAACAGCAAGAGTTGTTTCAATTGATCGTACATAATAATGAAAGTATGGATGAATATAAGGATGAGTTGTTAAGAAGTACAATTAGAGTGGATTCAATTATGCTTTACTTAAACGAGATCCGAGAAGAGTCAGCGATGGCTGCTCTAGAACTCTCAGATTCCGTCCTTGAAGATATGTCTTCTGCAGGTGACGAGGCAAATGGAGCCATTAATAATACGAAATTCATTTTTGCAATTTCATTAATTACCGCAATGGTTGTTGGTTCGATTTTATTTGTATTGTTTAGTAACAATATGACACGTACATTAACCCGTGTAACGACGATTGCTTCAAACATTAGTAAAGGGAACCTTCAAGTCGAGAAGGTTCAAACAAGTTCAGAGGATGAACTTGGAAAACTAAGTGGTTACATGAATGAAATGGTTGATAGTTTGAGAGACTTATTGAATCAAATTTCTGATACTTCACAACAAGTAGCAGCCTCTTCTGAACAACTGACCGCTAGTGCAGAAGAAACGAGTAAAGCAACAGATAGTATTTCTTCATCCATTCAAGAAGTAGCCTCAGGTTCGGAAAGGCAAGTAGACAGTGTTAATTATGTCACGAATACGGTTACTGAGATTTCTACTGGTATGGAGCAAATTGCTAGTAGTATGGAGCAAGTAAATGAGTCTTCATTAACGACTAGTAAAAAATCAGAAGAAGGTTCAAACGTGATTCAACAAGTTGTTAATCAGATGAATCTGATTAATGAAAAGACAAGTTCCACTTCAAACAGTGTAGAACAATTAAGTGAGAAATCGAATGAGATTGGGAAGATCATTAACCTCATAACGGATGTTGCAGAACAGACAAACTTATTAGCACTTAACGCAGCAATTGAAGCTGCAAGGGCAGGAGAACATGGGAAAGGTTTTGCCGTAGTTGCAGATGAAGTAAGGAAACTAGCAGAACAATCGAGTAACTCGGCAGGACAGATCCGTTCCTTAATTGAAGATATACAAATAGGAGTAGATGAATCAGTTTCTTCGATGGGTGAAGGTCGTAAGTCAGTAGAAGAAGGTATTGCTTTAGTCGATCACGCAGGGGAAACGTTTGAGGAAATCTCTACAGCAATTCAGGATGTGTCGACACAAGTTCAAGAAGTTTCCGCTTCGGTGCAACAGATTACTTCAAGTACTGAATCTATGCGAAGTTCTGTTGAAGAATCAGGAGACATTGCAAGAAATTCTGCAAATAATACACAAAACGTTGCAGCCTCTGCAGAAGAGCAGCATGCATCAATGGAAGAAATCTCATCATCTGCAGAAACACTTAGTCGGATGGCAGAAGATTTACAAAGTTCGGTTAAGAAGTTTAAGTTATAATATAAAAAATCATTTGAGGTCGTCTAATGAGTGGTCATCCATTTATTGCGGCCTCTTTTTTATACGTTAAGCAGCACCTAAAAATGTTAGGAAAGAAGATCCTCGACGTAGTCAAAATTTGTACGTGTACAGTTATGTTCACCGGCTAAATACCCGACATCCTGTCGGAACGCCGGTGTTAGCACGTCCTGTGTGTTACAACTACGGTTATCCATTAACGGAAGGGTCGGCAATCGCCGAGTTTTCTTTATATTGTATAGTGTGGTTGTTTTACCCGGTCTAGAATTGGCAAGTTGCAGAATGTTGTTTTACCATTAAGGGGTAAATAATAAAAATTGGTATAATATGAAATTGTATAAAGACAAGACGTGAGACGAGAAGGTGACAATGATGAGACCGCAAAAGTTAATTGGAAGAAGAATTATAAAAACGGCCATTTCAGTTTTTATAACAGCGATGATTTGTCTATATTTAGGGCTGCCAGCTGAGTTTGCGATTATTGCTGCGATCGTAACGATTGAACCGACAGCGTCTGATTCAATTAGAAGAGGTCTCGTACGTTTACCTGCTTCTGCAATTGGTGCTGCTTTAGCAGTTTTATTTGTCGCTCTTTTCGGGGAGTCTCCACTGTCTTATACATTAGCAGCAGTATGTACGATTTTTTTATGTCAAAGACTAAAACTCCATGCAGGGATATTAGTCGCAACGTTAACTGCAGTTGCGATGATCCCAGATATTCATGATAATTACATGCTAGCCTTTTTGTCACGGTTAGGTACAACGATGATTGGTTTAGGCGTTTCTTCAATTGTGAATTTCACGATGTTACCACCAAAATATACACCATTAATCGAAAATAGGTTAGAACCGAACATTCTCCTAGCCAGAACGGTCCTTTCCGATACGGTTGAACGTATCGTGGAAAGAAAATATGTAGAACGTCCAAATGCTAGTCGAGATTACTTGAAGTTAAGGCAGTCGGTTGAAAAGACAGCTGCGCTTTTTCAATTTCAAGAAAAGGAATGGAAGTACCATAAAGTAAAGTTGAGTGAATATCGATATTTTGCAAAACTCAAGCAAGTGAATACGATCATGCAAAAAATTACCCTTCATCTCGGGAATTTGCAATACGTAAATGAACCTGGAAACTTTCATGAACGTGAAAAGGAATTAGTGTTAAATGTAACGCGTTCATTGTGTGATATATTACAAAGTGATAAGTATGAGATTCCAGATGAACATTATGCTTACATACATGACTTAGACCAAACACTAAAATATGAAAGCAATCAAATGAAAAAATCTGAAGAATACTTTCATCACTTTACAACGAAACGAATATTATATTTTCAGTTGCTGTCTATTCACGATTCTTTAGAGGAGCTTGAACATATATTTAGGGGTGGAAAAAGCCATTAAGTCTTTACCTTTATGAAAACATGTATCACCTTTTTAGGGAGGTACATTAAAAGGGACACAGTTTAACAGAAGGGGTGATTTTCATTGAATTTGGAAGACAGTACTTATTGTCATTATTTGCAATGAATGTGGTTCAGGCAAGCCTCCCCTCATGATTTACTGGAAAGATCGTTTTTTAGTCCAGAGGGTGAGGCTTTACACCGGCGTTTTTGTCTTTTCTTGGTAAAGCAATCATGAGAGATTTGTTTATATCTGAATCAATTTCATGACTCAAAATATGATGCCAAATTCCGAATGATGTGCGTGAACTTCACTTCAGACGGACGCTTTCCCGAGGGCTTGTCTTCAGCTAACTTAGGCTCGATTACTCTTCACCTAAGTGGATCTTCAGACTGCACTGATCCTCTGGGAGTCGCCGCCTTTCGTTACGATCACTTCTAAACAAAACTTGTCTTTTCGCTAATTTTTAATGGCGAAAGCCTTAGTTGCCGTTAAACTATCGACCATTTGTTTCATTGCGCAAAAAACTGAATGATGAAATTGATTCATCTATATTTTTATTTGGTGAAGTTTTTCGATTTCCTCATCTACATAGGAGACGAACTTTTTGTTTTTCTTAATTTCAAAGATAAACTTTGCCTTTTTCATATCCTCTAGAGCGTGACAGACCTTTTCTCCATCAAATAAAAGCAGGCTCTTCCCTCGCTGGTAGTAGAGTTCACCTAACATATAAATGGAGTTAATGTTTAAACAGGCTAACACCCCTTTATGTGCAAGGTCTTTTGATTCTTTAAATTTGTTAAGGCGATATTTATTTTTACTCGCATTGAATAAAATTCGAAGGTAAATCTTTTCGTCGCTAAACAGTGGGAGGTTTACACATTGTTGAAGTAAATCTTCGTAAATTTGCTCAGCGGTTTCTGTGTCACCTTCGATACTATGAATAATGGCGATGCTTGATAGGATATCAAGTTCTCTTTCTGAACGATTTCTCTTTGTTGTCGTAGCTAAAGATAAGGCATCATTGAGTAAAGATAATGCTCTTTTTTTGTCATGATAAAGGTGATAAACACAAATCCCTTCTCTCCATAAAAGGTATTGCTTTAATTCCTTGGTCTGGAATAGAGGATTGTTTTTTTCTAATTTTATGATTTCGAGTACTTCTGCATAGTTTGCATGGTCCATACTTTTTGCTATATTATTCATGACGTCTTGAATATAGTTTACTTTTGTAGAGTTTGCCAATTGATCAAAGAAGTAATTCATACTAACACCTAAGCGCACAGCAAGATGCGATAATACGTAAGCAGATGGATGGACTTCGCTTTTCTCTAATTTACTTATATAGCTTTGATGACAAATCCCTTCGCAAAGCTCGGCTTGAGAAATACCATAAAATTGTCTTAACTCCTTTATTTTTCTCCCTAGCTGCACCGCCATCTTTTACCTCCTTTTTAACATTATTCCTATATTCATCATTTTATTGAAAAAAAGAAGATAAGATAAGTATTAATATTCCTAATATTTGTTAATGACCTCTAGTCCGAATTACACAAAAATGTCATTTGTGTGAAAATAATGGTAATTATAATAGGGGGGAGGGGAGAAGCTTATGAAAAAACTACTATTTTCTTTACTCATTCTTTCTATGTTTACTATGCCACTAGAAACAGCGGGCGATGTGAAACCAAATGAAGATATTCCGTTTAAGCATGGGTAATGAATGATTAGTGCTGTCAGTGGATTGTTGGGTCTAGTGAATAGCTAAAGGTTTCATTTGATTGATGTTTTTAACAAATAGGGGGTCGATATAAATGTACGACCGTATTGTAAAAGTTACGTTCATTGTAATCTTTTTGTTAACATCAACCTTTCAGCTGACAGAGAGAATGACACTTGCCACTGATACAACCAGAAATCAAATTGAATTGACGACATTAAAGGAAAGCAATTTGTATGACCTAGGTTGGGAGCATTTCATTCAGGAGAAATCAATAGCATCGCGTAATGGAATCGTGGGAAATTCTTCAACTGTACAAGCGCAGAGTATTGTACTAGGTGAGGACGTCTTTAAATCATCAGTGATCGAGTTTCGCTCACTATTTAACTGGAAAAATTTCCAGAGTTGTGTAGTCAATGATTTAAGTTTTAACTGGACAGTTCTTAGTACATTGGGAGTGCTCTGTGGAGCAGCGTGTGCTGGTTCAGGTGGTTGGTTATGCGCACCGTGCATATATATTACAGCATCGATTAAAGGTGCGAATTGGGGATGGTGTATTGGAAAAGCAACAAGTTAATATTGTGAACGAAAACTCCCTGACAATGAGCAGGGAGTTTTTTTGTTCGAAAAATGACATTAATTATTAGGAGGGAAGTTTGAGGCATTCTCTGATGGGTAACCAATTTTATAGAGTGGAGGTGTTTCGTTGGTTATATCCTTATTAATACTATTTACACTGTTATTTTTAACTTGGAATATATATTATTTTTTTAGTGAGCAATCATACCAAGAAAGTTTTTTTAGTCGTTCATTATTTTTTAAGCTATTTTTCGTACTTACTGCTCTTACGATCGGCTTTGCTCTATTATATTATTTGTTAGGTTTTAATGAAGTCGTTTTAAGGATAAATGATCCTACAGGCGAACCTGCTAATGCAACGTTTTTAGATTACCTTTACTTTAGTGGTGTCACTATTTTATCCGTTGGATATGGTGACTTCGTTCCAGTAGGAAGGGCGCGATTTTTTTCGTTGATTCAAGCAAGCTGTGGATTGTTACTACCTGCTGCTTATTTTTTAAAAGTGTATACTAGCTCTAAGGCGAATAAATCATGAAAAATCGTGAAAATTCAGATCAACATAATAGATTTCGAAGAGATCTATGGTAGAATATAAGGTAAGAAACGTCGGATTTGAAGGGGATTTTTCTATGAAACTTTGGCTAAGAAAAATATCAGTTGTCCTTATTACATTAATGACGGTTGGAATGTATATTCCGCCGACTTACTTAGATAATGCAAATGCGAACAGCGATGCTAAGAAAATGGTTTCTGAAGATGGGGAACCGAAGGAAGACGCACTTACCTCTAGTACCGAATTATTCGATGAAGATGTCGAGCTGGACATTGATATGTCCGTTGAAGCAGATGATGAATCGATCAATGACGTCATCGAGGCGATTACAGAGCAGGCGAAAGAATATACAGTTACAAAATTAGGGCCAAAAATTGTAGAAAAAGTTGAAGACGACGTGTTAACAACTGTATTACCGAATATTGAGGAAGTTTTAACGATGATTTTAGAGGGTGCGGATGAAGATAAACTTCCATACTATGGTATTTCTGAAAGTACGTCCGCCTATGGAGAAAAGATCTTTCACCTTTATGATTACGAGACAGAAGAGGATGTAGCGATGTTTCACGTTCGCCGTGACAAGCGACCGAAAGAAGGCTATTGGTTTAACTTTCACTACCATTTAAGTAATGATGATTTTCAAGAGCACCATAACCTTGGTGATATTTATTGGGATAAAAACACACCACCAAAGTGGATGTCGTAATTAGAGAGTGTCACGATCGTAGTGATGCTCTTTTTTTTGTACTATTATACAGTGTGACTAGAATTATGGCTGTTTAATTCAAGGTATCGGTACAATGATTATTTGATTTTTTGAAAGTATAGAAGAAAAATAAAGTGAAGCTATTGTCCTCAGCAGAAAATTGATAGGGACGATATGTTATCCTATTACTTTCATTTTGTAAGCAAATAGTTTGAGGGATTCAAGGAGTCTTGTTATAATTCGACATGAATTTACAATGACTAATGGAAAGTGGAAGGAGATCACCGTAATGAATTTAACGACACATTCAAATGATTTAAGTTTATTTCAAACGATAAATGAACGACATACGGTAAGAAAGTACGAGCCTGGGATTACAATTCCAGAAGAAGAATTAAATGAAATTCTTAAGGCTGCAACACTTGCTCCATCATCTTGGAACTTACAGCATTGGAAGTTTCTTGTGATCGACGACCAAGAGAAAAAGGAAACATTGCTCCCAATCGCATATAATCAGCAACAAATTGTCGATTCTTCCGTAACAGTTGCGATCTTAGGAGATCTAGAAGCAAACTTGAATGCTGAGGGTGTTTACCAAGAAGCGGTAGATAAAGGGTTTATGCCAGAGGAAGTAAAGGAAACATTAGTTAGTCAAATCAATAAAGCGTACGAAGGAGATACTCCTTTTCCAAGAGATGAAGCGTTTTTAAATGCTTCATTAGCAGCGATGAACTTAATGCTCGCAGCAAAAGCAAAAGGGTATGACACTTGCCCGATGGGTGGCTTCCAACGTGCGAAATTTATTGAGGCATTTAACGTACCAAAGCGCTATGTACCGGTTATGTTATTAACAGTTGGAAAAGCCGCAAAACCTGCGCATCAGTCAGCAAGACAACCACTTGAAGAAGTTATTGTGAAAAATACATTTTAATCTGAAAGAAGGAAAGAACTGTTCTTGTATGAAAGGAACGGTTCTTTTTTCACATTACGATTTTAATTTTTAGAACCATTAACTTGTTCTTGTTTTCCTTTTAAAAATGCGGGTAAAGAATAATAACGCACCCTTATGGAGGTGATTATCCTGATGGAGCGAAAAGTTGTTGCGGTAATGGATACGTTGCAGCAAAAGGAAGATGTGTTTCAAGAATTAAAAGAACGAGGATATGAAGAAGAAGACATTAAAATCATTGGAAGAGATAATGAAGACGCTAAACTGTATGAACGTTTCTTTGAACAAGGACATTATGTCGTCACAGTAGATATTGATTATGTATACGATGATGAAAATTCCAAATACGACAATACGTTGCGGGAGCCGAAAACGCCAAAAGATCATCACCATTTCCCGCACCACCAAATGAGAAGAGGTATGTAACTTAACGACCACTCATAACCAATAATCCCCAGGTGCCTGTCACCTGGGGATTATTGGTTTTTTAGCTTGGACCTGAATCCGTGATGGTGGTTGTTGATATGCCATTCACCACTCGCTTTCTGCGGGCGATCCACGAGTCTCCTCGGTCTAGCGCCCTGTGGGTTCTCGCCTGGCTCGCTTTTACCGCAGGAACGAGCGCTACTTCACGAATAAGCTTCGAGTTGTCTCGACGGATAAAACTCCAGAGCGATACTAGTAGAGGAAGAGACAGAACCCCGCAATGAGCGCGTTTTATGCGAAGGAGGAGGCTGAAGCATTGCCCGTGGAAAGCGTCCGCCAGTAACGGATTCTAGTAATAATCCAACAAAGTTAAATCGAAAGATTTTTAAGATTCATACAAAGTATAAATTATTTCATTATGGATACAGGTTGGAGGTTGAGAAGATTTATTCTGTGAAACTGGTAATTTTATGTTATTTTTCTAAAAAAACGTGGTTATATATCTACGAATCATAGAGTAGTTCATGATATGATAAGGGGTGTGTAATAGATTCGTACATTTAATAGTTTGAATGTTCGAACATATCGTGAGGAGGAAATGGTTTGCGTAGTATATCGAATGAATCAGTGGTGAAAGAGCCTCGTGTAAATAAAATGGTCGAAAACGTTGAACGAGTTGTCGTTGGTAAACGAAAAGAAGTCGAATTAAGTCTTATCGCATTACTAAGTGGTGGACATGTTCTCTTAGAGGATGTCCCAGGTGTTGGAAAGACGATGATGGTTCGTGCACTAGCAAAGTCTCTTGGTGCAGACTTTAAGCGAATTCAATTTACACCGGATTTGTTACCATCTGATGTCACAGGTGTTTCAATCTTTAACCAAAAAACATTGGAGTTCCAATTCCGACCAGGGCCTATTATGGCAAACGTCGTGTTAGCTGATGAGATCAACCGTACGTCACCAAAGACTCAAGCAGCTTTACTTGAAGCATTAGAAGAAGGAAGTGTGACAACGGACGGTCAGACGCGTGAACTACAAAATCCGTTTTTTGTGATGGCGACACAAAACCCAATAGAATATGGCGGAACATACCCATTACCAGAAGCTCAATTAGACCGATTTTTATTCAAGTTTAAAATCGGTTATCCTTCAAAGTCTGAAGAGCTCGAAGTGTTATCACGAGTAGAGAAGCGTCATCCGATTGAAGACTTAGAACCTGTGATTTCGCTTGATGAATTAGTAGAAATGCAACAGCAAGTTCTTGATATATACGTTGATGAAATCGTGAAAGAGTATATTATTAATCTTGTAAATGCAACAAGACAGCACCATGCTGTTTATTTAGGGGCGAGCCCACGTGCTTCCATTGCTTTAATGAAAGCGGCGCAAGCATATGCGTATATTCAAGACCGTGACTATGTCGTACCAGACGATATTAAATATTTAGCACCATTTGTTCTTGGACACCGAATACTATTAAATTCGGATGCGAAACTTTCAAACATGAATAATGAGCGAGTGGTTCGGGACATCGTAGAGCAAGTAACTATTCCAGTTGGGAAAGAATCAGCAAAATGAAGCAACCAAACCGATTATGGGTGGCAATAAAGCTTAGTTTGAAAGTACTTTTTGTCATTGGTGTATTCGTAGGAATCTTCAGCTATGCGATGTTTCAAGGCGGATTTGTTAGCTGGTTTTTATTTTATACGATAACGATGCTCGTAATTTTAATGTTATTATATGCGGCAATTCCATTAGGTAGTTTTCATGTGACCCGAGATATGGGAGAAGGAGCAAGGATAGCCGGGTCTGAAATGAAAGTTACTGTACGAATTCAACGAAAATGGCCATTTCCGTTTCTCTATTTATCAGTCACAGATGAAATTGGTGACAGTTTAAAAAAACAAATACCTGCTCACCATTCAAAAATGATTTTTTATCCGACGGTAAAAAAAGAGCTTGAATATTCTTATACGGTCTCCAGCATAAAACGCGGTGAGTACTTTTTGTACGGTATTTATTTAGAAACAAGCGACATGTTTGGGCTGTTTAAAAAGAGAAAGTTTATAGAGATTAAAGAATCACTACTCGTTTACCCAAATTATCACGAGATTGAGCGATGGTCAGCTTTTGAGCGGCATGACATGGAAACACGTCTTTCTTCAATGGATTTTGTAGAAGATATTACGTCAGTGGCGGGTTCACGTGAATACGTTCCAGGAGACAAGCTAACAAGTATTGATTGGAAAGTAACAGCAAGAGCAAGCAAATTAATGACGAAGGAATTTGAAGAATATATTGGTCAAAACTTTTTAGTAATTTTTAATAATCATGTTCCGAACAAAAATCAACCGGAACTTGAAGCCTATGAAAAAGGGATTGAACTTGTTACATCTATTGTGATGTATGCAACGAAAAAAAGGCTGCAAATTGGGTTGTGGACGTTAGGAGAGGCAAATCGAGCTTACCCACTTGATGCTGGGGCTGATCATCAAAAAAGATTGATCACTCATCTTTCTAAAGTGGAAGCAGATGGAAAAGGGAACTTTGCATCAAGGTTGAAAGAATATGAAAGTGAAGTCCCAACAGGAACAACAATGATTATCGTTTCTGCAGAGTTAACAGATCAAATGTTGGAACGAATCAAAGTGTTTTTGTCTCGTAGAGTGCAAGTGTACTTCTGCTTAATGGATCGAGGAAACATAAAAGATAGTTGGGAAGAAAAACGGTTTGAAGAAATAAAACGATTAGGTGCTGAGGCTTATTTGCTCTCTGGAGGAAATCTAGATCAAGCAATCACAACTAACGCGGGTGATTAAATGAGAAAGAGAAACGAACAACCGAAAGCAACGATTACTCACTTTTTTATTTATACGTTAGCTTTCTTAATTTTATGGGAGTGGCTTCGGCCGATACCTGTTGTAACAAATACTGGCCATATTGATGTCTTTGTTTTGTTTGCACTATTTAGTGCGGTCTTAATTTATTTGCGTATCCCTTTATACTTTTCCTTGCCTGCATTATTTATCGGCAGTATATATGGTCTCCATTATATTTTCAGTGGTGGCAGCTTTTTTAGTCGTGAAGGCGGAGGAGAAACGATTCGCTCTTTTCTACATGAACTGACTTACAATATTCAACTAATTTTTTCATGGGAGTTAGTGGCCTTAACTGACGTCTTTCGGACATTTTTACTCTTTTTACTACTAGCTCTGGTTTGTTATTTAATTTACTTTTGGGTATTTTACACGCAAAAAATCTTCTTTTTCTTATTAGCAACTGTTATTTACATTACAGTATTAGATACGTTTACTCCGGTTGATGCATCGATGGCCATTGTTCGAATTGTCATTATTGGATTTTTTATTATGACGTTACTTCATATGTTAAAAGTCCAGGAAGTTGAAAGAGCAATTGGGCGGAGGTCTACAGCTTTTATTTCTTCGGCTTGGATGTATACGTTAATCTTCGTGATCTTAATCGCGACATCAATCGGTTATACAGCACCGAAGTTTGAACCACAATGGGAGGACCCTGTTCCGACTTTTCAACAATACGTCCTTGGTGAGAACGGTACAGGTACAGGTGAAGGGGTTCGAAGAGTTGGATATGGAGAAAATGATGAGCGCCTAGGTGGCGGATTCATTCAAGATCACGGGACAGTTTTCTATGCAGCTATCGAAGAACCGGCGTATTGGCGTGGAGAATCAAAGCATGAATACACAGGGCATGGCTGGGTTTCAGAACCGACATACGTTGATTCAAGATCCATTTATGGTGAAGGTATTGACTATCGCATGTTTAACAGTGCGTATAATGAAGAGCTAGAAACAACGGTTATGATGGAGGAAGGTATAGGATTTAACCACTTCTTTTATCCTGGTGAACTGACAGATGTAGACGTTGATTCACTTGATTATTTAGTAAATGGGACAAGTGGTGGTGGAATTCCATTACAGTTTTTAACGGATATTGTAGGCGGAAGAGTGATGGCGCAAACAAATAATAATGATGACTTGCAGCTTACTCAATACACGATTCAGTATAATAACCCTCAATTTGAAATTGAAGCGTTAAAGAACAGTTCTATAGAAGATCCTGATGAAATTCGAGAACTATATTTGCAACTACCAGATGATTTACCTGAACGTGTGGTGGAGCTTGCAGAGGAAATTACCGAGGACCTCGATAACCGCTATGATATGGCTGTTGCTGTTGAACAGTATTTTTCTGAAAACGACTTTGAATATCGAACAACAAATATTCCAATTCCCGACGAGGGTGAAGATTACGTTGATCAATTCTTATTTGAAACACAGTACGGGTATTGCGATAATTATTCAACCTCGATGGCCGTTATGTTACGAGCAATTGATATTCCAGCTCGTTGGGTAAAAGGCTTTACGCAAGGTGAGGAAATTGAAACGTTAGATGATGGGAAAAAGCGTTTTGAAATTACAAATTCTAACGCACACTCTTGGGTAGAAGTTTACTTTCCAGATGTTGGTTGGGTTCCATTCGAGCCGACACAAGGTTTTGATAACAACGTTGAATTTATTGAGGAAGAAGAAGAAAGTATTGAAATCGATTTAGATGAAAGAGAAGACGCTGAAGATCAAGAACGCGATATGCCAAATTTGGATGATATGAATCCTGAAATGGAAGATTATGATGATACTGACGCTTCAGCAATCGGAGGCGGAGGAGGAAGTTCTGATCTTTTTGCAGAATATCTCACTCCAAAAAACGTTCTCATCTCGATTGTTGTGCTCGTTCTTGTTATGATCATCTACCAAAAACAAAACCTTCTACAAAACCGTTATTTTATGCTCCGATATAAGTTGAGTCAAAGTGACGATCAGTTCACTCCAGCTTATCGAAGATTGTTATGGATTTTAGAAAATGAAGGTTTACCGATGGGAGATGGAGAGACGTTAAGGGAATATGCATCTCGTGTTGATAGAGTTTTAAATTCATTGTCGATGACAAAGCTAACTGAAACGTATGAAAAAATCTACTATGGAAAACGTGATGTAGAGATAGATTGGAAGAAACACCAAAAGCATTGGCAAGAATTGGTGAAGTCACTGAACTCTTGACCAAGGAGAAATGGACTGTTAAAATGAATCCATTAAAAGCACGCGTTCAAAAATAGAACGAATATCGTCATAAAGCGACACGAGTTTGCTAACGTTTTTGAACGAAATGATAAAACTGTATAAACTTGCCTCATATATCCTTAGGAATAAGGCCTAAGAGTCTCTACCGGGTTGCCGATAACAGCCTGACTATGAAGGCAGATTTTCTCTTTTTGTATATATGATGAAACTAGGAATTCTGCCTTCGTGTCTTTTTTTCACGAAGGAGGTTTCTAGTTTTTTTATATTTTCATAAAAAAGATGGAAAATGTTATTAGATTATCCTAACTGCCCTTTCATAACGGATGTTTTTATTGATGTGTGAAGCGTTTGAAAAAAGGTGAATACGAAGTGATGGTCTACGTTTATACTGAAAAAGATATATGCATAAAAAATGAAAAGGTGGATGAAGTATGCAAGAAATCAAAGAAAAAATCGTCGTACTCGATTTTGGCGGACAGTATAACCAGTTAATAGCACGCCGAATTCGTGATTTGGGAGTTTTCAGTGAACTGCACTCTCACAAAATTACGGTAGAAGAAATTAAAGAAATGAATCCGAAAGGCATTATTTTTTCAGGAGGACCAGGGAGTGTTTATGCAGATGGAGCTCCACGATGCGATGAAAGAATCTTTGATTTAGGGATTCCGGTCCTTGGTATTTGTTACGGGATGCAGCTTATGACACATCATTTTGAAGGGAAAGTAGAAGCTGCGAATCACCGTGAATACGGAAAAGCGATTTTGGAAGTGCAAAATGAAAGTAAATTATATGCAGACTTACCGAAAAAGCAATCTGTTTGGATGAGTCATGGTGATAAAGTTGTTGAACCGCCGGCTGGATTTTCGGTTGATGCGACAAATGTGTCATGTCCTGTTGCAGCAATGAGTGATGAAAGTAGAAGTCTATATGGTGTTCAATTCCATCCTGAAGTAAGAAATTCAGAGCACGGCAATGAGATGTTGAAAAACTTTGTCTATAACATCTGTGAATGTGAAGGCAATTGGACGATGGAAAACTTCATTGAAATGGAGATGGAGAAAGTCCGTGAAGCAGTTGGCGATCGTAAAGTATTATGTGCACTAAGTGGTGGTGTTGATTCTTCTGTTGTTGCTGCACTTATCCATAAAGCGATTGGCGATCAATTAATTTGTATGTTTATCGATCACGGTCTGCTTCGAAAAGGGGAAGCAGAAAGTGTCATGAAAACTTTCACTGAAGGTTTTGATATGAATGTTGTAAAGATTGATGCACAAGAACGTTTCCTGTCAAAACTTGAAGGTGTGAAAGACCCAGAGGAAAAACGAAAAATCATCGGTAATGAGTTTATTTATGTTTTTGAAGAGGAAGCAGGAAAGCTCGAAGGTATTGACTTTTTAGCACAAGGAACACTCTACACGGACATTATTGAAAGTGGAACGGACACTGCAGCAACGATTAAGTCTCACCATAATGTTGGTGGTTTACCAGAAGATATGAAATTTGATTTGATTGAACCGTTAAATACATTGTTTAAAGATGAGGTTCGTGCTGTCGGTACAGAGCTTGGCCTACCTGATGAAGTTGTTTGGCGTCAACCATTCCCAGGGCCAGGTCTTGGAATTCGGGTATTAGGTGAAATTACAGACGAAAAACTAGAGATTGTTCGTGAATCAGATGCGATTTTACGTGAAGAAATTAAGAAAGCCGGTTTAGATCGTGAAATTTGGCAATACTTCACTGCGCTTCCCGATATGCGAAGTGTTGGCGTGATGGGAGACTCTCGTACGTATGATTATACTGTCGGTATTCGTGCCGTAACATCCATTGATGGAATGACTTCCGATTGGGCGAGAATCCCGTATGACGTGCTTGAAGTAATTTCTACAAGGATCGTTAATGAAGTAAAGCATGTAAACCGTGTTGTGTACGATATTACATCAAAGCCACCTTCAACGATTGAGTGGGAATAAGGTGCAAAAAAATATAAACGAACATTATGGTGGGTGATCCACTGTAATGTTCGTTTTTTCATTGACACATATAGTGGGCGTTGATATACTAACAATGTAAAAAATAAATCTGTCGAAAGTTCGTATAATTTCGGGAATCGGCCCGTGAGTTTCTACCAAGCTACCGTAAATGGCTTGACTACGAACGATGATATATATTTGGAAGCAGAAGGTAGATGTGTGATTTGCAGCTCATCCGTTTCCATTTTTCGTCGTTTCGTATGAACGGAAACTCCGGCCATGATTAGTGGTTGGAGTTTTTTATTGGCAGGAAAAGAATCACGAAAAAGGGAGAGGTATACAAATGGATCGTTATTTTCGTTTTAATGAGTTAAACACATCTTATCGTAAAGAGTTTCTTGGAGGATTAACGACTTTTCTCGCGATGGCTTATATTTTATTCGTAAATCCGAACGTTCTTGAACCAACGGGGATGGATACAGGTGCTATTTATGTTGCGACAGCTCTTGCAGCAGCAATTGGTACGATCATTATGGGGCTCATCGCTAAATACCCAATTGCATTAGCACCAGGCATGGGGTTAAACGCATTTTTTACTTATTCGGTTGTTTTAGGAATGGGAATTCCTTGGGAGACTGCACTATTAGGTGTATTTATGTCTGGTGTCATTTTTATCATTATCACCCTTGTTGGAATTCGTGAAAAAATCATTAATGCGATTCCGGAAGAATTAAAATATGCAGCAGCAGCAGGTATCGGATTATTTATTGCGTTTATTGGACTTCAAAGTGCTGGTATCGTTGTATTATCTGAAGCAACCCTCGTTCAAATTGGGGATTTAAGTCAAGGACCTACATTGTTAGCTGTCTTTGGTGTTGTCATTACAGTAATATTAATGGCGGTTGGCCTTCGTGGTGGGATTTTTTACGGAATGATCATTACAGCAATCGTTGGTGTCATCTTTACAGTTATTCCAACTCCGAATTCGATTGTAGGGTCGATTCCAAGTTTAGCGCCAACGTTCGGTGCAGCATTTGCGCCATTTGGTGAAATGGCCCTATCAGAAATTTTTACTTATCAATTATTAATTGTCATTTTAACGTTTTTATTTGTCGATTTCTTTGACACAGCAGGAACACTTTATGCCGTAGCAAACCAAGCTGGGTTTGTGAAAAATAACAAATTGCCTCGTGCAAAAAGTGCCCTTTTAGCAGATTCTTCTGCAACATCAATTGGAGCTGTTTTAGGTACACCGACAACGACTGCTTACATTGAGTCATCTTCAGGGATCGCAGCAGGAGCACGAACTGGTTTTGCTTCATTAGTTACTGGTTTACTCTTTTTATTAGCATTGTTTTTCTCGCCGTTACTCGTTGTTATAACAGCAGAAGTTACTGCACCAGCATTAATTATCGTTGGTATATTAATGGCTTCAGCATTATCAAACATTGACTTTAAGAAATTTGAAATTGCCGTTCCGGCGTTTTTAACAATCATCGCAATGCCACTCACATACAGTATTGCAACAGGGATCGCATTAGGTTTTATCATGTATCCAATTACGATGCTTTGTAAAGGAAGAGGAAAAGAAGTACATCCAATTATGTACATCCTATTCTTCGTCTTTATCTTCTACTTTGTCTATTTAGGAGAATAGTAGATTGGAATAAAAACCCAGGTGCCTGGCACCTGGGTTTTTATGGTATTCAGAGAGGCGACCGCACGTGAGCGAGGGTGATCGCACGTGAGCGAGGATAATCGCACGTGAGAAGGAATGATCGCACGTGAGAAGGAATGATCGCACGTGAGAAGGAATGATCGCACCTGAGAAGGGGTAACCGCACGTGAGAAGGGGTAATCGCACGTGAGGAGGGGTAATCGCACGTGGGTGAGGATAACCGCACGTGAGAAGGAATGATCGCACGTGAGCCAGAACCATCGCACACGAGAAGGGATAACCGCACGTAACGAGCCCAATTCCTTCTTGTTTTAAATGGATAAATATGGGGAATATGGACAAACTAGATTCAACTTAATTTACTTAGGAGGCCCCTAGATGCCAGCGATTTTATCTGTTAGTACGAATCCCCCTCCGTATACAATTGAACAAAGGGAAACCGAAGCGGTTGTACGTGAATTATTTCGCGAATCGTTTCCTGACATTGAGCGAATGATGCAAATTTTTGATAACGGTCAAATCAAGAGAAGGCGCTTTGTCGTACCGAAAGAGTGGTTTGAAAAAGAACATTCGTTTGAAGAGAAAAACGATTTATATATTGAAAAATCGGTTAAGATGGGACGCGAAGCGATTACTCAATGTTTAAATAACGAAACCTTTTTAAAACAAGAATTGCACGAAAGTGAGATCGACGCGATCTTCTTCGTTTCAAGTTCTGGTCTAGCTACCCCAACGATTGATGCGAGAATTATGAACCAGCTTTTCTTTTCACCACATACGAAACGTATTCCGATTTGGGGATTAGGTTGTGCTGGAGGTGCGGCAGGAGTTAGTCGAGCTTATGAATATTGCCTTGCGTTTCCTAATGCAAAAGTACTCGTTCTGTGTATCGAATTGTGCAGTATTACTTTTCAAAGAAATGATACACGAAAAAGCAATCTTGTTGGTACATCATTATTTGCAGATGGCGTTGCGTGTACACTCATTGCTGGTGATGAAGTGGTAAAAAAAGAAAGCACTAACTTTCAGCATCGGTGTGTCCCATTTATCAAAGGTACGCAGTCAACGTTGATGCCTGATTCGGAAGATGTCATGGGCTGGGATGTGAAAAATGAAGGATTGCATGTTATCTTTTCGCGGGACATCCCGACCATTATTACGAATTGGCTCCGACCGAACTTAGAAACATTTTTGAATGATCAACACCTATCCATGGATGAAGTGACACATTTTGTTGCACACCCAGGAGGAAAGAAAGTACTTGAAGCTTACGAGAAAGCGCTTGGTTTTTCACAAGACATGACAACGATCCCAAGACAAGTGTTAGAAGAGCACGGGAATATGTCGTCACCAACCGTCCTGTACGTGTTAAAAGAAAATATGGAATTAACACCGCAGTCGGGAAGTGTTGGGATTATGACAGCTCTAGGACCTGGTTTTAGCTCAGAACTTGTTCATTTAGAATGGAGGAATATGGCGTGACGATCTTTTGGTTTTTACTTCTTCTCATTATTTTTCAACGTGGTATTGAACTAGTTTTAGCAAAAAAGAATGAACAATGGATGAAAGAACGTGGTGCAAAAGAATTTGGTGAACAGCATTACAAATGGATTGTGTTGTTACACCTTAGTTTTTTCATTTCATTAACGGTTGAAGTATTTTACAAAGGAGCTGAACTAATTAGCTGGTGGCCGTTTGTATTAAGTATTTTCCTTGTCGCACAAATCGGCAGAGTGTGGGTGCTCACGTCATTAGGGAAGTATTGGAACACAAAAATTATTGTCCTACCTGGTGAAGAAAAGGTTCGTAAAGGTCCTTATCAATGGATTCGCCATCCAAACTATGTCATTGTTGCGATTGAATTGGTCTCTCTCCCCTTATTGTTTCAAGCTTATATCACAGCGGTTGTTTTTACGATTTTAAATGCATGCATACTATTGCTTGTCCGTATCCCGAAAGAAGAAGAAGCACTCAATTGGCTTCTTGAAACAAAATAATTTCTCCCCTTCCCAGATAAAAAGGCTTTTTAAAATTTTTGTCTAAATTTTTTACTGAAAAACTATATCTTTTTGTAAAAATAACAACTACAATAATTGAGATAACAGAAGTATAATGTAGGAATTGTACGAATAGTAATGTAAAATAACCCTAATCGACTTATATGACGAACAGTCAAGTTATAAGGTTTATATTGCTGTTTTTTTGCTTGATTTATGTAGGGAGGGAGAAAAATGATAGACTTCATTTTAGAAAATGCTGTAGGGATGCTTGCGATTATTTTAGTTATTAATATCGTCTACGTAACACTATTTACAGTTCGAATGATCTTTACTTTGAAAGGACAACGTTATTCGGCAGCTATAGTAAGTATCGTTGAAATTATTGTATATATTATCGGTTTAGGCCTCGTTTTAGACAATTTAGACCGAATTGAGAATTTAATCGCATATGCGTTAGGTTATGCAACTGGAGTTCTTGTTGGAATTAAGATTGAAGAGAAGCTCGCTTTAGGTTATATTACAGTTAATGTGATAACAAAAGAATATGAACCAGATATCCCGAATGCGCTCCGTGATAAAGGATACGGCGTAACAAACTGGGTTGCATACGGGCGTGAAGGGGAGCGTCTCATGATGGAGATCTTAACATCAAGGAAGTCCGAATATGATTTGTATACGACCGTGAAAAATATGGATCCGAACGCATTTATTATCTCGCATGAAACGAAGGCATTCTTCGGCGGATTCTGGGTGAAAGGAGTACGCAGGTAACTGTTTATGGCAAAAAAACAAAAGAAAAACGATCAACCAAAAAAGCAAAAGTTTTATGTTGAAGATGGAGAAACGATTGATGCTTGTCTTGAACGTATGAAAAAAGCAGGCTATATGCCCGTGCGACGGATGGAAGAACCAATTTTGCAGGAAGTTACGAAAAATGGAAAGACAGAAGTCGAAGTGGCAAAACAACAAATCGTTTTTGAAGGAAAGATACAAAATTAATGAACACAGTAGGGCGCAATATGCGATTACTACTGTGTTTTTTTATACTATCAGAGTTTATAAAATTTCGGCTGATAGTATAACCGCAACTAAGGCTTACTTCCACAGGAGGTGGTGGCTTCGGTGTTGATCACAGGACGTGATCGACTTTAGCCGAAGTTCCTTATTGGGCTTGCACTAAAGCATAAGAGCTTCTAAGTAAGCACACTTCGCTTGCTCGTCGCAGCTCGAAGGGATTTCGAAGAAGCCGTTGCTCGGTGCTCCTGCGGTTACTCGTCGCAGCTCGAAGGGATTTCGAAGAAGTCGTTGCTCGGTGCTCCTGCGGTTACTCGTCGCAGGTGAAGAGTACTAAGAATCTCTTTAATGATACGCCAAGTTTTGTTTAAAATGTTTGAAACGGAGGTAGTAAGAATCGGCGAGCTTGAAGAAATTAAGGGGAGGGTGAAATCAAGGAAGAGATGAAGAAATCAGGAGAGTGATGAACAAAAGTATAAAACGCAAGTAAATCATAAAACTCGCAAGTAAAAGATTAAACTCGCAAGTAAACCGATAAACAAACAAGGGCACTCCCCTATATTCATATCCGTACCCACGCCATACATAAATTGTCCGCCTTATAAAAACAAATGTGAACGTGTATTTAAGTCGGAGCAAAGATCCTCGGTCAAAACACGAACATTAAATAAAATTACTACTAAAACGTTCGAAAAACAGTTGACTTCTGTCTTTTTTATTTGATATGATAAACTCAACAAAACAATTAAATAATACCTCATATAATATTGGGAATATGGCCCGAAAGTTTCTACCTGATGACCGTAAATCATCGGACTATGAGGGAGACGGCGCGACGAATGTTTAGGTCTGTGTATTTAATAATAAGTACAGAGATGTTTCGTCAATGATAGATTGTTAGTTTTGCGTGTTCGTTTGTCCCCTCATGTGGCCAAATGGACACGTTTTTTTATGTCATCAGGATCGGAAAAGGGAGCCAAAAAGCCATCTAAACTTTATATTACTCAAAAAAAGCAGGACTGATGTTATTAAAGGAGGGGATCAAATGACCGTGAAAGTTGGTGTCATTATGGGATCGACGTCAGATTGGGAGACGATGAAACATACGGTACATACATTAGATGAGTTAGGGATCGGTTATGAAAAGAAAGTTGTCTCGGCACATCGTACACCTGATTACATGTTTGATTATGCAGAGACTGCGAGAGAGAGAGGGTTACACGTTATCATCGCTGGAGCGGGAGGAGCTGCACATTTACCTGGAATGGTTGCAGCGAAAACGACATTGCCAGTTATCGGTGTTCCTGTCCAATCAAAAGCCCTTGATGGAATGGACTCTCTTCTTTCAATCGTGCAAATGCCAGCGGGGGTCCCTGTAGCCACAGTGGCGATCGGCAAAGCTGGGGCAATCAATGCCGCACTTTTAGCCGCACAACAGCTTTCTGTCCATGATGAAGCAGTGGACGATGCACTTGAAAAGCGTCGTCAAGCCAAACGTGAAGAAGTTCTAGAAAGAAGTGAACTACTATGAGGGAACGCTGGATCGAACCTGGGAAAACGATCGGTATTTTAGGCGGAGGACAGCTAGGGCGGATGATGGCGATTTCAGCAAGACAAATGGGCTACAACATTGCGGTACTCGATCCGACACCTAATTCTCCATGTGGTCAAGTCGCTGATGATCAAGTCGAAGCAGCATATGATGACTTATCAGGTGCAGAAAAGCTCGCACAAATGTGTGACGTATTAACGTACGAGTTTGAAAACATTGACTCAGAGACAGCCACTTGGCTAGAAAAGCAGATGTATTTGCCACAAGGTGGCGACCTCCTTTCAATTACACAAGATCGAAATGAAGAAAAGAGAGCGATTACGTCTTTTGATGTGCCAGTCGTTCCTTATAAAAAAGTGAATACATATGAAGAGGTGCAAAATGCCTCATCAAGTCTTGGTACACCTGTAGTTTTAAAGACAACAAGAGGTGGTTATGACGGGAAAGGCCAAATGGTAATTCGAGAAGAAAGTGAAATAGATAGAGCATGGGAACAATTAAAGGGGAAGGGACCGTTTGTTTTAGAGGCGTGGCTTCCGTTTGAAAAAGAAATATCAGTGATTGTAACTAGGAGTGTGCATGGAGAAATGACGACTTTTCCAGTTGCAGAAAACATTCACGTCAATAACATTCTTCATCAAACGATCGTCCCCGCCCGTATATCAAAAGATATTGAGAGGAAAGCATTGCAAATTGCCGAGCACCTAGCAAATTCTTTTCACCTCATCGGTACCCTTGCAGTCGAGATGTTCGTCACAAAAGACGGTGATGTTTACGTCAATGAATTAGCACCGCGACCTCACAATTCTGGGCACTTTTCAATTGATGCTTGCCAAACGAGTCAATTTTCCCAACATATTCGTGCAGTTTGTGGTTGGCCATTAGGAAAGACAGATTTACTTAAACCTGCAGTCATGGTTAATATATTAGGAGAGCATGTACCAAATGTAATGACACATATTCGTGACCTTAAAGGCGCTCATCTTCATTTATACGGAAAAAAAGAAGCGAAAAAAGGGCGAAAGATGGGGCATGTGACAGTGCTAGCTGACGATATTGAAGAAGCATTAAACAAAATTGAAGCATCGCCGATTTGGCATGACAACAGAGACTTTTAGGAGGAAATAAGATGATTGAACGTTACACACGCCCAGAGATGGGGCAAATTTGGACGGAAGAAAACAGGTTTCAAGCATGGTTGGAAGTAGAAATTCAAGCATGTGAAGCATGGGCTGAGTTAGGAGATATTCCAAAGGAAGACGTGAAAAAAATTCGGGAAAATGCGTCTTTTGATGTTGAAAGAATTAAAGAAATTGAAGCAGAAACGCGTCATGATGTTGTTGCTTTTACAAGAGCCGTTTCTGAAACGTTAGGTGACGAAAGGAAGTGGGTGCACTACGGATTAACATCGACTGACGTTGTTGATACAGCACTTTCTTACTTACTAAAACAAGCAAACGAAATTTTAGAAAAAGACTTAGTTACTTTCATCGATATTTTAAAAGAGAAAGCAAAAGAGCATAAAATGACTGTTATGATGGGGCGTACCCATGGTGTGCACGCAGAACCGACAACGTTCGGCTTAAAACTTGCTCTTTGGTATGAAGAAATGAAACGAAATTTAGAGAGGTTCCGTCAAGCAGCTGCAGGTGTTCGTTTCGGAAAAATTTCGGGTGCAGTTGGCACATATGCAAACATTGATCCGTTCGTTGAAAAGTATGTTTGTGAAGGGCTTGGACTAGAAGCAGCTCCAGTTTCAACACAAACATTACAACGCGACCGCCATGCTCATTACATCGCAACAGTTTCTTTAATCGCATCTTCCATCGAAAAAATGGCTGTTGAGATTCGCGGATTGCAAAAAAGTGAAACGAGAGAAGTTGAAGAGTTTTTCGCAAAAGGGCAAAAAGGATCGTCTGCAATGCCGCATAAACGTAATCCGATCGGCTCGGAGAACATGACGGGACTTGCACGAGTGCTAAGAGGTCATGTGATGACAGCATATGAAAATATCGCCCTTTGGCATGAACGTGATATCTCTCATTCATCAGCTGAGCGAATCATCTTGCCTGATGCAACGATCACATTAAATTATATGCTCAACCGTTTCGGCAATATCGTGAAAAACTTAACGGTATTCCCAGAAAACATGAAACGTAATATGGACCGTACATACGGCTTAATTTACTCTCAACGAGTTCTACTTTCGTTAATTGATAAAGGAATGGCTCGTGAAGAAGCGTATGACCTTGTTCAGCCTAAAGCGATGGAAGCTTGGGAGAAGGGCATCCAATTTAGAGAACTAGTTGAAGCTGACGCAAGAATTACTGAAAAATTAACTCCCGCAGAAATTGATGACTGCTTTGACTACAACCACCACTTAAAGCATGTCGAAACAATTTTTGAACGAGTTGGCTTAAACGAATAATAAAAGAAATCACAGCAGGAGCTTTATAACAAAAAATAATCAGAGGGATTACCTCCCTTTGTAGGGATAATATTGCCAATATTCCGAAAACAAGGAGTGTTCACCATGGAAAAAAGAACGATGCTTTACGAAGGGAAAGCGAAGCGAATCTACGAAACGTCGGAAGAAAATATCTTGTTCATCGAATACAAAGATGATGCAACAGCTTTTAACGGTGAAAAAAAGGATGTCCTAACTGGAAAAGGGGTTTTCAATAACGAAATTAGTAGCCTGCTCTTTTCAAAGTTACACAGTTTAGGAGTACAAAGTCATTTCGTTAAGCGCCTTTCAGCAAATGAACAGCTCGTAAAAAAGGTTGAGATCATTCCGATAGAGGTCGTTGTAAGAAACATCGCTGCTGGAAGTTTATTGAAACGACTTGGGGTAGAACGTGGCCAAACGTTTGAAAAACCAATCGTTGAATTTTACTTAAAAGACGATGATCTAGGTGATCCACTGATAAATATTGACCATATCCATGCTTTAAAGCTCGCAACTAAAGAAGAGGTAGACAAAATGCGTGATGTTGCTATCCATGTTAATGACTTATTAATCGACCTCTTCAAAGAGGTTGATATTCAATTAGTCGATTTTAAACTTGAATTCGGACGTGACACAAAAGGAAGCGTTCTGCTAGCAGATGAGATCTCACCAGACACTTGTAGGTTATGGGATATACACACAGGAGAATCATTTGATAAAGATTTGTTTCGCTTTCAACTCGGGAGCTTACAAGAAGGTTATGAAACGATTTTACAACGATTAGGAGGAGACATAACATGTACGAAGTAAAAGTATACGTGACGTTAAAAGAAGGAGTTCTAGATCCACAAGGGACAGCGGTGAAGAATTCATTAGACCACCTTGGGTTTGAGGGAATAGAAGAGGTTCGCATTGGAAAAGTCATGACATTGATGATAGATGAAACAGCACAATCAGTGAATGAGCAAGTAGAGGCAATGTGTGAAAAATTGCTAGCTAATCCAGTAATTGAAGATTATCGCTATGAAATAAAGGAGAGTGCTCGCTCATGAGGTTTGCTGTCATCGTCTTTCCAGGCTCAAATTGTGATATCGACATGTACCATGCAATGAAGGATGAACTAGGAGCAGACGTTGAGTTCGTGACTCATGATCAAGAGAACTTAGATTCATTCGATGGTATTTTACTACCGGGAGGATTCTCTTACGGAGATTATCTTCGGTCTGGGGCGATTGCTCAGTTTTCTCCGATTATGAAAGCAGTCGTTGAAGCAGCAGAAGTAGGTAAGCCTGTCCTCGGTGTGTGCAATGGATTTCAAGTTTTACTAGAAGTCGGCCTGCTTCCTGGAGCAATGAGAAGAAACGAACAATTAAAGTTCATATGTCGTCCAGTCACACTCATCGTTGAAAACAATGAAACGATGTTTACGTCAGGATATGAAAGCAAACAAGAAATTACAATCCCAGTCGCTCATGGGGACGGGAATTATTATTGTGATGAAGAAACACTTACGAAGCTAAAACAAAATCATCAAATCGTATTTACGTATAAAGACAATATTAATGGATCGAAAAACAACATTGCAGGGATCACAAATGAAAGAGGAAATGTGCTAGGGATGATGCCTCATCCAGAACGGGCGGTCGATGAACTTCTCGGTTCTGGCGATGGATTACAACTTTTCCGATCAATATTAAAAGAGTGGAGGGAACAACATGCAATTACTTCATGAACCATCACCACAAAAAATCAAAGAAGACCATCTATTTCGTGAGATGGGCTTAACAGATTCTGAGTTTCAAATGGTTGAAGATATTTTAGGACGTCTACCGAATTATACAGAACTAGGATTATTCTCAGTCATGTGGTCAGAACATTGTAGTTATAAAAATTCGAAAGTGTTGTTAAAGAAATTCCCAACCTCTGGTGAAAAGGTATTACAAGGACCTGGAGAAGGAGCAGGCATTATCGATATTGGTGATGAGCAAGCTGTCGTATTTAAGATCGAAAGCCATAATCATCCTTCAGCAATTGAACCGTATCAAGGAGCAGCAACGGGTGTCGGTGGAATTATTCGTGATGTTTTTTCAATGGGAGCTCGTCCGGTCGCGCTATTAAACTCGTTACGATTCGGGGAGTTAACGAAGCCACGAGTGAAATATTTATTTGAAGAAGTCGTAGCAGGGATTGCAGGTTACGGAAATTGTATCGGAATACCAACTGTTGGTGGTGAAGTCCAATTTGACCCTTGTTATGAAGGGAATCCCCTAGTGAATGCGATGTGCGTTGGCTTAATCGACCATAAAGACATTCAAAAAGGGCAAGCAAAAGGTGTTGGAAACTCAGTCATCTATGTTGGCGCAAGTACAGGAAGAGATGGGATTCACGGAGCGACTTTTGCTTCTGAAGAGATTAGTGAAGAGTCGGAAGCGAAACGTCCTGCGGTGCAAGTCGGTGACCCATTTATGGAGAAGTTGCTTCTTGAAGCGTGCTTAGAAGCTACGAAAAACGATGCATTAGTCGGAATTCAAGATATGGGAGCAGCTGGGCTTACGTCTTCCTCAGCAGAAATGGCTAGTAAAGCAGGTTCAGGTATTGAAATGAATTTAGATTTAGTCCCACAACGTGAGCGGAATATGAGTGCATATGAAATGATGCTATCGGAATCACAAGAGCGAATGTTACTCGTTGTTGAAGCGGGTCGTGAAGAGGAAATGATCGAACTCTTTGAACGCTACGGACTAAAAGCGGTTGTTGTAGGAAATGTGACAGACGATCATCGCCTTCGTCTTCTTCATAACGGAGAAGTCGTTGCAGATGTGCCAGTTGATGCGTTAGCAGAAGAAGCCCCTGTTTATCATAAGCCTTCAACTGTTCCAGCTTACTTTGAAAAATTTCAGCAACAAGTTCCATATGTACCCAAAGTAAACGACATCAACCGAACATGGCATGATTTATTACGCCAACCAACAATTGCAAGTAAAGAGTGGGTTTACAACCAATACGATTATATGGTTCGAACAAATACGGTTGTGCAGCCTGGTTCAGATGCAGCTGTGCTTCGCATTCGTGAAACAGAAAAGGCACTTGCGATGACGACAGATTGTAACTCTCGTTATTTATATCTCGATCCATATGAAGGTGGAAAACTTGCGATCGCTGAAGCAGCGAGAAATATCGTATGTTCTGGAGCGAAACCCCTCGGTGTCACAGATTGCTTAAATTACGGAAGTCCTGATAAGCCGGAAATCTTTTGGCAGTTAGAAAAATCAACGGACGGCTTGAGCGAAGCGTGTGAACTTCTCGAAACACCTGTTATTGGGGGGAACGTCTCTTTATATAATGAAACGGCAAAAGGGGCGGTATATCCAACGCCAGTTATTGGGATGGTTGGTTTAATCGAACATACTGACCACATCACGCGTCAACAGTTCCAACAAGAAGGCGATCTTATTTACCTTCTCGGTGAAACAGCTGAAGACTTTGGTGGTAGCGAAATACAAAAGCTTCTTGAAGGAGACATATCAGGTCGACCTCCAAAAATTGACTTATCAGTAGAAAAAGAAAGACAAAGCCGTGTATTACATGCGATTCAGTCTGGCACTGTGCAATCCGCACATGATTTATCTGAAGGAGGTTTCCTTGTTGGGCTAGCTGAGTGTGCGTTTGGAACTGGGTTAAGTGCATCCGTTACGTTAAACGCTGACGATGTTATCACGCAATGTTTTGCTGAAACTCCTTCTCGTTATATTTTGACGGTTTCAAAAGAGGAAAGAAACATGTTCGAAAAATTCGTTCCAGAAGCAACTTGTGTCGGTGAAGTAACGAAAAGTGACGAGTTATTTGTATATAACGCAAAAGGTCAGCTTGTGACAAAAGAAAGCGTTCAAAACCTTGAAGACACATGGAGAGGTGCCATTTCATGCTTACTGAAATCAAAGGGTTAAATGAAGAGTGCGGTGTGTTCGGAGTTTGGGGGCATAAAGATGCTGTTCATATTACCTATTATGGCTTACACAGTTTACAACACCGTGGCCAAGAAGGTGCTGGGATCGTTGTAACAGATGGTGAGAAGTTGAAAGCGAAAAAAGGGCTTGGCCTTGTTAATGAAGTGTTTAATTCAGATGAAATCGACCAACTTCACGGATCAGGAGCAATTGGTCATGTTCGCTATACAACGTCTGGTGACAGTGACCTCATAAACGTTCAACCGTTAATGTTTAACTCGCAAACGGGGAGTCTTGCTCTCGCTCATAATGGGAATTTAGTCAATGCGACAGCTTTGAAGCATCATTTAGAACGACAGGGAAGTATTTTTCAAACGACATCAGATACAGAAGTATTAGCTCACCTTATAAAGCGAAGTGGTTATGAGCATCTCGAAGATAACGTGAAAAATGCGCTGACGATGGTGAAAGGCGCTTACGCATTTATGGTCATGGTTGAAGATACTTTAATGGTTGCCCTCGACCCAAATGGACTGCGACCATTATCACTCGGACGGTTAGGTGATGCGTATGTTGTCTCTTCAGAAACGTGTGCGTTTGATATTATCGGTGCGACATATGAACGGGAAGTTGAGCCAGGGGAATTACTCATTATTAATGATGAAGGGATTCGTAGTGAGCGGTTTTCACTCTCTCCGAAACGATCGATTTGTTCAATGGAATATGTTTATTTTGCTCGTCCAGATAGTAATGTCGATCAGATCAATGTTCATCATGCAAGGAAAAATCTTGGGAAGCAGCTAGCTTTCGAACACCCGGTGGAAGCCGATGTCGTTACAGGTGTACCTGATTCTAGTATATCTGCCGCGATTGGCTATGCAGAGCAAACTGGGATTCCATACGAATTAGGACTCATTAAAAACCGTTACGTAGGAAGAACGTTTATTCAGCCATCTCAAGAGCTCCGAGAACAAGGAGTGAAAATGAAGCTTTCTGCAGTACGTGGGGTGGTTGAAGGAAAGCGAGTCGTCATGGTTGATGACTCAATTGTACGCGGTACGACAAGTCGCCGTATTGTTCGTTTGTTAAAAGAGGCAGGAGCGAAGGAAGTACACGTTCGGATTAGTGCCCCGCCCATTACAAACCCATGCTTTTACGGGATTGACACATCGACGAAAGGTGAATTAATTGCAGCAACAAAAACTGTCGAGGAAATTCGCGAAGAAATCGGTGCTGATTCGTTGTCTTACTTAACGGTTGATGGTTTGAAAGCAGGAATAGGTCGGTCAAACGATATGGAAAATTGTGGGCAATGTCTTGCGTGTTTTACAGGGAGTTATCCAACTGAAATTTATCCAGAATCTGATCACCCATATGAAAAGGTTTATTGAAGGGAGTACTTCGTTATGTCAAAAGCATATGAAGCAGCCGGTGTAAATATTGAAGCGGGATATGAAGGTGTTCGTCGTATTCAAAAGCATGCAGAATCAACAAAACAGCCAGGAGTCATGGGAGCACTAGGGAGTTTCGGTGGGCTATTTGACCTTTCTGCTTTTTCGTATAAAGAGCCTGTACTAGTATCTGGAACAGACGGAGTTGGTACCAAGCTGTTGATCGCTCAAGAAATGAAGAAGTATGATACGATCGGTATTGATGCTGTAGCAATGTGTGTCAACGACGTGATCGCGCAAGGAGCAAAACCGTTGTTTTTCCTAGACTATTTAGCGCTTGGGAAAAACGATCCAACGATTGTTGAACAAATTGTTTCTGGTATTGCTGAAGGGTGTAGCCAGTCGCAGTGTGCTCTTATAGGTGGAGAAACAGCTGAAATGCCTGATTTATATGATGATAATGAATATGATGTTGCAGGTTTTACTGTTGGGATTGCAGAAAAAGAGAGTCTCATAAATTCCACATCAATTACAGCAGGAGATGTAGTCATTGGTCTTCCTTCAAGTGGGATCCATAGTAATGGATTTTCACTAGTAAGAAAGATTGTAAAAGATGAAGGGTTATCTTGGAATGACTCGTTTGATTCGAGTGGGAAAACGATTGGAGACGTTTGTTTAACACCGACGAAAATTTATGTTCAAGCATTACTGCCATTATTCGAAGAAAAGATCCTTAAAGGTGCTGCTCACATTACAGGTGGTGGCTTTTATGAAAACATTCCTCGTATGTTACCAGATCACTTAGGAGCAGATATTGACCTTGATGCGTGGGAAGTGCCAGCTATTTTTGAATGGTTAAAAGAGAAAGGCAAGCTTTCAAACGAAGATTTGTTTACGACATTTAATATGGGAATAGGCTTTGTCGTTACTGTAAAAAAAGATGATGTAGATCAGGCTTGTAAAATGTTAATGGAAGCCGGTGAGTCACCGATTGTTTTAGGAACAGTGACAGATGAAAAAGGAGTCTCTTTGAAGGGGGAACTCCAGTGATAAATATTGCAGTTTTTGCATCAGGAAGCGGCAGTAACTTTGAAGCGGTTGTTCGAGCTGAAAGAAACGGAAATATAGATGGGAATGTGAAGTTATTAGTGACTGATAATGCAAATGCTTTTGTGATTGAACGTGCTGCACCTTACAATATTCCTGTGTACAGTTTTAACCCAAAACTTTTCGATTCAAAAGAAGCATTTGAAAGAAAGATTCTAAATAAACTAGAAGAGTATGGAATTGAGCTTATTGTTTTAGCTGGTTATATGCGTCTTATTGGACCGACTTTATTGTCACATTACGAAGGAAGGATCCTAAATATTCACCCATCTTTATTACCGGCATTCCCAGGGTTGGATGCAGTCGGTCAAGCTCATGATGCAAAAGTGAAAGTGACTGGTGTGACTGTACACTTTGTCGATCATGGCATGGATACTGGTCCAATTATTACACAAGAAGCTGTTAAAATAGATGAGAGGGATTCGAAAGAAGAGGTCCAAAGACGAATACAAAGAATCGAGCATTCATTGTATCCAGCAACAATTCAATTCGTAATCGAAAAGTTAAAAAGGAGTGGAGGATAATATGAAAAAGCGTGCATTAGTCAGTGTTTCGGATAAAACAGGAATCATTCCCTTTGTACAAGATCTTGAAGACTTAGGTATAGAGGTTATTTCGACTGGCGGGACAAAGAAGGCATTACAAGAAGCGGGTGTAAAAGTCATTGGGATTGAAGAAGTAACAGGCTTCCCTGAAATTATGGATGGTCGTGTGAAAACTCTTCACCCGAGGATTCACGGGGGATTACTAGCCGTACGTGACAATGAAGAGCATTTATCAGCCTTAAAAGAACAAGGCATCGGCTTAATCGATTATGTCATTGTCAACTTGTACCCATTTCAGCAAACGATTGAAAACCCTGATTCTACATATGATGATGCGATTGAAAATATTGATATAGGTGGTCCTTCAATGATTCGTGCAGCTGCGAAAAACCACCGAGACGTTGCTGTGATCGTTGATTCAAAAGATTACCCGGTCATTTTAGAAGAATTAAAACAAAATGACGGAGAATTAACGGAAATGAGAAGACGAAAGCTTGCTGCAAAAGCATTTCGTCATACAGCCTCTTATGATGCACTTATTGCTGAATACTTAACAACACAAGTAGGAGATGAGGCGCCTGAAACGCTGACAGTCACATACAACCAAAAGCAAATGTTACGTTATGGAGAAAACCCTCATCAGCAAGCAGCTTTTTACGAAAGGCCATTAGGGAATCCAGCATCGATTGCAAATGCTGAACAGTTACATGGAAAAGAGCTCTCATACAACAACATCAATGATGCAGATGCGGCACTTGCAGTGGTAAGAGACTTTACAGATCCAGCTGTTGCAGCAATTAAGCATATGAACCCTTGTGGTGTCGGAGTTGGTGAATCGGTTTTTGAAGCATACGAAAAAGCATATGAAGCTGATCCGATTTCAATTTTTGGAGGGATTGTTGCTTCTAACAGAAAAATTGATGGTGAAACAGCTGTTAAAATGAAAGAAATCTTCCTTGAGATTATTATTGCACCTGATTTTTCTGAAGAAGCTTTAGCGATATTAACAGAAAAGAAAAACCTTCGATTATTGAAAGTAAATCTTGAGCATAATCATTCATCTGAACAACGAATTACGACGGTATCAGGTGGTGCGTTAATGCAAGAAACAGATACGTTAAGTTTTGAAGATGTTTCAGTAACAAACCCGACGAAGCGTGAGCCGTCAGAAGATGAATGGAAACAGTTGAAGATGGCCTGGAAAGTTGTTAAGCACGTAAAATCAAACGCCATTGTTTTAGGAAAAGAGGATCGAACAATTGGTATTGGGGCTGGGCAAATGAATCGTGTAGGTTCAGCGAAAATCGCAATCGAGCAAGCGGGCGAGGAAGCTAAAGGGTCGGTTATGGCGTCTGATGCATTTTTCCCAATGAGTGATACTGTAGAAACCGCTGCCAAGGCAGGTATTACAGCAATTATTCAGCCAGGTGGATCAAAGCGTGATCAAGAATCAATTGATAAAGCGGATGAATATGGGATTGCGATGGTCTTTACAGGAGTTCGTCACTTTAAACATTAATCGTCTAGCACGATTTTGATACAAGTAAATGAAAAGGGTTGTCACAGGCTCATTTGAACAACTTCAATAAGGGGAGCGGTTGTCGTGAAAGTATTCGTTATTGGTAGTGGAGGAAGAGAACACGCGATTTGTTGGAAATTGGCCCAATCAAGCAAAGTTGAAAAAGTTTTTGCCGCACCAGGTAGTGATGGGATATCTGGAGAAAACATTCAGTCGATCTCAATAGAAATGAACGCTCACGGTGAATTACTTCAATTCGCTAAAGAAGAAGGAGTCGATTTAACGATTGTCGGTCCAGAAGCCCCTCTTGTTGAAGGAATCGTTGATGTATTTGAAAAAGAAGGGTTACGTATTTTTGGGCCGACAAAAGCTGCTGCGGCACTAGAAGGAAGCAAGCAATTTGCAAAAGACATCATGAAAAAGTACGACATTCCAACTGCAGCATATGAAACATTTGGTGAGATAGAGGAAGCGAAAGCTTATGTGAAAAAAATGGGTGCCCCGATTGTTATAAAAGCAGATGGATTAGCGGCTGGAAAAGGTGTTGTTGTCGCTGAAAATGAAGAAGATGCGTTACATGCGATTGATTCGATGATGAGGGAGAAAACATTCGGTGAGGCAGGAAGTAAGCTCGTTATTGAAGAGTGCTTACGTGGAGAAGAATTATCTTTAATGGCATTTGTCCATGGTAATACGGTAATTCCAATGGTTCCTGCCCAAGATCATAAGCGAGCATATGATAATGATGAAGGGCCAAACACTGGTGGAATGGGAGCGTATTCCCCTGTACCACATTTAGAGAATGAGTGGGTTGATGTTGCGGAAAAAACAGTGTTGCGTCCGATGGCTGAAGCGATGATGAAGGAAGGAGTTCCGTTCACTGGTGTTTTATACGCTGGGCTAATGATCACAGAAGAAGGGCCAAAAGTGATTGAGTTTAATGTGAGATTTGGTGATCCTGAAACACAAGTCATTCTTCCGAGAATGAAATCGGATTTAGTAGATGTTCTTGAACATACGTTAAATGGGGAAGAAATAAACATTACATGGACTGACCAAGCGTGTGTTGGTGTTGTATTAGCTTCCGAAGGGTATCCATCCTCATACGAGAAAGGACGTATCGTTCAGATCCCTCGTGTTGATGATCATTTGCAGACGTGGTTTCATGCCGGGTTGAAAAAAGAAGGTGATCAGTGGTCTACAAATGGAGGAAGAGTCTTGCTTCTTGCTTCATTAGGTACCACGATTGATGAAGCCATAGCTAATACATATGAAGTGTTACATAACGAGAAGTGGAAAGGACTCTTTTATCGTAAAGATATCGGTCATAAAGTAAAATAAAAAATTCGACAAGTGCCTGGCACTTGTCGAATGATCTTTACTCACGGTCCATTTTTTTCTTTTTTGATAGTCTCACCCAAAAAAACATGGCGGCGATAATACTTCCGAAGACCAATAAAAAGACAAATAATGTATCGATCCCATACTCAATCAATTGTCATCGCCTCCTTCATTAATTAATGGCGTATTCCACTGGATGATTCCTTTTTATTATTACGAAGGATTTACAGGAGAAATCTCAAAATCATCTTCAATTTCGTAATGATCATGGTGCTCATGTCTCATGTTTTCCTCAAATAAGTATGTCAGTGGACAGAAACGTGTAATTCCTTCAGCGATTTTCATCGATGCCATCGCCACAGTAAATAACGGCATTGGTTCTGTTCGGGAAGAGCGTCTCATCATTTTTGATAATGCCCAAGCAAATAATGTGAACCCGAATGTAATACGAACGATCGCGTTAATAATACCGATGTTTGGTTTAACCATAAAAAAACCTCCTGTAATAAAATTGTAAAATTTTCTTTATCGATTTAAAGGGAGAATATGTTAAGATAGTATAAACTTTCGAAAAAATTGGGTGATTTGTATGGTCAAAGGTTTTTCTCACTATTGGACAAAAAGACAAATACGTAAACAACTAGATGTAATCCGTGGGCATCGTGCACCAACGCTTGTTATTGAAGATGCTACGTGGTTAAATAGTGTGCGTAAGTGCTGGGTTCAAGGGAATATATGGATTTACCATGATCGTATCGTCTATACTGGAGAAAAAATGCCAGCCAATCTTAATGGAACAACGTTGTATAGTGCAAAAGGCAAATACATTGTACCTGGTTACATTGAACATCACGCTCACCCATTTCAGTTATATCATCCCCTTACACTCGCGCAATATGCATCTGAACGAGGTACAACAACTTTAATCAATGATAATATGTTGTTGTTTTTACATTTGGAAAAAAAGAAAGCGCTTACTTTATTAGATGACCTTCAAAAAACACCAGCTGCAATGCTTTGGTGGGCACGGTATGATTGTCAGACTGAATTGGTGAATGAGGACGATGTTTTTTCCTTTTCAAATATGAGAGATTGGCTTGACCACCCATATGTAGTGCAAGGCGGGGAGTTAACCGATTGGCCGAGTGTTTTACAAGGTGACGACATTATGTTGCATTGGCTTCTTGAAACGAAGGATGTCCGTAAACCGATCGAAGGGCACTTTCCAGGAGCGGGTGAAAATACATTAACTCAAATGGCACTTATTGGTGTAGATGGTGACCATGAATCAATGACAGGTGACGATGTGATTAATCGGTTGGATATGGGAATGACTGCTTCTTTACGCTACTCTTCTATACGTCCAGACTTACCGAATATTTTAAAACAATTACATGATCAAGGTTTCACGAACTATGATCGATTATTAATGACAACAGATGGTTCACCACCGAGGTTTTTAAAAGATGGAATGATGAATCAACTCATTACACTAGCGGTAGAACAAGGTGTTCCTTTTGAAGAGGCTGTTGGGATGTGTACGTATAACGTTGCCCAACATTATCATATGGACGACGTCTTAGGAATCATTGCACCAGGTAGGCTTGCGAACTTGAATTTTTTATCTTCAAAAGAGGAACCACTACCGACAGATGTCCTTTCTAAAGGTGAGTGGGTGAGAAAAAATAATCAGCCGATGTTTCCGAATCACTCATTTGAATGGGGGGATTACGGATTTACCCCGTTAAAAATTAATTGGCAACTAACAGAAGATGACTTCCATTTTTCAACCCCTATTGGTCTAGAAATGGTCAACGATGTCATTATGAAGCCGTATCAAGTGACACAAGATTTAACACAGGAAAACTTAGATCCCAATAGGGACGAATGCTTCTTTATGTTAATTGACCGTCATGGGAAATGGACAGTTTCTACAGTGATAAAAGGGTTTGTAGACGACATTTATGGTTTTGGTAGCACTTATTCAAATAGTGGAGATATTATTTTGATTGGTAAGAGTAAAAGAGGAATTTTGGCTGCATTTAATGCGTTAAAAAAACAAAATGGAGGCATTGTACTGCTTGAAAAAGAAGGAGTGGTCAGTAACATTTCTCTTGATTTAAGCGGAGTCATGTCAACGAAAAACATGGAACAATTAATAGATGAAGAAACGCATCTTGTTAATGAACTAAAAAAACGAGGGTATAAATACACAGATCCTATATACACTTTATTATTTTTCTCAGCAACCCACTTACCATATGTGCGAATTACACAAAAAGGAATTTTTGATGTGAAAAAGAAAAAGGTACTTTTTCCCTCAATTATGCGTTAAACTAAGGAAAGTAAATGGAGTTCAAATGCTCACTTATAGATAGGAGTATTTTGACATGTGTAAGAAAGGTTTGATCTTTATATGAAGCGGTTACCGTATACAATGATGGTGATCATGCTCGTTTTTCTTATTGGTCTTGCAGCTTGTTCGGCAGATGAAGAAGCGACAAATGAACAAGATGAAGTAGAAGAAACGGAGGATGAACCCACTGAAGAAGAGTCTGAACCAGCAGTGGAAGAAGAGCAGGAGGTAGAACAAGAACCTGAGTACGAAAATACGTATCCATTGACTGGAATCGGGACAAATGAAGAAGTTGGTCACCGTGCGTTTGGCGTTATGATTGAAAATTCGCTTTCGGCACGTCCGCAAACAGGCTTGAATCAAGCTGATGTGGTTTACGAAGTCCTCTCAGAAGGAACAATTACAAGACTACTTGCTTTTTACCATAGTGAACAACCAGATCGTATTGGTCCGGTTAGGAGTGCGCGTGACTATTATATTTACTTAAATAATGGCTATGATGCGATGTATGTATCCGCTGGAGGAAGCCCTCAAGCATTTGAATTGTTTCAGCAAGGTGCTGTTGCTTTTATAAGTGGTCTTAATTATGATGGTGTATACTTTTCTAGGTCGTCTGACCGAAGAGCTCCACATAATATGTACACAACATATGACGATTTAGTTGCAGCGTCTGAACATTATGGTTACGATACAGAGAGAATGCCCCCAGAGCTTCCTTTTGCTGAAGATGTAGATCGAGCAAATGACGAATTCGTCACAAAGGTTGAAATTAACTACGGAAGTTCGACGAATAATGTTCAATATGAATATGATGAAGAAGAAATGGTTTATATCCGTTCGGTCGGCGGTACGTTAGTGAACGATCAAGAAACAGACGAACCTGTGGCACCGAAAAACTTGTTTATCGTTGAAGCAGACCACCGTGTCATTGATGATGTTGGAAGGCGTCATGTTGATATTGAATCAGGTGGAAAGGCTTACTTAATTCAAGAAGGAATGCTCCATGAAGTCGAATGGCAAAATGAAGATGGTGTCATTCTCCCTTATAAAGATGGAGACCCTATGACACTATTACCAGGACAAACATTTATTAATATCGTGCCATCTAATAATGGAGGCATTGAGGGGCGTGTGACAATGAATGAAGGAGAACAATCTTAATTGATCACACACGGTTATATAAGAAAGTTTAGAAGGGATGGATAAATTCATGCAAATTGATAAGTTGCGTGGAAAAGAACTAGATCAACTCTTTGAAGCGATGCTGAGCTTAAAGGACAAAGAAGAATGTTACCAATTTTTTGATGACCTATGTACAATGAATGAGATTCAATCTCTCGCTCAACGTCTAGAAGTAGCTCGTATGCTTATGGGCGGTTATACATATCAGCGTATTGAAAAAGACACGGGGGCAAGTACTGCAACAATCTCCCGCGTAAAACGTTGTATCAACTACGGTAATGACGGTTATCAAATGACACTTGATCGAGTGCATAATGAGCAAAAATAAACATAAGAACCGCACTTTCTAGTTTCAAAGAAAGTGCGGTTTTTAATTGTTTCGAGTGGTAGAAATATCCAGGTGCCTGGCACCTGGATATTTATGGATACCGGAGAGTGTTCAACGCAAGTTTTGTATTGGTTAAGTTAGAATGATTCTAAGTTACGGAGAAAATGAGATTTTCGCGGATAAACAGAGATAGTTGCTGAATAAATTGAAATTTTTGCGGTTAACAGAAAAAATTTACGGATAAATCAAAATTCTCACGGACAAACAGAAAAAGTCACGGACAAATCAAAATTCTCACGGACAAACAGAAAAAGTCACGGACAAATGAAAATTTTCGTGAATCAGTTACCTTATTTTTAAACACTGATCATAAGTTAACACCATTTTACTTCACAATATTATGCGTATTGATTAATATAAGTATGAAGGAACATCAACTTGTTTCGTAAAATTACATAAAGGAAGTGAAACGATTGATTATTAAACCTCGCACGTATCCTCTAGAGCTCAGGCGCCTCGAAGCCCTGTTGGCAAGGCTCCCCGAAACCCACCCTCAATGGAACAAAATCAACGATGAGTTTTCAAGAAGGTCAGCTGGTTTTAAAGGAGAACGATTGTCCGACTACTTTTTACAACCTCTCCAAGCTTCAAAGGAGCATCTTATTTTATCTGACTTACGCCTCCACCTAAAAGGTGTTTACTTTCAAATGGATACGCTTATACTCACCCGAAAATTTATTCTTGTTTTAGAAATAAAAAACATAATAGGACAATTAATTTTTGATCATGCTTTTCAGCAGCTAATAAGATCAAACGGTGAAAAAAAGGATATTTTTCCTTGCCCAATAAATCAAGTCGAAAACAACGTATGGCAACTGGGGCAATTTTTAATAGGAAAAAATTTTGATAGGAAGTTACCGGTCTATGGCCTAGTTGTTATTACGAATCAAGGCGCTGAAATTATGAATGAACAATTAGATAATAAAGTAAGAGACACTGTTGTTAGAGGAAGAAATCTATTACGCAGAATCACCTCCTTAGAAAAGAGATGTAGCGAAGAGAAAATATCCATGAAAGAGTTAAATAAAATTAGTAATGTTTTAAAGAGAGCACACTCACCGTGGTTACCTGACTATGAATCCCCTCTTGTACCTGTAGATGACATTATTCCAGGAATTCGATGTTTGGAATGTGGTTCCCTCCCAATTGACCGCGCATATAGTTGTTGGTATTGCGAAAATTGTAAAGCTAAAACAAAACACTCCTATAAAGAAACATTGGTTGACTACGCTTTATTAATCTCCCCAACGATTAAAACAAGAGAATACATGAACTTCTCATTACTTCATTCAATGGATGTCGCCTATAGGCATCTAAATCACCTAAGGCTCCCTACACATGGGGCAAAGAAAAATAGAGAGTATGATCTGATAAAATTTGTTTTAAAGCGAATGAAAGAGTATAGATTAAAATGATTTTAAGTCACGGACAAATCAAAATTTTCGCGGACAAACAGAAAAAGTCACGGACAAATCAAAATTTCCGCGGACAAACACAAAAAGTCACGGACAAACCAAAGTGGATAAATTACCATCACCTTTATTTTACCTTCCTTAATGAGTCCACTGCTGTTTTTTGATATACTAGTCAGAGTGAAAAGACAATGTTGGAGGAACTGATAATGCTTGAATATAAAGAATGGAAACATGTATTTAAACTAGATCCGAACAAACAGATTTCCGATGAAGCGTTGGAGCAAATATGTGAATCAGGAACAGATGCGGTCATTGTCGGTGGCAGTGATGGAGTAACAGAAGAAAATACGTTAGATCTCCTTATGCGAGTTCGCAGGTTCTCCCTTGCATGTGCACTTGAAGTATCCAATATGCACTCGATTGTACCTGGATTTGATTATTACTTAATTCCTTCTGTGTTAAACACACGCCATGTAACATGGCTCAACGGTCTTCATCACCGAGCATTAAAGGAATTCGGTGAGATTATGAATTGGGAGGAAGTCCTCTCAGAAGGGTATTGCGTGTTAAATCCCGATTCCAAAGTTGCGCAACTGACAGATGCACAAACCGAGCTTGACGAAAATGACGTGGTAGCCTATGCACGAATGACAGACAAGTTATTTAACATGCCGATCTTTTATTTAGAATATAGCGGTACTTACGGAGACCCGACAATCGTTTCAAAAGTTTCCGACGTGCTTGAGACCACACAATTGATTTACGGCGGTGGCATAGACAGTGAGGAAAAAGCCAAAGAAATGGCGCAATATGCAAGTACAATTGTCGTAGGTGATATCATTTATGATGACTTAAAAGCAGCACTTAAAACGGTGAAAGCTATACGGAAGTAAGTATACAATTTCTTGAAATTACGATAAACTAGCGTTATAGAACATATGTTTGGATGGTGGTAAAATGGAACGCATGAAAGAGCAGTTGTTAGAAGGGTTAAACCCTGAACAAAAAGAAGCGGTAAAGCACGGTGACGGACCGCTACTCATTATGGCTGGTGCAGGAAGTGGGAAAACGAGAGTATTAACGCACCGCATGGCGTACTTAATTGCTGAAAATGGAGTACCGCATTGGTCAATCTTAGCGATTACCTTTACGAATAAAGCGGCACGTGAAATGAAAGAACGTGTGGCAAAAATTGCAGGTGGACAAGCAGAGGAAATGTGGATTTCAACTTTCCACTCGATGTGTGTACGTATTCTTCGCCGAGACATTGACAGAATAGGGGTCAATCGTAACTTTACGATTTTAGATGGATCAGACCAGCAAACGGTTATAAAACGACTCATGAAAGAGTTAAACATTGATGTGAAAAAGTTTGAGCCTCGTTCGATTTTAGGTTCGATTAGCTCAGCAAAAAACGAATTAAAAACGCCGAAAGACCTTGAAAAAACAGCTTCTGGACCTTACGAAGAAACCGTACACAAAGTGTATGAAGCTTATGCAAAAGAGTTAAAGAAAAATCAAGCGCTTGATTTCGATGACTTGATTATGACGACGATTAGACTTTTTAATCAAGTACCAGAAGTTTTGGAATACTATCAGCGTAGGTTTCGTTATATCATGGTTGATGAGTATCAAGATACAAACCATGCACAATATAAGTTAGTGAAGATGATTGCAGAAAGTCATGAAAATATTTGTGTAGTTGGTGACTCTGACCAGTCCATCTATCGTTGGCGTGGTGCTGATATTAAAAACATCTTATCGTTTGAAAAAGACTATCCAAATGCTACGACAATCATGCTAGAGCAAAACTATCGTTCGACGAAACGCATTTTACAAGCGGCGAACGTAGTGATTGAAAACAATATGAATCGTAAACCGAAAAAACTTTGGACTGATAACGATGAAGGCGAAAAAATATCTTATTATGAAGCAGATAGTGAGCATGATGAAGCGCAGTTTGTCATCGGAAAAATAAAGGAGTTAACTGAACAACAACAAGTTTCTCCTGCTGATATTGCCGTTTTATACCGTACAAACGCTCAATCGCGTGTGATTGAGGAAATGTTTGTGAAATCGAACATTCCTTACACGATCGTTGGCGGAACAAAGTTCTACGACAGAAAAGAAATTAAAGATTTACTAGCTTACTTACGCTTAGTGGCAAATCCAGACGATGATATTAGCTTCCGCAGGATTATCAATGTACCACGGCGTGGGATAGGTAACACAACAGTCGATAAAATTAGTGCTTACGCGGCAACTCATGACTTATCGTTTTACCAAGCATTACAAGAAGTCGATCAAATTGGTTTAAGTGCTCGTTTCCATAAAACGTTACGTGAATTTAGCGATCAACTAAGAAACTGGGTACAAATGCAAGACTATTTATCGGTCACAGAACTAGTGGAAGAACTGCTAGAAAAAACGGGATACCGCGAGATGCTTAAAAATGAAAAATCTTTAGAAGCTGAAGCCCGTTTAGAGAACATTAACGAGTTTTTATCTGTTACGAAAGAGTTTGAGAAAAGCAATGATGACAAGTCTCTTATCGCATTTTTAACCGATTTAGCATTAATTGCGGATATTGATAAAGTTGATGATGAAAATGAAGAAGAGCAAGAGAAGGCTTTGCTTATGACATTACACTCGGCGAAAGGTCTTGAGTTCCCTTATGTCTTCCTCATCGGTCTTGAGGAAGGGGTATTCCCACATAGCCGGTCGTTAATGGAGGAAGCAGAAATGGAAGAGGAGCGTCGCCTTGCTTACGTAGGGATCACTCGTGCCGAAGAACAGCTCTACTTAACGCGTGCAAGGATGCGTACACTCTACGGTAGAACAAATATGAATCCTGCGTCACGCTTTTTAAGTGAAATTCCTGAGGACTTATTAGATTCATTAAAAGAAGAAAAAAGTGAAGCGACACCGCCGTGGATGAAAACGTCAAGGTCAGCAGGATCAGGATTAGGTTCACCCCAAAGTGCAAGACCAACCCCTTCACAACCTTCTTCGACACGTACAACGCAACGTAAGGCGACGACGAAAACAGGTGGAGATTCTTTTGAATGGAGTGTTGGTGACAAAGCTTCCCATAAAAAATGGGGTGTTGGAACAGTTGTCAGCATGAAAGGTGATGGGGAAAATGTGGAATTAGATATTGCATTTCCTCAAGTTGGGATAAAACGACTATTTGCGAAGTTTGCACCAATTACGAAAGTGTAAGGTGGGAAGAACATGTCCGAGCAAGATGTGAAAATTGAAATTGACCGTTTAACAGATTTACTAAATGAATATGCCTATCATTATTATGTGTTAGATCAGCCGAAAGTGTCGGATGCAGAATATGATCAATTGCTACGCGATTTAATGGGACTTGAACAAGACCACCCAGCGTTAAAGCGAGAAGACTCACCGAGTGAACGTGTCGGTGGCGAACCGTTAGATCATTTTAAAAAAGTCCAGCATGATATTCCGATGCTTAGTTTATCGAATGCCTTTAATGAAGAAGAGTTACGTGATTTTGACCGCCGAGCACAGCAAGGGCTGGGGCATACACCAACATATAGCTGTGAACTGAAGATTGATGGTCTTGCAGTGACCTTGAAATATGAAAACGGGCGTTTCGTTCAAGGAGCAACACGTGGTGACGGAACGACGGGAGAAGATATTACGAGTAATTTAAAGACGATTGCCTCGATTCCGCTCAGGTTAAAGGAAGACGTAACGATTGAAGTGCGTGGAGAAGCGTTTATGCCGAAACGTTCATTTGATCGTTTAAATGAAGCAAAGGAAAAAAACGGAGAGCAATTATTTGCTAATCCTCGAAATGCTGCAGCTGGTTCTTTACGTCAACTCGATCCAAAAATTGCAGCGAAGAGAAATTTAGATATTTTTATCTATTCAATTGGACAAGTGCAAGACAAAGAAATCGACTCGCACCATGAAGCATTGCAATACGTCGAGTCTCTAGGCTTTAAAACAAATGACCAGCATAAGCATTGTGAAACGATTGAAGAAGTGATCACTTACTGCGAAGGCTGGCTAGATAAAAGAGCAGACTTGCCGTATGAAATTGATGGGATTGTCATTAAGGTAGATTCGCTTAAGGATCAAGAAAAATTAGGGTTTACAGCGAAGAGCCCGAGGTGGGCAACTGCATTCAAGTTTCCTGCAGAAGAAGTGGTGACAACTCTTCAAGATATTGAATTAAGCATCGGAAGAACGGGGGTTGTCACACCAACAGCGATATTAGATCCGGTGTCAGTAGCTGGAACGACCGTACAACGTGCATCACTTCATAACGAAGACCTCATTCGTGAAAAAGATTTGAAGCTCGGTGACAAGGTGACGATTAAGAAAGCGGGGGACATTATTCCTGAAGTTGTTAATGTTTTAACAGAACAGCGTACAGGTAGTGAAAAAGATTTTCACATGCCAACAGAATGTCCGGAGTGCGAAAGTGAACTGGTCCGACTCGAAGGAGAAGTTGCCCTTCGTTGTGTGAATCCAAAATGTCCGGCACAAATTCGTGAAGGACTTATTCATTTTGTTTCCCGAAATGCGATGAATATTGATGGACTTGGTGAGCGTGTCATTACACAATTGTTCTCTCATCAGTTGGTTACAGATGTTGCAGACCTTTACAAACTGAAGCGCGAAGAATTGTTACAGTTAGAACGAATGGGAGAAAAATCAGTCGATAATTTATTAACGGCGATTGAGGCAAGCAAAGAAAATTCGTTGGAAAAACTTTTATTTGGTCTCGGTATTCGGTTCGTTGGTTCAAAAGCGGCAAAAACATTAGCCCAGCACTTCGAAACCGTTGATAAACTGAAAGAAGCGACGCGTGCACAGTTGGAAGACATCGATGAAATCGGGGAAAAAATGGCGGATGCAGTTGTTACTTATTTTGAAAAGCCTCAAGTAGATGAATTGATTGATGAGCTAAAAGAACTAGGTGTCAATACAACATATAAAGGGCCAAAACCGATTTCACAAGAAGAGAATGATTCTTACTTCTCTGGCAAGACAATTGTTTTAACTGGTACGATGGAAGAGTTAAATCGTAACGACGCAAAAGCTGAAATTGAAGCTCTTGGTGGCAAAGTAACAGGAAGTGTCAGTGCGAAAACAGATCTTCTTATAGCTGGGGAAAAAGCAGGTTCTAAATTGAAAAAAGCAGAAGAATTGCAGATTGAAATTTGGGATGAAGCACGGTTAATCGAAGAACTAAAAAGATAAACACATGATATCAGTGAAATCGTCTGATACTGAGATTAACGTGAAATATATTGAAAGCCTGAGCGCTAAGCAAAGGGCGAGGAGTGTGAACGACGGATGAGAAAACAAATCAGCTTGTTAAGTGTCTCGTTTTTGCTGATTTTATCCGGATGTATTCCTGCGTTGGAGCGGGGAGAGGAAGATGTAATCGTCGTTGAAGAAACGGACGAGGGAGAAGAGCAACAATATGTCATCACACCAACGATTGATACACCTGAGCAGTTTTATCGTAACGTATTAGTCGATGGAAAATATCATCGTAGTCATACGCGAGGAAATGTAGCGCACGCGATGAATAATCGTATAGACATAAATCAATTTGAAGTAGGGTTATTGGAAATTGCGATGGGGCAATACGATAGTAGTCAGTATTACTTTCAAGAAGGGCAATTTCTAGATTCAGGTACAATTAATAGTTGGTTGAGAAGGTACGATCCAACTGAATCCCGTTATGAAAATGGATTAAATCCTTCACTTGGATATTGGCAAGATATCGAAAATAATGCTGAATATGAAACGATTCAGGATGTAATAGAGGATGAGTCACGAGAAGATCGAGAACATCGAATGCGGTATAACCCGCTAGTACTTTCTCATGTTATGGAGCATAATTACTTTTACGGAAATGAAGAAGACGGTTTACACTTAGGAGGAGTCGTTCTAGGAATTGGCCTTCGATCTGTTTATTATTTTCACACTGATGATGAAGATGGTGGTAGGTATTTTCATGAACAACCCCTCGACCATCCAGATATCGATATTGACCCTATAGAGTATGGAAAAGAAGCAGCCCAAGTGATGATTGAGCGGTTAAGAGAAGAGGAAGGTTTGGAAGAGGAACCAATTACAATTGCTCTTTATCAAGAGGAACGTAGCGGGTCCATTGTCCCTGGGTCATTCATTTCAATGACGCAAGTAGGAGAAGGAGAAACAACCATTCAAAATTGGGAGCCAATTGACGAACAGTTTTTCTTCTTTCCATCTAGAGCAGCTAATGACTCATTACCTAATCAAGCCAGTGCCTTTTCACAATTTAAGTCGGATGTTGAAGGATTTTACGATCGAACGATCGGGGTTGTTGGAAAAGGACGCTATAAAAATGAATCACTTGAGGAAATGAAGATCGAGATTAACCTTCAAACATCAAGAAAGCCGGAGATCATTGCGCTTACTCAATTTGTGAGCGGGCGGTTATCCAATACTTTTTCAGACCAGGCTCCCGTCTATGTGTATATCGAATCGGTTAGCGGTCCGGAAAGTCTAATTGTCAAATATCCAGAAGAAGAACCATATGTCCATATATATAAATAAAAAAGAGTGTTCACAGAAAGCTTAACCTTCTGTGACACTCTTTTTTTTTAGAAATATGTCGTTTCATCTCGTTCTTAGTAGGATTAGAACCGCATCATATGGTTAAAGGTAACATCGTCTATAATTACTCTTTTTATATGGAAATCTAAGAATAAAACTGTTTTACATTTATGAAGTGTAGAGTAAATTTAAAAGTAAAGTTGGAGCATGCCTAAATACATAAAATTGTTAAAAAAGGATGAAATTCCCTTTTTGCCTAACTTATATTCATTTTTTTAAATGAATATATATGTCTATATATTATTGTAAGCGCTTTATTACAGGGTTGTTTTGTATAAAAATACATTCAAACATTAATAAAATAATCTTTGCAATGTTCTGATAATTATGGTGTGTTATAGTTTCTTTTGTGCTCTTGTTTTGTAGTTGTCGGTTAATGCTGAAAATTCTCTAAAATGTATAAAGGTGTATAAGTTATATTTGTCGAATATAGAATAACTAAGCATCTTAGAGTTATAGGTCATTATAATTAGTTAATCAAGCATAATAGCAAAAGATTACTCCTAAGGAGGTGACATGATGGAACACGCGCTTACAACAGCTACATGGTTCTGGTTATTCATCCCAATGCCACTATTGGTTATTTTATCTATTATTACTTACTTTACTGAGAGGAGCAATTAAACTTGGAAACTTCAACTTTAGTTACGTTTATAATCTATTTAGTTGGTATGTTAGCAATTGGACTTGTTGCATACAAAATGACACACAATTTATCAGACTACGTTCTAGGTGGTCGTCGTTTAGGTGGAGGAGTTGCAGCACTTAGTGCCGGCGCTTCTGATATGAGTAGTTGGTTATTACTCGGTTTACCTGGTGCAATGTACGCTGCAGGTATGACAGAAATTTGGATCGCAGTAGGTCTTGCGGTAGGTGCTTATTTAAACTGGCAGTTTGTAGCAAAGAGGTTACGTATTTATACAGAAATCTCTGGTGACTCTATTACTCTACCAGATTACTTTGAAAACCGATTTAAAGATAGCTCGAAAGTGTTACGTATGGTATCTGCAATTGTTATTTTAGTATTTTTTGCTTTTTATACGTCATCAGGGCTTGTCGGTGGAGCGATTCTATTCGAAAACTCATTTGGATTAAGCTATACACAAGCATTATGGATCGGTGCAATTGTTATTATTTCATATACGTTCCTTGGAGGCTTCTTGGCAGTATCATGGACAGACTTTGCTCAAGGTATTCTTATGTTTGTGGCATTGATTCTCGTACCAGTTGTTGCGATCCAACGTATGGGTGGCTGGGGAGAAACAGTCAACCGTGTAGGAGAGATCGACCCTGTATATCTTGATGTATTTACTGGAACGACAGCATTAGGAATTATTTCTTTATTAGCTTGGGGCTTAGGTTACTTCGGACAACCACATATTTTAGCTCGTTTTATGGCGATTAAATCAAAAAATGAAATTCCGAAAGCTCGTTTAATCGGAATGTCATGGATGGTATTTGCATTGTTTGGAGCAATTTTCACAGGTTTTGTTGGGATTGCGTTTTTCGCTGACGCACCTCTAGAAAACTCTGAAACAGTGTTTATTGAGTTCACGCAAGTGTTATTCCACCCTTGGGTTGCAGGTTTCTTACTAGCAGCGATTTTAGCGGCAATCATGAGTACAATTGACTCACAATTACTTGTTTCTTCAAGTGCGTTAACGGAAGACTTCTATAAAGCGATTTTCCGTAAAAATGCTTCACAGAAAGAACTTGTATTAGTTGGCCGTATTGGGGTAGTACTCATTGCATTATTTGCGATTTTCTTAGCGTATAACCCAGATGCAACAGTATTAGAGCTTGTTGGTTATGCGTGGGCAGGGTTTGGAGCAGCATTTGGCCCAGTCGTTATCTTATCTTTATTCTGGAAGAAGATGACGCGTAATGGTGCGTTAGCTGGTATGGTCGTCGGTGGTGCAACAGTTATTCTTTGGGATGTATTATCACCAATTGCATTATACGAAATTGTACCAGGCTTTATCCTAGCGACTTTAGCAATCATTGTCTTCAGTTTAATTGGTAATGGACCAGGTAAAGAAATTGAAGAAGAGTTCGAACGCGTTAGAGAAGAAGTATAACTTTTAAGTAAATACCAGTTAATCCCAGGTGCCTGGCACCTGGGATTTTTTGGTTTTTCTTGCGGCGGGGCGTAGGGTGTGGATGTTTGAGTTAGCTATTGAGCGGTTAGTAAGTTAATAGTTTAATATTTTGTTGTCAGGCAGGTGGAGGCTATGGACATTTCAGCGGATGTTGTCGGCTTTAGCTTTATTATATTAGGAATATTATTATTGATTGGAAAATGGATTCGCGTGTTTACTCCGTTATTTCGGAATTATTTTATACCAAGTTCAATGATTGCTGGGTTAATTGGATTACTTGTCGGTCCCGAAGTACTAGGTGCATTTGGTCTTCATTTATTTGATAATGGCGGTATTTTTCCTATGGCGATGATTGACGTTTGGAGCGTTTTACCTGGTCTTTTCATAAATGTCATTTTCGCGTCGTTATTTTTAGGGATGACTTTTCCGAAGACAAAGAAAATGTGGGAAGTAGCAGGTCCGCAAATTACGTTTGCTCATATCCTTTCTTGGGGGCAGTATGTTGTCGGGATCGGCCTAGTGCTTGTTATTCTTACCCCATTCTTTGGAATGAACCCGGCGAGTGGAGCTCTGTTAGAGATTAGTTTTGTCGGAGGACATGGAACAGCTGCAGGGTTGTCAGATACGTTTGAGGCAGTGGGCTTTGAGGAAGGAAGAGACCTTGCGATTGGCCTTGCAACTGTGGGTGTATTATCTGGTGTCTTCTTAGGCATGGGATTAATTAATTGGGGAGCAAGAAAAGGAAAGACAGTAATATTAAAAAGTCCAGCTGATTTGTCAGATGAAATGAAAAGAGGGATTATCGCTGATGAAGATCAGAAGGAAGAACCAGCAGGCAAGAAAACAACGAGATCTGAATTTATAGAAACACTTACTGTCCATTTCGGGTATATTGGTGCGGCGATCTTTGTCGGCTTTCTCTTGCTAGAAGGATTTATATTCATAGAAGAGTGGTTATGGATTGAACAGATAGAAATTTTCACGCACTTGCCCTTATTCCCATTAGCGATGATTGGTGCTGTGATCGTGCAGTTATTTTTAAATCGTTTTATAAAGTACAATGTGATCGACCGTGGTGTCATTAACCGTATCCAAGGATTAGCGCTAGATTTATTAATTGTTTCGGCTCTTGCTTCCTTGTCGCTCACAGTCATTGGTGAATATTTTATTCCGTTTTTAATTATGGCTGTCTCTGCAATTGCATGGAACTTGTTTGCTTTTCTGGTTATTGCACCGAAAGTAATGACTTCTCACTGGTTTGAAAGAGCAATTGGAGATTTAGGGCAAGCGATGGGTATGAGTGCTGCCGGGCTCATGTTAATAAAATTAGCTGATCCAGAAAATGAGTCACCATCGAAAGAAGGATTTAGTTATAAGCAGTTATTATTAGATATTTTTGTCGGTGGTGGATTTGTCACAGCTGCATCAGTTCCGCTTATTGTTGCGTTAGGTCCAGTAATGACATTTGTGTCTGCGATCATTATTACGACTGGGTGGCTATTGTTAGGTTTCTTTTACTTTGGAAGGAAGTAATTGTCTATGCGTCCAGATCGGGATATTCCATAAAATCCCATGTGCCAGGCACCTGGGATTTTATGGGTATTTACCTCTCTTTGCTGTGTCATTCGTTGCTTGTCCTACTCTACTTTGGTATCATCGTACTATTATAAAGCATGGTATGAAGTGGGAATATGATCGTGGAGGTGCAAAGATGGAAAGAATTACAAAAGATCAAGTAAAGCATGTCGCACATTTAGCACGCCTAGAGTTTACAGAAGGTGAAATTGAAAAGTTTGCTTATCAGCTCGATCAAATCATTGAATTTGCAGAACAGCTAAATGAAATTGATACGACAAATGTGGAAGCGACATCCCACGTTTTAGATGTGAAAAACGTCCTGCGAGATGATGAAGTTAAACCGTCTTTATCGAAAGAAGATGCGTTAAAGAATACAGATTTCCAGCAAGATGGACAAGTGAAAGTGCCAGCCGTTTTTGAATAAGGGGGGGGATAGTATGTCATTGTTTGACCATCGGATTGTGGACCTTCAACAACTTATCAATAAAAAAGAGTTAACAGTGATGGATCTTGTTGATGAAGCGTATAAGCGAATTCAAAAAGTCGACGGGCAAATCGGTGCCTTTTTACAATTAACAGAAGAACAAGCGAGACAGCAAGCGAACCAGTTACAAGATAAAATGGACAAAGGGGATCCTGTAAATACATTATTTGGAATGCCTGTTGGGATTAAAGATAACATTGTAACAAAAGGTGTTCGTACGACGTGTGCGAGTCAGCTTTTGAAAAACTTCGATCCCCTTCATAATGCAACAGTCGTTGAAAAACTTAACGACGCACAAGCGATCTCAATTGGTAAATTAAATATGGATGAATTTGCGATGGGATCATCAAATGAGAACTCAAGCTTTAACGTCGTGAAAAACCCATGGGATACAACGCGTGTTCCAGGTGGTTCAAGTGGCGGGTCTGCAGCTGCGGTTGCTGCTGGAGAAGTGCCTTTTTCATTAGGGACTGATACAGGTGGATCAATCCGGGAACCAGCCGCTTTTTGTGGTGTGGTTGGATTAAAACCGACATACGGTCGAGTCTCACGTTATGGTTTAGTCGCTTTTGCCTCGTCATTAGAGCAAATCGGCCCAATGACACGTACCGTTGAGGATAATGCATACATATTAAATACGCTAGCAGGTCACGACCCACTAGATTCAACAAGCGCAGGAAATGAAGTTCCTGATTATACGAAGGGTTTAACAGGTGACATTAAAGATTTAAAGATTGCTGTACCACAAGAGTATTTAGGTGAAGGGGTTAGCAAAGAAGTCCGTGAGCAAATTCAAGCCTCATTAAAAACTCTTGAAGATATGGGAGCAACATGGGAAGAAGTGTCGCTACCTCATTCGAAATATGCGATTGCTACATATTACATTATTGCATCATCAGAGGCTTCTGCGAACCTTGCACGCTTTGATGGAATCCGCTACGGAGAACGCGTTGAAGAAGGAGACCTTGTCGAAACATATAAAAAATCAAGAAGCCAAGGCTTTGGTGATGAAGTAAAACGTCGACTTATGCTAGGAACGTTTGCCCTTAGCTCAGGTTACTATGATGCTTATTATAAGAAAGCACAGAAAGTTCGTACATTAATTAAGCAAGACTTTGAAGATATTTTCTTGAAATATGATGTCATTGTCGGACCAACAACACCAACAACCGCATTTAAAATTGGTGAACAAATTGAGGATCCGTTAATGATGTACGCCAATGACATTTTAACTGTACCTGTAAACTTAGCTGGTGTTCCAGCAATTAGTGTCCCTTGTGGATTAGCGGATGGATTACCGGTAGGATTACAAATTATCGGAAAACATTTTGACGAAGAAACAGTTTATCGAGTTGCTCATGCGTTTGAACAAGCAACAGACCACCATAAGCTGAAACCTAAATTGTAAAGGGGGGATCATGATGAACTATGAAACGATTATTGGACTTGAAGTCCATGTAGAACTAAAAACGGCATCCAAGATTTTTTGCGGATGTTCAACAGCGTTCGGTGCTCCGCCAAATAGTCATACATGCCCTATTTGTTTAGGTCACCCTGGTGTTCTTCCGGTATTAAACAAAAAGGCTGTTGATTATGCGATGAAAGCTGCCATGGCCTTAAATTGTGAAATTGCTGATGTAACAAAGTTTGATCGTAAAAACTATTTTTACCCGGATAATCCGAAAGCGTATCAAATCTCCCAGTTTGATAAGCCGATAGGTGAGAATGGTTGGATTGAAATTGATGTGAACGGCGAGAACAAGAAAATAGGGATAACACGTCTTCATTTAGAAGAAGATGCAGGAAAGTTAAGCCACCTTGAAGGGGAAAAACAATCGTTAGTAGATTATAACCGGGCTGGCACTCCACTTGTTGAGATCGTTTCAGAGCCAGATATTCAAACCCCTGAAGAAGCGTACGCTTATTTAGAAAAACTAAAAGCAATCATGCAATATACAGAAGTCTCAGACTGTAAAATGGAAGAAGGATCATTACGCTGTGATGCAAACATTTCAATTCGTCCAGTTGGACAAAAAGAGTTTGGAACGAAAACAGAGCTAAAAAATTTAAACTCGTTTTCGAATGTGCAAAAAGGGATTGCTTATGAAGAATTGCGACAAGAAGAAGTGTTAAAATCAGGTGGGGAAATTATGCAAGAAACTCGTCGCTGGGATGAGGTTGAAAAGAAGACAGCCCTTATGCGAGTGAAAGAAGGATCTGATGATTATCGTTACTTTCCTGAACCTGATTTAGTTGATTTGTACATTGACGAAGAATGGAGAAAGGAAGTTCGCCAACAAATCCCAGAGCTACCTGATAGTAGACAAAAACGATATGTAAAACAGTACGATTTGCCAGAGTATGATGCTCAAGTTTTAACGCAGCAAAAAGAGATGAGTGATTTCTTTGAAAAAGGTTTAGATACAGGAGCACCACCAAAGCCACTTTCCAATTGGTTAATGGGTGAAGTCAATGGCTTTTTAAACGCCAATGATAAAGAGATAACAGACATCCCAATGACCCCTGAAGCACTTGGGAAAATGATCGGGTTAATTGAAAAAGGGACAATCTCTTCAAAAATCGCGAAAAAAGTGTTTAAAGAACTGATTGAAAATGGCGGCGATCCAGAGGAAATTGTTAAAGAAAAAGGGCTCGTGCAAATTAGCGATGAAGGCGAAATAACAACAATGGTTAATGACGTATTAGACTCAAATCAACAGTCAATTACTGATTACAAAAATGGGAAAGATAAAGCGATTGGTTTCCTCGTCGGGCAAGTGATGAAAGCATCGAGAGGGAAGGCGAATCCGCAAATGGTCAACCAACTGCTAGTTGAAGAAATAAAAAAGCGGTAAAGGGAATGGGCTTGGATATTGTGTTCCAGGCTCTTTTCTTTGTGTTTGAGAGGTAATCGCACGCGACAGGATGATCGCACGTGAGAAGGGATAATGGCACGTGAGATAGAGCCACCGCACGTGAGAAGTGGTAATCGCACGTGAGACAGGATGACCGCACGTGAGAAAGAGCCATCGCACGCGAGCAAGTATGATCACACGTGAGAAGAGGTGATCGCACGTGAGACAGAACTATCACACGTGAGAAGGGATGATCGCACGCGAGACAGGATGACCGCACGTGAGACAGGATGACCGCACGTGAGACAGGATGACCGCACGTGAGACAGGATGATTGCACGCGAGACAGGACGATCGCACGCGAGCAAGTATGATCGCACGTGAGCCAGCGTGATCGCACGTGAGAAGGAATGATCGCACGCGAGAAGGGATGAACGCACGTGAGAAGGAATGATCGCACGTGAGCCAGCGTGATCGCACGTGAGAAGGAATGATCGCACGCGAGCCAGCGTGGTCGCACGTGAGAAGGAATGATCGCACGTGAGACAGGATGATTGCACGCGAGACAGGACGATCGCACGCGAGACAGAGCCATCGCACGCGAGACAGGATGAACGCACGTGAGAAGGAATGATCGCACGTGAGACGGAATGATCGCACGTGAGCCAGCGTGATCGCACGTGAGAAGGGATGAACGCACGTGAGAAGGGATGAACGCACGTGAGAAGGAATGATCGCACGTGAGACGGAATGATCGCACGTGAGCCAGCGTGATCGCACGTGAGAAGGTATGATCGCACGTGAGCCAGCGTGATCGCACGTGAGAAGGAATGATCGCACGCGAGCCAGCGTGGTCGCACATGAGAAGGAATGATCACACGTGAGAAGAGGTGATCGCACGTGAGACAGAACTATCACACGTGAGAAGGGATGATCGCACGCGAGACAGGATGACCGCACGCGAGACAGGACGATCGCACGCGAGCAAGTATGATCGCACGTGAGCCAGCGTGATCGCACGTGAGAAGGAATGATCGCACGCGAGACAGGATGACCGCACGTGAGACAGGATGATTGCACGCGAGACAGAGCCATCGCACGTGAGCCAGCGTGATCGCACGTGAGAAGGAATGATCGCACGCGAGCCAGCGTGGTCGCACGTGAGCGAGGATAATCACACACGAGAATGTTCAAAATTGAATCTTTTTATTAAAGAATAACGTCTTATAAAGTAGTCACCCTTTTAGGAGGAATGAACGTGAAATTTATTTTTTTCGTTTTTACTATGATCTTATTCACAGCTTGTAGTGCGAACTCTACACAAGATGAGCCCTTTATTACTGGTGTCGTTGTACAAAAGAATGAATCAACGGTATTGGTTGTAGAAGGAATTGAATTTCATGGAGAGATCGATCAAGAAGAATGGTATAGTCACGATGCCGTTTCATTTTCTGTATCAGAAAATACTGAAGTGGTTCATGCCAACAATTCAGCTCTTGCATATCATGAAGTTCGAGAGGGAGACAAAGTTGAAGTTTGGCAACGTGGGGGAGTCAAAGAATCTTATCCGCTACAAACAGATGCTCGAAAAATTCGGGTCATTGAGGACTATGCCATCAATTAGGAGGATTATCCCTACAAGGGAAGAATATTTATATAGAGGTAATTTATATTCTACCTCGTATTAAAATGATTTAGGAAAAGGAGAAAACGTGTCATGAAGGTTAGGCGTTTATTAAAAGGAGAGGAAGCGCCCTATGATTTGTTGTTACTGGCAGACCCTTCGAAAAAAATAGTAGATCGTTATTTAGAGCGAGGGTTCTGCTACGTATCGGAAATAGAGGATGAAATCATCGGTGTCTTCGTACTGCTTTTTACAAAAGGTGATACGATTGAAATTGTAAATGTTGCGATTAGTGAGAAGTATCAAGGGATGGGACTAGGGAAGCAATTAGTTTTTCAAGCAATGGAGGAGGCTAAAAATCTTAAGGGGAAAACCGTAGAAATAGGGACTGGAAACTCAAGTATTAGTCAACTTGCCTTATACCAAAAGTGCGGATTTCGTATAGTAGATATTGAAAAAGACTTCTTTTTGAAACATTACGATGAAAAAATAGTTGAAAATGGGATTCAATGTATGGACATGATTCGTTTGAGGCGAGAAATCTAAACCAATAGAAAAGACCTTACAAGTTCAAGTAACGGGTTCAGTTTTGGGAGATAAAAATGTTAATAAAAATAGAAATAACATAAAAATCAGTACACATTTCACAACTTATTTAACAGTATATATAGCAATCAAAAACGCTCCGATTTTTCTGAGCGTTTTTATCTTAAGATTTAATTTCTCTTATTCAACTAAAGCTACCCTATATTATTTTTCACCATCTATTTCTAATCCATCTACCTTTTGCCGTATCCCAATTATCAAGTTCAACTTTATTGTAAAGCTTTTCTATTTCACTATAAGTTTGGAGCCAACTTTTTTCAAACCTATGCAATTGAGAATTATTACAATAAGTTAATACTTTAAATACAAAGCTATCCTTTCCATATTTTTTAAAATCCTCATTTATCTCTTGATAACTATGTTTTCCTGATTTCATAGAGGATGCGTGAGATTTTAACCTGCCAAAGATATGATGTGAACTACCTACATAAAATCGATTAGTTTTGATGTTTTGAAACACATATATACCTATTAAATCTTGCGTATCGAACCTATATTTTTCTTTTCCTAATTCCCATACATCATCAAACGATAAAGGGTGATTTAAATACTTTATTTCCCATTCAGTAAAATTTTTCCTTGTTGTTTTCATCCCCATTTTGCTCACTCCTAATAATATCATAGATTTTCTTGCACTAAACTGCCGTTGAATAAGCTCATTCTATTTCTCTCATATACATCTTAACTTAAAATCCCAAATTTCCTTTTCAAAAAATAGAACGAACCGTTTTCATCACATATCACATTTAAAATAACATATCTTTTAACACTCGTTTTAGCACCTTAATTACACGCTGTACATAAATCTATGTAAGTTCTCTAATATGGTTGCTATTTACTATGTCAATCTGGGTGTTTAAAAAATAAACGTTGTCATATCAATAAAAATAGGAGTACGAAACGCTATACGAATTGTACTCCTATTTAGTGTGTAATTTAGTGTTTTCTCTCCCATTACTGAACTCGTTAAAGTTCAAGTAAGGTCTTTCTTTATTTTAATAATCTATAGAGCAACCGAACCTGGTTCATATCCTATCATGGATCCGAACCTCTTCGGGCAAGAGACTACTATTTAAAGAATTGGTGCTTTTCGAGTTTTCGTCGCTTGTTCGTAAGCGTATGCGAGTTTCAGTAAGGTTGGTTCGGAATATGCAGAACCAGTAAATGTTAAACCGACGGGTTCACCATCTGAAGTGTATCCAGAAGGAACAGTTACAGAAGGATAGCCTGCTTTCGCCGGAATGAACGCTCCGAGATTGTTAGGATAAACGAGCGCGTCTAGATCGTGTTCTTGTATAACTGAATCTATCCCATTTTCTTTTGCTTGATATTGGTCGAAAGCGAGTGCTGTTAAATAAGCTGGTTCTGTTAAAGTTCCACTCGTCCTTTCTGATTTTTCTAGAATAGTTTGTCCGAATTTAAGTGTCTTTTCAGGTTCTTTTAGATTAAATTCAATGACGTCAGCTAATGTACGAATCGTCGTATTGTCAGCAAAATGTTGTAAATACGCATTTAAGGCTGGCTTAAATTCATGGACCATAACATCGATATTCCATGAGGCTTCTTTAGATGGGGGAGTTACATTTCGAACGACATTCGCTCCTAACTCTTCGAGCTTCTTTATCGAAGCATCAATAACGAGCTTTTTCTCCTCGGTTAAGTAATCGAATGAGCCGTCGTCGGCAACACCTATTTTTGCTCCTTGTAAGCCGCTTTCGTCTAGAACTGATGTGAAGTCAAATTCAGAGATTTTCCCGTTCGTCTTTGTTACTGGATCATCATTGTCTACAGCAATGATCGTATTTAACATCAATGCAGCATCTTTCACAGTACGAGTCATAGGACCAGCTGTATCTTGTGAATGCGAGATAGGAATAATGCCTGTTCTGCTTACCGCGCCGACTGTTGGCTTAACGCCGACTAATGAGTTTTGGCTAGCAGGGCTTAAAATCGAACCAGATGTTTCTGTACCGATAGCTAGAACCGCAAGATTTGCAGCGATGGCAGATCCTGATCCTGAGCTAGATCCTCCGCAGTCAAAATCTTTCCCATATGGATTGAGGACTTGTCCTCCTCTAGAACTGTAACCACTTTTCATTCCCTCTGACATAAAGTTCGCCCATTCGGTCATGTTTGTTTTGCCGAGAATGATGGCACCAGCTTCTCGAAGTTTTTTTACGACAAATGAGTCATCTTTTGCGTATGCGTCCTTCATTGCTAATGATCCGGCACTTGTATGCATGTTGTCTGCAGTGGCAAGGTTATCTTTAATTAAAACAGGGATGCCGTGCAGTGGACTACGTGGTCCGGTCGATTTTCGTTCATGATCTAAAGCCTCTGCGATATGGAGAGCATCAGGATTCATTTCTAAAATGGCGTTTACACCATCTTCTCCTTTGTCAAACTGTGAAATCCGTTGAAAATAAAGGAGAACGAGCTCTTTTGCGGTTAAGGTATCCTCTTCATATAAGTGTTGGATCTTTTCAACTGTTAATTCTTCTAACTTTTCGTCATAAAAATGCTGTAATTTTGGGCTGAGCATAAGAATCATGTCCTTCCTAGTCCATTTGAAAAAATGTTGGTGGTCTCATTTGTATTGTTTTTAATGGTAGCGCATCAAGTAAGATTTCACAATTTATAAGTAATGAGTTTTCTAATTTTTTTACATAAATATTGCGTAAGTTTTTGTATTTTTCTTATATATATGATTAAACAAGATCATGTTTATAGAAAAGTGAGGATAGAGAGTCCTATCTAATCAGAAGAGTGATGATTACGATTAGCACGTTTTTCTTCGCCTTTACTCTAATCCTCACTATGATATAATCACAAACGTGTGTTTGAGGTGTAACCTTGTATATATATGGTGGGGGTTGGAGACACTGTTATTCAACGTGTTTCGATAAACTAGGAGGGATAGTTTGAGTGACTTTGTGAAGTGCATCTTTTTTATATTAAGTATTGTTAGCTTTTTTATTGGTACGATTGCAGGAATCATTACTTCGATTTCCTTATTTACAGGTACAGAAGTTTTAATACATTCGTGGACAGCTGTCGTTCTATTTGCGGCAGGAACGTTCTTTTGGATCATTCCATTACAAGTCATTGATTGGTTACATTTTATTCCCGTACAGCGACGTATTAAAAGGATCATTTATCCATATGTAGTGACTTTCCTTCAAGTAGGGTTATTTGTTTTTTATATCATTGGATTAAATTCTCGAGTGACCGACTTAGTTTTCACAAATATGGGTTTAATCATTTATTCAGTCGTCATCGTGCTACTGACGAAAGTGTTGTTAACGTGGCTTGCAAGCTATGCAAGAAAAGTCCAAAAGGAAAGATGGCAATTAACGGTCCACAAACAGTAAACAATCATACAAAAGCCGAGAGCTCTATGGACAGAGTATCTCGGCTTTTATGATATAAGTGTTGTATAAGTGTAAGTAATAATTGTGGTTGCTGATAAAACGCCGGCGGTGAAGGCCATCGTTTTTATATAAGAGCTAAAGGATTGTTTTTTTATCAAAATGATGATCGCAAGTAGCACTCCTAATACAGAAACGAGTAAGGCAGATGGTTCACCTGCACCTGTAGGAGAGAGTAAATGCATCAATAAGTAAGCTTGAAAACCGATTAAAAATAAGAAAATATAAGGTAAGAATTTCATTTACTACAGCACCTCATTTGCTTGTTAACGTTGAAAAGATGTATGTCATCGAGAGAAGTTCAAGATCTCTTAAATTGCGTGATTTCTTACCTATATTATACCAGATGATGTGTGTCATAAATAGACTGCGATTTTCATAAGAACGCTGTTATACTCCATGTAATAAAAGGGAGGAGTGGTTTGTATGGCGTATTTGTATCATATCGTTCCAAGAGAAATGAAAGGGAAGGATCTTTTGCCGTTAAATAAGTTAAAAGAAACAGAAATAGACCTTTATGAGAAGTATACTGAAAAGTATATGGATCACCCAAGACGGAAGAAGCTTCTGAAGCGGAAAATCCCGAAAATGAATTGTTATTGGAATGATGTGATTCATATGTTGCCTATTGACCCACGGAAAGTTTATTATGCGTTGCGGGAAGCAGGGATGCGAGAAAGGGAATTATCGTTTTATCAAATTCCGCTATCGTTATTTGCTGATGATAATGAATTTGCATTTTACCATTACCGGCCAGAGGCCTATCAAGGACCAGGAGAAGATTTGTTAGATTCTGAGATTACGCTCATAAAACGTGCTGAGCTCCAAATGTTGGAGAATTTGCGACCTGAGACGAAAGGATATTATAAAGAGAGTATTCGTGAAAATCGCCCATTTGGTCTGTTTCACTATGTACCACATGTGTTTTATAAAGGAACAATAAATATTAGTGATGTGAAAGTTGTGAAATGGAATGAAGGTTAGAGGGTTTTAATCTATGTACCTCATAATATTCCAAATCCCCCCCGGTTGCTTAGTACCTAGGGGGAATCGTGAATCATTCATTTATTAACGTTCATCGTTTTTGTAAACAGTTATTCCGTTAACGATCGTTTCTTTTACTTGAGTATAAGCGTGGAAAGGGTGTTCCGTCCAAATGACAAGGTCGGCATCTTTTCCTTCTTCTAAGCTTCCTACTTGACCTTCAACACCGATATGACGTGCAGCTTGGCTTGTGATAGCTTTAAATGCTGATTGTTCATTCAAACCAAATTTGACAGCGGTAGCTGCTGCTGTTGTTAAATATTCAATCCCGATCACAGGGTGATCTGTAGTGATGGAAAATGGAATGTTGTATTTATTAAGCTCTAACAGTGTATGGTATCCTTTGTCTGCCAATTCAACTTTGGATCTCGTTGACATCGTTGGTCCTACAGAGACTTGTACTTCAGATTCTGCAATACGTTCAGCGATTAAATGCCCCTCTGTACAATGTTCAATTGTCACTTCAATATCAAATTCTTTTGCAAGTCGAAGTGATGTAAGAATATCATCTGCTCGGTGTGCATGTGTACGGAGAGGGATCTCTTTTTTTAATACCGGAAGTAGCTGTTCCATACGTAAGTTTCTCTCTTTCACTTCTCCTGCTTCTTTTTTCTTTAAGTAATCTTGTGCTTGCATAAATGTTTGTCGCATAAGTGCCGCAGTCCCCATTCTTGTCATGGGGCTTACTTTTTTGCCACTGTAAACACGCTTCGGGTTTTCACCGTAGGCCCCTTTCATGCCGGAAGGAGAGCGTAACAACATATCGTCAACGATATGACCGAATGTCTTTAAAACAACCATTTCTCCTCCGATAACATTTGCACTTCCAGGCATGACTTGAGTTGTGGTGATTCCGTGTTGGCGAGCATCTTCAAAACCTTTTTCGAGCGGGTTAATCCCATCAAGTGCACGAATGTGAGGTGTCGTCGGCTCGGACGTCTCATTAAAGTCCTGTCCTTCAAAACCAAACCCTGATTCATGGACACCAAGGTGCGTATGTACATCGATAAGTCCTGGTGTAACATATCCACTATTACAATCAATAACCTCTGCATCAGTTGGAACGTCTATGTTTTCACCGACAGTAATGATTTTCCCTTCATCAATAAGAACCGTCCCATTTTCGAACGTTTGACCGTTTCCGTCTAAAATCTTTGCATTCGTATAAGCTTTCAATTGAAGAACCTCCTTTAAAGTTTCATAAGAATTTATTTCGATACTCAAAATAATTTTCCTGCAAAAAAAAGAAGCAAAATCAACTGATTAAGCTTCTTGTTCTCGAGATGATTGGTTATTTTTAATGTTATTCCAAGTAATTTGGAGAAGCAATTGCATATGGTAGTATACGGCCGATGCTGCAATACCGATCATAATACTCGTAATGGATTCTTGAATCGTAAAGAAAAACTGGCCACTTGCCATTGAAGTGACACCGAAGTAAATCATTGCAACAATGACTCCGGCTAACCCATATAGTCCGAACGTTTTAACGTAGGACTGTACTTCTGTGACAATTTTATCTTTATGTTTTTTTAGTAAGTGGTCAATGATGTAGGATGCAGGAATTCCTCCTAAAATAAACACAGGAGCTGTATAGAACGTATAAATTCCTACTAACATACCAAAACTTAATTGTTCTTGACCTAAAAACGACACATGAAAACCGGCAATGAGGGTACTAAACATCACAACAGACACCATACTTATGAACAATTTGTGAAAGAAAGATGACATTTTTGTGAACCTCCTTTTTTATTATTTTACAAGAAAGGGAAAGAAAATGGTTATGATTTTGCTCACAAATAGAAAAAAATTTTTTGTTCGTTGGGCGGGTGGAGGATTTTCATTCTCTTTCTTATCTAACAATGATATACTGACGATGTAAAAGTGCCGAAAGTATGCCATTCTCGGAGGAGAATAACAATGAAAAAAGCGAGATTAATTTATAATCCTACTTCTGGTAGAGAACAAGTAAAAAAACAATTGCCATATATATTACAACGACTCGAAAAAGCAGGCTATGAAACTTCTGCTCATGCAACAACAGGGAAAGATTGTGCTAAACGTGCAGCAATGCTTGCGTGTGAACGTGGGTTTGATTTTGTGATTGCTGCAGGTGGTGATGGCACAATTAATGAAGTTGTCAATGGAATTGCAGAACAAGAGGTTCGTCCGTCGTTAGGGGTTATTCCTGCAGGAACGACGAATGATTTTGCGCGAGCGCTACACATCCCTCGAGATATTGTAAAGGCATGTGATGTTTTAACAGAAGGGCGTCTTCAATCCCTTGATGTTGGTAAAGTGGAAGAAGAGTACTTTATTAATATTGCGGGAGCGGGGACATTAACAGAGTTAACATATGAAGTGCCTAGTCGTTTAAAAACGATGATGGGACAAGTTGCATACTATGTTAAAGGGTTTGAAAAGCTTCCGAGAATAAAACCAACTCATGTAACGATTGAATATGATGGAAAATGGTTTGAAGGAGAAATCATGCTCTTTCTCGTATCAAATACGAATTCAGTCGGTGGTTTTGAAAAGTTAGCGCCAAATGCATTTTTAAATGATGGGCTTTTCGACTTAATCATTTTAAAGAAGACGAATTTAGGTGATGTTGTTAGATTGACAGGGGCAGCACTCCGTGGTGAACATATTAAAGATGAAAGAATTATTTATGTTCAAGCAAGTCGTATTAAAGTTCATAGTCGAGATCAGTTACAGTTAAATCTCGATGGTGAGTATGGTGGGACGTTACCAGGACAATTTGTCAATTTGCATAATCATATACAAGTAATGATTCCAAACAAGAAGCTTTCTTGCTTTCAGGAATTGTATTAAAAAAGCAATTGGAGTATTTGGCTCCAATTGCTTTTAAACTTTTTCGGAATATATTTAAGGGGGGCTTAGTGTGTGTCATTCATAAACTCCTCAAAAAAGTAAGGTAGAAATTATCATCAAAATCCAATTGATTAGTCCGAGGGCTCCGAAAAAATAATGAACAAATAATAGCCGATCGAGCTTTTTGAAAATACCTCCTAAAAGGCTGGGGCTAATTTTCAATCCGTTCATAGGCGTGAAGAGCTTTTAATGTTTGGACGGTCAGCCAGCTTTTCCACTCAGGCTTTGCTTTTTCTTCCCATACTTCTCGATATTGGCCCCACTCCCAAAATGGAACCCATGATCCATCAGAGGTTTGGTTTTCAATTTCATAATCTAAATTTTTATTGATGGCATCTCTTAAAACATTCGCAAGTGGTGAGTTCGGTGTTGGAGCCGACCATAAGGGCTTAGCGCAATAGTTACTCCATTTTGCAGTGTCATAGGTGATGATATCTTTCGCTTGCTCACGTAGTATATCGATAATCATCGCTTTACCAGGGTCAGGCATTCCATTTACTAGTCTTACATAGCATAAGAGTTCATGGAACTCTAAAGGTTTGTTCACGTTTTCAATGTATTGAAAAACGTGGTCGTGCAAAGATGGCAAAAGGTTGCGTGTCATGCATTGCGGATAGATGTGATAATAGCCAACAATTTCAGCACCTGGATTTGCTTCAAATGTCTTTGTATCTTGCGAATACGACCACCAGTCAGCTCGTGGATAATCATTCATGTGAGACAACTTTAATGGCCAATAACCATATTTCTCATATACGTTCGTAAAATAACTCATCATCGATTTTACAATTGGATGTTTCCATGGTGCATTCACTTCTCGGACAAATTGCATCCCAATCGAGGTAGCAATAGGACTAGAATGAGGTGAGCGGATATCAGGTTCTATACTATGTCCGAGGCCACCATCATCATTCTGATATGCCACTAAAGCATTTAATACATCATCATTTGAACCATCTAAGAAATGAAATTCAAACAAACGTTGATCAACTTCACGGCCGTACGTCATGACATAATGAGCAGCCTGTTCAAATTGAACTGTTGTAAGTTTTTTCATCGATTCGCTCCTTGTATGACAAAGTGAGTTCCATGTTAAAAAGCCGGACGATTATATGAAATCGGCACATTTTATGGAAAAATGAGGGAAAAACAATTAAATCTCTGAAACTATTTAGGGATTTTAACGTAGAACAATTTAGCCATCCAAATATTTTATTATTACATTTTACCACAAAATAGTTGGGAAATTATAACATTTACTTAAATTCACAGAAAATTGTTAGGGACCAGGTCCCGTAAAGATTTGTGAACAATTACCTAGTTGGTTTTCTAGGAATCTATGTGAATCAATTTCCGTGATCGAAATTAGCTGAAGACAAGCCCTCGGGAAAGCGTCCGTCTGAAGTGGAGTTCACGCTCACATTTTGAATTTCCCATCTTATTTTGAGTTATGAAATTGTTTCATGTAAATAACGTTGTTATAAAAAATCTTTAATGAAGGAGATAGCTGATGAGTGAATATGCATTAAGCGTCAAAGAGTTGACGAAAAAAGTAAAGGGAAATAAACGAATCGTCGATAACGCTACGTTTCAAGTAAAAAAAGGTGAAATTATGGGTTTGTTAGGACCGAATGGAGCTGGGAAAACGACTACGATTCGTATGATTGTTGGGTTAATCTCAAAAAATGAAGGAACGGTACTTATTAACGGAAAAGATATGGACCAAGATGGTCAAATGATTAAGAGTGAAGTAGGGGCGATTGTAGAAAATCCAGCATTTTATGATCATATGAGCGGGTATAAAAATTTATTGCAATATGCGAGAATGGCACGTGTTCCAATTGAAAAAGATCGTATCGATGAAGTTGTAAAGCTCGTAAAACTTGATCATGCGATTAATGACAAAGTGAAAAAATATTCGCTTGGCATGAAGCAACGTTTAGGTGTAGCCCAGGCAATTTTACATAAGCCGACGCTGTTAATTTTAGATGAGCCAACAAACGGGCTAGACCCTCAAGGGATTCGAGAGCTTCGTGATTACTTGAAGGTTCTTGCATCCGAAGGCACATCTACCCTCGTATCGTCTCATTTATTAAGTGAAATGCAACTTATGTGTGACCGGGTAACGATTATGGAGAAGGGAAAAATCATTGATATTTCTGAGTTGTCATCACTTGATCAAAGCAACGAAAAATCGCTAAATCCAGTAAGTTTTACAGTCAGTGACATTGAAATGGCAAAACAGAAAGCCGAACAAGTACAATATGAGGTCGTAAAAGCAAGTGAACGAATAATTACTTTCAATTTATTAAATGACGATATACCGAAAGTCAATCGCATGTTCGTAAAGGCAGGAATCGATGTATATGCGATTGAATCGGCGAAAACTTCACTTGAAGATAAATTTATTGAGTTAACATCGGTTGCAGCTAATCAAACAGATAAGGGGACGGTGGCAAATAATGATACAGCTAATTAAAAATGAATGGATTAAGCTATGGGCAAAAAAACAGTCATGGATCTTTTTAATTGCTATCGTTGTATTTACCTTTATCACAGGGCTTATCTATAGTAATTTTAATGAACCTCATACAGAAGGAACCACTGAGAACTGGGAAGTTGGCATACAAACTCAAATTGAACATAATGAAGAGGCTTTAAGTTCAGGTGATGTTGAACAATGGGAAAGAGAAATGCTTGAGAGAGAACAAGAATACAATCAAGCAGTGGTAGATGCTGGTGTGAACCCTTATGAAACGAATAACTTTGTTTTTATGAATGAAGTGATGCTTGGTGTTGCCTCGTTTATTACACTTTTTAGTGTCATTGTGGCCAGTTCAATTGTGTCGTCAGAACTTGCCAGTGGAACGATTAAACAGCTAGTTATTCGACCATTTGAAAGGTGGCAATTTCTTTTAGCGAAGTTTCTCACAGTGATTTTTTATTCATTGATTCTCGTGATTACGCTTGTTATTGTAAATTGGCTTGTCGGAACAATCTTTTTTGGGCAAGGAAGTTTGAGTGCTCCAATCATTGAAAGACCGTTTGATGGTGAAATCATACAAACGACCGTTGGCACAATGCTTCTTTCAAAGGTTGGATTGTATACGCTGAATATGTTTATGTTTGTTATTATTTCGTTTTCGATATCAACGTTGTTTAAGAGTCAATCTTTAGCAGTTGGAATTGGGATTTTTGCATTGTTCTTCTCGAGCATGTCACAAGGGTTTACAATGCTTTTGGAAGATTCAGTATGGTACAAATTTATCTTAATTCCTCACTTAAATTTACAGCATTACGCAACACATGACACCTTAATGGAAGGTGTCACAATGCCATTCTCATTAATGATATTAGCAGTTTATATGATTCTCCTTTTATCGATAACAACACTATTATTTCAAAAACGTGATATTAGTTATTAATCAACTAGTTTTACCAAAAAACACCAAGTGCCTGACACCTGGTGTTTCCTATATTATTTAAGGATCACGGATTAGTGTTTATTTTTTAATCGATTGTTTCTTCCAATATGTTCCGGTACGCCAGAGCCATTCAACAGGACCGAATTTATAGCGTTCGAGCCAAAAGCGGCTAAAGATGATTTGTAAGACAAAAAGGACCATTGCGAGAAGAATTGCGATTAAAGTCCCAAGTTGACCGAAAAGACCCAAGCCATATCCATAAAAGATCGTTGTCATGACGACAGATTGCATTAAATAGTTTGTAAGAGCCATTCTCCCGACATAACCAAACCCATTGAATAAAAGGTATTGCTGAAGTTTCGAATAGAGTAAGGCAAATAAAGCAATATAGCCAATTGCAGCGATAGGTCCTCCGATGAAATAACCAAAATACTCTAATATGCCGCTATTCGTAAAGACATTTCCAGCTTTCACAATTAAACCGGCTGTAATAGCAATTGTCGCCACTTTTTTAAACGAATGTTGATTTCTATCAAGTTCATGCAACCAGCGTGATTTTGTGATTAATAAACCTATTAAAAATAGGATAAACGTCTGAATAACCATAATTGCGTAGCTGAAAAAGGCAGTGAAGCCAATGATAAACTCTTGTTTTAACGGGTCGATTCCAGGTGGCATCTTCATCTTCTCAAATGGACTATTAGTGAAACGATGTTCAACGATGTCACTGTAACTGCCTTCTGCTAAAACTTCAGCTTCATAATCGGCAAAAGGTTTGAAGGTAAAATACTTGTCACCTTCCCCATCACTCATAAATCCAGTGAGACTTATGAAAATTGTTAGCGCTATGATCCATACAAGTAATGTCTTTTTCTTGCGGTTGTAAAAAAAGAATAGTAACAGTGCTGTTCCACCGTAAGTTAAGAGAATGTCACCAGCCCAAATAAAGTGAAGGTGGAGCCAGCCTAACAAGATTAACAGAATGAGTCGTCTAGCAAAGACCCGTTTGAAAGGCCGCCCTTTTTCTTCTGCCCTTTCCCACATGATTGCGGCTCCAAAGCCAAATAAAATAGCAAAAATCGGGTAGAAACTTCCTTGCAATAACCACTCAATAACAAGATAAGTCGTACGGTCAACAGTATTTAATTCAGGAAGAATGTACGTGTAGCCAATCAGGCCGTACTGAAAAGCGAACATATTAACTAGTAAGATCCCAAGAAGAGCTAAGCCTCGTAAACTATCAATATGATGAAGCCGATTTTTCGAATCAATCGGTGTCATAGTTGATGTGATGTCTGTCTTATTTTTCATCGTCATTTTTCGTTTCTCCTTTATGATTAAGAGAGGAATCATTTTTTTGTAAATCGATTAAAGTTATGCCAATCCAAAGCAGAATGCTACTTATAATAGCAAATCCACCAGTTATAGCGATATATTTATCGAAGCTTACAGCCAAATAAGATAGCAGAAGAAATATACCGACTCCAATTGCTAAACTAAGAATCAAATTTCCAAATACTCTTTCACTCATGAAATCATCCTTTTAAAGTTTGAAATTCTTTTTTCACGTTAAGCGTTTATAAAATTTTAGCGATGTAGAAGCACGACGTAGTGAAAAATTTTCAAGAATTAAGTATAAGTTCACCGGCTAAAAACGCGATGTCCTATCGCAACACCGGTGCTAGCACGTCCTGTGCGTTGGCTCCTGCGGTTACTCGTCGCAGCTCGAAGCTTAATCAAGAAGTAAAGCTCGTCGCAACTAACACCTCTGTCTTCGCCTAAAAGGCTCGCCAATCGGCGAGTTTTCTTTAGAGGCCTATCCTCTCGTTTGGTGAAAAAAATGAAATGTTGTAATGAGACCAATCATGTATAAAAATAAGGCATAGTAAGCAGGTAACAGGTGAATGAAATCTGTATAATGAATGCTGAAATGTACTCCGATTCCAGCGGCGAATGCAGGAACCCCTCCTAGACAAAACGTCCACCAAATCCACTGCTTTCCTTGATGAAATCCCCATAATGCAAGCATTAAGACAAGTAATCCGACACTTAATAATGCACTACCAAACCCGGCACGGTCGTGAGCGATGACAGGAACAAGCCGTTCATTAAACTCATGAAGCATCTCTGGTGGCATGTGGAGATAATGTATATCCGTCTCGACAAAAACCCCCGTCACACCAATATATGAAATTATGAATCCACCAAGGACAAAGGAAAATCCTAAAATAACAAACGAGAGCTGGCCAATGATGCTCAGCTTCCATGTTCTGTCGTTAAACCGGTTAGAAGAAGCTGGTGTTCCATTTATATGTTTCGTTTGTATCAACCCGGTTATAAAAAATGGTGCTAATATAAGCCAAAATATGAGGTGAAGCCAATCGAAATAACCGTATCCAATAAATAGAAATATCCCTAAAAAACCAATGATTGCGGCTGTGTCCGTCGCTTGCTTAGCCCATAATAATCCGTTTTTAATTCCGAACCAGGCTAATGACATATAGATAATGCTACCAGATATCATCGTCCCTGCTAGAGTCATTCGATCATGAGCCATGAAGTGAAAAATTCGTTCATTATACGCAATGATTTCTTCCCTCGTCATCCCAAGAAAATGTTCATCATAGGGGAGGATCACAGTCGTCATACTGAGAATAAGTGCGATGATTCCACCGATAAACATAGAGAAGCCAAATAAGAAATACCAGCCCCAACCTTTCGGAGGTCGTGGTTCATGTTGGTCATTTAGTTGCGCTTCTTTTATCCTTTTTGGTAGCCCAGGTCCTGAAAAAACATAGCCGCCAGAAAGCATAATGAGGTCCGCTTTAGCATCGAACAATTGTAATGCATCATCGGGTTCTAGTACTCCCCCCGTAGTAATGATTGTTTTTGTGAAAGCGTTTCTTCGTAAGTAATTAACGCCATTAATAAGCATATCAAGGTTTGTTTTATCTTTTATGCTTCGTTGTTCATCTAAGGCAATTCCTGAATAATGACGTTCAATATCGGACACCTTGTTAAAGGGAAGATCTTTCAATTGCTGAGCATTCACACTTATAAATATTGGTTTTTCCGTGCGAGAAGTTATAAGGGTGTGTTCAACGTTTAAAAGATCATCGATATGGATGATAAAGGCACTGGCATTGTTCGATAAGGAATCAATCATGTCCAAAAGCTCTTCTAGTTTTCCGGATAAGCGAATGAATAATGGTTGTTTTATTGATAAGTGGTCCAGTTTTTCTTTCGTATTTTTTAAACCGATGGATGCAAACGCGCTAGGGAAGTCAATGACTTTGTTTTTCCTGTCTACAATGGGTGCTTTAACGTCAATTGGACTTTTGGTAATAGGCCCAATTTCAATAAAACCAAAGCCTAAATGAGAAAAAGCTTTAGTACCTGATTGGTGCGGGTCTAATTTTCCAGAAAGCCCAATTGAATTAGAAAGGTCGATTCCTTCGACATGCTTTTTATGCAGGGGCGAAGATTCTTCTCGGCCAAGAAAATGAATGACATGTCTTCCCCCAGGAGTTGAGGCGATTACATTCATTGCTCTATGTATGAACGCTCTTGAACGCTCTGGTGAAAAGTGATTAAGTACCGGTTTAAACAAGAGGTGATATGACCAATCTGGCATTTACCTTGCCTCCTATGTGAAGAATGTGAATGTTAATGTTAATGTTAATAAAGTGTACTTGTTATTTATTTACATCATACAGGGTCATTGAAGGGATGTAAATTTTGTCCATGCACGTTACATATGTTAATTATTTTGATATATTTTTTCAGAAGATAAAAGGTTGAATTGTTTCTCCATTACTAGACGAAGTCTATCATACTAGGCTTTAATAGATTTCACAAAAAAACGTATCAGAAAAGAATTATAGTTTAGATTTTTCGAACTTTTTGAAAGCGTATTCATATTTGATTATTATATGTTTATAATAAGGTCGTCAGTTGTACAAACTGATCGCATTTTTCAGAACATTTATATTATATTTTTATTGACAAAAGAAAGGGGTTTTCAAGAGTGGGGGAAAAGAAAAAAGGTATGTTTCAACGTTTCTTAGACGGTGTTGAAACACTCGGTAATAAACTTCCTCATCCGGTGACATTATTTGCGATTTTAGCATTAGCTGTCATTATGATCTCTGGAATTGTTTCAGCGATTGGTGTCAGTGTTGAGCACCCAGGTGAAGAAGGGACAATGGTCGAGGTTAATAACCTCATGAGTGCAGAAGGGGTAGAATACATTTTTACGAGTATGGTCGATAACTTCATCGGATTTGCTCCGTTAGGGGTTGTTCTTGCGACGATGATAGGTATTGGACTAGCTGAGCGTACTGGTTTAATTAGTGCGTGCTTACGTGGATTTGTATTATCTGTACCAAAGCGTCTAATTACTGCTGGACTTGTTTTTGCAGGGATCATGTCTAGTGTTGCATCTGACGCAGGGTATGTTGTCTTACCGCCATTAGGTGCAGTTATCTTCGCAGCAATTGGTCGTCATCCGCTTGCTGGTCTTGCAGCAGCGTTTGCTGGGGTATCAGCTGGATTTAGTGCGAACTTATTCTTATCAGCGACTGATCCGTTACTTGGGGAACTAACAATTCAAGCAGCTGCTACAATTGACCCAGCTTATGCTGAGGGTATGAACATTGCGATGAACTATTACTTCATCATCGCCTCTGTATTTGTTTTAACTTTTGTAGGTGCTTGGGTTACGGAAAAAATTGTTGAGCCTCGTCTTGGTGAATATAAAGGTGAATTCCGTGAGAACATACAAGGTCTTGACGCTACAGAAAAGAAAGGTCTTACTTGGGCTGGTATTGCTATTTTAGTTGGTGTCGTTTTAACGGCATTATTAATTGTTCCAAGTGATGCACCATTACGTGGTGAAGATGGAGCGATCATTCAATCTCCATTTATGAGTTCATTAGTACCAATTATTACTTTATTATTCTTCATTCCAGGTCTTGCGTATGGAATTGCTACAAAAGGTATTCGTAACGATAAAGATGTGGCAAACCAAATGTCTGATACGATGGCGTCAATGGGGATGTTTATCGTCCTTGCATTTACTGCCGGTCAGTTCGTGGCATTTTTCGCAGAAACAAACTTAGGAATGATTATCGGAGTTTATGGTGCACAATTCTTAGATAGCATTAATTTATCTGGAATACCGTTAATTATTGGCTTTATCATCGTTGCTGGTTTTATTAACTTATTTATCGGAAGTGCTTCCGCTAAGTGGGCAATGATGGCGCCAGTATTTGTTCCGATCATGATGTATCTTGGATACTCTCCGGAAATGACGCAAATGGCTTACCGTATCGCAGACTCAACAACAAACATCATTACACCGTTAATGACGTACTTTGCGATCATTATTGCATTTGCACAAAAATACGATAAGAAGATGGGTATTGGTACACTAATCTCCGTTATGTTCCCATTCTCGATCGCATTTACAATTATTTGGACAATCATGTTAATCGTTTGGATGATGTTCGGTATTGACTTAGGACCAGGATCACCAATCTATTACGAAGGATAATCAATCAGCTTATAAATACAAAAAAAGGCTTATAAAGGTGCCAGGCACCTTTATAAGCCTTTTTGTATGATTATGATAAACTTTATGGTTCTATAGGTTGTTTGGTGAATGAATATTTGGAGTGCATTAGGCTTTTTTAGGATGCTTTATTCGTTGGTTTCGTATATAAATCAGATTAATGAATTCCCCTATGAACCGTCCTTCAGTTCGTGAATATTTATATATTATAAGAGGACTTAAAGATGATTGCTAAACCGAATGTATGATTATCTATACAGGAAGCGGGAAAGTAGAATATACGTGCGAACTTTAGGAGGAGAGTTCATGAGTATCGAAGATTTAAAGGAAGTCATGTCAAAGATTAAGGCTGAAAGTGAAGAGCGGCCTGATATGTGTACGAAAGAAGTGATGAATATTATAAATGAAAATCTATCTCGAAAGCTTCAACGAATAGAAAAAAGGTAATAAGTGTATGATTTGTTGAGAACGCTAATCATCACGACGAATAAAAAGACAACCCTCTATTAGAAGACAGGTTGTCTTTTTTTCTGTCGTTAACAAGAAGAAGCATAAAACCCTTTTTCATACAATAATTAGTGGCAGGTATGCTTTACTTGTTGCGATAAATTTAATCCTTTTTATTTTTCATCGTATCATACTGTTTTTTAGCGTTACGTAAGTAGTAAATGAATGCAGCACCACGCAAAATCCCTTCAAGACCATTTTTATCTAATATATCAGTTCCTGCTTTTGCTCTTTCTGCTTTATCAGATGTTAGCCGGACCATAGAAGATGTTAAATGGTGAGCGGATTCTCCAGTGTCATGAATTATTTTAAAAAGTGGATTTAACTGACCAATTTTTTCATTTACGTCTAACAAGGTTTCGTTTGTATTGTGAAGAATTAATGTTGCTTCACTTGTCACTTCTTCAATGCTTTTTTCCGTTGTTTTAACAGTATCTGCTGTATGTGACAACGTTGTCGTTAAATTTTTTAAAACAGGAATAAGGTAAAAAACGAGTACAGAAAAACCTAAAGATAAAATGAATACACCAATACCTAACCAGTCCATGTTGAATCACCTCGATAAATAGTAGTTTGTTCGCGGTTTGCCTCAATAACATCAACTAAATTAGCGATGTATTCCCCGATGACAGGGAGGGAGGCAATCTGATATAGAACGAAAATGAAGATACCGATAAAAATAGCTGTACCAATCGTCAGGCCAACTCCGCGTGCAACTCCAGCTAGCAGATTCACCTTTACCACTTCTTTTTTACTTGTGAAGTGATAAGCGATATCTTTTAAGCGACCTTTTGTCGTCATTTCTTCAAGCTTATCTAGAAGCTTTTCGAATCGTTCATTTTCATCGTTCCGCTTTGAGTTGTTATGGTGTTTTGGTTGGATTTTTCGTCTTTCCTGGTCCTTTGACAAAGGCATATAACGCACTCCTTTTAGCGAAACTTGTCCACTTGTGAGTGCTTTTACAATTCCCTGCCTGATTCTATTGTAAACGTTTGGCGTTCTTTTTGCGAAAGAAGTGCTGTCATTTATTTGAATGATACGTTATCTTTTTTGAAAAAAGCATTTACTTGTCCGCCGAGTAGAAGGCCTAGTCCAATTAAGTAAAACCACAGCATTAAAATAATTACACTACTTAAGCTACCGTGTAAAAAAGTGAAGTTACCTATATAACGAACGTAAAATGTCAGCCCCCATGTAGCCAGTTGGATAATAACTGTCGAAACCAGTGCACCAATCCAAACGTCACGAAAGCGTAAAGGGAGATTGGGTGCCCAACGAAAAAGAATGAGAAAGATAACGTACAAAGAGGCTAAGCTAAGAAACCATAAAGAGATTTCCCATGAGAACATCGAGTCTCTTGGAATATCATAAAGGGCGACGACATATTCATCGATCATTACGATAAAAATAGGTAAAGTAAGCTGAACAATGATAACAAGTAACGCAAACAATGAGAAAACAATGGATAGTCCGCGTACAAGAAAAAAAGACCTTGTCTCATCGACTGCATATGTTTTGTTTAAAGAACGAATCGTTGCATGAATACTATTACTCGTAGCAATTAATGTAATTACAATTCCGAGTGAAAACAACCCGCCTCGTTTATCGATCGTTAGTTCAGTAAGGTTTCGCTCGATGAGTGGACCGACATTTGGCGGAGCATGAGAGATCACATATTGTACAAACCTTGTCGATTCTAAAGGCAAATAGCGAATAAAGGTAACCGCAAAGAGTAAAAAAGGGAAAAACATCATAAAAAAATAAAACGCAAGCTGTGCTGCATCATCGATTAAATGATTAATTCTTAATCGAAGAAAAAGGTCTTTCCCCTGACTAATGACTGACATTTAATAAATCCCCTTTGCAAGAAGCCTATTTTTCATCATTATCGTTCCCAATAACAAAAGAATTACAAAAAAACCAAGTGCCAGGCACCTGGTGATGAATTTCCAGGTGCCTGGCACTTGGTTAAATATGGTGTTTTTTAGTAAAGGCGGTTGCTATACCCTTCAATCAATTGCTGGTTGAGAGCGTATTCTGACTGATCCTTCATATTTGCGTGGTCTTTTAGCATTTTTCCAGCTGATGATAAGTGCTCAACAGTTGGCCATTTGTCACCTTCCCACAAATTTGAGCGTTTTATTGCTTTTGCACAATGGATATAAGCTTGTTCTACAGTAACTGCAATGCCTAAAAGGGGGACTTTTCCGTTTACGGCCATGTTTTGCAGAACCTCTCTATCTTGTATAAGATAGCCTTTTCCATTAACCCTTAACGTTTCGCCGAAGCCAGGAATCATAAATAACAGACCAACATGTCCATTTTCCAAGATATTTGTTAACGAATCAGCCCGCCTGTTCCCTGGACGTTCAGGAATAACAAGGTGCTTTTCATCAATGACATGGACAAAACCAGGGGCGTCTCCGCGTGGGGAACTGTCGCATTTTCCTTCACTATCTGACGTTGATAAAATCAAAAACGGTGAAGAAGAGATATAGGTTTTGCAATGTTCATCTAGCAGGTCTATCACTTTATTTTTTGCCAATGAACTTGGTTCACCTAATATATTGGACAGTTGCTCTTTATGTGTAATTACATTTGTAAATGGAATCGCACTCATAGGTTCGCCTCCGTTTTGCGATGATATAGTTGTTTGCCAATCAGGTTCGCCATGTCCAATAGATGAGCTTGTTCAGAAATATCTTCTTCCAATAGTGGAAGGTGAATTTGTTTTAGCCCCTCAAACGATTCATTGATTTCTCTTAAGTATGTTTGTTGCTGTAATTTTCGTTTTTGAAAAAACGAGCCGTCTACTTCATTAGGTAAAATTTTGTTTATAATCAGTCCTAGTACTGGAATACGGTGCTTCTCTAATGTGTCAACCCCGCGGCGAGCTTCTTGAATTGGCAAGCGCTCTGGATTCATTACGAATAAAAATCCAGTCTTATCTCTATTTAGCAAAACATCTCGTACTTTCGAGAATTTCTCACGACGTTTTTGTAACGTTTGATAAATAGGGTCGTCAATAGGTTCTCCGTCATTTAATAATTGCGTATAATCTTCATTTGTTTTCTTTCGTCGTTCAAGCATCCCGTCCATCCAAACTCCCATGACTTCGGGCAATGTTAAAAGACGTAAAGTATGACCTGTCGGTGCTGTATCAAAAATAAGTAAATCAAACTTTGGAAGTTCCTCTAAAATAAGTGAAGTAATCCGATCAAACAGTGCAGCTTCATCAGCACCAGGACTCGTTTTTGCCATATCAATTTGACGGTGAACTTCTTCAATCATCGTCGCTTTTACTTGCCCTTCTAAGTTCTGTTTTACTTGTTGTATGTATCGGTCTGTTTCTTTTTCAGGGTCGATCTCCATCACGAAAAGGTTGTCTGACACTTCTTTAGGCTTACTTCCAAGCTCAATATGAAACAAATCACTTAAGTTATGTGCAGGGTCAGTCGAAACGAGTAATACACGCTTTTTCTTTTTACTAGCAGCTAAACTAAGTGCTGATGCGGAAGTTGATTTTCCAACTCCACCTTTTCCACCTATAAAAATGATGTTTTTCTCTTCGATATTGATGTCCATGTATGTCCCTCCAATAAATGTTTCACCCGTTTGAGGTGAAGATCGAAATCAATGGTTAACAGCACCTAAAACCACTGACCGGTGATTTGTCCATCCCCATTCTCAAATGCCATTCATGAAAACGTTCAAGCATATGCGGGTATAACTCTAATGTATAAAAAAATGCTGGATTCGGAATGCCAAGCATATCGGAATATAAAAGCAGCATAAATAAATCATCTTCATCGCGGAGTTCGCGGGCAATCTCTGTACGGTGCCCTTGGCGAAGGATTTGATCATATAGTTCAAAAAATTTCTTTATGTTCATCATAAGCCCCCTTATAAAAAGCTTCAATTATATGATTCGATGAGAAAAATGTGAAACCCTTTAAAAGCGTAATAATTTGATTTAACACCATTTATAACAATATTATCCAGGTTACAGGCACCTGGATAATATTGGATGTGAATTAAAGAAAGTGAACAGCGAAACGGCTGCTCACTATTCTTTCTATTAAACTGAAAGATCTTCGTCTTCATCTTTTGGATCGTATCGTTTATTGTTACGTAAGCTTGAAAAGGCTTCAAGGATAATCCATGCTGCGAAAACAAGAATGACTGCTCCTAGGAAGAAGAGTAGAAGGTTCATTTCTGCATCTCCTAATCCAGACCATTGGAAGATGACTTGTTGTCCCATTGCCCATAACGTCATGATCATTAAAAAGACCATGGGTATGAGAGTGACAAGATAATTTCGCCCTTGTCGTTTTAGCCAGATTGAAATGAGGAGAAGAGTGATACCGGCTAAAAGTTGATTGGATGTTCCGAATAACGGCCATAATACGTAACCACCTGATCCGAAACCTTGTGGTCCTTCTGGAATTAATACAAGAGCCGCACTTGAAACAACAGCGACCGTAGTAGCGACATGAACTTTTGTTAAAGGTCTAACCTTATACTCACGCCCAAGCTCAGAAATGATATATCGCATTAAACGAACAGATGTATCAAGTGTTGTCGCTGCAAAGCTAACAACAATCACTGCAACAATTGTAGATGCAATGTCCGCAGGGATGAAAATGCCAGTGGCAAGCTGACCAGCACCTTCTACAAATGAACCAAGTCCAGCGCTACTCGCATCTCCAAAACTACTATAGACCCCTAAAAATTCATCGGAAGAGTTAAACAATGTGACGACTGCAAGAATAGCAGCAAGGGCAAGTAAACCTTCTCCGACAGCCCCTAAATAGCCGACAAAGCGAGCGTCTGTTTCTTTATTTAACTGCTTACTAGATGTACCGGATGAAACAAGTCCATGGAAACCCGAGATTGCCCCACATGCAATGGTGATAAACAAGAGTGGGAACCAAGGAACATCTGCAGCAGCATTTGTAGCTGGAGCAGTAACTTCTGGGTTTGAGAAAAAGAGACCGAGATATAAAATTAGAAGTCCAACGACTAGTTGATGAGAGTTAATGTAATCACGAGGCTGTAAAAGTTTCCAAACTGGTAGTGTTGAAGCAATGTATACATAAACCATTAATATAATAATCCAAACGAAGAAAGAGAACGCTACGCCATTTAATCCAAAGGCAACGATATTTTCTTCTCCGCCAAAATAGCTAGGTAAGTCTATTTGTAATGCAGGTACACGTGAAGCAACGATGGCAGCAATATACATTGTCGCCAGAGCTGCCAAAGAAGGAAGTAGCATCCCACCTTGCTTACGATACACAACATAACCGATCCAAATCGCTAATGGAATTTGAATAAATACGGATAAAACAGCAGCAGGGAAGCTAATAAATAAGTTGGAAATGACCCAAGCAAAAACAGCGTTAACCATGAGGACTAGGATGAGAATAATAAATAAAAATAAAATCTTTGCACGTTGGCCAATTAATTTGTTCGCTAATGTTCCAACTGATTGCCCTTTGTTACGAACAGATAGAACTAAGGCACCAAAATCATGAACACCAGCTGCAAATACAGTACCAGCAACAACCCAGATAAATGCAGGCAACCAACCCCAGTATACAGCAATAGCAGGACCAACAATCGGCGCAGCACCAGCAACTGAGGTGAAATGGTGTCCCCATAAAATAAACTTATTTGTAGGGACAAAGTCGACACCATCTTTGTATTTATGTGCTGGAGTCGTGTAATTTGGGTCTAATCTGTAAATCTTTTCGGCGACGAACTTTGAATAGTAACGATAACCAAGAAAAAAGACAAACATTCCAATCAATGCTAAAACAATTGCACTCATTTTTCCTCTCCTCCTTTATAGTTAGAAAATTCAGTTATATTATGTCACTGTACTAGGACAAAGTAAAAGAAGGTAAATTGATGAAAATTCCGTTTAAATAGAGTGTTTTCCTCTGTATTCTCGCATATACGCCTATTTCCTTAAAATTACTAAAATATAGTAAATTTAAGTAATAATTACAGTGCCAGGCACCTGGTAATCATTTTCCAGGTGCCTGGCACTTGGATAATAATAGAAATTACGTGTTACGATAGGAGAGGATAGTTTTGGGCATGAAAAACTCTAAGTATAAAGGAGGGGTATGATGAAGGAAGAACAACTAGAGAAAGTTATGTTCATTCCGGGCGTGATCGTTAGTTATTTTTTGTTTGTACAGATTTCGATGGCTATACCTTTTAACTTCTATCAAGCCCCTGGTTATGATTTGTTACAATTGTTAACGTTCTTTATCTTCGCACTGATCTTTTCGGTTATCTTTGCTAAGTGGTCAGCATCATGGCTTATTGATAATTTACCACTCATGAGATTTTCATTTTTTCTCATTTTACTAATTAGTTTAAGGTGGATATTTTCGTTGATTGAATCTCTTGTTTATACGTATTCACTTCCAATGATGTTCGTATATCCGATTCTATCATTCGCCTTAACCATTACCCTTTCAATTTATCTATCAAAAGTGTTTAGCCATTATTTCTACATGCCAAACAATGGAGCAATGTCATAAGAAAAGCGCCAGGCGCCTGGAAATCAATCCCCAGGTGCCTGGCACTTTTTATCGTACATTATGCGTTTAGTTCTTTAAAGCGGGATGAGATGGTTGCTGCGGATACTTTGTACTTTGCCGCTGCTTCTTTTTGAGTGAGGGTTGTCCACTGATTCGCCTGCTTTGTCATCCAATACTCTAGTGCTGCTGCAAACACAGCTGGTTTTTGAATGCGTGGCTGTTTCTCACCTACATATTGCATCCATTTTGCTTTTGCATCTAGCAAAACATCGTAAGAATAATCATTCAAGTTTACATGAGAAGTTAACTCTGCCCATACACCTTTCGCTTGCTCTGAAAGCTCTTGCTCTTCGAAACCTGCTACTTTATTAAGGGCAATCATTGTTAACACACCAACGACTGATGTAAAGTTCGCAGTGTAAAACGATTGCTTCTGTTCTTTCTTATTATAGTTATCGTACAACTCTGTCCATTCTTTTAAAAACACTGATTCATATTTTTTCGGTAAAACGACTGCGTCACTACCTAAAATAATTCCTGCTGGAGATGGATAAAGGTATCCGACTAATAAATCTCCCTCGGAAAGGTGCTGAGTAACTCCTGTAGGTTCAGGAATAACAACACTGCCCTCAAGCTCATCTTTAAGGACAGCTTGTTCACTCTCTTTTTTCTCAACAGACATTAACCGAGGCTGAAGTTCTTCGTTCCATTTCGTTAATAAACGTTGAAAACGATCCGAATACTGAGATTGATGCTCCTCAACAAATTTCTTTAAAATTGTTTTGCCATCCCCAGCATTAGGATGGTTGAAAACGAGCCAATGAAACAATAGCTGGGAAAAGGCTTGGGCATCTTTTCTTTGCAGTCGCTCAAATGTATTCGTGTAACGTTGGTATAACGGTTGTAATACATCATCATACTTCTTACTATAATCGAATAACCTAGGCAGAAGCTCTTGGAAATCCTTCGCATCTTGCGGTGTTATGCTTACGTTGTTTTGCTTACCCATACAGCATTTTTTATACTTTTTTCCACTGCCACAAAGACAAGCATCGTTACGTCCAATTTTTGCCATACTTTCACCTCATTAGAAAAACTAAGTTTATCACCAAAAGTGGCGAAAACTCATGTGTTTTCATAATTTAATTTTTAAATGAACTTGAAAATTCATACAGTGCAAAACGAAACTTAGCTTACCGCCAAATAGCGACAGCCTAAGTTGAAAGATATACTATCGACCAATAAATAAAATAAATGCTAATAGCATAAAAAAAAGTCACCACTCTTATCATATCAGTCCATGTATTTTTTTCAATAGCGATCATTGTGGTACAATCAAGAGCAGAGAATTTGAGAACGGAAAGGATTAAGAAGATGACACAACAAAATGCCCCAGTTGAAAAAAATGAAATATTAGAAGTTACCTTTGAAGACTTAACACACGACGGAGCTGGAGTAGCGAAAGTAAACGGATTTCCTTTATTTGTTCAACGCGCACTCCCTGGTGAAACAGGAAAAATAAAAGTCGTGAAAGTGAAAAAGAATTTCGGTTTTGCTAGGTTGATGGAAATCACTGAAACGAGCCCTGACCGAGCTGAACCACCATGTCCGATTTTTAAAAGGTGCGGCGGTTGTCAGTTGCAACATTTAAGCTACGAAGGCCAGTTAAAACAAAAAGAAAAGTACGTTCGAGAAGTCCTCGCTAGAATCGGCGGATTGCAAGATGTCCGTGTTCACCCAACATTAGGGATGGACGAGCCATGGCGCTATCGAAACAAAGCACAAGTTCCTGTTGGTGAAGATCGCGGGAAACTCATCGCAGGATTTTACGCAGAACGAAGCCATGAAATCGTTGATATGCCAAGTTGTGCTATTCAGCACGAATCAAACGATGACGTCGTTCAAGTAGTCAAGAAACTTGCGAAAAAGTACGGCATTCGTGGTTATGATGATAAAAAACATAAAGGGACACTTCGTCACGTTGTCAGTCGTCACGGTAAAACGACAGATGAACTCATGGTCGTCCTTGTTACGAAAGGAAAAGAGCTCCCAAATAAGAAAAATTTAATAGAAGAGATCCGAAAAGAACTACCAAACGTAAAGTCAATTGTCCAAAACATTAATCCGAAGCGAACGAATGTCATTTTTGGGGAGCAAACAGAAGTACTTTGGGGTGAAGAAGTCATTCACGATTATATCGGGGACATTAAGTTTGCGATATCAGCTCGTTCCTTTTATCAAGTAAATCCAGAGCAGACAAAAGTTCTTTATGATAAAGCACTTGAATACGCGAACTTAACAAGTACTGAGACGGTTATTGATGCGTATTGCGGGATTGGTACGATCAGCTTGTTTTTAGCTCAGCAAGCGAAAAAAGTTCTCGGAGTTGAAATTGTTCCTGAAGCCATTTCTGATGCGAAAAATAATGCAAAATTAAACGAGATCGAAAATGTTGATTTTGCCGTTGGCGAAGCAGAAAAAGTCATGCCATGGTGGTACGCTCAAGGCGTTCGTCCAGAAGTCGTTGTTGTAGACCCGCCACGAAAAGGCTGTGAAGAATCATTACTTGAAACAATGGTAAACATGAATCCAAACCGTATCGTCTATGTTTCTTGTAACCCTGCGACACTTGCGCGTGACTTAAAGTATTTAGAAGCAAATGGATACGAAACAAAAGAAGTACAACCTGTAGATATGTTCCCACAGACGGGGCATGTTGAGTGCGTGGCGCAACTCCTGCATACAGGTAATTAAACTTAAGCTAAAGAGACTTTTTCATTGCTGGAAAAGTCTCTTTTCATTTAAAATCTGGCTTCGTTATTAGGGAATGGAGCCTCGCAAAAGATTGTGAATGGCTGCAAAAAGAGCTTTGAATGATTATGAAGTACCCCTTTTTGATTAAATACTGCAATTAGGATAAAATTATCCCGTTGAAAAAACAATTGAATAACAGCCATCTATCTTGGTAATAAAGCTTCAAATAAGGAGGAATTAATAATGGGTTATCAACCGAATGAGCAAAGATATGAATCAATGATTTATAATCGATGTGGTAAATCTGGTATTAAACTACCAGCTCTTTCACTAGGACTGTGGCATAACTTTGGTGGGGAAGATGTCTTTGAAAATGGACGTTCTCTCATTAGAAAAGCATTTGATTTAGGAATTACTCACTTTGATCTTGCAAATAATTACGGCCCACCACCTGGATCGGCAGAAGAAAATTTTGGGAAGATATTGCGTCAAGATTTTGCTGGTTATAGAGACGAAATGATCATTTCTACAAAAGCAGGTTACGGAATGTGGCCGGGTCCATATGGTGATGGGGGATCAAAGAAGTACTTAGTTTCAAGTCTTGATCAAAGTTTAAATAGAATGGGACTGGAGTACGTTGATATTTTTTATCATCACAGACCAGATCCAGAAACACCTCTTGAAGAAACAATGATGGCTCTTGATCATATCGTCAAGCAAGGCAAAGCCCTTTATGTGGGGATTTCTAATTATGGGTTAGAGGAAACGAAGCAGGCGATCAATCTTTTAAGAGAATTAGAAACTCCGTTACTAATTCATCAGCCGGCTTATTCAATGTTTAATCGCTGGGTTGAGGATGGGTTAACCTCACTTCTAAAAGAGGAAGGTGCAGGTTGTATTGCCTTTGTTCCACTTGCTCAAGGGTTATTAACCAACCGATATATAAAGGGTGTTCCTGCAGATTCACGTGCATCTAAAGAAAACAGCTTTTTAAATCGTGGCGATATAACGGATGAGGTCATTCAAAAGATACAGAAATTAAACGAAGTAGCGCAACAACGTAATCAATCCCTTGCGCAAATGGCAATTGCATGGGTACTTCGTGAGCAAATGATTACTTCTTGTTTAATAGGCGCAAGCAAAGTAAGCCAACTTGAAGAGAATGTAGCGACTCTCAATAATCTGGAATTTAATTCAGAAGAGCTACAGTTAATTGATAACATATTAAACCCCGATTAAAGAATAAAAAAAGTACACAGGATTCCAGTAACGGGTTCCGTATCCTATCGCAAAATTGTAAATTGCAAATAAAAATGTACACTAATTTGTACCTTTATTTGTAGCTTAATTTGTGAAAATTCAATAAAAAAGCACGGTTTACAGATGTGTAAACCGTGCTTTTTACTGATGGAGTATAGCATAATAATATTTGAGTATTAACTCAAGATAACAAGAAGGAGAACTGAAAGAATTAATAGAGGAGGGAAAAATTATGAAACAAAGACCATTTGGGAGTACTGGGAAGTTTGTATCTGAAATTGGATTAGGTTCATGGCAGTTAGGCAATGAAGAAAATTGGGGATCAATGACAGAAAGTGAAGGGATAAATATTGTTGATAAAGCATTGGAATTAGGGTGCAATTTCTTCGATACAGCTCCAAATTATGCTTTAGGAAAAAGTGAAGAAATCCTCGGGAAGGCTTTGAGAGGGAAGAGGGATAAGGTGATCATAAGTAGTAAATTTGGTCATCAAGATAATGGTGAGATCAACTTTGACCCAAATGAGATAGAAAAATCTGTTGATAAAAGCCTAAAACGACTCCAAACTGATTATCTTGATTCGATTCTTTTACATAATCCACCCTTTCAGTATTTGAATGGTAATATGCAACATTTTGAAGAACTGGAGAATTTAAAAAAAGAAGGGAAAATCGCTGCTTATGGCGCTTCGGTAGATACAAGTGAAGAGATGTTTGAAGTAATCGAGAAAACAAACAGTCAAGTGATTGAAGTAATGTTTAATATTTTTCATCAGGATACAGCCAAGGCATTCAAAGCAGCTCATGACAAAAAGATAGCTCTGATTATCAAAGTTCCACTAGATTCTGGTTGGTTATCAGGTAAATATCATGCTGAGAGTACGTTTACAGATATTAGAAGTCGATGGAGTCGAGACATTATTCATAGAAGAGCAGTAATGTTAGAGGAAGTTAATAATATTGTTGAACCTAACCAAAGTCTAGCAATTAGCGCACTACAATTTATCCTTGCCCATCCAGAAGTTTCGACAGTAATTCCTGGCGCGAAAAACATCCGACAGTTAGAAGGAAATATTTCAGCGGCTCAAGGAACCATGGATTTAAAAACAGTAGAGAAACTAAAAGCAATGTGGGAGAATCATTTAAAAGACAACGGTCTTCCTTGGTGATGGTGAATGTAAGACTTTCATTATTGTTAACCTCATGTACTTCGGCGTTGATCACAGGGAGTGATCAACGCCGAAGTTCTTTATTAGGACTTACACTAAAGCATAAGAGATTCTATGTCGGTAGGCCAAGTTTTGTTTACCCAAAACGCTCTATGTAAAAGCTTTTGTTTAAAAGGGGAATCTAAGAAGTTCTCTACACCGGAGATCACGAGTTTAGTAGGAGAACCTCGTCAAGTTTCTAATATTTATACTGAATAAGCTCACGAATGACTAGTCTTACCATTGTCCTTCTGACATTACTTTTTGTACAGCTTCCGCTACACCATAAGGCCCCGTTATCTTATGAAAGATATTATTTAATTTCTTAAAATCCATTTCACAATATCTTAAGTAATAATACATATTAATATATCAAAAAACCAAAATATAAAGCGCTTTCGAAAAATAATAAAAAAGTATTGCCTTTTAATATATAGGCATTTATAATGAAGTTACGAAAGCGGTTTCAACATCAAGGTTAGTAAATGACGTGTTCAAAATAAGCGGTCGATAACCGAAGACGTTGAATATAAACGCTCTCTAATGAACCTATGAAAACATTCTAGTTGTGGATCGACAGGATGTATGTATTATTCACGAAAGTGTTTTCGTGAATAAGTACTGCCAAAGTTTTCTGCAAAAAAGTAAGATATAAAACACATTTTTTTACGAGGTTACGAAAGGGGTTTCGTTATGGCTGTAATACAATTTCCAAAAGACATGAAGTGGGGCGTCGCTACAGCTTCCTATCAAATTGAAGGGGCTGTGAACGAGGGTGGAAGAGGAGTTTCCATTTGGGATACGTTCTCAAAGACACCTGGGAAAGTAGTGAACGGTGACAATGGTGATGTGGCATGCGACAGCTACCATAGGTACGAAGAAGACGTTGAGATTATGGAAGATTTAGGTGTTGATTTTTACCGTTTTTCAGTGGCTTGGCCAAGGATCTTTCCGGATGGTACTGGTGAAGTAAACCGTGAAGGATTAGATTATTACCACCGGTTAGTTGATCGTTTACTAGAGAAGGGCATTGAACCAATGTGTACGCTCTATCACTGGGACCTTCCTCAAGCACTGCAAGATCGTGGAGGTTGGGGGAACCGTGAGACAATTGATGCTTTTGTAAACTACGCGGAAGTGATGTTTAAAGAGTTCGAAGGGAAAATCAAGCATTGGATTACCTTTAATGAGCCTTGGTGCGTATCATTTTTATCTAACTTTGTAGGTGCGCATGCACCAGGGAATCAGGACCTTCAATTAGCAGTAGATGTGGCACACCACTTACATGTTGCTCATGGGAAAACGGTCATTCGCTTTCGTGAACTTGGTGTAGAAGGGCAAATTGGTTTTGCTCCGAATGTGGAATGGAATGAACCTTACAGTAATCAGCAAGAAGATATTGATGCTTGTAAGCGTGCCAATGGCTTTTTCATAGACTGGTTTTTTGACCCTGTGTTTAAAGGGTCTTATCCGCAATTCATGGTAGATTGGTTCAAGGAAAAGGGTGTTACGTTAAACACGAAAGAAGGGGACATGGAAATCATCCATCAGCCAATTGATTTCCTTGGTATCAATTTCTACTCAGGTGGTGTCTGTCGTTACAAAGAAAACGAAGGGTTGTTCGATCACGAACGTGTGGATATTGGTTTTCAGAAAACAGATATTGGTTGGAATATATACCCGGATGGTTTCTACAAAGTATTAAAGTATATTGGAGAGACTTATGGAGATGTGCCGATCTACATTACGGAAAATGGTTCTTGTTATAATGATGAACCAGAGCATGGAGAAGTGAAGGATACTAAGCGAGTCGATTATTTAAGGCAGCACTTGGTTTCCTTACACAGAAGTATGGAAGCAGGTGTAAATATTAAAGGATATTTAACTTGGTCTTTACTAGATAACTTTGAGTGGGCTGAAGGATACACCATGCGTTTCGGAATCGTCCACGTAAATTATCGAACGTTGGAACGTACAAAGAAAGACAGTTTCTATTGGTATAAACAAACGATTTCAAATAATTTCTTCGAAGTATAATATATTATTTCCGCAGTGATGATAACATCGAGGCACTTACTATGGTGGCAGTACACCTGCTACATTTTAAAATGGGGAGTGTCTCGAGATTTACACCAAAAATAAAGCGCTTTCTTGATATGGGAAGGGTCGTTCGCTCTAAAGAGATGAGAGTCTTTTGAGGAGGTGAGGGGTAGTAGTAGATTAGGTTAAAGTTACAGTTTACTAGGTGAAACAAAAATTATATTTTCCAAGGGGGAATAGTAAATGTCTAAATTTTTGAAACTTGTTGGAACGACTGCTTTATCTATCTCATTACTTGCAGCATGTGGAGGGAATGGAGAAGAAGAAGTGGATAACACAGGTGATGATGCAACTAGTGACGACACAACATCAGAGGCGATTGGCGATGGTGAAATCGAATTAGTATTTTGGGAGTTCGGTAACACTGGATATGATAAATTGATTGAAGAATATGTTGCAGAGAACCCTCATGTAACGATTAACCTTCAAAACCAGGACATGAATGACTTACACGACAACTTATTTACTTCAATCTCTGCTGGTTCTGGCGCGCCAGATATCACGATGGTTGAGGAGGCACAAATTGAGAGGTATCGTGATGCAGAGCATGCATTTACAAATCTGTTTGATCATGGTGCTGAATCTGTAAGAGATAACTACCTTGATTGGGTATTCGAAAACGGAGAAAATGCCGATGGTAGCTTCCTATTTGGTTTACCAACAGATATTGGTCCAACTGTAATGTATTATCGTACAGATGTTTTTGAAGAAGCAGGTTTCGATTCTTCTCCAGAAGCTGTTTCTGAACTAATTACTACTTGGGAAGATTTTGAAGAAGTTGCTGAGGTAATTAAAGAGGAAACTGGAAAATTAATGACTGACTCTGGTGAACTTGTTTACAATGCACGTCGTGACCAAGCAACCCAGCAATACTTTAACACGGATGACGAACTAATTATTGAAGAGCATGATCAAATTAGAGATGCTTATGACTATGTTACTAACTTACATGGAAATGATTTAGTAGGAGATATTCCTCTTTGGACTCCTGAGTGGTTCAGTGGCATGGACGAAGGGACTTACGCTACAATGCTAGCACCAGCTTGGATGCAAGGTGTAATTAAAGACAATAGCCCAGAAGAAGGAGTTTGGTCTATCACTACGATGCCAGAAGGTGCTGGTAACTGGGGAGGGTCTTACTTAACTATTCCAGAAGAAAGTGATCACCCAGAAGAAGCTTACAAGTTTATCGAGTGGTTAACTGCTCCAGAGCAACAATTAGAATCATTCTTAGATTATGGCTTGTTCCCATCTGCTCCTGCTGTATATGATATGCCTGAGTTTAAGGAATTTGAAGATGATTATTTTGGTGGAATCGCAACAGCACAAATATTCTCAGAAGCTGCTGAACAAGTAGAACCAGTATATAAAGGTCGTCTATACTATCCAGTTGATGATGAATTTAAAGAAGCACTTGGTAACGTTGCAAGTGGTGCAGACCCAGAGGAAGAATGGGAAGATGCCCTTCAAAGAATTGAAAGAATCTTAACACGCTAATATATTGGTAATGCATAGGGTATGGCTATTACATGCCATACCCTATATAAAAAGAGAATCTTCATTCATTGAGCTACCTAATCTCATAATCTTGTTGGTACTTTTTAACCAAGTATTATAGTTTCGAGGATGGCTTTTGGTGAATGATCACGACAGCAAAAAACGAAGTAATACTTTTCATCTGATACAAAAGCTATTCTCGAAAACCAACAAGTAAAAATTGTCACATAAATTTCGATAAGGGGGTACCGACGTTGGAAAAGACTAAAAAGGCCAAACGGCTAACCGAGAAAAGACGCACAGCTTTATCAGCATATTTGTTTATCTCTCCATTCTTTATTTTATTCGCCATTTTTGGGTTGTTTCCAATGATATTCAGCTTTTACCTATCGTTCTTTCGCTGGGACGGCTTGAACCCGATGGTATTTAATGGATTCAAAAACTTTGAGTTTATTCTTAACGATCCAGAGTTTTTTTCGGCGATAAAAAATACGTTTATTATCGGGATATTGGGAACACTACCACAAATCTTTTTTGCGATTATTATCGCGTTTGCCTTAAATTCAGCACTTATACGTTTTCGTAATACATTTAGAATATTCATTTTCTTACCATATATTACGTCAATCGTTGCAGTTGCCATCATCTTTGGTATCGTATTTAACAACCAGCCATTTGGATTTGCAAACTATGTGTTGAGCTTTTTTGATATAGATCCAATTCGTTGGAATGCAGAATACTGGCCGGTAAAAATCGCTATCTCCACGATGGTATTCTGGCGTTGGGTCGGGTACAACACAATTATATTCTTAGCTGGAATGCAGAGTATTCCAAGGGAGCTTTACGAGGCAGCGAAGATTGATGGAGCAACGCTGAGTCAGCAAATACGTCTCATTACACTCCCAATGCTTAAGCCTATTACGATGTTTGTTGTTTTTACAGCAACGATCGGAAGCTTACAGCTATTCACTGAGCCATTGATTTTCTTAGGACGAGGCTTACGTGAAGAAGGGATTACAATGGTTGCTTACTTATGGAGAGATGCATTTGTTTACAATTCCTTTGGCACCGCATCTGCTGCAGCAATTGTCTTGTTTTTGATTATTATTACACTAACGGCAATCAACCTATTTATTACAAGTCGAGTTGGCCGTTCGAAAAAAATTAGTTAGGGGGAGACTTAAATGGCAGCGAAAAAAGAAGTTGGAGAAGGGAAATTCTCATTGAAAAAAGCAATTGTCTACTTATTTTTAACCGTCGCATCTATAGTTTCCCTGTTCCCGTTCTATTATATGTTCGTGATGGCAAGTCGCTTAAATAGAGAGATCAACTCAGTACCGCCACCGTTCACCCCTGGTAACCATTTAGTGGAGAACTTTCAAAAGGTAACCGACAATATCGATTTCTTCGGAGCGATGTGGAACTCCTTATTTGTTGCTACAACTATTACGATCGGAACACTATTCTTGTGTTCACTAGCAGGGTACACGTTCGCGAAGCTTGAGTTTAAAGGGAAAAATGTATTGTTCGTTCTAATATTAGTAACGATGATGGTTCCGCCACAGTTAGGGTTAATACCACAATACTATATCATTACCTCGCTCGGTTGGTTAAATGACTTTAGAGCAATTATTATTCCTGGACTCATTAATGGATTCGGTATCTTCTGGATGAGGCAGTATATTAAAGATGGTGTGCCTTACGAAATCGTTGAGGCTGCGAAAATTGATGGATGCTCGAACTTCCGAATCTATTGGAATGTTGTTGTACCAATGATTCTTCCGGCATTCGCGACCCTAGGTATTATCGTATTTATGCACGTCTGGAACGACTTTTTATGGCCACTCGTCGTGTTACGTGATCCGTCTATGCACACGATCCAAGTTGCATTGCGTGCGTTGAACGACGCTCGTCAAATGGACTATGGTATGATTATGTCTGGAACGTTTTGGGCAACAGTACCGTTAATTATCGTGTTCTTATTATTCAACCGACTATTTATTCAGAGTTTGTCTGAAGGTGCTGTAAAGAGCTAAGAGGTTTATTACGTAAAAAAAGGACGTTGGGGTAAGGGCGGCCTACTACCTAAATCCTTTTATAGAAAAGTTCATCTAACTTAGGTGAAAATAAAATGATGTAATAGGTAACCGCTTAAGCCTTTTACACAAATAATCAAGAAAAACGGGGTGACTAGATTGAGCAATATGATATTTCAAGCCGCTGAAACTGCCTACCGATTCATAGCGTTAAACATCTTGTGGTTACTGTTCTTTTTGGCAGGACTAGGTGTGTTTGGATTCATGCCTGCGACTCTAGCCCTGTTTGGAGTTGTTAGAGAATGGATTAAAGGGGAAAAGGACCTTCCCCTTTTTAAAACTTATTTAAAACTTTTTAAAGCTGAATTTGTACGGTCGAATCTTTTAGGTGCATTTTTCTTAATCGTGTTTTATATTATTTATGTGAACTTCTCGTTTGTTTCGTATTTTTATCACGAGTCGATTCACTTTTACATCTATTTGATCATTTTGGGATTCGCGACTATTGCAGTGATGACCTTTTTAAACATCTTCTCTGTAATGGCGCATTTCGAATATAAGAAGTCCGTTCAATACTTCAAAGTAGCGATTGGTCTTGTGTTTGCCAGACCAATGATCACATTGGTACAACTCATTTGGTTGGTCGCATACTTATTAGTAGCTATTAATTTTCCTAAAGTATTTCTAGCCATTGGCATTAGTGTTTTTGCGTATGTGCTCATGGGGGTCAATTATTCGGTCTTTAAAAAATATAATGCAGTATAAGTAGCTCGTGACAGCGTATATGTAGCAAGAAAGAGGGTATTAATCCATGGCCACGATTTATGATATCGCCAAGAAAACAGGATATTCGATAAGTACTGTTTCTAAGGTATTAAATAAACGCTCCGATGTAGGAGAAAAGGCAAAGAAAATCATCAATGAAGCAGTGGAAGAATTGGGTTACCTTCCAAGTTCCAGTGCAAGGACGCTTTCGACAAAAAAGTCTTGGACGATTGGCGTGGTTTTCGTAGAGCAATCAGGAATTGGAATGGAGCACCCTTTCTTTAATGCTGTCATTGAGAGCTTTAAAAAATCAGCAGAAAAGGAAGGCTATGACCTACTCTTTGCTTCCAACAATGTTGGAAATGTGCCGAAGTCATACGTAGACCACTTCCATTACAGGGGGGTTGATGGAGTTGTTGTTGTTTGTTCCACGTTGAACTCGCCTGATGTGCAAGGGTTAATGGAATCGGACATCCCATCTGTCGTTATCGACCTTGATTTAAGGGGAGCAAGTGTAGTGTTTAGTGATAACGTTCAGGGTAGTGAGTTAGCGGTTGATTACTTACATTCCTTAGGACATAAAAAAATAGCTCATATCTCTGGGAGTAAAAAAACATTTGTAGGGGAACAGCGTCTAAAGGGATTTCTTAGTGGGATGAAGAGGAAAGAACTTCCTGTACCTAAGGAATATTTGGTTGACGGTGGTTTCTTTATGAGCGACGGCGGAAAAGAGGCGATGGAAAAGCTCTTAAAGCTAGATGATAAGCCGACAGCCGTTTATGTCGCAGCCGATTTGATGGCAATAGGTGCCATAACTGCCATTCAAGAGTTCGGATTGAAGGTTCCAGATGATATTTCTATCATAGGTTTCGATGATATCCAAATTGGCAGATATATGACGCCAGGATTAACGACAATCAAACAGGATACAACCTTGATAGGGAAAACAGCAGCGAGTCTTCTAATCGAACAAATTATTATGAAGAAAAAGCAGTTCATGTCTGTGAAAATACCAGTTTCGTTAGTAGAAAGAACATCTTGTAGACCAATAGAGTGATTTATTGGTCTACAGCTTTATATTTTTACGTATTTACGAAAGCGCTTTAGTTATTGTGGGTGGTCGGATATGAAAAATAAAAGTAATAATAGTAGGAAGGTGAAAGAATGTATAAATTAACTGAAAATCAAACGTTTGAAATTAGTAATTATCAAGAGCAAGCCCCATTCTCTAGTTTTTTACCTGGTATCGCAGGGGTGGACGGTATTCCTATGTGGGCGTTCTATGTTAACCGCGGTCAAGGAATTGCGAGCTTCGGTGTTCAAGATAAAAATCATGCGATGATGGAGTTCCTACCTGCAGATAAATCATATCAACAAGTCCAAGTGCAAGGCTTTCGAACGTTTATTAAAGTGATCGAAGATGAACGGGTTACCTTTTTAGAGCCATTTTCTCCTCAGAGCAATGTAAGCGACAAGGTTGAAGAAAAGATGACGATTTCCGAGAACGCTCTTGAAGTAGAATATGTCAATCATGAACATGAGCTGAAGGTTAAGGTGGAGTACTTTATTTTGCCCGAAGCAGCTGTAGCTGGTCTTGTTCGTCAAGTGACTCTCACGAACCTTTCGAATAAAGAAAGAAGCTATGAAATGCTCGATGGGCTACCATCACTGTTTCCAAGTGGCGTGCCTAATGCAGCGTATAAAGAGTTAGGAAACACAATCAAAAGTTGGTTTGATGTAGAGAATCTAGAGCAAAACATCCCCTTTTACAGGTTGCGAGGTAGTATTGAAGATTCATCTGAAGTAAAAGAAATTCATCAAGGAAATTTCTATCTGTCTTTCTCACGTGGGCCGAGTGGCGAGAGAATGATGAAGCCGATTATTGACCGCGACGTTATTTTTGGTACAGATACATCTTTACACGTACCTCGTCCATTTATCACGCAATCCATTCAAAGCCTACTAGAGGAACCTCAGCAAGTAACGACAAATAAGGTTTCCTGTGGTTTCTCAGCGGAAAGTGTGGAATTGCAACCGGGAGACACACTTGAATTTCATACTGTGATTGGCCATGCAAAAAGCCTTTGTACCGTCCAATCTTACGTGAAAGAGGTACTAACTGTTACCTCTATTACTGAAATGAAGGAACGAGCGAAGTTGATAACAAAATCGATTTCAGAAAAAATTAAAACCCGTTCAGGCCAGCCTTTGTTTGATGCTTATGCTCAGCAAAGCTTCTTGGATAACGGTCTCCGTGGAGGCTTTCCAATCTCCTTTGAAAATGAGGCACAGAAAAAAGTGTATTACTTGTTTTCAAGAAAACATGGTGACTTAGAGCGAGATTATAATTTCTTCTCGATAAGCCCAACGTACTACTCTCAAGGGAACGGAAACTACCGTGATATTAATCAGAATCGCCGGTGCGATGTGTTCTTTGAGCCAGCGGTCGAGGATTACAACGTGAATGTATTTATGAACCTAATTCAGCTTGATGGTTACAATCCGTTAGCTGTAAAAGGCGTGCGCTTCCGTTTAACTGGGGAGCTAGATTTTTCCGAAGCGAATAATATTGGTAGCCAAGAAAAGCTCAAGAACTTCTTTGCTACAAGCTTTACGCCTGGGGAGCTAAAACATTTCGTGGAAGAGGAAGGCATTGAGCTTACCACCAGCTTCGAATCACTTTTAACGAAGGTGTTGCTAGCGTCTGAAGAAGAACAGCAAGCAGAATTCGGTGAGGGTTACTGGATGGATCACTGGACATACAATTTGGATTTAATCGACAGTTATTTAAGTATTTATCCTGATAAGAAGGATGACTTTTATTTTAAACCGACTTACCGCTTCTTTGAAAGTCCAGTCCGTGTCAAAAGCCGAAAAGAGAAGTATGTGGTGAGCGATGGAAAGTTAAGGCAGTATCATGCAACGGAAAAAATAAAGGAAAAGGTTGCGAAAGCGGCTGACAATGATGGTGTTCTTTGGATAAGAGATCATTTTGGTAACGGAGAAATCTATCAAACAAATTTATACTCTAAGCTATTCGTCCTCGGCTTAGTGAAAGTGGCTACCCTCGCACCGTTTGGGTTAGGAGTAGAGATGGAAGGGGATAAACCTGGTTGGAATGATTCTTTAAATGGCTTACCAGGGATGTTCGGTGCAAGTACTTCGGAATTGTTTGAACTAAAGCGATTAATTGATCTCCTGCTAAAGGTAAACGGAAAAGGGGAGCTTGTTTTACCAGTGGAGGTTGATGCCTTCCTAAAAAATGTTGTTTCAGAATTAAGTACATTTAATAGTGATTCTGACGAAGAGGAATTACGTTATTGGGAGCAAATAACGAAGTCTCGAGAAGATTACCGCGATACGATTTATAAAGGGATCAGTGGAGAAGAGATCGTTTATTCCCTTGAGGAGTCTCGAGAGTTTCTATTGCAATTCAAGGATCGAGTAGAAAGTGGAATTAAAAGGGCTCAGTCTTATAGTAATCCCTTAGTTCCAACCTATTTCTATTTCGAACCTAAGGGCGACATCACGAATGTAGATATAGGAAACACGGTTATTGAATGGATCCCTAAACCTGTGACACCATTTTTAGAAGGGGTAGTCAAGCAATTAAAAGTAACCGAAGATAAGGTAAGAGCCGAGGAACTGTATCAAAAAGTGAAAGCCTCTGATATTTATGATCGCAAGTTGGGGATGTATAAAACCTCGATGAGTATTGAAGGCGAACCGTTGGAGCTAGGGCGTGCGAAGTCGTTCACACCTGGTTGGTTAGAAAACGAATCGATCTTTTTGCATATGGAATATAAATATCTGTTAGCTACTTTAAAGGCTGGTTTAATCGAAGAATTCTTTACAGATATGAAGTCCGCGCTTATTCCATTCTTAGATCCAAAAATGTATGGGAGAAGTACACTTGAAAATTCTTCGTTTATTGCCAGCAGTGCAAATCCAAATGAGAACTTGCATGGTCGCGGTTTTGTTTCTCGCCTAAGTGGTTCCACCATTGAATTCATGAACATGTGGTTTGTGATGATGGCTGGTGAGAAGCCATTCCGTTTCGATGAAGCAAGCGATGGACAGGGAGGAAAACTCGTGTGTCAGCTAATGCCGACACTTCCAAACTGGATGTTTGATGAGAACGGTGAAGTGTCGTTTACGTTCCTTGGAACGACTGAGGTTACGTATGTTAATCCAGATAAGAAGAACACATACGGGACAGATGGTGTGACACCTGTTTCTGTAGATGTAAGTTTTGTGGACAACGCAAGTGAGACTCAGCGAGTTGCGGCAAATGAGTTAGTCGGTGATCTTGCTGTAGCGATTCGAAATGGAGACGTTAGTAAACTGGTGGTCGAGCTTCGGTAAAGATCTTGGAGAGGGGGAAGTATTGAAAACGGTGGTACAAATATTGGTACCACAGTGATTTACATCTTCAAAAAATTTTAGAGTGAAATGAAATTTTCCTTAAGGTTTCCATTTAAAATGGAGCCAAATCAAACGGAACCAGTTGAGAACGGTTCCGTTTTTCTAAATTAAAATTGAGAAGCGCAGGGACGGTTCTCCTGCTTCATTTTGGGTGGGAAAAACGAACTTTGAGGGGGGCAGCCCGCTTTTAAGTAAGAGCTCTCTATCTTTTTTTATCCACAAGGTAGGAACACTGTGTTCCATCGATGGTACAAGTTTCATAATGACTGTATTTGCTCCGTTTTAATGAAAGGATATTTATCTTACAAGTTAGGTTTGAAATAATATAAGTGAATTAATTTCATCATTCCGTTTTTTGCGCAATAAAACGAATGATATGATAAATGTTATTAAATGTACGTTTTATTTGTAAGTGAACGTAACAAAAGACGGTGACTCCCAGAGGATCAGCGACGAGCAATACTTCTTCGAACTGCTCCGAGCTGCGACGAGTAACCGCAGGAGCACTCTTTACCTGCGACGAGCAAGCGTAGTGGCGCAGGAGCAACGAGCTGAAGATCCACTTAGGCGAAGAGCTGTCGAGCCTAAGTTAGCTGAAGACAAGCCCTCGGGAAAGCGTCCGTCTGAAGTGAAGTTCACGCTCATCATTCGGGAATTCGCACCTAATTTTGAGTTATGAAATTGATTCAAGTGATAAAACAATAAAGAAGTTTATCTGCTAATGGAAAATGATGAAAATATAAATCGCATGAACAGAAAAGGAGGTGCTTTTATTCATGGAAGTGAGGAAATATTTGTCCTTTGATATTGGGGGCACAAGTGTAAAATGGGGAATTTTAGATGAAAGTGGAATGATTCATCATAAAGATCAATTTTCTTCTAACGATGGGGATAGTGAAACGGTCTTAAATGGACTTCGTGAAAAAATTGTTGAATATAAGCATGACGTAAATGGGGTTTCTATCAGTGCGCCAGGCTTTATCAATTCTCCAAAGGGTTACATTGAAAACGGTGGAACGATTAAAGGTTTCCATGGTTTACATCTTCAGAAAATGTTAGAAGAGGAATTTCCCCTTAAGGTTTCCATTGAAAATGATGCCAATTGTGCTGCCCTTGCTGAGAAATGGTTAGGTAAAGGAAAAGGGTCTTCTGACTTCCTGTGTATCACTATCGGAACAGCAGTCGGTGGAGGGTTGGTTTTAAACGATCAATTGTATAGTGGACATGCGTTTCGTGCAGGGGAGTTTGGATACATGATCACTCAAGGTATTCAAACGAATATTCCGAAAAACAACAGTCTAAATAGGGTTGCGTCTATGAAGTTTCTTCGTGCTAAATATGCAGAATATTACTCGATGTCGCTAGACGATGTGACAGGGGAGGATATTTTCCGAGCATACGACGACCAAGATCCTGTAGCGATACAAATGGTAGAAAGTTTTTATCAAAGCCTTGCTTTAGGGATTTATAATTTGTGTTCGGTATTGAACCCCGAAAAAGTCCTTCTAGGAGGAGCGGTGACTTCACGGCCTAGCTTTCTTGATGAATTAAATAGACAACTAAACTATATCAACCAATTTTGGGACATTCACCTAGACCGATGTCACTTTCGAAATGATGCAGGTTTAGTTGGTGCAGTTGCCTATTATAGAGAAAAGTACGAAAAGTAGATATTTATTCCGAAGGTAGGTCGTTGTTTGTTTGTTGTAACGTTTTATATGTGTCTTTAGCTAATGTTTCGATTAAATAAATGACAGGAAGCTGGGTAGTAATGTCTGCATCTTTAATGAGTTCTCGGTTAACGTAGTAAGAAAGATAATGATCAGATAATTTAACCGCAGTACAAGCTTTTGAGTTAGTAATTGTAACGATGTTTGCCCCTTCTTCACGGAATTTATTTATTTTTGAAATGATACTTGGAGTTTCTCCAGAAACTGATAAAACAATGACGGTACTATTTTTCATGAAATTACCGGTAATAGGAAAGTAAGGGTCGTTAATTGCCAATGAGAATTTCTTTAAACTGGAAAAATAACGAGAGGCATATTCTGCTAGAATCCCTGAACTTCCTGTTCCAAGGAAAACTACATGGTCAGAGTTAGCGATGCATTCTGCAATCTCTGTAACTTTTTCTTGGTAATCGGTTTTTAAAGTTCGCTCCAGAAACTCTGTCATTGTTTCATACGGATCATTAATTGATTTAGATTCTGATTGATTAAGGTGAATTTTTAATTTTGTTTTAAATTCAGAAAAACCATCACAATCTACTTTTTTGCAAAAACGCAAAATAGAAGTTGGAGATACATGAGCGATTTCAGCTAATTCACGTATTCTCATGTAAATAACCTTTTCACTGTTTGTTGTGATGTAATGATATAAATGAGAATCAAGTTCAGAAAATCGAGCTAGTTGTTCAGGAGTAAACATTTGCTTCATCTTCCTTTACTGCAATGGTTTCTTTATTGAATCAATTTCATAACTCAAAATAAGATGGGAAATTCAAAATGTGAGCGTGAACTTCACTTCAGACGGAGTCGCCGCCTTTTGTTACGTTCACTTCCAAATTAAACGTACATTTAATGCAAAGATTTATCATTTCATTCGTTTCATTATGCAAAAAACGTAATTATGAAATTGATTCTATTATAACAGTAATTTTTTTAGGTGCATATATGGTCGATAAGATATAAAGGAGTGTTTTAGATGACAGTACAAAATGGATTAAAGGTTGTTACGATAGGTGGCGGTTCTAGTTATACACCAGAACTGGTTGAAGGCTTCATAAAAAGGTATGATACTCTCCCAATTAGAGAGCTATGGTTAGTTGATATTCCAGAAGGAGAAGAAAAGTTAAATATTGTAGGAGAGTTAGCAAAGCGAATGGTTAAGGAAGCGGGGCTTTCGATCGACATTCACTTATCATTAAATCGTGAAGAGGCTTTAAAAGATGCTGATTTTGTTACTACACAATTCCGTGTTGGTATGCTTGATGCAAGAGCAAAAGATGAAAGAATTCCGTTAAAATACGATGTGATTGGTCAGGAAACGAATGGACCTGGTGGACTATTTAAAGGATTTAGAACGATCCCTGTTATTATCGATATTATTAAAGACATGGAAAGACTTTGTCCTGATGCTTGGCTTATTAATTTTACAAATCCTGCTGGTATGGTTACAGAAGCAATTTACCGACATACGAATTGGAAAAAGGTTGTAGGTTTATGTAATGTTCCAATTGGAATGAAAATGAAAGTGGCAAAAATGATGGAGGTCGATGCAGATAGAATCCATATCGATTTCGCAGGTTTGAATCACATGATATTTGGTTTAAACGTTTATTTAGACGGAGAACCGATCATTGAGAAAGTAATTGAAGAAATGACTACCGGAAAAGGTATGACGATGGAAAATATCGCGAATATTGAGTGGGATGCTGACTTCTTAAAAGGTTTAAACCTCCTTCCGTGCCCTTATCACCGTTATTATTATAAAACGGATGAAATGTTAACAGAAGAAAAGAAGGAAGCAGAAGAAAAAGGAACAAGAGCAGAAGTTGTACAAAAGCTAGAAGAACAACTCTTTGAACTGTATAAAGATGAAACTCTAAGGGAAAAACCTGAGCAGTTAGAGAAGCGCGGTGGAGCATACTATAGTGATGCTGCGTGTAACTTAATTAACTCTATTTTCAATGACACAGGAGATATTCAACCAGTAAATACAATCAATCAAGGAGCTATTGCAAGCATTCCAACTGACTCAGCAGTGGAAGTAAATTGTATTATTACTAAAAATGGCCCAAAACCTATAGCCATTGGCGACTTCCCTGTTACTGTTCGCGGATTAGTTCAGCAAATTAAGTCTTTTGAGCGTGTAGCTGCTGAAGCTGCTGTTACAGGTGATTATAACCAAGCATTAGTGGCAATGACTATAAACCCACTTGTACCGTCAGACAAAATTGCAAAAGAAATTCTCGATGAAATGTTCGAAGCACACAAAGACTATTTACCACAATTTAAGAAACCAACCAATGTTTAATCATTAAATCGTTTGATTGAAAGATACTAAGCTGAATGGAAGTATGTTACAGTGCATCCTTCATTCAGCTTTTTTTTAAGGCTCTGTTAATCTTCATTGTTGATTTTCGGAAATCACGAGACGCCTGCGGGAAAAGCAAGAGCTGAAGATCCATCGGGGTGCTTTTTCCCGATTAGCTGAAGCCTTGCCCGCGGCAAAGAAGACACCATGAAAGCAAACAAAGTGAAGCTTGAATGGATGTCGCGCTTGTGCCTAGAGGTGCAAGCGAGTGTAATTTTGTAAAATCAACACTAGCCTTTAACAAAGCCTTTTTAAAAAGTTTTTATTTGTCGGTATGGAGAGGTTGATCTCATTGAAAAAATTTAAAATCGTTGTAACAGATTATGAGTATGAGAGCTTGGAAATCGAAAGGGAGGTTATTGAGAAAGCTGGTGGTGAACTGGTCCCTTGTCAATGTAAGACAGAAGAAGAAGTCATAAATGCGTGCAGAGATGCTGATGGTATTCTAAATCAATATGCTTCAATTGGTCGAAGAGTCATTGAAAACTTACAACAATGCAAAGTTATTTCTAGATATGGAGTGGGTGTTAACACAATTGATGTGAATGCAGCAAAGGAACATAGTATCAAAGTTAGGAATGTGCCTGATTACTGTATAGATGAGGTATCAGATCATGCATTTGCACTTCTAATATCTTTGGTTAGGAAAATTTCACCCCTAAATGAAAGTGTGAAGAATGGGGTTTGGGATTTTAAAATTGGCGCACCAATGTATCGTTTAAGAGGAAGTACGCTTGGATTAGTAGGCTTTGGGAAGATTTCGCAGGCTTTAGCTAAGAAGGCAAAAGCCTTTGGTATAAACGTTATTGCATATGACCCGTATCACCCAGAAGAATCCGCAAATGATTTAGATGTAGAGTTAGTGGACTTAGATACATTGTGCTGTAAATCAAATTATATTTCGGTTCACGCTCCTTTAACGAAGGAGACGACAGGACTTATAAGTGATCGTCAATTTAATATGATGAAAGATCACACCTATATGATCAATACATCCCGAGGTGGTGTCATAGATGAGTCCTCTTTAATTCAAGCTTTGAAAACTGGAAAAATTGCAGGAGCAGGTCTTGATGTAGTAGAAAAAGAGCCAATTGAACCTAATAATCCATTATTAAAAATGGATAATGTTATTTTGAACCCACATATTGCATGGTATTCTCAAGAATCAGAAGCAGCATTAAAACGGAAAGCTGCACTAAATGCTGTGGAAGTTATTAAAAACAGTGACAAATAATTCATCTTAATCTACAGTTATGTGGATTTTCTGGATTACTTATACGGTTTGCTTTTGCTCTCTTAGGCTTCAAGGGACATGCACTAAAGCGTAAAAGATTCTATGTAAGCAAATTTTGCTTACATAGAACCTTTTAGCAATAAGCGGAGTTTTTAATTGGTCTAGCTAAAATTTTAAAGGTAAGTTCAACAAATTCTCTGCATTCGCCTGAATAGATCGCCAATTGGTGAGTTTTCTTTATGACTACACATATCCAACCTTTTTGTAGTTAGTTAATTTGGCTTTAACGGACGAGTTTGTAAGTATAGATCTAGGTCTGGACTATGCCCTTTTACAATGACATCCGAAATAATTTTTGAAAGAATCATACTATACACTGTACCGTTATCACCAAACCCAAACAAGAAGTGACAATTCGGATATTCCTCGTATTTACCGATGATAGGGAGTCCATCATTTGTGCCGCCATAAAAAGCGGTAGAATAATATTCAGGTTCCACCGTTATATCAGGAAAAAGCTTGTTAAATTCAAGTAACAGCTTATCTCTTTTACTGACTAATTTACGATCACGTACTTCTGCATAAGGGGTATTTTCATCTAATCCCCCAATAATAATACGGTTATCCTTTGTTGTACGAATAAAGGTATAAGGCCGTGCCGTTTCCCAAATAAGGGTTTTATTGTACCATGATGAGAAATCCTCGACTGGTTTTGTTGTGACTGTATATGTACTGACAAAAGATGCTTTCTTTTCTTTTTTTATATCGACTCCTTCGTATCCACAAGCAACAATGACATGACGCGCTTGAATGTAATGATTGTTTTTCGTTCTTATTGTAGCTTTTGTTTGTTCAAATTTCTTTCCATTAACTTCGGTATGCTCAAATATTTTCACTCCTTTTTTTGCCGCATAATCAAATAAATTATGAGTAAAAGCAAATGGATTTATTTCACCGTCATTATAAGAATAAAGAGCGGCATCCTTTTTAAAAGGATAGCGGTCTTCAATTTGGTCGGCTGATAGAAAATCGACTGGAAACTTCTCCTCGACTAAAAAATTGTATTCTTGTTGTAATTTCTGTACATCTTCTTTATAGCTAGCAAAGTATAATGAATCTCTTCTCGTAAATTCGCAATCAATATCCCCAGTCGCGGACGCCTTTTCAATATCATTAATGGCTTGTTTACATAGCTGCAAATGCCTTGAAATATAAGGTCTGCCAAAGCTATTAACTAAATTTGAAAACAATCTTTCCCCAGAATATTGAATAATAGCTGTATTTGTCGTTGTACTGCCACTACCAATCGTATTCTTTTCGACCACCACGACGCTTAAGCCGGAATCGGCTAACATATAGGCGCATTGAGCGCCAGAACTTCCACCACCAATAATAAGAACATCACAATCTAGGTCTTCTTGCAGATGAGAGTATGTAGGTGGATTTTTTAATGTAGTAGGCCAATAATAAGTACCAGTTTGTAAATTCATGTGGCTAACTCCTTTTACCTTTAGGGTGTAAGCCCAAACCTCGGCTTCACGACGTATTATTACCAAGCTATACAAATCCATTCGAGTGTTTCTTGATCTAGCTTGATTGATTTCCGTTATCGCGGCGGATAGTCTTCGACAAAAACTTCCGAATAAACGGAAGTTAAAGGTATATAACGAAAAATCCCCTTAAACAAGTATGAAAGAGTGAGCGCAAAGCTCATGGTTCTTCTACTAGTATCAGGGGATTTTGTTAATACATAGGATGTCACCCGTTGCTATCGGCAGAGAGTGGCTCATTTTTATCAAAAAACCATAAGTAGTACATCCGTGAAAAAAAGAAAGTCATGCAAAGGGTGAGCCATGTCCAATACCAGTGCCAGTTGACATACTTTATTAACCGTGTATACCTTTCCATGAGCACTTCTAATCCAGTCAGGATTGATGAATATAAGACATAGTAACCCATTCGAATTGGCAATGGCTTTCGATTAGGAAACTTTAAATTAAACAGCACACAGGTTGCAGGATAAATAAAGTATTCAAAAGAAAAGCTTGTATGAATGGCTTTAGGAAATTCTCGAAATGGGTATTTAATAAGTTTTTTTTGCACGACGATCGCTCCAAATAACCATGTCATCACTTGTTTAAACAAGAAAACCACATTTGCTTCCTTTATTTTCTTTTTAGGTACAAAAAAGATTAAAGCAAGAATACAGATGATCCAAGTAATGATAAGTATATTTTTTTCTAACTTCAAGGCAATCACCTCGTAATGATAAATTAATCGGTCTGTTACGAATCGGTTAAGGTATGATCAGCAGTAATTCGTAAATATCGCATTATACAAGTCGTATTCAATCCTCTGCTTAAAAAAGAAGGCTGGATTTTTGGAGGCCGCTGAAAAAGTCATTATGTCCGCTCAAAAACTCCTTCGCTTTCCGCAGGCAATGCTTCAGCTTTCTCATGGAACACCGCCACTGCGGGATCTTCTGTCTCTTCCTCTGCCAGTAATGCTCTGTCGTGGCATCCGTCGAGACAAATCGTAGCATATTCTTTAAGTAAAGGCTCTTAGCTATTGCTTTTCTTGAGGAAGTCTTCGGGTTTTTGACGGACATTCTTTTATCAACACTTATTCAGTATTCTCAAATTTTTGAATGGGCTTTTTACCTAATGATAAAAGTTTGTACGTTAAAGCTTTAAATTATTTATCAGAAGTCAAGTTTTTATCAGTGTTAGCTAGAGAAATGAGTGAGTGTTGCTTCAACCATTTACCCTAATGGGTGCTATATCATATTAACTAATGGTAAGTCGAATGGAGTTAATAATATTAAAAATATAGCAGCAGTTATTAACCATGCTAACAGCGGTTTCTTATAATGAACAGGAAAGGTGATGAACATCGCCATGACGAAAGAAAAGAGTGCCAAACGTCCCATCTGTTATAGTGGGTGATAAGCCCTAAACAAGACAATATAATATGACCCATATAGAATAATAAAAACTTTTTCTTAGCCTACTAGCCGTTTTATAAAAATATTTAAATTACGGATCGTTCTATTTCATTTTTTGAAACGATTAATGTGATTCATGTTTAATGTAATAATAGTGCCACCTTACTAACGGAAAAATAATAAGATAAAAAATAGCTGACCACCAAATTTTCCATCCTGTATAAGTTAGGTAACCAAATTTAACTGTTGTCCATTCAAAAAAGGTTGAAAAAGCAGCCCAGAGCAGCCAGTAAGGAATGGAACGCGAAAATTTTTGCGGCATAAAATTTAAGAAAGGAATGGAAAATAATGGGGCAGTAAAAAGTTTTATTGTTAGAACACCACCATTCAATTCGTTAGAACCTCCAAAGTAATATAGCCCAAGAACTTTATCAAAATAAAGATCAACGACAAGCTCTACAAATGACATGCTAATCTAAATCATATACATATCACGACGTTGCATATGTTTTGGCATAAACCAGACGATAACAGCGAGAATCCCTAAAACAAAAGTCATATAGAGCAACGTAATGAATCCCCTTTCGATACCTCATCATACTTCTTAATTATCTTCCACAGTAGCAACAGACATTTTTCGCATTCTTTCCATCAGACATTTCACTAATAAACCTTTTAAAATGTAATAAATGAAAGAGTAGTAGAATGTCCACTTAGGGTAATAAACAAGCTCAGCCCAATGGGCAAACGATTCACCAATAAAGGCATATATACCAGCCATCACTACAAGTGCAATTATATATGATTTCCATGTCGTGAAATATTGATAGACGAGCATATAGGCGACGCCAACCATACTTACATCAAATGGTAACGCAATCGTACCAACAGGAATAAAAGTGATCGGATAAACCCAAAAAAGCAATTCATCCCCCACTGCATCAAGATATAATGTAATACTTATAGCAATCATCCCAAAAAGTAAAACTTCAAAGATACGATTACGGTCCACGAATTTAATCCAAATGATCCACGGAACAATAAGGAATACGATTAACAGCCACCAGTTCCAAGTAAAAACCTCATAATTTAGCCAGCTTTCAGTCCTCAATTGAGTAATCTCACTGCGCAACTTCATGATTTCATGTAGGGCTTCTCCTCTATTGCCCATACAAATTCCTTAGTTCCACAGGTATTTGAACTGGCACTTCAAACAACCACAATGTAGCAACCGCAACAATACCAGATAAAACGTAAGTTAATAAAGGATGAGTATGGTGCAACCTGAAAAGCGGAAACATGACAAAAAGAAAGGCGATTGACCACCAAAGTGACCAGCCGTATTGATATTCAATGTGCCCTGTCATAACAAAGACAAGCTCCCACACCGCATATAACGCAATCCACTTTAAATTCCGTAAAATTTTCCCTTGAAGATCTTTCGGAAAATCTCTTAAAAACATTAACGCAGTAGCTGGAAACACAATAAATGTATATAACATTTCTGTTAGTGTATGGTTTGATAAAAAATCAGCATCCAAGCGCCATAAAAAATAATTGGCTGTTAAGAAGTTATAAAGTAAATTCCCCATCGCAACGAAAAGCAGAGTTGAATGGTACGTCTTCCAGTTCCTCCATTCCCCCCGGATAATAAGCGCAATTAAGGCAATAGCAGTTGTTGCAACATGCATCCTCTGTAAGTCCTTTCTATAGATAATGTTATCTTTGAGTGTCTCCTAAGAAATGGAGATGTATGTATAGGCTTCTTGACTACTCGATTACTTAAAAGAGATTAATATGCGAATAAAAAAGATTGGCAAATACTTTTGCATAATTTTCACAGTGAAGAAAGAAAATACAATAATAGATCGGAAATGGAGGGGTGGAAGATGGAGTGGAGTGTGTTGATGGACCGAATCTTTGGCTTTTTACCTGAGCGATCGGTATTTATGTTTGCAGTTGCAACAGCAATTATTGTCTTAATCGTCCAAGCGATAGTAAACAAACTAAATAACGTTTTAGAGACTCCATGGAAAAGAGAAGAAAATTTACGTAAGCGAAAGCAATTGATTGACGAATGGAACGATAAAAATAAGAAAGGAGAAACGTCGAAGTGAAGGCATCCGAACAACCGCCCGTATATCAAATAGGTCAGCTAGAAATTAGTATCAGCTTAATTGCGATGATCATCGGAACAGGAATCATTGTTCTTCCTCGCGGTCTAGCATCTGAAATGGACACACCAGATGGATGGCTTTCTTTAATGATCAGCGGATTGCTTGTGATGGTGATCGTTTGGTTAATCGTTCGTTTGCATCAGAACTTCCCTGGAAGAACTCTCATTCAATATTTAGCTGAAGGAAAAGTGGGAAAGTGGGTTAGTAAATTGCTCGCGTTTTCGTTTCTTCTTTATTTCGCATGTCTCACCGCTTATATGTGTCGTTTTTTAACGATCGTTATTGATATTTATTTATTAATAAACACCCCGAATGAAGTGATTATGATGATCCTTTTACTATTATCTGCTTATGCCGTATCAAAAGGGGTTCAAGGCATTGTCCATCTTAACTTGATGTTTACTCCTTTCGTAACTTTTTTCCTATTTTTCATTCTTTCTTTTGAGATTCCTGAACTAGAGTTAACTCACTTGCGTCCAGTATTAGCAGAAGGGTTCACGCCAGTGTTTATTGGGTTAAAAGAAACGATGTTTGCCTTTTTAGGAATTGAAATTTTATTTTTTTTTATGGCTTATATGAAAAAACCTGATATCCGAGCCAAACCATTACTCGTTTCTATCGTTTTTATTTCGCTTATATATCTTTTCATTATCATTATGGCGTTCGCCGCTTTTGGTTTAGAAGCAACACAACAATATACGTTTCCACTCATTGAAATAGTTAAAGAAGTAGAAATTCCAGGTGGCATTTTCGAACGAGCCGCCCCCCTTTTTGTGACGATTTGGGTGATGTCGATGTTTAATACGTTTACAATTACCTTTTTACTCAGTGCAAACCTCGTAAAAAAAGAATTCTTTCCATGGGTGAAAAAGAAAAAGTGGATCGTGGCCTTTTTAATTTTTTCCTTTTACATTATTGCATTTTTACCGAAGTCTTTTATTGAACTCGGTACATTCAGTGAATGGATTGCCTATTCGGGATTTATTAATATTTTTATTGGCATAATATGTGGATATTTGACTGTTTGGTATAGAAACAACAAAAAACACAAGAACGAACAGGAGGTAGAAGGATGAAGAGAGTAATCATTTTGATCCTCCTTTTATGCTTATGTATACAAACAGGCTGTTGGGACCAAGAAGAGATTGATGAACTTGGCTTTGTTATGGCTGTAGCGATTGATCCTGAAAAAGGTGAAAACAACGACGACACTGGGGGCAGTCATAAAAGACGGTTTAGCTCAACGTTTCAAGTCGCCGTTCCTGGAGCAATGGCTGAAGATGAAGAGACAACGGGGGAAAAGGCTTTTTTTAATGTGACAACTAGCGGATTAGCAAACTTCAGAACGGTTCGGAATATATCAAAACGGAGAAGTCGCAGATTGTTTTTCGAACATTTAAAAGTCATTGTCATATCCGATGAATTAGTTACTGAAGGTATACTAGCGCATCTATTAGATTTGTATGCCCGTGATCACGAGATGCGAAGAAATATTATGGTGTTAATTTCAGAAGGGCCAGCGTGTGATGTACTCGCAGATAAACTCCCATTAGAAGATAACCCTGCCATATCGATGGATATGATGCGTGAAAACAACGAACATCCAGGGCTTGCTTTTCAAATGCTTTTACCAAAAGATTTAGGAGACGTGACAACATTAATGATGGGGGATCATAGTTTTCTCCTCCCAAGGATCATTAAAGGAAAGGGGGGAGATTTGAAAATGGGTGGTGCGGCTGTCTTCTTAGGTGGAACGAAGGAAATGTTAGGTTGGTTAGGTGATGGTGATATTTCTGGTTATAACTGGATCAGTGAAGATGTCGCAGGGGGTATTCTTGAAGTTCCTTTTGAAGAAGAAGAACTCTTTATATATGAAGCTGATGGTGTGCATTCGCAAGTGGAGTTTGAACGTAAGAATGATGAAAATCATTTTACAGTTGAAATTAGGTCAGAAGGAATGTTCGGTGAATCGTGGATACATGAACAAGAAGAGTTAGATGAAGAAATGATCAAGAAATTAGAAGAAGCGATTGATGAGGAAATTGAAAGGCAAGTCAACAATATAATAGAAAAAATGCAAACAGAGTATTATGCAGATGTATTTGAATTTTGGAGAGAAGTGAAGATCCAAGACTATTCGTATTGGAAAGAAGTTGAAGAGAATTGGGATGGGGAAGGTGGACAATTCGCAAAAGCAAATATTACGGTGAATGCGGAAGTCGAAATTCGTAATTATATGTTAATCGAAAGTATGGAGTAAAAAAAAGGGTTGAAAAAAGGAGGTGGCGTGGGTGCTTAATAAATTGTTTCATAAACTTTCAAAGGATGATGTAAGAAAGACAAACGAGTATGATATGGAGCTTTCGACAGACTTAAATACAACTGTTCAATCATTAAAGAACATATTTGGTGAAAGCGACGATATCATTCAGTATGACTTTAAGATAGGAAATACAATTGATGCGGTGGTCTTCTTCATTGATGGTTTGACGAACAGGAAGGAATTAGATGAATTTGTCATAAAACCATTGCAGCACCGTCTTTCTGAAGATGATATAAGTGGCCTTCATGGTGCAGGTTTTTTAGACAAGCTATTGCAAGAAACGATTCATTTTACTGAGATCGAGGTAAAGGATAACTTCGATGAGGCTGTTTTGCCGTTCATGTCTGGGGAATCACTACTATTCATACAAGGGTTAGAGAAACTGATTGTTATAGGTTCTAGGCAGTATAATATGGAACGAAGTGTGGAAGAACCAGAGAGTGAAATCGTTGTTCGGGGCCCGCGTGACGGTTTTACAGAAAGCTTGCAGACAAACGTGTTACTCATCCGCCGAAGAGTTCGTGATCCAAATTTAACGGTACAACTAGGTCAGTTAGGTCGACGTTCAAAATCTGATTTCGCTTTGCTGTATTTAAAGGGAGTTGTAAATGATGCGCTAGTTGAAGAAGTACGGTACAGAATTTCTTGTGTAGATGTCGATAACATTCCTGAGTCAGGAACGGTTGAACAATTAATTGAGGATAATGTCCTGTCTCCTTTTCCACAAATTTTGCAGACAGAACGCCCTGATAAAACAGCGTCAGCGTTACAAAACGGGCAAGTCATTATCATTCTTGATGGCACCCCGTTCTCCTTGCTGACCCCAATAACGTTGGAACAATTATTTAAGTCTTCGGAAGATTATTATGACAGGTGGCAAATAGGTACACTTATTCGTGTTTTACGTTATATTGCTGGATTTATTGCGTTATTTTTACCAGCACTGTATATCTCAATGGTCTCCTTTCATCAAGGGATGATCCCAACAACGTTAGCATTATCAATTGCCGGAGGAAGAGAAGGGGTTCCCTTTCCATCTTATATTGAAGCGTTTTTAATGGAATTTACGTTAGAAATGTTGCGAGAAGCAGGGATACGTTTGCCACGTGCTGTTGGGTCGACGATTGGTATTGTTGGAGGTTTAGTCATTGGTGATGCGGCTGTACGAGCTGGAATTGTTAATCCAATCATGGTCATTGTTGTAGCATTAACCGCGATTTCATCGTTTGCAATTCCTGCTTACAATGTCAGTATTGCACTTAGAATGTTAAGGTTCTTTTTGATGATTGCTGCTGCAACTTTTGGTTTATTTGGGGTCATTGTTGGCTATATTATGATCAACATTCACCTTGTTGGCTTACGGAGCTTCGGAAGCTATTATACGTCTCCTTTCGCACCATATCGATTGTTTGACTTGCTTGATACCGTGATCCGAGTTCCGTTAACAATTAATCATTTACGAAATGATTCAACTCATTCAAAGGACTCGGAAAAGAAAGGGTAGATGGAAGTTTAACGCCCTCTTCAAATTAATTTTTGGGAGGGCTTTTCGCTAAAAAAATTGTTGCTCGAAGCTCACGGTGATGTTACAATATAATCTATAAATCTGATTAAACAACTATGAATTATAAGGAATAGGGGGATGGGTGTTTTGAAGACGTTTTTATCAATGTTATCAATATCAACGATTATGTTGATTGCAGCTTGTGGTACAGCCGATGACACAGAGCAGCAAGAAGCATCACAAGGTGATACAGAAGAAACAGAGGAAACTGCCAATGGGGAAGATACGTTATGGCAAGATGTTCAAGAAGCTGGCAAACTTGTTGTAGGAACATCAGGTACATATGCTCCAGTTACATTTCACGATGAAAGTAATGAATTAACAGGTTTTGATGTTGAGATGATGCGTGAAATCGGAGAGCGCTTAGGCGTAGAAGTGGAATTTAGCACGATGGATTTTGATGGGATCCTTCCTGCGTTAAGAAACGGGCAGATTGATATTGCTTCAAATGATTTTGCAATCACAGAAGAACGAGAGGAAATCTTTACTTTTACAGAACCGTATAAGTTTTCTTATGGTTCGGTGATTGTTCGTTCAGATGACCTCGATCGTTTTGAATCAGCGCATGATTTAGAAGGGGTTCCTGTTGCACTTGGTTCTTTAACAAGTAACTATGCGATTTTCGCGGAAAACATTGGGGCTGACGGGACAGCTTATGACGGTGGTGTTGATGCAATCTTAAGAGATATCATTAATGAAAATCAAGATGCCTACTTAAATGATGTACTTGTCTTACACCGAACATTAGAAGGTTTTGGTGATGAACGCTTAGCTGTCGCTGATCAAGTGAAATTCCATGCAACCGAAAGTGCATTTCCAATGCTAAAAGGAAATTATTCATTGAAAGAAGTCATTGATGAAGTTCTGCAAGAAATGAAAGAAGATGGCACAGTTGCAGAATTATCACAAGAGTTCTTCGGAGCAGATGCATCTCAGCCTGTCGATCAAGGTGAGGTTGTTAGTTTAGAAGGAAACTAAGGATGGTAAGGGAGATACAAGGTTGTCCTTGTATCTCTTTTTACAATTTAGATTCACGTTTTGGATAGAAAAGCAGTTTTGGAAAGGAGGATTCATTATGGTTGAATGGTTTAGAGACATTCACTGGGAGCATCTTTATGATCCACAATTAGCGTGGGACTCCCTCCCATTTTTATTAGATGCTGCTAAAATTACACTTTTTATCGCATTAATTAGTATGTTTTTTGCACTCGTTTTAGGATTGTTTTTAGCTATGGCTCGTATGTCAAATTTTTGGTTTTTAAGATGGCCAGCGCGTATTTATATTTCTTTTATGCGTGGAACGCCGTTACTCGTGTTTTTATTTATTTTATATTATGGCTTACCAGTAATCGGCATTCAATTTAATAGTGCGATAACAGCAGGGATTGTCGGAATTAGTTTAAACTTTGCCGCTTATAATGCTGAAGTCATTCGTTCTGCATTAATGTCTGTTCCAAGAGGACAATGGGAGTCAGCCGCTGCATTACAGATGGGGTATTGGCAAACGATGCGAAGAATCATTATTCCACAAGCTACAAGAATCGCATTACCGCCAACCTTTAATATTTTTCTTGATGTTGTCAAAGGTACATCTTTAGCATCTGTCATTACTGTTCATGAACTTTTGTATGGAGCACGCCTCATTGCTGGAAGAACGTATGAAAGTATGACAATGTACATAACAGCAGCCCTTATTTATTGGGTCATCTGTATTATTATTGGTCATTTCCAAGATCGACTAGAAAAACGTTATAACCGATATTTAAATAAAACATAAAAAGGGGGCTGTTTGTCATGATTGATGTGCACAATTTAAAAAAGTCTTTTGGTGAGAATACCGTCCTCGAATCGATTGATTTTAATGTAAAAAAAGGGGAAGTTGTTTGTTTAATTGGCCCTTCGGGATCAGGAAAAACGACACTACTCCGTTGCTTAAATCTATTAGAAATACCTAACCATGGTTCGATTACTATTGGGGATAAAAACGTCAAGTTTAGTGAAAAGAAACTCGGAAAAAAAGAAAAGAATGAGTTACGTAAATACTCTGGGATGGTCTTTCAAGGGTTTCATTTATTTCCACATAAGACGGTCATCGAAAATATTATTGAAGCCCCATTAATCGTGCAAAGAAGGAAAAGAGATTCTTTAGTAACAGAAGGTGAAAAGCTTTTAAAAAAAGTCGGGATGTTCGAACATAAAGATAAGTATCCCGATTCATTGTCCGGTGGACAGCAGCAACGTGCTGCCATTGCCCGGTCGTTAATGATGAATCCTGAGGTCCTATTATTTGATGAACCGACGTCGGCATTAGACCCTCAATTGGTTCGAGAAGTTCTTCGAGTCATTGAAGCATTGGCAAAAGAAGGGCAAACAATGGTAATTGTTACACATGAAATGAACTTTGCTAGGAGAGTTGCAGATAAAGTATTCTTTATGGATGGCGGGTATATTGTAGAAAGCGGGAATGCAAAAGATGTGTTAGAGAGTCCGAACAAGCAAAGGACGAAGGAGTTCTTACAGTTATTAAGTGAATAAGGTGTATGTATTTTTATGGAAAGGCTCTTTTCGTATAAATTGTTGCTTTTTAATAACTTAAAGAAGTGAAAGGCGGCGACTCCAGCGACGAGCATCAGCTTCACGAGTAAGCTTCGAGTTGTCTCGACGGATACAGCTTCAAAGCATTGCTTGTAGAGGAAGAGACAGGAACTTCCTTGTTTAGCTGAAGCCGTGCCCGCGGCAAAGAAGACACCGTGAATGCAAACGAAGTGAAGCATGAACGGATGTCGCACTTGTGCCTAGAGGTGAAAGCGGTCGCCTGTAACGGATTCGAAAAAATTAATTTTTTACTAAAAGCAACACTCTTTACCTGCGACGAGTAATCGCAGGAGCAATCTTTTAGAAAACAGCCTATGGAAAAGGCCGTTTTCATTCTCAAATAAGTTGGGTACAAATTGATCATAGGTAGGGTTGTTTTTATGAACGCTAAAAAGGCACTTGTTAATCAAGGTGCCTTTTTTATTTTGGCTATGTTAAATGTCTATAGGTGCAAATGAGTATAATTTTGAAAAATCATCAATAGCCTTTAACAAAGCTTTATCTTTAAGGGGTTTAATCAATTTCATAACTCAAAATAAGGTGCGAAATTCCGAATGATGAGCGTGAACTCCACTTCAGACGGACGCTTTCCCGAGGGCTTGTCTTCAGCTAACTTAGGCTCGACAATTCTTCGCCTAAGTGGATCTTCAGCTCGTTGCTCCTGCGGTTACTCGTCGCAGCTCGGAGCAGTTCGAAGAAGTATTGCTCGTCGCTGATCCTCTGGAGTCGCCGTCTTTTCTTACGTTCACTTCGAGATAAAACGTACATTTAATGAAAAAATTTATCATATCATTCGTTTCATTGTGCAAAAAACATATTATGAAATTGATTCATTTAATAAATAAAAAAACAAATATAGCATCTAAATTTTTCAATCTAAATTTTTAAAAAATACTATTGATTTTTGAATCCGTTTTCATTTATACTTTCACTAAACCGATTTACTAAACCGATTTACTAAAGTGTTTTTTAGTAGAAAGAGGCGTAAACATGAAAAGGGTTACAATGCAAGATGTTGCAACAGAAGCAAATGTTTCAAAAAGCACTGTCTCTCAGTATATTAACAAGCGCTATGACTATATGGGAGAGGAAACAAAAAATAGAATTGAGCAAGCGATAAAAGTGTTAGGGTATCAACCTAATTACGTTGCACGAAGCTTAAAGCAAAAAAAGACTTCGACAATAGGCGTGATCGTCGCGAACATCCTACACACATTTTCAACTCAAGTCATTCGAGCAATTGAAGATTATTGTCACGAGCATGATTTTCATGTCATCGTCTGTAATGCCGATGATGATCCTGAAAAAGAACGGAAATACATTGAGATGCTAAGGGCTAAACAAGTAGATGGACTCATTGTTTTTCCAACGGGAGAAAATTTAGATCTATATAATCAAATGCTTGATGAAAAATTCCCACTAGTTTTTGCTGATAGATTTATTGATCATCTCCCAGTGAAATGTATTTTACTAGATAACGAGAAAGCAAGTATGTTGGCAGTTAATCATTTAATTGAAAACGGATACAAAGATATTGGGATTGTCACAACTTCTTTGGAGCGTAAGTTAACCCCGAGAATTGAGAGGGTCTCAGGATACAAGGAAGCATTAAATAATAATGGTGTTGATGTGAACGAAACATATGTACAAAGTGTCGAAGTGCATAGGATGAAAGAAGTTATTAAAGAAATGCTTTCACTTCCAGAGCCACCGAAGGCGTTAATAGCCGGGAACGACTTAGCACTGATGGAAGTGTTGAAAGTCGTAAAGGAAGAACAGATTAGCATTCCTCAAGACTTAGCGATTATCGGGATTGATGAAGTATCATTTGCAAGCTTATTTAATCCGACGATTACAACAGTCGCACAGCCAGCATTTGAAATGGGGAAAGATGCAGCACATCTATTGCTCGAGCTTATTAAGCACCCTGCACAAGTGCCAGAGAGAAACATTTATAGGTATGAACCTATATTGCATATTAGAAATTCAAGCTAAAAGAATACCAAGAAAGGAGGGCCTAAAGTTGAACAAAGATATCGTAACAATCGGAGATGCAATGATTACATTTAATCCAAATACAAAAGGCCCTATGAGATACAGTCATACATTCGAGCGTAAAGTAGGTGGAGCAGAGCTCAACTTTGCGATCGGGTGTGCACGGTTAGGTCTAAATACAGGTTGGATTAGTAAACTTGGAAAAGACGAATTTGGGAGATATATTCTCAATTTTGTGAGAGGGGAAGGGATCGATACTTCAGAAGTGGAGTTAGTTGACGGTTACCCAACTTCGTTAAACTTTAAAGAAATATTAGAGGATGGTTCGGGGAGCACTTTCTATTACAGAAGTAATTCACCGACTTCGGTTTTAACGAAAGAAAGTATTATTGAAGATTACATTAAACAGTCGAAAGTTCTTCACATAACAGGGGTTTTTGCGGCAATCGATAAGAAAAATCCTGGCATCATTAAGCATGCGATTGAAATCGCAAAGAAACATGGAGTAAAGGTTTCTTTTGATCCAAACTTAAGACTTAAGCTCTGGACATTAGAAGAAGCAAAGAAAACACTATTAGATTTCTTGCCTCATGTCGATATCGTCCTATCGGGTGAAGAAGAAGCTGAACTTTTGTTCGGTGAAAGAACAATTGAAGAATACATCGAAATTTTCAAAGATTATGGTGTAGAAGATATTGTATTAAAGCGTGGAGAAGAAGGTTCTGTCGGATACCGAAATGGTGAGATGGTTTATGCAGATCCAGTAAAACCGAAGAGTGTTGTTGATACGGTTGGTGCAGGTGATGGATTTAATGCCGGCTATGTTTACTCTTACTTAAATGGCAAGTCACTTGAAGAATCTCTACACTTTGCTAATGTCATTGGCTCAATGGTCGTGACCGTTTCTGGAGATAATGAAGGTCTACCTTATGTGGAAGATGTACTAGCAAAAGTGAACAATGAACAAAAGATTGAGAGGTAAGCGTATGATGAAACTTCAACTTGCCTTAGACCGTCTGACGAAATCAGAATGCTTTCAAATTTTAAAAAGCACGGAGGATTATATAGACTGGATTGAAGTTGGAACTGGTGTCATTAAAGAATACGGTGTTTCAATAATTAAAGAAATAAAAGAAAAATACCCAAAGCATACAATTGTTGCAGATATGAAAACATGTGATGCTGGAAAACACGAGGCAGAGCAAGCTTTTAATGCCGGGGCTGATATAACGACAGTTATGGCATTCGCAGCAGATGGCACGATTAAAGATATGCTTGAGGTAGCTGATCGTTATAACAAAAGAGTGATGGTTGACTTACTTGGGATAGAAAGTGAAGAAAGGGTCAAAGAAATTGAAGACCTCGGAGCTGATTTAGTCAGCCTTCACATCGGTAAGGATATGCAAAAGGATGGTCAAAAGGTTACGACTCAACAATTTGATTTGGTAGCAACATCTCCAAATCTCGAAATAGCTGTTGCTGGCGGAATTAATGAAGATTCCATCTCAAGCTATATCAGTTATCATCCGAATGTCATTATTGTTGGAAGCGCGATCACTCAAGCGTCTAACAAAGAAGAGGCAGCTAAAAGCTTGAAAGGAGTGATTCCTTCTTGAAATCAACCATTCAACAAGTAGCGAATGAAGTGTCAGAAGTACTTTCAAATCTTGAAGAAACAGAAGCGCTTCGAGTAAGTGAGGAGCTACTAAAAGCAAAACGTATTTTTGTTCTCGGTGAAGGACGCTCCGGGTTGATGGGAAAAGCCTTTGCGATGCGCTTAATGCATGCAGATTTCAATGTATATGTTGTCGGTGAAACAATTACACCAAGCATACAAAGCGGAGACTTGCTAGTAGCGATCTCGGGCTCTGGAACAACAGGACAAATCGTCGAATTTGCTAATAAGGCAAAAGAGGTTGGAGCGAAAGTGCTCGCTGTAACAACTAACAGAAAATCGCCTTTAGCCGAATTAAGTGAAGTGACATTAAGAGTCCCTGCTGCAACAAAGCATCGTCCCCCTGATGAACCAGATACGATTCAGCCATTAGGGAATCAATTTGATCAAAGCCTTCACTTATTGTTAGATGCAATCATTATTTTTACAATAAACAAATCAAAAGGAAACGACTTTCATCAAGAAATGAAAAATCGTCACTCCAACCTAGAATAGGAGGAAGATACAATATGTCAGATGTGAAATTATCTCCAAGCGAGTTGAAGGAATTAGTCGTAAATAAATTAACAGAAGCCTCTTTAGATCAAGGAAATGCAGAAGTAGTTGCCGATGTTCTTGTTCATGCGGATTTACGTGGTGTAAGTTCACACGGGGTGCTAAGGACAGAGCATTACGTAAAAAGGCTAAATGAAGGCGGTTTAAATCCAAGCCCTGAATTTAAAATTGAAGAAACTGGCCCTTGTTCAGCGATCTTCGACGGTGATGACGGGATGGGACATGTTGTCGCGAAAGAAGCGATGGACCAAGCGATTAAAATGGCTAAGACAAATGGTATCGGCATGGTAGGAATTACGAACAGTAGCCACTGTGGAGCATTATCATACTTTGTACAGCAAGCAGCTGAGGAAAATTTAGTAGGAATGGCGTTAACGCATACAGATAATATCGTTGTTCCATTTGGTGGATCGAAACCTTACTTTGGGACAAACCCAATTGCTTATGGATTCCCAGCAGGGAAGAATAAACCAGTCATTTTAGATATGGCAACAAGTAACGTTGCATTCGGTAAAGTCCTTCATGCTCGCGAAGCAGGTAACGACATTCCGAGTGACTGGGGAGTAGACGAATCAGGTCAGCCGACAACAAATCCACATGATGTAAGAGCATTACTTCCGTTTGCAGGACCTAAAGGTTATGGAATGGGAATGGTTGTTGATATTATGTCAGGAATTCTTACTGGATCTGCTTTCGGGCCAAGCATTTCGAAAATGTATGGTGACTACGACCAAAAGCGTAAGTTAGGTCACTTTATCATTACGATCAATCCGTCCATGTTTACAAATATCGAAGATTTCTTAGACTCAATGGATCAAATGATTGATGAAATTCACGAAGTTGAACCAGCAGAAGGCTTTGATAAAGTGTTAGTTCCAGGTGAACCAGAACAGCTTAAGGAAGAAAAAGCGTTAAATGAAGGTGTGTCAATTACTAAATCGGTTTATGAATATTTAGCCAATTAGTCCAGGGAATGAAAGCGGTTAAAAAATAAAGCTCTGTTAAAGTTTAGTCTTTTTTAAGAATGAATTGTTGATGTCGTTATAGTAGTCGAGCGATAGGCGGCGACTCCAGCAGGAAGAGCGCGAGCCGAAAATCACTCAAAACGATTAAAATGAGTTTTGGGAAGTTGAGGCCGTGCCTGCGGAAAGCGTCCGCCGATAGCGAAGATAAAAATAGGCTTTAACAAAGCCAAAAGTATAAAACCTTAACATCCAAGGAGGAACAAACAATGAAAAAATTCAAATGGTTAACAGCAGTTACAGCTCTATCCTTAACTTTAGCAGCATGCGGAGGAGACGACGCAGATACTAATGGAACAGACGGCGATGCAGATTCAGGAGAATCAATTTCTTGGCAAATGGGACATTTAGCAGCTGAAGATCACATTTGGCACCAAACAGCAGAAAAATTTGCTGAGTTAGTCAATGAAAAGACAGAAGGTCAAATTGAAATTGATATTTATCCAAACAACCAACTTGGTGGAGAAACGGATGTATTAAATGACATTCGTGCAGGCAATGTAGAATTATTAATTAGTGGTGAGACAATGCAAAACTGGGCACCGAAAGCGGCATTACTAGGTGTACCATATGCATTTAGAGACTCAGAGCACATGACAAATGTCATTGAAGGTGAGATCGGTCGTGAAATTGAAGAAGAGATCGTTGAAAAGGTTGGTGTGACACCGTTATTTTACATGGAGCGTGCGCCAAGAAACTTAACATCAAATGAACCGATTAATACTCCTGATGACTTAAGCGGATTTAGAATGCGTGTACCAAACGTACCAATTTTCATGGACGCTTGGAATGAAGCTGGTGCCAACCCGCAAGTAATGGACTTTAACGAAGTATTTACTGGCTTACAGCAAGGAGTTATTCATGGCCAAGAAAACCCTGTTGACTTAATTCACAGTGGTGGACTGTACGAAGTTCAAGACTATGTAAACTTAACAGAGCATGTCTATTCTTGGATCTATATGGTTATCGGAAATGAAGCGTTGGAAGGTCTATCTGATGAACTGAGAGAAGCTGTATTAGAAGCTTCAGAAGAAGCACAAGCTTATGGTGCTGATCTGTTTGTTGAAGAAATCGAAAATTACCATAACTTACTTGAAGAATTAGGTATGACATTTAATGATGATGTTGATCAAGATGCATTCCGTGAAGCGATGGAGCCTGCAATTCAAGATTCATTAACTGAAGAACAGTTTGAGCTATTCGAAAGAATTCTAGAAGTAGAATAAATTAGTAATTGAGGCGTATCAACATGAGCGTTGATATGCCTCCTTTAAAAAGGAAGGCGATGATGAATATGAAGCCGCTAAAACTTTTAGATCGAACGTTAGAGACTTTAACAGCCCTTTGTTTTATCGGTATTATTGTCGTTGTAACGATTCAAATCTTAACAAGGTTTTTACCGTTTTCAGCTGTATGGACAGAGGAGTTAACAAGATTTTTATTCATATATGCCGTAGCATTTGGGGCACCAGTTGCCATGAAGCGCCATGAATTTATTAGCATCGATTTCATTTATAACATCATGTCTGAGAGGGTCAGCAAATACTATCAGGCATTTACATCTTTAGTCGTAGTGGCAGCTAGCTTCTTTATTGCCTATCATGGTTATACATTTATGCAAGTTGGACAAGGTCAGACATCTGCGACGATGGCGATCGACATGTCATGGATTCATGCTAGTATTGGTCTTTCGATGTTATTTATCGGTTTTTACGCTTTTATTAACGCGTATGAATTTATTTTCTCTAAAAGGAAGAGAGGCGAACAAGAATGATGGCACTAGTACTATTTTTATCCTTCCTTTTCTTAATGTTTTTAGGAGTACCAATTGCTTTTAGTTTAGGGATTTCTTCAATTATCTACTTGTTAATCAATGATATTGGTTTAACGATCATTCCGAGTCGAATGTTCTCTGGAATCAATTCATTCGTATTGTTATGTATCCCTGGATTTATTCTTGCGGGGAACCTAATGAATGCAGGGGGTATAACAGAGCGAATTATAAAGTTCGCCAACGATTTGCTGGGACATATAAGAGGAGGATTAGGCCTTGCGAATATTGGGTCTTCTATGGGCTTTGCCGGGATTTCCGGAACAGCCTTAGCCGATACAGCGAGTATAGGTTCTGTTATGATCCCTGCCATGAAAAAAGAAGGGTATGACTCGAGCTTTGCTGCTGCTGTTACGTCTTCGTCTTCAACGATTGGACCCATTATTCCGCCATCGTTACCTTTAATTATCGTCGGAACATTGGCGAGCGTGTCAATTGGCGATTTGTTCCTAGCAGGAGCAGTTCCAGGTGTGCTATTAGGTGTAGGTCTGATGTTTATGGCATATCTCATTTCTGTGAAAAGAAATTATCCAAAACAAGAACGAAAACCAATAGCAGTTGTAGGAAAGTCATTCTTCGGTGCTTTCTGGGCGATCTTAATGACAGTGATCATTTTATTCGGTATTTTAGGAGGTTTCTTTACACCAACTGAAGCTTCTATTGTGGCAGTCATTTATGCACTACTAATTGGATTATTTGTTTATCGTGGATTGAAAATTTCACAAGTCCCTAAGATTATCCTAAATTCGATGGTAAGTACAGCTTCCATTTTAATGCTTGTTGGATTTGCAAACTTATTTGGTTGGATCATGGTGAGTGAACGAATCCCAGTATTAGTTGCAGATACGATTATGGGAATTAGTGAAAATACTATTATCGTTATTTTATTAATTCTATTATTGTTACTTTTCGTAGGAACATTCATGGAAACAATTGCAGCGTTAGTGATTCTATTCCCAGTTCTATTACCGGTTGCAACACAAGTTGGTATGGACCCAGTCCACTTCGGAATTGTCATGGTTCTTGCCTTAATTATTGGTCTTTCAACACCTCCAGTAGGGGTATGTTTATTCGTTGCTTCAAGTATCGGGAAAGTATCCATTTGGGATACAACGAAAGCATTAATGCCATTCTTATTTGTAAGTTTAACAGTGTTACTACTCGTTGCATTTATTCCACAGATCACGCTATTCCTACCAGGATTGTTTGACTAATAAGGGGGAGAACTCATGAAAGTCGTTTATGTAAAAGAAGCAGGATCAATCGAAATAATCGAAAAAGAAATGCCGATTATCAAAAACGAAAATGACGTTCTCATAAAAGTAAAAATGGTAGGGATTTGTGGTTCGGATATGCACATTTATCATGGCACAAACCCGTTAGCAACCTATCCTCGAATTATTGGACATGAAGTAACAGGGGAAGTTATCGAAATAGGGACGAATGTAACAACATTACATCCTAAAGATAAAGTTGTTTTAGAGCCGATCGATACGTGCGGAAACTGTTATGCATGCAGATCTGGTAGAGCAAATGTTTGTAAAAAGTTAGAAGTGTACGGTGTACACAGAGATGGCGGTATGCAAGAATATATTGTTGTTCCTGAGGGGAACCTTCATAAGGTAAATGAAGATATACCGTTTGAAGCATCTGTTCTTGTAGAGCCCTTTACTATTGGCGCACAAGCGAATTGGCGAGGACAAGTGCAAAAAGGTGACACGGTTTTCATTCAAGGTACAGGACCTATTGGAATTTGCTGCTTGAAAATCGCAAAACTTCATGGTGCAACTTGTTTTATCTCTGATTTAAGTGAAGAACGATTACAATTTGCAAAGCAATGCGGAGCTGATGCAGTCATCAATGCTCGTGAAAAAAATGTAGCAGAAGAAGTGATGAGATTAACTTCTGGTGAAGGGGCGAATGTTGTCATTGATGCTGTTTGTCTGCCGCAAACTTTTGAATTAAGTGTTGATGTTGCATCAATCGCAGGACGAGTTGTCGTTTTAGGCTTTGACCAGCAGCCTTCACAAATTTCACAGCTTCCGATCACGAAAAAGGAATTAACGATCGTTGGCTCTCGACTGCAAACGAATCAGTTTGCAGAGGTGGTTAAACTGCTAAATGAAGGTGAATTAAAGGTTGATGACATGATTACGCATACGTTTTCAGTCGACCAAATAAAAGAAGCGATGCAGTTTATTGAAGAACACCCTAATGAAGTCCGTAAAGCTGCAATTGTTTTTGAATAATCAAAGTGCCTAACACAACATACGTGTTAGGCCAAATTACATTGTAAACCTAAAAGGAGGAATTATTGATGTTTCAAAGCTTTCAAACATTACAAAAACTTACTGAGGAAAAATTAACAGCCGTTGTGCGAGGTGATACATATGACGAGGCAAAAACGATTGCTGAACATTGTATTGAAGGCGGAGTGAAATCGATCGAAGTGACATTTACAACACCAAATGCTGCTCAATTAATGAGTGAATTAAAAGAAAAATATAAAGAAGAAGTTGTCATCGGGGCTGGAAGTGTCTTAGATGCAGAAACAGCTCGTATAGCGATTTTAAATGGTGCTGAGTACGTTGTATCCCCTTGTTTTGATAAGGGTGCCGCTAAAATGTGTAATCGATATCAAATCCCATACATTCCAGGTTGCATGACGATTAAAGAAATCAAAGAAGCGACAGAGTACGGTGTGGCTTTAATTAAACTATTCCCAGGTAACAACTTCTCACCATCTATTATTAAGGCGATTAAAGGACCATTACCAACCGTTGAAGTGATGCCAACAGGTGGCGTAAATCTCGAGAACGTCCATGAATGGTTAGAGAACGGTGCAGCCGCAGTAGGAGTAGGCAGTGACTGGAACAAAGCGTTGAAGGCAGAGGGTGCTGAAGGTATTGTATCAGCTGCAAAAAAATATATCGAAAAACTGTCTCAATAAGTAAGCTTGAAATTGCGAAAGTCATAAGTGAATCTGAGAAGTGGTGAACAAATCGCAGAAGTGGTGAACAAACCGCAAAAGTGGTGAACAAACCACGTATAAGACAGGGGAGATTCAAAATGAGAATGGTATTTCGCTGGTTTGGTGACAACAATGACCATGTCTCGCTTGATCAAATTAAGCAAATTCCTGGTGCGGAAGGAATCGTTTGGGCTTTGCATGATATGCCTGCTGGGGAAGAGTGGCCAATGGATAAAATCAATCAAGTCAAAGAACAGGCTGAGGCTTATGGGTTAAATATCGATGTCGTTGAAAGTGTCAATGTTCATGAAGATATTAAACTAGGTCTTCCTACAAGAGATCGTTATATTGAAAATTATAAAAGAACGATTGAAAAGCTTTCAAAAGTAGGGGTTAAAGTTATTTGTTATAATTTCATGCCTGTATTTGATTGGTTGAGAACAGATCTGGCAAAAAAGCTAGAGGATGGTTCAACTGCACTTTTTTATGAAGGATCAAAAATTCATGACATTGACCCTTTAGATTTAGTGAAAACAATTGCTGAAGACTCTACAAGAACAATGCCAGGTTGGGAACCAGAAAGGCTTGCTGATCTGACGGAACTATTTGAAGCGTACAAGAATGTTACAACAGAAGATTTATGGAGCAACTTATCATACTTTTTAGAAGAAATTATACCGGTTGCAGAACAACATGATATAAAAATGGCGATTCATCCAGATGATCCACCATGGCCAATTTTCGGTTTACCTAGAATTATGATTAATAAAGAAAACATAGAGAGGTTTTTAAAGCTAGTTGATAACCCATATAACGGCCTCACATTATGTAGTGGCTCGCTTGGTTCGAACCGTGAAAATGATGTTGCAGATATGGTCCGTTCTTTTTCAGATCGTATTCATTTTGCTCATATTCGAAATGTACGAATCTATGATAATGGTGACTTTATAGAAACCTCTCATCGTACGCAGGATGGATCCGTAGATATTTATGACATTGTCAAAGCGTATCATGAATCTGAATTTACAGGATATGCAAGGCCTGACCATGGGCGTCATATTTGGGGAGAAGAGTGCAGACCTGGATATGGATTGTACGATCGTGCTCTTGGCATTATGTATTTATGGGGGATTTGGGATACGCTAGAGCGACAAAAGAAAGAAAAATAAGAGTGGAGGTGTGACCGTTGTTACCGATCAATGAGAACTTAAAAGGGAAAGTCGCAGTTATCACAGGTGGTAGTGGTGTTTTATGTGGTACGATGGCAAGAGAGTTAGGGAGACAAGGTGTTAAAGTTGCGATTTTAAATCGTACAGAGGAAAAAGGGAAAGTGGTTGAAAAGGACATTATTGACGCTGGTGGAGAAGCTCTTGCAATTGCTTGTGATGTTTTAGATAAAAAAAGTTTAATAGACGCTGAGAAGAAAGTAACAGAACAGTTCGGTGTATGTGATATTTTAATTAATGGAGCTGGGGGAAACCATCCAGAGGGAACGACTACGAAAGAAACGTTCCAAATGGAAGACCTAGATGACGATGAAATTAACACGTTCTTTGATATGAGCGATGAAGGCTTTCAGCACGTCTTTCATTTAAATATTTTAGGAACAGTAAATCCGACACAAGTTTTCCTGAAAAAGATGGTAAAGAAACAAGGTACAGTAATCATTAATGTGTCTTCAATGAGCGCACCTTCACCAATGACAAAGGTTCCCGCATACAGCTCTGCCAAGGCTGCCATTGATAACTTTACGCAATGGTTAGCTGTACATATGGCTGAATCAGGTGTAAGAGTGAATGCGATCGCACCTGGATTCTTTTTAACAGAACAAAACCGTAACTTGCTATTAAATGAAGATGGGTCACTTACAGACCGATCAAATAAAATCATTTCGCACACACCAATGAGACGGTTTGGGAAGCCAGAAGATTTATTAGGAACTTTACTATGGCTTGTTGACGAAAATATGTCAGGATTTGTGACAGGAATTACAGTTCCAGTTGACGGAGGCTTCATGTCTTATTCGGGTGTATAGTATAAAGAGCGACCAATTCGATAAACGTTGGTCGCTCTTTTCGTTTTAGGTTTCAACCTTGCTACCATCTTCATTATTCCAGCGAATCATACCTATAACTAAAATAATAAAAGACAATAACAATATGAATTTAGAGATAAAATGTACGAGAGTAGGCAATTCATAATAGAATAAAAAGTTTTTACTTAAGTGCATGAAAATTTCATGGATAAATATAAGTAAGAAAAAGAAAATCCCTTCTTTAAATGATTTTTTCCAACTAATATATGTACCTACCATCAGAAGTACGATAAGTATAAATGAGAAAACATTTGATAATTGTGGTAATAATGTACTGAATAAAAACTCCATATCTAACCCCTTTTTAATAACGTAGTAACACTCCTATTGTTCTTCATGCTGCAAAACGTTAAATACATGCCTTTTAACAAACTTATGTTAACATAAATATCCAAATAATGCTTCTACTGTGAAAAAACAGTAGAATATTAGACAATAATTATGGATATTTCATTCAGAATACCCTTGTTACTTCATCCTATATTTTATTAAAATGCATTCATTTCAACAAAAAGGCAGACTCACCGAATCGTGGTATAGTCTGCCTCACAACATGTTCATTCGATTTTTTTGTCCATTTCAATATGATTATAATTCATCATTTTCCATCATCGTTAAAAGTGGACTGTTTGATTTTAAGATATCATCATTCGCTCTCTTACTAATTGCTGTTGCAGCTTGTTGAGCATCTTTGACAATCGCTTTTTCATCAACATTTAGTAACGTACGGTCTTTCATAATGAATTTTCCATCGACCATAACAGATTCAACTTCGTTACCTTTAGCGGAATAGACGAGGTTAGGAACGATGTTACGAATCGGTGAGGTAATCACTGGCGACATCGTTGGTTCTTCCAAGTCGATAAAAATCATATCTGCTTTTTTCCCAGCCTTTAACGACCCAACTTCATGATCGAGTCCGACAGCTTTGGCGCCTTCGATTGTTGCAAGTCTAACTGCAAGTGTTGCAGGGAAAGTTGCAGGGTTTTGACGCTTTGCTTTATTTAAAATAGAAACAAACTTCATTTCGTTAAACATATTATTGCAGTTGTTTCCTGGAGCTTGGTCTGACCCAAGGGCAGCAGTTCCGCCAGCTTCAAGAAATTCTGCAATGGGTGGAACGATGCCGTCAATGATTCCGATACTTCCTGAACAGTTGATCATTGCTGCTCCACGGTTGGCCACTATTTCTGTTTCTTCCTTCGTTGCTTCAGTTAAGTGAACAGCTAAAAGGCGGTTGTTTAAGTAGCCGATTTCATCTAAAAATGGAATTGTTCTCTTCCCGTAGCGTTTTTCCAATTGATCAATTTCACGATCCCCTTGAGCAACATGCATATGAAGTTTTGTGTCATATTTCTCTGCTAAGTTTTGCATTTCTTTCATAAGCTCCAGGCTCATCATATCTGGACCGTGGGGACCAAACATACATGTAATACGTCCGTTTTCTGTTTCATGATAGTCTTCGAAAAGTCGAAGGTTATTTTGCAGTTTTTTCTCACCGATCGACGAGTAGAAAGGGTATAATTCGCCGACAGGGATATCACCGATATCATCTGGGATTTCATTAACGAGCTCTGTTACGCGAGCGCGTGCTCCAGTTTTGATATAGTTATGAACGATATCGTTCATATTCGCATCGTAATCTCCAAAGGTTGTTGTTCCAGCCTTAATTCCTTCAACAATGTTTAGCATGGAACCTTTAACATTATCCTCTTTCGTTACATGCTTCATAAATGGCCAAAGCCCTTCTTGCATCCAGTTTTGCATATCTTGGGCAACTCCGCGAACGATTGCAAGCCCTGTATGCATATGGGCATCAATAAAGCCTGGCATGACGAGCTTATTTTTTGCATCAACCATTTCTTCGCATGAATATTGGCTTACAATTTCGTCTGTTTTTCCAACCGCCTCAATTAAGTTTCCTTTTACAGCGACGGCACCATCTTCAATCATTCCGACGCCTTTTCCTTCCATTGTCATCACAAATGCGTTTTTAATAATCATGTCTACTTTCACTTTGATCAACTCCTATGATTCTATTAAAGTTTATAATTTATACACTTAAATTATTGTCGACCTTCGAATCATCAACTCTGCGTTTGACATACTTGTTTAATAGATAAAGGGCGATAACAATCGCGACCGTTGTAGTAATTATTCCGATCCATGGAACGCCTGTGAAGCCTCCTACAAGAAACCCAAGAAATGCAGCTCCTCCAACAGTAAGAGCATAAGGAAGCTGTGTATTCACGTGTTCAATATGGTCACAAGCTGCCCCTGTTGAAGCGAGGATCGTAGTATCTGAAATTGGTGAACAGTGATCTCCAAATAATCCACCACTAATGACGGCACCGATGACTAATGGAAGCGGAACTCCAAGTGCATCTGCCATCGGAATGGCAATTGGCATCATAATGGCAAAAACACCCCATGAACTTCCTGTCGAGAAGGCAATGATCGCACCGAGTGCAAAAATGATTGCAGGGATAATTCCAGCATGCAAATAACTGTCAGCGATTTGCGATAAATATGCACCTAGTCCCATCTCATTTGCTACTCCACCAATTGACCAAGCTAGGACAAGAATCATTGGTACAATGATAAGGTTTTTAATTCCTTTTGTCCATTCATCGACTGAATCTTTGAAATTATGCAAACCAGTTGTGATAGAAACAAAAATGGCACCGATAGAACCAACGACAAAGCCGGTAGAGATGGCAAGGACAATATTTCCTTCTATAAATGAGTCTCTAAACCCATTTGCGATGATATCACCTGACCAAAAAATTACGCCGAAAATCGTTACAAAGAGTAGCCCCATTGGAACTAAAAAGTTCTTCATCGTTAGATTATAGTTTTCAGGAAGTTCATCATCTTGGTCGACCATTAACGGTTTATCATCTTTTCCGACAAGTTCACCTGTTTCTACAGCGCGCTTTTCAGCATAATACATCGGGCCGATATCTAAGCCGGTGCGGACGACAAATAAAACTGTAATCATTGCAAAAATTCCATATAAGTTATAAGGAATCATTGCTAAGAATAATCCCCAAGGATTATCCGATAATCCAATGGCTACTAGCTGGGTACCAATTAACCCTGTAATAAATGGACCATAGCTGCTTATTGGAGACATCGCTGCTAAGGAAGCTCCCATAGAGTCGAGAATGTATGCAAGTTTTACACGAGATACTTTCAATCTGTCTGTGATTGGGCGCATAATTGTACCTAAAATAAGAACTGGTTCCGTATAAGAGAATGCAAAAGCACTTGCCCAAGTTGTTGTTTGAGCTCGTTTTCTCGTATTGATTCTCTTAGTCGCAGCTTGAGCAAATGCTTGTGCTGCACCTGAAACTTTTAAAATATGCACAAAACCTCCGGCTAAAGTAACAAGAATGAGAAGCCCTGCATTCCAAGAATCAGCAATGGAAGGAATAATAAAATCTGAAATTGTACTGACAAAGCCGACAAGAGGATTCCAGTTATAAATAATTGTTGCTCCGATCCATACACCTGCAAATAATGAGACGAGTGTCTGTTTTGTTTTTAAGGCAATAATAATAGCTAACAAAGGTGGGATAAGTGCTAAAAACCCATATTCCATTTCCACTTCACTCCTTTAATTAATGAAAGTTTATGGTGCGGCAAGACTGACAGAGCAATGTTTTCATCTATGTCCTTTATGAATCACCACCTTTAAAAAATGTCTCATCAATACTTTGTTCTTCAATGGCACGTATTAGCGTGTCCATATGAATATTCATTTGTTTTACGGCAAGCTCGGGATCTTTATTTTTAATCGCATCTGCGATTAGTTGATGGTGATTCCCGTACTCTTCGCCTCGTTCTCTAGTAACTAAATCAGAAATTTTTGCCTCCAGTTTTATCTCCTCGTATATGAGAATATTTAATGAAGCAATTAAAAAACGATTTTTTGAAGCTTCAGCTACTTTCTCATGAAAGTCACAGGCGATAGGATTTGGATCTTTTTTATTGGAGACATCATGTTCGTGTTGATGGATAGACTGATATAGTGCATCGAGATGGTGAGGCTCTGCTCTTATTGCTGCTAGTCTTGCTGTTTCACATTCAATCGTTTTTCTAGCTAAAACTAAGTCGTGAAGCTCGGCTAAATCTTGTGGTTTTGAAGCCTTCATTAAATGATTGTGTAGCATCATTCGTTCCACTTCTTCAGTTAAATTTGTAACGTGATGTTCTCCTTTTTCTGTTAGAATTCTTCCTTGATTATCAATAAGTTTGCTATGTTTTTTTGCATCTAGAGCCTTCAATATTCTTCCGACGGTGGCAATACTCACGTCTAAACCGTTTTCTTCAAGCATTGCCTTTAAAACCCAAGATCCGAGCGGAGTTTCAGATTCAGCCATCTTTTTAAGTAAAAGGTATTCAGTTAGCTCCCCCTTAGTTGAGAAGAAGTGATATTCATCTATTTGTTGAACACTAACACTTTTATTCATTCGTTTTTTCATATTAGCCATCTCCTATTTTAGCCACCTCCTCATCAATGAGGAGCTATATGTAATTATTATTCGATAGTGAGACATAAATTCCTTTAATTAATTGAAAATTATTAAAAATCAATTATTTTACTAGAATGAATTTCATAATTACGTTTTTTGCGCAGTGAAACGAATGATATTATAAATACTTCATTAAATGTACGTAATATTTGGAAGTGAACGTAACAAAAGACGGCGACTCCCGGAGGATCAGCGCAGTCTGAAGATCCACTTAGGCGAAGAGTTGTTAAGCCTAAGTTAGCTGAAGACAAGCCCTCGGGAAAGCGTCCGTCTGAAGTGAAGTTCTCACTCACCATTCGGAATTTCGCATCATATTTTGAGTTATGAAATTGATTCATTAGTGAAAATGAATTGAGGAATAAGAATAGATACAATAAAATGAAAGTGAGGTATAAGATATAGGAGGTTGGAATGTGATGAATAAAGCAGAAGAACTAGCACAAAAACAATTAGATGCATATAACAACGGGGATATTGATGCGTTTATTGATGTTTACGCTGAAGATGTACAAGTGTTTGATTTTCCATCGAATGAGTTGAAGTTTTCAGGGCTTGCAGAAATGAGAGAACGATATGGAAAGCTTTTTAAAGAGAATCCGAACCAGCATGCTGCGTTACTTTCGCGCATGTCTAAAGGGAAAATCGTGTTTGACCATGAACACGTAACAGGTCGAGCAAATGGACAAGAAGTATATGCGATCGCGATGTATGAAGTCGAAGGCGATAAAATTAAAAACGTTTGGTTTGTGAGATAAAGAATTGCCTTAAGGGGACACATGTTCCCTGCCGTGGTAAAAGTTTCACTTTATGTTCCACTATCAAACTTATAAAATTTTTGCGAAGAAGTAATCTCGACGTAGTAAAAATTTTAATGTAGATAGTATAAGTGCATCTTCGCCTTAAGGATTGCCAATCGGCGAGATTTCTTTAGCTTTTTCTCTCCTCTAGAACTTGTTATAATATTTCATATCAAAAATAGAGGAGGGAGTTATTTGGAACAAAAAGTAGAAAAACAAATTCTTTCAGCACTCGGTCAAATTCAAGAAACATTATGCGGGCACACTGAAATTCTTGAAAAGCATAGTGAGATTCTCGAAAGTCATACTCAAAAGTTGGACGAGCATTCGCAAATCTTACACAACCATAGTGAAACATTGAAAGAGCATGGTCAAATGCTTTCTGCACTGAAGACAGGACAAGAGCAACTGAAAGCAGAGCTAGATGGTATGAAAGTAGATTATGCAAAAGAGTTTGGTGAAATAAAGGCGAAGTTTGCCGATATGAAAGCAAATGTTGACGTATTAAAAGATGAAACTTGGAAAAACAAAACTGATATTTATCGTTTCAAAAACCTTCTCGGGTTTTAACATTTTTATTTTATAGAAAGAGATGAAATCGTTAAACCCCTTCTCCTATTTTTTCTTCTTATAGTTTATCCCAATACACTATTTTACCTAAAAAAATTCATTAAGTTTCCCTCAACCTATGTATGTTATGTTACGATGCTAGCAAACGTTTTATTAGGGAGGACAAAAGTGTCAAAGAAAAAAATTGTCGTTTCATTTAGTGGAAAAGATTCAACATTAGCACTACATGACCTACTACAGTCCGATGAATACGAAGTAGATTCATTATTTGTGACGGTCACTAGTGGTTATAATAGAATGAGTATACATGGTGTGCGAGAGGAACTAGTAGTGGAGCAGGCGGAGTCAATCGGCTTGCCGTTAAGAAAAGTACACATCCCACAAGATTGCTCCAATGAACAATATAATGAAATCATGACTGAAGCGATTAAGAAAATTAAAGCGGATGGAATCAATCATATTGCTTATGGTGATTTATTTTTAGAAGATATTCGAAAGTATCGCGAAGAGATGTTAAAGGATACAGGGGTTGTTCCTGTTTTTCCGCTTTGGGGTGAAAGTACGTCAGAGGTATTGGAACGTTTTGTATCGCAAGGGTATAAAACAATCATTACGTGTGTTGATTTAAATAAGTTACATGAAGCGTTTTCTGGAATGGTGATTGATCACGATTTTGTTGAGAAATTACCAAGGGACGTCGACCCGTGTGGAGAGTTTGGTGAGTATCACTCATTCGTTTTTGATGGCCCGATTTTTAACAAAAAAATAGACTTTGCAACTGGTGAGAAAAAAGTAACTCCTGATGTAATGACGGGGAAAGACCGTTTTTGCTATACAGATTTAATTAAATAGAACCTATTTAAACTTAGGAAGATATCCTAAGTTTTTTGTGGCTAAAAAAGCTGGGATGGGAATTTCAGAAGACGATTGGCTGCACACAGGAGATCTTAATGAAAATGCCAAGCACCTGGAAATGATTCACCAGGTTCCTGGCGCTTGTTAAATAAAGTAAAAGCCGATTGCGATGATGACATAGGCGAGTAATAAGGTTAAGCCTTCAAACCAGTTTGTATCACCGTCGTTGATGATCATAATTGATAAGAATACACTCAAGATCATTGAAATTAATGCTTCTGTTGAGAAAATCAGTGGCATTGGAGTCGGAAAGAAATACGAGAGCAACACTAATATAGGTGTTACAAACATCGCAATTTGCAAGGTCGACCCTAACGCAATTTCGACAGAGACATTAATTTTGTTTTTCAGTGCCATGTAAATTGCAGTTATGTTTTCAGCAAAGTTACCGATAATGGCAACGATAATGACCCCAATAAATACTTCACTCCATCCAAACGATTCTGCGACACTTTCAAATGTATCGACGAGCTGATCACTAACGAGTGCTACAGCTAATGCGGCAGCAGCTAATATGGCAATCGATTTTCCTTTCGGCCATTCCGGCTCTTCCTCTTCAGCAGGCTCATCCCCTTTTTGTGCATATACCCCTCTATGAGTGACAAGATGGAAAAATAAAGCTGCAAAATAAAGCACGAGCATAATAATGGCAATCCCAGTACTTAATACGAGGATTTCAGTATCACTAATGCTTTCAGCAAAAATAAACGGAAAAACAAATGATACAACAACAGAAAACATGAGAAGACCTGTGTTATGGCGGGCATTATAAACATTGAACTTTTGGCGCTTGAACTTCAATCCACCGATAAAAAAAGAAGTACCAGCAACGAGCAGCAAGTTACTAATAACAGCACCAGTTAGTGAAGCAAGGACAATATTTAAGTAACCAGAAGCTAAAGCAAAAACTGATATCGTCAGCTCAACTGCATTACCAAACGTCACACTGAGTAATCCACCGATTCTAGGTCCAGCAATCACTGACAAACTGTCGGTTGCTCTTCCAATGTATGAAGCAAGCGCTAGGATTGTCACACTGTATACTCCGAACATCATCGTCGGGGACCATGCCATGATCGTACCGATTAATGAAAGAGGGACCCCGATCAAGACGAGCCCAAAGAAAATTCTGTTCATAGTTGCCAACCTTTCTTTTTAGCGTTTCCATCTTTAGCCTATTCTTTTTTGGAAAAATCATACGGATCGTCTTAAGAACCGATTGTATTTGGAGCGAGTCCTTTGAAGAAAATGTCAGGTTCACGTAAACTAATAGAATAGCAATGAAATGGAGGAGAGTAGTATGACGTGGGAAATTAAATCATTTGAAGAATTAACGAATCTAGAATGGCACGAAATTATAAAAGAAAGAATGGCGGTTTTTGTAGTTGAACAAGACTGTGCATATATGGAAATCGATGGACATGATCCAGCTTCATATCACTTATTTTTAAAAGAGGGAGATGAAGTTGTTGCATATGCTAGGCTCATGCCAAGCGGAACGATTTATCAAGAGGCATCAATTGGCAGGATTATCGTTAAAGCAGATCAGCGGGGCAAAGGATATGCTAAAGAAATTATGGAGCGCGGTATGAAGTTCTTGTTGAATGAATTGGGAGAGTCTGAAATAAAACTCCAGGCCGAGTATTACATAAAAGATTTATATGCTTCATATGAATTCGAAATCACCTCAGACATCTTCCTTGATGAAGGGATCGAACATGTATATATGCTGTATAGAGTCCCTGATAAAAAGAAAGCAGAAATGAAATAGAGAAAGTGGTTGTCAGTGGGGAAGTTATAAGCAAGTTGAGAATGTTGTAAGAAAAACTAGAGTGTGGCGAGTAAACAATGGAGTTTTCAAAAAATGGAGTGCGAAGAGTTAACGATTAAAGTCGTAAAAGATATAGGAATCTCTCTTCGTAAAGGTGAACAAAGGTGGATACGGCCAAAAAATACACAAATAAATAACGCTAACATGAAGGGACGATCACACATGGCTTGGAACATAAAGAAATTCGATGACTTAACAGCTGCAGAACTGTATGAAATTTTAAAAGAACGCGTCAATATTTTCGTTGTTGAACAAGAATGCCCATACCCTGAAATCGACGGCAATGACCAAGTAGCATATCATATTTTTAATGAACAAGATGGTGAAGTAACTGCATATGCCCGGATTCTGCCAAAGGGGACAACGTATCCTGAAGCTGCGATCGGACGTGTCATTGTAAAAAAGGAGTACCGTGGAAAAGGTCTTGGAAACGAATTGATGCAGCAAACGATGGACTTACTTGTCAACGAATTGCATGAAACGGCAATCAAACTTTCAGCACAAGATTACATTAAGCATTACTACGCAGCATTTGGCTTCAAACAAGTATCAGACGTTTATTTAGAAGACGGCATCCCACACGTAGACATGCTTTACAAAAACGAATCTTAATTTAAATGTGAAAGTTTCACGTGGTGCCAGGCACATGGAAGTTAATTTCCATGTGCCTGGCACCTTGTTATTTTTTTCACAAAGACATTTTAGAAGCTTAGCTTTGTATTTTTTTTCGAATATGAACGGCTTTTTCTGGAAAGTCAGTCATAATCGCATTACAGCCTCTTTGAATAAAAGTAGCTATTAGGCCCTCATCATTGATAGTAAAAGGTCTAACAGGCATACCGGCTTGGGAAGATCCTGCAATCAACTCAGGAACGGCAACAGGGTAATAACAATGTAGGGCATTTGCACCAACTGTTTTCGCATAATTCCAAGGTTCATAAAGACCTTCCATAAAAAGTATAGCGATTTCGATATGTCGATTTTGTTTGCGAAGATCCACTAAGCTGTAATGGTTAAATGAAGAAAAAATCACTCGATTTTGCATGTTGTATCGATGAACCAAATCTAGAACCTTTTTTTCGATTTCAGGATAACGAATGAATCCGTTTTTGAGTTCAATGTTCAAAAGTAGTGGCGTTTGTACAAGCCAGTTAAGTACGTCTTCTAAACGAGGGATTTTTGTATGTGAAAAACTAGGGTCGAACCAGCTCCCCGCATCCAACTGTTTTAGTTCATTGTAGGTTAAATCTTTCACCCAGCCATTCCCGTTCGTCGTTCGGTCTACCTTTTCATCATGAATAACAACAGGAACACCGTCTTTAGTCAGTTGAACATCGAGTTCAATGCCATCAGCGCCGTATTGAAGGGCAGCTTGAAAAGCTTCCATTGTATTTTCAGGGTGTGTACTAGAAGAGCCACGATGAGCGAAGATCTTTGTCTGTCTATTCATAATAATTTGATCACCTCAAAAGAATATGTATGTCGCAATAATTCTCTCATGTAAAGAATTGCATCACAATCAATTATATTTACAAAAATAAAATAAAGTGCCCGGGACCTGGAAAGTATTATCCAGGTTCCAGGCACTTGGTTAAAAATGTTAAAACAAGGTCGTTTGTTCTGTTTCGCCAAGTCGCTCGAGAGCCATCGGATCATGATCTTGGAAGTAGGCGTGGTGAATCCACTTTTGTTTTGTCATTAACTGCTTCGATGAATTACACATTTCATGTTGTACTAAATGATCATTATCCATTATTATAAGGAAAAATAAATTTAGGAGGAATATCATGGAAGTACGATTGATGGAAGCGATTGATGCTGAAGCATACCGAGCTCTTAGACTCGAAGCCTTACGAACAAATCCCGAGTCATTTGCATCTGGTTATGAAGAAGAAAAAGAGAATTCCGTTGCCTTTTATAAAAAACGGCTTCAATCAGACAGTTCATTTACCTATGGAGCATTTTATCACGAGAGGTTAGTTGGTGTTGTTACCCTTGTGAGGGATACAAAACAAAAAATGAATCATCGCGCAAACATTGTTGCTATGTACGTAACTCCTGAAGTTAGGGGGAAAGGTATTGGGAGAAAGGTCATGAAAGCAGCTATTGAAAAAGCTAAAGAGTTAAACGGTCTCAGACAAATCTATTTAACGGTTGTTACTGATAATACTCCTGCGAAAAAACTATATGAATCTATTGGTTTTGTAACTTACGGAGTAGATAAAGAGGCTCTTCATGTTGGCGGTACATATCTTGATGAAGATTGGATGGTATTATTTTTATAATATAATAAATATCCAAATATTATGATAAAAATGAGTTTAGGAATGATTCTAAGCTCTTTTTTTATTGCTAATTGATCGTGTCTTACGTAATGATACAAAAGTTTTGGTATATAAGTGGGAATAAATAGCAAAATCGATTGAACCTTTTGTAAATAATTAAAGGGTGATAAAATAAGGAATTGTGTTTGATTGAATAAATATTCTAAACAATATTTTTGAAAGATTCAAAGGTGATAAGAAAGGGGAGCTCTTAGCTTCAGACAAGCGAGGGGGGAAAGGATATGAAAAAAAATAAGCAAAAATCATGGACGATCATACTCACAGACGGTCCGCAATCACCAGTGAGAAAATTTAACCTTTCAAAAAAACTCTTTTATAGCAGTATTTTAATAGTGTTTTTTCTCATAATTACGATTGGTGGACTTACATATACGCTAAATAAACTAAATATGGAACAATCTCAGCTCTATGCTAAGATTGATCAGCAGCAGGTTGAAATAACAGAAGTGAAAAATGAAAATATCGCATTACATGAAGAAGCTTCGGCTGTTCAGGAAACGATCGAAGAGTTTAAAAGTTTTGAAGCACGATTAAGTGAAATGGATTTGGAAATGCCTTCAGATCTTGATGATCGAGATGGAAGTGGGGGAATTGAACTTCCAGAAGGTTTAGACGTCGGTGACGAGTACAATGACGATGTTTTTAAGGGGTTACTTGAAATGAGGGACAATCTTCCAGAGCTTCTTGATAGTTTTGAGGATACATTAGCTACACTCATGGAATATGAAGAAGAACTTCGTACCGTACCGACACTTTTTCCGGCAGAAGAAGGCAGGATCTCTTCACATTATGGGAATCGTGAAGATCCGATCACTCAATGGAAAAGGTTTCATTCCGGAACAGACATTGCAGCACCGTTAGAAACCCGCATTTATGCTGCGGCAGATGGTACTGTCATTCATGCAGGACGTCACGGTGGATATGGAAAGACGGTCATTATTGATCACGGCAGTACGTATGAAACCCTCTATGCTCATTTAAATTCGATTGAAGTCTCTGTCGGAGATACAGTGAAAAAAGGCGATGATATTGCTGGCATGGGAACGACTGGCCGCAGTACAGGAGTACACCTTCACTATGAAATTAAACGAAATGGTGAGCATATTGATCCGTATATATATATGACCTTCCATCAGAGATAGAAGGAATAAAAAGGAGCGAGAAGGATGTTTTCAAATAAAAAAGATGAAAAGAAATTGGATGAAGTTTCCACAGTGATCGGAGAGGAAACAACTTTTACCGGCACCCTTGAAGTAAACTCAAGTATTCGAATTGACGGAAAAGTTTACGGTGATGTGAAATGTAACGGTGATGTAACTGTCGGTCAGGAAGGGTATATCGAAAAACAATTAACAGCTCGAAACTTATTTTTAGCGGGTAAAATTCAAGGTGACGTAAAAATTGAAGGGAAAATTCATATTTACGATTCTGGATCATTAGATGGAAAAGCTGAAATGAACACAATCGTCATTGACGAAAATGGTCACTTTAATGGAGAGTGCGTGATGACTGGCTCTCAGGATGTGGCTGGGAAAAAAGAAAACAGTTCAAAGAAAGAAAAAGTGAAGGAAGTCAAAGAGCAAGCATAAATGTGTTATGTCCGTAGGAGACTTCACGGTGCTCCTTATAATCTTTATATAAACGTACCCATCTCATATAATGAGGTGGTTTTTTGTATGGATATACATTGATTGATACGGTTGTTGGTGTGAGTGATAGTTATGGGGCTGGGTGATGGTGGGATCTGAAGTAGGAGTGTTGTCTGACCTTTTTTTTACGAAAGATCATTTCAGTTTTCTTGCTTGTTGAGTCCGACACGATTGAGTCTGACTCGGGTGACCCAGACATAAATGTGGAGGACTCAATTCATGAATAAATACGAGGAAAACTGATTATAAAGGAGGGTATTTTGTATAAAAATACAACCTACCGATACAGCTACTGATTCTCATTGAACAATACAGTTTTGCAAAAAAAGGTAATGATTTCTTGTATTTATGAGCACTATAGTTCATGAGGTTTATAACTAATTAAAAAAATGGAGTGTCCTCATGGATCGTGTAATGAAACTGTTCATCATTTTTGTCGGATCAATTATATTAGGGATTGCTTTTAATGTGTTTCTTTTACCGCATGAAGTCCTTACAGGTGGAGTCACAGGTCTTGCGATGGTACTCGGTCTTTTATCGCCGATTAATACCGGGATCTGGATCATTATCTTAAATATACCAATTCTTATCATGGGTTGGATGAAGCTAGGGAAGGAGTTTATTGGAAACAGCATTTACTCTGTATTAGTGACGGCGATTTCGATGCAATACATCCCTGTCGTAGAAATTACGCAAGATGCTCTTCTTTCTGCCGTTTTTGGTGGGGTTCTGACTGGGGTCGGAGTCGGCTTAATTGTAAAGTATTATGGATCCACTGGAGGATTTGACGTAGTTGGACTCTTAATTACACAAAAACGAGATTTACCGCTTGGCTTCATTATTTTTGTGTTAAACAGTGGGGTCGTGTTTATTTCCGGATTTATTTTCGGATGGGAGCTTGCGTTATATACGATGGCATCGATTTACATAACCGGAATCGTTATTGACCGAATTCATACACGACATATAAAAGTAAGTTTAATGGTTGTTACCGATCGCGGTGAAGAACTCCAAACAGAACTATTAAGTAAACTCGTTCGTGGAATTACGGTAATCGAAGGGAAAGGCGCTTATTCCAAAGCACCTCGTGAAGTGTTATACACTGTGATATCACGATATGAGCTAGCAATGGTATTTGGGTTAATTAAGGAAGTAGACCCTAACGCCTTTGTTAGCGTCAGTGAAACGCTTGAAGTGATGGGCAACTTCCGTAAAGACTAAAATTGCTCTACCAGGTCCCGCACAATTTTGTGAACATTTTTAAGAGGTTATTAACTGTAAAAACCAATCACATTTAGAAAAAGTACTCCTAAAACTGTTGTAATAGCTCCAGAGAGAAAAACAATAAGAGGCAATTTAAAGGTTTTTTCTTCAAGCCAGACAACGAATGTAATGATGATGACAATAAGTAAGCCTAGAAAAATTGCTGCGATTGGATTCGTTGGAGAGATCCAATCGTACCAGTTAATTGCACTCATTTTTTTACCTCCTAATCAATGGTTATTAATTCCATTTTTACTTTGTTTTTCAAATAAGTCAATTGAAAAAGGTAAGCTAAACTCCTTAGTTTTGATTCTAACGTACTTGATATTTATTCCAGAGATGAATGACCTTTTTCCATTTTGTGCAAAATACTTATAAGTTACGAGATGAAAGGAGCAGCAAATGGAAGCCAATATTCGAGTTAGACGGAGTATATTTATCTTCACATGTTTCATGATGGCATTATTTTCAGCGACAAATACATATTTTGCTGAACAACAGCTACCAAAAAATTATGGGGCAAAGGGAGCTTTGCTTGCTCAAGAAGTGACTGTAGAAGAGGCACTCGTTTATGCACTTCAAGATGAATATTTAGCTCAAGCAAGATACGATGCCGTGATTGACAAGTTTGGCGAGGTTAGGCCATTTATGAAAATTAAAGAGTCAGAGAAGCACCACATTCATTCACTACTACCGTTATTCAAAATGTTTAAGACCAAAGTGCCAGAAGATGATGCAAAAAAATACGTCACCGCACCAGAAACATTAAAAGAAGCTTATCAAGACGGAGTCGAAGCAGAAATTGAAAATATTGATATGTATGAAAGGTTTTTAGAAATCAAAGACCTTCCAGAAGAAGCCCGAGCTGTTTTTCAAAAGTTGAGTGATGCGTCACGAAAACATCTTGAGGCTTTAAACAAAGGCCTAAGCCGTGTATAAAAGGTCCAACCAAAAAATCCCAGGTGCCTGGAACCTGGGATTTTTTGGTTTTAAAGTGGAGGTTTTATGGTGTTCATAAATGGTGGAAATTTATGTTAAAGTAATTGTAGAGTTGAGATTTTTTAAAGTGAATGGTGGAATATCACTATTTCTTTTATCAGAAATTTAAAAGGGGTATACACGATGCTTGGTAGAGTGAGGGAAAGGATAAAGGGATACGGCTGGAAAAAGGTAGGGGTTATTTTTGTCGGTTCATTTGTCGCTTTTATTGTCGTTGTGGTAACGGTCACCTTTTACTTACTGTTTTTTATGGAGAGGTTCGATAATCGTTATATCGGGTCTGAAGAAACACGTGAGCACATTCTAGGTTATGAGGAAAAACAGGGCAATTACATAGGAGAAGAAATGGCTCAGTATTAGATACTGAGCCATTTTCATTTCCGTAGAATGTTAACCATGCATTCTTTCTTCGTAATCATTCGACATATCTCGGGAAGTCCCTGGTACCATTGAGAATGCCAATGTCACAAACATTGAGATCCACAAAAAGAATGCAAACGGTGCATATTGAAGGACTGGGACTTGGATGATTGTACTACATAAAATGGCTAACAAGCTCCACGGCACGAGCCCTGCGTAGACGACTGTCGTGTCGGAAAGCACCCGAGCTAAATGCTCTTTTTTTAAATGAAGGCTCCAATGTGGAAAGAGTGACCTTCCTGTCAATAAAATTGGAAATGATTGATTTGGCGAGATGAGTGACACTCCGGCAGCGACTCCAATGGTTTGCATTGTGTTTTTCGTTAGCGACGTTTGATCTGTAAAAAAACGATGAATATATGGTTGGATCATGCCGGTGTCTTCGATAATCTGACAATACGCACCAACAATAAGGATGAAAAGAATAAAGGATATCATCCCGACAAGCCCCCCAAATGACTCAATACCAAAGATCATGCTTGTCGTCCATTCACTGACCGATACGCCACGAATGAGTAAAATCACTGCTGCTGTAGCAATACTTGATGAAAAACAAAGTTTCATATTTTTTCCTAGTAAAATCATTAATAGTAAAACGAGAGGTGGTATGAGTGAAACTATGAGAGACCCAGCTTCAATATTGCTTACTATTGCAGTGGAATCGACACTTGGTTTTTCCACGACAAAATCAAGGACCAAAAAGATGGCAGCAGTAATTCCGCTAGCGATGAGCATCGTCGGTAAGATCGTCCTAAAATGCGTGCGAACATCAAGCTCAACGGAGAACGATAATAATTGAAAGGAGCTCGATAATGGTGATGTTCTGTCACCAACGAAGGCACCTGAGACGAGTGCCCCACCAACGAGAGCGATAGGTAAACCGAGCGTTTCTGCTGTTGCAATAATTGGCACCCCGACGATACTTAAACATCCAACAGCCGAGCCTATGATAAGCGACATAACGGCTGCAATAAGGAATGTGATCACAAAAAAGTATTCCGGTGAAACAAACGATAAAAAAAGCTGATTCAAATCATTAATGGTTCCTGATAAAAACCAAGTCGGAAGAATGACTCCAATAAAAGCAAGCAGCCATGCAATATTTTTGTTCCTCTTTACACCTGTCCACGAAGACATTACTAACCCTTTATATGTAAAGCCATTTTTCTTAGCGATAAAAGTAAGCAACGTAAGGCCAGGTAGTATTGCAACAACTAGTGAAAAATCTAGCAAAATCGCCAACATTAATGTTCCGACTGTAACCCCGAGAATAAGTACTAATTCAATAACATTAAAACGAGTGTTCATATGAAAACCTCCAAAAATTGAGGGGGAAATCTATCACTGAACTAGTTTAACATGGAATAAGAAGAACAATAACGATTAAAACCATTTTCACCTAAAAACTAGATAATTCCAGGTGCCTGACACATGGGATTAATTGGAATCCACTGAGAGGGAAGAAGCTCAATTTGTTAGAACGGTTTTAAATAACGGACAAATCGAGAAATTCGCGGACAACTCGAAAAAGTCGCGGACAACCAGAAAAAGTCGCGGACAAATCGAAAAAGTCGCAGACAAATCGAAAAAGTCACGGACAACTCGAGAAATTCGCGGACAACTCGAGAAATTCGCGGACAACTCGAAAAAGTCGCGGACAAACCCCAAAAAGTCGCGGACAAAAATCCATATCATGACTAAAAGACAAGAAATAAGCCCTACTCCAAGATTGGAGTAAGGCTTATTTTACTTCAATTAAGCATTCACTTGTCCTAACACTCCGTTTGTTGCAGCCATGCCAATAATGACGCAGCCCCACATGTGTTTATATGCGCTTACGTAATCATCGCATGTAAAACGAATGGTTTTTGGCCCAACGAGTTCAACTGATGGGAGTGTTGTTGTCATATACGCTTGATTCGTTCCTTTAAACGTAATCTCAAATGTAACCGGTCCCTCTACTTTATAAGGCTCGACATGACTTGCTTTTTCTACTGCTGTTTTCGCCTTTTCCTTAATCATTTCTTGTGCCTTTTGTGGCGCGATTAAATCAGCGGATAAACGGTCAACGCCTCGTTTAACAACCGCAGTTTCGATGTCAGGTAAAAGTGCACTTACTTCTTCGCAAACAACATCATCCCCAGAGACGAGTAGGGCTGGAACACCGAATTGACCTGCAACACCTGCATTCATTTCTGCTTCACCGACAATGTTATCATTGATTTTCATCTCTTCAACGCAAATGCCAGCAAGTGTATGGTTAATGATCGCGCGTTCCGATCCACCTTCACGGCCGTGGTATCCGATGAAAAACACGCCGTCAAAACTTTCATCGATGCCTTCCATTTGGCACATGACGCGGTTGTTTCCAGAAATAAGACGAGCGCGTGGATCAAGGTCCTCAATAAAAATATTGGACATGTTTCCGTGCCCATCAACTACAACGACTTCAGTTGCACCACCATCAAATGCTCCTTCAATTGCAGCATTTACATCTTGGGTCATAAGGCGACGGAAACGTTGGTATTCGTCATTCTTTTTTAGTTGAATGTTTGTCGCAACACCAGAGACTCCTTCAATATCAGCGGAAATAAAAAGTTTCATTATGTATCTACCCCTTTTTTCTGAATATTCCTTCTTATGATACCATATAAAGTAGCATAGTTCGCTGTAAAAGGACGTAAGAAAAAAGACTCGTTTCTTAGGGAGGTGGACAGTATGAGTAAAAAAATGTCGTATGGCAGTGATTATAAATACATTCCAGCCACAACCATAAGAAGTGGAAAGATCACTCAAGTTTTACCTGACTTATATTGTTACGCAAATAAAGTTGTTAACGTTGTTTTTATCGGTGATGCTCGGAAAAAATCGTTCGTATTAGTGGATGCTGGGATGCCAAAGTCAGCGAAGAAGATTGTGAAGGCAGTTGAAAAAACATATGGAAAAGGAGCACGTCCAAAAGCGATTTTGTTAACACACGGGCACTTTGATCATGTCGGCTCCATCATAGAATTAATAAACTATTGGAAAGTCCCTGTTTATTCTCATGCATTTGAACTTCCATTTTTGACGGGGGAATTTGACTATCCGTCACCAGATCCATTTGTACGAGGTGGACTGATTGCGAAAATTTCCTATAAGTTTCCGAAAAGAGCGGTAAATTTAGCTGACCATATTGAAAGGCTTCCGGCTGATGGATCGGTCCCGTATTTGGAGGATTTTCGTTGGATCCATACGCCAGGGCACACACCAGGGCACGTATCGTTTTTTAGAGAAAAGGATCGCACCTTGATCGCAGGGGATGCGTTTATTACGGTAAAACAAGATTCGTTAATAAAAACGATCACGCAAAAACTTGAGCTGAACGGGCCTCCGAAGTATTTTACAACGAACTGGAGGGCAGCTTGTGAATCGGTAAGAAAACTAAAAGAATTACATCCAGCTGTTGCAATCACTGGTCATGGGCGTCCGGTCTCGGGAGAAAATTTGACAATCAATTTGAGGAACCTAGCTGATAACTTTGAACAAAAAGCAATCCCTCCTAAAGGAAAATACGTGTAAACTGGTATAGAACTAGTCTAGGTGCCAAACACCTGGATGGAATTCCTATTTGTGTATAAGGGCAAAAATAGCCTGCCTAAGCGGTAAGTTAATTACTAAGCTCTCTTTCGATAAACTCCATAAGCTGATCCTCGTCATATGCTTTGAGGATCAACTGTTCATGATCAAAAATGACGAATGCAGGATAAGACTGGATGTTTAAAAGCACTTCCAGACGTTCGCTAGGAAAGGCTGTGTATGTGAATTGACGTATTTTTGATCTTTTTTCGTCAATCATCTGGATAAAGGAGTTATATTTATTAGGATCATCTTCAAATTCATCTCCTAAATAAAAAATAATGGAGAAATATCCTTCTTCATCTGCAAGCCGTCTCGCTAGATATTCTTCATCAGACATTTCAACCAGTTCGATTTTTGCAGCGGTATAGTTAGGAAATTCTTTAATTGACTCTTCAGACCACCCATCATCACCGGTATTCGTAACCGACTTTTCAAAGGTTTCCTTCGTCCAAACATTGAACTTAAAGTAATGTGTACGAACGTCAGACTCACTTACCTCATTGCCATCTTCATCGACAAATAATGTTTCGTCATCGTAGGAAATCCGGTACCCTTCTATCTCCTCAGGCATTTCAAAACGTCTCATATGATCTACGGTTTGCTCATAGCCAGCAATGACGAAAAGTTCGCCCTCCGCTAGTACTGGAGAATGATTCCCTTGTAAGTCAGCCTCTCGGTCCAATGATTGGTTTGCGCAACCAAATGTAAAAATGATTAAGAGAAAAAATAAAATAAAAGTTTTCATGCAACCATCCTTTTAAAAATCGTTATCATTAATATACGATGAAGGGAAGAAAAAGTTTCACATATTGAGAAAGGGTGGGTTTTATGAAAACGCCAGTGATTACTGTTATTGGAAGTATCAATATGGATATGGTGACAACCACTGATGTCGTACCAACACAAGGGGAAACTGTAATAGGGAAGAAGTTTAAAACAGTACCAGGAGGAAAAGGTGCCAATCAAGCAGTTGCTGCAGCGAGGTTAGGGGCAACTGTTCATATGGTTGGTAGAATAGGTGATGACCCATTTGGCGCCATTTTGAGAAAACGGCTGGAAGACGAAGGAGTTAACGTTACGGGCATTGAGCCAGTCCACCAATGTAGCTCTGGAGTAGCAACGATTATCGTATCAAACGAAGACAACCGGATTATTGTTACACCTGGAGCTAACGACGAAGTCACACCTAACTACGTGAAAAAATTTAAAGGCGTCATTTTATCAAGTGATATTATCTTACTCCAGTTTGAAATCCCAATGGAAACCATTGAGTTTGTGTTGGAACTGTGTGAGCAAGAGAAAGTAACGGTTATTTTAAACCCAGCCCCAGCCCGAAAAATGAACATCGCATATTGGCGTAAAGCTCAAATTATCACGCCGAACAAAACAGAATACAATGCGTTGTTTAGCAGGGAGACTGCAGGTAACCTCCTTGAAAAATTGATTGTAACGGAAGGGAAAAACGGGGCATCATACTATAAAAATAAAGAATGGGAAACCGTCTCCGGTTTTCAAGTAAAGCCAATTGATACAACAGGAGCGGGAGATACATTTAATGGCTCGTTAGCCGTTGCGGTTGCTAACGGATCAACGCTAGAAGAAGCGATTCAATTTGCAAACGCAGCAGCCGCATTATCTATTCAAAGCTTTGGTGCCCAAGGCGGAATGCCAACAACTGACCAACTAAAAAGTTTTATAGATAAACATACAGCAAAAGATTAACTACACCATAAAATGCCATTATTCACCAAGTTCCTGTCACCTGGTTAAATATGGAATGCAATTAAACGACATAGGCTTGGGGGTTTCTTTGCCCAACCATTTGTTTGAAAAAATATGGAAAGAGGGAATTCAAGATGAAAATCGGTGGAACGAAAGTCCGAGGCATTGATGTCGATAACGAAACACGATGTACACATTATGATTCAGAAATCGATCGGATTGCGATCAAGTTTAAATGTTGCAATACATATTATCCGTGTTACTCCTGCCATGCCGAGTTGACAACCCATACTCCAAAGAAGTGGAGTCAAAATGAGTTCGATGAAAAAGCGATTCTTTGCGGTGCTTGTGGTACGGAGCTATCCATTAACGAATACATGAATAGCGGAGCAACATGCCCCAACTGCGAAGCGGAGTTTAACCCGAAATGTGCAAACCATTATCACTTATATTTTGACGTGGATGCTAGCTGTGAGGCATAAAAATTCGAGTGACGGTTATATGTATTTTTTTCTAGTCAAGAAACAAAAGAAAACTAGCAAATTCCTCCATTGAAACAAACAGGCACACTCGATAAACTAGATCATAGACTTAAAGACAGAATGGAAGAGATAGGAGCTACAAGGATGAACTCATTTCCCTCGCAGCAAGATGTCAGCCGATGTCTTGAGCTTTTACATGATCAATATGAAGTCCCAGATCGACTTATTAAGAACCTATTCGGTAAAAAAAGTTTCTCACGATTAAATCGACTCCTTGATTCACTTGATAGAGAAAAAGTTAATACCCGAGAATTGACAAAAATGCTCATCTTAGAAAAGGGAGCTCATCTTTTTTCAGGAAGTAGTGAAGCTGTAAGGGATTTAAAAATCTTTTTGTTAAAACAATTAGATGAGAAAGCGTTAATCGAGCTATATTCACGTAACCCTTCTTCTGGAAAAAAGATAACATCTCCTAAATACATGGTGACACCATTAGCGAAAAAGAGGTGGATCATGGGGAAGAGTTGGCCTCGTGATTTCATTCGCACACTTGGTTTTCCACTCGTGTTCTCCGGGATATCTATACCAAAAACGGAAGTGGCCGAAGCTGTCGTAGATGTTGAACCGAGAAGGGCCGTGCCACCACTCGTTGGTTTTCAGCAAATACTAAAAGAACAGATGCTGAGCGTATTATCACTTGAAGGAGAGCACACACGCTGTATCGTCACTCTTCCAACTGGCGGAGGAAAGACGCGTGTCGCCGTTGAAAGTTTCATAGAATGGATGCATTCCGGTTTTAATGAAGGAAAATACTTGATCTGGATTGCTCAAAGTGAAGAGCTTTGTGAACAAGCTGCATCTTGTATCACTGAGATGTGGCAGGAAAAAGAATACCCAGTATCGTTACGTATTTATCGTTATTATGCAGGAAAACAGATTCATGAAGAAGATTTAACAGGTGGTGCGGTTGTTGCCAGTATTCAACAACTTTATTCTCGATTGAAAAATGAAGATCCGGTTTTAATAGAGATGCTTCGTGACTGTGGAGCAATGATTATTGATGAGGCGCATCATGCTGCAACAAAAATATATAATGAACTCCTAATGAAAGCAGAAGAAGTTTGTGGACCACAATTATTTCCGATCTGCGGACTAACGGCAACACCTGGAAGAAGTAATGGCGAAACTCCTAAGCTCGTCGATAAATTCCAGGCTCACCTTTTACAACCAGAGCATAAAGGTGACCCAGTTTATGAAGACAACCCTCTTCTCTTTTTCAGAGAGCAAGGCTTTTTAGCTAAACCGAAACATATTATTTATGAATCCGGTAGAGAATATACCGTTGATGAACAAGATGTAGAGGTCGAAGAAGATAAAATTAATGCAGAGCTATTAGACGAGCTTGCCAACGATGATTATCGAAACTACCAGATCGTTAAACGATTAGAGGAAATTTCTGAAGGGTCTCAAACCCTTGTTTACGCTTGTACAGTGGATCATGCTGAATATTTATCGTCTGTTATGAACTCGGTTGGTAGAAAATCAGCTTCAATTTCTTCCGATACACCTAAGGCAACGCGCAGAATGTACATCGATGCATTTAAAAAAGGAGAAATTGAGTTCTTATTTAATTACGGCGTGCTCACGACCGGCTTTGACGCGCCCAACACAGAGTATATTGTTATTTGTCGTCCAACTACGAGCGTCGTTTTGTATGAACAAATTGTCGGCCGAGGATTACGTGGTCCGAAATTCGGTGGAACGGAGTTTTGCACGATCATCGACTTTGCAGACAATTTGCATCGTCTCGGAAAACCGTTAGCTTATGCTAGATTCAATGGATTTTGGCATAATGAAGAAGCCGAGACGAAAGTTTGATTAGATGCAGGTTGTAGAAACTTTAGTCGGGAAAATTGCAAGTGAATCTAAAAACTCGTAAGTAAATAGAGGATAACCGCCGTTTTCTCTTTAGATTAAATCTTTGAATCAATTTCATAATTCCGTTTTTTGCGTAATGAAACGAATGATATGATAAATGTTTCATTAAATGTACGTTTTATTTGAAAGTGAACGAAAGACGGCGACTCCCGGAGGATCAGCGACGAGCAATACTTCTTCGAACTGCTTCGAGCTGCGACGAGTAACCGCAGGAGCACTGACGAGCAATACTTCTTCGAACTGCTTCGAGCTGCGACGAGTAACCGCAGGAGCACTGACGAGCAATACTTCTTCGAACTGCTTCGAGCTGCGACGAGTAACCGCAGGAGCACTGACGAGCAATACTTCTTCGAACTACTTCGAGCTGCGACGAGTAACCGCAGGAGCACTGTTTATCTGTGACGAGTAATCGCAGGAATAACGAGCTGAAGATCCGCTTAGGCGAAGAGTCGTCGAGCCTAAGTTAGCTGAGGACAAGCTCTCGGGAAAGCGTCCGTCTGAAGTGAAGTTCACGTTCATCATTCGGAATTTCGTATCTTATTTTGAGTTATGAAATTGATTCATTTAGTATAAAAATGCCGAAAATAGAGTGGAACATACGTTCTTGTTTTGCTATAATATGTATAGGTATTAGCTTGGAGCGTTTAGACATCGACTTTTAAGAAAATGGTATAATAAAGTTAGGAGTGATGGAACGTGGAAGAGTTATTAAAGCAGATTTTAGAAGGACAAGAAAAGCTGGAAATGCGGCTTGATCAGATCCATGAGGGACAAAACAGACATGAAAAGCAATTAGCTCAACTGCATGAAGGTCAAGCTAGACACGAAAAACAACTAGTTGAACTACAAGAAGGGCAAACACAACTGCATGAAGGTCAAGCTAGACACGAAAAACAACTAGTTGAACTACAAGAAGGGCAAACACAACTTCAAGAAGGTCAAGCTAGACACGAAAAACAACTAGTCGAACTACAAGAAGGACAAGCTAGACAAGAGAATCGACACGACCTTATGCAAAGTGATGTAAGTGACATTAAACAAACTGTGAACCGAATAGAATCTCATCAAGAAGAATCAGTCACAGCGATGTTAAAGCATATTAAAACAAAAGTTGATAAAAAAGAAGGTCAAATGCAAGCGTTGAATAAGAGATTGTTTGAGGTTGAATCACAATCAGAAGCCAAAGAGGAACAATTCCAAAAATAGTCCTATCTTATCACACGACACCTCCCAAAAATAAAAAAGCAAATTAACAGGGTGCATCAAAAGCCGATAACACACGGCTCTTTGATCGCCCTTTTATATTGCCTTTGATTACCATGATATACCAATTCACAGGCACCTGGTATATTATGGGTGGGGGTTGGAACGATCTTTTACAAAGAAGCATGGATTTTCCACTTCTTAACATACTAAGAATAAGTTTGTCATCTTACTAATGATTAGAAAGGAGCTGACCTGCATGAAAAAAAGTGTCATCACTCTTTGTATCTTGATTTTATTTTTCTTAAGTGTAGGCGTTCATTCGGCAGAAACAGAAGAAAAAGAAAACACCGTCACAAAAGGTGAGTTTATCATCGAGCTCCTTGACACGATGGGAGTAGATGTTGCTCCATATGAAGCGACTGAAGCTGTTCCGTTTTCTGATGTATCAGCCGAGTTCTCACCTTATCTTGATGCAGCAATTCGGCTTGGGATCATAGAAGATGTGACAAAGCCTGAGTTTGGTGAAAATGAAGAGATCACTCGTGAACAAGCCTATACATTTCTTGTAAGGTCACTTAATTTACGGGATTCATATAGTAAAGAGCCAATGAACGAATTTAGTGATGTAAAGGATATTAGTTCATGGGCAAGAGAAGAGCTTGCTGCTGCAATTAGCTTGGATTTAATTGAAGGCATTCATAAAAAGAAGATCCGCCCAAAAAAACTGTTAACGATTCATAACATGGAAGGGATATTTAAACGTTATAAAGATAACTTTGACCGCTTATCCATCGTTGTAACAAATGATGTGCATGGAAGAGTTTTGCCGAATAATAGCCAAGGTGAAATGGGCATGGCAAAGATTGCAACGATTGTGAACCAACTGAGAAAGGAAAATAAGCATACATACCTCTTTGACGCAGGGGATGCTTTTCATGGAACAAACTACGTTAATGTAAATGATGGTGTTGCAGCGGTGAAATTGATGAATGCAATCGGCTATGATGCGATGGTCCTTGGAAATCATGACTTTAATTACGGAAAGAAAAAGTTAGCAGAATTAATATTGATGGCAGAATTTCCGATTTTAAGTGGCAATGTCCAATATGAAACGAGTGAACAGTATTTAACAAAACCATACATAACGTTTGATTTTTCCGGAAAAAAAGTTGCCCTTTTATCCGTGACCGTAAATAAAACATCGGTTAAGACTGGAGCTAGCAATGTGGAAGGTCTTCAGTTTGAACCAGAAGTAGAGGCCGTGGAAAGACTCGTTGAAGAAGTGAAGGAAGACGTTGATCATATATTTCTCCTTTCACATTGTGGTTACAATGTTGATAAAAAAATTAGCGAAATAGATGACATTGATTTAATCATGGGTGGACATACTCACACAACCCTTGAATATCCACAACTTTATGAAGGGACTTACATTACTCAAGGATGGGAACATGGCAAAGCCGTATCAGTTTTACACGTTCTTTTTCATAATGAAAAGTTTGTTGGTATTCAAGGTCATTTAGTTAGGGATCATTCAGGCTTAGAAGAAAACGAAAGTGTCAAATCGATGCTAGAAGCAATTAAAGCTGAAGTAGGAGAAGTGATCAATGAAATTGTTGCGACGATCGATGTCGATTTAAATGGGGGGCGGAAAAATGTTCGCACGAAGGAAACAAACCTTGGTAATTTAATTACAGATATTATGAAAAATACAACGGAAGCTGACATTGCTTTTATGAATGGTGGAGGGATTCGTACTGGGATTCCTGCTGGAGATGTAACTGTCGGGAACGTTTATGACGTTTTTCCTTTCGGGAACCGAGTGGTGACGATGGAGGTAACTGGTGAGGATATTTTACGTAGTTTAGAATTTGCCGTTCGGAAGTATCCAAAAGAGAGTGGTGATTTTTTGCATGTTTCAGGAATGTCATTTACCTTTGATCGGAAAATGCCGGAAGGAGAGCGGGTGACTGACGTTTTTATTGGGGATGAACCACTCAATTTATATATGCCTTACAAGCTTGCAACAGATGAATTTCTAGCAAGTGGAGGAGACGGTTACAGTTGGCTTGCGGAAAAAAACATTGAAAGTACGTCAGACAAATTATTATCGGAACTTTTCATTGAATATTTGAAAGAAGACAAGCCTTTTCCAACCGTGGAGGGACGAATTAAAGTGAAACAAAACCAAGAGACGGACTCTCAATAGAGCCTCGGGTCATTGCCCGAGGCTTTTGTAGCAAGGACAACTTTCTTATGCATTCAATTGGTTAGGCTTGTTTATGGCATCGGACAAAAACGATTAGCGCTCTTCCTCGTCAGTTAACTCATTATCCTCAACACGAATCCGTTCATGTTCAGATGCAAAAAGGCCATTTTCTAGTTCGTTTGCTCGTTGAACCTCAGCTATTCTTGCGATTTGTTCTTTATCTAAGAAAAATTCAGGGTCATGATGCTCTTCACTAGTAGTATCATCACTTTCTCGATTAACCTTATTTTCTCGAGAAGAATCTCTTCCTGTACTTTCAGGCTCTTCAGCAAATGGAAACTCTGCATTGGTAGCACGAGCCTGGTGATAATCTTTGTCAAAAGGATATTCTGAGTTAGTGACTCTACTTGATTGTTTGTCCGTATCGTCGTCTTGATGCTCTTCTCGTTGCGATTTTTCTTCTTCAATATTCACCTTGTAATCCCCCCTTTAAAAGATCATGTATTTATTATTTTTTCCTGAACATGTAAAACTATCCGTTGGTGAACGGATGGATTTAGGTCCGGGCGAATCACGTGCGAAAAGAATTTATCACGCGAGAAGGTCACAACCGAATGTGTTATGATGTCAATAAGATACATAAAAGTACATACTACAGTTTTCGATGGGGTGTTTTACGATGAAAAAAATGATGTTAGGTTCGAGTCTTCTAAAAGCGGGAGAGATATCGCTGGGCTGTATGCGAATGGACAAGTTGTCCGACCAGGAAGCAGCAAATGTGATCGATACGTCTGTAGAAGCGGGAATTGACTTGTTTGATCACGCCGATATATACGGAAAAGGCCAATCAGAAGAAGTGTTTGCTCAAGCGTTGAAAAAGTCAAACGTATCGAGGGAAGAAATCATTGTACAGACAAAATGCGGCATCAGAAACGGCTTCTTTGATTTTTCAAAAGAACATATTATCAATTCTGTGGAAGGAAGTCTGAAACGATTAGACACAGACTACATTGATATTTTACTCCTACACCGCCCCGATGCGTTAATGGAGCCAGAAGAAGTTGCCGAAGCGTTCGCGGCGTTAGGAGAAAGCGGGAAAGTACGCCATTTTGGTGTAAGTAACCAAAATCCGCTGCAAATTGAGCTATTGAAAAAACATGTGGAGCAAGACCTCATGATTAATCAACTCCAATTCAGTCTTTTGCACACGCCGATGCTTGATGCTGGTTTTAACGTAAATATGCATCGTGATCCGTCGGTTGTTCGTGACAGTAGTGTTCTCGAGTACAGTCGCTTGAATGATATGACGATTCAAGCGTGGTCCCCATTTCAGCACGGGATGATTGAAGGGCCGTTTATTGGAAACAGCGATTATCCTGAAGTTAATGCGAAACTTCAGGAACTTGCGGAAAAATACGGTGTAACAGATTCTGCAATCGCAATTGCGTGGATTTTACGTCATCCGGCAAAAATACAACCGGTCATCGGTTCGATGAATCCTAAACGAATCACCGATATTTCGAAAGCATCTGACATTACATTGACACGTGAAGAATGGTATGAGCTTTACCGTGCAGCGGGAAATGAACTGCCATAAGATAATGTATCTAAAAAAAGCTGACACCTAATGAACAGGTGATCAGCTTTTTTTATTTACACTTTAAGAATTTTTAACTTTGCTAAAGGATTAAAGTAACTGCTCCTGCGGTTACTCGTCGCAGGTCGGAGTTATTTCGACGAAGCTGTTGCTTTGTGCTCCTGCGGTTACTCGTCGCAACTCGAAGTTTAATCAATGGAGTTATGCTTGTGGCAACTAAGGCTTTCGCCATTAGGACTTGCACTAAAGCATAAGAGCTTCTATGTAAGCACACTTCGCTTACGAAGAATCTCTTTAACGATAAGCCAAGTTTTGTTTAGGTCGTCTCACCTTGTATAAATTCCACATCAACAATGGTGTTGTTTACGTCATTATCTTCATTTTCGATCATTTTAATTAAGTTGGAGCATATCGCTTTTCCGAGCTTATCAGCAGGTTGATTAATGGTTGTAAGCTTTGGATTTTGTAAAAACTTCGTAAACTGATTATGGTCGTAACCAATGATTTTCAACTGTTCAGGTACTTTAATATTCTGTTTCAAAGCATGAATGTAAATAGCATAAGCTAAAATATCATTACTACAAAAAACACCATCATATTCTGATAACTGCTCGGCGACTTTTTCTTCAATAAAATCCTCAGGGTAGTAAGAGAAAGCTTGTCTGCTAAATTCTCCTTCCACTATATGAAAAGGGATATTATATTTCATACAAGTAAGCTTAAATGCGTCAGCACGCCTATTTGGCAATACATCTAAATTTAATGGGCCGGATACATGTAGCAATTTTTTACAGCCTTTATTTATTAAGTGTTCTGTTGCCAATTCTCCGCCGTGAAAGTTGTCTGATGTTACATAAGGGATATCATTTGAAATGATGCGGTCAAATGAGACAATTGGTAAGTTTACTTTTTTATATTCTTCGACGTTTAATGTTTGGCTACACATAATGATGCCGTCAACGCGATTTTCCTTAAGCATACTAATATAATTTGTTTCTTTCTCTGCTTCATCTAGCGAATTACAAACAAGCAGTTTATAATTACTTTTATAAGCATACATTTCAATATTTTTAATAAGTTCTGCAAAAAATGGGTGTCCAGAGTCAGGAACAATTATGCCGATAATATAAGACTGACTTCTTTGCAAGGCACGAGCAATTTGGTTTGGAGAATAATCGATTGCAGCCATTGCTTCTTCCACTTTTCTTCTAGTTTCTTTCCCTATGTATCCTCTATTATTAATGACGCGTGAGACCGTCGTTACTGACACACCAGCCTTTTTTGCAACATCTTTAATATTTGCCATGGTCGTCTCCTTTGTCCAATTCTCATCTCAAGTTGGAATGTGATTCGTTGATTTGTATTACTCAGTATACCATAATTATGGTAACGATTGTCATAAAAACAAAAATACATCCGTATTCCTAATGAAGTCTTAAAATGATAACAACTATAATTTTTTTGTGCAATTGTGGTAACGTTTGACATAAAATTTGTTTTATCTAGTAATTATATGAGACATAGGAATTCTCAAAAGTGTAAGGGAATCTAGTTTATTGTTACTTTAGTAGAGGTGTTATTATAATTAACCCCTTAATTTGAAACAAAAAATATATGAAAACGTTTGACATACTTTAGAGCTCGGTGTAACATAAATGTAAGCTCTTTCATAAACATTTGTGGTAACGTTTGACACAATTTTTTTTGGAAAACAAATTGTTCGGAAGAGTGTATGTTATGGTTGTTATTATTTTTATAAAAAATCTTTTAGGGGGAAAAAGGGATGAAGAAAGCACTGAAATGGATGTTACCGATGACGTTATCATTTGGTTTGTTGGCTGCTTGTGGTGGTGATGATGAAGGTTCCTCGGCAGAACCGGAACAAGACGGCGAGGGTGAACAACCATCTGACGTTGTGGAAACGGGAGAGGCAGATCAAGGTGTTGAGGCCTCTGGTGATGAATCAGTTATGTTAGATATGTGGATTCATCAAACAGGAGAAGATGAAACAAACTTTTACATTGAACGAATCGACGCATTTAACGAAGCGCATGAAGATATCCATGTGAACGTTGAAATTATTATTGATGATGGTGGAAGCTCCTACAGTGACGCAGTCAACGCTTCACTTGTAGCTGGAAACTTACCTGATGTTTTAGCATTAGATGGTCCTTATGTGGCAAGCTTTGCTGAAGCAGAAATTTTACTTGCTGTTGATGAATATATGACAGATGAAGATCGTAACGACTTTGTTGACTCAATCCTTCAACAGGGGAGCTACGACGGACAGGTTTATTCATTAGGTGCAATGGAAGCATCTGTTCCTCTTTATTACAACAAAGATATTTTTGAAGAGGAAGGAATTGAAGCGCCAACAACAATTGAAGACGCTTGGACTTGGGATGAATTCCTCGAAGTATCAAAACAATTAACAACTGAAGATCGATACGGATTGAACTTATTTATGAACTATGGTGTTGGTGAATGGTTAACGTTCATGGGTGCACCATTTGTATGGTCAAATGGCGGAGCACTTATTTCAGAAGACGGAACAACATCTGATGGTTACTTAAACAGTCCAGAAACAGTCGAAGGGTTAGAATTTGTAAAAACACTATTTGAAGAAGGTGTTGTCAATTTAACACCTGGTGAGATGGAGTTTGAAGAAGGAAATGCAGCGATGGCACTAGGTGGTCCGTGGATTGCTGTATCTGCTGATGACGCAGACTTCGAATGGGGAATGATGCCTTACCCTTATAGTGAAACACCGGTATCTCCATCAGGTAGTATGGCGTATGGCGTAACATCGACAACGGAATATCCTGAAGAAGCATTCCAAATTATGCACTGGATGACAAATGAAGAGTCAGCTAAAGGACTTTCAGAGGTGACGGGTATGCCACCGGCGAGAATTTCCGCCTTTGATGCAATGGACCGTTACGATGAGTTGCCTTGGTCTGTTATCCGTGACCAAGTTATTGGGACAGCACAAGCTCGTCCGCAAACTCCGGCATACCCCGTGTTAACAGATGCGTTTGCACAAGCATTCCATGCAGCGGCACTTGGTGAAGATCTTGAAGAGATATTAGATCAGCAAGTGCAACGTGTAGAGCGAGAGCTTCGTCGTTTTAACGACTAAGAGAAAATACATTAGATTTGATTGAGAAAGGTAGGGGCTGAATGAATTTGTCAGCCCCATCTTTATTACATGTTGATTCAAAGAATCAGGTAAAGGCGTTTTGAAAAAACAACTTGAAAAACTTCTAGAAAGACGGGAGTGATCCTAAAGATGGCTCGCAAAAAATACAGTTTGAAATCGAGAGAAGGAAAAGAAGCAGTTACCGGCTATTTTTTCCTCCTTCCGGCACTGCTCTTGCTATCTATTTTTCTTTTATATCCAATGGGAGCTGCCTTTTATTATAGTTTCACAGATTTCTATATTCTTCGTCCGAATGATGTGAACTTCATCGGATTAGAAAACTTCCAAATGATCATAAGTGATTTGGAGTTTCGGAATGCTTTAGCGAACACACTTTACTTTACAGTACTTGTCGTGCCAGTCCAAATTAGTGTTGCTTTAGGACTTGCGTTATTAGTAAACAAAAACTTAAAATTTAAGATTTTTTTCAGAACGGCTTATTTTTCACCGGTCGTCATGTCACTTGTGGTTGTTTCGATCTTATGGACATTTATGTACAACCCTAATGAAGGACTAATTAATGAGTTTTTAGGGTTATTGGGCATTCCGCCTCAACCTTTCTTAACGAGTCCGGATCAAGCGATGAACTCTATTATTGCCATGTCTGTATGGCAAGGGGCAGGGTTTCAAATGATGATCTTTCTTGCCGGACTGCAAAATATTCCGAAACATTTGTATGAAGCAGCTGACATTGACGGGGCAAATACATTTCAGAAATTTTTAAACGTTACGTTGCCTGGCCTTCGGAATGTTTCGATGTTCATTTTTATTACGATTACGATTGCGGCATTTAAACTGCTCGTTCAACCGATGATCATGACACAAGGCGGTCCACTAGGCTCGACAAAATCTCTTGTCTACCATATTTATGAAGTTGGCTTTAACTACCGTGATGTAGGTTATGCATCTGCGATGGCCGTGGTATTTACTGTTATGGTATTAATCATTACGATTATCCAAAGATTTGTCATAAAAGAGGAAAGGGGGTAATGAAGGTGAAAAAAGACGAATTAATGAAAAGAACACTGTTGTATGTCATTATGAGCTTCTTGGCTGTCATCTTCTTATTCCCGCTTGTCTGGATGCTCATGTCATCGTTTAAGCAAGACGTGCAAATTTTCCGTGACATGACATCGATAAAGGCATTCCTTCCACCAATGCCAGGGGACATTGAGGGGGGTTATTTACAAAACTATTTGATGGCCTTTGAACGTGTGAACTTATTTCGCTATATCCTGAACAGTTTAATTTATACGATTGGGATTATCTTTTTTGGACTTATTGTCAATTCAATGGCAGGGTATGCACTAGCGAGATTCAACTTCCCACTAAGAAGCTTCTGGCTAGCAGTCATTATCGCTACGTTAATTATCCCACCGGAAAGTATTTTCTTACCTCTATATGTACTTGTTTATAATCTCGGTTGGGTTAACACATATACAGCCTTAATTGTTCCGTTTATAGCAAATGCTTTTGCGATTTTTCTATTCCGACAGTTTTTCTTAGACTTCCCAAGAGAACTAGAAGAAGCAGCAAAAATCGATGGGTGTTCTCAAATCGGGATTTTCTTTCGGATCATCGTTCCGCTCTCAAAGCCTGTCTTTGCAACAGTTGCGATTGTCTTGTTTATTAATCACTGGAACGACTTCTTATGGCCATTAGTTGTTGCAAATGATGACAGTATGCGAACAATTCAAATTGGCCTTCAGTTTTTCATGAATCAACCTCCCGTTCAATGGGGGCAAGTTATGGCAGCCTTAACGGTTGCGACGATACCGATGCTGTTGATCTTTATTTTCCTACAACGTTATTATGTTCAAGGATTGGCTCATACAGGGTCGAAAAACTAAGACAAGGCGGAGGTAATCATGTCAAAAGTATTATGTTTAGGTGAAGCGTTAATCGACTTTATCCCAACACAAAATGGTCATCCATTGAAAGGTGTGGAGCAATTTAAAAAAGTAGCTGGGGGAGCACCTGCAAATGTCAGTGCTGCCATTGCAGGTTTAGGCGGAAAATCGTACATGATCGGAAAAGTAGGAGATGACCCCTTCGGTGATTATTTAATTGAGACGTTAAAAAATAAAGGTGTTTACAGTGATTATCTTGTTAAGACGTCTAAAGCAAAAACAGCATTAGCCTTTGTTTCTTTACAGCAAGATGGGGAACGAGATTTTATGTTTTATCGGGAGCCGTCAGCAGATATGCTTCTTGAAAAAACAGAGATAAAAAGAGAATGGTTTAAAGAAGCAGGGATCTTTCATTTTGGTTCGATTTCTCTCATTGATGAACCGGTCAAAGGGGCAACTTTAGAAGCGATAAAGCAAGCACACGACAATGACTTCATTGTTAGTTTTGACCCAAATATCCGTCTTCCGTTATGGGAGAGTGAAGATGAGGCTAGATTCGAAATTTTACAAAGGATTCCGAAAGCGCATCTTTTAAAGGTGAGCGAAGAAGAGCTTTTCTTTTTAACAAGTATAAAAGATGAACGTAAGGCTGTTTCTGGTTTGATGACTGGCTCCGTAGAAATCATTGTTGTCACAAAAGGCGCCGATGGGTGTGTTTATTACACCAGGAAAACTTCTGGTGCTGTGAAGGGGATAACCGTAACACCGGTAGACACGACAGGAGCTGGAGATGCGTTTGTTGGTGGACTCTTATACAAACTGAGCCAACAAGTAGAAGACATAGGAGATTTTCGAAGAATACTAGAAAATAAAGCTAACATTGAGAGAGCGTTATTTTTTGCCAACGTTTCCGGAGCGCTTACAACAACGAGAAGAGGAGCAATTGCAGCTCTTCCTTCCTTTGAAGAAGTGAAGTTTGCTTCATCTTGATTGGTTGATATAGAAATATGTTAGAGAGTTAGGAGTGTTGAATTTGTCGGTTTTAAAACAAAACAAGGACAAAAATTATTATACTGAAGCATATAGACCACAGTTTCATTTCACCCCGGAGAAAAACTGGATGAATGATCCAAATGGCCTCGTTTACTATGAGGGAGAATATCATTTGTTTTATCAATATCACCCTGATGGTCTCAAGTGGGGCCCGATGCATTGGGGGCATGCAGTAAGTAAAGATATGCTTCATTGGGAACATTTACCTATTGCCTTAAAGCCTGATGAACTAGGGATGGTCTTTTCGGGGAGTGCAGTAGTAGATTGGCATGATACGTCTGGATTTTTCAATGGCGGTCATGGACTTGTTGCGATTTATACTAGTGCCACTGAAGAAGTACAGCAGCAAAGTATTGCTTATAGTTCAGATAATGGGCGTACGTGGACAACGTATGAAGGGAACCCGGTTATTCCTAACCCGGGGATTGAAGACTTTAGAGATCCGAAAGTATTGTGGCATGATGAAACAAGTCAATGGATTATGGTGCTTGCTGCAGGACAGGAGATTATGTTTTACGGCTCACCGAACTTAAAAAATTGGACGCATTTAAGTAACTTTGGCGAAGGTGAAGGTTCACACGATGGGGTATGGGAATGCCCGGATTTGTTTGAGTTGTCAATTGAAAACGATAGCAAAGGTGAAACCCGGTGGGTACTGCAAGTAGATGTCCAAGATGGTGCAAATGCTGGAGGCTCAGGAGGCCAATATTTTGTCGGGCAGTTTGACGGAAAAGCTTTTAAGAATGAAGATAAGCCAGAACGAGTTCGTTGGGTAGATTACGGGAAAGACTTCTATGCAACACAATCTTTTTCGGATATCCCTAAAACAGATGGTCGCCGCATTTGGCTTGCCTGGATGAGTAACTGGCAATATGCAAATGAAGTGCCGACTGACCCGTGGCGCAGTGCAATGAGTCTACCTAGGGAAGTCACGCTACAAAAAGGTGAAGATGGAGATATTATTCTAATTCAAAAACCAATTAAAGAGATTGAAAACCTAGAAAATGAAACATTTGTTGATAAAACACATAGAGTTAACAAAGGTGAAGAAGTGATAATTACGTCTCAGCCAAATGAGCCGTTTATGCTTGAAGTAGAAGTGGATATTTCTGCTGATAACACATCTGGTATCCGTTTGTTTGATACGAAGGAAAATGAAGCAGCAGCCATTACCCTTGATCGAAAAAACGCTAAGCTTACGATAGACCGGGCAGAAATGTTTAATGGCCATTTTCATAAGGAATTTCCTGCAAAAACGACTGCTCCACTTCCTTCATTAGCAGGTAAGGTGGATTTACAAATCATTGTTGACAAAGGAAGTATCGAAGTCTTTTTAGAAAATGGAAAAATCACATTAACAAACTTAGTTCTTCCAAAACAAAACAGTGATTTTGTGATTTCAGCGTTTGCCGAAAAAGAAGATGTAAACTTGCACATTACAGGTAAAACGTTAAAATCTGTATGGGTATAATAATAAGGGACTGTACCTTACAATAGGGGCAGTTCCTTTTCATTTACTAAGGATTTATTTACAACATGGGGACGAAACGGTAAAATATTCATTTGAACCGTTTGGTGATGAAAGGGAGAAAGCAAATGCAACTTGGTGGAACATCTGGAGTAATTTATCGAGTTTCTGACTGGCTGATGAAACTTGCCGTCGTTAATGTCATGTGGATAGCATTTACAATTTTAGGTTTAGGCGTTTTTGGCTTTTACCCGGCGTTTATTGCAATGACAACGATAATTATAGCGTGGAAGAACGGGGAGAACCCACCGTATATAAAAACATTTTTTCAAACATATAAACGGGTCTTTTTAAAAGCAAATAATGTTGCACTAGGAGCGATCCTACTTACCTTTTTATTGTTTGTGAACATGTCGATTATTCGCTATTTTGAAGGTTTTCTTTTTTACTTTTTTTTCGTAAGCACGATTATGTTGATCTTGGTAGTGTGGAGCTCGCTAGTACTTGTTGCAATTGCGTATGGAAGAGAAGCTGAAACTTTTCATGTAAAGGACCACTTCCAGCAAATGTGGATGATGATGGTGATGCATCCATTCAAATTAGTTGCTCTCATTCTTGGAATTGCGACTGTTGTAGTAACGATCTTGTTTTTCCCTGCGATTGCACCGTTTTACAGTGTAAGTGTACTCTCGTGGGTGGGTGTGTCATTGTTTTATAGCAATGCACAAGAAGCTGACTAACATATTCTTAGATTGAATTCGTATAATGATGAAACACATGAGTTTTAGGGGAGTGAACTTATGTGTTTTTTTTTAGGTTTGATTACTAGCTCTGGCAGAATGTCTTATGTAATTTAAACGCATTTTTATTGAGTCATTATTTTCCATTCGCTATGATAAAACTAGAAATAGAAGAATGACTTTTGCAGCTCTATAAAGGTATAAAGGGGGAAAGGTATGGGAGTTGAAGAAGCAGGTATAAAAAATGAGTTGTTAGATTTAGATGCACGCACGATTGCCATGCTTATTAAAGAGAAAAAGATTTCGAGTGTTGAAGTTGTAAAAGCGTATATCAATCACATAAAAAGAGTAAATCCGAATATTAACGCACTCGTAGAGGACCGCTTCAATATAGCGCTCGAGGAAGCGAAACAAAAAGATTTTCAATTACAAAATGGCGAAACAACAGGTATGCTTCATGGAGTGCCAATTAGTGTGAAAGAATCACTCCATGTTTCAGGGATGATTTCTTCTGGCGGAATGGTTGACCTAAAAAATAACAAGGCAACGGAAGACGCCCTTGTTGTAGAACGTCTAAAAAAAGAAGGCGCAATTATTCTAGGAAAAACAAATACGCCGGAACTATGCTTTTGCCAAGAGACTGAAAATAAACTTTATGGTAAGACGAACAACCCGTGGGATGTGACGAAAACAGCTGGTGGGTCGAGCGGTGGTGAAGCGGCACTGCTAGCGACAGGAGGAGCAGCTGTTGGGATCGGATCTGATATTGGTGGATCTATTCGTTTTCCGAGTCATTTTAATGGTGTTGTCGGGTTTAAACCAGGAATGTTTCGCGTATCACAAAAAGGACATTTTCCATTTGTCACCCACCCGTTACAACAACGTATGATCGGAATCGGACCGATCGGAAAGTCTGTGTCAGATATGGAAAAAATGTATGAAATCATATCAGATCATAAACCAAAATCAAAGGATCTAACAGATTTTACGATCGAGATGCTTCCAAAAGAAACGGGATATCCTTTATCTGCAGCAACAGATACGATCCTTTCAAGTGTCGAAGGTACCGTTCGTAAATCTTTTACTGTCACGAAAAACATTCCCCCATACTTTAAAGAGAGTGGTCAAGTATGGCAGGAGATCATGTCTATCAATGGCGGAGAAGAAATGAAAAATATTATTTTTCATAATCAAAAGCCACGGATTTTTTCCACATATATAAAAGAACGCATAACGAAGAAAACAAATATGCACGCTTACTTATCATGGGCGTTAATTGGCGCGAATATATTTAAGCCTTCTGAAAGTCGACTAGAACAAATTAATGAGATGATCAAAGTAGGAGATGAACAAATCACAGATTACTTACAAAACCGCCTGCTCATCTACCCTGTTTATTATTCAGGTGCGAAAAAACACGGCTCCGTCTATAAAGAGTTGTTCTCATTTCGAAAAACGTTTCTAACTTATATGCCATACATTGCCTACGCAAACGTCTGGGGATTGCCATCATTAGTCGTGCCAGCCGGCACAGATGAACACGGCATGCCGGTAAGTATCCAGATAATTAGCGGTAACGAAAACGAATTTGCGCTCTTCCAGCTCGGTAAACTCATTGAACAAAAACACCGCGGTTATGTGAGATGTAAATGTTAGGCACAAGGGTTGTGAAATTGAGCACTGAAACAAATAAATAGTAAGAAATGAATGGCCCTGCTTTAGGATATAGTGGTGGGTTGTAAAAACATTGGAGCTGTAATTCATGATAGAATTACAGCTTATTTCTGTTCCATCAGCTTCTTCATCGCCGGTACATCTGCTGGTGCCCACTTCAATGATTCAAGATTATCTCGTTTTAACCAGATCAACTTAGCATGTTCACGTGGAACGGGGGAGCCTGCGATAATGTGAGTCTTTATACAAATCAACTGAATCACGATATCATCATATTCATGGATATGTTCATGAAACACTTCGCTAGTAGTTTCAATGGTACAACTTAGTTCCTCTTGAATCTCCCTTTTGAGTGCAGTGAAGATGTCTTCATTATTTTCCACTTTGCCGCCAGGAAACTCCCACATGTTTGCCATACTCATCTGAGGTGATCTAAGTGCACAGAGGATTTGTTGATGGTCATTTTCAATAATAGCGCCAACCACTTTTACTTCTTTTTTCATGTGTATCGCTCCTGCTTTTATCGTTTCCATGATTATACCATTTAGTGTTAGGAACTTTTTGCTAACATCAGGTACTTGGTGTTTTTATTATTATTAAGGATAGTGTAATCGAATTATTCCGTGGCAAAACTTACGGTCAGTAAAAAATCGCTCTGTTGTGTTAGCGAATTAACATACGAGAGGACAGTTAACTGTCCTCTCATGCCCTCTCGTTCCCTAAGGTTGCATATATCGTGATTAAGACCCCTTAAACTCTATTTGTTAACGCTTACATTCACTAATTGACGTGTATCCTCACTACCTTGTGTCAACCCCTTGAAGTCAATATTCAGCATGTTACGATAGATACTGGATTAAAAAAACAGAGGTTTGAGACGACATCTTTGTTTTTACAAAAAGGAGAACGAACATTAATGTCTAAAAATATACGTGTTGCGTTTATTGGTGCTGGAAATATGGCCGAGGCGATGATTTCTGGTATCGTAAAAACGGGAACACTTGAACCACATGAAGTCATTGTTACAAACCGAAGCAACGAAGAGCGATTACTAGAATTGCATAATCGATATGGCATTCAAGGGATGGTTCGCGACCGTTTACCGATTGAGTCGGTTGACGTGATCGTTCTTGCGATGAAGCCAAAGGATGCCGAGCAGTCGCTATTGTCGCTTAAAGATCAACTTCGACCAGATCAAGTTGTCATGAGTGTTTTAGCTGGGATTTCAACGTCGTTTATGGAAGAGCATTTGCAGTCAGGTCAGCAAGTGATTCGCGTGATGCCAAACACTTCTAGCATGCTTCAGGAGTCGGCAACAGCGATTTCGCCAGGTGAGAACGTGACGATGAAAAATGTGAAGCTTGCGAAAAAATTACTGAAGGCAATTGGCGAAGTTTACGTCATCGAAGAAGATCAGATGGACTTGTTTACAGGTATTGCAGGGAGTGGACCTGCTTACTATTATTACTTGATGGAACATATCGAAAAAACAGCGAAAGAAAATGGTATGGATCCAATCCAAGCAAGAGAAATCGGTGCTCAAACAATTTTAGGTGCTGCCAAAATGATGCTTGAGCGTGATGAATCACCAGCAAAGTTACGCAAGAATATCACATCGAAAAACGGAACAACTGCATCCGGACTTGAAGCTTTAGCTGAAAACGGTGGCGGCGAAGCAATCAAAGCTGCTATTGAAGGTGCGATGAATCGTTCGAAAGAAATTAGTGAAGAGTTAGAGAAAGTAGCGGTTCTGCAGTAAAAAAAACAATATAACTTAAGTTCATGAATAATGAACCTTTTGGCTGGAAAACCAAGAGGTTCTTTTTTTTTTGACTCTGAACTCCTGATCGGAGTTTTCGCAACGAATGGGGCTTACATATTTATATGGTTTCGAGTGCAAAATATGGAAGAAAATGAAGGTCGACAAGGGAAGTTATTTTGGAGGTGGTTTATCTTGGATTTACATTTCGTATGGAAAGCAGTTGTCATCGTTTTCGGCGGAGTTCTTATATTACGTCTTGCAGGTAGAAAATCGATTTCACAAATGACTGTAGCGCAGACAGTCATGATGATTGCGATTGGTTCATTAATTATTCAGCCAGTTGGTGACCGAAATATTTGGATTACGATGGTTATTACCTTTTTACTTGTACTTACCCTGCTATTTATCGAGTACATCGTACTAAAAAATGACAAACTAGAACGTTTTTTTTACAGCCAATCGGTAGTCGTTGTTGAGAATGGCCAAATTCTTGATAAAAACTTAAAAAAACTACGGTTAACGGTTGATATGCTTGAGTTGCGAATTAGGCAACAAGGGATACAAAACATCAGTGATGTACAATGGGCAACGATTGAATCAAATGGTCAGTTAGGATTTATGCTAAAACCTGAAAAACAATATGCAACAAAAGAAGATATTGAAAAATTGAGATTGCTGATTAGGCAAGCGTTACCTCATTCTCCAAATCAAACCCCTATAACGCACCCAAGTTCTACAGAAAATCTATTTACAGAGATAGCACATAACAAACATAAGCAGCAACCACCGGAGCACTTGAAATAATGAAGAGAGGAATTGTATGTATATGAATAAAACATTGTTCATAACTCTTTCAAAATGGATCTTTTGGGGTGGAATCATCGGTCTCGTTATTGGTTCCACAACGGCCTTTCTCTTAAATACAAATGATTTTCTTGGTGAGGTGCGAGAACGAAATTCTTGGTTAATTCTTTGCCTTCCGATAGCAGGGGGAGTTCTTGGATACCTCTATATGAAATGTGGAACGAGTGCTGGTACGGAGTTATATAAAGGGAATAATCTCGTAATTGAAGGAGTACATGGGAAAACGACGGTGCTCCGCAGGTTAGGACCTCTTGTCTATTTTGGGACATTTTTAACTGTCTTATTTGGCGGGTCAACAGGCAGAGAAGGTGCTGCAATTCAAATGGGAGGGAGTGTAGCTGAAGCTGTAAATAAGTTCTTTAAAGTCCACCTCATAGACAAGAAGATCTTATTGATGAGTGGAATAAGTGCAGGGTTTGGAGCTGCATTTGGTACGCCAATTACAGGTGCTGTGTTTGGTATGGAAATGACCGCTCTAGGTAAACTGAAATATGAAGCCCTTGTCCCTTGCCTTACCGCAAGTTTTGTTGGTCATTTTATGACTGAAAAAGCTTGGGGAGTAGAGCATGAAACATTTATTATTCAATCTGTACCAGAATTGTCAGTTATATCGTTTGGAAAAGTCATTTTTTTAGCGATTCTTTTTAGTTTAGTGAGTGTTTTATATTGCCAATTAAGGCACGGAATACATACGCTTTCAGAAAGATATACGAAGAAAAATCATATGGTCAGAGCTTTTATTGGGGGATTAATTATTGTCGCTTTGACTTATATGATAGGTTCTTATGAATATAACGGACGTAGCTTAGATATGCTTGAAGAATCTTTTAAACATGAGGTCCCTCCGTTTGCTTTTCTTGCTAAGCTAGTCTTTACAGCAGTTACGTTAGGAACGGGTTTTGTAGGAGGGGAAGCAATCCCGTTATTTTTCATTGGGGCAACATTAGGAAATGCGTTATATCCACTTATTGATTTTCCGATGTCATTTCTAGCTGCCTTAGGTATGGTCGCAGTATTTACTGGAGGTGCAAATACTCCAATAGCTGCCTTTCTTTTAGGAGTGGAGATGTTTGATGGAAAAGGGATTGAATATTTTTTTGTCGCCTGTTTAACGAGCTATCTTTTCTCTGGTCACCATGGACTGTGGCCATCTCAATCGATCCATGAACCAAAAAGCCGATTGTATCAAGTTGCTATTGGAGAAACGATTAAAAATGTGGAGAAAAAGAAAAAAAGTTAGTGTCTAGTATTTTAAAATGATGTTCACCAAGGTCTTGATCATTCGTTGAAATAAAATGTAGGTGAAGAGCTAAAATGTCTCTCAACTACGTATGACGGTATATGAAAATGTTTGAACCTCCTGTTGACTAGAGGGGAGGTCTTTTAAGATAAAAGTCTTTACCAATTAGGCATTTGTGCTTTATGTTGCTCAACCCAACTCATGCAATAGTTAGGATCGATGTGGTTTTTTAAACATTGTTGGAAGAACAGTTGAATGTCTAGTTCATTACAATCTTCCCAAGATCCACAAGTGTTGTGGAATATATTCTCCATTTTTTCTTGTGCAGCATTTCTATTTGTCATGGTTATTCCTCCTGAAAAAACGTACTGATAACGATCATTAATCAGTCTGTCCAATCCTTGTCACTGTAAACATAGGGCAATTATGAGCATTCCTTATAGAAACCACCTCGTAATAAAAAGATTCGATTGTTTTATAGCGGGAGCATTGTTATTCTAGAAAAGGATGAATGGCTTTTAGAAGAGGTGGAACATTGTGAATGTCATGTTATATGATTTATTTTTAGTGTTAATCGGAATTGTGCTAGGAATGATTGTAAAGGACCCATTAAAAAATCTTGTGACAGGGAAGTATAAAGAAGATGCGCGTCAGAAAAAGCGTGTGAAACTTTTACTTTATATTAGAGGGAACAAAACGAAGGATCATCCAACTACTGAAGAGATGGCAGAGAATGTCTTTTCGGGAAAACTTGATATACGTACCGTAACAAAGCTTTTACAAGAAGTTGAAGAAACTGGATTGATAAGAGGGGTTACAAATAGAGATCAAGATGAAGGAAAAACAAAGTGGATATATCAAAAGCAAAAATAAAAGGAGCGGTCCCCAATGCATTTGAAGATTTTCATGCATTGGATGGACAGCTCCGTTTTGTTTAAAACGGGTTTGTGGCCCATTGCGCGGCAGTTTTAATAAATGTACGCTGTTCTAATTTGAGGTTATTTACGATATATTCTGCTACATCTTCAGCTTGCGTATATTTGTCTGGGTTCCAATCGTGATTATCTCTTCCGCGTGTGAAATCTGTTTCTACTAGACTAGGGGTTAATACACTAACGCGTATGTTATGGGGCCGAACTTCTTGCATCAGTGATTCACTCATACCGATAACGGCAAATTTTGACGCACTGTAAGCACTTGAGCCTTCTGTCCCTTTAAGCCCGGACATAGAGGAGATATTGACGATGTCTCCTTTATTCTTTTCAATCATGGCTGGTAGGGCGGCTTGCGTAACGTGAACGATCCCCATTACGTTCGTATCTAATACCTTTTTCCACTCATCTGTTGGTAATTCGAGGAATGATCCGCGAACACCGACTCCTGCGTTGTTAATTAAAATATCGATAGCTCCGAATTTATCTTCAATTTTTTTAACTGCTAGTTGCACTTCTTGCTCGTTTGCAACGTCAGCAACTGCTGTAACAAAGGTTGCATCAAGAGCTGTTAGTTCTTTTTCAACAGATTGAAAGCTTTCTTCAGAGCGTGCAATGAGGCCCAGTTCAACGCCTTCTTTGGCGAGGGCAATAGCAGTTGCTCGTCCAATTCCTCTGCTGCCACCAGTTATCAGCGCTTTCTTTCCTTCTAATGATTGCATTTTCACATCATCCTTTCTTTATGTCTTTGCATTATTGTATCTGTATGGAAGTAACAAGAACAACAAAATGCTCAAAAAAGGAGCGAAGCATCCTTTTTTCTACCATATATTTACCAGGTGCCAGGCACCTGGTAAATATATGGTAAGTAGGTTGGGGTTGCAGGTATAAAAATGCGCGAATATCACATCCTAATAAACAGTTTTTAATACATATTAGGTTGGGTGAGGTATGTTCATGGAGACAAGCTGGCTGTCGATTATTCCATTTTTATTAGTAATACCAATTGCGATTATTACAAGACAAGTGCTTCCGGGCCTCTTAGTTGGTTTGCTTGTTGGGGCTTACTTAATCAACCCAACGATACTTGGCGGTGTTCAAACGATGCTTGATTATATTGTTCAAGCATTGATTGATGTTAATAATATAAAAATAATCGTCTTCTTATATGCGTTTTCAGGACTCGTTGGCATTATAAAAATGAGTGGGGGAATTAAAGGTTTTGTTGAAGCAGCTTCAGAACGGATTACGACGAAGAAACAAGCACTTGTATTAACATATTTATCAACAATCGGGACCTTTAGTGCTCCTACCTTTCGTTTTGTAACGATTGCACCTATCATGAAGGCGCTGTTGAAAAAAGTAAAGATGTCGACAAAAGAACTAGGCTTTGTTATTGAAACGACAGCAACTCCTGTTATCGTCCTAATTCCAGTTGCCACTGCGTTTGTTGGATATATGGTGTCTGTCATACAAATTTCTATCGAAAATGTCGGCAGTGACCTCGATCCATATGATTTGTTTTTACAAAGTATCCCGTTTAACTTTTTTGCTATTACAATCATATTTTTAGGAATTTATTTAAGTTTTTTCCACAAGTCTCACTCAGGTGGTCCAATGGAAATTGATGAAGAGGAAGTCGAGGAAGAGGAAGAAGATTGGCATGATTGCCATCCGGCTGTATCAAAAGAATTGCCAGATAAACCTTTGAACTTACTCGTACCAATCATTCTTGTGATCGGTCTTACGTTATTTTTGACATGGTGGGATGGCCATCAGCAAGGTCACTCCTTATTCGATGCATTCATTAATGCAGATGTTTTGCAAGCGATGGTTGTTGCGTTAATTATCACGGTTTTAGTGTCTATCGTCATGTTCCTTTTCCAAGGGGTGAAACTTGCAGATTTAATCAACAGCTTTATTGCAGGTGGTAATGAATTGATGGCAGTTATTGTTTTATTATCGGTCGTGTGGGGGTTATCTTCTGTAACCGACGATCTTGGTTTTTCTGGGTTTGTTACAGCACATACAGCCTGGATCCCAGCCATGTTTATAACACCCCTTTTGTTTGTATTCGGTGCTGCCGTCTCATATTTTATTGGTTCAGCTTGGGGGACGTGGGGGATTTTAATGCCGCTAGGAGTGTCGCTTGCTTATGCAGGAGACATCTCACTCCATGTGACAATCGGTGCAATTTTTGCTAGTGGTTCGTTTGGTGCGTTTGCGTCACCGCTTAGTGACGATACGAATACGATAGCGAAAATATTAGGTCTCACGGTTGTTGATTATGCGAAATTCAAATTGAAGCCTGCATTAATTGCGGCAGGGATAACGACAGTGTTATATACAGGAGTTTCGTTTCTTATATAATCGATTCTTAGGCAGGGGAGATGTGAGCAGTTATATTCCTTGTTATGGTGTTTAATAATAATGATTTTAAGTTACGGACAAATTGTTATTTTCACGGATAAATCGAAAAAGTCGCGGATAAATCGAAAAAGTTGCGGATAAATTGAAAAAGTCGCGGATAAATTGAAAAAGTCGCGGATAAATCGAAAAAGTCACGGATAAATCGAAAAAGTCACGGACAAACCGAAAAAGTCGCGGACAAATCGAAAAAGTCGCGGACAAATCGAAAAAGTCACGGATAAATCGAAAAAGTAGCGGACAAACCAAAAAAGTCGCGGATAAATCGAAAAAGTCACGGATAAATCGATAAAGTAGCGGATAAATCGAAAAAGTCGCGGACAAATCAAAAAAAGTCGCGGACAAATCGAAAAAGTCGCGGACAAACCGAAATTCTCACGGACAAACCAAAAACCTCACAAAAAAAATACGATAAAAAGAAGCCGAGCTTTCATGAAAAGCTCGGCATTTTATCTTACGTCGGATTCAAGTCTTCTTCATCTGGGCCTTTTACTTTGCTTCGTGCTAACTTCTTCTCTTTTTCAGGTCCACGATCAGGTCTAGGCTTTGGTTTTATTTCTCCTTTAAATGCTTTTAGCATTGAGAATGTTGTAACGAATAGGATTAGGGTCAGCGGGAACGCACTGACAATAATCGCTGTTTGCATGGCTTCAAGTCCTCCTGAAGCCATCAAGACGACGGCTGAAGCTGCTAAGATTAAGCCCCAAATGTACTTTACAACGTTTGGCGGTTCAGTACTGCCGTTTGTTGTTTGCATTCCAAGAACAAAGGTTGCGGAATCAGCAGAGGTAATAAAGAACGTGCTGATGAGAAAGATCGTGATAATTGACAGAAGACCGCTTAACGGCAACTGTTCATAAACAAAGAACAAGGCTGCTTCAAGTGCTTGTCCAGATACGTCCAGTCCCATTGTATACTCGTAAAAAATACCTGTTCCCCCAAACACACAAAACCATAGTGTACAAACAAGTGTCGGGGCAAGTAAAACGGCGATTACAAATTCCCGTACGGTTCTCCCTTTTGAAACGCGGGCGATAAACGTTCCAACAAATGGTGACCATGCAATCCACCAAGCCCAATAGAAGATTGTCCAACCTTGAAGCCAAGCGGCACTACCTTCATCAAAGGGGGATAAGCGCAGCCCCATAGCTGGAAGGTTTTGTACATAACTTCCTAAAGTTGTGACAAATAAGTCTAATAAAAAGATAGTGGGACCAAGGATGATCACAGCTAAAAATAAAATGACCGCTAATGCCATATTCGTATTACTTAAATATTTAATCCCTTTTTTGATCCCTGTGCCAGCACTAATTAAAAACAATACTGTAACAGCAGCAATGATTATAAATTGAATCGTAAAGTTATTGGGAATGCCAGTTAAATAGCTTAAACCACCATTGATTTGTGCTGCACCTAAACCAAGCGATGCGCATACACCAAAAATGGTTGCAAAAACGGCGACAATATCGATAATCGTTCCGGTTTTCCCTTTTACTTTGTCCCCAAGTAAAGGTATAAGCGTTGCACTCATTAAACCAGGATATCCTTTTCGGAATTTAAAATAAGCAAGAGCGAGCGCAATGATCGCATAAATGGCCCAAGCATGAAATCCCCAATGAAGGTATGTATACCGTAAGCTCATAATTGCTGCTTCACCGGTATCACCTTCAATGAATGGTGGATGGGCAAAGTGGGCAATAGGTTCGGAAACTCCAAAGAATAATAAGCCGATCCCCATTCCGGCACTAAACAGCATTGCGAACCAAGTTGGGCGGCTGAATTCAGGTTTATCATCGTCTTTACCAAGCTTAATTTTCCCGTACTTGCTAAAGATAAGGTATAGGGCAGCTACGAGAAAGAAAGTAGCAGCGATTTGATAAAACCAGCCGAAATTTTGCAGGAAAAATCCTAGTGTAACATCCATGACGCTTCCTAAATGTTCGGGTGAAATGACACCCCAAAGAACAAAAACTAGCGACAGGACAATGGCTATCCAAAAAACAGTCGATACTTTATTCATGAGATAAAGCCTCCTTTATCTCTATTCTTTGAATTTCATTTGTTTTTATGTAAGGCACTGTTAAATCTTATTGTTGTTTTTCCGAATTTGTTGGTAAATCACAGACGATCCCACTTATGCCTATAAGTGTAAAGAAGTCACCATGAATAACGAACTTTAACAGAGGTTAATGTAGAAGTGTTAAAATAGTGTGTGAAGATCTTATTATTGCAACAATGTATAAAAAGGAAAAGGGATTCGCTCTTAATTAGGGGGGGGAAAGATCCTCTCAATGCAACATTAATCATTCCTATATTACCTAACTAAAACTGCCTTGAAGGAGCCTAGTGATGAGTCATTTAAATGAATTTGTGAACCAAGCGATAAAGAAATACGATTTTAGTAAAGATCATGTTGAAACAAATAGAGCGTTAGTGAGAGAAGCAATTGAATTTTATCAATTAAAGTCATATGAAGAAGTTGAAATAACTAAAGAAGGCACAAACAGAATATTACATTTGCACTCGATTATGGATGAAAACCTCTTGTCTAAAATAATCGAACTTGCAATAAAAAGTAATCCCCCAAGTGTGGAAGCGGTGTACAATGGACGAGTCATTAGGTATTATTAGTAAAAAAAATGAGGGGGTGTCTCCATAGATGTAATATAGGGTTCACCGGGGGACAACTCTCTTTTTACACGTTAAAAACTAAAATTTTTTTTGCTGAGCGCAGCTACGGCTCTCATTTTGCGAAAAGGCTCGGCAGGTGCTGAGTTTTCTTTATAGCCACTTTCTGCTCTTGTTTAATGGAGTGATAACTTAAAGAAGTCACAGTAAGTAAGATCATGAACATACCGATTAGCTGCATAGATGTTAAAAATTGTGCTAGTACGATGATGCCAAAAATCGATGCGGTAATAGGCTCGATCATTGCAATAATAGACGCAATTCCAGGTGAAACTTTTTTCAACCCATGGACATAAAGGAACACAGATAAACCTGCTCCTAAAAAACCTAGAAGGATAAACCACACTAAGTCTTGATAAACAGTAATGACCATGCCAAATTGCCACTTATTTGCCAAAAGGAATAGGGTAAAAAACTCTACTAATGCAGAAACGTTTAAAATTGTCATCGTATTTCCATGGCCTGAACTATATTTATAAGCAAAAATAAAAACAGCATAAGATAAACCAGATAATAGGCCACTAATAATACCGATTACATTCATATTAGGCAAATGAATATTGTAAACCCCTGTTAATAAGATAATTCCAATCATGACGATAAATGTAGAGGCTAATTTAAAAGTAGTCATGGTCTCCGTTTTAAAGATAAATGCAATAAAAAGCACAAAAATAGGAGCAGTGTACATAAGTGTTGCTGCAATCGGTACGTTTGTGTAAGCGATACTGATGAAATAAAAACCAATATTTCCAGCCATACCAATTCCGGCCACAGATGACCAAATAACGAGTGGTTTATTAAGTGTTAACGGAGTATGTTTTCTGCATAAAAACCAAATAATTAAGAAGAGTAAGCCGATCAACGCACGAAATGCAGCAATGACGATAGGGTCCCAACCTTTATTTAATAAAAGACCTGCAACACCACCACCTATCCCCCATAAAAATGCAGCGAGGATCACAAAAAGTATACCCTGAAAAAATTCGCTTTTTTTCACAAGCACCCTCTCCTTAAGAAGCCGTATTTAAGCATTATATTAATCTTAAGAAACTGAAAGTACGGAGTGTTGACATAAAGTGAAATTATATTATAATAACGACTTCCCGCTTAAGAAAAAATAAAACGGTTAACACCACACCGGTAGTTCACTATTTATAAAAACAAAACGATTTGTTAAGCTAAAAAAGATATAGGCAAATTGATTTTAGATGGAGGATTCATACAATGACAAACAAACACATCATCTTTTTTGATATAGATGGTACGCTTTTAGACGAGGATAAAAACTTGCCTGAAAGTGCTAAAGAAGCAATTTTTTCATTAAAAGAACAAGGACATGAAGTAGCGATTGCAACGGGACGTGCACCGTTTCTGTTTGAAGATCTTCGTGAGGAACTGAGCATTGATACATACGTCAGTTACAACGGTCAGTATGTCGTATTAAATGGAGAGGTCATTTATAAAAATCCATTAAATAAAGAGGCGCTTGAGTCATTAACAGAGGTAGCAGTGTCAAATGAACATCCAGTTGTTTTTATGGATCATGAAGATATGAAGGCCAATGTTCCAGACCATGACTATATTAGTGAAAGTATTCGTAGTTTGAAGGTGAAACATTATCCAACACATGATCCAAAGTATATCGATAGAGAATTATACCAGGCATTACTATTCTGTAAGGAAGGCGAAGAAACAGGCTATGAAGAGCGATATAAAGAGTTCGACTTTATACGCTGGCACGAATTCTCTGTGGATATCCTTCCTGCGGGTGGATCGAAATCTGAAGGGATCGAAAAAATCGTTGAAAAGCTTGGTATTGCAAAAGAAAATCAAGCAGCGTTTGGAGACTCTTTAAATGACCTTGAAATGTTAACGGATATTGAAAAGAGTGTTGCGATGGGGAATGGTCATGAAAGAGCGAAAGAAGCAGCGAAGTATGAAACGAAGCCAGTGAGTGAAGATGGTATTATGCATGGGTTAAAAATGATTGGATTACTCTAATTAAGGTGCTTGTCGTTAGTTGTGGAAAGCTTCCACACTTATGACAGGCTCTTTTTAATGGAAATTAATTGAAAATTTTGGTAAAATAAAATTTGTATTTTCTGTAGCAATATATTCAATCATTTCGAGCGGGAGGGGCATAACTTGGTGAAAATGAATAATTATTTATTAATCCCTGGGGGATTACTACTTGGTTTAGGGATCGGGTTAGCACTTGGTCACCCTGGACCTGGATTGTTTATTGGGTTAGGTTCTGCGTTCGTTGTAGCAGCCATCGTGCAAATGTTTGCTAGTAAAAAGTAGAGTCAAATAACTTGATGAGTTCACTTACAAATGTGTAGGTGAACTTTTTTATACTACGAGAATCAATAAAATTATAGTCGATGACAGCCCCTGCGATTACTCGTCGCAACTCTTAGTGTAATTATAGGAGTTGAGCTTGTGACAACGAAGGCTTACTTCCACAGGGTGCGGTGACTTCAGCGTTGAACACAGAACGTGATTGACGATAGCCGAAGTTCCTCATAAGGATAAAGCATAAGCGCTTCAATGTAAGCACACTTCGCTTACTAAGAATCTCTGTAACGATAAACTATGCTTTAATACGAAAAAAGGGCGCAAAATAGCGCCCGTATAAGTTTCTATAAAACCTTGTTTTTCATTAATATACTCTATCACCGTTGAAGATCGAACTTTTGACGACAACATAGTCTACGTGACGGATGGCGTCTAGCTTACTTCCACCTGCGTAAGAAATGGATGATTGGAGGTCCTGTTGCATTTCAATAAGTGTATCCATTAATGAACCTTTATGTTCCACGTACATTTTTTTCCCTTCAACGTTCTTTTTTTCACCTTTTTGGAACTCAGAAGCAGAGCCAAAATATTCTTTATAAAGCTTTCCATCCTTATCAACCGTCTCACCAGGTGACTCTTCGTGTCCAGCAAACAGAGAACCAACCATCACCATCGTTGCACCGAAGCGAATTGATTTTGCGATGTCACCGTGTGTGCGGATCCCGCCATCAGCAATAATTGGTTTACTAGCAGCTTTTGCACACCAGCGAAGGGCAGCTAACTGCCAACCACCAGTACCGAATCCGGTTTTAATTTTCGTAATACATACTTTCCCTGGGCCAATTCCAACTTTTGTAGCATCAGCACCCGCGTTTTCTAACTCTCTGACTGCTTCAGGTGTCCCAACGTTACCGGCAATGACGAAGCTTTCAGGAAGGTATTTTTTAATATGTTGCACCATTTTTATGACTGCATTAGAGTGACCGTGCGCAATGTCAATTGTTATGAATTCTGGTGTAAGGTGTTCTTCTTTCAACTGACGAACGAACTCATACTCCTCATCCTTTACCCCAACACTTATGGAAGCATATAATCCGCGTGCCTTCATTTCTTTTATAAAAGAAATACGCGTTTCTGGTTCGAATCGATGCATAACATAGAAATAACCATTTTCGGCTAAAAATAAAGCAATCTTCTCATCTATAATCGTCTGCATATTTGCTGGGACGACTGGTAGCTTAAATGTATGCCCACCTAAAGTTACTGTAGTATCACACTCTGATCGACTGTTTACAACACACTTTGCGGGAATTAACTGAATATCTTCGTAATCAAACACATTTTCCATAACTTCCACCCCTAAAATACGAATGTTTATTTGTTTTTGTGAAATCAATGTTCGTACATAGAGTAATTTACACGATAATAAAGGTGATGTCAAAGTATTTTCATAATTTCATATAAAAAATGGACTTTTAGTATATGGATCAATTTCATAACTCAAAATAAGGTGGGAAATTCAAAATGTGAGCGTGAACTTCACTTGAGACGGACGCTTTCCCAAGGGCTTGTCTTCAGCTAACTTAGGCTTGACAACTCTTCGCCTAAGTGGATCTTCAGCTCGTTGCTCCTGCGCCACTACGCTTGCTCGTCGCAGGTAAAGAGTGCTCCTGCGGTTACTCGTCGCAGACTCCGTGCCTCTTCCTCTTCAAGCTCTTCTTGGAAGTGGATGCGTCGAGGCAGCTCGAAGAATATTCGGTGAAGCAAATGCTCGTTGCTCCTGCGGTTACTCGTCGCAGACTCCGTGCCTCTTCCTCTTCAAGCTCTTCTTGGAAGTGGATGCGTCGAGGCAGCTCGAAGAATATTCGGTGAAGCAAATGCTCGTTGCTCCTGCGGTTACTCGTCGCAGCTCGAAGCAGTTCGAAGAAGTATTGCTCGTCGCTGATTCTCTGGGAGTCGCCGTCTTTAGTTACGTTCACTTATAAACAAAACTTGGCTTTTCGTTAAAGAGCTTCTTAGTAAGCGAAGTGTGCTTACTTAGAAGCTCTTATGCTTTAGTGCAAGTCTAAATGGCGAAAGCCTTAGTTGCAGTTATACTATCGACCATAAATTATTAAATTCTGATAGTACAAATAAAACGTACATTTAATGGGAAAAATTTAATAGCATTCGTTTCATTGCGCAAAAAACGGAATGATGAAATTGATTCATATAGATGGATGTAGTAAAGGTTCACTAGTAAAACATGGGGAGGTAATTAAATCGGTGAAGTTGCACGAGTAGGAGAGTCGCAAGTGAAGGAAGGAAGTCGCAAGTAATCCGAAAAAACTTGGTGAATTGAGAAAATCATGAACAAATCATACTCACGAACAAACCTCCCAAAAGAACCGATCAACCTTCATAAATGCTATCCTTCCTGAAACTGATACATGAAACGTTCCATATAGTACATAAACAATTGATTATAGTAACCAGAAAAGTACGAGTTACTTGCATGGCCTGCAAATGGCATTAAAATTAAGGCTGCATTTCCACTTCCGTTTTCATCATACGTTTGATCGAACTTTTTTGAAATGCTCTCGTCAACAAGGCCATCGTGTGTTCCTTGGAATATTAATGCAGGAGGGCTATTTTCATCTACTAAGAGTGCAGGTTCTGACAATTCTTCTTCGCCTTCTATTCCGAGAAGTGGCGCTAATCCATTTGCGGGATAAATAGGAATAATACCCTTTACATGAACGTTCGGATTTAAGTCATTATATTTTCCAGTTGCTATTCCTAATCCGACAGCATTTGCTAATTGCCCGCCTGCAGAGCTCCCTGATATAAAGACAGAATCTAGATTAGCATCAAATGTATCGTGGTTTTCCACTAAAAAATCAGTAAAGATACCGATGTGGCGTACCATATCATCAATTGTAAATCCAGCAACCGTGTGCCCAGGTACACTGAGGAATTTAAAAAATTTCTCTTCATGACTAAGTCCGTGTTGTACATCGAAAACAACGTATCCTTGACTTGCAAAGTGCTTACTCACTTGAATGTTATTTAAAGATCCTTTATCTCCGGCTGTCCAACCGCCGCCATGGATACGTAATAACACAGAGTTGTTACCAGGTAAATCTGTACGGTTTTCAGGTGGCAAATACGCATCGAAATGTAGTGAAATCCCCTTGTCTACACCAGCTTTTCCTTCATAAAAAAGAACATCTTCCATTACACGATATTCACCAGATGGTGTGCCGAAGAAATATTTTGGGAGAGAAAAGTGTATATTGGAAACGTTAATATGTTTATCTTCAGGAATGATGTTTTCTGTTTTTTGATCAAAAGCTTTTATATAGTGAGCTTCTACATCATCGATTGCAAATAATGTCGTTACAAGCGGTAAACTGAAAATAACGGTTAAGGCAATTCCAATAGTGGAAATAAATATTTTTAGAAATAATGAGGTCTTAGATGAAAACATGTTTAACATGAGCACGCTCGCCGCAAGAAAAATAAAACTTAAAAATAGTGAGTGCTGAGGTAAACCCATTTCAATGAAGTTACCGCTTTTTCCTCTTAATAGTTGGTAGGATAAATACACCCCCAGTAATAAAAAAATGCTTAAAGCTATGAGGCATTCGACCTTCAATACCGTTTTCGTTGCGTTTTTCATTCGACTATTTCTCTTGTATTTACCATTCGTTTTGTCACGCAATTTTAGGATAGATACGACAGCACCTAATGCAAATAGAGAAAAAATCAAAGTGATGGACACAACACTTTGAGATGACATATTCGAAATATCGATCGATGCCCGTTTGTTCATAATTGGAATGGTAATCATGGCAACGATTGTAAAAAGTAAATAGAGATAGTCCATGCCTCTTATTCCACTTTTATATAGGGTTACGATGATATTGAAAAGTAGTGTAAATAGGAAACCCCCCCCGTAAATATTCCACATTTTATGATAATCATTTATGACTAAGTAAGCGATCCCAAGTAAAATTGACAAAATATTAGAAGCGACTAATGCCATTATGAAAAAATGTGCTTTTCTTTTTTCATATGTTTGGGAACTGTTCATGTTTGTTGCTCCTTCTAGAAAAATAAAATTTCTTTTGACTATTAATTTGTCACGTAAGTTGGATTCAATACGAGAAATTCTTCTTTAGATGAATTTATCGAAAATTCTTTCGATTATATTTTAATAGCGCCTGTTCTCCTTTATAATAGAAATAACCTTCGGAATCCGAAATAATCCAGGTTCAAAATATGAGAAAGGAATGATATGAATGGGGAAGACGTTAATGAGGTCTGAAGTTCCTATTGAACAAACATGGAACTTAGCGGACTTATTTGCAACAGAGGAAGCTTGGGAGAGTGAATTAAAGGCCATTGAAAGCGATATTGAAATGGTGACGAAATATAAAGGGAAACTTGGAGAGAGTGCAGTGGTACTGTTAGATTGTTTACAAGCAAAAGATGCACTGCAAGAACGTGTCATGCGTGTGATGACATACGCTCATCTTCGTCAATCTGGTGATGGGACAGATCCAAACAATCAAGCGAATTCCGCCCGAGTCGGCTCACTTATGTCCCAAGTCAATGCAAGTACATCATTTATCCGGTCTGAAATCCTTGAACTCGATGATCAAAAGATTGAAAATTACATAGAGCAAGAAGAAGGGTTGAAGGAGTATGAAAAAACATTGTCGGATTTATTGGAAATGAAGCCTCATAAGCTTAGTTCTGATGCAGAAGAAGTACTAGCCGCTTTTAGTGAAGTGATGAATGCACCTTATATGACTTATGAACGTAGCAAGACGTCAGACATGCAGTTTTCTTCTTTTACGACAGATGACGGTGAAGAACATCCGTTAACGTTTAATTCATTTCCTAATTACGAAGGCTCTTCAGATACAGAGCTACGTCGAAACGCGTATGACTCGTTTGTTGCGACACTAGAGCAGTATAAAAATACGTATGCTGCGACATATGCGACAGAAGTGAAAAAACAAGTCGTTGAAGCGCGCCTTAGAAACTATGATTCAGTTACAGATATGCTCCTTCATGAGCAACAAGTCACGAAAGAGATGTATCATAATCAGTTAGATACAATACAAACGGAGCTTGCGCCACATATGCGCCGTTATGCGAAGTTGAAAAAACGTGTTCTCGGGTTGGAACAAATGAAATTTAGTGATCTGAAAGCGCCACTTGATCCAGAATTTGAACCTGAAATTACGTATGAAGAAGCATCAAAGCTTGTCCTAGAATCACTTGAAGTGATGGGGCCTGAATATATGGAGATCATGAAGCAAGGAGTGCACAGTCGCTGGGTTGATCGTGCTGACAACGTCGGAAAGCGTTCTGGAGCGTTCTGCTCAAGTCCTTATGGTGTTCACCCGTATATTTTAATGACGTGGAGTGATTCGATGAGAAATGCGTTTACGCTTGCGCATGAACTAGGTCATGCCGGTCACTTCCGGTTAGCTGGTCGTTATCAAAACATCTCGAATACTCGTCCGTCTAGATATTTTATAGAAGCCCCGTCAACAATGAATGAGATGTTATTAAGCCAGCACATCTTAGCGAAGCCAAATGATGATCGAATGCGCCGGTGGGTCATTCTCCAGTCCTTAGGAACGTATTATCACAACTTTGTCACTCATATTTTAGAAGGCGAGCTTCAACGTCGTGTGTACGACTTAGCAGACGAAGGAACGCCAATTACGGCTAAACTTCTATGTGAGCAAAAAAAGGAGTTGTTGTCGCAATTTTGGGGCGATGCGGTTGAAATCGATGACGGGGCAGGGTTAACGTGGATGCGCCAGCCTCATTATTATATGGGACTATATCCATATACGTACTCTGCAGGGTTAACCGCCTCAACAGCAGCCGCGCAAACGATCAAGGAAGAAGGGCAACCGGCTGTTGATCGATGGATTTCTGCTTTAAAAGCTGGAGGAACGTTAAAACCACTCGAGCTTATGCAGCTAGCTGGCGTCGATATGTCAACACCTGATCCGATTAAAAAAGCCGTAGCTTACGTCGGTACCTTAGTCGATGAGCTGGAAAGAAGTTTTGAATAAATAAGAAATTCTATTTATAACCGTTAAACCCTCTACAGGTCCTCTAGTTGATTCCATAAAATTTCCAGGTGCCTGGCACCTGGAAGCATCTAGAAATTAATGGTTATACTTTTTGGGGGACTGTCATATATTTTCTTCAGTTGTTGATTAAACCATATAAGTATGGTACAAATATTCATAGATTAATGATTTCGAAAATTAAATAGAATCACTCTAGGGGTGCTTATCGAAGCTGAGAGAGACGACAGGTCTTAACCCTTTTAACCTGATCTAGTTCGTACTAGCGTAGGGAAGAAGTGTAATATGATAAATGAATGACGTGTATTTTTTTCAATATACGTGCAAAAATTTATTAAGTTTTTTAACCACTTCTTGCTATAGGAGTGGTTTTATTTTTTGTCACACTTTAAGAATTTTTAACTTTGCTAAAGGATTAAAGTAACTGCTCCTGCGTTTACTCGTCGCAGGTCGGAGTTATTTCGACGAAGCTGTTGCTTTGTGCTCCTGCGGTTACTCGTCGCAACTCGAAGTTTAATCAATGGAGTTATGCTTGTGGCAACTAAGGCTGTCGCCATTAGGACTTGGCGATAAGCCAAGTTTTGTTTATGATGTTTTAACGATAGTTAGAGTCATTAAAAAATAAAGGAGTGAAAAAGCATGAAATTTAGTGAACGATTACACGAAAACTTGAAACCGATTTGGCGTAAAAACCATGCCCACCCATTTGTGCAAGGGATTGGGGAAGGAACGTTAGAAAAGGACAAATTCCGATTTTTTATGATCCAAGATTATCTTTATTTAATTGACTATGCGAAACTATTTGCAATTGGTGCAATGAAGGCAAAAGATGTTGAGACGATGGGGAAGTTTGCTAACTTGTTAGATTCAACTCTAAACGAGGAAATGTCTTTGCATCGAGAGTACGCAAAAAAGTTTGGAATTAGTGAAGAAGAGCTCGAAACAGCAAAACCAGCTCCAACAACGCTTGCATATACACACTACATGTTACATGTCGGTCAAAATGGAGGCTTAGCCGAACTTGTCGCCGCTCTTTTGCCTTGTATGTGGAGCTACTGGGAAATCGGTAAAGAGTTGAATGAAAAGCCTGGAGCAAGTGAGCATGAATTTTACGGAGGGTGGATTCAAATGTATAGCTCTGACGAATTTGGTCAGCTGGCAACATGGTGCATTGATTTACTTGACGAGTTGACCGCAGGAAAGCCAGAAGAAGAGCTTGTAAAACTAGAGGAAATCTTCTTAAATACAACACGGTTTGAGTATATGTTTTGGGATATGTCTTATCGTCAAGAGATGTGGCCAACAGATGAGTGAACCAGTATTACAGTTTGAAGGTGTCAGCTTTCACTATGCAAAGGACAAAGGGCAGGACGTTACATTAATCATTGATAGCCTTCAACTCGACGTAAAGCCTGGTGAGTTTGTAAGCATCGTTGGCCCGAGTGGATCAGGAAAAAGTACATTGTTTAAATTAATTACCGGCTTAGAACAACCTACTGCTGGTAATATATTGATCAACGGTGAGGTGTTTGAGGATCGACTCGGTCATGTTGGGTATATGCCTCAACAAGATTTGCTCATGCCTTGGCGAACGATTATTGATAACGCATCTTTGCCACTAGAATTAAAAGGGGTAAAGAAACGCCAAGCTCATGAACAGGTAAGAGGCCTTTTAGAAGAGTTTGGTTTGAAAGGTACCGAAAACAAATATCCGGGTGATTTATCTGGAGGTATGAAACAAAGAGTCTCTTTTTTACGGACGATTTTAAGTGGTTCTAATGTCTTGCTTTTAGATGAGCCATTTAGTGCCTTAGATGCGATAACTAGGATATCCATGCAAGAATGGTTATTAGAGCAATGGAAAAAGTGGCAAAAAACGGTTTTATTCATTACCCATGATGTAGATGAAGCGTTATTTTTATCAGACCGAGTGTTCATTCTTACAGAAACACCTGTTCAGCAACTTCAAGAGGTTTACGTTCCGACAAAGCGCCCAAGATCGATTCATGATTTAAGTGAACCATCTGTTGTTGAATTGAAACATTATTTACTAGATCAACTACGACCGAGGTTGAAAGCATGAGGAATTGGAAGGATTATAGTGTCTCATTCATTCTTGTGGCTATTATTCTAATTATTTGGGAGTTGGGCGCGAGATTGCTGGATATGGCTTATATATTACCAGCACCAACCCAAATCATGTTGAAGCTCTGGGAATTAAGGGATCCGTTATTTTTTGTCCATTTACCTGCAACGTTGACGATTATTGTTGTCGGTCTTTTCATATCAATTGTATTGGGTGTTGGCTTAGCGATTTGGATGAACCTTAGTAAAGCCGCAGAAAAAGCCTTTTACCCGATTATAATCTCATCACAAACGATTCCTGTGATTGCTTTGGCACCGATCTTTGTTTTATGGTTCGGTTACTCGATTTGGAGTAAAGTTATTGTCACAGTTCTTATTACATTTTTTCCGATTACAGTAAATACTTTTGATGGGTTACGCTCAAGCAGTAAAGAATTAAAAGAACTTCTGTTAACAATGGGAGCAAAGAAGAAAGATATTTTCTTAAAACTTTATATTCCATCGGCACTTCCACATTTTTACTCAGGATTAAAAGTTGCTGTAACACTGAGTGTTATCGGTGCGGCGATCGGAGAATGGTTAGGCGCACAAGCTGGTTTAGGCTATTTTAGTCGAAGAATGATGACACAGTTTGATGGAGCAGGCGTTTTTGCGCCAATCGTATTATTATCAGCAATTGGAATTAGTTTATTTTTACTTGTCGTTTTACTAGAAAAGATTACATTAAAATGGAGGAAAACAGGATGAAGAAATGGTTATTAAGTAGTTTTATTGTCGCGGTTATCGCTACTCTTGCGGCGTGTGGAGGAAATGAAGCGGATGAAGAAATAACAGAAATTGACCTTATGCTCGATTGGTACCCAAACGCTGTACATAGCTATTTATATGTGGCAAAGGCACACGGTTATTTTGAAGAAGAAGGTGTGAAAGTAAATATTCAGTTTCCGGCAAACCCGACAGACCCTATTAATCTCGCAGCAGCAGGAAGAGTGACGCTGGGGATTTCCTATCAACCAGATGTTGTTATGGCTCGCGCTAACCAAGATGTGCCGGTGAAATCAGTTGGAGCAGTTGTTCGTTCTCCTTTAAATCATATCGTTTATTTAGATGATGAAGGAATTGAGTCGCCGAAAGATTTAACTGGTTTACAAATCGGATATCCTGGAATTCCATTAAACGAACCACTTCTAAAAACAATGCTTCAAAATGATGGGGGAAACTTTGAAGAATTACAAATGGTTGATGTTGGTTTTGAGTTAGGTTCATCAATTGTAAGTGGGAATGTTGATGCTGTGATTGGAGCATATATTAATCATGAAGTACCAGTATTAAGACATGAAGGGTATGAGCCCAACTACTTTAATCCAGTAGATTATGGGGTTCCGAGTTTTTATGAATTGGTTTTCGTAACGAATGACCAAACGTGGGAAGAGCAGCAAGATGTGATTGAAGCGTTTTGGCGTGGGGCAACGAAAGGATATGAATTTATGAAAAACCATCCGGAAGAAGCTCTAGAAGTGTTATTAAGTAACCAAGACGAAGCGAACTTCCCTTTAATTGAAGAAGTTGAGCAGCAAAGTCTCGAAATATTATTGCCAAAAATGGCGTCTGAGGAAGGGTTCGGTAGTCAGGATGAAGCGGTGTGGCAAGAAACAATTGATTGGATGAAAGAATTCGGATTAATTGAAGAGGAACCATCTATCGATGATATTTTCGTAGATATTGTTAAATAACTTTTTGAGGGCCTCTCCCCGGTGCAGGAAAGCTTTCATGTGCTGGGGGGAGGCGTTTTTATTAATGTAAGAGAATGCTAATGCAACTTTTGTGAAATAATTTTATCCTCCTTCACTTTTTACCCTACTCGAAACATATTCACCATCTGTTAACCACTAAACCCTTGACGTAATCCGTTCCTATTTTGAAAAAAAATGATAGAAAAGGTAGGATTATATATATAAGGAGGGAAGGTGTGACCATGAAAATTAATAAAATATTATTTGCAAGCCCTATGTATAGGGAAATAGAAGAGATGTTTAAAAAACAAGACGTTGATCAAACGAAACAGTTTCGTTTTCGTCATCCGGAGGAAGTAAGCGAAGAAGATTATTTATGGGCTGATGCTTTTGTGGCGTTTAAACGTCCAGATAACTTTACATTTGGAAACATAAAGTGGGTCCACTCTTTCGGAGCGGGAGTCGATAAAATTCTGAAAGACGTCGAATGGAAAGATGATGTTGTTTTAACAAGGACGGTATGTTCTTTCGGGCAAAAAATCAGTGAATACTGCTTAAGTTATATTTTAAGAGATTTACAAAATCACGACCGTTATGAAGATTTGCAGAAGCAGAAAGAGTGGAGAGCAGAAGCTCCGTCTCCATTGTATGAAAGACAAGTGACTGTGTACGGTACAGGGGTTATTGGACAGGAAGTCGCAAAAACGTTATCCTCTTTCGGGATGAAAGTATACGGAGTTTCTCTTAGCGGGAAACAAAAAAAGCATTTTAAAGACGTTTTTTCATCAGAGAATGGATCTCATGATGTTTTAGCAGAAGCAGACTATGTGATTAATACGATGCCACTGACGGAAAAAACTCGTGGGATGTTTGATAAAGCATTGTTTAATCAAAGCTCTAATGCTGTTTTTATTAATGTTGGTCGTGGTGAATCTGTTGATAATCGGGCTTTATTAGAAGCGTTGGATGATGGCAAGGTAAGAAAGGCCATTTTAGACGTGTTTCAAGAGGAGCCACTTCCAGAGAACGATCCGTTTTGGACGCACCCAAACGTTGTCGTTACACCACATATTTCAGCTGTGACAACGCCTGAAGAGGGTGTCGATTGCTTCATTGATACATTACATAAGATTGAAAATAATCTTTTACTTTCAAATCAAGTCGACCTAAATAAAGGGTTTTAATAAAAAGGGGGTCAGGTAACTGGCCCCCTTTTTCAACCTTCATTCTTCATTGCCTCGTTTCTAAGACCCATAAAGCTGGATTTTCCTCTGTTTACTTTTATTGTATAGTACTTTTATAATAGTGTTAAAGTGCTTGTCGTATGACGTCTTAGTAGAATACATCAGTAAATAAGGGGTAGTCATGTGAATAAAGAATTAGATATCCTTAATCAGCGTAACCGAATGATGGTGACCCTTCTTTGGTTATTATTAATGTTTACAGTAGTTACAAATATTATCTTACTAGAGTATGATCCAACCATTATTAATGCTCTTATTTTTATTGCTATATTAGGGATCCCCGTGTGCACAATTTTAACTTGGATGACATATAAACGAATATATATCGAAAGTACGATGTATTTTGTTACGTTAACGGTTCTTTTAATCTTATTTATTCTCAATTTTGTCGATAAGCATCCTATTAACTTATTTGTTTTGCTATTAGCTCCAATATTAAGTATGTTTTATAGACAATGGAAGAATATTTTACTTTCAATAATTGGTTCCTTCCTTATCTTTCTATTTTTTGTTTCCTTTAATAGTGACGTTTATTTTGCCCATTGGAACGCGTTTGATATTGTCTATTTCTTTTTGTTTTACCTAGTTTTAGCATTTGTAATGATACTAGAAGCAAAGTTATCAGAAGGGCGGAGAATTAAGGCTGAGAAAAAAGTGGAATTTATGGCCTATCATGATAACGTTACTGGATTAGCAAATATCAATTATTTCTATGAGTTACTAGAACATTCGATTAATCAATCACATCATATTAATAAAGAAATAGGTATCATCCTTCTAGATCTTGATAATTTTAAAAAGGTAAATGATTCAATGGGCCATCAATTTGGTGACCAGTTATTAAAGGATGTTGCTTGTCGATTAGAAATTTGTATGAAAGATAAGGGAACATTGTGTCGTATGGGGGGAGATGAATTTTTACTGCTAATATCTGAAGTAGATGAAGAAGAGATGCATAGTATAGCTAAAAAGCTTCAGCATGAATTTGAAAAGCCATTTCTAATAGATGGAATGTATATTCATGTGACAACAAGTATGGGAATCTCTTTCTATCCATCAGATGGTAAAAGTGCAGATACATTAATTAAATATGCCGATATTGCGATGTACCGTTCGAAAGATCGGGGGAAAAATGACTATCATTTTTTCAAGCCTACCATGAATACGTCTACATATTCTGAATTCATCCTTGAAAATGATCTGCGAAAAGCATTAGCAGAAGAGGAATTTAAGGTTTATTATCAACCTTTTATTGATATTGAAACTGGCGAAATAAACGGTATGGAAGCGTTATTGCGCTGGGATCACCCTGATAAGGGGATCATCTCTCCAGATAAATTCATACCGTTAGCAGAAGAGACAGGTTTGATCCTTCCAATTGGTGAATGGGTTTTACGAACGGCTTGTAAACAAATAAGAGAATGGCAAAATGAAGGATTCCCTCCTATAAATGTGTCCGTCAATTTATCATTGCGACAGTTTTTACAACAAGATTTATGTGAAAAAATAAGTGAGATTATAAAAGAAAATGAACTCGATCCAAGGTGTCTTGAATTAGAGATTACGGAAAGTATCGCGATGGACATCAATTATACGATGCGCATTCTTAAGAGGCTTAAAAAGCTAGGAATTAAAATATCCATGGATGATTTCGGGACAGGTTATAGTTCACTAAGCAATTTAAAGAATCTGCCTATTGATAAATTGAAAATAGATAAATCGTTTATCCATGATATTAGGAATCCATTATACGAAGTTGAAGTTGTTTCAACAATTATTACCCTTGCAAAGAACTTGAGGCTTCAAGTGGTAGCTGAAGGTGTGGAAACTGAAAACCAATTACAATTTCTTGAGAAAGAAAAGTGTGATGCTTTTCAAGGGTATTTATTTAGCAAACCTTTACCTGCTAGTGAAATTGAGGAACTATTAAAGAAAGAGCATAAAGTGAGTGTTTCATAAAGTGTATATTATTTTTCTCGGTTTTTTAAAAAGGGTTATTTAAAGGCATTAATTCCGGTGCAAGCCACAGCTTAAGCGGGTGTTCCCTATATATGGGGAAAATTGTATAGTATATATAGAAAAAACAAGTCAGTGAACCAATCGTTCCTGACTTGTTTTTATCATTTATTTATCTAGTTAAAGCATTGTATATGTTGACACGCCCATGACCAAAATATTCACTGTATCCAGTCTTATCAACACTGTCAGCTGTTTGCTGCAGGCGATTTTGGACTTGGCGAGGAGTTGGCTTTTTGCCTGTTTCTTCATATACTTGCGAGATGTAAGCTGCAGCAGCTCCTGCTACTTGTGGGGAAGCCATTGATGTTCCTCTCATCCAAACGTAACCATTTTCACCAAAAAGCTGTTGGCTTCGGTTATTGTCAAAGTAAGTTGGATAAGCGCTTAAAATGGCAAATTTAAACGTGTCTCCTCCTTCATAACCAGCAGGAGGGTCGTCACCACCAGGTGCACCAAGGTTGATTGCACCGTTTCCGTAGTTAGAGAAGAAAGATAGTCGATCTTCTGTACCAAATCCGCCTCCCATCGCAGAAACAGTCACAACACCTGGAAGATGAGCTGGGACGAACCAAGCAGCTCCGTTTACATCATATTCTGGTCCAGCGTTTCCTTCAATCCAGTCGGCTACCTTTGAAGGGTTGCTCATATCTTGAGCAGAATTTCCAGCAGCTGCAACGACTGTTACATTTCTACTAACAGCATAGTCAACTGCTCGTTTATAAGCAACGACATCTGCTGCTTGGTTGTTCCCCATTCTTACACGCTCTCCTGTTTCAGGGTCTGTATAGAACCATTGGCCGACGACACGTGTTCCCCCTAAGCTCATGTTAATGACATCGACACCGTCATCAGCTGCAGCAATCATTGCATCTGTAATCCAAAGTTGTTGTGCGCTTCCTCTGTTGAAGACACGGTAAGACTTTAAACCAACGTCAGGAGCGATACCTTTCATCCGTCCATTACCAGCGATTGTACCAGCAACATGCGTTCCATGTCCGTGGTTATCCCATGAATCCTCCGTACCTGGTACGAATGTACGTGAAGCTTCAGGACCTCCGATAATATTTGGTGCTAAGTCTGGGTGATCGAAGTCAAATCCTGTATCAATAACACCAACGACGACATCATGTGTACCACTATGTACATCATGACTTGCAAAGTTATTTGTCACTTTTTCAATATCCCATTGCCAACCAGCTTCCCAAATGTTTTCATCAACAGGAACAGGGCCAGGGTTGTCTCCTGAAACAGCTTCACCATCAAGATCAAAATCAGGTAAATCGAGGGTGACATCGATTGAAGGAGAAAGACTTAGTACATCACTTTCTTTAGTTAATGATTTAATAAATTGAAGTGGGTTATCAGACGTTGCCTCTAAAACCCCAATTTGAGACACTTCGTACGTTATTTCACCACCAGCACGGTTAATGATGCCAGCATAATTACTAGGAAACTCTTCAGATTTAAAAGCAATAATAAAGCGTTGCTCAGAATCATTAGTAGATTCAGGGGGAGAATCAGCACCTGCAAAACTAATGGATGAAGCGAGTAAAGCCATGACTACAACAAAAATAAGTTGAACCCTCAACAATTTTTTCATTGATTTCCTCCTTTAATTTGGGATGATATAGAAATATTGTGGTAGTTTATGGAATAGACTCGATATTCTCAAAATGAATCAATAGATATAAAAGTTTATATCATGTTCAGAGGACAAAGACCTGATTGTGTTAATGACTTATCAAACGAAAGACTCTGTCTTATAGAAGTAATAGATAATCGTTAGTCCTATAGGTAGCCACTCATTACCCGAGGGGGATAAAGAACGGATGTCGTACTTGTGCCTATATGTGAAGGCGAAGTGTATTTCAACTGCGATCAAATAAAAATGCAAATTAAAAAAATGAAAAAAATAAATTCTGAAGTTGTCATCAATTTTAAAGATGTGAATTATGAAATTCGCTCAACGTAATACATAACTTGATTATTTTTGAAGAAATTAATGGTAAGGAGGTATCAAAATGCCTAATCCATTTGAAGCATTTTGGAAGGCTTTAAAAACAAATACCGATAATGACTCAAAAGCACCGTTACATGTTGGAGAGGTAATGGCAATATGGACTTATTTTACAGCCGTCAATGAAATGCTCAGGTATGAGGAAATGGGGCTAAACACTACGAAAAATGAAGAAGTGAAAGAAATGCTCACTGATGCACATAAAATGTGTCTATCACAGTCAGAAAGACTTGAGTCATTTCTTATCAAAGAAGGGGTTCCACTACCAGAAACTTCTCCACCTAAACCAGATAATGTGATTGATGATATTCCCCATGGGATCAAGGTGACGGATGACGAAATCGCAAATGGTGTGTCTTTAAAAATAGCGAGTGCAATCGTAGAATGTGCGATGGGACAGGCTCAATCGATTCGTACGGACGTAGGTATGATGTGGGCAGAATTTCAATCAGAGATGTTAACCTTTAGTACATCATTAAAGGCTTTGATGCGTAAGCACGGTTGGTTAAAAATTCCGCCATACTATTATCCATCAAGTGATAAGAAATCATATTGAGTGGTGAATGTTCTAAGTTAGACAAATTATGATATAGAGCTGCCCACTCTCGAATATTTTCTAAAAAAAAAACAGGAATGGATTCTTGAGGTATAGGAAAATAATTAAAATTGGGAGAAAAGGTTAGGGGAAATGGGCAAACAAAACGCCAAGTGATAATTAATCACTTGACGTCTTGTTCATTTTGATCAAAGTGGATGTTGATAAAATTTTTGATTCTTTCTTCAGCATTTTCTGGGTTAATCCATAAGTCTGGCTCTAGGCCAATACCTTCTTTTTTCATATGTTCTGGGTGGTAGTTAAAAGTAGATGGAACATCCATAACAATGTTGCTGTTAGGAAGTTCCCAGAAAAGAGCCCCACCGCTATTTAATGCGCCCATTGTCGGAGTACCGACAAGAATGGTATTTTCTACTTGTTTCATCACTTGAACCATATGTTCTGCCGCTGATGCTGTATATTCATCGATCAGGACAAAAATGATGGAATCCTCATTTTTAATATTTTTTTCAGCGTAGAATTCACGTCCCCAGTGTGGTTCATCTAGAGGGAACAGGATCGAACTAAACCCTGTAAAGTCACTAAGTGGATCAGCGACAACGCCTCTACTTTCGTAATATTGCTCTGTATCTTCATAAATGTGGTAGCCCGTATTTGAATAAAGTGTAAGTATATAATCTCCAAAGCCAGGTAGATAACCGAAAAGCTCCCTGTGCCATTCATTGATGTAGTGGGAATACCCGCCTTCATTGCTACGAATATCTAAAATCCAAACGGCTTCATCTTGTAACTTATCAGCTGAATCGATAAAGATGTTCGCTGAGACAGGGGAATGATCGTAAAACATAAAGGTTCTAAGAGATAATTGTGGAATCTCTTCGTCTATGATGATTTTGGAGTCATCCATTAATCGTTGACTAGAAACTTGGTTGAGCGTTACATCTTTCTCAGTTTTTTCACCATGCATATCAGTTATAAACTGAAAAGTTGGGGGCTCGTTTTGCTCAGTAAACAAACTAGGGGTATATACTAGTTCTCCATTTTCATCAATAGATGGTTTTAAGAATTGTTCGAGATTTTCTTCCTCATTAATGCTTACGAGCTTAGCTCCATCGGTCGTAGAAAAAAAGTAGCCGTTGCTGGTTTTATTAAATGAGGTTTGTTCACTGATGAAAAGGTTATAGTTAACCGATGTAACAAGTTGACCGTCGATATAAAAGTGTGTATCACGTATAAAGGAATAGTGCTCAATGAGTAATTGTGATAATGCTCCTGCGTGAATCGTATCGTCCGAATCAAACCGTTCATGAATCGTATCGATTAGGTCGTCACGAGCATTTTTAAACGTTGTATCTCCGCCGTTTGCTTCATATAGTGCGTACATATATTTTAGGACTCGATGCATCGTCTCGACGTCTTCGATCATTTCTTCTTTTGTTATATAAGCGTGTGGTTCGCCGGTATACCGGATTTCTTCCAGCTCACCTTCAGAAAGCTCTGTGCTTTCCCATTGGTCATAATCATAAAGGAATTCATCAACATTGAAGTCAGGAGCGATATCAGCACCTCTATTTTCTTGTACGAGTAATAGGACTGCTTCTAAGTTATCAATTGCTTCCTCTTCGATTGTGTCTTCAGATAAACCCGTACAGCCTACAAGGAAAAATGTGATGAAAGCTGCAATTATCACGTGTAATATATTCTTCAAACAGTTCCACCTCCCATATCTGGTTCTACGACAAAGTGTCAAAAAAAGTTTCGAGAAAACCCAGGAAAGTTTCATTAATTTATCGCCAAAACACCACTTGTCACTAGTAGTTTCCAATTCCCTCCAAGTTGCAGACACTTGGTAAGCATTTGGAAGCAGTAGGGAAACGTTTGGGAAAATTTGAGGCTTATAAGAATGTCTATTTAGATGTGAATATTCACATGATCGTCGATTTTGGGGTTTGACTGTATAACGTTATTTATTTAAAATAGGTATGATTAGTTAACCGGTTAACCTGGAGGGAGTATGAAAAAGAAACCTACAATACGTGACGTTGCAAAACATGCAGGAGTTTCTCCTGCGTCTGTATCATACGTTATAAACGGTGTGAAAAAAGTATCAGACGAGACACGGTTAAGGGTACAGGATGCTATCAAAGAATTACATTATTCCCCTGACTTTACTGCAGTTAGTCTATCTAAAAGGAAATCAAATCTAATTGGTGTCTTAATGCCTTTAATTGACGATTCACCAGCATCGGTGTTTAAGAAAAACCAGTATTACCACGAATTCATTAGTGGAGTGGAATTAGTAGCAAGAGAAAAACAGTATGATACTCTCATTACGAGTGTTAGTGACCCTGAAGAGTGCAGGCAATGGGTGAAAAAAAGGAATTTAGATGGGCTCGTATTTTTAGGCCATTTTCCAGAAGATTTATACCGTGAAATGAATAAATTATCGATTCCTATTGTGCTCATTGACACGTATAAGAGTTTTTCTGAGTCATTTCATAAAGTCCAAATAAATGATGAACATGGCGGGTATTTAGCAACAAAACATTTAATTGACTTAGGTCATAAAGAGATAGCGTTTGTTGCAACAGAGCTAGATATAAGTGCTGTAAATAATAAACGTCTAGAAGGTTATACAAGAGCTCTTGAAGAGTCTGGTATTCGAACTGATAGAAAGAAAGTTTTCGAGTGTGATGAGATCACTTTTGAGCAAGGGTTTCAAATGGCAGAGCATCTTTTAAGTACGAATGATAGTATTACAGGGGTCGTTGCTGCTTCTGATATTTTAGCGATAGGCATGATGAAAGCGTATCAAGAAAATGGAAAACAAGTACCCGGTCATTATTCAATCGTAGGGTTTGATGACATAAGTATATGTAAGTATATGACTCCAAGCTTAACAACGATCAGGCAAGATATTTTTCAAAAAGGTAAAGTTGCCACTGAATTATTACTTCAATCAATTGAGGCTGATGAAACCACAATGGAAGTCAAACGTAGAACGTTTGAACTACCAGTTCAACTAATTGTTAGAGACTCTACAAAAGCTTTATAGAAAAAAATTTCAACTTGAAGTTAACCGGTTCACTTATAGAATACTGTATGTACTAGTAAGAAAATGGGAAAAGTATGAGACAGTAAAGAAAATATTGGAAAGAGTTATGATTAAATGAAGAAAAAAAGTGATAATTTTAGAAATTGATAGGGGGAAGCAACATGAAACAAACTTGGTGGAAAGAGGCTGTAGCATATCAGATTTATCCACGTAGTTTTATGGATTCAAACGGCGATGGAATTGGTGATATTCAAGGTGTCATCTCTAAGCTGGATTATTTAAAACAATTAGGGATCGATGTCATTTGGATTTGTCCGGTTTTTAGTTCACCAAATGATGATAATGGTTATGATATTAGTGATTATAAGGGAATCATGGAAGACTTCGGAACAATGGATGATTTTGATCAGCTTCTAGAGGAAGTTCATAGCCGAGGTATGAAGTTAATATTAGACCTTGTTATTAATCATACATCCGATGAACATCCATGGTTTATAGAATCGCGTTCGTCAAAGGATAATCCGTACCGTGATTACTACATTTGGCACCCAGGTAAAAATGGGAAAGAACCGAACAACTGGGAATCAATTTTTGGCGGCTCAGCATGGGAATATGATGAAAAAACTGAAGAATACTTTATGCATGTTTTTTCTAGAAAGCAGCCTGATTTAAATTGGGAAAACCCCGATGTTCGTCGTGACTTGTATGACATGGTGAATTGGTGGTTAGACAAAGGAATTGATGGTTTCCGTGTTGATGCGATCTCACACATTAAAAAAGCTCCGGGATTTCCTGATATGCCAAACCCTGAGAACAAGAAATATGTTCCATCTTTTGACGGCCATATGAATCAAGAAGGGATCCATGTTTTTCTTCAAGAATTAAAAGAGGAAACCTTTGATAAATACGATATTATGACTGTCGGTGAAGCAAATGGCGTAAAGGTGAATCAAGCAGAGGAATGGGTAGGCGAAGAAAACGGTTGCTTTAACATGATATTCCAATTTGAACACCTGGATCTTTGGGGAAAGAGTGCTGAAGGTAGCTTAGATTTACCAGCGCTAAAAAAAACGTTAACGAGATGGCAAGATGGTCTTGAAGGAATGGGCTGGAATGCACTGTTTTTAGAAAACCATGATCAGCCTCGCTCTGTTTCTACGTGGGGAAATGATGACAAGTACCGTGAAAAATCAGCAAAATCTCTTGCGACGATGTACTTCCTAATGAAAGGAACGCCGTTTATTTATCAAGGTCAAGAAATTGGCATGACGAATGTTCAATTTGAATCTATTGAGGACTATAATGATGTCGCGATCAAAAATTTATACCATAATGAACGAGCTGAAGGAAAATCACACGAAGAAATCATGGAAGTGATTTGGAAAAACGGACGTGATAATTCACGTACACCAATGCAATGGAATGACGGGGAAAACGCTGGGTTTACGACAGGGAAACCATGGTTAAAACTTAATCCGAATTATACGGATATTAATGTTGAAAGGGCAATGAAAGACCCTGATTCAATCTATAACTACTATAAAAAACTGATCGACCTCCGTAAAGAAGAATCAGCTCTTGTTTATGGTACGTATAATCTTGTCTTAGAAGACCATGAGCACGTGTATGCGTATACGAGAACGTTCAAAGAAGAAACGTTTTTCATTATCGCAAACCTGTTTGCAATCGAAACAGAAGTTGAATGGCCAGCACCTTTGCGTGATAAAACGAAACAACTGTCTTTAAGTAATAACAACACGACGGAAAAAGAGAGTGATCACATCGTATTAGGGCCATATGAAGCACGCGTATATAAATTAACGTAGTTTTTTATTTAAGTATTTGTGCAAACGGTTGTACAGAAAAAATATCCAAAGGTAAACACCAAAAATATCCAGGTGCCCGACACCTGGATATTTCTGGTATTTATTTTTGTGATTATTTCTTTGCTTGATAAACTTTTAGTTTTTTTCCTTTGACGGTTTTGTTTTTCATTTCTTGCAGAACGAGGGAGCCTTTGTCGTTTAAAATATCGATAAAGGTGGCATTTTGCTCAATACTTATAATTCCTATGTCATCAGCTGTAACGTCAGGAATGCTCGTGATCGTTCCAACGAAGTCAACAGGTCTTAGTTTCTTCTTTTTCCCGCCATTAAAATATAGTTTCATAATATTTTCATTTAACTTCGCACTTTTATCTTTTTTCTCTTCTGATCTCGTATTCAGCTTCTCTTCAAAAGCGGCTTTACTAGTGCTGACCTCTTCTTTGGAAGGGGCTTGTATTATAGGGATCGAAAAGCCAATATAGCTTTCAATATCTTGAATATCTTTTTTCTCTACAGGTGTCACGAATGAAATCGCATTTCCATGTTTGCCAGCGCGACCAGTACGTCCCGTTCGGTGGACGTAGCTTTCTTTTTCAAAAGGGACGTCATAATTTATGACTAAACTGATACTTTCAATATCAATCCCTCTTGCAGCAACATCTGTCGCAATCAAATAGCGGAATTTCCCTCGTTTGAAGTTATCCATCACTGCAAATCTGTCCTTTTGATAGAGTCCGCCATGTATTTTTTCACAAGGGTAATTTGCTTGGTTTAATTGGCGAAAAATATGATCGACACTCTCCTGCGTGTTACAAAAGATGATACAGCTGTCTGGGTTTTCGGTAGTCATGACATCTTTTAGCAAGTTGAATTTCTTGTTTTCGGTCGTTTCTATAACAGTGTGATCAATACTATCTGTCGTTAAATGTTGGCTTGTGACCTCAATTTCATCAGGGTTTTTCATATAATTTTTGCGTAGGTTCTCTACATCTTCTGGGATGGTTGCCGAAAAAATCGAAGTTGTTCGATTTGTTGGTAGTTCCTTGATAATTGCTTCGACTTGATCAATGAACCCCATATTAAACATTTCATCTGCTTCGTCTATAATAAGGTTTGTAACTTTTTCTATAGGAAGAGTCCCTTTTTCAATGTGGTCTAGTACCCTTCCTGGCGTTCCAACGACTACGTGTGTTTTTTGTTTCAATTCTAATTTTTGTTTATTAAAAGGCTGTTTGCCAAAAACGGCAGCAGCTTTCACACGTTTGTATCTTCCAATATTCGTGATATCTTCTTTCACTTGAACTGCGAGTTCACGAGTTGGGGTGAGAATTAACGTTTGTGGTTTGTTTTCCTCCCACTCTGTTAATTCACAAACTGGAATGCCGAAAGAGGCCGTCTTGCCGCTGCCTGTTTGCGATTTAACGACAAGGTCTTTCTTGTTTAACGAAGGAGGAATTACTTTTTGTTGCACTTCAGTAGGTTGTTCATAGTTCAAGTCTGAAAGTGCTTGTCTAATCTCTTTACTTAAATGAAAACTCTCGAAACTTTCTATATTCATATTGTTCCCTCATTTGTTATAAGATGTTGTAACTGTACATGAAGTCTTGGCGATTTTCAATGAGTCTATACAATAAGCCCCTCTAGATTTTCCGGTTACTCCTAAGCTTCAGGAACCTGGAAAAGAATCCCTGTGCGTCTGGCACTTGGTTTATTATGGAAATAGATGAACTTAAAAAAGCAACTGCACTATCGTGATAGAGCAGTTGCAAAAGTTAAAAGATAATTCGACAAGTCTCTGGTACCTTATCTTTGTTCTAGACGAGCAATTCTTTCTTCAAGGTCAGGGTGAGAAGAGAATAGCTTTGCCATTCCGCCCTTTCCGTTAATCTTCATTGTTTGAATCGCTGAGTCGTCTGTACGGTCATTAGCTGTAGCACGGTTTACGTGTGCTTGTAAAGAACGTAGGGCGTGTGCCATTTTATCTCTTCCTGCTAAGTCAGCACCACCACGGTCCGCATGGAATTCACGGTAACGAGAGAACGCCATAACGACAATACTTCCAAGAATCGAGAATAAAATTTGGAAAATAATAATTGCAGCAAAACGAACAATCGTCTGCATCTCAGAACGTACTAAACGTGAAACAAGAATTGCTGCGATTCTTGAGAAGAAGACAACAAATGTGTTTACGACACCTTGCAATAATGTCATTGTTACCATGTCACCATTTGAAACGTGAGCTACTTCATGGGCAATAACCCCTTCAACAGCATCGTCGTCCATTGAGTTTAGTAGACCAGATGAAACAGCAACGAGCGAGCGTTTTTTAGATGGACCAGTTGCAAATGCATTCACTTCGTTCGAATGATAAATTCCAACTTCAGGCATATGCATTAAGCCAGCTGCTCGAGAGAAGCGGTGTACTTTTTCTACAACAGCTTGTTCCTGAGCTGTTAAACGGCCGCTTGGATCAAGCACTTTTACTTTCATCATTTTCTTCGCCATCCAGCGTGACATCGCAAGTGAGATGAATGATCCAGAGAAACCGACGAGTAAACTAAAGACAGCTAACGCACCGAGGTCAATTCCTAGACCAGGTCCACCTGTATCAAACGTTCCTCCGATATCTGTAAACGTCGTAATTAACGACCAAACAACAACAATCGTCGTCATGACTAAAATATTCGTTAAGATGAAAAATAATAATCTTTTTCCCATTGTCAGCCTCCAATATTTAAAAACTATTAATATATTAACATAAAATAGAAAGACAATGTACAAGTAAAGAGCTGCCAGTAATCACTAAACTCATCATATTTCACTCGATTGAATAACATAGCGAATTTATACACCAAATATCCCCAATTGGCAGGCGCCTGGAAACGAATCACCAAATGCTTGGCGCTCGATACGTTTATCGCTTTTTGGAATTCTTTGATATAATAACAAAATCGAATATATAAAGGATGACGAAAGATTGAATAAAACTAATAATAAAACGATGAATTCAATATACACTTATTCATGCACAACAGAAGAGCTCGAACTATGTAAATTGGAAATGCGCGCTTTCTTTGGTTTTGATACTGAATCGGGTGTTATAGAAAGCGAGAAACAAATTAACCCGAAGCGCAGCCCTTTTATGAATGAACGTCTTGATGTACTTCTAGAGAGCAAGACGGTAGAAGAAATGGTGGAAAAAGTAAAAGAACTCCCTGCTTTTAATCAGACATTCAAACTCATTTTTGTCCAAAACCCTACTACTGAAAAATTAACGTATACGAAAAGACAGCCGATCGTTCGTGAAGTTGGATTACAAATGAAAGGGGACGTCGACTTAACATCTCCTGAGCAACTTTTCGGAATCATGAATTACAACGGACGTTGGGTATTCGGTAGACTCTATTACAACGAACCAGTTTGGCTCAAACATCAGGAAAAACCGCATGAATACTCGACAGCATTAAGTACACGGATGGCAAGAAGTGTTGTCAATATCGCTGTACCCGATCCAACTGACATTAAAGCGATCGATCCGTGCTGTGGAATTGGGACCGTTCTTATTGAAGCTTGCTCTATGGGAGTTAATATCGATGGTAGCGACCTGAATATTCGCGTCGTATATGGCTCGCGGAAAAACCTCGCACATTTTGGCTACTCAGCAAACGTGACGTTAACTGATATCCGAGATGTTACTGGGGATTACGATGTCGCATTGATAGACATGCCATACAACCTTTGTTCGGTCATAACAGATGACGAGAAATTTGAAATGTTTCAAAGTGCTCGTACATTTGCGAAAAAAATCGTCGTTGTTTCGATCGAGCCAGTTGATGAGATTATAGAACGAGCTGGATTTTCAATTATTGATCGATGTGCAGTCAGTAAAAACAAAATGTTCTCTCGAGAAGTGCTCGTCTGTTCATAATTGTAAAAAGAGTTGTTTTAACGGAGGTTAAAGTACAAATGATTAACGTGACAGATTTATATAAATCCTTTGGCGATTTAGAGGTTTTAAAAGGGATAAATGCAAAGGTAGATGAAAAAGAAGTCGTATGTGTCATTGGGCCATCTGGATCAGGGAAAAGCACATTTTTACGTTGCTTAAACTTACTTGAAGAAGTGACGTCAGGGGAAATTATGATTGATGGAGTCAGCATCACAGATCCGAAGGTGGACATAAACAACCTTCGATCAAAAGTCGGAATGGTGTTTCAACACTTTCATTTGTTCCCTCACATGACTGTGTTGGATAATGTCACATTAGGTCCGCAAAAAGTTAAAGGAATAAATAAAAAGGAAGCTGAAAAACGAGCCTTGTCTCTCTTAGAAAAAGTTGGCTTGTCAAATAAAGCAAAAGCTTATCCAGAGAGCTTATCTGGAGGTCAAAAACAACGTGTAGCGATTGCAAGAGCGTTAGCGATGAACCCGAAGGTTATGTTATTTGATGAGCCCACATCAGCGTTAGACCCTGAATTAGTTGGTGATGTGTTAGGAGTAATGAAAGACCTTGCAAAAGAAGGAATGACGATGGTTGTAGTCACTCATGAGATGGGGTTCGCCAGAGAAATGGGAGATCGTGTTATTTTTATGGACGATGGAAAAATAATGGAGGAAGGTGCTCCAGACGATCTTTTTGATCACCCAAAACATCAAAGGACTCAATCTTTTTTAAGTAAAGTGCTTTAAGCCGAATGAGGTCAGAAAACTGAACATTGTATATGAAAACTTAAAGGTTCTTTGCTTTTTACGTAGGAAATGGAGAGAATAACGATCTAAAAAGGTCGTTATTCTTCTACTTTATCCTGAAAAAAGATGTTCCTACAGATATTGAAAACCGATCACTATTGTTGTGTTAAGCCTAGATAATACCCTCCTAAAAATATCGTAATGATTAGAATGAAATGAATGAGAAACCAACCTATCTTTCCATACGTTAGATGTCGAATTTGAAGCGGCTTTCTTAAATGTTCCGGAACGATCATTCCACCAATCCATTCAAAGATAAGAAAATAAATCCACCACCAAGTATAGGAATCCCAGAGATCCCATTTAAATTGATATTCAATAAGACGTGTTCCTGTTAACATGATTGTTTCTAAGAAGATGCCAACATGAATAATGGTCCAGTAAAAGGGGATTTTCCACGGCCATGGTTTTGGGCTGTATCTAACGCCTACTAAGACAAGCAAGGGGAAAGTTATCGTTACTGCTATAATGGGCATTTCAGAAAGTTTAGGAAGAAGGCGGTAGGGAAAAGTATAAAACCCAAAATTTACAAATAAAAAACATAGAATATTACCTATAAAAGCACTCATTAAAAATAACATTCCATAATGTTTCCAGCTTAATTTTATGTAATAAATTAAACCTAAGACCCCTATGCTAATTGCTCCCAAAAGAACTAGTGTTTCTCTATTAGGGTTGATATTGATGTAAGTCTCCATAAGTATTACCTCAATTATTTATATTACATTTTCTAATCCTTATCATCCCTTTTAGGTTTACAAATTATGTAAACACTTTCAACCCTTGGTTGACTTAGAAAATACTTATTTTTACTAGTTGCCTATATAGAAAAAACGAGCTGATTCGTCAGCTCGCAAGTTAATATATTTTTTAGGGGAGACCATTTACTCGAATCAATTTAGTAACTCAAAATAAGATGCGAAACCCCAAATGATGAGTGTGAACTTCACTTCAGACGGACCTTTCCCGAGGGCTTGTCTTCAGCTAACTTAGGCTCAACAACTTTTCGCCTAAGTGGATCTTCAGCTCGTTGTTCCTGCGATTACTCGTCACAGATAAACAGTGCTCCTGCGGTTACTCGTCGCAGATAAACAGTGCTCCTGCGGTTACTCGTCGCAGGTAAAGAGTGCTCCTGCGGTTACTCGTCGCAGGTAAAGAGTGCTCCTGCGGTTACTCGTCGCAGGTAAAGAGTGCTCCTGCGGTTACTCGTCGCAGGTAAAGAGTGCTCCTGCGGTTACTCGTCGCAGCTCGAAGCAGTTCGAAGAAGTATTGCTCGTCGCTGATCCTCTGGGAGGTGCCGTCTTTTGTTACCTTCACTTACAAATAAAACGTGCATTTAATGAAGTATTTATCATATCATTCGTTTCACTGTGCAAAAAACGTAATTATGAAATACATTCACTCAACAACTAATTCAAAAGATTCTTCCTTGTCATCCCACTGAACGTCGACTTCCACAATCATATCTTCTTGCATGACTGCACCAGTGCCACCACCGCTAGTCGAAAATACTGTCTTAGAAACAGGTTCGTCTTCAAATGTTAACCTCACACTACCTTCACCAGTGGTACCTCTTGTAAAACGACACTCTAACTTTTCCATCGGCGCGAGTTCTTCTAATCCCCCGTTGTAGGTGAGCTCAAACGTATAATTACTATGACTCTTATAAGTTGTAACACCAGATTCATCTTCTCCCCAAAGTTCTTGGCCATCATAGAATAGAACGGCTGACCAATTAGTTCCTTCCCCTTCAAACACATATTCATGTACGACGATTTCTTCGTCTGGAGAAAATATAAACCATAACATTGTAAAGAAAGATGCTAATAATATAAGAGAAAAAATTGCGGACTTTCCTTGAAATTTTTTCGTGTTATTTCTTTTCGTTTTTCTTTCTTCAAACCGGCTATCTCTTTGCCCGTCCGTTAGTGATTTGTGATGACTATACGGATCCATTGTATCCCCCATTTCTATATCTTTTTTTCGGAAAATACTAGTCGAGAATTTCCCAATCGAAGTTTTCATTAAGAATTGCTTCTTTTAGCCTGTTTTCATCTAGTAATCTATAAAACTCGTCACCGATCATGATGTTTCTACCTTCAAATGTAATTCGATGAAGGTTATGACGACTTTGATCAGTGTAGATCGTTAAATAAAATTCCATTCCAGAAGTACGATTATGGCTAAACAAAGACATTTCTGTCGATTCATCAATGAGCCGCTTGATGGTTTCTTTATCTTCGATCGTTACCTTTCTGTCTATAAATTTGTCCGTTTCAAGTGATCTCCAATTAACGTCAATAGCTATAATGGTCTCATTTTTATCAAGCATTTGTGAGATTGCTTCTTCAAAAGTCGTGCTTTTCATTACGTATACCGTCATTGTGAGAGGAACGAGAGTGACGATCGATAAAAGAATCAGCCGGTTAATGGTGGATTTTCTTAACTGTGTTAATCCAACCCCAAGAAGAAACGAAAAGACAATTAAAAATAAGAAATCGTTCATTATACTTCTACTAGGCGCTAATTGTCCGTAAAAGAGTAATTCGTGTAAATAGTGTAATCCTGTATAGATTGCAAAAGTATAAATTGGTGCTGCCCACCATTTGTAATAATATGACACAAATCCACCAGCAATTACGGCAATGATCGCGATTAGTAAGTTTGTTGTATCAAGCATCATAATGTAGCACCTCATTTAAAAACATCGTTCTATGCTATGAAGACTTTAACTTTATATACGGTCGGCTACTCATATCGTTTCATGATTTGACACATTTGTTGAAAACGAAGACGATGACGCAAAAGAAAAGAGCCAGACCCCCATACCAAGATATAATATATCTTTTAAAGGATGGAGAGCCAGGCACTTAAATGGTATCAAGCCGACCAATAATAAGCTTTCTAAGAATTTTTCCGATGAAAAATCCAAGGAAAAGAAATATAATTGGTAACCAAATCGGACCGAAGTATATCCCGTTAATATGAAATGTAGAGGAGTAAACGACTCCTATTGTACCAATAAAGGCAGAAAAGACAAACGGCATAAATGCAAATGGCTCCGTTCCACCACCCGCATCTTTATATGCATCCCAAATTGCGAAAATGTATAAACAAGGATAGAACATAATCCATTGGTAATCAGTATGAGCAATAGCTTCAGTAATCTGCCCATGAAAACTTGGAATAATGACGTAATTTAAGCGTGCTTGAACGTTTATGAGAAACTCTAATAAAATGAAGACGATAGCTTTTAAATATTTACCATTTAGAAATTGACCAAAGCCTGGTAAGGCAATACTCCATAATAAAACTTCTATCTTTTTGTTTTTCATATTCATACCTCATTCATGTACGCTGTCCAGTGGTGCGATTCTTTTATAGTTAGTTATTAGTTGAATATGCTGATCGTTCTTCATTAAAGTCCCCCCCCATATTTTTACCAATGCAAAAATATCCTTCCCATATTCTGTGAAAACATTCTCTTTCCGCAGATGAGTGTCTCGTTTTTCATAAGTGGTTGGTGTTTACATGTGTGGGGTCGAATTACTCAATGCTCCAAATTACATATAAGGTAACTCACTCGCTATTAAACCGTTTAGCTAAATCGAGAGCGTATTGAACTTAAGTACATAAGAAAAACTCCTGAGAACAACGGTTCATCATGAGTTTCATAAGAAAGTTAGCTTTTATTTATAAAAGGTGTGTTATTTATTCGATTCGAGTAAATTCAGGAAAGTTAAATACCCATTTCATCCAAAAAGATTGTAAAAGACTTTGTAGCTTGTCGTAGTGATCGACTTCTCGGTTGTATGCAGACCTTTGTGCATAGCTTAATTCCCCGTCATCGTCTAGTACTTGTTGAACTTCTTCGTGTAATGTGTCGATTTTATCAATTTTTGCTTCTATATGGTTATAGGTTAAAAAAGCAAGCAAACTGTATACTGCTAGCATAAAGCTTATAAACAGAAGTAATGGCCCTTTAAAGTATTTCAACATTTTCTTCACCTCCTCATAGAGTTAATAGATTTTGTACTTGCCTTTTTGGAGATGGATGAATACATCAAAGTAAATGGGTTCCATGAAAGTACGGTAAAGGCTTGTTTAAAAGATGGGAGCGGGAAAGGAAAGAGGAGAAATGCTCGTATCACATAATATGAAAGGATGAAAAAATGTGACACTGTCTTTCATGAATTGTCAAAATTTTGTACGATAGATAGCAAGCGAAATCGTCCTAATTGAATCAATTTCATAATTACGTTTTATGCGCAATAAAACGAACGATATTATAAATTTTTCGTTAAATGTATGTTTTATTTGGGAGTGAACGTAACAAAAGACGGCGACTCCCAGAGGGTCAGCGCAGTCTGAAGATCCACTTAGGCGAAGAGTTATCGAGCCTAAGTTAGCTGAAGACAAGCCCTCGGGAAAGCGTCCGTCTGAAGTGAAGTTCACGTTCATCATTCGAAATTTCGTATCTATTTTGAGTTATGAAATTGATTCCATTGTAAAAAATATGAAATGAATTGTATAATATGGACGAATCCACGATTATCTCTACACGCGAAATTCACCTCGTTTTGTTTGGCAAAAGTTATTTTTTCTGCACGTACTCCAAACTTAAATTTCCTATTAAACGTATCTAAACAAATCCATGTAAAGGGAGGTTAAAGATGAGAAAAGCGTTTATTTGTTTTTTCTTGTATTTGTTGATTGTAAGTTTGTTCATTTCCTCTAATATCAGTATCTCTCCACCCGACAATGAAGTTCGTAAACTACCACTCCAAACAAAAAGTCTGATCGAGAAAATTTATACAGTCGACCGGATTGTTGACGGTGAAGTTGTCGTTCTCCTTCAGAAGAATGATGAAACGATTATTGAGTATGTTGCCCTTAGTGAGATGCCTGATGGTGTAGCAGAAGGGGCTAGGGTCTCATTATTGTTTTCTAACAAAGGTCATGTAAAAGAAGTAAGGATGTTAGAGAGGGAAACGACAGAAAGGAAGATCGAAGTGAAAGAAACTCTTGAACATTTAAGGAAGAGTGGCAGGTAAAAGATGTATGATCGTAGCGAAAAAAAAAAAGCACCTCCGCTACGCGAAGGTACTTTTAACATGAAGTGGTCGTTTTTACTTTTTCTTAAATTGGCTACCTTTTTTCTTTCTTAAGAGAGCCATTTTAGATGAAATCCGCTCTTGCGTTGCTTTACTTTCTTGGTCAATAATGATTTTTTCAATGTCATCTCCGTGAAAACTCACCTTTAACCATGTACCTTCCATTGCACCACTAGGCAATTTATCGATGGGAACAATTATTTCTTGTTCTTCATCCTTTGTTAAAAGGACTGCATGTTTTTCATCAACGATTCGATCAATCACAACTTTTATCATGACGTTCACCTCTACTCGACACAAGCTAATCCTTGTTCTTTCATTTCAGAAACTCTAGCGTCACCAATCCCATGGATTCTTGTTAAGCCCCTTACTGACTGGAACGGGCGTAAATCGATTAATGCTTCTGCTCTTGCGTCACCGATATGATTAATTTCCATCAACTGTTCTTTGGATGCAGTATTAATGTCGATACATTTGGCAGAAGAAGAGCTAGATGAAGGGGTATCTGCTTGATCGTTCGAATCCGTGCGTGCTTTATTTACTTGCACTTCACCACTTTGTTTTGTTTGAATATCGTAAGACGTTCCATCCGTTGTAATGATGATGGTGCCATGAATATCCGTACCGTAAAGCGGAATGCCGGTATTGTTGATTCGCTCAACGACTTCAGTGTGAGGGTGCCCATATTGATTATCTCTTCCTGCAGAGTAAATCGCAATTTCTGGTTGTACCGCTTCTAAGAAGCTGTTTGTATTTGATGTACTCGAACCGTGATGGCCAAGTTGGAAAATATCAGCGGATAAATCATGGCCATCATTAATCATTTTTTGCTCTGTTTGTCGTTCTGCATCGCCTGTAAATAAAAATGTGGTATCACCATAATGCATTCGAACACTCACTGATCCTTCGTGAAAATCTCCAGTTAAATGAGAAGGGTTCACGACTTCAATGAATAGCGAGCCAACTTCAAACGATTCTCCAGCTCGCGGCTCATGGTACGTTGCATCTGATTGTAAAATTGCATCGATGACACGTTCGAATGTTTGAGTTGTATGTTCATCACCAGACATCCAAACCTCCGATACCTCCAAGGCTTCGATTACTTTATCGACTTGACCGATATGATCGGCGTGAGGGTGTGTTCCGATCACAAGATCTAGATGTTTAGTTCCTACAGATTGCAGATACTGAACGACATCATTTCGGTCATGCCTACCCGCATCAATTAAAATATTAAAGTCAGGTCCTTGGAACAATGTTGCATCACCTTGCCCGACATCAAAAAAATGAACCGTTAAATCTCCCTTTGGTGGCGGCATTGCTAATTCATTATTACTTTTTTCAGTTTCCTTTGCTTCGTCATCCTTTTCAGTTGAAGGTTGTGTAGTGTCTTCACTGTCCGTTACTGTTTCTTCATTTGCTTCTTGTTCCATTTGATCTTTATGATCTTCGTCCTCAACAGATTGCTCTACTTCTATACCTTTATCAGAGGCTTCATCGACAGAAGTTGTTTCTGAAGGCCCTGCGGAAACACCGAAACCAATAAAACTAACGATAAAAAGGGTGGCGCAATACAAGGTTAGCCTTTTGCGCGTTTGCTTAGCTTCCCATCTTAAAATCGTACTTGGATTCACCATACCGATCGACCAAGCAACGATCGAAACGAGAAGTAACATAAAAAAGAGATATTCCATCCAACTTCCTCCTTCATCTATATCAAGCTTTCCATTCATTACGAAACGCTTAAAGAAACATTATAACAAACGATTGCTTATCTGTACTTAGTCGACTTGTGCAAAGTTTTACGTTTATATACATAAATGATAACGCAATGGAAAATAATAGGACTTGTGTAAAAGATGGAAATGGAGGGAAATCATGAGCTTTTTTATCATCATGATTGCGCCAATTATTGTTGTTTTACTGTCACTTGGTGCTTTTTTTATTTGGGGACTGTTCGGCAAAGTGAATTATCAAGATGACGAATAAGGTAGAGGCTTTCTTCGTCGTAATTATCGAAGTAGGGAGTTAACGAGATGGAATTGGATACGTTAGAGTTAAGCAGGTTACTTACTTTTATTACGTTAGGCTTTCATATTATTATGGCAACAGTTGGTGTTGGAATTCCGATCTTTTTTTCGATTGCAGAGCTTATTGGGATAAAAAAGAAGGATCCACACTATATTTTGCTAGCGAAACGGTGGACAAGAGGGTACGTCATTGTGGTTGCAGTCGGTGTTGTAACCGGAACAATCATTGGTTTGCAACTATCATTGTTATGGCCAAGCTTTATGCAAGCAACTGGACATCTCATTAGTCTTCCGTTATTTTTAGAAACGTTTGCCTTCTTTTTTGAAGCGATTTTTTTAGGGATTTATTTATATACGTGGGACCGCTTTAAGCCGATCTATCACTGGTTATTGTCTATTCCAGTGATTCTTGGTGCATCTGCCTCGGCATTTTTTATTACAACAGTCAATGCGTTTATGAATACACCGCGCGGGTTTGAAGTAGAAGGAGAGGGGCTTTATACGAACGTGCAACCACTCCTTGCAATGTTTAATCCAGCGACACCTTCGAAAGTTGCACATGTGTTAACGACTGCTTATTTAACGGCTACATTTATTTTAGGAGCCATTGCAGCTTTTTACATTTTAAGAGGAAAAGCACATGTTTATTATAAGAAAGCACTACATTTAACGATGATTGGTGCGTTTGTTTTTGGGATGGCCACGATCATTAATGGTGATTTTGCTGGGAAATTTTTAGCGGCATATCAACCTGAAAAGTTAGCTGCTGCGGAATGGCATTTTGAAACAGAAGATCGGGCAAAACTGATTATTGGTGGGATATTAGATGAAGAAGAGCAAGAGGTTCGGTATGCGATCAATATTCCGTTTGCTTTGAGTATTTTGGCACACAACACGCCTTTTGAAGAGGTGATCGGATTAAACGAATTCCCTGAAGAGTTATGGCCGCCACTTTATATTCATTACTTTTTTAATTTAATGATTTTTATTGGGATGTATTTAGTTTCAGTCGCTGGCATTTATCTCTTGTTCTATTATTTAAAACGGTTCAATCCGTTACAGCGATGGCTTCTTTATCTCATTGTTTGGGGAGGACCGCTCGCGATACTTTCAATTGAAGCAGGGTGGATTATGACAGAGGTAGGAAGGCAACCTTGGATATTACGTGGGTTTATGACAGTCGGTGAAGGTGTAACGACAAACGAGCATGTGTATGAAATGCTCATTCTTTTTTCAATTTTATATTTAATGCTAGCAATTTTACTTCCGGTGATCCTCATTCGCTTGTTTAAAAATAAGCCTGCCGAAAAAGAAATTGAAAATCACAACATTATTTTATAAAGTGGGGCGTTATTATGAACATTGAAATTGAAATGATCGGGATTACCGTATTGTGGACGTTTTTGTACGGGTATTTATTGGTCGCATCCATTGACTTTGGGGCAGGATTTTATTCTTATTATGCAAAGGTGACTCGAAAAGAGCATAACATTCGTACGGTAATAGACCGTTATTTGTCACCAGTATGGGAAGTGACAAATGTGTTTCTCGTTTTTTTCTTTATCGGCTTAATTGGCTTCTTTCCAACGACGGCCTACTATTATGGAACGGCTTTGTTAGTGCCTGCAAGTATTGCTTTAGTTTTGTTAGCGATTCGTGGTTCTTTTTATGCTTTTGCTAATTACGGGGCGAGAGAAAGTAATATTTATTTGTTTTTGTATGGGATTAGTGGATTACTTATTCCAGCTTCGTTATCAACGGTATTGACGATTTCTGAAGGTGGGTTTATCGTCCGAGAAGGTGGAACCGTTGTTTTATTATTGGATGAGCTGTTTTTTAGTCCATATTCTTGGACGGTTGTTTTGTTAGCGCTTGTCAGTGTTTTATTTATAAGTGCGAGTTTTTTAGCGTATTATGCCTCACAAGCTGAGGATAAGGATGCGTTCGAGCTATTGCGCCGCTTTGCATTAATTTGGAGCGGGCCGACGATTATTGCCAGCTTTCTCGTCTTTGTAACATTGAGTACCCATAATCAAGAACACTTTCAAGCGATGCTTGATATGGCATGGGTATTTTTAGCGTCTCTCGTTTGTTTCGTACTCGCTGTTTGGCTTATATATAGACGAACTTATCTGGGCGTTGCTTTTATTTTCGTCTCATTACAATTTGGCTTTGCATTCTTCGGATACGGGGCGACTCATTTGCCTTACATTTTGTATCCGTATTTAACGATTTATGAAAGTATTACAGGGCCTGAAATGGGGATTGCGCTTATTATCGCCTTTGTTTTTGGACTGCTGCTGTTGATCCCTTCACTATATTTACTGCTTCGCTTATTCATCTTCAATGCGAAATATGTGAAAGGTCATTCGTATGATTAAAAGAATGAAGCGGTAGTGTAAGGACATTTTTCTTTGGGTATAGAATAGTAGAGTCCTTTTGCTTTCAGGGATTATTTACGTATGTTAGCATTAAAGTAGGGAGTTAGATGTATTGATACTTTGAAAGGGAAGGTGTAAACGATGATAAGTAAGCAGTTAGTTAAAGGGTTAAATGATCAAATGAATTATGAGTTTTATTCTGCGCACGTATATTTAGCGAAAGCTGCGTATTGCTCCAGTGAAAGCCTTGATGGTTTTGCGAACTTTTTCCTTCAACAGGCTGAAGAAGAGAGATTTCACGCAATGAAGTTCTATAACTTTATTAATGATCTGGGGGAAAGGGCAGAAATCGTTGGAATGGAAACTCCTAATAACGAGTTTTCGTCAGTACTAGACTCGTTTGAAAAAGCACTAGACCATGAAAAAGAAGTCACTCAGCGCATTTACAAACTAGCAGATATGGCATTGGATGAACGAGAGCATGCGACGATGACATTTTTAAATTGGTTTATTGAAGAACAAGTCGAAGAAGAAGCAACATTCGATAACTTGATTCAAAAACTACAGCGCATAGAAACAGACAGTAATGCATTTTACATGTTAGATAATGAACTAGGTAAGCGAACATTTGATAAGCCTGAGTAAAATAGGGTCATATAAAAGAATGTTTTGATTAAATATATCAATTAAGGAAGGAGTGCATCGGTTGCACTCCTTTTATTTATTGAGTTTTACTCGTGAGAAGGGGTGATCGCACGCGAGACGGGGTGACCGCACGCGAGACGGGATGATCGCACGTGAGCCTGGAATGATCGCACGTGAGCCGGAATGATCGCACGCGAGCCGGAATGATCGCACGCGAGCCGGAATGATCGCACGTGAGACAAAATCAACGCACGTAAGAACCCGCCTTACCCTGACAAACGGTCGTTAAGTAACATTTTCGTGAATTTTATTGTGCAGAAATACGTTCTATAGAAGACATATGATAAAATAATAGTGATAGTTATTGAAAGTTAAAAGGAAGAAACTTGACGTAAATCGTTCCTTCCTTGTTTTTTAAAAGATAAAAAAGCATAAAATTTTTGTCCTGGAGAGTTGTCTAGACTAACAGGCACGAGCGTTTACAACACGAGTAAGCTTCGAGTTGCCTCGACGGATACACTACAAAGCTCCGCTAGTAGAGGAAGAGGCAGCATAATCGGTTCGAGGTCGCTTCGTTCGGCATTTGATGTCTAGTCGACTTCTTCATACCGAGACTCCAGCGCTTTTCGCGGAGACAGGATGTTGACATTACACCGTTGCCCGTAGAATGCGGGCACATTTTAGGCGTAATTTGACGCCTTGCGCTTTTCTTATAATCTAAAAATAGGAGCTTGAATATTATGTATCGCAGTTTAGAAGAATGTATTCTTGATTTAGAAAAAAGTGGTCAGTTAATTCGTATTAAAGAAGAGGTAGATCCACATCTTGAGATGGCTGCTATTCATTTGAAAGTTTATGAAGCTGGCGGGCCTGCGTTATTGTTTGAAAATGTGAAAGGCTCAAAATATCCTGCTGTCTCGAATCTATTCGGTACGGTGGAGCGAAGTAAATATATTTTCCGTAAAACGTGGAAAGCGGCAGAAAACGTCATCGGTTTACGTAACGATCCGATGAAAGCTTTGAAAAATCCATTGAAAAATGCCAGTGCGGGTGTGACTGCGACAAAGGCATTGCCAATGAAAAAATCTAAAGGTATACCTGATGATTTTGAAGAAATTAAGGTGTCAGACATTCCACAAATACATCATTGGCCTGATGACGGTGGAGCATTCGTAACGTTGCCACAAGTATATTCAGAGGACCCTGAAAAGCCGGGAATTATGAATGCTAACTTAGGGATGTACCGCGTGCAGTTAAGCGGGAATGATTATGAAAGAGATAAAGAAGTGGGCATCCATTACCAAATTCACCGTGGAATTGGCATTCATCAGCATAAGGCAAATAAGCTTGGTAAGCCATTAAAAGTCAGTATTTTTGTCGGTGGACCGCCGTCACATACGTTATCCGCTGTTATGCCACTTCCAGATGGGATCAGTGAAATGACGTTTGCTGGTATGCTTGCTGGGCGACGTTTTCGATACAGTTATGACGAAAATGGATATTGCCTTAGTCATGATGCTGATTTTGTCATCACGGGTGAGATTCATCCAGGAGAAACGAAACCTGAAGGACCGTTTGGTGATCATTTAGGCTATTACAGTTTAACGCACGAGTTTCCAGTTATGAGAGTGCATAAAGTGTATGCGAAGAAAAATTCCGTTTGGCCGTTTACCGTTGTTGGCCGCCCTCCACAAGAAGATACTTCGTTTGGTGAATTGATTCATGATTTAACAGGTGATGCGGTAAAGCTTGAAGTACCAGGAGTAAAGGAAGTTCATGCGGTTGATGCAGCAGGTGTCCATCCGCTACTATTTGCGATTGGTAGTGAGCGTTACACACCGTACCAAAAAGTGAAGCAGCCAATGGAACTGTTAACGATTTCAAATCGAATTCTTGGAACAGGACAGTTAAGCCTTGCGAAATATTTGTTTATTGCTGCTGAAGAAGAGCAGCCGTTAAGTACCCATCGCGAGGAAGAGTTTATTTCATATATACTAGAACGTATGGATTTAAGACGAGACATCCATTTTCAAACGAATACGACAATCGACACGCTTGATTACTCTGGAACTGGGTTAAACACGGGAAGTAAAGTTGTTTTTGCTGCTTGTGGTGAGAAAAAACGTGATTTATGTACAGATGTTCCTGAACAATTGATAGATCTAGAGGGGCAATTTGGACAAGCACGATTTGTGATGCCTGGCGTTGTTGCATTACAAGGAGCAAAGTTCTCCTCATATGAAGACACACAAGAGGAAATGAAAGAACTAGCGAAAGCGATCAAGGAAAAAGGAGATATGCCAAGTTGTCCGATGATCGTTGTTTGTGATGATAGTGACTTCTTAAGTGAATCGTTAAGTAACTTCTTATGGGCGACGTTTACTCGTAGTAATCCATCTCATGATATTTATGGCACAAACAGTGGCTATGAAAATAAACATTGGGCGTGTGATAATATGATGATTGATGCTCGCGTGAAGACTCATCACGCACCACCGCTCATTCCAAATCCAAAGGTTGAAAAAAATATTGAGCGATTTTTCAAAAATGGCGGGATTTTAAGTACAGTTATAGGAAAATAAATGAAAAAAACTCCATTCGTGTATCATAAGGACGAATGGAGTTTTTTCACATTTTACATAAACGAACTTTTGTTTAAGGTATGCTTGCTGTTAACCGTAATGGATAAAGGAGAGGAACTGATGAAAAGTGTCTTTGAAAAGTTAAAAAGAAAAATAAACGAACAAAATGAATTTATAAAGATTAGTATTTATGTAACTGGGAGTTTCATCCTTGTTTTAATGGGGTATTACTCTGCAAAAGTACTCATTCATTTTTTTGCATAATAAAGAAAGAGATTTGGACATAATACATTGAGAGACTGTGTACATAGAAAGCAGGTGACAGAAGATGTCTGAGCTTGAAATTGGGATGAAGGCACCAGACTTTCATTTATCATCAACGAGAAAAGAAAAGATTTCATTAGCCGATTTCAAAGGTGAGAAAAATGTTTTACTTGCATTTTACCCATTAAATTTTACACCTGGCTGAATTAAAGAGCTTACCTCTTGGAAAGAGGATTATCAAACATTACAACGTTTAAATACAGAGGTCTTAGCAGTGAGTGTAGACCATATTTTTGCTCATAATGTGTTTGAAGCAAGCCTTGGAACTTTGCCGTTTCCACTACTCTCTGATTGGTTTAAGGAAACTGCAAAAGCGTATGGTGTGTTTAATGAAGAAGACAAAACTGCCCGTAGGTCAGTCTTTGTCATTGATAAAGAAGGAAAAGTGATGTTTAAAAACACAAAATTTAATGCCGCTGAACACGGTGACTATAATGAATGTTTTCAGCAGTTAAAGCGGTTGTTATAACTGGTATAAGTGCGACAAAAGTGCTCGGTCCTTTACTTGGACCGGGCACTTTTGTGTTAATGAATATACTAGCTGTAAACTTTCGGAATATTTACGCCTCTTACTGTTTGAAAGTAAAGACTCCTCCAATACTCTTTGTCTTTATTTGCTCTTTCTGTTGCATCTTGAACAGCCCCCATGAGGTGACCTTCGATGTCATAACGTGATTTTTCACTTAACTCCATTTGTTCATTCGTTTGAATGTGGTAGACGATTGCATTGATGCGATCCTGCATGTTTCTCCTCCAATCCTTCTATAATTGTTAAGGTCTTTGATAATAAATCTTTTTATCTATTATTGACGACTTATTTACGGATTAGTCCAGATTCAACATGCTTTAAGCAAAGTTTCAGGCAAATTCCCCATTTTACGAGGAAGTAGACTAAATATAGGAGACGTGCCGTTCCTATTACTTTTCTTTTTCATAGTTTATAGAAGAGCTAGAAAGGAGGCTGACTATGTTTAGTTATCCATTAGTGAAATTTTTACGTGAAAATGGTGAAAAAGTGGACCATCGTTTACGGCAAAAATTGCTTCATATATATAAGCCGTTCAAATGGGTGCCTTGTTTTTTTCACAATATATATGGGAGGTTTATCGATAAAATGAAGAAGGTGTCAGTCATTATCGAGTTTAAAGATGGCATGTGTACTCATGGGATTGGTGAAGTAGATAAGTTATTATCAGCACATAGTCGCTGTAAGGTACGTCACCATTTTACAAGAGTGTCTTGTTGTAGTGCAGACGTAACTCCACATGCGATGAAGGAGATGCTGAATAAATGTTCATCGATTAAAAAAGTATATTTAAACCGAGAAGTAAAAGCATTACTTGATACCGCAGTACCAGCTTCACATGCTGAAAATGTTGTTCGAAATGATACCGTTCTTACTGGTTCAGGAGTAACCGTTGCTGTCATTGATACAGGAATTCATCCACACGAAGACTTGTTAGGACGCATTACTGGCTTTGCAGATTTTATAGATGGGCGAACTCAAGCCTACGATGATAACGGTCATGGGACTCATGTGGCAGGTGCTGTAGCAGGAAATGGACGATCAGCTGGAGGAGAATATCAAGGTCCTGCACCTGAAGCGAATGTAATTGGTGTTAAAGTGCTCAATAAAACAGGGGCAGGCTCTTTAGAAACGGTGATGCAAGGCGTTGATTGGTGCATCTCTTATAATGAACGAAACCCTGATCGACCCATTAATATTATTAATCTATCATTAGGGAGTCCAGCACAAAGATTTGATCAAGAAGAAGATGATCCATTGGTGAAAATCGTCAATGCAGCGTGGGATCGTGGAATCGTTGTATGTGCAGCAGCAGGTAATGATGGTCCGAGTACTCAAACGATTGCAAGCCCAGGCTTAAGTGGAAAAATCATCACTGTTGGAGCACTAGATAACCGTAATAGTGTCGAACGTGAAGATGATGACGTTGCGAGTTTTTCAAGTCGAGGTCCGACCATTTACGGAAAAACAAAGCCTGACCTTTTAGCACCTGGAGTAGAAATTATATCGTTACGTTCACCAAACTCGTATTTAGATAAACTGCAAAAGCAGAGAAGAGTAGGAGAAGCATATATTAGCATGTCAGGAACATCGATGGCAACGCCAATTTGTGCAGGAGTTTGTGCACTATACTTGCAACATCACCCAGAAGATACGCCAGAGCAAGTGAAACGTGCGTTAATGAGAGGAACAGACTTGTGGCGAGATCGGTACCCAAATATTTACGGCGCAGGTTATATAAATGCTGAGAAGACGATATAACTAGCCTACAAAACGTCTTGAATAAAGAAGTAAAGCAGCAATTAATATCCAAAAATATCCACGCGCCTGAAAACTGGATATTTTTGGGTTATTTGTCTTTGCCATATTTACTATGAATTGACACAAAGATTTCATGAAAGCCTATGTGATTTATAGGCGAATCATTGTAAAATGGTTATTGGTAGTAGTGTTTAGGATAGGAGTGGAATGGGGTTATGAAGGCTGGGAAATTTTCTTTTGAACGAATGTTGATTGCTGGTGGCGTTTTGTTCATTGTTATTTTATTTTCTTTCACTTTCTACCTTTTCAAGAATGCAGAACCAGTTCACTTAATTGATAAAGATAGTGAAGGTAAAAGTGAACAGACTGAAACACTTGATTAGGATAAATAAAAGTACAAATGAAACTTTTTACGTGAATAGATTAGCAAAAAATACGTGAAGAAATAAATAATTTAAAAAATAGATAAATGTAAATATAGGCTATGATAACAACGGTGCTTACTTATACGGCAATTGGACATATATTGAAGAGGAATATGAAGTTAAATGATAAGAGCGACCCGATATTCTTGTAAGGTAAATGTAAAAAAAAGATCCTCGAACCACAATTGGTGCGGGGATCTTTTTGTTTACACGTTAAGAATTTATAGAGCGTCCGAGCATAGGTTATATCTTATAGTGGGTGGGAACCCCACCGGGCAAGAGCTAACCACTCACCCGTAACGAGTCTTGGAGGGTTGTAGGCAACTATAACCTTTAAGCGTAGACAGTAAGACAGTGGGCCGTAAGCCAAGTGGTTGAAGGGATTGAGCTTCGAAAACTTATAAATGGGAAAGCTGATGGTCTTATAATTCCAGAAAGCAATACCTGTATAAACACTATGGTAAGTTTATATAGGTTTCCCCGGAGTCTGTGACCTCGGCACGCTGGACATTGGTAGGGTATGGCAACTCGGGAGGTCCTGAATGATCTTCTGGAAAAGAAGTATGGTAGACAAGCGATACAAAGTGAGGAAGCCAAATGTCATTCAGGAAGTCGGATGGATGCGTAGTACCAATGAAGTCGGGTAACGCTGACGGAGGAAAGGCATCCACCTTGTATCGATCGAATCAGGGACACATGAACTACACACAGAGGTAGGAGGGCATATCTCATGGAAACAAAACTGATGCGAATAGCTGAAGTAGCGAAAACAAACCCAGAACTAAAATTTACTTCACTGATCCACTTACTGAATAAAGATTCCCTAAAAGAGTGTCATCATCAACTCAACGGAAATAAAGCACCAGGTATATTAGGGACAACGAAACAAGAATACAGTGAAAACCTGGAAGGGAACCTTCAATATCTTATCAATCGAATGAAGAAACAAAGCTACAAACCACAACCAGTTAAACGGGTTTATATTGATAAATCAGGTTCTAAGAAGAAGCGTCCCCTAGGTATCCCAGAGTATGAAGACAAGATCATTCAAAAAGGTTTAGCCAAAATCTTAAATTCAATCTATGAACAAGACTTTCTAGATTGCTCATTTGGCTTCAGGCCAAACCGAAACTGTCATGATGCGCTAAAGGTACTTAATATGTATATTGAAAGAAGGTACACGAACTATATCGTTGATGTAGACATTAAAGGGTTCTTTGACAATGTGGATCACAAATGGATGGTGGAATTTCTAAAACATCGGATCAATGATCCTAACGTATTAAGGTTAATCAATAGATTTCTTAAAGCAGGGTATGTAAAGGATATGAAGTGGTACAAAGATGAATTTGGAACGCCGCAAGGCGGCCTAGCTTCTCCGATTCTTGCAAATGTTTATCTACACTATGTGTTAGACCTATGGTTTGAAAAGCATGTAAAGAAAAGATGCAAAGGACAAGCTTACATAGTGAGGTACGCAGATGATTTTGTATGTTGTTTTCAATATCACAAAGATGCACAACAGTTTTACCGTGCGTTAAAAGAACGATTGAAGAAGTTTAACCTAGAAATCGCTGAAGACAAAACAAAAGTTATTCCATTTGGAAGGTTTGCCAAGGAAAATGAGCAAAGAACAGGGAATCACAAACCACCAACATTTAAATTCTTAGGTTTTACGCACTATTGTAGTGAAAGTAAACAAGGAAAGTTTCGCGTTAAAAGGAAAACCGACAAGAAGAAAATGAGAACAAAACTAAAAGAAACAAAAGAGTGGTTAAAGTCAAAACGCAATCTTAAAATTCAAGCGATTATGGATAGACTCCAACGTTCACTAAAGGGTTACTACAACTACTACTGTATCACTGATAACCTTCCTACCGTGGAGGAATTTGTCTATCATATAAGACTCCTTCTATTCAAATGGATGAATAGAAGGAGTCAAAGGAAATCTTTTACATGGGATAAGTTTAACCTTTTCATGAATAAATTTCCATTACCGTCACCAAGAAAGAAAGTAGATATTTATAATCTGAGGTCACATATCAGCTATATTCAGTAAAGGGTATAGGGAGGAGCCGTGTGCGGTAATTCCGCACGCACGGTTCTGAGAGGGGGTGAGGGTGTGAACCCTCTTCCTACTCGACAAATTTTAGCGACGTAGAAGCACGACGTAGTGAAAAAATTTTAAGAATTAAGTATAAGTTCAACTAACACCTCTGTCTTCGCCTAAAAGGCTCGCCAATCGGCGAGTTTTCTTTATGGAAGAATTAATCTAACACATCCAATTTATCGGTAAAATATTCAACAGGCACTGCTAAGCCAACTCTTTTACGCTCTCCTCCAAACTCTGTTCTTGTTGTCGCATAGATGACAGCGACGACATTCCCTTCAGCATTAATAACGGGGCTCCCACTGTTTCCTCGATAAATAGGAGCATCAATCATCAGCATTGGAATATCACGTTCTGGAGTGAGATCAAGAACTTCTCCTCTGTTAGCGATAAAGTTGAAAAAGAGTGGATTACCAATAAAGTATACAGACATCCCCGCTTTCCAGGAATCTTCAAACGTTAAAACGGGATGATTAAACGATTCATCGTCGACTTTTAAAATGGCAATATCAATATCTGGGTCACTTTCAATAATGTCTGCACGATATGCTTCCCCTTCTTGAAAGGTGACGGTGATGTCAAAGCCTTCATCAACGACATGATGATTCGTCATAATATGACCATCTTCTGATATCGTAAATCCAGTTCCTTTACTGTTTCCGTTTCGTACGACAACAACAGACTCTTTATATAACTGGACATCTTCATTTTGAGACAACTCACGTGATATTTGTAAAAATTCGATCGATGCAAGATTGAAAAGTTGGGGCCACACGGCAAAAACATTTCCTAATAGCGCTGCAACGAGCATAAACGCTATCGTCATTCGCAGCCATTTACTATTCTTTTTCTTTGGTTCATTCTCTTTTTCATCTTCAGGATTAAAAAATTCTTCTTTCGTATAATAGTTCTCCCCGTCAAAAAACAACTCTTCTTCAGGTTGTTTATGTTCTTCTTTTTTTTCTTGGTCTTGGTCATGATCGTTATTGGAATCACGCATAATATCTCACTCCCCTCATGCACCTAATCAACCTTAGTGTATCACGTTTATGAGATGTAACCAGCATGGAAGCATGCTTGTCCGATAAAAGCTGTTGTAAAAGGAAAGGGAAGCGAGGTTGTAAAAAAAGCCTCACAATCCTACTCAGAGGTTTAGTCGGATCGCAAGGCTCTCTTTATGATTTACCTATTATTATTATTGTTCTCAACTTCTTCTAAGTCAAATGATTTTACTCGGTTTGTTTCAGGGTGATAAATGATCCTTCCACGAACTTTTATCGTTTCCTCTGGCGACTGCAACTGAAACTCGTATCTTTCTCTTACTTGTGTAGGAGAGACTTCTGTTTTTTCAACACGATTAATATCCGTTACGTTATACCCAGGGTAAGCGGTTTGAATAATTTCTTTTACATAGTTTGCCCACTCTTCATTTTCAATATCATTATCTACATCATCTTCTATGTCATTACTAGGCATAAACTCAACATTGATGATTCCAGCTTCAAGGTCAGCCCCTAATTCTTCAAACGCATTTTTATGAAGGGTGACGCGATTCATTGGATACCCTGGCACGCGGTCAACAATTGTTACCTCAATCTCTCGGTCAGGAAGTGCTACATTCCTTACTTTAAGTTTTTGTCCGCACTGATAAGGAGTCTCGGCACCAACTGCTGCAGTCATGTAGTCATTGTGCGACCAAGGGATACCACAAACAGTAGTTGGTCCTCCTTCCGTCCATAATGCTTGCCCTTGAACGGTTTGTTGACGTTGCATGTAATATGGGGATGATGGATAACTACGATCAAAATTCACGTACGGATGATACACATAAGGGTTGCTTTGGTATTGGTTCACATTTGGTACATAAGGGTAATAGTAATACAAGCCTTATTCCTCCTGTCTTTAACATACATATTCTTGATACCATATGCATGAGTATGGTTGGACCGTGACAGGAGTTTAAAAAAGGAAGTGAGGAATCGGTTTAATTAGGAAACAATCGAAAAACACAAGTTTTCGAGGTAGTAAAATGTTAACGTTTTTTTATGTCTAAGCAGGTAGTGAATACTCGTTAAAAGAAGTAAGTATAGGTTCAAGTCCTTTTCATTTATTCAGTCTCTTATAGTAGAACGAAAGGACAGAGAGATTGTTTAACGTATAAAAAAATCGAGAATATTATGAAGGGAAGCTTGAAGAAAGGGGAATCATCGATGTCAATTAAAGAAACACAACAGATGATAGAACAAATGCTTGGTGAAATTCAACATGATGAGGCATTTTTACCGAAGTTAAAGGGGGAGAAACGTCAACGCGTGTTTCGATCTGGAACAGAAGTATTAACGACGACAGATAAAGTAGTAAAAAGCTACATACGTGTATCACGTGATAATCGGACGATCGAACGGATTCCAGCATATCGGATTCAACATAATAATATTGCGGGATTTTATAAAGGTGGAATCCGTTTTAGTGAGGCTGTGAATGAAGAGGAAGTTGAAAATCTTGCTGTTTTAATGACACTAAAAAATGCATTGCACAACTTACCATACGGTGGAGCAAAAGGTGGGGTCGTTTTAGATCCGAAAGAATACTCAGAACGAGAACTAAATTTAGTTTCCAAAAAATATGTACAACGTTTTGCACCTGATATAGGCCCTACGCATGATATTCCAGCACCCGATATGGGAACAGACGAACGAGTGATGGATTGGATGGTTGGTGAGTATAAAACGGTTCACCCTGGTGAGAATTATTTAGGCGCTTTTACTGGAAAAAGCATTGATAATGGCGGTGCTAGAGGTAGAAGAGAAGCAACGGGACGCGGGACGTATCGTTGCTATTGGTGGCTTGTGCATAAGTGGGCTCGAGAGCAAAAAGATAAAGAGGAGCTTATTCCAAAAGGGGAACACGTGAAACAGTATGAAAACTTGAAGTCGATTTATAAAAAAAGTGATTCAGGAGAACTGATCAAGCTTGCTGTTCAAGGGTTTGGGAATGTTGGATCTGTCGCAGCAAAAATGGCAGATGACTGTCCAGACTTAAAGCATCACGTCGTATCAGTGAGCGATCATAAAGTGACGTTATTTAAGGAAAATGGTTTAGATATTCCAAAACTTGTTGCTTATCAAGAAGAGTACGGACATTTGCCAAATACTGAAGAACAATTGTTTAAAGCAGGAGTGGAAGCTGATTTATTAGATCGTGATGCGATCTTAACACTAAATGTTGATGTTCTTATTCTAGCGGCTATTGAGGATCAAATAACAGAAGACAATATGAAGGATGTGAAGGCTTCGGTTTTTGTTGAAGGAGCGAATGCACCGATTCGTGCAGAAGCGGACCATTACTTGCATAGTCAAGGTAAAGTTGTCATACCAGATATACTAGCTAACGCCGGTGGGGTGATGGTTTCATATTTAGAATGGAAGCAGGATCGTATCACCCAATTTTATACAGAACAAGAAGTGTTAGACGAAATGTACGAACAAATGGAGGAAAGCTGTAAACAAGTGTTTACCGAGTATTTTACGAAAGGTATAAACGGGATCCGTAATACTTGTTACCAAAATTCGCTGAAACGTCTCTTCACATTGATGTATAAACACGGGAAGTTGTTTTAAGGTGAAAAGAAAGCTCCAGGTGTATGACACCTGGAGTTATTTTCGTATTCTACTAGGTACAAGGCACTTAGCTTTTGAGTCATCCTCTTACCTTGTTTAGCTATGTTTTCCAAACAATACTAATGCCTAACGTAAAAAGGTATGATATAATGCAACATGCAACTAAAAAAAGAAACTCTGCGCGTATAAGCGTAGGCGAGGTTCTAGCTAAACCCTCGATAAAAAACTAAGGAGAAGACATGTCCTTAGGGGCAGTCTATTTTTTTGTGCATTAATGACTGGCGTTTAAATATAAATGTGCTTTTCAATCAATAGATTTGTCCCTAGTAAATCATTTACTTCCAGCACATTCCAGGTGCCTGGCACCTGGGAATTACTGAGGGCGAACAGGAAATGAACTTGAAATGATCAGGGGCAAATGTGTGGAATCGATGGGAATATATAGGTTCATTTAAAGATTTGAGGGGGATTATAGATGAAAAATGATAAGGCGATTGTTGTTTTTAGTGGCGGACAGGATAGTACGACATGCTTGTTTTGGGCGAAAGAAAAGTTCGCTGAAGTTGAGGCAGTGACGTTTGACTACAACCAGCGTCATCAACTAGAAATTGATGTGGCAAAAGGAATTGCTGAGGAACTGAACATTAAACATCACGTACTAGATATGTCACTTTTAAACCAGCTCGCACCAAATGCTTTAACTCGTGATGATATTGAAATTGAAGAAAAGGAAGGTGAACTTCCTTCAACGTTCGTACCAGGGCGAAACCTTGTTTTTCTATCATTTGCAGCGATTCTTGCAAAGCAAGTAGGAGCAAAGCATATCATTACAGGAGTTTGTGAAACGGATTTCAGCGGTTATCCAGATTGCCGTGATGTGTTTATCAAATCCTTAAATGTCACACTTAATTTATCAATGGACGATGAGTTTGTCATTCATACACCACTCATGTGGATGGATAAAGCAGAAGCATGGGGGCTTGCTGATGAACTAGGTTCCCTAGATTTCGTTCGTGAAAAAACCTTAACGTGTTACAACGGGGTCATTGCTGACGGGTGCGGAGAATGTCCGGCATGTGAGTTAAGGAGAAATGGTCTCGAAACATACCTGAAACAAAAAGGAGGCTCATAAATTGTACGGATTTAAAATTGTTGAAAACTTGCAGAAAATCGATAAAGATATCCAGCGTGATCAACTAAAATACCATAATAAACGTGTTCTAGTTAGTAAAGAATTCACGTTCGATGCAGCACACCACCTTCACTGCTATGAAGGGAAGTGTAAAAACCTTCACGGGCACACGTATAAAGTGATTTTTGGCATTAGTGGATTCGTTGATGACACTGGGCTTATGATGGATTTTGGGGATATTAAAGAGATTTGGAAAAATGAAATTGAGGTCTATCTTGACCATCGCTACATTAACGAAATGTTGCCACCAATGAATACGACAGCTGAAAACATGGTCGTCTGGATTTATGAAAAAATGGCTGAGGCACTTGAAAAACGAAATTCAGGACAAAAAGAACGGGTTGAATTTGTAAGGTTATTTGAAACACCGACAAGCTATGCCGAAGTGAAGCGGGAGTGGATGGAAGTTGAGTAAGATTCCTGTTCTTGAGATTTTTGGTCCGACGATCCAAGGTGAAGGAATGGTCGTTGGCCAAAAAACGATGTTTGTCCGCACGGCAGGCTGTGACTACTCTTGTTCATGGTGTGATTCTGCCTTTACTTGGGATGGCAGTGCAAAAGATGATATTGTGCAAATGACTGCTGAAGACATTTTGAAGCGGCTTGTAGAAGTTGGTGGAAAGACGTTTTCTCATGTAACGATTTCAGGAGGGAACCCTGCACTTATACGTGGGATGAATGAGCTCGTTGAATTGCTTCATAAAAATAGCATACAAGTGGCGTTAGAAACACAAGGTAGCCGTTGGCAAGAGTGGTTTCTTGAAATTGATGACTTAACGTTATCTCCGAAGCCGCCGAGTTCAAACATGTCAGTTGACATGGAAATATTGGATGATATCGTCGGACGTCTAACAAAAGGTAATCGACAACGATTTGTCAGCTTAAAGGTTGTTATTTTTGATGAACGAGATTACGAGTTTGCGAAGATGATCGGCGCACGTTATCCTGATCTTCCGCTATACTTGCAAGTCGGCAACGATGATGTAGAAACATTAGACGACAGGCAACTGCGAGATGAATTATTACGTAAATATGAATGGCTCATCGACTTGACGATGGAAGATGAACAATTAACAAATGTTCGTGTCTTGCCTCAACTCCATACATTGCTTTGGGGGAATAAACGAGGCGTATAAATATGATAAAACAAAAAATCCTAGGTGCTTGACACCTGGGATTTTTTGGTTTTTATTGAGAGGATGCTTGGTTCTTGATTCTAGGACTTTTTTGTTTAATCATTCATTATCGCTTCATTTATGTTATTTCTTTGTTATTTGTGATTTTTATCACAGTGAATTTTATATGAAAAAATTAAACTAGGCTTTGGAGAATGGCAAGTGAACATTTTTACATTTTAAGAATTATTAACTTTGCTAAAGGATTAAAGTATAAATGCTCCTGCGGTTACTCGTCGCAACTCGTAGTTTAATCAATGGAGTTAAGCTTGTGGCAACTAAGGCTTACTTCCACAGGATGTGGTGACTTCGGCGTTGATCACACGACGTGATCGAAATTAGCCGAAGTTCATTATTAAGGACTTGCACTAAAGCATAAGAGCTTCTATGTAAGCACACTTCGCTTACGAAGAATCTCTTTAACGATAAGCCAAGTTTTGTTTTAGTACCTTTTTCTAGTAAATTACTTTTTTGGAGATGAGATAATGCGAATAGGAACAAAACTCTTTATATCTTACGGTGCGTTAGTTGTGTTACTAATTATTACGGTAGTGATGGTTTATAGGGGAACAGCAACAATTCAACACAATGTTGATGAAATGTATGACCATAGAGTAGTACCGCTAACTGCTCTTGCAGAAATTAGCCAACTTGCTGAAAATACTCGTGTCCAAATGGTAACTTCCGTATTAAATGAAGATGCAGAGCCTGTAAAGACGGCTGAGGTAAACCTTTCTGTTATTGACAATTTAATTACTGAGTATAATGAGCGGATTACATATGAATCTGAGGCAGCTGTGTTCGGATTATTTCAGAATTCTTGGTATCAATTCGCCGAAATTGTTCAAGACAATATAGAACTTGTACGTAATGGACAATTTCAACAAGCAGAATTGGGATTACAGCGAGGCGGGGTTCCATTTTCTGAGGCGAGCGAACAGCTATCAATTTTAATAGAAACAAATGAACAACAATCGGAAACACTATACTCTGAAAGTTTACGATCCTATGAACTGACGATCACGATCTCAATTGTAACAACAATTATTGCTGTTATTGTTGCAATTATTTATGGTTTCTTCCAAAGTCGAGCAATTGTAAAGCCGATTCATCAACTAGCAAGTCATACAAAAAAAGTTGCTGAAGGTGATTTAACAACCGATCCGTCACGTTTAACAAATAGAAAAGATGAGATTGGGATATTAGCGAAAGACTTTCAAGAAATGATCGATAAGCTTAGAAAAATTATTTCAGAAGTTATGGAATCTTCTGAACATGTCGCCGCTTCATCACAACAACTTTCAGCAAGTGCAGAAGAAACAAGTGAAGCAACGAATACGATCACTGAAGCGATTCAAGAAGTAGCATCAGGAGCTGAGTACCAAGTTACAACTGCAGCTTCAGTTAATGAAGAAGTTTCACAAGTTTCAGGAGGACTAGAGATTATTACGAACAATATAGAAACGGTTAGTCATTCATCTGATACTACAAACCACAAAGCTCTAGGTGGGAAGAAAGTCATCGATAATGCGGTTGAGCAAATGGTCTCTATCCAAAATAAAACGAATGATACTTCAAGTTATATGAATAACCTGGGTGAAAAATCGAAGGAGATTGAAGGAATCATTTCCTTAATTACTGATATTGCAGAACAAACAAATCTTCTAGCATTAAATGCAGCAATTGAAGCAGCAAGGGCTGGTGAACATGGGAAAGGCTTTACTGTTGTCGCAGATGAAGTTCGAAAGCTTGCTGAACAATCAGGAGAATCAGCTAATAAAATTAGTCTGTTAATTAAAGATATTCAATCTGAAATTACGCAATCCATCGATTCTATGGGTGAAGGGAAAAAGGCTGTAAATGATGGAATCAATTACGTGAACAAAGCTGGGGCCTCTTTTGAAGAGATTACTTCCGCAATCAGTGAAGTATCAACACAAATTCAAGAAGTTTCGGCTTCGGTACAACAAATTACTGCAAGTACAGAAGCAGTGGTTAAATCGACAGATAGTATGTCTTCGACTGCCCAGACTTCAGCAAGTAATACGCAAAATGTAGCCGCATCTGCCGAAGAACAAAATGCATCGATGGAAGAAATCACGGCCTCAGCGACTACATTAAGTGATTTGGCAACAAGACTACAAGATTCGGTAAGGACGTTCAAATTATAATTGTTTACGTAAGAGAATCAAAAAGGACGAGGTGTCCTAAACAGGATACCTCGTTCTTTTTACGTTTTATTTAAATGTAGCTTCCAATTCTTCTACTGTCATCGGTTTTGCGAAGTAATACCCTTGGCCAGTGTGGCAGTTATGTTGTTTCAAAAACTCGGCTTGTTCAACCGATTCAACCCCTTCAGCAACAAGGTTAAATGATAAACGATTTCCTAGGTCAATGATCGATTGGATGATTGCTGCTTTTCTTTGATTTGAATGAACGTCTTGAATAAAGGATCGATCAATTTTTAATATATCTACAGGTAAGCGAGATAGCATGCTTAAAGATGAAGAGCCAGTGCCAAAGTTATCAAGTGCAACTTTTCCACCAATGTTTTTAAACATTTGTAATACCTCGATTTCTTCCGTCATATCACTTAATTCGCTCTCAGTCATTTCAATTTCGAGGTACTGTGCCTCCATGTTCGTTTTCGTTAAAATATCTTTTATATCACCGAGAAAGCATTCATTTCTTAGGTGTATTGGTGATACATTTATTGATATTGGAACAGCGACGTTAAAGGCTTCTTGCCACCTTTTGTTTTGCTGGCAAGCTTCATACAATACCCATTTCCCAATTTCAGTGGTCATGCCTGTTTCTTTTGCTAAAGGTAAAAATTCACTTGGCAAAATGAATCCAAGTCGTGGGTGTTTCCAGCGAATGAATGCTTCGAGTGCTCGTAATTCACCAGTCTTCAGGTTATATTGCGGCTGGTAATACAATACAAATTCATCGTTATGAATGGCATGTTTTAAGCCTGTTGCTAATTGATGTTTTCTATTTAATTGTCTACTAGGCTCATTTGTGAAAAATTGATAATTGTTTTTCCCACGGTCTTTTGCCACATACATTGCTGTATCTGCATTTTTAATCATGCTTTCAATTGTCTGACCACCTTCTGGATAAAGGCTAATCCCAATACTGAGTGTTAAGTAAAAATCTTGATTGTTAAATGTAAAAGGTATAGTAAGGCATTCTAAGATTTTCGTAGCCACTTGGGCTGCTTCTTTTTTCGTTGCTCGTTCTAATAAAATGAGAAATTCGTCTCCCCCTTGACGAGCAATCATTCCTTTAGATTGGACGGTGTTTTTTAACCTTTCTGATACCTCTTTTAATAAAAGGTCCCCAATATGATGTCCCATGAGATCGTTCACCATTTTAAAACCGTCTAAATCAAGAAAGAAAAGGGCAAGTGATTGTTGTTGTTCTTTCGAACGTTGAAATGCATCTTCTAGTTTTTGTTCAATTTTATATCGGTTTGGTAAGCCAGTGAGTGAATCGTGATAAGCTTGGTGTTCTATTTTTCTTCTTGAGTCGTTTATCGTATGAACCATTTCATTGAAACGGTGAATTAACTTTGTTATTTCAGGGTAACCATTTACCGTTATTTCTTTATAGTTATTTGTCGGAAGGTGATACGACCGGTTATCGTCTGTCATCTCTTGATGCGAATGAGTGAGTTTATCAAGAATTAATTTTAACGATTGTTCTGTTTGTTTTCGTTCTGTAATATCATTTCGGATGGCAATGTATTGATAAGGCTTTCCGTCATCATTTAAAAAAGGAACAATTGTTGTATAAACCCAGTAATACGTACCGTCTTTCGCTAGATTTCTTACTTCTCCTCGCCAAATATCCCCTCGTCCGATCGTTTGCCACAGATCATTAAAAAATTGCTTTGAGTGATAGTTAGAATTTAACATGCGGAGATTTTGTCCAATCAGTTCATTACGACGATATTTCGAAATCTCGCAAAAGGTATTATTCACATATGTAATAACGCCTTTCTGATCTGTAATTGCAATAATTGTTGATTCGTCTAATGCATATTTAATGTCCATTAGTTCTTTGTGAGATTGGGTAAGTTTATCTAGAGCGCGCGTTAAAGTATGTCCTGATTTGTATTGATTGTTTATGTCAATACCTATCGAAATATATTGATCTATGTTTCTTTCTTCGTTTATTAATGGAACAACCGTTGTGTGCAATGAAAAGTGGTTACCATCTTCTGTGGACAGTGTCATTTCACCTCGCCAAATGTTTTTTTTATTAATCGTGATATGTATTTTTTTGAAGAAAACATGAGAGTAACTGGTAGGATATAGGATGTTTATATTTTGTCCTATTAATTGAGTTCGTTTGTATTTTAGCGATTTACAAAGGTGATCATTGACGTACATGATTGTTCCGTCTTTATTAGTTATAAGAATCATCGAAGATTTGCTCAAAACATCCGTTATATCTTCATTTAAATCGCTAAACAAAGGAGTCTTCGTCATCGTTTCTCCTCCTTTTCGGTTTGTTCGTAGGTGTTCATTTCAAAACGTTTAATCATTCTAAGTAATAGTATAAAGGTACTATTTATTTCTTATTTTACTAGACTTTCTTATGTCATTTCTAGGTATTTTTTCTAAATATACTACAAGCACATGTTATTGTGATTGGTTATGATTTGCAATTCACTTTATATAGGTGTTTTACATATATTGTATAAGATTATGAAAGCGAACATTGGAGGTCGTATATTCCGTGTTTTATCAAGGATATTACTATTACCCTTATTACTGTTATTACCCTTATTATCGGTCGAATTCATATCCCCCTGTAGATATTGATATTTTTCAACAATCGATCCAGGAATTTCAGCAGTTGATGGAGGACGGCTCTTTAGTTTTAAATAACCTTAGAGAATCCCCAGATAAAATGGAGCAATTAATGGAGGCTGCTCAAGCTGGTCAAGATGAAAAAGTCAATGAAGTCATAATGTCTACAGGTGTTGAAACGGTTGTTGACACGAGTTATACACCCACTTCTGTCACATTTACGCTTCGTACTGATGAAAATGTTGGCCCTAGATGCTGTACATTAACGATGAATTTAGTTTGGGGGTTTTAAAAACAATTCGCTAATGCGGATTGTTTTTTGTCTCTATTGGCGAGTGCTTTAATATAAAAATACTTATCTCCTTTCTTGTCCAAGCAATAGCAAGGAAATTGAATAAGATAAATTATTGGAATCGAAAGTGTAGCAAGGGGAGATAAGCATGCTGGTGAATAAAGTGATTGGAACAGGATTGTTATATATAGGCACTCCTTATGTGTTTAATGCAGTTCCGTTTCAAACGAATTCTTTCGATTGTAGTTCGTTTATTCAATATATTTTTTATATGAATGGGGTTGAACTCCCACGAAACTCCAGGCAGCAATTTTTAGTGACTAAAAAGGTACGTGTTAAAGAATTGAAAAAAGGGGATCTGTTGTTTTTCACTACTCGAAAGAGTCAGAAGAAGCAAGGAATAGCAAAGGTAGGACATGTTGCCCTTTATATAGGTGAGGGAAGGATTCTTCACACTTCTCGTCATACAAAACAAGTGAAAGTTGAAAAGATAAATAAACATTTAAAGAAAATGTTCTTAGGAGCAAGAAGAGTCGTTTAAAGGAGTCATTTTTCACAAGGTGCATAGAACCAGGAAAAGATTAGACAGGTTCTATGCCCTATGACTGAGAAATAGTGGATACATATAAACGCTTCGGTTGAATGTTTCTTGCTCATGGTGGGAATAACAAGGTTTGTAAAGGTAAGTATATCCATAATGAGGTGTATGAATGAAGAGATTTGTTGTTGCTTTCATTGTATTTTTAGGTATGGTGACCATTCCTATTGTTGTTCATGGACATGTGAAGTGGTTTACTGAACAAGAAGCTGAAAGAGAGGTTATTGAAAATATCATTACGCCGCTATTTATTGTGATTGCAATGATAACAGCTGTCGTTTTGGCGATCTTGCCGCAAGTATTACCTAGACTTATGTCGATTCCGTTATTAAAGAAGATCGATGTAAAACTGGAGAGGTTAAGACCTTTTACTTTTCCTATTTTGCGTTATGGTACGGTTGTGGCTCTCATTATTCAAGTACTAACTGGGGGTTTGTTTGCTCCCGAGCTCATTCACCCTGGAGGCCTTACTGTTATATTAACATGGATAGCTATTGGTACATTGTTAATTCCCCATCGATATGCAACGCGCTTAGGAGCATTCATTCTTTTTGGCTTATTTGGCGTGATGGTTGTTGAATATAGTGTTTTTCATATGATTGATTACGTATTTTACATAGCAATCTTTTTTGCACTAATCGCGCACCAAACAAAATGGTCAGAGTGGAGTTTTCCTCTATTATACTTAATGACTGGGCTTTCACTTTGTTGGGTTGCTGTAGAAAAATGGGTATATCCAGCGATGTCAGCGGATATTATTGCAAGTCATGGCGTACCTACTTTCGGATTTTCACCAGAACTATTTGTTAATTTAAGTGCATTTATTGAGTTTGTTGTCGGCTACTTGTTAATTGTTGGGATATTAAACCGGCTGCTTGCTTTTGTGTTGACAGGGATCTTTATTATGACGACAACTCTGTTTGGTGTTGTTGAAATTATTGGGCACTTTATGATTCACATTATTTTAATTACATTCATTATTGAAGGAGTCTCGTTTTATAAACCACCGATAAAAGTCCATGAAAAAACAATTGATCAAATGATATTCGTATTTCTAAACTTTATCTTTGTACTCTCAACCTTTGTATTAATATATTTTAGATTTGCATAAACGTCATTTCGTATTAACCAAAGTGCCTGGCACCTGGAGACGATTTTCCAGGTGCCAGGCACTTGGAATTATATGGATTTACTTTATGTAAATTAATTTCGGTTTTCGAAGCATTTTTTCCTGATTCCCTCTCATTTTATGATAAAGTATTATTAGACTTTCTTTGTTTTCCTTGTGTAAACGTATTTTCAGAGTTTATCATTGACATTATCGAGTGTTGAAGTGGCTCACACGTAGATGTCTGAAAATTAACACTAGTGAAAACTTCGTACTTGTCATCATTAAATAATATTAAAAGCTCGAGGCTCATAGTTGTCATAGAGTGAATCATCTTTGGGGGATCGAACATGAAGAGAGTATTTTCGTTTTTAGGGCCGTACAAATTACCGGTTTTTATTGCCTTATTTTTAACATTAATTGAATTAGGGGTAGAACTCGTTCAACCACTTATCATGGCGAGAATTATTGATGATGGTGTTTTAGCTGGTGACATGAGTGTTGTCCTCATGTGGGGAGGAATACTTGTAAGCTTTGCACTCATCGCATTCGCTGCAGGAATTACGAACTCGTTTTATGCCGCGCATGTTAGTCAAAATACGGGTTTTGATTTAAGAAGCAAGCTCTTTGGAAAAGTGCAATCATTTAGTTTTTCTAATTTTACAGAGCATCCGACATCTTCATTAATTACGCGGATGACACACGATGTAACTCAGATACAAAATACGATTTTTATGAGTTTGCGCATCATGCTTCGAGCACCATTACTTGTTATAGGCTCAGTGATTATGGCACTGATTGTCAATTGGCAGCTTGCTCTTATTCTTGCAATCTCTGTTCCTTTACTTGTTGGCTTTCTCATTTGGGTCATGAGTAAGGCTGGACGTCTCTTTAAAGCTGTTCAACAGAAGCTTGATAAAGTAAATGGGGTCGTACAGGAAAACTTAATGGGGATTCGTCTAATTAAAGCATTCTTAAGAAGACATCATGAAGGAAAGCGGTTTACCAATGAAAGTGAAGATCTACGTAACCGCACAGTTTCTGCATTACGTGTTATCGAAACAACGATGCCAATCATCTTGCTTGTGATGAACGTTAGTATTATCGGTGTCCTTTGGTTTGGGACTGTCAATTTAAATACAGGAGGGGCATCGGTTGGGGAAATCGTAGCGATTGTTAACTATATTACTAGAATGACAGGTGTTTTATCTGTTTTCTCAATGATTGTGATGATTTTTTCTCGCGCAAAAGCATCAGCTGAGCGTATTTCAGATGTACTTGAAACGGAAGTCGATCTAGTGGATGGAAAGGGAGCTTTATCGAAACATTCAAATGAAGGAAAAATCACTTTTGATTCAGTCAACTTTAAGTACCCAGGAACGACGACACCTGTTTTGCAAAACATAAGCTTTGAAGCAAAACCAGGAGAGAGGATAGCCCTTCTTGGAGCGACTGGTTCGGGAAAAACGTCGTTATTCCAGCTTATCCCAAGGCTTTACGATGTCGATGATGGAAAAATCTATTTTGATCATACAGACATTTCAACGATGAAGCTGGATGACTTACGGAAAAGAATCGGCTATGTTCCACAAGAGGCGCTCTTGTTTACTGGTTCGATTAAAGAAAACATATCATGGGGAAAAGAAAATGCGACATTAGAAGAAATTCAAGAAGCAGCGAAACACGCGCAAATTCATGAGACGGTTGATGGATTGCCAGATCAATATGAGACGATTCTTGGCCAGCGTGGTGTGAATTTATCAGGTGGTCAAAAGCAACGTATTTCAATCGCTCGAGCACTCGTAAGAAAACCATCTGTTTTACTCTTAGATGATAGTACGAGCGCGCTTGACGTAAAAACAGAAGCAAAACTACTTGATGCGTTAAAACAATATCAATGTACAACACTGATGATTACACAAAAAATGAGTACGACGATGCGTGCAGATACAATTCTTTTATTAGAAAACGGTGAGATTATCGCCAAAGGAAACCATGAGGAGCTCTTACAGCATTCAGATCTGTATCAGCAAATCTATGAATCTCAGTTTGGAAAGGAGAAGGTGCACGATGTTTAAAAATCTTATTAAACCTTTCCAACATGAAAAAATAGAAATTTTCGATGAACATGAGAGTGGCGGTGACGAGAATAATAAAAAAAAGCCACGAGCAGAAAACTGGGCAGCAACGTTAAAGCGGATTTGGAAATACTTATCAGAAAGTAAAGGAAGGCTTACTCTCGTCTTAATTATGATTTTCTTAAGTTCAGCCTTTGCTTTACTAGGTCCACTCGTTGTCGGTTTTTCAATTGACCATTTTGTTATGGAGCAAGATTTAAGTGGCCTGCAATTAATGATTGTCTTATTAGCAGCGATTTACCTTCTCCATTCATTGTCTGTTTTTTTACAGCATTTTTGGATGATTCGGGTGGCGCAAAAAACGGTCTATACCTTGCGAACTGAATTGTTTCATCACTTGCATAAACTGCCGATCCCATTTTTTGATAAGCGTCAGCAAGGCGATATCATGAGCCGGGTAACAAATGATATTGAAAATGTAAGTAATACGTTAAATAGCTCGGTTATTCAAATTTTTGCAAGCTTATTAACGCTCATTGGGACATTATCTGTCATGCTTTGGCTCAGTCCATTATTAACACTCATTACTGTGCTGATTATCCCAACGATGTTTCTAGGCTTAAAGTGGATCACGAAGCGAACGAGTAAACTATTTAAAGAGCAACAAAAAAATCTCGGAAACATAAATGGCTATATACAAGAAACGATGTCTGGCCAGCGAATTGTCAAAACGTTTTCTCAAGAAGAAAAAGTAATTCGTGAGTTTAAAGAGAAGAATAAGAGATTACGCACATCAGGTTTTTGGGCGCAAACGATATCTGGATTTATTCCGAAATTGATGAATATGCTTAACAACTTAAGTTTTGCCATAATCGCTGGAGTCGGCGGTATTCTTGTTCTTAACGGCCAAATAAGTGTCGGGGTTATTGTCATTTTCGTCGAATATGCGAGGCAATTTACTCGCCCGTTAAATGACTTAGCGAACCAATTTAATACACTGTTATCCGCAATTGCTGGAGCAGAGCGCGTATTTCAAATTATGGATGAAAAAGGAGAACTTTCTGATGAAGATGGCATGAAGGAACTTGATCATGTTGAGGGCGAAGTTGCTTTCGAACATGTGTCATTCTCTTATGAAGGAGATGGGGATACGGTTCAAGATATCGACTTCAATGTTCAAAAAGGGGAGACCGTTGCTTTTGTTGGACCAACGGGTGCAGGGAAAACAACGTTATTAAACTTATTATCTCGTTTTTACGATCCGACAGATGGGCAAATTACAATCGACGGTCAAAATATTGGAGAGTTAAAACGAGAAAGTATTCGAAAACATATGGCGTTTGTCTTACAAGATTCCTTTTTATTCGAAGGAACGATTCGCGAAAACATTCGATATGGAAGGTTAGACGCAACGGATGAAGAAGTTGAAGAAGCTGCGAAACTAGCAAATGCTCATACGTTCGTTACTCGAATGCCTGATGGATATGATACGAAAATTAATGCAGAAGGTGGAGGAATTAGCCAAGGTCAAAAACAGCTTCTTTCGATTGCACGGGCGATCTTAGCAAACCCAGCCATTTTAATTTTAGACGAAGCAACGAGTAGTATTGATACAGTGACAGAGATTAAAATTCAAGAAGCACTGCAACGCCTTATGAAAGGTCGCACAAGCTTCGTCATTGCGCACCGTCTAAATACGATTCAACAAGCAGATAAAATTATTGTGTTAAATGAAGGAAAAATCATAGAAAGTGGTTCTCATGAAGAGTTACTGGATGAAAATGGATTTTATGCAGACCTTTTCTATAGCCAATTGAAAAAAGAAGTCGTTTAAAACCTTCGTTTAGAAAAAGCCCCCTAGAGCTTATGAGCTCTAGGGGGATCTTATTATGTAAAATTAGCAAGGGGTGCCACCCAATTTTTAAAACAAGTTATTTTCTGGTTAGACTTTTAAGCAAAAGACTTTGCACTATGGCTGCAGAAAAAAGTGATGTTCTTTGATTGAATGAGCAAAGGCCCGCAAGACTCCAGCGGAAGAAACGAGCCAAACGAGACCCCACAGGCTCATGCATACCATCTTGAAATCCTGCGAAGAGCCGAGGAGGCTCGTGGATCGTCCGCGGAAAGCGAGCGGGCTGTAGCGAATGGTAACAAGATTTAATTTGTATCAGTATAGCTATTTACATTAAATCTTCTTTAGAAAAGGCAGCTGGTAAAAGCTCGCTCACGGTGATTTCTTTGATGTCACCATTTAAATTTGCTAAATAAATGATCATATTTGGTTCACAAAGTTCAGTAATAACTTGTCTACATGCTCCACATGGGGGAACGGGACGATTAGTATCAGCGACAACGGCTAAAGCTGAAAATTCTCTTTCTCCTTTTGCGTATGCACTGAATAATGCGGTACGCTCTCCACAGTTACACATACTATAAGCAGCATTTTCAACATTACATCCATGAAAAACTTCTCCATCTTTCGTCAATAGAGCAGCCCCAACTTTAAAGGTTGAATAAGGAGTATATGCACGCTCTCTAGCAACGATTGCTTCTTTAACTAATGCTTCTTTTTTCATATTTATCTCCACCTTCAGAATTGATTTATGACATCTAACTAATTAGTTGATGATATAGAGACTTTTAAAGGGTGTGGAAAGGTTCTTTAAAGCCTTTCCCACACCCTTTTCGCAATTAGTTAGAACTCAATGAATTAATAGTCAGAAGTTGATGTTTCTCCGTTTACAATGGAAACCCCAGAACTAGCACCAATTCGAGTTGCTCCTGCTTCACTCATTGCTTTTGCATCAGCTAGACTTCTAACGCCACCAGATGCTTTTACACCGATTTCAGGTCCAACAACCTTTCTCATTAGTGCAATATCTTCAACTGTTGCTCCACCCGTTGAAAAACCAGTAGATGTTTTTACAAAGTCAGCCCCTGCTTTTACAGATAAACGACAAGCACGCTCTTTTTCTTCGTCTGTTAGAAGGCACGTTTCGAAAATGACTTTCGTTAATGCTTTACCTTTTGCTGCTTCAACAACGGCACGAATATCACGCTCAACAAGCTCGTCATTTCCAGCCTTTAATGCTGCAATATTAATGACCATATCGACTTCTGTTGCACCTTTGTTAATAGCGTCTGTCGTCTCAAAGGCTTTGACTTCAGGAGTGTTTGCGCCTAAAGGAAAGCCAATAACTGTACAAACGTCTACTCCAGAACCTTTTAATAATTCAGCTGCAGTTTCAACCCAAGTAGGATTTACACATACAGATGCAAATTTGTATTCGTTTGCCTCAGCACATAGTGCTTCAATTTGTTCTTTGGTCGTTTCTGCTTTTAACGCTGTGTGATCAATCATTTTCGCTAAATTTGTCAATTTCATCTACCCTTTCAATGATAACTTTTTTTAGAATTCATAGAGAAAAAGATTCTCTGAATGTTTGTTATTAAAATAGCATTCCTGCAATGGATGCACTTAATAGGGATGCTAACATACCTGCTAATACAGCTTTAAGACCAAGTTTTGCAATGATTGGACGTTTATTTGGTGCAAGGTTCCCTAATCCACCAAGTAAAATACCCATAGAAGATACGTTTGCAAAACCACAAAGTGCAAAACTAATAACAACTACAGCTTTTGGAGAAAGCTCATCAATTGATGGTGCAAATGATGCATAAGCAACAAATTCATTTAAAATTAACTTTTGACCAATAAATCCACCAGCTTGAACTGCCTCAGCCCAAGGTACTCCAATGGCAAAAGCAAGCGGTGCAAAGATGATTCCTAAAATCATTTCAAGAGTTAACCCTTCAAAACCGAATACGCCGCCAACAGCTCCTAAAATACCATTCATTAACGCGATTAACGCGATGAATGCAAGAAGCATTGCACCAATATTCAATGCTAACTGTAGTCCAGTACTTGCACCTCGTGCAGCAGCATCGATGACGTTTGTTGACTCTGTATCCTTTTCCATCTTCAGCTCATCAGATGTCTCGGACACTTCTGTTTCAGGTACCATAATTTTTGCAATGATTAATCCAGCTGGAGCAGCCATAAAACTAGCAGCTAGTAAATATTCGAGTGGTACTCCTAATAATGAATATCCAATTAAAACAGAACCAGCAACAGAGGCTAATCCTCCAGTCATGACGGCAAAAATTTCAGACCTTGTCATTTTGTTTAAATACGGTTTTACAACTAAAGGCGCTTCTGTTTGCCCTACGAAAATGTTTGCAGCTGCAGATAATGATTCTGCTTTACTAGTACCTAAGAGCTTCGAAAGTAAGCCACCTAGAATTTTGATAACAAATTGCATAACTCCAATATAATAAAGAACAGAAATTAATGCAGAGAAGAAAATAACGACAGGTAATACTTGGAATGCAAAAATAAAGCCAACATTTTCAGCTTCAAATAATCCACCAAATAAGAAATCAATTCCTTCATTTGTATAATTGATAATTTGAGTAACCCCTAAAGCAAGTTGCTGTAAGGCTTCTTTCCCAGTTTCCCATTTTAAGACGATGAATGCGAAAGTGATTTGAATCGCTAAACCACCTAGAACTGTTCTAGGTTTAATCGCTTTACGATTGCTAGAAAATAAAAACGCGACGAAAAATACTGTAAAAATACCAAAGATACCCCAAATAATATTCATGTTGTTCACCTCAATAGTTTAATAGGTTTATTCTAAAATGAAAGTGTTTTCAAATTTTCTTGTCTTTCACTTAAAATTTTCATGATCATGATCAGTACATACTTAATATAACAGATTGTAAGAACTTTTGTAAACGCTTTATTGAACAAATGTTTAATAGAATATATTACCAAAGCCGAAAAGAGTTGTTCTATCGCTTTATTTGTCGTATTTTTAAATTTAATGTCGAATTAAATCGAAAAAGTCTAATTATTTTGCACTTTTGTTCCGTAACCTTTTGTACAAATGTAAAAAAGTGATTGACTCATTTGAAGTCAATCACCTTTACGAAAGAAGGCTATTTATTTGTTATGAATCTAGTAAAAATTTAGCTGTAAATTGATCTGTCACTAAAACGTTTGCATAACCGCCGTGCAATGCCCCTTGAATGCCCTTTATTTTTTGGGAGCCTCCGGCAATTAAAACGGAATAATCCTTTTTTTTAAGTTCATCAAGCTCAATTCCTAATGTTCGGTTGTTTAATTGCTCATGGCATAATCGCCCTTTAAGATCGAAAAAACGTGAACATATATCACCAGCTGCTGTTGACTGGATGGCAGTCATTTCTTCATCAGTAAAGTACCCTAACTGAAACAACAATGATTCAGATTTTGTTGGTCCGATAGTAAATAAAGCAATATTTGCTTGGCGACCAAGATCTAAAATTTGTTTAATATGCCGATCGGCTTCCATCGCTTGTTTTACGACAACGTGGTCGACAATCGCAGGTAAAGGAAGGTGGTGGGGTGTTGTGTGATAGGCTTTACCAAATAGGTAAAGGATTTCACTCATATAGTTGTTGGTCTCAGAGTGACTAACCCCACCTTTTAATTGGACAACTTTGACATCCTTTAACGCTTTTTCCTTAAGAGCGACAGATGTGTGATAAAGTGTCGACCCCCATGTTACCCCGATAATGTCCCCGTCTTGAACAATTCTGTGTAAAAAGTTGGCAGCTGTTTCTCCTAAATACTTTTTTATCACGTTATCTTCGTACTGTGGAACAGGAGAAACAATTGCTTTTTTTAAATTGAACTTTTGTTCAAGTTTTGTTGTTAAGTTATTAAAGTCTTCGGAAGGATCATTAATATTAATTTGAACGATACCTTCTTCTTTTGCTATTTGAAGAAGCCTAGAAACCGTTGGGCGTGATACACCTAATTCTTTTGCAACCTCAGATTGATTGTAATCTAATAAATAGTAAAGTTTAGCTGCTTCAATCGCTTTTGTTAACTTATCATTTTCCATACGATCACCTATATATTGAAAGTATGTTCAATTATAGCAAACAATGATAAGGCTTTCATTAGTAAATATTGTAGCTTAATGATAAAACAATCATACTTGAACTCTATTAAAGGTGAATATATTGTGGCAAATATCGATGATTTCTAGAAAGTTATGTTTATTATTTGAATCAATTTCATAATTACGTTTTTTTCGCAATGAAACGAATGAAATTATAATTTTTTCATTAAATGTACGTTTTATTTGTACTATCATAATTTATAAATTTATTGTCGATAGATAAGTGCCTCTTCCTCTTCAAGCACTTCTTGGAAGATGATGCGTCGAGGCAGCTCGAAGAATATTCGGAGAAGCGAATGCTCGGTGCTCCTGCGGTTACTCGTCGCAGATAAACAGTGCTCCTGCGGTTACTCGTCGCAGATAAACAGTGCTCCTGCGGTTACTCGTCGCAGATAAACAGTGCTCCTGCGGTTACTCGTCGCAGGTGAAGAGTACTAAGAATCTCTTTAACGATAAGCCAAGTTTTGTTTAGAAGTGAACGTAACAAAAGACGGCGACTCCCAGAGGGTCAACGCAGTCTGAAGATCCACTTAGGCGAAGAATTGTCGAGCCTAAGTTAGCTGAAGACAAGCCCTCGGGAAAGCGTCCGTCTGAAGTGGAGTTCACGCTCTTCATTCGGAATTTCCCATCTTATTTTGAGTTATGAAATTCATTCATTTTACAAAAATTTTATTTTGTACTCACAATTGTTATCACCGTTAACATTGCATTTCACTTCTCGAACATTTACTTGTCCTTGATAAATATTCGATAATGCTCCTTCTAAAATGGCCCCCTCTAAGTCACAAACCATGTTCCCTTCATGAACTGGAAGCCCTTCGCAAAAGCAATCTTTTATCGCAACATGGACTTCGTTATCATTTTTTTCAATTACTCTTGGAATTCCAATTTCTAATGTCTTAAACATGTCTAACGTATCTTCAATTGATTGAACCGGTAAACTTCCACCGATTTTTCTTCCGATCGTCAATGTTGTACTTTTTCCTTTCATAGGAAGTCCTTGATACATTCCTATTAATCTAACGGAACGAAAGAGTTCCAATGGTACGGAGTTGCCTAAATCTTTTCTTTTTATTTTCTTCATATCATCAAATGTAAATAGATCCATCTATTATCACTCCTCTTTGTTGTTAATGCCATTATTACAGTGAATACATAAGAAAACATTGATATAAATCAAGGAAGCATTTTTTAGATGAGGTATGCTTCACTATAAAGAGGTGTTTAACGATGGACATGTATCAGACAAATAAAGATAATTGGAAAAAAGCATTTGATCAGCTTTCATCTGGAGTGTTAATCATAAATAGGCGAGGAGATGTGCAATATGCTAATGATGAGTTTCTTAAGGTTAGTAGTTATTCAAAAAATGAGTTAATAGGAAGGAACGTAGCGGAGTTTTTTTCAGGTAGAGGTCAATTAATAGAAAAAGGTCACCGAGAAGTTTCCCTCAAAAGAAAAAATGGCGGAACAGTTTTACAGTGGATTCAAGTTAATCCAATCGAAGATGCTGATGGTCGAGTTCGTCAATCCGTGATTTTGTTATCACCTTGTCAGCAATGTGGTGTTGATCCATTAACGCAACTCCCGAATCGTCATACACTCGAACAAGAAATGGAAAAGTTATTAAAGTCTGCAAAAAATCAAGATTCTTTATTTGCGGTATTATTTCTAGACCTCGACCGATTTAAATTTGTTAACGACACACTTGGCCATTCCGCTGGTGATTCATTGCTAAAACAAGTAACGGAACGGTTAAGGAAAACACTTGATCATAGGCATTTAATTGCGAGAAATGGTGGAGACGAATTTGTATGTTTATTAAACGATTTACGCTCTGAAAAAGAAGCTGAGAGAATCGCTAACAAAATCATTGAAGCCTTTCGTACACCATTTTCATTAAAACAAACAGAGGTTTATATGACAACTAGTGTTGGAATAAGCTTATATCCATACGATGGAGATGATCATGAAACGTTAGTGACAAATGCAGACTCAGCAATGTACCGAGCGAAAAAAAGCGGAAAGAACAAAATAAAAAAAGCAGAGGTAGAAATGAACGCAGGTGCATTTGAACGATTATTAATTGAAAATAGTTTACAAAGAGCACTGGAAAATGATGAGTTTACACTCGTTTACCAACCACAATTAGATTTGACTCTCAATAAAGCAACAGCGTTTGAAGCATTAATTCGCTGGGATCACCCTGACCTAGGAATGATTTCACCTGCTGACTTTATTCCAATTGCAGAAGAAACTGGGCTAATTATTCCTATTGGAGACTGGGTGTTACAAACGGCTTGTAATCAGATAAAAGAGTGGGAAAAAGAAGGTTACTCTTCGTTACGAGTGTCAGTCAATCTTTCAGCACAGCAAATTTTTCAAAAAGGATTAGTAGAAAAACTCAAGGATATGCTCCGAAAAACAAAGGTCCAACCTCATTCATTGGAACTAGAAATAACGGAAAGTATGTTTATACATGATGTGAAATCTGTTGTATTAACGTTACATCAATTAAGGGAACTTGGTGTTCGGATTTCAATTGATGATTTTGGTACAGGTTATTCTTCCTTAAGTTATTTAAGAAATTTGCCTGTTGATCATTTGAAAATTGATCGTTCATTTATCGCTGACATTGAAACGAACCCAAGTAGTAAAGCCCTCACAAATGCGATAACGATGTTAGCTCATGACCTTGATTTAAAAGTTGTTGTTGAAGGAGTTGAAACAGCAAAACAGCTCGATTATGTAAAAAACTCTTCGTGCGACGTTGTTCAAGGCTTTTATTTTAGTAAACCATTACAAGCCAATGATGTACGAAACTTTTTAATAAAACAGGTGAGTAATCGTTTGTAACATTCAACAATCGTATCTTCCAGCGAATGCTTCAAGTTTTTCGCGATTGATAATTTCAATCTCATTACGACCGTGTAATTTGATCATTTGCTGGGATACGAACTGGACGAGTTTCCTGCTTAATGTTTCCGGTGTCGTTCCTATTAATGAAGCGGTATCTTTTTTTGAGATAGGAAGGGAAAATGTATCATTGTCCGGGTTTACTTTTTCGTTAAAAAGCAATAGTACACGTGCTAGACGCTGGTCAACTTCTAATAAACTCATAGAGCTAACCCACTCGTCTGCATAAAATATGCGATCATTTAATGTATCTATAAAGCGCAGAGTCATATTCGGGTTGAGTTCCATCGTTCTGATAAACCCTTGTTTTTCAACTGTACAAACAACTGTATCCTGAAGTACTTCAGCGTTAGCATAATGGTTTTTATTATGCACGAGTGCAAATTCTCCAAAGAAATCCCCAGGGAAAAGTAACCGGATGATCTGTTCTTTTCCATCCTGTGAAATCTTCGAAAGCTTTATTAAACCTTGATGAATGATGTAAAGAGATTCTGAAGGATCGCCTTCTCTGAATATGTACTCCCCTTTTTTATATTTTCGGCTGTTCTTCGCTTCTTTAATTAGTTGGAGTTCACTATCGCTCATACCTTCAAATACTGGGACGGAATGGATACAGCTATCAAGGTGACCATGATGGTTTTCGCAGCCCATGTTTAAAACCTCATTTCTTGTTATATATAATAACTTCCTATAAAACTATTTTAACGAGTACTGCCTAAGCACGTTGTGACCTAAATCGCTTTAGCAAAACAAGTGACAGTTTTAGAAATAAATTGTAAATCGTCTATTAAACTTTCCTTTATATATGTTATTATACAGATATAGGTATTTTGATCCAGGTAGTATGTATGATTATCAAAACAAAGAAATAAAACGATCAGGGCAAACCTTCAGAAATGAGGGGACGCAAAACTATAGGGGCTAAAACTTTACAGTCAAGCCAGCCAGGTGCCGTTTTAGGGGAAACACATCCTAATAAACGGGTGTGTTTTTATTTGTATTCAAACGAAAGGAAAGTACTTGATATGAATAAAAGCACAGAGAATACAGACTTATTACAGGCACAAAATAATATTCTCGAGATGATTGCAACAGGTCAGTCATATAGAAGGGTGTTAGAACGAATTACTTTTGTCATTGAAGGGTTTGTACCTTATTCGGTATGTTCCATTCTTATTTATAATGAGAAAACGAATCAGTTAGAAAATGCGGTCGCTCCTAACCTTGATGAAGAATATGTCAAAGCGGTTAATGGCATTGATATTGGAAGCAACGTTGGATCTTGTGGGACTGCGGCTTTTTATAAAAGAAATGTGATTGTAGAAAATATTGCAACCGATCCACTTTTTAGAGATTACCGTTCTCTACCATTGTCTTACGGGTTAAAAGCTTGCTTCTCAATACCGGTTTTATCATCTGAGAGAAATGTGTTAGGGACGTTTGCTTTATATTATCGTGAGTCAAAAAAGCCTACTGATTATGATTTGCAGCTTCTTCTAACGTTTTCTCATCTGGCAGCTGTTGCGATAGAGCGGAAGAAAACGGAAGAAAAACTTTACGAAAGTGAAAGAAAATATCGGTTAATTACTGAAAATGTAACGGACTTTGTAGGGATCCTCGATTCGAAGGGAGCGTATGTATACACATCCCCCTCTCATGAGAAGTATTTAGGATATTCTCCGGATGAGCTTTTAGGTACACTTGGATATGAGCATATGCATCCAGAGGATGTGACTCGTGCTTGGAAATCATTTGAAAAGTTAAAAGAAACAAATGAGCCACAAAAAGTTTCCTATCGTTTTAGAAATCGACAAGGAAAATGGCTATATTTAGAAGGATCTCTCTCTCCAATTTTTGAAGAAAATGGGGAAGTAGGTCAATATCTATATGTGTCGAGAGATATATCAGACCGTAAAAAATCCGAAGAAAGGATTTACCACTTAGCATATTACGACAAGCTGACACAAGTTCCAAATCATTGGAAACTTGTGGAGTACTTTCAAGCTATATTAAAAGAACAAAAAGATCAACCACTTGCATTCTTGTATATTGATGTGAATCGATTTAAATATGTAAATGATACGTTGGGAAGAACTTATGGTGATGACTTGTTAAAACTCATTGCGATACGTTTATCCTCATATTTTGATCATGTGTTTCGGATCAGTGGAGATGAATTTGTCATTATTTTAAACAATACGAAAGCCAATGAGGCAAATCATCACGTTCAACGGCTGCTTGAGATCTTTGAACCCCCTATTTATTTAAAGAACCATGACTTTCATATGGGGTTAAGTGTAGGTCTCAGCATGTACCCGGAGCACGGCGAGACTGTTGAGGAATTAATGAAAAATGCGAATGTTGCCCTTCGTTATTCTAAGAAAAGTAACCATAGTCAGTACCAGTCCTTTACATACGAAATGAGCCATGAAATGGACCGAAAAATGGAGCTTGAAAGCCAGTTACGTTTTGCATTAGAAAATAATGATTTTACTCTTTATTATCAACCACAGTTAGATAACGAAACTGGTCAAATTATCGGTTCTGAAGCACTGCTCCGATGGAAAAATCCAGTTTTAGGACATATCTCTCCAGCTGATTTTATTCCTGTAGCAGAAGAAACAGGGTTAATCGTTCCGATTGGAAACTGGGTGCTTAAAGAGGCTTGTAAACAACAAAAAAAGTGGTTAAATGATGGGAGCTTGTTAAAATCCGTCTCTGTTAATTTGTCTGTAGAACAATTTTATCAAGATGATTTAGTACAGGTCGTAACAGAAGTTTTAAAAGAAACAGAGTTGGATCCAAATAATTTAATATTAGAAATTACAGAAACAGTGATTTTAGAAAAAAACGATGTAGCGATTCGAACGTTAGAGCAGCTTCGATCAATGGGTGTGAAAATTGCTTTAGATGATTTTGGAACAGGTTATTCTTCATTGAATTACCTTAAAGACTTACCGATTGATATATTAAAAATTGATAAATCTTTTCTTCATGATATGGATTCTGACCCTAAAGCAAAAGAAATCTTATCAATGATTATTGCTCTTACAAGAAAATTAGGTTTAAGAGTCCTAGCTGAAGGAGTAGAAACAGAAGACCACTTCCAATTTTTAAAGGAACGACAATGTCATGAGGTTCAAGGGTTTTTCTTTAGTGCACCGATCCCTAGTGAACAATTCACACAATTATTAAAGGTGAAAACTGTTTAAGGAGAATTTTTCGATGCATGTAATCTAACATTTAAAAAAAGAATTCAGAAAGGAAATCCTTTTCTTTTTATTCTCATATCAGTTATATCGTTAAATAACTGCTTTTAAAAACCTCACAGCGTGAGGTTTTTTAGTTAAATAATAATTATTATGAAAAATATGGAAAAAAATCATGGTATTACATTTATTATATATATATGTTTATAAGGGATGTTGTTTATGAGGATTGGAGGGGGTCTAATTGTCAAGCGAATTGACTATTGATCGGATGCTTTCAATCATTCGGTATGGATTGGGGAAAACAAATAATCCGAAAAAAGTAATCATTATAGGGGCAGGAGTCTCAGGGCTTGTAGCGGCTTCCTTGTTAAAAGGAGCTGGACACAATGTGGTTGTTTTAGAAGCTGATGATAGAGTGGGAGGTCGTGTATTCACGGTAAGGAAACCTTTCTCAGACGGACTTTACTTTGAGGCTGGAGCTATGCGCATTCCTCATACACATTATTTAGTGTGGGAATATATTAAAAAGTTGGGCTTAAAGATACATCCTTTCATAAACGCTACCCCGAATGACATGATGTATGTAAATGGAATTAAAACGCGACTTTGGTATTATCAGCAGAATCCAGATATGTTTGGCTATCCGTTAGATCCACGTGAAAAGGGGAAAACTGTAAGAGATTTTTTAGATGAAATTTTTACTCCAATACTTCCATTACTAACTCGCTATACACCACAACCGATCTATTCATTTCTTGATCCATATACCTTTGACTCTTTTCTACTTCGAAACCCGTATCAACAACAATTATCATCAGGAGCTAAGGAGAAAGTAAAAACACTTTTTGGGATACATGGTTTTTCAGAGTATAATATTATGCACATTGCACGTGCATTTAGACCTTGGCTTGAACCGGATATCGAATTTTATGAAATTGAAGGCGGAAATGACCAACTCCCATATCATCTTCTAACTCAATTAGAAGATGAAGTACGTCTTAAACAAAAGGTTACTAAGATAAAACGTGATCCAAATTCTGTAACTGTATTTACACAAGATCAAAACGCGTTAGAGGAGTCAGTATTACATGGGGATTATGCGATCATTACACTTCCTTTTTCCGCATTGCAATTAGTGGATATTCAACCGCGGGAGGCATTTTCTCGAAAAAAATGGAAAGCGATCCGCGACCTTCGCTATATCCCTGCAACACGAATAGGCATGGAGTTTAGAAGTCGTTTTTGGGAAAAACAAGGGCTTTTTGGCGGGCATACAGTGACGGACCTTCCTAGCAGGTTTACGTACTATCCTAGTCAAGGACTTGGTGACCCAGGGCCTGCGGTCATAACAGGAAGTTATACATTAGGGTCTGATACATTACTATGGGATAGCCAATCAGAGGAAGACCGTATAAAATTTTTACTAAATAATTTAGCGAAGATTCATGGCGATGTTGTATATAAAGAGTTTGTAACAGGCTATTCTTTTAGTTGGAGACAGCAGCCTTACATTGCTGGAGATTTAGCTGCTTTTAAAAATGAGGATATGACTCAGATCTATCCATATATTTCGGCACCAGAAGGCAAAATCCATTTTGCAGGTGAGCATACCTCTACTCATCCTGCATGGATTGAAGGAGCGGTTGAATCAGGTGTTCGTTCGGCATTCGAAGTTTATCAATCCTCAAAAAGTTATACCAACTAGAGAACTATTTTTTCCAAGTATGTGGTATATGTTTATTATCAAATAAAACGATTGTTCCATCCGATTTTTCATCATTATTTTTCTTTACATTCTCTTGGTGAGAAGGTCTACTGAAGTTGTTTCCTAGGTTTAACGTTCCACTTAATTCTTTTATGTCAAGGCTATCTAGTCTGAATGATAGGTCTGCTAAGTCGAAGTGTTCTAAATTTAAGTGATGAATTTCAATGTAAACATCGACTTTTTCTTTTTGTTGTAATGTTTCCTGTAGTCGGGCAATTTGTTGTTCGAGAGCTTGGATCCTATCATTTGGTTTATGGTTTTCTGTCATAACAACACCTCATTGTACAAAGCCATTTAGTACAAAAATACGTACATGTATCTAAAAGTATTCATAACAGTTATGAATGCATCACCTTTCTTCTAAATACTGTATGTTTCGCATATAGTGGGTATAAGGTGTCTATACGTACCCTTGAGGAGGTGGTTTTGTGAGTAAGAAAGATCCATTTGTGAAAAAAACGATTAATGATGGAAATACAATGGATTGGGAAAACATGCAAGAAAAAGTGGAAGGCGTGCTAGGGGAAGACTTTTGGAATGATATTATGAAGGTTGTCCCGAGACGAGGACCATTTATTGACTTTTTCGAAACGGGATCTGAAGGGGTCATTATTGTGGAACTTCCAGGGTTGGAGTCGCAAAATCACATACAAGTAAATGTCTCAGGAAATCAGTTAATTTTAGTTGGGCATATCCCTTATCCATATCCGGTCCCGAAAGAAGAATTAAAAATTAGTGAACGCTATTATGGGAATTTCAAAAGAGCTATTCATATACCATTTTCATTTAATCCAGATCAAATATTTGCTCATTTTAAAAATGGACTTTTAGTACTTAAAGTACCGAAAGTCCATCAAGAAAAGCATGTTGATATTACATTTGACCATGAGTAAAACTGACTAATCAAAACGGATCGGAATTGGATTAGGTGTCTCGTTTCGTCTTTTTTTGAGGCGGACTTCAATGATATGATCTTTATATTTCGCTGCAACCCTTTTTTGACTAGGAACTTCAGGTAATGTAATCGTAATTTCTTCTTGAAAAGGGTGCCCTCTCACGATTAAGCGATGATGAACGATCGATAGGCTAATATCGTCAACACTTGATTCTGAAGGAAGCGAAATTCGAACAATCATGTAATCATGCATTTCGAATACTTTGTATGGAATCGATGCAGATGTATGAAACGGTTCGTTTGATTCTTCGTTCTCATGTGTTTCAGCTTCACGGTTTTCGTTTTGATATGGGAGTGAATTTTTTATAATATTTTCCACATAGTCATTGATTAACTCGCTCTGTTCAAACATTTTAGGGTCAAAAGGCATACCTTGAGCATTTTTTCCAAAAAGATTCGTTGGGTCAAAACCTTGTTGATCTTTTTGTTGTAAAGGATTAAACCCTCCGTTTTGAAGAGGGTTAAACATCTTCCATAAATTAAATAACATTGTTTGGCCACTCCTATTTTAATAAATCTACATTTTGGTGGAGAGGAGGTTGTTTTTACTTGGTTAGAATTACCTTCGATGACTTATCGATTAAGCAAATCATGAATTCGTCTGGCGTATATGCAGGCGATAATATTCAAATCTCATATAAAAGTACACGTAAGATAAATGAGGGAATGGGAACGACAAGTGGTGATGTAAATATTGCTGTGAATAACCGGCATTTAGTGATGGATCCAGATACGTTTGATTTTTTTCTGACTGACAATGATTAGAGGTGATTCAATGACGTTTCTTTCACCGAATTTTTTTATTGGAAATATAAGGATTGGGACGATTGAAGGAGCATCATGTTTAAATATGGGAAACAATTATCCTGCTAACTTCCAAAGTCATAAAAAGCATAATCAAGGTTTTGGATCGATTAGTGGTGATCATAACTCGTTGGAAGGTCTTCGTTCCATTTTATCTGATCCAGATGTCATTGATGTTCTGACAAATAGCAATACAGATGAACTTCCAGCCGTTGTTCAAGAAATGTTAGAACACCAAATGGAACAAAACTCTTCTCATCAAAACGTTTCTATAAATGATCAAAAGAAATAAGTTGGAGGCGGTCCTTGACGGGCTGCTTTTTTCTCTATACTTGGATTGTTATTTCCATTATTTTCGTTGTCCCAATCCCCCAAACCATTCCAATTTTCATCCCCGCCTCCTCCTACAAAGATGGATGAGTCAATATAGTCGTTATCATAAATGACATTCACGACGTGAGCCATGATATTACAATCCCCAACCATGGAACCTGCTGCAGTATTGGTTTTTCCTTCAATTCCCCATTCAATTTGTAAGTTCTCCCCAATGAAAATTCCCGAACATGCTGACACAGATTGAACATTGATCGAATCGAACATAATGTTTTTTGGTGGTTTTGGATTCATATAGCCTCCTAGAATTGTACATTTGGAATTGGGTTAGCAAACTCGGGTTGAATTTGGAACAAGTCAAATCCGTCTGGATCAATAACGGTGTTTACAACATTCGTATTAAATGTAACCCCAACTTGAATTCCACCTGACATTAATACTTTTCCTTCAAGGGCCCAATCGACTTGGTTATTTTGGCCAGAGGCGATCGAAGAGTTTGGGCCAACTGAGTTTACATTAATTTGATTAAAGACAACAGAAACTGGCATAACACTCACAACCTTATTGATAGTCTTCTTGTATAAAGTATGATTTAAGAATAAAGAACGTGATTGAGTGGTGGAGAAGAATATAAAGACCTTTTTTGTATCGTATTGAATATAGGTTATAAATTGAATTTGTATGGGGAGAAGGTGTAGGACCCAACGTGTTATTTTTAGTTAAGTGATGTCGTTACAATGAAGATTGTGACAAGAAGATATAAAGGTGATTATAGAAAGGGGAAAGCCCCGAAAGACAATGTCTTTTCGGGGCTTTCAGTGATTAACCTAAATCATCATAGCTGATTGTGTGTGGACGCGGTGCGTCACCGTCGTGAGGAGAAGAAATACTTTCGGTTGGTGTACTGACAAATAAAAGAGAAAATGCAGATAATAATAGTAGTTTACTGATAAGTTTTTTCATACTCTTGGCTCCTTATAAATTTTTTTTATAGTATCTAGTTCTAAACTTAAATAATAGTGAGCGGATTTATATTTCTTTTGTTCATAATAATAATCACTTAAATGCTTACACTCACCCTCGATATCAATGAAAAATTTCTTTTTATAAAAGTATTCAATTGCCTCTTTCATATACTTTTCATATACATCATAATTTAATAATAAATACTCCATTTTTGCTTCTATTAATTTAATTCGGTATAACTCAAATTCGTCTGTGCTTATTTCTTTTACTTCTAATAATAATTTTTTTAGACTGTGAAAGTCACTCATATTAAAATAGACTTTTGCTAAAGTATAGTATGTAACGAAAATGTTATTGGGATCTGAGGTTTTCTTTATTTTGATACTAGATTTATAGTAATTTAGGCTTTTTTCAAATTCACAATTATTAGCACAAGTGTTTCCTAAGTTATGCAATATTTTAGCTTTATTTGCATCAAGTTTCTTTTCCTCTGCAAGGTTAAAGCCTCTTTGAAGGACCTTCTCAGCTTCTTCGTAATTTTGCATTTCGTTTAGAATCATTCCCTGTAAAATATAACATTCTACAGTTTCTCTCCACTTATGATGTTCGAGATACATAGTCCGTGCAGATTGTACGTATTCTAAAGCTTTTGTCAGGTTGTAAAGGTAATAACAAATAAGACCTAAATTAAATATAATCTTTACTCGTTTCCCTTCATCTTCTGTATACATGGAGGCCTTGCTAAAGTAATGATAGCTTTCAATGTAATTCCTTTTTTCATATATGAGAAGGCCAGATACATAAGTATACTTGAATTTAAGTTTATGGTTGTAGGACTCTAACTCATCTTCTTGGATGTAAAACTTAATCTCCTCATAAGACTTCTCAGCTTCTTTAAGGTTAAGAAGTTTAATGTCATGTAAACACTTTAGTAAAAGATACTCTGCTTCCTGATAGATTGAAGGAATGTATTCGAACTTCTTTTTCTGTTTTTCTACAAAAGCCTTAGCTTCTTTTAAGTCGCTTTCGATTAGTTCCTCGTACTCTGCTAGCAGTTTGTCCAATTCAGGAGAATGTTCATGAACGTTCAGTAAATAACTGGTAGGAACTTGTAACCTTTGTGCGATTGATTCTAGTATATCGGTAGAGGGGACATATCGTCCACTTTCAATGTTACTATAATGCGATGTTGAGACGATCCCTTTACAAAGGTTTAGTTGAGAAACGCGATTTAATTTACGGATTTTCTTCAATCTATTACCTATATGCAAAACTTCTCCCTCCTTCGGAATTATATTTAGGTAGAAAAAAATATATTTTGAATTGATTCTACAATAGCTAATTATACGTGAAAGTGAAGAAGAATGCTTAATAAATGTTTTAGGAACTTAATAAAAGATGTTAATAGAAGGTAGGATTGTTTCCTTAGTTTCAAGGACTTTTGCAGAAACTGCAAAAGGTTTTTTCTTCTGTCTCCCGTGATATGATTTTCTTAAGCATAAAGGAAGTTGCTTGTTGAGTTGTTTTAAATCTACGTTTTGATAATTACTATAATTGGAAAAAACAGAAAAAACAAGGTACTTTCAGATCGTTTTCTACGACGCAATAATAATAGGGAGGGTGCAAGATGGTAATAGACGAAAAAATTCTGCATGATGATTTATACGAAATAATGAAAAGTCAAGTTCAGCAAGATTTTCACCATGGGTTATTTGATGACCATTTATTGACCCTGTCATATATGTCTACCACTCTTTCTCAACGGCAAAAGCTCGATTATGAGACGCTGGTAGATATTTGGATTCGCTATCGGATTCATAATCAGATTCAAAAAGTATACATGAAGGATCCTGAAGTTTTCGAAGGATTTAAAGAGGTTAAAGACTCAGCGAACCTTAATCAATTGTTAGATTTAGGTGCGATCTTTGTTTCTTTTCATTATGGGCATGACCGTTATGCTCCATTAGAAGTTGGCAAAAAATTAAGAGAAAAAGATCGGTATCTGTATTTAATTACAGATCCAGAAGAAACGGTCGAAGAACAATGGGTGACATATCAACAAAAGTTCCATGTTGATGACCTAGCATCTGACGGAGTTTTTCATGACCCAAAAGTTGAATCATTAATTTCAAAAAATGAAAATGTTTTTTTCTATTTAGATGATAAAGTTGGTTTTGATGAAGAAGTAAGTCCTTTTAAAGTGAAATTTATGTCCAAAAGCCAAAAGGCACCGAGTTCAATTTTTCGTTTAGCAGTGAAATTCCAAAAGCCGATCTGTTTTATTCACTCAACATTAAATGAAGCAGGTGAGCCGATCTTACACATTTATGGACCGTTATGGGTGCAAGACAATGAAATTAAAGGCTCGGTCCAATTCATTTATGAATTGTTTGAAGAGGAACTTTGGGAAAAGCCCTACTTATGGAAGAAATGGCATCGGTATAAGCCACTAGAAGAGTATGCCGATGAGATGATTAATAGAGCCGATCCGAATATTGATGTTCTAAATAGGTGGGGGACTCACGGGTTGAATATTCAATCTGGACTCATCTATCAAATTGCCTCATCTGTATTTGCAGCAAAGTAATCCATCCAATTAACCCTAGGTAAGTTTTTAAGTCAATTTCCCCTTATTGTTATATATATATTAACCAAGTTCAAAACGAACTTGGTCTTTTTTTCACGTTAAGAATCTATAAAATTTTAGCTATGAAGGTACTCAACGTAGTAAAAATTTTTACGTTTGAAGTATAAGTGCAACTACGGCTCTATCTTCGCCAAAAGGCTCGGCAATCGCCGAGTTTTCTTTAGGTTTTTACCAACTTATTCCAGGTGGTTGGTACCTGGATATTTTAGGAAGTTTTGAGGGGAGGATATGTAGAAAGAAGGGGTGTAGCTGATGAGTTTGGAAACGACATTTATGGTTGTTTTATTTATTCTTGTTGGGTTTCCTTTGTCTGTCTTTATTCATGAGTTTGGTCATGCAGTGGGGGTTTTATTAACGACAAAGAAGGATGTTCATATTTTTGTTGGACCACGAACGCCAGAAAATGAAGAAACAATAAGGATCGGTCGTTGTCATGTTCATTTTCAATGGTCGACAGGGGGATCTTGTGCTGTGGTGATGTCAGAAGATGAGTGGTCAAAACAAACGACTTTATTATTCTTTTTGCTTGGCCCTATCTTTTCTTTCGTTGCTGCTTGTTTTTTTCTTTTTATGGCTAATTTTGTAGACAGTGACTCCTTTTTATCTGTTTTATTCTTTTGGACTGGATATTTGAATGTAATCATGTTTATAATCGCAGTAATTCCAATAAAATATCCAGCTATGACAAGCCAGTTGAATGGAGCTCATTCAGACGGGTATGAAGTCATCCGATTAATTTTTAGTAAAAGCTAGTAAAAGGGGATAAGAATGATGGTTTACTGTGAGAATTGTGATTGTGAAATCGACGAAGTAATAATGGAAGCAGACTATGCAGCAGACCCATTTTGGTGTATGCATTGTAAAAGCAACCTTGACCTAGAAATGTTTCCGTTACCTGAACATGTAAAAGTGATGTTAATGGAGTGGGCGCTTGAATACGGAAGCTTTATCGACTTAGGGAAAGAGGCATATAGTGAAAACGGGCGTGAGAGAGAGAAAGCATTCAATGAAAAAGGTCTAGCTTTAAAGAAAATGGTTGATTATGAAATCGAACCTGGTTATCAGATTGTATATAAGCCATCTGAGTTTTATAAAACAGTTGAAGAGACTAATGATAAATAGAAAATTAATTCCAGGTTATTTCCAGGTGCCAGACGCCTTGAAGTGTTTGGAAATTGATTAGAACTTAATTGAGGGATGAACACATAAGAAATTTACGAATGGAGACAAATGATGACTAGCTTGTATGAGAAGGCAAAAGTGTTTATAACACAATGTTATAAAGAGTTAGGAATGGAAGAAAGGGAAGAACAACGCCTTAAAGAAATTAATGAAGAAATCGATGAGACTGGCACTTATCAACACACGTTTGATGAGTTATCTCATGGTGCCAAAATGGCGTGGAGAAATAGTAACAAATGCATTGGACGTCTCTTTTGGGATACCCTTCATGTCATTGATGCTAGAGATGTTACGGAGGCAGATGAGGTATTTGATGCATTGCACCATCATATTAAGTACGCGACAAACAATGGAAAAATTCGACCGACAATTACAATTTTTCCACCGAGGAATAAAGGGCATGACCCAGTTCGAATTTGGAACCATCAGCTTATCCGATATGCAGGCTATGAAACAGAGGATGGTGTCATCGGTGATTCATGGTCGACACGGTTTACTCAAGTTTGTGAACAGTTAGGGTGGGAAGGTGAAAAAACAAATTATGATTTTCTACCACATGTTGTCCAAATGAATGGCGGTAAACCCGATTGGAGGAAGGCTCCCAAAGAGATCATTCTCGAAGTTGAAATCGATCATCCTGAAAACAACGCCTTTAAAGATTTGAACGTAAAATGGTATGGGGTACCCATTATTTCAGACATGATGTTAGAAATTGGTGGGATTGAATACCCTGCTGCTCCTTTTAACGGTTGGTATATGGGAACAGAAATTGGCGCTAGAAACTTAGCTGATGAAGATCGGTACAATATGCTACCGAAAGTTGCGTCTGTTTTTGGTCTTGATACAAGAAAGAATTCGTGGCTATGGAAAGATCGAGCGCTTGTAGAGCTTAATCGAGCTGTTCTTCATTCGTTTCAACAGCAAGGAGTAAGCATCGTCGATCATCATACTGCGGCTGAACAATTCCGTCAGTTCGAGAAAAAAGAAGGAGAGGCAGATAGGAGACTGACCGGCGATTGGACGTGGCTTATTCCACCAGTTTCTCCAGCTGCCACACATATTTTTCATAAAGAATACAACGATGTGATGATGACACCAAACTATTTTTACCAAGAGAAACCTTATATTAATGAGGAACCTTAAGCATGATTACGAAGTATATTAGAATTTTTGTTCAAGTACATTCTTGGAGTCCCATAATAGAAAGTATGGCGATACGGCTCAAAAGTGGAGTGAAAGATGATATAAATCGGTGAATCAAGTAACGATGGATAGTTAGTGAAGAACGGGAGGTCACCTAAAATCATCCCTTTAAGTGCCGTATCCATTTCTCTTTTGAAAATACGATAACGAATTTGAGCCTCCTCTTCGCTAAACTCACCACCATCAACGTTAGCAACCCCTACTAAATAGTAACGGCAATGGTTGTCTATTTGCCATGATGCTATAACTTCATCTCGCATTTTCTAATCAATCGCTTCAGTATTGTAAATATATCCGATATCTAAAAATAATTCTCCAGTTATATCAGAATGAGTCAATGTGTATTTTCTACCTAAAAGTGGTTGATAGAAATCTGCTGGGGGAATGGTCTTTACTGTTAACTTCTCAGGATCAAAAGAAGACAAAGAAATACCTCCATACTGTTATTTTATTGAGGAAGGGTAGTAGAAATCGCTGTTGTAAACCCTCGTTGTACGATATGTAGGTTTATGACAACATGAGTGGGTAATCGCCTATATTTCATAGAATGTTTTGCCTAGTAGAGAAGCGCTGAAACTGTTCTTTCTAGTAATTCATGAACAACCTTCGATCATATTCATGAATACTTCCTAATTAAGGAAAGGTAATCTCCTTGCTGTCCTGCTAATTGTGGAAGGGAGTGAACGGCTTCCCACCTATATTTGAATACTAGTCCTTCGTCTTCACCGCCACCTGTTACGTGATGTGCCCAGCTTTGTAAATGCTCTCCTTGTATGTGTAAAACAAAAACATGGCGTTCGTGTAATTCCTGTTTTTCCGGGTGAGTGTAGTAGAAGACGCCGACTTTTCTTTGGAGATGTAACTTACTCCGTTTTAGTCCTGACTCTTCTTCAATTTCTCGAAAGAGTGCATCTTCAATTTTTTCTCCTTCTTCGACGGTCCCGCCCGGTACTTGGATTCCTGCTTCTGGTATGTCTTTATGGTCATGCACGAGAAGCTCAAGCTGTTCTCTGTTGCGTCTTGTAATGTATGCTAATACTTTTACTTTCATCTTTTCCTCCTTTAAAACATATTGTTCCAAAATTATATAGGAAAATCTATCGTTATGTCGAATCGATTGATGAAAGGAGTGAGGGAATGCAATTCACACATACACGTTTATTAGTAAAAGATTATGAGACTTGTTTTAAGTTTTATAAAGATACTTTAGGGTTTGAAGTCGATTGGGGGGACGAAAACACAAATTACGCTCAGTTTCAAACGGGTGGACATTTACTTGCGATTTTTGGTCGGAAAATGATGGCTGATGCAGTTGGAAAAAGCGATCGACCTCTAGAAGCACAACAAATGGATCGCATTGTCCTTATCTTTCGCGTAGACAATGTGGATGAATCAGCATACTCGTTGAAGAAGAATGGAGTTAGTCTTGATCTTGAGCCGGTTGATCGACCAGATTGGGGGATTCGTGTTGCTCACTTTAGAGACCCTGACGGGAACTTAATCGAGATAAATGAACCGATCCCATATACTGGTTAGGAGGGATTAACGTGGAACAATGTTCTTTGTGCCATTTTTATGAGTATACGGGGCAAAAAGTTGTGTACGAAAATGAGTATTGTTTATTTTTACAAATGCCACAAGAAGTGTTAATCGGTTCAGGACTCATTATCCCGAAAGAGCATCGTCAAACAGTCTTTGACTTAACGGGAGCAGAATGGAAAGCAACATACGATTTGCTCCGCGAAGTAAAAAGAAAACTAGATGAAGAATATCATCCTGACGGTTATAACGTTGGCTGGAATTGTGAAGAAGTAGGTGGTCAGTCGATTCCTCATGCTCATATGCATGTGATTCCTAGATATAAAGATGAGCCTTATGCTGGCAAAGGGATTCGGTATTGGTTAAAAAGTAGGGAGAATACACGAATCTAAGTAGTTAATGGATCGTATAAAAATCGATACGACCTTGAGCATTCAATGAACGACAAGCATTCCATAAAAAAAAATTTTTTATAAAAAATTCGGAACACTAAATATTATTGATGAATCAGTAATGATTGCGTTTTCAAAATGTAAGATAAATTCATTTTAATCACTATTTTCCGAAAAGTCGATATTGACACATTGTTTTTGCAGATGTAAGATACCCATTACCAACAAAAAACAAAAAATAATAATCTTCTTATCCAGAGAGACAGAGGGACATGGCCCAATGAAGTCTCGGCAGCGGATTTTTACGTATGAAATGTCGTAAAAGTACTGTGCCAATTCCTGCAAGCTATCATAAAAGCTTGGAAGATGAGAAGAGCGAGTTACATACATATATTTTGTGTGAACCCCTCTTCTTATTTGAAAGAAGAGGGGTTTTTTGTTTTAAAAATTGTCATGGACCTGGTCTAGTACAATTTTGTGAACGAGATAGAAAGGGGTTTTAATAGACAGCATGATTACATTTGATAATGTCAGTAAAGTTTTTGGAGATGGTGAAGAAGGGGTTGCAGCGGTAAAGGATGTATCGTTGCAAGTGAATAAAGGTGATATCTACGGTGTGATTGGTTTTAGTGGGGCTGGAAAAAGTACGCTTGTCCGGTGTGTAAACCTTCTAGAGCGACCAACTTCAGGAAGAGTTCTCGTCAATGAGCAGGATATGATGAAATTATCAGCTGCGTCACTGCGTGATGCTAGGAAAAAGATCGGAATGGTCTTCCAGCATTTTAACTTATGTGAGTCGAAAACAGTTTTTAATAATGTGGCCATTCCATTGTATTTATCAAAAACACCAAAAGAAGAAGTGAAACAGCGAGTAAATGAACTATTAGAATTCGTTGGGTTATCTGATAAGGCATCTCAATATCCAGATCAATTATCTGGTGGGCAAAAGCAGCGTGTAGGTATTGCCAGGGCGCTTTCGACTTCACCTGAAGTTTTACTATGTGATGAAGCAACATCAGCACTCGACCCGCAAACAACAGATTCCATTTTACAGCTTGTAAAAAAAGTGAATCGCGAGCTTAACATTACCGTCCTAATGATTACACACGAAATGAACGTGATTCGTGAAGTTTGTAATAAAGTAGCAGTCATGGAAAATGGAGAGCTGATCGAAGAAGGAAGCGTGTTCGATGTATTCTCAAAGCCAAAAGCCAGAACGACGAAAAACTTTGTGAATTCTGTTATGCAGGATGACATTCCGAAATCGATCTTAAATATGCTTGATCCGCAAAATCAGCGAAAGCCGCTATACAGAATTTTATTTGAAGGAAATTTAGCTGGAAAGCCTGTTTTATCTCAAGTGGCAAGAAAGTTTGAACTCGACGTGAATGTCCTGCACGGTCATATCACAGAATTGCAAGAACAACCATTTGGGAATTTAATTGTCCAGTTTGACGGAGCAGACCAGAATATAGAGAAAGCTGTTGAATACATCGGAGAGAACTTGATCATCAAGGAGGTAGAAAATCATGAACGTTGAGTGGAGTACATTTTGGGTTCGCGTTTGGGATGCGACTCTTGAAACATTGGCGATGACCGGTTTTTCCTTATTATTTGCAGCATTAATCGGTTTGCCAGTAGGAATTGCATTAGTTGTTACAAGAGACGGAGGCTTATTTGAAAGTCCATTATTTTTCCGCGTGACAAATACGATCGTAAATATTTTTAGATCAGTACCATTTATTATATTAATGGTTGCGATCATTCCATTTACGAGGTTTGTCGTTGGTACATCTATTGGAACAGCAGCGGCAGTCGTACCATTAGTCGTTTTTGCAGCACCATTTATTGCAAGACTCGTAGAGAGTAGTTTACTAGAAGTATCACCCGGAATCATTGAAGCAGCCGAGGCAATGGGGGCAACCCCATGGCAAATTATATTTCGATTTATGGTGCCAGAAGCATTAAGTTCACTTGTTTTGAACTTTACGATTGCAACGATTGGTATTATTGGAGCTTCAGCGATGGCAGGAGCCGTTGGAGGCGGTGGTCTTGGTGACTTAGCGATTGCCTACGGATACCAGCGCTTTATGGGAGATGTCATGTTAGTTACCGTTATTATATTAATTGTTTTAGTGCAAGGGATTCAAATGTTTGGTAATAAGCTATCACAAGCAATTCGCAGACATTAAGAAATAGGCTCCGTTAAAGTTATTTTTCGGAGTGTTGTTGATAAAACACGAGACTCCTGTGGGATAAGCGTCAGGTGAAGACTCCATAGAACGAGCTTGAGAGTTCGAGGAGGCTGAGGCGACGCCCACGGCAAAGTAGACACCGTAAATGCGAGCAAAGTGAAGCATGAACGGATGTCGCACTTGTGCCTTGAGGTGAAAGTGAGTGTCTTTTATCAACAACGAACTTTAACAAAATAAATAGTAAATTTGAAAAAATAAGGAGAGAAAACAACATGAAAAAATTATTTACAACATTAACGAGCATTTTTACATTAACGATTCTTTTAACTGCATGTGGCGGAGATGACGACACGATCACAGTTGGTGTGAACGGTTCAGGAATTCCAATGTGGGAATTTGTTGCTGAAAAAGCAGAAGCAGAGGGAATCAATCTTGAGATTATGGAGTTTGCTGATTATGTCCGTCCGAACATGGCTTTAGCAGATGGTGAAATAGACATTAATGCATTCCAAACAGTTTCATACTTTGATAACTTCATTGAAGAGCATAACCTTGATTTAGTACCAATCGGTTCAACATTAATTGCACCAATGGGCTTGTATTCAGAAAAGTATACTTCTTATGAAGAGATTCCTGAAGGTGCAGAAATAGCCGTTCCACAAGAAGAGACGAACCAAGGGCGTGCCCTTCTTTTGCTAGAGGCAGCAGGATTTATTGAATTAGTTGATGATTTTAACGGTGTTGGTGGCGTAGAGAATATCGTCTCTAACCCACATGACATCGAAATTGTAGAAATCGTTGCCGCTCAAACACCACGAGTATTGCCTGACGTTGATGCATCTGTGATCAACAACGGTGTAGCTGTTGAAGCAGGATTTATTCCTGTTCAAGATGCCATCTTTATTGAAGACCATACGACGGCTGAACCATACATTAATATCATCGCAACCCAAGCAGAGCGTGCCGATGATGAAGTACTACAAACGATCGTAGAGCTTTACCAGCAAGAAGACACAGCTGATCACATTCGTGAAGTTTATAATGACTCGTTAATTCCAGTGTTTGTTGATCTTGATGTATTAAAAGAATATTAATCGATATTTTAAAAGACTAAAAAATCAATAGTAAATGGAGGATGATTTCATGACAACGACAACTACTTTAAAAGAGACCATTATCGAAAATGTAGAAAATAATAAAGATAAATATCTTGAAACAAGTCACGCGATTCATGCAAAACCTGAAATAGGCAATGAAGAGTACTTTGCTTGTGAAACATTAACCGCGTTACTAGAAAACGAAGGGTTTACTGTTGAAATAGGTGTTGCAGGTCATGAAACATCCTTTGTTGCAACATATAAATCTGATAAAGAAGGGCCGAACATTAGTTTTTTAGCAGAGTATGATGCATTGCCAGGCCTTGGTCATGCGTGTGGCCATAACATTATCGGTACAACAAGTGTTGCAGCAGGTATTGCACTGTCAAAGGCAGTTCGTGAAACGGGAGGGACCGTGACCGTTCTTGGAACACCTGCAGAAGAGGGTGGAGAAAACGGAAGTGCAAAAGGGAGCTTTGTAAAGCATGGGTACCTTGAGAACGTTGATGCAGCGTTAATGATTCATCCATACAACAAAAACACCCGTACAGGAAATTCATTAGCAGTTGACCCACTCGATTTTGAATTTCGCGGTCAAGCAGCCCATGCAGCCGCATCTCCTGAAGATGGAATCAATGCATTAGATGGTGTCATCCAATTGTTTAATGGTGTAAATGCATTGCGACAACACGTAACAGACGACGTTCGAATTCATGGGATCATTACGCACGGTGGGGATGCACCTAACATTGTTCCTGATTATGCAAAAGCACGTTTCTATATTCGAGCAGCTGAAAGAGAAACGTGTAATGAAGTGACAGAAAAAGTGAAGAGAATCGCTGAAGGTGCCGCACTTTCAACTGGAACAACGCATCGTGTTATCAAAATTCAAAACGAAGTCGATAACTTTAAGTTAAACGATCGCTTTGACGAGCTGTTTCAAAAGCAATGGGAGAGCTTAGGGGAGCCGTTTGATCCGGAGAACACGAAAGGTTTAGGATCAACGGATGCCGGTAACGTCAGTCAAGTAGTTCCGACGATTCATCCATTTTTGAAAATCGGACCAGAAGACCTCGTTGTTCATACAGATGCTTTTCGTGAAGCAGCAAAGTCCGAGCAAGGCGATCATGCTCTTATACAAGGAGCAAAAGCATTGGCTTTAACAGGGCTAGAGCTATTAACAAATCATGAAGCATTAAAGGAAATCCAATATGAGTTTCGTACGAAAACAAAAGGATAAAGAGCCGGAAAAACCAATTTCTCTGACATTATTATTTGGGTATGAACATTAATAGAAGTTGCAGAAAACACAGTGATATTCATTTTGAAATCACTGTGTTTTTTTCGAAAGTCTGTCCTAAGAAAGAATGGGTTAATGGTATTCAGGCCCTAATATATTTTTAACCGTCTAGTAATACATCGAGTCCTTCATAAATATTATTTAAAATTGATATATGAAGGGTGAGTAACACAATAAGCGATATAACTGCGACCGCTACATGTAGTATTTTTTTGTACTTTTGCCATTTTGTTTTCCTATCGGCACTTTCTGCTTCCTTCCCTCCACGATACCACTTAATCCAAGCCAGAACTCCGACTAATAACAATGATACGAAGGTAAGAGCTGACGACCGAAGGCTATCAATTTGAGAGGTAAGTCGTATCGCTTCTAACTCAATATCAAATATGTATATTTTAGGATCAAGCATACCATGGTAAATGATGATTTGACCTTCGACATGTTCATGTGTAAAGCTGTACGGATAAAACCCAGACCAAGCGGCATAAAAAAGAAAAGAGGCGATGATTGCAAAATGAACAGCGTCTATTATATTGCGTTTATTAGAGAAGAACTTTTTCATGAATTGCTTCTACCTTACTTTTCCATATTATCTGTAATTTTTATATTAAAAACAAGTATTCGGACGCTGTCGCCTATTAACCTTTGAAAATCTTTTTCATTCTGGTAATCATAGGTGTAAATTTGATCTCCAGCATATTGATAAACAGCGAGACGTTTTGTTTCTCCTACTTTTAAACCGACTCTGTCGGAACTAATGGCATAGTTACTTCTCCATGACGAATATTCAATTTCCTTTGTAGGCTCTGTTTTAGTAGGGTGAGCTGTGACTCCAGGTGCATACATAAAAACATACGATTCATCGCTTGCGCGGTTAAGTTTACCGAATCCTAGATTGCCGCTTATGGTTTCATTTAGATTTTTTCCATAACCAAATGCGGCATGAGGTTCCTCTTGTTTTTCTCCGTCAATATATTCGTCTACCCATAAATTCACCCAGTGTGAGTCAGCTTCGTATTGCACGAAATGAAAATTGAAAATGTCTCCTAAATTCAAATCATGAAAGGTTTCGGCATAATTCGAATGTTTATCTGCATGAATGTATGCGATGTATTCATCATCTTGTTCTGTCGTGATGATAGCAAACCCAATGAATAAAAGAAAAAGAAGGCCAATAAATAAATCATTTTTCATAACGGTGTTCCCCCTATTTTATCTTCTGTACTTAAATCCGTGATTAAACAAGTCATTTCTGACTATTTGCTAAAGACTTTGATCTTTTGGTTAGTTGCCGCAAAGAGCGAAGCGATGAGGAGGCCTGCGGTTCGCTCGCGGAAAGCGAGTAGATGGATGGCATACCAACACCAGTTATCACGGATTCAAATTCTGTATCCATACTAACATAATTTTCCATATTTGTGGGGGTGGATGGTTTTATTTATTCGTGAAAAAATAAGTCGTATGTTTTGAAAAGTGTCGTCTGAAAACGCTAAACTATAAGTACTTACTTTTTGAAAGTCTAAAACTTGTAATAAAGATTGTGTCGAAGGGAGTAGTTCGAATGAAACATCTTTTTAAAGAAGGAAAAGAAGGAAACAGAAATACATTGTTATTGTTACACGGAACAGGTGGTAATGAAGAGGATTTACTTCCTTTGCATCCAATGGTTGATTCTGATGCAGCCGTATTAAGTGTAAGAGGAAACGTTGATGAAAATGGTATGAACCGTTTTTTTCGTAGATTAGCTGAAGGTGTTTTTGACAAGGAAGATTTGATATTCCGTACAAAAGAGCTTCATGAGTTTATTGATAAGGCGGCAAAAGATTATAGTTTTGACCGTGATCATGTCATTGCTGTTGGCTATTCTAATGGCGCAAACATTGCTGGTAGTCTTCTTTATCATTATGAAAACAGCTTAAAAGGAGCTGTCCTCTTGCACCCAATGGTACCACGTCGTGATATTGAGTTACCGAACTTAGAAAAAACCCCCGTGTTTATTGGAGCAGGCTCAAATGATCCAATTTGTGCACCTGAAGAAACGAAAGAGCTTGATCAAATGTTAACAAGTGCTGGAGCTGATGTTGAAGTTTATTGGGCAAACCAAGGACACCAGTTGACACGCGATGAGATTGATCACGCTAAAGCTTGGTACGACAAGTATATAAAAGGGGAGGAAGCTTAACTATGCATTCTGTTGATCCGAATTCGTTAAATAAAAAGAAAAATTACGGTTTATTAACGGCAACAGTTGCACCGAGACCGGTAGCATTTGTAAGTACGATGTCAAAAGAAGAGGTGTTAAATGCGGCACCGTTCAGCTATTTTAATGTCATTTCAGCGGAGCCTCCGTTGATATCGATCTCTTGCGGTCGGCGTGGGAGTGAATCGAAGGATACGGCAAGAAATATTTTGGAGCGTGGAGAATTTGTTGTTCATGTAACAGACGAATCAAATGTTGAGGCAGTAAATGAAACGGCTGCCAATTTAGGCCCGGATGAAAGTGAAGTAGAAAAGGTCGGGCTAACTCCCGTTGAAAGTGAAAAAATTAAGGTTCCAGGATTAAAAGAAGCGGCAGTCCGCTTTGAGTGTAAACTGGAAAAACATTTAACTTTTAGTGAAGGAGAAACGACGACAGATTTTATCATTGGGAGAATTGTACAATATCATTTTGCAGATGAAGTGTATAAAGATGGTAAGGTCGACACGGCTGCCTTAAAACCAGTCGGACGACTCGGCGGGCTGGATTATACAACATTAGGAGATATTTTTGCATTAGATCGACCCAAGTAAAAAGCATTACTAAAAAACCTTCCAGGTGTTAGACGCCTGGAAGGTTTTGTTTGTTGAGGATAGAGTACTCTTCTATTGATAATTACGAAAGGTTGGGGTCAGGGGTTTTTTACCACGAGGTATTAGTCGAGTAATTGAAGATGTTAGATTTTGGGGGTTCTTGTTTTTATTTGTCTATGTCTCGGTGATTGCTATATGGCAAGTTTTGTTTAATGTTTGAGCTTATAAAATTCAGCAAAGAATTAAGCTGAGTGAAAATGAAGTGCATGTTCACTCCCTCTGCTTCAAAAAGTGCGAGAACTACCGAGCTTTCTCCTTACTTATAATGAAAAAACCGCATAATTAATAGAAAATAAAAATATTTATAAAAATACAGTTGAATAAATTATTATACATATTTATAATAAATAACAATATACAATCAGAGGAGGAGAGAAATATGAAAGCAGCGATTATTGGAGCAACAGGATATGGAGGTGCTGAATTAATTCGGATATTACAGCACCATTCAGAAGTTGAATTGAGTTCAGTTCATTCATCATCGCAGCAAGGTCTCTCCATCGCTGAGAGCTACCCACATCTTCACGACATCTTTTGTGAAAAACTAGATGATATTGACGCTCAGTTGTTAAAAGAAAAAGCAGACGTTGTTTTTCTTTCGACACCTCCAGGAATATCAAGTCAAATTACCCCCTCACTATTGGAGGAAGGATTAAAAGTCATTGATTTGTCAGGAGATCTCCGTTTAAAAAATGCGGATGTTTATAGGGAATGGTATGGACTTGAGCCTGCCACAGGTGAAATATTAAGCAAAGCCATTTATGGATTACCGGAATGGTCAAAAGAAGAAATAAAATCTGCCCAGCTTATTTCAAATCCAGGCTGTTATCCAACGGCGACACTTTTAGGTCTCACACCGCTTGTCAAAAATCAGCTTATTGATCCAGAATCGATCATTATTGATGCAAAGTCAGGCGTGTCAGGAGCAGGGCGTTCACCATCTGCAATAAGTCATTTTAGTGAAATGAATGATAGTTTAAAAATTTATAAAGTAAACGCTCATAAACATATTCCTGAAATTGAACAAGGGCTGCAACAATTGGATGCAACGATTCCGTCAATTACTTTTAGCACTCATTTAATACCTATGACAAGAGGAATTATGGCGACGATTTATGCCACAGCAAAAGAACCAATCACCGAAAAAAAGTTGCGTTCACTATTCAATGACGCTTATGGAGAAGCTCCATTTGTCAGAGTTCGTAATGAAGGTTCATACCCCGCAACAAAAGAAGTATACGGCACAAATTACTGTGATATCGGTGTTACGTATGATGAACGTACAGGTCGCATCACAGTCGTTTCTGTTATTGATAATTTAATGAAAGGAGCGGCAGGTCAAGCGGTTCAAAACTTAAACATTGCAATGGGAATTGAAGAAACAACAGGTTTAAACTTTGTCCCAGTTTATCCTTAAGACGAAAAAAGAGGGGGAAACAAAGGTGAAAGTATTAAGTGATGAATGCAATGTAATTCCTGTAAATGGTGGAAGCATCGTTACCCCGAAAGGTTTCAAGGCAACGGGGGTTTATACAGGGGTAAAAAGAAAACGGCTAGATTTAGGAGCCATTCTTTGCGAGGTGCCTGCAAGCAGTGCAGCCGTTTATACACTTAATAAAGTGCAAGCCGCACCATTAAAGGTAACAAAAGAAAGTATTGAAAAGAACGGAAAACTTAGGGCGGTAGTCGTAAACAGTGGGAATGCGAATGCGTGTACAGGAAAAAAGGGATTAGAAGACGCTTACGAAATACGAAAGCGCAGTGCTCGGACTTTTGACTTACTAGAACATGAAGTTGCCGTCACTTCAACTGGCTTAATCGGAGAGTATTTACCGATGGACAAAATTGTGCCAGGGATCAAAGAGTTAACTCCTGAACGAACGCTCCGTGGTGCCGACCAATTTAGTGAATCAATATTAACGACGGATAAGGTTAAGAAGCATACTTGTTACAAAATAAAAGTGGATGAAAAAGAGGTAACCGTTGGTGGAGTTGCAAAAGGATCCGGGATGATTCACCCCAATATGGCAACAATGCTTGGCTTTTTAACAACAGATGCAAATATTGAGCCAAACATGCTTCAGCAGGCACTTTCACAAGTAACAGATGAAACATTTAACCGGATCACTGTAGATGGAGACACTTCTACAAACGATATGGTCATCGTCATGGCAAGTGGTTTAGCACGAAATAATACGTTAACAACCGATCATCCGGAATGGCAAAACTTTGTTGGAGCTTTAAAAGCAGCGTGTGAAGACTTAGCAAAGAAAATCGCTCGTGATGGAGAAGGAGCAACAAAGCTAATTGAGGTCCAAGTAAAAGGGGCAAGTACAGATGAAGAAGCAGGGATGATTGCTAAGCAAATTGTTGGTTCAGATCTTGTTAAAACAGCGGTCTATGGTACTGATGCAAATTGGGGACGCATTATTTGTGCAATTGGCTACAGTGGTGCTCAAATACATCCAGAAAAAATTAACATTACCTTTGGTCCAGTTGAGATGTTAAAAAACAGTGAGCCGCTGCCGTTTTCAGAAGCTCTCGCAAAAAAATATTTACAAGAAGAAAACATCACGATTTACGTTGATTTACAAACAGGGCAAGGATTCGGTAAGGCTTGGGGCTGTGATTTAACCTATGATTACGTACGAATTAATGCAGGTTATCGAACGTAGCAAACTTATCATTTAAGGGGGAGAACATGAGAGAAATTATCGTCGTGAAATGTGGAGGAAGTACAATTGATGAGCTTTCCGATGAATTTTTTTTTAGTATAAAAGCGTTAAAAGACGCTGGTAAAACACCAGTGATTGTGCACGGAGGCGGTCCTGGAATTAATCACATGCTCAAACGCTTAAACGTGAAAAGTGAATTTGTTCAAGGACTTCGCAAAACAACAAAAGAAGTGTTAGAAGCCGTAGAAATGGTTCTTTGCGGGAAAGTGAACAAAGCGTTAGTGACGAAATTGCAAAAGACAGGATTAAACGCGATCGGCATATCTGGGTGTGACGGTAGGATAATAGAAGTCACTCCTATTGATAAAGAGAACCTTGGCTTTGTCGGTGAAGCAAAAAACATCAATAACCTTTTACTTGAACAATTTATTCAAAGTGATCTGATCCCTGTCATTGCTCCCGTTGGGATCGGAGTAGATGGAGAGCGATACAATATTAATGCAGATAGCGCAGCTGGAGCTGTAGCTGAAGGATTAGGAGCTAAGCAACTTCTATTTGTCACTGATGTACCAGGAATTTTAAAAGATGGTCATCTGCAAGAGAACGTTACGATTGATGAAGTAGAGAAGTTAATGGTTAATGGCACAATCTCCGGCGGAATGATTCCGAAAGTAAAAGCAGCAATGAAAAGTTTGCAAGGGAAAATAGAAACCGTCTTGATCGTAAACGGAAAAGGCACAACATTATCAAAGCAAGGTTCACTAATCGGCACGAAAGTTATAAAAGGACCTCGTCGAAAAACGTATTATAAAAATAAGGTGGTTTAGAAATGAGTGCATTATTTCCAACATATGCAAGATGGGATATAACTGTAAAAGAAGCGAATGGAACAACGATAATTGACAATAACGGCAAGGAATATCTAGATTTTGCTGGAGGTATTGCCGTTTGCAATTTAGGTCACTGCAATGAACGTGTAAATAGCGCTGTAAAAGAGCAGCTAGATAAAGTGTGGCACGTTTCCAATTTGTTTCACATTGAAGGCCAGGAGAAGGTAGCACAGTTATTGACACACCATTCAGATGGGGACCTCGTTTATTTTTGTAATAGCGGGGCTGAAGCAAATGAAGCAGCAATAAAGTTAGCAAGAAAACATACAGGTAAAACGAAAATGATAAGTTTTAAACAGTCCTTTCATGGCCGAACGTTCGCAAGTATGTCAGCCACAGGTCAAGATAAGATTCATCAAGGGTACGGACCATTGCTTGAAGAGTTTATTTATTTGCCATTCAATGATGAAGTAGCTGTCGAAAAAACTATTGATGAAACAGTAGCTGCTGTTATTCTAGAAGTTGTTCAAGGAGAAGGTGGGGTCATTCCAGGAGAAAACAGTTTTATTAATCATGTAGCTAAGCTTTGCCAAGAAAACGGAGTGCTATTAATTGTTGATGAAGTTCAAACAGGAATTGGGCGTACCGGTAAGCCTTTTGCGTATCAACATTACGGAATTACTCCAGATATGATTACTGTTGCCAAAGGACTAGGGAATGGTTTTCCTGTTGGAGCGTTGATTGGGAAAGAGGAATTAAAAGAAACATTTGGTCCAGGAAGTCACGGTTCTACGTTTGGCGGAAATCCATTAGCGATGACAGCTGCAGAAGCGGTTTTAGAGACAGTTTTTGAAGGGGAATTTTTAGAAGAGGTTACAGAAAAAAGCCAATATTTCATGGCGAAATTAGAAGAACAATTAAAAGGAATCGATGTTGTGAAAGAAATTCGCGGAAGTGGCCTTATGATCGGGATTGAATGTACGAAAGAAGTCGCTGACATCATGAAGAAATTACGTCAACAAGGGTTAATTGTTTTAAATGCAGGTCCTAATGTCGTTCGATTGTTGCCACCACTGACGGTGACATATGAGGAACTTGCAAAAGTGGGGGATATGTTAGAGGTTCAATTAAAAAAGTAGTGTTTATTTTTAATCATTCATGTATAAATACTCTCTAATTTGAATGTTTATAAACGAATATAAACAAAAAGAGCCTGGAAAAATCCAGGTGCCTGGCATCTGGATTTTTTTGTTAATTAGAAAAGTTTCATTTGTTCATCTTTTGTTTCATCGTTATTTAACGTTTTGAATCCTAAAGCAGCGTATCCTTTTAAGCGCTTTTCATACATTTTCTTAATCATTGGCTGTTTATGGTCGATATAATCGTATACTTTGACAGAGGATTTGCCAACAAAATGACGGTGTAACCTTCCGACGTATTGTTGGAGTGTTCCTTTCCAGGAGATGGGCATTGCTAAAAATAATGTATCTAAACGAGCATCATCGAAACCTTCTCCAATATATTTACCTGATGCAATAATTAATCTTTCTTCATTTTCGGGAATCCTTTTCAACTGTTGTAAGCGTTCTTGTTCTTCTTTTTTCTTTAACCCTCCAGTGAGTACAATAACATTCTTGGCAAAATCTTTAAATTTTTCTTCAAGTTTCTTAATGTGTTCAATTCGTTCAGTTAAGATAATTGGAGAGCGCCCTTCTTCTAAACAATGTAAAACATCGTTAAAGATCATTTCATTTCTTCTTTCATCATTTACCATGTTTTTGTATAAATGATGAATGGTCATTTCGTTATTTTCATCAGATACATGAAAGGATGTATAGCGGGGGATTAGCACTTGTTTGAATGGGTAAACTTTTGCTTGTTGCTTAGCTTCAACTTTATAACGTATAGGACCGCATTGCATTGTAATGATTGGATGTAGTCCATCCTTTCGTTGTGGGGTAGCGGTTAACCCATGAACATATTTAGCATCTACTTGTTTCATCACTTTCTCAAATGAAACGGCAGAGATGTGGTGGCATTCATCTACGACTACTTGTCCATAATCTTTTAATAGGTTATTTACTTTTTCACGACTATTTAAGCTTTGAACCATTGCAATATCAACTATACCAGTTGGTTTCACTTTCCCTCCGCCAATTTGTCCGATATCATCATTAGTTAACTGTAAAATTATTAATATTTTCATAACACCCTCTTGGAAAAATGAAGCTTGTTTCATCTTCATCAAAGCTACAAATTTTTTTAGGAATTCTATGGGTAGATAGCCGTTTTGCTTGTGCTTTATAAAATTGAGGGTTACTAAAAGATGATAATTTAAGGCAATCATTAATAACCTTTGATGGAAAAGTATCTTTCTCTATTTTAATACCGTTGAGTAACTCAATTGATGTGTCTTGTTTTAGGTTTATATCTGTTCTCGTAAGATTAGACTTTTCTTGAGACAACTCAGATATTATTCTTTGAACATCTTTTTGTGACAGTTTTTTTATATGAGACAAATATGTCCATTGGTCGTCGTATGGTTCAAACTCTTGATTAAGGAATACACTATTTCCTTTTTCACGTGCGACCTTTTGTAAAGGAAGGGCAATCAAGTTTCCGAATCCACCTCGTGGCATAGAATCTTGGTTAGGGAACATTCGATCATAAGAATCCATACCAATTTGATAACGACTTTCTAGTGCTTTTTCTAAAATATTGTTCCCTAATCTTCTAGCCATTGAGGCGGGGGTTCGTTCAGAAAAGAAGATCCAAACGTGAGCCCCATTTCCAGAACGCGATCTCTCTACAGCTACTGGAATATGAAAAGTATTACAAATATCAATAAATGTTCTCACATCTTCGTTCCAGCTTTTTTTGTCAAAATCAATTGCGAGAAAAAAGCATGTATCATCTTTTAATAGTGGATAAATTCCGATTGTTTTCTTTCCACTAAGGTGATCAAAAAGAACTTGATCAGTTAACGGTGTCAATTTTCTATTTTTACAATCACTACATTTAATGTTCGGCTTCTCACATAGAACAGGATCCCATTCGTGATCACATGCTGGTGCGTAACCTGACTTGCCGCTTCTGGACTCCCACCGAACAGGAAAAACATCATTACGACCTTTAAATAAATCTTTAAAAATAGCAATACGTTGTTTTACGATTGCTGATTTTGATCTAGCATTTTCCTTTGGAACTGTATAAGGTATGCTGTGATCATTTAAGGTTTGCTTTAACCGTTTATTTTCTTCTTTTAAATGAGCATTTTCTCTGAGTACATGTTTCAGTTTCGTTTCTAAGTTCATGCAGATCCCTCAATATAATAGAGTCATATGTTATAATTTTAACCAAATTTATTGAATATTAGAAGATTTTTAGAGGGGTGTTTACCGTGAGTACTTTGAAAATTCCAGAACTGAAAAAAGAACTTAAAGAATTAGATAAAAAAGAGTTGATTAAACTCATTACCGAATTGTATAAGTTAAACAAAGATGTAAAGCAATTTGTCTCGTTGAAGTATAATCGAGAAGAATTGGTGAATGAATTATATGAAGAAGCAAAGGTGAAAATCGAAAATGAGTTTTTTCCAGAACGAAGCATGCCGAAACTGAGGCTTAAAGAAGCGAAGAATGCGATCAATCGATTTAAAAAGCTAACAGAGGATGAGTTTAAGACTCTAGATTTAATGCTTTTTTATGTTGAAAACGGAGTAGAATTTACAGTCTCTTTTGGTGATATTGATGAGAATTTTTACGGGAGTATGGTGAACATGTATGATCATGTCGTAGACAAATGTATTGATAATGAGAACTACTATCAGACATTTGCGAAACGACTAGAAGATGTCGTAGAAGATACAGGTGGTGTTGGATGGGGTTTCCACGATGCATTGACTGATATTTATTATTCAATCCCTTACATAATGGAAGATAACCCATGAAGTTCACAATAAAATCCAGGTGCCTTGCACCTGGATTTTATTGTGAATTAAATTAACCGCACACCTCTAGTTGGTTTATCTTGCTTTTCGATGACTTCGTTTCGTTCTCCACCATCTGCAAGTTCTTCTGAGAATTCGTGATTTTCTTTTTGTATATCCTTACTTTCTTTGTTCGTTTGCTTTTTATTTTTGTTCATCAAACACACTCCTTTTAAATGATTCTCTTGTAGCATTTCCTAAAATTACGTAAGATACCGTTGGAAATCGTTGTTTAAAAAGGAGTGTGAGACGGCTTCGAACCGTGTAGCAGGACATGTTTTTCCTATATAATTTATTAATAAGAATACGTCATTTTTACTCTAGCTGTAATTTGCAAAGTTCCGGGCTGGATAGGAGTAGCTTCTGCTGTCGCAAATAACATCGGTTGGAACGGTTGGACGGCCTCTTCTTCTCTTAATTCCTCGATTTTTTCTGGTACTGGGTTTAAAGAAATGTTTTGTTCGTCAGCCATAACATTTGCTTTGTTTTCTGCTTGTTGGATCGCTTGGCGCAGGGCATCATTGTACTCTTGGCTAGGGTCTTTTAACGTAAATTGAATGTTTGAAACGGTATTTGCACCACTTGCAACAGCAGTATCCACGACGACACCTGTCTCATCAATTTGGTCGATCGTGATCTGGAACTGATGGGTGACACGGTATCCACGGAATACTTGTTTTCCATCAATGTAGTCATATTGCATGTCAACGCGGTATTCAACAGTTTGGATGTTCGCTTCTGGAATACCGAGCTCCGTTAAACTTGCGATTACTTGCGAACTAACTTGTGCATTTTCTTGTTGAACTTCTTGTAACTGCCTCCCTTCAGTAATGACACCGACCGTAATTTTTGCTTCGTCTGGTTGAGCTGATACAATGCCTTTTCCGAAAACAACTAACGTACGTTTTGAATGGTTATTGCTGTTATTACGAACAGGGACACGGGGAGCTGGAGGGGCATGGCGAAACTGCGGTTGATAATACATTCGTAAACACACCCTTTCTTGGATTCCACTCTCCATGTATATTCAAAAAAAGCCGCAGTAACCTAGAAAATTTTGAGCTAGGCACTGCGACATTCATTTTTTATTAGATCATTGCTTTATTGTTAAAATACTTTCGTTGTCCATGTTTCTCCATTCCAAATATCAGTAGCGACATCTTGATAAAATTCAGGCTCGTGACTAATTAGAAGAATGCTTCCTTTGTATTCTTTTAACGCTCGTTTTAGTTCTTCTTTCGCGTCGACATCTAAATGGTTTGTTGGTTCATCGAGAACAAGCAGGTTTGTTTCTTCGTTGATTAGTTTACATAAACGCACTTTCGCTTTTTCTCCACCACTTAAAACAGCGACTTTGCTTTCAATATGTTTTGTCATAAGCCCGCACTTTGCAAGAGCGGCGCGAACTTCATATTGGGATAAGTGCGGGTATTCGTTCCATACTTCGTCAATGCATGTGTTGTTTGATTCAGTTTTAATTTCTTGTTCAAAATAGCCGATTTCAAGGAAATCACCGCGTTCAATGGTTCCGTTCAGTGGCTTAATTTCACCTAATAAGCTTCTTAACAACGTTGTTTTTCCGATTCCGTTTGCCCCAACGAGTGCGATTTTTTGACCGCGCTCCATACTTAAGTTTAACGGACGTGATAACGGCTCATCATAACCGATGACGAGATCTTTCGCCTGGAAAATATATTTACTCGGTGTTCGCGCCGTTTTAAAGTTGAACTCTGGCTTTGGTTTTTCTTTCGTTAACTCGATTTTTTCCATTTTGTCGAGTTTCTTTTGACGTGACATCGCCATGTTTCGAGTTGCAACGCGTGCTTTATTTCGAGCAACGAAGTCTTCTAAGTCAGCTATTTCTTTTTGTTGCTTTTTATAGGCAGCTTCGACTTGCTGTTTTTTTACTTCATATACATGTTGGAAGTGGTCATAATCACCAGCATATCGGTTTAATTCTTGGTTTTCCATGTGATAAACGAGGTTAATAACGCTGTTTAAAAATGGAATATCGTGAGAAATTAAAATAAAGGCATTTTCGTACTCTTGTAAATAGCGTTTTAGCCATTCAATATGCTGTTCATCTAAATAGTTTGTCGGCTCGTCCAACAGCAAAATGTCAGGCTTTTCGAGTAAGAGTTTTGCCAATAAAATTTTTGTGCGCTGTCCACCACTTAAGTCGTTGACATCACGGTCTAGGCCAAGTTCATCAAGGCCAAGTCCTCGAGCGATTTCTTCGACTTTAGCATCGATCGTATAAAAATCGTTGTTTGTCAGCATATCTTGAATGACTCCGACTTCTTCAAGAAGGGTTTCCATTTCTTCGGGAGTAACGTCGCCCATTTTTTCGTACATGGCGTTCATGTCTTCTTCCATTTTAAATAAATATTGAAATGCGCTTTTTAAAACGTCTCGAATCGATAGGCCTTTTTCTAATACAGTATGCTGGTCTAGAAAGCCAACACGGACGTTTTTTGCCCAAGAAACGGTCCCTTCGTCAGGCTCAAGCTCGCCAGTAATAATATTCATGAATGTTGACTTTCCTTCGCCATTTGCACCAATTAATCCAATGTGCTCGCCTTTTAAAAGACGGAAGGAAACATTATTAAAAATCGCTCGGTCACCAAAACCGTGACTTAAATTTTGAACGGTTAAAATACTCATATGATCGCACCTTTATAAAAAATTTGGTTTTATAACTAAAAATACGCTACACTCAATCTATCATCAATCTTTTTCCAGGTGCCAGGCACCTGGTTAATTATGGAAGAAGATGAAGGTGATTAAGATATATACGATTTTATAATGATAAAAAGTGAGGGTTATTGATGAATAGTACATCGCCTATGATACAGAGTTTTACACCTTTTTTACAAGAGGCTTGGGAAAAGTCTAATTTCTCAGGTCCAACACCGGTACAAGAACAAGCAGTTCCAGAAATTAATGAAGGAAAGGATGTCATTGTAGAAGCGCCAACCGGATCAGGTAAAACACTTGCTTATTTACTGCCGTTATTAAATAAAGTAGATTCGCAAAAGAAAAGTGCGCAAGTTGTCATTGTAGCACCTTCAAAAGAGCTTTCCATGCAAATTGCAGATGAGACGCGAAAGTGGTCAGAAGGGTCAGATATTCAAATTGCATCATTAGTCGGTGGGGCCAATATAAAGCGTCAACTTGACCGACTAAAGAAAAAGCCGCAAATGATTGTTGGAACCCCAGGAAGGCTACAAGAGCTTATTCAAATGAAAAAATTAAAAATGCATGAAGTGAAAACAGTCGTACTAGATGAGGCAGATCAGCTTTTATCACACGAACATGTAAAAGAAATGGACGATATAATAAAAGGAACTTTGAAAGATCGCCAGCTTCTCGTTTTTTCAGCGACGGTACCAAAAGAAATTGAAGGAAAAGCGAAAGAGCGAATGAATCAAGCTTCTGTTATTCGAATTGAGCAAAGTGATGATCAGCTTAAAAACGTTGCCCATTATTACATTACTTGTGAACGAAGAGATAAAATTGAACAGTTAAAAAAAGTGATGAACATGCCTAATGTTAAGGCGCTTGCTTTTGCAAACGATATTGATTTACTTCTTGAATTATCTTCAAAATTGGAGTATAAAGGACACAGTGTCGGTGTATTACATAGTGAAGCGACAAAACAAGAAAGAGAAGCTGCAATCAAAGAGTTTCGTTCTGGGAAAGTCCCTGTACTTCTTTCAACAGATGTAGCATCTCGCGGGCTTGATATTCAAGACTTGACGCATGTCGTGCAACTCGATGTGCCGCGTGATGAAAAGCAATATACTCACCGTGCTGGAAGAACGGGCCGGGCAGGGCGAAGTGGAACTGTCATTTCGATTGTTTCTGGACCTGAAGAAAAATGGTTAAAGCAACACGGCAAAAACTTAAACGTAACGTTTGAAGAGAAACGTTTTTATAAAGGGGAATTAACAGATTAAACATTAATGAAAGAAGGCCTGGGCATTGTTGTCCAGGCCTTCTTTCGATATTACACTCGCGATAGTTGTCACTTGTGAAAATTGAATCTCGCTTGTAAAATTTGGTACTTGCTTGTGAAAATAGGATCTCGCGTTGAAAAAGCCCCATCCCATGTGGAATGAAGGCCTTCTCGCGTTGGAAAAACACCAACTCATGTGGAATGAAGGCCTTCTCACGTGGGAAAAGCCCCACCTCATGTGGAATGAACATTCTCGTGTGGGAAAAGCACCACCTCTCGTGCTGTGGACATCACCCTTGTGTATCAATCCAGCATTGCAACTACTTTCTTTTGCATATAAAAACAGACAGTAAGATTACTGCCTGTTTAATTTACTGCCTATTAAATCATCATTTTATTGAATACCTTCGACGATATCATAGCCACGGTCTTCAAGTAGACCAACAATACTCGTTTCTCCGACAAGGTGCATGGCACCAACTACGACGAAGTATGTTTCACCGTGCCCATCTAACAGAAATTCCTCAATTTTTTCTGTCATGTCATAATCACGGTCGTCCATGAGCGCACGCATATACTCTTGATAATCATCACTTCTTGTTTCATCAATTTCTCGATGAGGAAGTAATGCATCTATATCTCCATTTCTCCAAACTTCCATGAGCTCGCCTATTTCTTCTTCAGCATAATCATACTCTTCAACAACTTCACGTAAGTATTCGATTTGGCTTTCTTCCGTTAATATGTCAAACATGGAGAGTTGACCTTCAAATGTCTCAAGTCCAATAATCTCGATGTTATCTCGAGCGCGTTCAATAAAGTAAAAGTCAATCCCATATTCAGCAGAGTAACCAGCATCTTCAACAGCTACGTTTGAAATCATCATTGCTGCATACCAAGGTTTTAACATGTTAATCATCGTTTCGTCATAATGATGGCCTTGTAATATGTCTACAGCATCAGAAAATAAATCTTCAGGTACAACGTTGCTTAAGGTTCTGCCATCTTGGAACGTCCCAACTTGATTCAGATAGTGTGCAACTTCAAACCCGTTTAGCTCCGTTGTATCTATTTCGACAGCTAAGTAATCAGCCTTGTCAAAAGCCTCTTCTACAGAGTCATGCAGCGGGAAGATCTCTTCCATTCCAACGTGAATGGAACCAAATAAGTAAACAGTATTATTGCCTTCTTCGACTTTGTAAAAAACTCCTTCTGACGGTGGTCCGGTTTCTGCAAAGTCAGGCCTATCATCGTAATGAACCGTCACGCCTTTTTCCATTAATAATTCAATCGTATCGAAATCATCATCATGAAAATTCCCGATTATATCAAGACTCTCCAAATTTTCGAGTTTTAAAAGCGGAGTAAAGTCTTCAATTTCGTTATCGGACAAGTCGACGGTTTCTAAGCTCTCTAATTGTTCAATCCCTATAATTGACTGGATCCCTTTTTCAGAGGCATCAATTGACGTCAATAACTTCGCGTCTTCTGTTGTGATATCTTTATTTAATTCTGCAGCCTCCAATACGGCAGTCTGCAATCCATCGTCAGGAAATTCGATCGTACTCTCTGTACAACCGATGAGTGTAAAAATAAAGAGAAGAATAAGTCCAGTTTGTAAGCTTTTTTTCATCGTTTTCCTCCTAAATTCTTAGTATGATAAGTAAAGTTTGTTGTTATTGTTATGTACGAATAAATTGTAAAGGAGTTTCAACATATTTTTCACCCATAAAAAATGATTAGCATTTCTCAAATCGATGTGTTAAGATTAATAAGTTGGTTTGAAAAAAACGAACAAAATACACATGATATTCATCTGGAATGGATTTATTTCATTTATGAATGGTTCAACATAAAATTGATAAGAATAACTTATGTAAGCTTATTCCTTTCAATAAAGGGGTAAGCTTTTATTCTTTTTTTAATAAAGTAATCGTGAGTCGATGAAAATAGCGATCAAAATCTTGGTAGAGCCGTGCATTTCACATCGCATTAATCTGGTTTAAACAGATTATTTGAAGGGTAGATCCAGTATAGAGATGGATAAATGAAAGGAAGAAACAATTTGGCATTATTTAAAGATCTAAATATCGAGCAATCGATATTACGTGCAATTGAAAGCATGGGGTTTACAGAAGCGACCCCGATTCAAGAACAGGTTGTCCCATATGGAAAAGAAGGAAAAGACATTATTGGTCAAGCGCAAACTGGAACAGGTAAAACAGCAGCGTTTAGTATTCCTTTAATTGAAAATATGGAAGCAGAACAAAAGCATCCACAAGGTCTTGTGTTAACACCAACGCGTGAGTTAGCCATTCAAGTTTCACAAGAAATTAATAAGCTTGGTCAATTCAAAGGCGTTCGTTCACTACCTATTTACGGCGGACAAGATATTGGCAAGCAAATTCGTGGTTTAAAAGACCGTCCACAAATTATCGTTGCAACACCAGGACGTTTTATGGACCATATGCGTCGTAAAACGATTCGTCCTGAATTTATGAAATCCGTTGTTTTAGATGAAGCTGATGAGATGCTAAGCATGGGCTTTATCGAGGACATTGAAACGATTTTGGCAGACGTTCCTGCTGAAAGAAATACGATGCTATTTTCAGCGACGATGCCACCACGATTAAAAACAATCGTACAAAAATTCATGAATGATCCAATCTCTATTGCAATTAAAGCAAAAGAAATGACGGTTGAAAACATTGAACAACGCTACATCGAAGTGCGTGAAAAAGAAAAGTTTGATGCGCTATGTCATTTATTAGACATAGACCCTCCTGAGCTTGCGATCGTTTTCGGTCGTACGAAACGAAGAGTCGACGAGTTAACGGAATCGTTAAGCATTCGCGGCTTTGCAGCGGAAGGGTTACACGGTGATATGAAACAAGAGCGTCGTGACCAAGTGATTCGTAAGTTTAAACGAGGAACGATCGAAATTCTCGTTGCAACAGATGTTGCTGCGCGTGGACTTGATGTAAATAACGTGTCTCACGTGTTTAACTTTGACTTACCGCAAGACTCTGAAAGCTACGTTCACCGTATTGGCCGTACAGGTCGTGCCGGAAAAAGCGGGATTGCTTTTAGCTTTGTGACACCAAAAGAAAAAGATCACTTAAACGTGATTGAAAAAGTTACAAAGAAACCGATGAAACGTCAAGGCGTACCAACGTTTGCTGAAGCACTTGCTGGTCGTCATCAACAAGCAGTTTCTCAATTAGAAAAAGCATTAGGCCAAGAGCTTGATGAAAACCTTTATGGTTATGCTCAGACACTGATGGAAGACAATGACCCTGTTGCGCTTGTAGCTGCAGCATTAAAAATGGTCACAAAAGAACCGAGTAAACAGACAGTGAAAATTACTGGAGAAGCACCGGTTCGTACGAAAAGAAAGTCTGGGGGAGGCGGATTCTCCCGTAAGCGTAATGATGACCGAAAAGGTGGTAAAGGCGGTTATCGTAAAGGTGGCGGCGGCGGTGGTCGTGAACGTGATCGTAACCGTAAACCACGTAAAGAACGTGACTCAATGAAACTTCGTGGTGGCGGAGGCGGAAAGAAACGCTCTCGTCAAGATTAACAAAATTAGTCACAAAAGGTATCTTCGATAAATGAAGATACCTTTTTCTGTTTAAGGATATACCAATTTTTTCCAGGTGCCTGGCACCTGGATAAAATTGGTTAATTGTCCCTCGTTTTAAAGCTTCCTTGAAACGACGATAAAATTCACGGTGAATGTAAGGATAGACAAGCTTTCATAGATAAAATTTGGTAAAATGAAGGGATAATGGTCAATACTTGTAATGGAAAATAAAATTTACACGAGCGAACAGACGTGGCGAAGTTCTTTTAGAAATCTCGTCTATAATCAGTTAGTCTATAATATAGTCATTTAGATGGGTGTGAGGTGAAGACGGTGAGGAATCATGCAATTTTAGAAGAGAAGGATATTGAGGGCTTATGTGACCTTCCGAATACATACAAAAGAGGTAAACGATATTTTACGGAAGGAAGAGTCGATGACTTTCGTTGGGATCTTCACGAAGAGTGTTATAAAGCATGGGTGGTTGGCTCGAAGTCTTATGAAGTGAAAATCAATTTATATGAAAATGGTACGATCAAAGGTTGCTCTTGCAGCTGTCCTGCTTTTCAAGACTTTACGGGGATTTGTAAGCACATCGTTGCTGTATTGCTTTATATGAAAAAGAAACATGGTTCAGAAGGAGAACGAGTGCTGTCGTCTACTCAACATGGCTTGAAAGAACAACTAAAAGATAAAGAAGTCGTTCACCGCTTAAAAGTAAAGGAACCTGCCCAAACGAAAGCATTACCTGAAATGGAAATGATGAAAGCGAAAAATTTTATTCATTCCTTTAGTGAAGTATATTACAACAAACAAGAACGTTATCGCGAAAAAGAGCTTCTCTCAGTTCAGTACGAACTGACTTTGCACGGTGGTTTTCGAACAAATCATGGTAGTATCGTAACGTTGGAATTGAAAATAGGCCCGAAGAAGCTGTATGTTGTAAAAGATATAAAGGAGTTTTTAGAAGCTGTATTTGAAAAGCGGTCATTAAAATTCGCAAAGCATTTCACTTATGACCCGTTAGATTATGACTTTTCAATTGAAGATCGCCACATACTTGAAACGATTTGGAAGTATTATCAAGTACAAGAAGATTCATCACCTAGCTCAATGGCCTACTACGGTTCTCGAAAAAGAGACAGGAGAAGTTGGACGGTTCCAGGTTCTGTCTTTGATGAGGTTCTTGATCTATTAGGTGATCGTCAAGTGACAGTTGAAACTCCAAATGGAACGATTCATGGTATAGATGTATCATCTGAAAGATTGCCAATGGAATTTCACCTTGAGCAAAATGATAACTATGAAGGGACGTACAAATTTACGTGGGAAAATGAAGATGACTTTATTTTATTAGACAAAGAATATAATGCGGCGCTTTACAAAGAAACGTTTTATAAATTGCCTACAGAAGGACGAGAAGCTGTTCATCTTCTTTCAAGACACTTTGAACTTCATGGGAAGGCATCGTTACACTTTGAGAAAAACGAACTCGAGAATTTCACATCTATGGTTATACCGCAATTAAAACAAGTCGGTGATGTCGGTATTAGTGAAGAGATCGATGACTTAATCGATATGTCGCCATTAAAAGCGAACCTTTATGTTGATTATGATGAAGAACGATTACGAGCAGAAGTAGTTTTTCATTACGGTGAGCACGAGTTTTCTCCCTTTGATCATGAATCGGAGACGACAGAGAAGGTCGTTGTCCGTGATGTTGAACAGGAGCTATATTTATTATCACTAATAGAAAACATTCCATTCAAATACAACGGGAAAGAACTTTATTTAAATGACTTTGATGAGATCATTGATTTTGTTTTTGACGAGATCCCAAAGCTTTCACAAGATTTTCATTTATATGCAACGAGTAAGGTGAAAAACTTAATGTATTCACCTGATGTTCAGCCAACAGTGAAAGTTGAGACGAACCAAGAGTTAAGTTTGTTAGACGTATCATTTCAAATGGACGACTTATATGAAGATGAGATCGATGCATTGCTAAAAGATTTATTAGCAAACAAAAAATATTATCGCCTATCAAATGGTTCGTTTGTCTCGCTTGAAGATCAGGCTTTTCAAGAAGTAAAAGAGCTTTATGAAGATTTGGATTTACCAAGTCATGATCTACGAGCGAATACATCTGTTCCGTTTTTAAAGGCATTTCAGCTAGATCATGAAAATACGTCTGTTTTAAAGCGAGGCAAGCAGTTTAAGGCACTTATTGAAGCAGTCGATCATCCTGAGGAGATGGATTTTGAGCTACCAGACGAACTTCAGGCTGAGCTTCGCCAATATCAGGAAACCGGCTTCAAGTGGATCATGTCACTGGCTCATTACAATTTAGGGGGCATCCTCGCCGATGACATGGGACTAGGGAAAACGGTGCAGATGATTGCCTACCTTTTAAAGCAAAAAGAGCTGGGAGTAACAGAGCCATCACTTATTGTTTGCCCATCTAGCCTTGTTTTTAACTGGAAAAAAGAGATTGAACGATTTGCTCCATCGCTAAACGTGAAAGTCATTACTGGTACTGTTCAGGAGCGACAAACGTTGATCAGTGAAGAAGATAGTGATACAGATGTTTGGATCACCTCTTATCCACTAATTAGAAGAGATCATGACGCATATGATGAAAAAGTTTTTTCATCAATGCTTTTAGATGAAGCTCAATACGTCAAAAACGATTGGACGAAAACGGCAAAAGCCGTTAAATCAATTCGAGCGAAGTATTTCTTTGCCCTTAGTGGAACGCCGATCGAAAACTCGTTAGATGAATTGTACTCGATTTTTGATATCGTTCTTCCGGGGTTATTCCAACATAAACGTGCATATAAGGAAATGTCGCAAGAACGCATCACAAAGCGAATTCGCCCGTTCGTCTTACGTAGGTTGAAAAAAGATGTATTAAAAGATTTACCTGAGAAAATTGAAAACGTCCAATACACTGAGCTCAATGAAGAGCAGAAAAAAGTGTATATGGCCCAATTAAGGCTCATAAAAGATGAAGCAAGTGATGCCATTAAACAAAATGCCTTTCAAGAGAACCGAATGAAAATTTTAGCGGGTCTTACAAGGTTACGACAAATTTGTTGTCATCCCGGCATGTTTCTTGAGAATTATGAGGGAGGCTCGGGAAAACTAGAGCGGCTTCTCGACTATATCGAGGAGGCAAATGCAAATGGACAAAGGCTCGTAATATTTAGTCAGTTCACAACGATGCTTGCGATTTTAAAAGATGAGTTTGACCGACGTGGCTGGCAATACCATTATCTTGATGGATCAACTCCTTCAGAAGAAAGGCTTAAATTAGCTGATCGATTTAACGAAGGGGAGAAAGACTTCTTTTTAATTTCTTTAAAAGCTGGAGGTACTGGTTTAAACTTGACGGGTGGAGATACAGTTGTCTTGTACGATTCGTGGTGGAACCCAGCAGTTGAAGAGCAGGCTGCAGACCGTGTATACCGTTACGGGCAGAAAAAAGTCGTTCAAGTAACAAAGCTCATTACGACTGGTACGATCGAAGAAAAAATCCATCAACTCCAAGAGCAAAAAAGAGAGCTATTAGACCAAGTGATTCAATCTGGAGAAACGATGATTTCATCCTTAAATAAAGAAGACATCGAAGAACTATTAGAGCTTGAAACGTGACGAATGTTCCGCTTCCATTTAGGAGGCGGTTCTTTTTGATTTTTTTGTACGTTAATTTATAAAATTTTAGCGAAGAAGTAGATCGACGTAGAGAAAATTTAAAAAAACTAAGTATAAGTTCAACTAACACCTCTGTCTTCGCCTAAAAGGCTCGCCAATCGGCGAGTTTTCTTTACACTATCAGAATTTATATAATTTCGGTTGATAGTATAACTGCTCCTGCGGTTACTCGTCGCATGTCGGAGTAATTTCGAAGAAGCTGTTGCTCGGTTCGGTGCAACTAAGGCTTTCGCCATTAGGACTTGGCGATAAGCCAAGTTTTGTTTATGAATTTCAGGGAATATGTATAGGCCAATACGCATAATTCTAAAAGCGTATATCAAAATTTGTGATGAGAGTTGGACTATAATTTGGTTAATAAAATTTTAGTGAAGGAGCTGATTCGACGTAGATGAAATGAAAAAGTAGAAAAAGAAAGGGGGAAGGTCATGACAGGGCAATATCCTATGAAAAGTCCAGGAGTTGCAGCTGTATTAAGTGCTCTTTGGACGGGGCTAGGACAAATCTATAACGGTCAAATCGGAAAAGGCATTCTATTTATGATCATTCAAATGATTAATGCACTATTATTTTTTGTTTTGATCGGGTTTATTACGTATCCTATTTTTTGGATCTTCGGAATGATTGATGCTTATAAATCAGCTGAGGCTTATAACCGGGGGGATCGATAATATCATTAAAAGAGGATGACTTATAAAGGAGCTTGGCACTTTGCTTTTGAGTCATCCTCTTTTTAAAATTTGGCTGTTTTCTAAAAGATTGTTGCTTTTGAACAAAATACGATTACCACTAAAATCCGTTACAGGCGGACGCTTTCACCACTAGGCACAAGTGCGACATCCATTCAAGCTTCACTCCGTTTGCTTTCATTGTGTCTTCTTTGCACCCCGGGGCACAAGTGCGACATCCGCTCTTGCTTCACTTCGTTTGCATTCACGGTGTCTTCTTTGCCGCGGACACGGCCTCAACTAATTAGGGAGTTCCTGTCTCTTCCTCTACAAGCAATGCTTTGAAGCTGTATCCGTCCACCGGGCAAAACGTCACGTCCTGTGGCATGCCCGGCATTAGAACGTCCTGTCCGTCGAGACAACTCGATACAGTAGAACTTCGACTAAAACCCCCACGTCCTGTGCGAACGTCGAAGTCACCAACGAGCGTTTACATCACGAGTAAGCTTCGAGTTGCCTCGACGGATAAACAACAGAGCCATACTAGTAGAGAAAGAGGCAGGCCTTGTGGAAGTTCGTGAAGCCATGCTCGTCGCTGGAGTCGCCGCCTTTTACTTCTTCACGTTATAAAAACAACACTCTTTACCTGCGACGAGTAATCGCAGGAACAATCTATGCGAAAAGAGCCTAAAATTCACATAAATAACGTTTGTATTTTGTCCCATTCTGAAGTTAACCAAAGTCCCCCAATAAGAGTCAAGAATCCACCAGCGATCAACGAAAATGTTCCTTTTCCCCAAACCACAAACCAATGATTGATCATCACTTCTTTTCTATTGTTTTTTATATAATAGATGAGTTCGATCTCTTCTCCAAGCTTATGTTTATGTTTATTAAAACCAGTCATCGAACGAAATTGTTTTTTTGTACCGTCTATAGCATCGACATACTCAATAACGGGAAAGTAGGCGACGTTGCCAGAAATTTGATAATGACCAGGCCTTGAATCTTTCATTCGTTCAACGATAAAATCAACAATTGTTCCGTGGATCACTTTAGATTGATCCATATTTTTTTTCGTCTTAACTAGTTTAAAGATACCGTAAATGAATAAAGGCACTCCTATAAGTAATGCGATAATTGGCATATTATCTCCACCTAAATTTTAAAAATTGTATTGAAACGTCAATATTTTATACGTTTTGTATCTGAATCAGTTTCATAACTCAAAATAAGATGCGAAAATCCGAATGATGAGCGTGAACTTCACTTCAGCCGGACGCTTTCCCGAGGGCTTGTCTTCAGCTAACTTAGGCTCAATAACTCTTCGCCTAAGTGGATCTTCAGACTGCGCTGATCCTCCGGGAGTCACCGCCTTTTGTTACGTTCACTTCTAAACAAAACTTGGCTTTTCGTTAAAGAGATTCTTAGTACTCTTCACCTGCGACGAGCAAGCGTAGCGGCGCAGGAGCACTCTTTATCTGCGACGAGTAACCGCAGGAGCAACGAGCATTCGCTTCTCCGAATATTCTTCGAGCTGCCTTGACGCATCAACTTCCAAGAAGTGCTTGAAGAGGAAGAGGCACGTAGTCTGCGACGAGTAACCGCAGGAGCAACGAGTATCGGCTTCCTCGAAATCCCTTCGAGCTGCGACGAGTAATCGCAGGAGCAACGAGCATTCGCTTCTCCGAATATTCTTCGAGCTGCCTCGACGCATCAACTTCCAAGAAGTGCTTGAAGAGGAAGAGGCACGTAGTCTGCGACGAGTAACCGCAGGAGCAACGAGCATTCGCTTCTCCGAATATTCTTCGAGCTGCCTCGACGCATCAACTTCCAAGAAGTGCTTGAAGAGGAAGAGGCACGTAGTCTGCGACGAGTAACCGCAGGAGCAACGAGTATCGGCTTCCTCGAAATCCCTTCGAGCTGCGACGAGTAATCGCAGGAGCAACGAGTATCGGCTTCCTCGAAATCCCTTCGAGCTGCGACGAGTAATCGCAGGAGCAACGAGTATCGGCTTCCTCGAAACCCCTTCGAGCTGCGACGAGTAATCGCAGGAGCAACGAGTATCGGCTTCCTCGAAATCCCTTCGAGCTGCGACGAGTAATCGCAGGAGCAACGAGTATCGGCTTCCTCGAAATCCCTTCGAGCTGCGACGAGTAATCGCAGGAGCACTTATCTATCGACCATAAATTTATAAATTCTGATAGAGCAAATAAAACGTACAGTTAAAGAAAAAAATAATATCATTCGTTTCATTGTGCAAAAAACGTAATTATGAAATTGACTCAACTTTCAAAGTTTCAATTTTTTTAATATGAAAGTCTCTTTGTTCCATAAAAGCAAAAAACCAAGTTTTCACCGTAAGAGGCGATCACTTGGTTTTTCCGAATATAATAGACGTTTAAAATTCTAGCTCTTCAATCGGCTGAATGTCTTCTCCTGAATCAATGAATTTAATTGTGATTTCATCTCCAGATTCGATGAATACTGACCTTGGGTAAGATGATGAATTTACCGTGAAAATGCGGTCGTATCCTTCAAGAAGAAGTCGTACTGTTACGTTATCTTCTCGGTCCCAATGGTAAACTCTTTCTACCATAGCAGTAATCTCTTTTAGGTCAGTTAATTCCCCTGGTACCATATCGTCATCAACAGTCGTAGAAAGCTCAAGTTGATAGGCTCCAAATGCCTCCCTTTTCGTCGATCCGTAGCCATAGATGTGCTCACTTGATGCATTCACGAGCATAATTTGACGAAGTACACTGTTTCGATCCATGAGTGGTACAACCCATGTATACTGCCCATAAATGTTATAGAGAGTTGGTGTACCAGCGACATAATCGTCACGGCGGAACGTACGCTCTGCTAAATTCATAGCAGTACGCCCATTTAATGAGCCACTTGCATCACGGAAGTAACGAAGCTCACCAGTACGTGCGTCAAACATGGTGAAGCCAACCATCGAGTTAGAGGCTTCTTGACCTGTTTGTAAGCGCATATGGTCTGAGAACCAATTTAAGTTTAATTCACGGTCAACGACACCTGCAACAGCATCATCGGCAGTCCAGCGAGTTGGTTCTGTAAGCCCTTCGCGTCCAAAAAAGCGGTTAATGAGACCATGTTTATAAATTCCGAACCAGTTATTTCGTTCTTCAGCAATATGAGGGGGATAAATACGGTTTACCCACTCTGGTGCATTTTCTTTTTCGTACTTTTCAATTTCTCCAGTAGTTGGATTAACGATAATGACACCATCAACATCAGCGACACGACGAAATTCTGTGTAATGACCGTAGCTGACAATGTAATATGGATTTCCTTCACTATCAATCTCGAACGTTGTATCTAGCATTAAGACATCAGGATACTCCATACGAACGTGACGTTCTAAGTTTTCGTGAAAAAAGCCGGAAGGAACGATCGTCATATCAGTTAGAACGAGTTGAGGCTCTGCTCTTGAATTTTCTGCATTTACTCGAATGTATCCTGGAACAGCATCACTTCTCATCCAACGGAAGAAGTCATCATACTCAATGGGAGTGATCCAGTAAAGTGTGTCATCAACACGTTGGATTCTCGTTTCACCAAGTGTGTAAAACGCAGGGTTATCAAGTTGCCCCATCTGAACGTCTGCACGGTAACGGGCATAGTTTCTAGAAACGACTGGAATCGATTCTTCGCTTACCGGAGCCAGATCCTCGACAGAAACCTCTTCACCGCCGGCAAGGTTATACTTCGCATCCGCTAAAAATAAAGGCTGAAGGATCCAAAACAAACCGAACCCAGCGAGAACGACAAGACCAGTTCCTGCGCCGATCACTGCTTTTTGTTTGCGGAACGTTTTTTTCAGTGAAAAAACAAGGGTATTGTCGGCAATCAGGCCAATCCCTACAATTGGCAAGTAGTACGTAATAATGGCCGTTAATGATTGATCTAAGAGGCCAACATAAAATAAGAACATCCCGTAAAGAAAACCAACAATATAACGCGGGATGAGCCATTGGCGGAAAAAGCCACCCTTCCACCATTCAGGCTGTATAGGGAGAAATAACAACCCTAATAACGCACTCATAATAAGCATTTGTAGCAATAGAAACACCTCTTTTAGTTTTAGAAAATATAATGATGACTACTATAAATACGGATTACACTATAAACCGTTTCACCTATTAATAGAGTACCATAATCTCTTAACCAACAAGAAAGAAAATGACGAAGAAAACAAAAGAAGATTCATACGCTTTTAATATTTATCAATTAATTTCCATGTTTATCCAGGTGCCTGGCACCTGGATAAACATGGAAGGGCCCTGGCGTGCTACAATAGGGTGTGGAGGATGATGTTATGAGTATTTTACGAGTTGAAAACTTACTGAAAACATATGGAGAGAAAACTCTTTTTAATCATATTTCCTTTTCTGTTGGGGAAAAGGAGCGAATTGGACTCATTGGTGTAAATGGTACCGGTAAATCTTCACTACTTAAAGTATTAGCTAGTATTGATGGACGAGAAGGTGGAGAAATCATTCATGCTAATGATTTTCATATAGAGTACTTACCTCAAGATCCTGAGCTTGATATGGAAAAAACAGTGATTGAACAAGTGTATGAAGGTGATTCACTCATTATGAAAACGATGCGTGAATATGAACGAACATTGTTATCTCTTGAAAGCGCCCCAACAAACGAAGCATTGCAAAAGCAATTAGTAAGTGCGCAAGAAAAAATGGATAAAGCTGAAGCCTGGGAAGCAAACACAGTAGCAAAAACAATTTTAACGAAGCTAGGGATCACTGAGTTTTCCAAACGAGTGAAACATCTTTCTGGCGGGCAAAAAAAGAGAGTCGCCATGGCAAAATCACTGATTCAACCTGCAGATTTATTATTATTAGATGAGCCGACAAACCACTTAGATAATGAAACCATTGAGTGGCTTGAGCAATTTTTAGCGCAATATCGCGGCGCATTAATTCTCATTACGCACGACCGTTACTTTCTAAACCGTGTAACGAATCGTATTTTTGAACTTGATCATGGCAGGCTTTTTCAATATGAAGGAAACTATGAATTGTTTTTAGAGAAAAAATCAGAACGTGAACGAGAAGAAGCAAAACAAGAAGATAAACGACAAAACATTTTACGTCGAGAGCTTGCTTGGCTTCAGCGTGGCGCAAAAGCGCGTACGACGAAGCAGAAAGCTAGAAAAGATCGTATTGAAAACATCAAGAGTGAAAGCTATGTTCATGAAAAAGGAGATGTCGACTTTGCGATTGGCTCTGTCAGACTAGGAAAAAAAGTCATTGAGCTTGAAGGGATTACTCAATCCTTTGAAGGTCATCAGCTTTTTAAAGACGTTGATTATTTAATTACTCCTGGAGATCGTCTCGGAATTATTGGTCCGAATGGAAGCGGGAAATCGACGTTATTAAATATCATAGCAGGCCGACTAATACCTGACTCAGGAACAATTGATATTGGTGAAACGGTGAAAATCGGCTATTACACACAAAATCATGAAGAGATGGATGAAGATCTTCGCATGATCGATTATATAAAAGGCGTCGCTGAAGTCGTTTATACTGCTGATGGCACGGTTGTAACAGCAGAGCAGATGCTTGAGCGCTTTCTTTTTTCACGTCCAATGCAATTTACACACATCCGTAGACTTTCTGGAGGAGAACGTCGTCGCTTATATTTATTGAAGGTTTTAATGCAAGAACCGAACGTGTTGTTTTTAGATGAGCCGACAAATGACTTAGATACAGAAACGCTCGCAGTTTTGGAAGATTACTTAGATCAGTTCCCAGGTGTTGTCGTGACTGTTTCCCATGATCGATATTTCCTTGACCGTGTCGTAGATAAGCTCCTTGTTTTTTACGGGAACGGTCATGTTACACGTTTTCATGGAAGTTATAGTGAATATATGGAGACAGTGAAAAGTGAAGAGAACGAAGCAAAAAAACAAATAAATGTAAAAGAAGAAAAAGACTCTAGCCAATCGACAAACCAATCGAAAAAGCCGAAGAAATTATCTTATAAAGACCAGAAAGAATGGGATGAAATTGAAGACAAGATCGCAGAACTTGAGGAAAAAGTGGAGTCATTAGAACAGCAAATTCAAGAATCAGGAAGTGACTTTGATTTAGCTCGAGACCTTTTTGAAGAACAGAAGGCGGTTGAAGGAAAACTTGAAGCGTTAATGGAACGTTGGGAAGAACTATCGATTCTTGTGGAAGAAATAGAAGCTGAGAAAAATAAATAAGATTAAGGGTCTCCTAAGAATTTTAGGAGGCTTTTTCTTGGTTTTAGAAAAGATAGATTATTTTTGTTTCATAGCGGGAAATGCTTGTATACACCTCAAATATATAAAGGGGGTTGATCGATTGTACATTACAAAAGAAGAAATCCATTTAATGCTCGATCATTTATCAGATGATGAAATTCAGGCGGTTTACGAGTATATTCATTCATTGAAAGGGAAGCGATCTGAGAAAAAAGATCATCAAACCTAGCAGGAAGATCACGAAAGTATACATTTAGGAGGGATTCAAATGCCAGTAACAAAAGAAGAAGTAAGAAAAATGATTGATGAATTAAACGATGGGCAACTAGAAGCAGTTTATGAGTATTTACAAGGAATAATAGATACAGAAATGTTTGAGAGAATCAAAGATGATGAAGATAAAATCCATGAAAAAGATTATTATACAGAGAAAGATTCAGTTAGTATCCATGACGATGTTGCACATCGCGACCGAGCAAACCAACGATAGGGTGGATATAAAGTAAATATGAAAAAATACTAGGTGCCTGACACGAGACTACTGAAAAACTGTTGATAAAAGGATGTCCGTCAAAAACCCGGAGACTCCAGAAGGAAAAGCAATAGCTGAAGATCCCGCAGTGGCGGGGTTCCACGAGGAAGCTGAAGCAGTGCCTGCGGAAAGCGAAGGAGTTTTTGAGCGGACATAATGACTTTTTCAGTGGCCTCGCCTGTCACCTGGTATTTTTTGGGTTTCATTATGCGATGACATTTCGATTGTTTGAAAACTCCTTGTATTCTTGTTGGTCCATAATCGTTTTTAATGCTTGAACAGTTTTCCATACATCTTCAAATGACGTATAGAAAGCGATCGGTGCAAAACGAATGACATTTGGTGCACGGTAATCTGGAATGACCCCTCGTTTCTTCAATGCTTTACAAATTCTCGCAGCCTCCACATGGGATACTGCGATATGACCACCGCGTTTCGATTCTTCTAACGGTGTAATTACTTCAAATTCTCCTAGTAACTGTTCTTCACGAAGACACTCTAATAAAAAATTTGTTAGTTTTAAAGATTTTTCCCTTACAACGTCAATTCCGACTTCTTCAAACATTTCAAGGGAACCGATCAATGGTGCGCTGCTAAAAACGTGCGGAGTTCCGAGTTGATAAGCACCAGCTGTTTCTGCAGGAGTCATTTCGTGAGCCATATCAAATTGACGCTCTTTATTTGAGCCAAACCAGCCAGCTAATCCTGGAGCACGTCCATGGTGCTTTTCGTGAACGAAGAGTCCACCAATACCTCCTGGACCGCTGTTTAAATACTTATACGTGCACCAAACGGCAAAATCACATCCCCATTCGTGCAACTTGTGAGGGATGGATCCAGCAGAGTGGGCAAGGTCAAAACCGATTGTGATACCTCGACTATGGGCTTCACTCGTTAACCGTTTCATGTTTAACAATTGCCCACTTCGATAAAGGACAGATGGTAGGACAACTAATGCAACTTCATCGGTCATGTTTTCAATAATGGTGTCTTCGTCTAAGGTGTGACCGTTTTTACTTTTGACAACGATTAAATGTTCATTAGGGTCTAGTCCTTGTAAAGAGAGCTGACTTTGTAAAACATACATGTCAGTTGGAAAAGCAAGTTCTTCGGTTAATATTTTGGTTTTCTTCCCTTTTGGTTGGAAAAACGTAGCAACCATTTGGTGCAAATTCGTCGTGATTGATCCAGTTGAAATCACTTCGTCTTTTTTGGCTCCGAGAAGAGGAGCGGTCATCTCTCCTAATTTTTCTGAAAGGTAAAACCAAGGTTCCGCACCATCTGTCCAGCCGTCAATCCCATGCTCTGTCCAATCATTTAAAGAACGATTAAGAGCTGTTTCAGCACGTTTTGAGAGAAGGCCAAGTGAATTTCCATCCATGTAAAGGTGACCTTCTTGTATGTAAAACTCATCCTTATACTTTGCTAACGGATCATTCTTGTCCAACTGTACCGCTTGATCAAATGTTAGTGTCACGTGAGCATCTCCTCCTTATCAATAACTCTATTGTAGAAAGAAGTTCAATCGCTGACAAGTATAAAGCAATGAATATGGAAATTAAATCCAGTTACCTGGCACCTGGGATTAGATGGGAATTTATAGTAGAAACCAATGGTGAATGGTTAATATTCAATTTGATTTATTACTGGTATGACGGTCATTATCGAACATTTTTATGTTACGAAAGTATGAAATTATTTGATTAGATGATTGATAATTGGGGTACTTGGGTACATCGGTAGTAACGGGGCGCTGACATTTAGAATAAAGGAGGGAGCACCGATGTTTGTCACGAAAGAAGATGTCCTCCGCTTAGTTGACCGCTTAACAGAAGATGAGCTGCAAATCGTCCACACGTTTATCGAAGAAATTAAAGAAGCACATGAATATGAAATGTCACGAGGTCAAATTGAAGGGCTGCATGATCAAGATAGATATTTAGAAGAAGGGGAAAAGAACCTCTTTGACGAAACGCCGAACCGTGATTTAAAACGAAGAGAACGTTTATAAACCATTGCTTCACATCGCTCGGTCAGTTACCGGGCTTTTTCTTACACAATTAGAATTTATAAAATTTTAGCAAAGTAGAAGCACGACGTAGTGAAAAATTTTTAAGAATTAAGTATAAGTTCACCGGATAAAAACGCGATGTCCTATCGCAACACCGGTGCTAGCACGTCCTGTGCGTTGGCTCCTGCGGTTACTCGTCGCAGCTCGAAGCTTTATCAAGAAGTAAAGCTCGTCGCAACTAACACCTCTGTCTTTGCCTAAAAGGCTCGCCAATCGGCGAGTTTTCTTTATATAGCGAGTTTTCAAAGGATTTTTCACATCAATCAAGAAACCTATGAATAAGACAAATGGAGAGGGGGATTTGATGAAACTATATATTGCAAGTGATCACGAGGTTTTGATCGCAGAAAAGAAAGAAAAAGAATGGACGCTTGCTACAAGTGAAATAAAAGGTACATCAATTCAGTGTGTAGCGGCTGAACGAGAAGGTGAAGGGGTTTTTGCTGGAACATTTGATCACGGGTTATGGTATACGAAAAATGACGGTAAAAGCTGGATACGCATCGGTGAGGGAGTATTACATGAACGGATCACCTCGCTTCACATATCCGAAGCTGTGGAGAAAAATAGTAAATCTTCTCGATTATATGTTGGTACGGAACCAAGTGAATTGTTTTTTACGGATGACTATGGAAAAACATGGTCGAGGTTCCCGGCACTATTGTCTCTACCTTCGAAATCTACCTGGAGCTTCCCGCCAAGACCTTACACCCATCATGTTCGAGATATTGTGACGGGAAAAGAAGATGACCAGTTCATCTTAACGGGTATTGAGTTTGGTGGCGTGGTGCGCAGTCTAGATCACGGCAAGACATTTGAAGATCGAAAAGAAGGATCACAATTTGACTGCCATACGATCAAATTACACCCTAATCATGACGCGTACATTTATGAAGCTGGTGGAGGTGGGTATGCAGAGAGTAGAGATAAAGGTGAAACGTGGCAAACGAAAAATGAAGGGTTAGGGTCATTTACCTACCTCGTTTACGTTGCGGTTGACCCGGCAGATCCAGAAGTTGTTGTTGTTTCAGCTGCTGAAGGCCCAAGAACAGCTTATACTCCTGAGAGGGCAAATACGCATTTGTACAGGAGAGACAAATCAAACGCTGAATGGACACGTGTAACGAAAGGATTACCAGATCCAAAAGGCTCAACTGTATATCATTTGCATACAAATTCAACAGAAAACCACACATTTTATGCAGTCAATAATAAAGGAATCTACCTCTCTGAGAATCAAGGACACACTTGGCGAAAAGCCCCAGTCCAATGGCCAGAAAGAATAAGAGACAAAAGAATTGCAGATGTTTCGCTGAGAGTGTGAATGATTATACAGTAATTGCGAATATGAGTGCCAGGCACCTGGAAATGCCTGGCATTGTTTACACTTTATTTTGTTTCTTCGTCAACAAAACCGTATCTGATAAAATAACCGATATCTTTTAACATACCGATATCTTTCATGATTACTACGATGACTAAGACAAAAGGACCGATGAAAAGGCCAATAATTCCAAACAATTGAAACCCAACAAAAAGTGAGATTAAAACGCCGAGTGCATTTAAATTCATACTAGAAGAGAGAACTTTCGGTTCAATTATTTGCCTTATGCCGATGGTTACCCCATAAACGATTGCAATACCGATTCCTAAACTAATGTCTCCGGTAATGAAAAGGTAGATAAACCATGGAATCAAGATTGTACCTGATCCTAAATACGGTAATATTTCGGCGACTCCGACAATGATTGCGATCGTTAATGCTTGTTCGATTCTTAAAATTGATAACCCTACTAATACAATCAATGAAGCGATCCCCATTAATATGATTTGTGCTCTTAGAAATCCTAGGACGCGGTGACTGAACATTTTTCTAAATGCTCTCCCTTTACGAATAAGCGGCGCTGGACTAATTTTTATCCCACTGTCAACGATTCGATCCCAGTCTTTACCGAGAAAATAGAACGCTAGGAAAATAAAGAGAAAGGCAATCAGAAAAGTAGGTACAGCAATGAGTAAGTTGGTGAGGGCATCGACCATTTTTTGCCCAAGTTCTCCAAGTAGTGCTGCGACTTGTCCACCAAGTTCTTGTATTCCTTCTTGTAAAGTACTTTGTTGCTCTGGTGTTAAGGCGTCCATAATACCAGAAAGCTCATGCCATAACGGTAAAATCGTTTGATTAAAAAATTGTTGCAAGCGCATTGATCCTTGTTCGATCCACATCGGTACAAATTCTGAGATGCGGCGCACACCAAAAATAGCTAAAAAAGTTAGGCCTGTAAATACTCCTGCTAATGTACTTAAGCCAATCAAAAGTGCTGTTAATACAGCAAGGCCGTTAGGGAACTTCACCTTATTTTTTAAAATCCGAATAAGAGGCATAAACATCCATAGAAGACCTGCTGCAATCCAAAATGGATAAGAAATCGTGAAGAGCCAGCCTAATAACCATAATGATCCAATGCTAAGTATTACTACTAGTACAAAGCGTGCTGCGATAAGTCCGTGATTTTTTGTCATGCCAGCCCTCCTTTTTATTGTCGTTTATAGAAAGAAATTTTGCTCACCATATACCATCTGTAATTGTACATAAGATACCTTTTATCATAGCAGAATATTCCATATAAGAAAATTCATAAGCCGAAAAACGAGCTTGTCAACCCATTTTGCGAAATTGTCATGGACCTGGTCCCCGACAATTTCACATTTTTGTACAAATACTTCAGATAAAAGAGTTGCCTCAACATTCATTTATTCCCTTACGAATAGCCAATAACACATTACCAAGTAATTCCAGGTTCCGGCACATGTTTTTTTTGGAAAGTGTGTGTGCGAGGAGATTAATGGTGGTTTGGGAATGAATAATAACTAATTAAGGATTTTAGGTCGTGTGACCGATGGATTAATAAGTTTTTTCTATTCATGTTCATGAATTCGAAGGTGAGCATTACTTACTTTCCATGAGACAATATAGATTACAAATAATATTTTTGATGTTGTAATAAACTGTTTGTACTGTAACGGAATGTGAAAGTGAAATATTAAGGGGGGAACAGTTAAATGAATATGGTAAGAAATAAAGACGACCTTCAAAGAGTGATCGAAGAGGAGGAAGTTCTTATTGTTTTAATCAAGTCTCATCACTGTTCAGTTTGTGATGCTGTAGCCCATCAGTTGAGTGAATTTATTAAATCAAATAATGACATTTCATCAGTTTTCGTACAGCTTGAAGACGTTCCAAACATATCAGGGGAGTTTATGGTGTTCAGTGCTCCAACAGTTCTTCTATTTATACAGGGGAAAGAAGAATGGAGGGGATCAAGGTTTGTGCAATGGGACGAGTTAAAGAATGTTATTGACAAATGGAAAAAATATTCTTAATGCACAAGGTGCCTTAAATGCCTTACAGAAGAAGCATTCTAGATTACACTTGAACCGCCAAAATAATTGGCGGTTTTTTTCGTGAAAATTGTAGGAGACCAGGTCCCGCACAATTTTGTGAACTTCATTGACTGCGGCTGATTGAAGATTCAAAACCTTTATAAATGACATTGACAAAAATAAATATGTTCGATAATATAGTTTCATTACAAAATTACACTTTATCACTTAAAAGCGTTTAAGCGTTTTAGTGTTTAAGCGATATGAACGAAAACATATAGAAATGTTCACAAAATTGTCACGGACCTGGTCCTCGACATTTTTGTGGGAAAAGAGGAGAGGTTTATGATGAGTGAAAAAAATGATGTGACGATGAAAGGGTGGGAAGCGGTATCGATATTACTAATAATCCTTGGAATAATAGGGACTTCTTTAGTTTTATTCAGTGCTGAACCACATGTTCCTATCTTCTTGGTGGTCCTACTATTGATAGGCTGGGCAAAGGTTCGCAAGCTTCCGTGGAAGAGGATCGAAAAAGGGATGCTTGAAGGCGTCCAATCAGGTATTGTACCGGTGATTATTTTTATGCTAATCGGTGTGCTGATAGCTGTTTGGATGAAGTCTGGTACAATTCCAACATTGATTGCATTTAGCTTTGAAATTATTTCTGTCGAATATTTTTTACTTAGTGTGTTTTTAGTGACGTCTATCATTGGAATTTCTCTTGGTAGCTCTTTTACGACGGTTTCGACAATCGGAATTGCTTTTATTGCACTAGGAACAGCGCTTGATTACAACTTAGCGATGGTTGCAGGAGCGGTGGTCTCTGGGGCTGTATTTGGGGATAAAATGAGTCCATTGTCAGATACGACGAACTTAGCTTCTTCAGTTAGTAAAGTCGACTTATTTGAACATATTCGTCACATGCTTTGGACAACAATCCCAGCATTTTTAATTACAAGTATCATTTTCTTTTTCCTAAGCACAGGATCAGGCACTGCGAATATCGCTTATGTAGAAGCGTGGCTTGAAGCATTCGCATTGGAAACAACCATTCATTGGTTCGCACTACTTCCGGCAATTGTGATACTTGTAGCAGCAGTGAAAAAAATTGCGGCGATCCCAACAATGGTTATGGGGATTGTTGCAGGTGTCATCGTTTCAGCCATTTTACAACCAGGAGCCTTTCACGTTACAGAATGGATGTCCATTATTCAAAATGGTTTCGAATCATCAACAGGAAACGAGCAAGTAGATTCGATTTTAAGTAGTGGTGGCATTCAAAGTATGATGTGGGCAGTATCACTCCTTTTACTAGCATTGAGTATGGGTGGCATTTTATCTGAACTGCGCGTCATTCAAACGTTAATGTCAACCATTCATAAACTAGTAGAAACAAGAGGAAAAGTCGTTCTCTCAACCGTTTTATCTGGAATAGGGATTAATACGACTCTAGGAGAACAATATATGTCTGTTGTGCTAACAGGGGAAGCATACGAAAAAAGGTATAAAGAAATGGGGTACTCAGGAAAACACTTATCTAAAGTCCTCGAATCAGGAGGAACGGTTATTAATCCACTCATCCCATACGGAGTAAGTGGCGTGTTTATGGCAAGTGTTTTAAACGTTCCAGTTCTTTCATTTGCCCCCTTTGCATTCTTTTGCATATTATGCCCAATCATTACTGTCATTTATGGGTTCACAGGCATCTCTATGAAAAAAGAACCTGAACAGCAAGCAAATAATCAACAAACAGCACACCAACTCGTCTCATAGAACAAAAACTCCAAAAAAATCAACCCTCTTAACCAAAAATTCAGGGACCAGGTCTAGTACAATTTTGTGACAGACCTGGTCCCTTTTTTACTTCTATTCTATTAACTTTTGATCCGACTTCTATTCTTAAAAAACGTGTGTAAGAAATTTTAACTAGCTATTTCGCTGCTTTTTGCAGTTTATGAATGACGCTTAATGAGCGACCTGTACCAATTGCGACAGCTTCTAATGGGTTTGGTGCAACGTGAACGGGCACGACGATTTCTTCACTAACCCACTCTTGAATGCCATTTAAGAGGGCGCCGCCTCCGGTTAAAATCACACCACGGTCAACAATATCTCCACTTAGTTCTGGTGGGCAGTCTTCTAACGTTGCACGAATCGCTTCTAAAATCGATAATAACGACTCACGAATCGCCCCTTGAATTTCCTTAGAACTTAACTTAATCGTTTTCGGTAAACCAGTAACGAGGTCTCGACCGCGAATATCCATTTGTACTTCGTCATGACCAATGAGTGCGTAGCCAATTTCCATTTTAATATCTTCAGCCGTACGATAACCGATCAGTAAGTTATAATTTTTTCGTACATATTGAACAATATCGTCATCGAACTGGTCTCCACCTACGCGAATGGAATTACATGAGACAACTCCACCAAATGAAATAATTGCTACCTCTGTCGTTCCCCCACCGATATCAACGACAACATTAGCAATCGGCTCTTCGACAGGTAAATCTGCTCCAATAGCGGCAGCAACAGGCTCTTCAATAAGTTCCACTTCTTTAGCGCCAAAATTTTTCACCGCATCATGGATCGCTCTTCTTTCAACAGATGTTGATCCTGAAGGTGTACAAACGACAACGTTTGGCTTACGTAAAGACAAGCCAAGCTTCTTGCTCACCTTTTTCATGATTTGCTTTAACATATCTGTCGTGACTTGATAATCAGCAATAACTCCATCCTTTAACGGCCTAATTGCTACAATATTTTCAGGTGTTTTCCCCACCATACTTTTTGCTTCTTCACCGACTGCAAGCACTTGATTGGTCTTCATATCAATTGCTACAACAGAAGGTTCATTCAAAACAATTCCTTTATTTTTCGTATAAACTAAAATATTAGCTGTTCCTAAGTCAATTCCAATTTGTGTATTCGAAAACATTTACATTCCTCCATCTATTACAGGTTTTCCCCATATCATATTTGTTCTAACAGCTTGTTAGATTTGTAGGGGGAAAAACAGAGAGAAATTATGGAAGAGTGTGTGAAAATGATCAACTCTCCCCAATAGTTACGATACGTTTAATTAATGATTGGATGGATCTTCCTTTATTTTAGGGCGAACATCTCATACAATAAAACAAGATAATTGATTCGGAAAAAGACAAGGAGCGATGTTATGGATTATTTAATGAAGAACTTGATAAAAACAGAAAAACAAAAGCGACTGTATGTAAAATCGAGATCATTTATTGAACCCTTTAAAAAGCGTGCCCCCATCCATGACAAAAATAGTACGTTTCCTGTTGAGAACTTTGAAGAGTTAAAGAATCATCAAATGACGGCATTAACGATCCCAAAAAAATACGGCGGTGAAGAAATCAGTTTATATGATTTTTTACTTGTTCAAGAAACGATTGCTCAAGGTGACGGTGCAACAGCCTTATCGTTAGGCTGGCATAATGGAATCATGATGCAATTAAGAGATGCAAATAAATGGCCAGAAGAAACGTTTAAACAAGTATCGGAAACGATCATAAACCAAAAAACGCTCATAAACAGTGCAGCAACTGAACCGAAAACCGGTAGTCCAGCTAGAGGAGGAAAGCCTGAGACGACAGCGGTGAAAACGTCAGAAGGCTGGGTGATTAATGGAAAGAAGACGTTCACCTCACTAGCCCCTGTCTTAGATCATATTATTATTACGGCAACGACACAAAATGGTGAAACAGAAGGAGTTGGGGAATTTTTATTAAATCGAGAAACAGCAGGGATCACTTTTAACGAAACGTGGGACACGTTAGGGATGCGGGCAACAAGAAGTGATGACTTAATTTTAGAAAACGTACATGTTCCAGACCGCGCTCTTGTGGCAACAAAAGACCCAGGACACGGAAAAAGTCCTCAAGGTTGGCTTCTACACATCCCAGCCTGCTATTTAGGGATCGCGATTGCTGCAAGAAATGATACTATCGAATTTGCCAAAACCTACGAACCAAATAGCTTGAACCACCCAATCTCTGAAGTCCCAGAAGTTCGTCGCAAAACAGCAGAAATCGACCTTGAACTGATGAAAGCAAGGCACTTCCTTTATCATGTAGCAAGTCTATGGGATGAAGACCCAAAAAGGCGACCAGAGTTAGGTGCAGAGTTGGCTGCGGTAAAAACAGTCGCAACTAATGCTGCTGTTAATGTTGTTGACCTTGCCATGCGCACCGTCGGAGGCTACAGTCTTCACCGAGAAAACCATTTCGAACGCTATTACCGAGATGTTAGGGCAGGACTTCATAACCCTCCATCTGATGACATTACGTCGATGATCTTAGGGAAAAAAGCATATGAATGAATCAATTTCATAACTCAAAATATGATGGAAATTCTAAATGTGAGCGTGAACTCCACTTCAGACGGACGCTTTCCCGAGGGCTTGTCTTCATCTAACTTAGGCTCAACTTCGCCTAAGTGGATCTTCAGCTCGTTGCTCCTGCGGTTACTCGTCGCAGGTAAAGAGTGTTCCTGCGATTACTCGTCGCAGGTAAAGAGTGCTCCTGCGGTTACTCGTCGCAGATAAACAGTGTTCCTGCGATTACTCGTCACAGATAAACAGTGTTCCTGCGATTACTCGTCACAGATAAACAGTGCTCCTGCGGTTACTCGTCGCAGCTCGAAGCAGTTCGAAGAAGTATTGCTCGTCGCTGATCCTCTGGGAGTCGCCGTCTTTTGTTACGTCCACTTCTAAACAAAACTTGGCTTTTCGTTAAAGAGATTCTTCGTAAACGAAGTGTGCTTACATAGAAGCTCTTATGCTTTAGTGCAAGTCTAAATGGCGAAAGCCTTAGTTGCCGTTATACTATCGACCATAAATTTATTAATTCTGATAGTACAAATAAAACGTACATTTAATGAAATATTTATAATATCATTCGTTTCACTGCGCAAAAAACGTAATTATGAAATTCATTCGAATAAATAAAAATAATATAACCCCTTCTCAAATGTAAAAAAAATGAGGGAATTGAATGAAAATTCACCATTTTTTAAAAGTTAGTAATATAATAAACTTAACCTATCCATAATTTTCAAAACACCCCATAAATTACCCAAGGGTGCCGAATCTATTTTATAAAAATAGTCACATTTTTTTTAGGATAGACAACTATGCTAATGAAGTCCGAACATGGCCAATGAAAATAAGTGCTGACAGTTTGAATGAACGGATGTCGCACTTGTTCCCAGAGGTTAAAGAGAAACAACATGTGCTGCTAAATAAAGAAAATATTTTCAGGTTAGAGCTTAAATAAGAGAGGGGCCTTAATGAGATGAAGCGACTCAAAGCAAACTTGATCTCAGTGAACGTAGGGAAAGTAAAAGCATTAACAGGACAAAACGAAACGGTTGAATCAGCAATAGAAAAAACGTCAGTCGATGGGTCTTTATATTTATCGTCTACCCAGTTAGAAGGCGATGAACAAGCGGACTTAAAGAATCATGGTGGGAAGGATAAAGCTGTATGCGTGTATCCTTTTGATCACTATCTCTTTTGGGAAGAGAATTTAAATGAAAAGTTAAGTCCAGGCGCCTTCGGAGAAAATTTAACCGTAAAAGGGTTAACAGAAGATGCGGTCTATATTGGTGATGTGTTTCAATGGGGGAAAGCTCAAGTACAAGTTTCTCAGCCACGAATACCTTGTCATAAGTTAGCAAAGAAACTTAATCACCCTAAAATCCCGCAAACCGTTACCGAACAAGGGTTAACCGGGTTCTATATGCGAGTACTAAAGGAAGGAACAGTATCTGTTTCACAGCCTTTACAGTTTATTAAGCGTTACTCCGAAGTTTCAGTAGCTTATGTGAATGAGATTTATTTTCACGATCAGAAAAATGAAGAGGCGATAAAGCAAATCATTGCTGTACCTGAATTAGCTTTAAGCTGTAAGACAGCACTAGAAAAACGTTTACAAAAGATCAATGAAACCATATAAAAGTTGTAAGATTGGCTAAGAGCTTTGAATTTAATTTCAAAGCTCTTTTACAATTTTAGGATCGGAAAATGGACAGTTTTAAATATAGTGAGTTTAACTAGCCTATTATCAAAACTTACTAGCAGGATTATTCGACGTTTATCATGAATTAGGTTTACAATGATGATAAATGATAGATAAGAAGAATGTAAGTAAAGGAGGAGTATGATGAATGACAGAAACTTAATTGTTTATCATGATCCGCGCTATAAAATTGCAAATCGTGAAGCCTTAGTGGGAGTTGCACTCGTCTTGTTTAATTTTATTTGGTGGTATGGGTTTGCTTACGGACTTGGCTCGAAGCCTGTCGAGGAGTATACATATGTTTTTGGGTTACCTGCATGGTTTTTCTATAGCTGTGTGGTCGGTTTTCTCGTCATGGTCGCATTAGTCATTGTATTAGTAAAAGGCTTCTTTCAAGAAGTGTCATTCGAAGAAGATGAAAGGCCTGATCGGGGGCGAGAAGAATGAATATGCCCGTACTTATTTCGTTGTTTATCTTCCTTGTCATTATTTTTGTTATCGGGTTATGGTCCGCAAAGAATGCAAATAGGCAAGGTAGTGGATTTTTACAAGAATATTTTTTAGGCAGTCGCGAATTAGGCGGATTTTTACTAGCGATGACAATGGTCGCGACATATGGAAGTGCAAGTAGCTTTCTTGGTGGTCCGGGGACAGCATACGTTCATGGTCTTGGATGGGTCCTTCTTGCAATGAGCCAAGTAGCAACTGGTTATTTTGTTTTATTAGTGCTTGGAAAAAAGTTTGCGATCATGGCACGAAAATATGAGGCTGTTACACTCGTTGATTTCTTAAGAAAACGTTATGAAAGTAAAGCAGTGGTGCTAATTTCTGCATTTAGTATTATCGTCTTTTTATTTTCAGCGATGGCAGCGCAATGGGTTGGTGGCGCACGTCTTATCGAATCATTAACTGGACTTACATATTCATCAGCTTTATTTATTTTTGCAATCGCAGTTCTCATTTATGTCATTATCGGTGGCTTTCGAGCTGTCGTCATGACTGATATGGTACAAGGTGTTGTGATGGTTTTTGGTACATTAATTATCTTAATCGGTACAATCATTGCTGGCGGTGGAATTACAAACATTATGAACGATCTTATTGCAGAAAACCCGAATTTAGTCACACCTTATGGGCATGATGGAAGCTTGACGCCAGCCTTTGTATCATCCTTTTGGATTTTAGTTGGCGTTGGCGTAATAGCCTTACCGCAAGTAGCGATTCGAGCGATGTCTTATAAAAACTCAAGAGCGATGCATAGGGCACTGATTGTCGGAACGATCGTTGTGGGTTTCATTATGCTAGGGATGCATTTAATTGGGGTGTTTGCCCGTCCGATCATTCCTGGGCTTGAAATACCAGATCAAGTGATGCCACTTATTGCGATGGAAGTCCTTCCACCGTGGCTAGCAGGTTTTGTTCTAGCGGCACCTTTAGCAGCAATTATGAGTACTGTGGATTCATTATTACTACTCGTTAGTTCGACCGTAGTAAAAGATGTTTATTTAAATTACATTAAGCCTGATGCAACAATAAAAAAGGTAAAGCAAATTTCATTTGGAGTAACAGCTACGTTAGGTATTATCGTTTTTGCTCTTGCACTTAGCCCGCCTGACCTTTTAATATGGTTAAACTTGTTTGCTTTTGGAGGACTTGAAGCAGCTTTCATATGGCCTATCGTCTTTGGCCTGTATTGGCAAGGAGCAAACAAAGGGGGAGCTTTAGCATCAATGATTACTGGTGTAGGTTCTTATATACTCATCCATCAATTCTGGCCTGATCCGTTTGGCATGCATTCTGTCGTTTTACCAGTCGCATTTTCATTTATTGCATTTGTCATCGGCTCATTATTAACAGGAAAAAAGGAACAACTAAACTATAGCGGATGATAAAAAAGGAGGAGTGAAAAAGGTGCCTAGTTACCATAAGCTTGTACGTGATCGAATCCCTGAAATTATAGAAGAGACTGGAAAAAGATGTGAAATAACTCGTCTCGATCAAAACGAGTTTGAATATTATGCAAAACGAAAGTTGAAAGAAGAACTTGATGAATTACATGAAGCAGGTAATGAAGTACATGCGGTGGAGGAATTGGCAGACATGCTAGAGTTAATTTACTGTTTAAGTGAACATTATGGCTATTCAACCTCTGAGCTAGAGACGATCCGTCAAGAAAAAGCAAAGCGGAGAGGATCGTTTCAAGAAAAGTTGTTTTTAGAAAAAGTAGAAGAAAAATAAATGTATATAAAGAAAATTGGGTGACATCTTGTCAATAACTGTCGAATTCGAGGGGGTTTCGTGTTTTCAAATAAAAACTTCTTAATATATGTTAAATGAGTGAAATGATTTTCTAATACTTTTGATCTGCAAATGAATAAAAATCGACAAATAATTACACAACCCGATCATCGTTTCTCTATTTGTTTCAAGATTAACGTTGTATATGTGCGTGCTATCAAGACATTTTAATTCCACATACAGTTTTGAAGAGTCATTGAATTCTGATAAGAAAATTAATAGAAATTAGCTTCAAATTTTCTTAGGAGAAAAGATACAATTATGATGTGATTTTGTTTAACATTAATAGAGAACATATGAAAATAGTGTCAGGATTAACGGTGGTGGAATAAAATGCTCGGAAAAGTGCTGAAATATAATCGAATTAAAAAACAAAAAAAACAAGAGGATATTTGTAAAGGAATTTGTTCCATCTCGTACTATAGTAAAATTGAAAATGATCAAATGGAACCAAGCCCTGAACTTTATAAAAAACTGATGAGCCGTCTAGGGATCGATGAAAATAAATTGAGGAAACAAGATGGTTCAAAAGTTAAGGAAGAAGTTCTATCTTGGGGAGAGTTACTTATTGAAAAGAACATGGAGCAAGCGAAGGAATCGTATTTTCATTTGCAAGAGAAAATACCGTTTGTTGAAGATGTGAAAATTAAATTATTATGTGATATTTTCTATATCCGCTATTGCTATATCGTTGAGGACTATCAAAATGGTAAGGATAAACTTGAGGATATTAAAAAGACTGTCTATGAACTCAATGATCCTGAACTGTTATTTTATCTATATAAATGTGAAATCGGCTATTTATACTTTGATGGGGAATTTCCGAAAGCAAAGGAAATTATAGAAAAAGCCGAAAAAATCGTAAATGAAGCTGTCCATTCACAACTTCAAATCATAGACTTCTATTTTATAGCAGGAATATTGTATCAAAATCTTTATAATGATAATGTTAGTATCTATTACTTGAAAAAGGCGTTAAACGGTTTTGAAAGAACTTACAATTATTTTCGCTGTGGAGAGTGTCGTTTAGCGATAGGAATTAGCTACAGTAAGCTGAAACAGTATGATGAGGCAAAAAAAAATTATTTATTAGCAGAAAAAATTGCAAAACAAATTAACAATCAGTGGCTTGAAGCAAGTGTATTACATAACCTTGGAGAAATATATGCGAGTACTGACGATCCTTTTCAAGCCATTCGGTTTTTTCAATTGAGTTACCGACTAAGAAAAGGGGAGCAAAGGCTCGTTACCATTTCGATGATTTTAGACGAGTTTTATAAGCTTGGACATGAGCAAGAAATGATGACGTGGATCGAACATGGCTTCGAAACGGTTGATGATGTATTAAAAAAGCGAGAATTAGATGGCAAGGAAATGGCTCGTTATTATAAGTTTTTATATTATCGAGCGTTAGTGGGTGAAAAATATAAACAAGATTATGAGACACTATTAACTGAAACAATCGTTCCTTATTTCGAGGAAAAGAAAATGGCGGCATACTTAGCTTTTTTTGCAGGAGAGGTCGCTACATATTACGAGAGAAAACAAGAGCTTAAAAAGGCAATTGAATACTTTAAAAAAGCAAATGATGCATTAAAAGAAATGACTTATCAGACATAAAAGAAAGAGGATGCCGCGGCATCCTCTTTCTTATTTCCTTAGTGCAACTCCGGATAAAAAGCTTAAAAATACATGTGTACCAGCTTTCACAGTCATATCCGCCATATCTTTTTTCGGGTCGAGACAAACAATATCCATTGCTCTTACTTGCGGATGGGTACCAATCAGTGTTGCAGCCTCAAATATTTCATCCGTTCTCATACCACCAGGCGTTGTTGCTGGAACACCTGGAGCATAAGACATATCGAGAACATCCATATCGCAAGTGAAATAAATAACGTCAACTTTTACGCTGAGCTCATTTAGAGCTTCTTCGATAACTGTATTGAGGCCTTTTTTCCTTGCGGCCCTCATTGTTGTGTAGTGAACGCCATGCTTATCAGCATATTCCTTTAACGCTTTCGTGTTAAAAAAGCCGTGAAGGCCAATATTATATACATGATCGCCTTCAATTAGTTCATTTTCAATTAAATAACGAATCGGTGTCCCGTTAGCTGGGCCTAACTCATTTGGGTCACGAAGATCAAAGTGAGTGTCAAGCTGAATGATACCGACTTTTTTATCTGGATGAGCGTTGCGAATTCCTTTCACAGTCATAGCTGTGATTGAATGGTCACCCCCGATTGAGATTTGCAAAGGTTTGGAATGACAACTTTGAATGTCAGTGACAGCAGTGGTGATGTTTTCGTGACAGAGATCAATGTTTGTCACGTGTTGTTTTGTATCACCTAGGTCGATGACCGAAAGCGTCGATAGATCAACATCGTCATCCAAATTGTAAGTTGCAAAACCTTTCCAGCTCTTACGGAACGCATCAGGAAACTCTGATGCAGCAGAGGCGCTAATCGATGATCGTGAGAGCGGGATGCCAATCATGACGACATCGGCATCATCAATTTCACTACTTGATACATCCTGGATTGGTTTGATCCATTCGTGCACCTTTTCAGGCGTTTCACTTGTTTTTGTCCACGTGAATGGAGGTGCAGTTAATCCTTTATACTCTTTATTCATTTACAGATCCCTCTTTGAAAAAATAATATCTCCATTTTTCACAACAGTTTCTGTGTGGTTTACGCCGTAATGATACGTAAATTGCATGTAATTTGGCAGATCCCAAATGACGACATCAGCCTTTTTCCCAGCTTCAAGACTTCCAACTGTCTCACCACGGTTAATCGCATGAGCCGCATTAATCGTTGCAGCTGTAATTGCTTCTGCAGGTGTCATGCCCATGTTTAAGCTTGCTAAGTTCATCATAAACGGCATCGATACACTCGGTGAGGATCCAGGGTTACAGTCTGTTGATAGTGCAACTGGTACGCCTGCATCAATGGCTTTTCTTCCATCTGCTGCTTCAGTCATTAAGAAGAACGCAGTCCCAGGTAGTAACACAGCGACGACACCTTTTTCTGCCATCATCTCTAACCCACGATCAGACACTTTTAAAAGGTGGTCGGCTGAGACAGCACCAACTTCAGCAGCAAGCTCTGCTCCTTCATAAGGTTCAATTTCATCGGCGTGAATTTTCGGAAGGAGACCGTGTTTTTTCCCAGCTTCTAATATTTTTCGTGATTGCTCTGGAGTATAGACGCCACGCTCACAAAACACGTCGTTAAATTCTGCGAGGTTTAATTCTGCTACTTTTGGAATCATTTCTTCACAGACGAGATCAACAAACTCATCTGGTTTTTCTTTATATTCTTGTGGGATAACATGAGCACCCATAAACGTGTGTACGATATCAAGCGGGTGTTCTTCCTCTAGTTTATGTGCGACATCTAGCTGCCTTTTCTCAACATCCCAATCCATTCCATAACCACTTTTCGCTTCAACGGTTGTCACACCATGCTCAACGATTTTATTTAGACGACGTAAACTTTGTTCATACATTTCTTCAAACGAAGCTTTTCTAGTCGCTCTCGTTGTCGCATGAATTCCGCCACCTTCTTCCATAATCTTCATGTAGGAAGCACCTTGAAGTCGCATATTATATTCGTTTTCTCTACTTCCAGCAAAAACGAGGTGAGTATGTGGGTCTACAAGTCCTGGTGCAACAACTTTTCCGGTTGCATTGACAACTTTGGCCTGTGCAATTTCTTCCGGATAAGAGGATTCCAGTTTTGACGTTTCATCAACAGCGACGATCGTCTCGTCTTTCATTAAAACGGCACCATTATTTATAATACCGAGCTCATTCATTTGTTCTTTTCTTGCAGGTTCATGTGAAAAACCTTTTACAGTAATAAGTTCATTTGCGTTTTTTATAAAAAGATAACTCACTAGAATTCTCCTTTCGTTTTTAAAACTAGGCTATGTTAAAAGCTAGTGTTGATTTTACAAAAATACACTCGCTTGCACCTCTAGGCACAAGCGCGACATCCATTCAAGCTTCACTTTGTTTGCTTTCATGGTGTCTTCTTTGCCGCGGGCAAGGCTTCAGCTAATCGGGGAAAAACACCCCGATGGATCTTCTGTCTCTTCCTCTACACGCAACGCTCTGTAGTGGCATCCGTCGAGACAAATCGTAGCATATTCATGAAGTAAATGCTCTTAGCTCTTGCTTTTCCCGCAGGCGTCTCGTGATTTTTGGAAATCAACAATAATAACTAACAAAGCCGAAGAAAAAAAGCAGACAACCGCTCCTTATTAGGGGTAGAATGATCGCGAATCCAAAAAGCGGTGAGTCTTTATTTATCTATGAAAATGACAATGAGTGATTGTTTTACAATTATTCCCCCCCCTAAAGAGGAAGGAAGAACGAATTTTTTAGAAACGATCACGATTTACAGCAATTTTTGAATGGCCTAAAAGGCACATGTTATGTCTTTTGATTAATCATTGGTAAGTGGATGCCTTTTTCGTTAGCTGTTTCAATGGCTTTTTCATAGCCAGCATCAGCGTGTCGTGCAACGCCCATACCTGGGTCTGATGTTAATACGCGTTCTAATCTTGCTTCTGCTTCTTTCGTTCCATCAGCTACGATGACCATACCAGCGTGTAGAGAATACCCCATGCCTACACCTCCACCGTGATGAACAGAAACCCAGCTGGCTCCACCGACACTATTAATGAGTGCGTTTAAAATTGGCCAGTCACTAACTGCGTCACTGCCATCTTTCATCGATTCTGTTTCCCGATTTGGTGAAGCAACAGAACCAGAATCAAGGTGGTCACGCCCAATGACGATCGGCGCTTTAATTTCTCCTTTAGCAACTAAATCATTGATGATTTTTCCGAAACGAGCACGTTCTCCGTACCCTAGCCAGCAAATACGAGAAGGTAATCCTTGGAACTGGATTTTTTCTTGAGCCATTTTGATCCACTTGCATAACGGCTTATTATATGAGAACTCTTTCAAGATCACTTCATCTGTTTTGTAAATGTCTTCTGGATCTCCTGATAACGCAACCCATCTGAAAGGCCCTTTCCCTTCACAAAATTGTGGACGGATATATGCTGGAACAAAACCAGGGAAGTCAAAGGCGTTTTTAACTCCTTCGTCAAAGGCCACTTGACGGATGTTATTTCCGTAGTCAAAAGTAATAGCACCTTTCTTTTGCATGTCTAGCATACTTTGTACATGAATGGCCATACTTTCTTTTGAAAGTTTCGTATATTGTTCTGGGTCTTCCTTACGTAACATATTCGCGTCTTCAAGAGTAAATCCTTTTGGAACATATCCATGTAATGGATCGTGTGCTGATGTTTGATCAGTTAATACGTCAGGAATAAATCCTTGCTCAACCATTTCAGGAAGAAGCTCAGCTGCATTGCCTAAAAGTCCAATAGAAAGTGGTTTTCCATTATTTTTTGCATCACGAGCAAGTTTAATTGCTTCATTTAATGTATCTGCTTTTACATCTAAGTACCTTGTGTCAATGCGTCGTTGAATTTTATGTGGATCAATTTCTATTGCAATACAAACACCATCATTCATCGTGACAGCTAACGGCTGTGCACCACCCATTCCGCCTAGGCCTGCAGTTAATGTGATGGTTCCATTTAAACTGCCGGTATAATGTTGTTTTGCAAGCTCCGCAAACGTTTCGTATGTTCCTTGAACAATTCCTTGGCTTCCAATATAAATCCAGCTACCTGCCGTCATTTGTCCATACATCATCAAGCCTTTTTTCTCAAGCTCATGGAAATGATCCCAGTTTGCCCAAGCTGGAACGAGGTTTGAGTTTGCTAAGAGAACTCGAGGGGCATTTTCATGTGTACGAAAAACGGCAACGGGCTTTCCAGATTGCACTAATAATGTTTCATCATCTTCAAGATTTTTTAATGAATCTTGGATTGCTTCAAAGCTCTCCCAGTTCCTTGCAGCTTTTCCGATTCCTCCATATACAACAAGGTCATCTGGGTTTTCAGCGACATCAGGATCCAAGTTATTGCGAAGCATTCTTAAAGCTGCTTCTTGAATCCACCCTTTCGTTTCAAGTTCAGTTCCTTTATTTGCGCGTATTGTCATTACACTCACCTTCCCTTTATCTATTTGTATCTATCGTAAAAGATTCATTCGGGGGAGAGGAGAGAATCATCATATGAATATTCGGAAAAATCATATATAAAAATGATTGGATAGAGAAAAAACTTGGTTTTCACTAAAAAAAATTTAGTTATGAAGAAAAATTTTAGAAACTTAACTTGTTATTTTTAGAGGATTTATGTTACCGCCATCGAATTGTCATTTATGGAAGTGAGCAATGAGGTTATCATTATTTATTTGTCACATATGTGTTATAAGGAAAAGTACTACGTGAGGAGTGAACAAAAATGATTAACTATACAAGCAATATAAAAGATATCCATCCCGACCAACTAAAAGGAGGCTTTTTTGCCGATTGGGGAGACAAGTACCCGTCACCAGAAAAGCACCTTGAAATTTTGCAAAATAGTTATGCTGTCGTCCTAGCTATTGATGAGGCAACAAACGAGGTCGTAGGGTTTATTAATGCAATTAGTGACGGCGTGATCAGCGCATATATCCCTTTACTCGAGGTTGTAAGAGATTATCAAGGTCAAGGTATTGGCAAAGAGCTAGTGGATAAAATGATTGAGGAATTAGATTCTTTTTATATGGTTGATTTATTATGCGATACAAAACTGCAGCCGTTTTATGAAAAGCGTGGGATGATGAAAGTCGGAGGAATGTGTATTCGAAACTTCTCATATGCAGATGGTGAGAACTATTAATCATTTTTTTATACTATCAGAATTTATATAATTTCGGTTGATAGATAAGTGCCTCTTCCTCTTCAAGCACTTCTTGGAAGATGATGCGTCGAGGCAGCTCGAAGAATATTCGGAGAAGCGAATGCTCGGTGCTCCTGCGGTTACTCGTCGCAGCTCGGAGTTTATTCTTGGAGGTATTGCTCGTTGCTCCTGCGGTTAGTCGTCGCATGTCGGAGTAATTTCGAGGAAGCTGTTGCTTTGTGCTCCTGCGCCGCTACGCTTGCTCGTCGCAGCTCGGAGTTTATTCTTGGAGGTATTGCTCGGTGCTCCTGCGGTTACTCGTCGCAGATAAACAGTGCTCCTGCGGTTACTCGTCGCAGATAAACAGTGCTCCTGCGGTTACTCGTCGCAGATAAACAGTGCTCCTGCGGTTACTCGTCGCAGATAAACAGTGCTCCTGCGGTTACTCGTCGCATGTCGGAGTAATTTCGAAGAAGCTGTTGCTCGGTGCAACTAAGGCTTACTTCCACAGGAGGTGGTGGCTTTGGTGTTGATCACAGGACGTGATCGACTTTAGCCGAAGTTCCTTATTAGGACTTGCACTAAAGCATAAGAGATTCTAAGTAAGCACACTTCGCTTACTAAGAATCTCTTTAACGATAAGCCAAGTTTTGTTTATGAAGCTTAGTGACGAAAAGTTGCTGAGCTTTTTTCATTGGCGCAAATAAATTGGGGAAAGTCGCAAAGATCGATTAAAACTTAACTAGACTCGTAAGTTTATACATAGATTATGATTGGTAAAAGTATGAGGGGAAAACCGATATGGCAGGGAAGTTTGTGTGATAGGTGTCTAACCTTAAAAATGTGCAATTTCACATAAAAAAATGCCATTTTTGAACAGTACAAAATCGAAGCAGGTTCACATGAAGCAGGTTAAAATATGTAGGCTTCAATTCATGTATAAATGAAAGATATAACGAATATACGTGATGGATAAATGAATAAATTTACACCTAAGTCCTCCTTCTTTAACCACTCCCAATACCCAACTATCCCCCCCCTCACAGTGGAATCGATAAGTTAAGTGGTTCCACTAAAAAAGACTTTCTCGCATGTGCGAAAAAGCCCTCAGCCATTTCTATTAAATTTCTTTCCATCCATACGCAATTTCTGTGTAATATTCATCCCCAATTCTTAACCGGTCGGAGCCGATAAATCTACCGCCAAGATCTTTGTAAAACAAGCATGCGTCATTGTCTTGAAGTACCCAAATAATCATCGAGTTCATGCTATGTCTTTTTAAATGAGTAACCACTCTGTCTGATAATTGTCTCCCGATCCCTTTTCTTACCTCAGTAGGAAGCAAGTAAATGGCGTAGAGCTCGCCGGCATACTCAGGAAATTTTTCTAAACTTCTGCTTTTTCCACAAGAGGCAAAACCAACGATGTCGCCATTATCATTTTCAGCAACAAAAAGTCCGTATCCGTCTGAAGAATTTGCGATCGCCTGTTTCCACTGCTCAAATCGTTTTTCGTAAGATAGGTTGTTTAATAGATCATCTGGCAGTGTTCCTTGATATGCCTTTTGCCAGCTCTGAATGTGTACGTCAGTAATACATGCTTCGTCTCCGGTTCGTGCTTGGCGAATGTTCATGTTTATTTCCCCCTCATATCGTGATCTATGTTTTGCATACGGAACATTGTTGGCGCTTTCTCATATTTCTCTTTAAAACAACGGCTAAAATAATTGGCCTCTGCAAAACCACATATGTGAGCAATTTCCTTCACGGATAAAGCTGTTTCACTTAATAACCGGTGTGCTTCTTGAAGACGAATTGTAAGTAGATGTTCTTTAAATGAGTGACCTGTTTTTCGCTTTAATAATGAACTTAAGTATGCAGGGTTTAAACTGACCGCTTTTGCAACATCACTTAACTTTAACGAGGCATCCCAATAATTGTTTTCGATAAACTGAAATGCATGCTCGGCAATATCATACTTGGCCTCATCATGCTTTTTTTTCGTATCGTTAAAGAGGAGTTGGATGAAAATGACCATTTCTTGCACGATACGATAAAGAACGGGCGTGTATAAGATTGAACGATAAAGCTGTGCATATTTTTCTTCAATTTCCCCTTGCTGTATATGGTAAATGTGCATATACCTTCTTACTTGTGCGAGAATACTCGTAAGTTTAGTACGAATGAGTCCAGGGTCTGGGTATGGATTTTTCACATGTTGAAATGACTCATATAATTCTTGTTTTATTTGTTGAATGTTACGCTTATTTAGCATTTCGATCCATTTTCGTTGCTCGGGAGGAGAGAGGAAAGGGTCCATTCTCTTCCAGGTGATTGCTTCTTCAAATGAAAGAATTTTACGCTGACCGTGGTAAAAGATCATTTCTCCCATATCTTTCGTTTCTTCGAAGACACTGTACATCGTTTTGTCAGGTGATTTTGGCTCGTAAACAACAATTGATAACGGCACATCAGAAATTGTTTCCCAATGTTGTAAAAAACGAGTTACTTCCTTCACATAATTTGATTCATGTTTTTCAGTAAAAAGAAGAATCATTTCACTTAGTGAAAGCGCATCCATGACTTCGTAGCGAAAAAATGAAGTAATTTCTTTATATAAACTTGAAATCGACGACTTATCTGCAGGGAAAAATCCGATCGAAACATACTCAGTTGGAAATAACTCTTTACGATTAAATAATTTTTCATACAGGCCACTTTGTGAGGTGGTACTCGACTGAGTTTTCTCCTGTTGATAAATATATTCATGTTTTTGAATAAAATGAGTTGCTTTTCTTACTTTTGCGTACAAGTGATTTGGGGTATAAGGTTTTAACAAAAAATGAACAAATTGAAGGTTAAGTGCTTTGCGTGCTTGTTCGTACGTTGCTTCTGTTGACGTACAAATGACTTGAGTAAAGGAATCTTCAAGCATTGTCGCAAGGATTTTAAACTGAGCATGGTGAAACATTTCAAGCTCAAGGATGATAATCTCAGGTTGGTACTGCTCGATCGACTGCAAAACATCATCTGCTTGGTAGCTTTTTATCATTTGATGACATTGTATAGAAGATTGAGAAAGAAACCACTCTACCCCTAAACAATCTTCACGGTCTCTGTCAGCAATGAGTATTGATGGCTTCATTCTCATACCTCCTATTATCGTTGCTCGTACACGTTATAATAGCTGTGGTCAAACTGCTAGTAAATTAGTATCGTAGCACAAGGATCAGATGGCTACTGGTAATGTATTGTTTGAGAAATCGAGGAACTGCTATACAAACAATTGTTGTTTTGTCTTACGCTTGTCTTCGTACATTGCTTCATCGGCCTGTTTAAACAAATGATCCATCAGTTTCATGGAAGAGCGGGAATGTTCATAACCGACAGCGAAGTAGATGTTTTGTGAATTTGTAGACTCTTCATTATGATGTTCACATAAAGATAGAAGGAGTTCATATTTGTGTTCTACATATCTTCTAGATGTGCCTTCAATTAGAAGAACGAATTCATCTCCACCAATGCGGTATACGCTCGTATAATCATCAACGCAACCTTTAAGAATTGAAGCTGTTTCTTTTATAAGGTTGTCTCCTGCAAGGTGACCGAAGTTGTCGTTTGTTGCTTTTAGATCATTTACATCACAAAGCATGAGGCCTACAGATAGATCGATTTCATTTAAATAGTGAAACCGTTCTCGAAACGCTGTTCGGTTTTTTAGCCCTGTCAATTCATCGTGAAAGCTTTTAAATTCAAGCTCTTTCTGTAAACGGATTTTATCTGAAACATTTCTAACGATTCCTTCGATTTTCACAAGCTTTCCATGCTTATAAACGGGTGTAGCATATTCCTCAAACCAACCGTAAATGCCACGAGAAATTTCCCAACGTTGTAAGATCGGCTGGCTATAATCTACTTTACCAGATAATTTATTTTGAAGTTTTGGCATATCTTCTGGATGGATAAGATCAAAGGGAATTCTAGGGTTGGCATAAACATCTTTTACAGAAACCTTTAACATTTTTTCAATGGAAGGGCTGACGTACAAAAATTTATGTTCAGGTTCAACTTGAAATTGATAAACAAGGTCTTGAGAGTTCTCTACTAATCTAAAAATCCGTTTTTGCTGATTATGTATCTTTATATACAAAACCATAAAAAGAACGGATCCGATCAATCCTATCATTGCAAAAATCATATAATGTATTTCGAACATTTTCTTTCCTCCGAAGAAAAAAATTTCCAATATAATACTAAATTTTAACAAAAAGTACGATAGAAAAGTAGGAAAATTTTATTATTTTCTTAGTTCATTATTATTATAATCTATTATTACAGTAAAGTGCTAATATATTGATAATTCAGATACGTAATGGCAATCACTGCAATGAGGAATAAGGTCTAGAGAGAAGGTTAATAGTTCTAGCTAGATTTGGTTATCAAAATGGTGTGAAAAATATGAATGAAGCTCCTTTTATGAAATCATCATAGCAGGTGTGGGTATTTTTTAATAGAATAGTAGGTAGATAGATAAAGGCGTGAACAATAGCTATTTTCGAAAGGATGATTATGCGTGCCATCATATGAAGACATTCCAACCCCAGCTCTATTGATTGACGAGGAAAAAATGCAAAGAAATATTCAAAGAATGATAAAAGCTGCGGTGAATAACAAGATCGAGTTACGTCCGCACTTTAAAACGCATAAATCGATTTGGATTGCTAAAGAACAGTTAAAAGCTGGAGCAGTGGGTATTACCGTTGCAAAGCCATCCGAAGCGGAACTACTATTTAAACATGGAGTAACGAATATTTTACTGGCATTTCCAATCGTCGATCCTAAGAAAATTGATCAATTACTTCAGGTTGCAGAAGGAAAACAGCTTATTTTTGCGACAGATAGTCTTGAACAAGCAAAAATCGTTAACGAAAAAGCTGACAAGCACAACACGGAACAAGAGGTGTGGATTAAAGTAAACTCTGGCCTAAACCGGTGTGGTACAGAACCGGGAGAAGAGACTGTTCATCTAGCGAAAAAGATAAGTGATCTCTCTAACTTAAAAGTAACTGGGCTATTTACACATGCTGGCCATTCATATGCAGCGACGACAGAACAAGAACGAGTGGAAATCGCAGAAACAGAGACAAATACCATTTTACAAACGGCTCAATTATGTGAGCATGCGGGGATAACAATTGAACACCGTAGTATTGGGTCAACGCCTACCTTTGAGATTGGTGCAACAATAAATGGGATTACAGAAATCAGACCAGGGAATGCAGTGTTTTTCGATGGGGTCCAAGCAGGCCTAGGTGTTGCAAAACATGAGGAAGTTGCCTTGAAGGTCCTAGGGACAATTGTTTCTAAAAAAACAGATAGGATCATTTTAGATACAGGTAGTAAAGCGTTAACAACAGAAAAAGGTGCCCATGGTAATGAAAGCATTAAAGGATTCGGAAAAGTGATCCATCCAAGTAAACGAATTGAAATTACGAGGCTATCTGAAGAGCATGGAATGATTGATTTGAAAGGAAATGAAGAAGTTAGTCTTGAAGACTTTTCAATCGGGGAGAAAGTTGAGATTATTCCTAACCATGCATGTACAGCTGTAAATTTATATGAAAAATATTATGTGCTGAAAAAAACAGGGGATATTTCTACATCACCAATTGATGCGAGGGGGTGTTCACAATAAAGAAAAGACAGTCCGTGAAGTGTGTTGGCACTTTTAAAAGGACTGTCTTTCTTTTAATAAGAAGTATAATCTTTTAAACATGAAGCTAGCTCGACGAAGACATAACCTGCCTTGTATTAAGGGTAAACGGTGATATTTATAATAAGTTCGTGATCCAGCTGATCCCATAGTAGGAAGCGACGGTAATCAAGACCGTCCATGCGATAAGACTGACCGCCATCCAAAACGTCGTTCGATGTTTATCAGCTTTTAATGAAAGTGCAATAACCGCAGCAAGGTGAACCCCAGTTAGTATAGGACCAACAATCGCGAGTCCTGGAATTCCGTATTTATGAAAGATTGCCGTTGCACGATCTTTTTTCGTACGCTTTTTAGGGTCAGTCTCACTTTCTAAGCCTTCCATATCAACGCCTTCACGTACAACTTCTTTCTTTCTCCTCTTCGCTTCACGTTTCGTTTTCCAGCGTTGTACTATTTTCGCTTTTTGAATTTGTTTAAATGCATAGACGATTAGGAGGATTGGTAGAAAGTTTCCGACAAAGGAAACAATTGCGACGATGATTGGGTTTAGCCCCATTGCTATTCCAATAGGAATGACGAATAAAATCTCAAGCCAAGGTGTTGCAGCCATTACGAACACGACAGTGTATTGCCAGAGAGCTTCCCACATTAGTTATCAGATCCTCCTTTTGCTACAGATTTTGAAAACGAATGATTTTAATAAAACTCGCCTTTTATGAACCAAGGGGGTTAAAAGCATGAAAAAGGAGTACCTCCCCAAAAGTTACCTCGTTTTATAACCCTATCAAATTGGAAAGCAGCTGATTAAACCGGTAACCGAATAAGGATGTAGTAGCTTATGTTTTAAAAGATGTTTCCATTGAATGTAATAGTAGGTTCCATCGCATAATACTGTTCAAGGGTGCGATACAAGAGAAAGACAAGTTTTTTAATGGCTATCCGAATCGCATCAATGAAGCTGATTTTATCAGATGAGTAATAGAAAAGTAAATGAAAATCAGTTAACGAGAATAGACGGAGAAATGGTTATATTAATAAATCATTTTAAAGTACTGACAACGAATATATGTGCTTTTTACCCATTTATGACTTGTTTAGTTGACAAGAGAGAAGAAGAGTTCTATTGTTTACTATCGGAAATGGTCATCCATTTATGTTATTACGAAAACAATACTCCGACCAATATATGATGATGAAGAGGTATGTCTATATTATGAAAATAGTATTAACGGGAGGAGGCGTAACATGTATGAAACGAAAACAATAAAAGAAAAAATACGCTTACTCATCGTTGTCATGTGGCCGATATTAGTGACTCAAGTAGGTATGTATGCAATGAACTTTATTGATACAACAATGTCTGGTCAAGCGGGGGCAAATGACTTAGCAGGTGTGGCGATCGGATCTAGTTTATGGGTACCAATTTTAACGGGGATTACAGGGATTTTAATTGCGCTTACGCCAATCCTCTCGCAAAAAATCGGAGCAGAGAAAGCTGATGATGTAGGATATTACGTCATTCAAGGGATATATTTATCCATTGCTATATCGATTGTTGTTGTAATACTTGGTATATTTTTGCTGGAACCGATATTAGGATTAATGGCTTTAACGCCCGAGGTTGCTCATATTGCTAAGCACTATTTAATCGGTTTAGTGTTAGGAATCATACCGTTGTTTGTGTATACCGTGTTTCGATGTTTTATGGATTCTCTCGGTCAAACAAGGGTTACGATGTTTATTACTCTATTAGCACTACCTGTGAATTTTATTTTTAACTATGCGCTTATTTTCGGCAATTTCGGTTTTCCACAGCTAGGTGGGATCGGTGCCGGATATGCCTCAGCGATAACATACTGGTTTATTTTAGGGGTAACAATTTACTTTACGAAAAATGTACGACCGTTTGTACAATATCGTCTATTCCAGGTGCTCTACCCATTAAAGTTGAGAACTTGGAAAGAAATTTTAGTCATCGGATTACCGATTGGGTTAACGATTTTTTTCGAAACGAGTATTTTTTCAGCAGTGACTCTTTTAATGAGTCAGTTCTCAACAGAAATTATTGCAGCTCATCAAGCTGCTTTAAACTTTGCAAGTATTCTATACATGATTCCGTTAAGCATTGCGTTTACATTGACGATTGCAGTTGGATTTGAACTTGGAGCAAAACGGATGAAAGATGTTAAGCAATATAGCTACATTGGAATGGTTATTTCTATTTTAATGGGACTCTTTGCTTGTGTTTTTATTTATGTTCTTAGAGAACCTGCCGCAAGCTTATATTCAAATGACCCAGAAGTGTTAGTGTTAATTCAGCACTTTTTAATTTATGCGATCTTTTTCCAATTGTCTGATGCTATAAATACCCCGATTCAAGGGATTTTACGTGGTTATAAAGATGTAAACATTCCTTTTGTGATGGCGTTTATTTCGTTTTGGATTATCGGATTGCCGTTCGGGTTCATTTCAGCTAATTATACTCCGCTCGGTCCATTCGGATATTGGTTAGGACTGATTGTTTCACTTGGTGTATGTGCAAGCTTTCTAGCATGGAGACTCTTCGTTGTACAACGAAAGTTCTCGTTAAAAATAGATACAGAACATTAAACCGAACGAGTCGTTATACTCGATCGGTTTTTCTATTAGGCTCTGTTAAAGTTAGTTGTTGTTTTTCGTCATTATAGGTGGATGCTGTTCAGAGTGATTTTCGGTTCGTGGCTCCTGCGTTTACTCGTCGCAGCTCGAAGTCGTTCGAAGAAGTGATGCTCGTTGCTGTTCCTGCAGGCGTCACCACCTGCCATTCCTCAAATCCCAAGATATCAACATTGAGCTTTAACACAGCCTTCTACTAAGTATTTTTGAAATTTTGCTACGAGGCCATGAACACATCATGATGACCTTACAATCTTAGTGCAGTAGGTGGTATTTTTTTCTGGAATCTAGTTTTAGTACGTCATGGACGTCGCAATAATCAATCTCGCAAAGCTGCTTGATTACCACCGAGCTCTTTACAATTATTGAGTTTGACTAGCGGGAAATAAGGTAAAAACCGAATAATAGATGAAAGACAAGAAGGGAGGGGAAGGGATGTTCACATTATCTGACATTCCAACATTTATATGGGCATTTGCCATTATTTTGCCGCTTGTGATGCTTATTCACGAAAGCGGTCATTATGTGATGGCACGTTTTTTTGGCGGGAAAATGAAATTTACATTAGGGAGAGGAAAAGTGATTTTTAAACTTGGTGATTTTGAAATTCGCCGTGTTTACTTTTTGGACTCTTGGTGTCAAATAGATGAATTAGAAGTTAGTAACCGTTGGTCCCATGCTCTTGTCTATTTAGGTGGTTCAATCTTTAACTTAATAACCATTTTTATCTTAAATGCGTTAATTACTTATGGCGTTCTAGAGCCACACATTTTTTTCTATCAATTCGTATACTTCTCGTTATACTTCATTTTCTTCGCATTACTTCCCGTTGAATACGGAGAAGGACATCCGAGTGACGGAAAAGCCGTGTATGATGTCATTCGGCATGGGACAAAGAGAGACCCTTTAGATTAACGAAACGAACTAAGGTTGATGTCATTCTCCCACTTGTGACAACGTCTTTCTAGCAAGAAAAGTTTATGTAGCTAGTGTATAATAATGATATGGTGCAAGGAACCTGGAAAATAAATGGTATTTAATTATAGATGTAAGGATGTTTTTGTTTATGAAGCGTGAAGAGAAAGGGCAATGCCAACTTTGCGAAAGGGACAATGTAATATTAACAGAACATCACCTGATACCGAAAGAAGAAGGTGGTACGTTTATGCCAACAGCTCGTTTATGTATTCCTTGTCATAAACAAACCCACCATTTATATACAAATAAAGAATTAGCGATCCGATTATATACAATTGAACGGTTAAAAGATGATGAGTCGATAAAGCGATTTTTGAAGTGGATTAAAAAGCAGCCATCACAAACATTAATAAAAGTGAAGAAATCACATCATAAACGACAAAACCGTTCATAAACAATAGGGTTCATATGAGAGCTTATTGGGAATGTAAGTAAGAGAATGTGTGAAAGTAAGGGGAGAATAATATGAACGAGGCTATTCATTCGTTAGTTCAAAAACAAAAACAATATTTTTACAGTGGGGAAACGAAGTCAATTGCCTTTCGTGTCAAGCAGTTGGAAAAACTTAAAGCGGCTATCAAAGAACGTGAAGGTGATATTCTAAATGCAGTTTGGCGTGATTTAAATAAATCAGAGCACGAGGCATTTTTAACAGAAATCGGCTTTTTATACAATGAGATAAAAGATATGATCAAAAATGTTGATCATTGGGCAGCACCAAAAAAAGAAAAAACCCCTTTATCTCATGCTGGCAGTAAAAGTATCGTTTATAAAGAACCATACGGAGTAACACTTATCATTGCGCCATGGAATTACCCATTTCAATTGGCGATCGCACCACTTATCGGTGCAATTGGTGGAGGAAATACTGCAATTATTAAACCTTCGGAGATGACACCTGACACGAGTTCAGTCATACGTGAATTGATTTCATCAACGTTTGATGAAGAATATATCGCGGTCGTAGAAGGAGACGCTGAAACGTCGAAAGAATTATTAGAAGAAAACGTAGACTACATTTTCTTTACGGGGAGTGTCCAAGTCGGAAAAAAAGTAATGGAAGCTGCTGCAAAGCATTTAACGCCAGTCACGTTAGAATTAGGTGGTAAGAGCCCAGCTTTAATAATGAAGGACGCAAATGTAAAATTAGCGGCAAAAAGAATTGTTTGGGGAAAGTTTATCAATGCAGGTCAAACGTGTGTTGCTCCTGACTATATTCTCGTTCATGAAAAGCACCGCCGAAAACTATTAAAATATTTGGTGCACTACATTAAAAAGTATTACGGTGAGAATGTGACTGGAAACGGGAAATTCCCGAAGATCGTAAGTGGAAAGCATGTTGATCGTTTAGCAAATATGCTTGATGAAGAAAAGGTGTATTATGGTGGGCGTTTTGATCGTGAGGAACGCTTTATGGAACCAACAGTGATGATTGATGTTACGTATGATGACCAAGTGATGGCAGAAGAAATTTTCGGCCCAATCTTGCCGATAATTACTTATGCCAATGACTATGACGTCATTGATTTAGTGAGAAAACGCCCCAATCCATTAGCGCTTTACGTATTTACTGAAAGCAAAGAAAATGAGCAATTGATCCTTGAACACCTCTCGTTTGGCGGAGGATGCGTAAATGATACATTAATGCATTTAGCGACCCCTTATATGCCATTTGGTGGTGTAGGTGAAAGTGGAATGGGGGCTTACCACGGAAAGCATAGCTTTGATACGTTCACACACGAAAAAAGTGTTTTAAGACAAACGACAAAATTTGATCTTCCATTAAGGTATAGTAAATCAAAAGCTACATTAAACACATTACGAAAAATGTGGGAGTAATAATAAAAGGGCTGGAGGTGCGAAAGCATGCTTCGGTCTTTTTTATTGTTGTGAAAGCATGGTTTGGAATTTTATACGAGTTTATAGTTGTGAGTAATTACGTGTGTGGAGCATGGAGTAGGCGAGCAATCGTTGGAGGTTGTCTGACCTCTTTGTTATATGCTTTTACTTTGTTTTGTTCTTCATTTGAGTCCTACAAAATTGAGTCTGACTCAGCTGACCCGGACTCAATCATGGCGGACTCAATTCATGAATAAACAGAAAGAATAGTGAATATAAAGGCTCTCCAAATGTATGAAAATACAAATTGGATTCGAAATAAACAAAAACCGCAAAACGATGAAAGTTTTACGGTCTAATCATAATCAACTTTTCAAAGGATTAATTTATGTTTTTTTAACAAACTCAGACTTTCATTTCATTGCGCCAAATCGATCAATTTTGCAATCGATATCGTGATCACCATCAACTAAACGAATATTTTTCACTTTCGTACCTACTTTCACAGCTGAGGAACTACCTTTTACTTTAAGATCTTTGATGACAGTAACCGTATCGCCATCGTTTAAGATATTCCGTTTGTATAATTGATAACTTTTTCCTCTTCATTGTTTTCTGTTTCAGATTGTAACGTCCACTCATGCCCACACTCGGGACAAACAAAAAGCGCCCCATCTTCGTAAGTATATTCAGAGTTACACTTTCGACAATTTGGTAATTCAGTTAATGTTATTTCCTCCAATGGTTATTCAGTTTGGACCTCATTTGAAATTGACCCCATTATACAAAGTTTGTTTTATAGGTAGAAAAGTGTACTTATGGTACAGTTTGTAGATTCGTAGGTATAATGATGATTTCTTTAACTATTGAATCAATTTCATAACTCAAAATAAGATGCTAAATTCCGAATGATAAGCGTGAACTTCACTTCAGACGGACGCTTTCCCGAGGGCTTGTCTTCAGCTAACTTAGGCTCGACAACTTTTCGCCTAAGTGGATGTTCAGCTCGTTGCTCCTGCGCCACTACGCTTGCTCGTCGCATGTAAAGAGTGCTCCTGCGGTTACTCGTCGCAGATAAACAGTGTTCCTGCGATTACTCGTCACAGATAAACAGTGCTCCTGCGCCACTACGCTTGCTCGTCGCAGGTAAAGAGTGCTCCTGCGGTTACTCGTCGCAGCTCGAAGCAGTTCGAAGAAGTATTGCTCGTCGCTGATCCTCTGGGAGTCGCCGTCTTTAGTTTCGTTCACTTCCAAATAAAACGTACATTTAATGAAAAATTTATAACATTATTCGTTTAATTGCACAAAAAAACAGAATTATGAAATTGATTTTATTAGCAAAATATTGGCAAGTTCTCAGTCACTCGAAATAAGATAGCTTAGATTGTTCTTCGTTAAATGAGTGTAAGTTCGTTCTTCATTCATCGAAATTTCTTGAGATTAAATATATCTATCCTTTTGTACGGGAAGTTCGTTAACTGTTTTTACATATAGGTTGACAATCGGTAGTGTAATCCGTTTAACTGATAGTAGAAAGATAGATAAATAAAGTGTCAGCTTTAAAAATATCTCTGTTAATTTTCATTGTTGATTTCCAAAAATCACGAGACGCCTGCGACGACCATCAGCTTCACGAACTTCCACAAGGATGTGGTGACTTCGACGTTCCCACAGGACGTGGGGGTTTTAGTCGAAGTTCTATTGTATCTAGTTGTCTCGACGGAAAGGACGTCCTAATGCCGGGCATGCCACAGGACGTGGCGTTTTGCCCGGTGGACGGATACGGCTTCAAAGCATAGCTTGTAGAGGAAGAGGCAAGAAACTCCCCGATTAGCTGAAGCCTTGCCCGCGGCAAAGAAGACACCATGAAAGCAAACAAAGTGAAGCTTGAATGGATGTCGCACTTGTGCCCAGAGGTGCAAAGAAGACACCATGAAAGCAAACAAAGTGAAGCTTGAATGGATGTCGCACTTGTGCCCAGAGGTGCAAGCGAGTGTATTTTTGTAAAATCGACACTAGTCTTTAACAAAGCTTTAAAAATAAGGAGGAAAGCTTATGCTCAATCATGCCAGTATGAAATCACCTTTACAATGGGAACATTATGCGGATAAAGCCTTAAAAGGTGAACAGTTAACTAGAGAAGAAAGCTATGAAATATTAGGTGCTTCAGATGAAGAAATCTTACCTCTTCTACATAGTGCGTATCGCGTGCGAAGACATTACTATGGTAATAAAGTTAAGCTGAATATGATCATTAATGCAAAAAGCGGTCTTTGTCCAGAAGATTGCGGGTATTGTTCACAATCAATTGTTTCAGAAGCACCGATTGAAAAATTTACTTTTTTAGATAAAGAAACGTTGTTAGCGGGGGCAAGAGAAGCTCGAGATAGAAAAGCGGGAACGTATTGTATTGTTGCAAGTGGACGAGGCCCATCAGATAAAGAAGTTGATCAAGTGGTGGAAGCTGTTAAAGAAATTAAAAATGATATGCCTTTAAAGATTTGTGCCTGTTTAGGGATTCTCTCTCATGATAAAGCAGAACGTTTAAAGGAAGCAGGGGTCGACCGTTATAACCATAACTTAAATACGAGTGCGAGGCATCATGAAAACATTACGACTACGCATACATATGATGATCGAGTCGCAACAGTGAAAAATGCCAAAAGTACCGGCATCTCCCCATGTTCTGGAGTGATTGCTGGAATGGGCGAAAGTTATGATGATCTTTATGATATGGCTGTAGAATTACAAGAGCTTGATGCTGACTCTATTCCAGTAAATTTTTTAAACCCAATTGAAGGGACACCGTTACAAGGAATGAATGAATTAAATCCTCGTTACTGTTTGAAAGTACTAGCCTTTTTCCGTTTTATGAATCCAACAAAAGAGATCCGTATTTCAGGAGGGCGTGAGGTAAATCTCGGCTCGTTACAAGTCATGGGACTATATGCTGCAAATTCTATCTTTGTAGGTGATTATTTAACGACAGAAGGACAAACGGCTACAATAGATCATAAAATGATTGAAGATTTAGGGTTTGAAATAGAAGAATGTGCATTGTAAAAAGTAGAGACTAAAGGAAATGATACTTATCAAAATAGAAGCACCTGCTTATGAAAGGCAGGTGCTTCTACGATTATATCGAGGTTATCGTGTTTTAAAAGAAATCATAAATAAACGCTGGTTGGTATGGAATAGACCCTATTAACCTATTAAGCTCATGTTCTTCGCCTTCAATGAGACCTTCTCTTATTAACATATCTGGACGTTGTGAGCCAAAGAGAAGGGCGGATAAGGTCTGAATGGATAACCTGCAGCCACGCTTCGGTTCATGCGTACAAGAACCTTCTTTTTTAAACGGGAAAAATTGAATGTTACTTTCTTTTGGCCCGATGACAAACGTCCCATGATTCCACTCACAAAATTCATCAGTAACATGGAAAATCAACGGTTTCTCATCATCTGTCTGCTTAAACGGTACATACGATAAGAACGACTTCACATCAACGATACGAGCCATAAAATAAGAAGTTACTTCACGACTAACCTTTGGATCATCTAACAAAAACGGCATGCCATCATGGGGCGTTGTTTTTAAAACGACAGATTTAATCATTGAATCATGATTTGCAATAAACGTCCAAAGTCCATCACGTGACTCAGGGGTTAACGAAATAAGTTCCTTAATCGTCATTTTTTCTTCTTTTACTTCATAAATCATATACCCTTTAGCTTCACTGTCACCATTATAATAAACGGCAACGTTTCCTTTTTTACGTTTAAAAACAGAGCGCTTCCACCAATCCTCATGACGATCAATCGTTCCGTTATAGAGTTTTGCCCATGCATCGTACACGGGTTGCAAGACGTCGATTGACGGTTTTATCCGGCGAACATAGCCGTTTGTTTCCTTTCTTTTCGGTAACTGTTCACGTGTTAACGTAATCGTTTGTGTATCAGCGAAAAGTTCCCATCCATATTTACGATAAAAGGGGATAGAAAACGGAAATAAAAATGAAACAATTTGCCCTTTTTCTTTCATCTCTTGCAAAGAATGAGCGAGTAAGTTTTTCACAAGACCACTACGTCGTTGCTCAGGCCAAGTGGCTACACCAGATACGCCGCCCATCGCAATACTTTGACCGTGATAAAACACATTGAAAGGAATCGTCGTTGCTTTCGATAAAATTTCCCCATTTTCCTCTGCAACCCAAGTGTTCTCTGGATATACCCATTCACGTCTTTCCTCTCGTTCTTCATCTGATAATGCATATTGAAACGCATAGGAAGACATGTCAAAGCTCAAATCAATTTCTTCTTGTTTTAATTTTCTGTAGTTCAATTCTCCTCATCTCCCTTAAAAAGTTGAATCGCTCTTTTTCGTTGGATACGATGATCGACGGTAGGAGCGGGATAATCTACTCCGATCATGCATCCAGCTTCTTTTTGGAAATCTTCAGTCATTTTGTGAGGTTCATGTATGTATTTTTCAGGTACATGTTTTAACTCAGGAACGAACGCTTTAATGAAGCGCCCATTTGGGTCAAAACGTACAGACTGTTTAACAGGGTGAAAAACTCTAAAGTAAGGAACTGCGTCTGTTCCAACGGATGCCGCCCATTGCCATCCGCCAATATTCGATGATGCATCATAATCAATTAGTTTTTCTTGAAAATAACGTTCCCCAAGTCGCCAGTCGATCAAGTAATCTTTCGTTAAAAAGGAGGCGGTCACCATTCGCAAACGGTTATGCATCCACCCTGTTTGATTTAGCTGACGCATGCCAGCATCGACTAGAGGGAAACCCGTTTTACCTTCTTTCCAAAGAGAGAAGAAATCGAGGTTACGATTCCACGGTATCGTACGGTATTTTTCATTTAATTCTACATCTTTTGCTTCAGGTTGAAAATAGTGAATCATATAATAAAAGTCTCGCCACGCTAGTTCTTTCAAAAATGATTCCGCACCAGCTCCTGCTTCATCAAGTCGGTTCATAACGGTATGGTAAATCGATCGCACAGACAGGTTCCCCGTTTTGATATACGGAGATAGTCGGCTTGAACCGTCCTTATATGGTGTATCACGATCATCACGATATGTAATTAAACGTTCTTCAACGAATTGCTTATGCCTCTCTTGAGCACTTTCTTCACCTATCCCTTCCCAAGTGAATGTACTTTTCGTCAGGATATGATGGAAGAAAAAGTGCTCACCTTCTCGATCAATCGGATCGCTTTCCAAATGATAAAGCTTTAGTTCATGGAAATTGCTCGATAAAGGAAGGGGGACATGCTTTGTTGACCACGTGCGGAAATAAGGCGTGAACACTTTATAATAACTGCCATCTTTTTTTAACACGTCTTTAGGTTCATGAATATGTGTCCCGTTGAAGTCATACGTATCAATTCCTTTATTATGAAACCAACGTGTAGCTACATCATCTCGTTTTTTCCCTTCACCGGCTATATCGCGATTATAAAAGACCCCTTTCAAATTTGGTTGAGCGTGAACAAGTTTATTCAAAGCTTCCTCGAGCTCTCCGTAGATGATATGAAGGTGAAGTCCTCGTTTTTCACATTGTTTATAAAAGTGATGTAACGTTTGAAAAAAATAGTCATGATGAAGGTCAATGTGATCTGTAAAACCAGGGTCTAAATGATAGATCAACATCAGCTTTCCATCTAGTTCTTTCGCTGCTTTTAATCCGTAAAAAAGAGCAGGTTGGTCATAAAAACGAAAATCTGTCCGAAACCAGACAGCGAATGTATTGGTCATTGCCATCACCTTTTCTAGTCTAATCGTCTGTTAAAACTGAACCGAAGCTACGTATAGCTTCTACCTTTACCTGAGTCAGTAATTTCGACTAATTCTTCAGGGTAAGGAGTAAAGAACGTTTGAGTTTGTAAATATGGGTGTTGGAACCGACTAACCCACGCACGTAAAACCCCCACTGGGCTACTTAGTGGCACTTTATTCTCTCTATATTGCTCAATGAGGTTTAAGAAATATGATTTTTCTTCATGTGTCAGCTTCTTTGAAAAATATCCCATTATATGGTGCAGGACATTAATATTTTTCGCACATGTAGGAGGGTGACTTAAAAGTTCATATAATACTTTTTCATAGTTATGCAAAGTGTGTTCGATCGGCTCTTTGTTGTGATTTGCGGTAATTCTTCCGAGTTCTTTTAACTTCAATTGGTGAAAAGCCATAAACAAATATTTATTATGACTATGAAATTGTAATAAATCTTGATACGAAAGGCTTTTCTTAATTTTTCTAAACGTCGCAAGGATAAAGATTTTTGTGAAAAAATGTTCTCGGATCGTAAAGTTTTTTAGCCTTCCTTCATCTTCGATCGCTAAGTGTGAAAACTTCTTTAATACCTCTTTTCCAAATAGACCAGCGCTTTTGTCGATTGTCGGTGATTTATCGAGCCCACTCATAACTTTAGCGTCAGAAATAGCACAGCTTGGAGAACGAGTTTTTAATATAAATCCATCTATCTCTTCTAGTGAATGTAAATATTCTTGTGAAAACGTGGTCATCTCTTCAGTCAAGTCTTTTTTCGTTGCTGGTTGCATTAATCGATTTTCTTTGTTTTTTGCAACAATTCGAATCGGATCTCTAGGTGTTCCAAGACCTATTTCTTCTTCAGGACAAACAGGAATAAACTGAACGAAGGGAGCTAATTTGTCAACGGATCGATCATGAAGGGCGTCTCCATTATATCTACACGCGTCAAATCCTAAACATTTACTAACTACGACCGTTGGCTTTTCAAACGATTTTATCAACATTAAACACCTCTAGTAAAAAATGAATTCGTTATGTTCAATCATTATATAATCTATGTATACATTTTGTATAATATTAAGCATCCGGTAAAGGTTCATTATCATCATGATGTTTTATTTTTCCAAAGAACGTAAAAACTAATCAATAATAGACGTATTTTCGTGAAAAGTAGAGTGAGGGTGAAAAATGGGAAAAAACGAAATAATGTATGATGTCATAGGTATAGGGATCGGACCTTTTAACTTAGGAATGGCAGCGTTATTAGAAGATGAAGATAAGGTCAATGCGATGTTTTTTGATGAAACTCCGGTATTTAATTGGCACCCAGGTATGCTTATCGAAGGAGCAGATTTACAAGTTCCTTTTTTAGCGGACTTTGTGACTTTTGCAGATCCGACGAGTCGGTTCAGTTTTCTTAACTACTTACATGAGCAAAACAGGCTTTATCAATTTTACTTCTTTAATCGGTTTGATATTCCTCGTCGGGAGTACAATGATTACGCGCAATGGGTCGCTTCACAGTTAACGAATTGTATGTTTAGTTCAAGAGTCGTTGATGTGATTGATCATGATACGTATTATGATGTGGTAGTTGAGGATCAAGAATCAGGGGAGAAGAGGACATATGCCACCAAGCACCTCGTTTTAGGTACAGGCAGTTCCCCACTTATACCGAAAGGGCTCAGAGGTTTTCCGAAAAAAGATGTCCTTCATACGAGCAATTATCAGTACGAGCAACCCGAGCTTGAAGAAGCGGAAGGCCTAATGGTTGTGGGCTCAGGGCAAAGTGCTGCTGAAGTTTTTCTAGATTTACTACAAAAACAAAATGGGAATGATCAGCATATTTATTGGGTGACAAGGTCAGCAGCATTCTTTCAACTAGAATCAGGAAAACTAGGTCAGGAAGTCTTTTCACCAGACTATATCGACTACTATCATTCTCTTCCTTATGATAAGCGAATGAATGAAATCCCTCACTTGCAACATTTAAGGCAAGGGGTAGAAGAAAAAACGCTTCATGAAATTTACGATTTACTTTACCATAAAACGGTCAATGGTTTTGATACAGGAGTTACGATTTTAACAAGTTCAGATGTGAAAAAAATTGAGCAGACAGGTAACAAGTATACCGTCACGTGTGAACAGTGGCAGCAAGAAAAAGAATACTCAATTGATGTTAATAAAGTGATTTTAGCAACGGGCTATCGACCAAACATTCCAGACTGGTTTGAAAAGTTCAATGACAAAATCGAGTGGGAAGAAAACAAGCATTTTAAAGTAAAAAGAGATTATCGCCTCAGCTTTAAAGAGCCAAGAGATCATCACTTTTTTACATTGACAAATATCGAGCACTCTCACGGAGCAAGCGCTACAAATCTGGGCCTTGCCGTTCAAAGGAATGTGACAATTATAAATAAAATTGCAGGACGAGAACTTTATCCAGAACAACGCAATACCGTTTTTCAAAACTTCGGAGCGCTGGAAGAATAGATGTCGCAAGTAAACTTAAGAACCCGCAAGTAAAAGGTGAAAGTCGCAAGTAAAGGATGAAAATCGCAAGTAAAGGGTGAAAGTCGCAAGTAAAGGGTGAAAGTCGCAAGTAAAGGGTGAAAGTCGCAAGTAAAGGGTGAAAGTCGCAAGTAAAGGGTGAAAGTCGCAAGTAAATGATGAAAGTCGCAAGTAAATGATGAAAGTCGCAAGTAAAGGTAGATAGTCACAAGTAAACATGAGAACTCGCAAGTAAAGGATCAAACTCGCAAGTAAAAGGAACTCTTAAAAAGTGATGAACAAACCGGAAAAGTGATGAACAAATCAAGAAAGTGATGAACAAATCAAGAAACGCGAGAAACATACCAACAAATTTAATCACGCCACCTATATTCTCAGCGAAAACCTAAAAACGAGCTTGGCACCACCGCCAAGCTCGTTTCCACAATTATTTTCCTGCAATAGATAGCATTCCAACTTTTAAACTAGGGGACCCAACATAGCCACCAGATGGCATTCCAAAATCAAGGTCTTCTCCAATTCCTTCGACTTGCTCAAGCATTTCGAAAAAGTTGCCTGCTACGGTAATTTGGTTCACAGGGCGATCAATTTTACCGTCTTTCACTAAGTAACCATTCGCAGCTAGTGAAAAGTCTCCAGATATCGGGTTCGCACCTGAGTGTAGTCCTTGTAAATCTGTGATGACCATCGCTTCTTTTTCAGCTCCGACCAAATCGTTATACGTGACTTCGCCTGGTTCAATAAATAAGTTAGAAGGCGAAACAGTGATCGTGCCTTTATAAGAGGATTTATTAGCGTGTCCAGTTGATGCAACGTTATCTTTATGTGCAGTTTTTAAGTTGTGGAAAAACGTTTTTAATACGCCTTCGTCTACAACATTTAATTTCTTCGTTGCGACACCTTCACTATCAAAAGTACGTGTTGCAAAGCCTTCTTTTAAATGAGGGTCATCAACAATCGTAACGTTACTATTTGCAATTGTTTCTCCTAATTTTTTCGTAAGTCTTGATTTCCCTTTTTGAACATTCTCTGCAGAAAAAGATGATGAAAAAACATTTAGTAGTGAAGCCGCAGCTGTATTTCTTAGAATGACAGGATAATCTTTACTGTCTACCGTGTCTGCACCTAAGAAACTGAGTGCTTCTTCTGTCACTTCTTTTGCGATCTTCTTTGGATCTAAAGTAGAAAAGTCACGAGTTAAGTTTAATTTCGCTGCACTTTTAATGTCTTCTCCTTCTTTTGCAACAACTGATAGAAAGATATAGACGACGTTGCCTTTTTCTCTTTTTTCTAGTCCTTTCGTATTGGCGATCATTTTCTCGACATCATTTGATTCTAGTAAACAATAGTTCACGCTAGAAACCTTATCACTAAGAGCAAAACATTCTTCTTCCACTTGTTTTAGTAGGGAAACTTTTGCTTCGTTCGATACGTCCGCAAGCTCTTCACTAAATAGTTCTAATGACTCGTAATGGTTAGATCCTTCAAAGATCACTTCTTTATCATCGTTGTCTTTAATAGATGCATGGTCTTTACTTTCGTTTAATAATAGGTTAATTGAATCTTCATCGACTTTTTCGGTATAGGCATAACCCATTTGACCGTTATACATTCCACGAAAAGCTACGCCACCTTCTTTTGCAAGGTCGTAACTGTCAATGTCACCTTTATAAACTTTCGTACTAAATTTTGTATTGCTTTGATAATATATTTCCATATCGGAAAAACCGAGAGTTTTGCCTTTTTCAAAAAGTTGATCCTTAAATTGTAAAATGTCCATCGTTTATTGCCCCTTTCTTCCACCGACCGTAATTTCACTTACTCGGATCATCGGCTGACCAACATTTGCAGGGATGGAACCACTTAGAGACCCGCACATACCTTGACCGTGAGCTAGATTGTTACCGACCATATCTACTTTTTGTAATGTTTTCGGACCATTGCCAATTAACGTAGCACCACGAACAGGTTCAGCGATTTTCCCATCACGTACAATGTAGCCTTCATTTATCGCGAAGTTATAATCACCCGTTGCTGGATTGACAGAGCCACCACCCATATATTTTGCATAAATGCCGTACTCTGTATTGGCGATTATTTCTTCTGGAGTAGACTTACCTGGCGCAATAAATGTGTTTGTCATCCTTGAAGTAGGGGCGAACTTATAAGATTCCCTTCTGCTTGAGCCTGTAGATTCTGTGCCCATACGGCGAGCTCCTAATTTATCAATTAAGTACCCTTTTAAAATACCATTTTCGATTAATACGTTTTTGCGCGTGGCTTCTCCTTCATCGTCGACATTTGCAGAACCCCATTCATTCGCTAATGTACCGTCATCAATATATGTGACAATATCAGGAGCAACCTTTTCTCCGACACGGTCAGCAAATACAGAGTTTTTCTTAGCAACAGACGTTGCTTCTAATCCATGACCACAAGCTTCATGGAAAATAACGCCCCCAAACTCATTATCGATAATGACTGGGAATTTACCACTTGGACAAGGATCAGCATCGAGCATCGTTACAGCAATTCGTGCTGCTTCTTTTCCGTAATGATGAAGGTCAATGTCTTCAAAAAATTCAAAGCCTTTATGTGCACCAGGTCCGTAAAAACCTGTTTGCATTTCATTGCCTTTGGTTGCAACAGTCTGCGCAGCTAAACGAGTGCGAATTCTTTGGTCTTCGACGAAAGTTCCTTCAGAATTAGCAATCAATACTTGCTGATCTTCATCTGCATAATTAACCGTAACTTGAGAAATATTTTCGTGATAGTTTTTTGCAACATCATAAACTTCTCTTAATACATTCACTTTCTTTGCTTTTGGAACCTCTCGAGGAATATGTAAAATAGGGTGCTGGTTTGCGAAGGACTTGTGTGTGAAGTTTAGTGTAATCTCTTTTGGTTCTCCAGTAATAGCTTGAGCAGCTTGGCGAGCAACGGAAATCAAAGATTCTCGATCATGTTCGTTCGTGTAGGCATATACACTGTTTAACCCTTGGAAAATTCGAATACCTACCCCAAAATCTCTACCTGAAATCCCATTTTCTACTTTGCCACCAACAAATGCGATGTTTGAATTAAACTTGTCTTCAACGAAAACCTCTGCAAAGTCTCCGCCAGTACTTAATGCGGCTGTGATCATATCTTCAACTAATGATTGCTGAAGCATTTTTTCCCCTCCTTATATTAGCAAAAACAATTTTTAAAATGTTCTAAAAGTTTAGAAACTACCATCTTAGACTAGCATACACAAACAAAGTTGTAAATTTCTATATGATAGTATTTGACGAGTGAGGGTGCTTTTATATAGGAGAGACGCCTCCGGATAATGCAACAAACAAAACATCTAATAATCACATTGTGCAGCATTGTTACATGCAACTGCAAAGCAGCGTAGTCGACGGATGCAGCCTCATAGCGATAAGAGATGTAGCTAAAAAATATTGGTGACGTTGTAAAGGAAGGTCGAGCGAGTAAGATAACCATTCGTGATATTGATGACGTTGCGACCTTTTTACTTCATAAGGGCAACTATGTTCATAAAAAAATAGAATGTGCTTTTACACACATTCTATCGTGAATGATTAGAAATTATGCAGTTTGCCCTGCAGGAGTTGCCCCTTTATTTTTAAATAGTTTTGCACGAAGGTAAGGAATAACCCAGTAGTCTCCGCCGTAACGACCAGCGTTGTAACCAGCAGCGATAACGAAGATACTAATTAAAATCAGGAATGGGTTTGAAGAGACAGTACCTGCAAACATAAACGCAAAGTTCATCATCATGCCGAAGAAAACAGCAGCTGTTGTTAATACGCCTAGAAGTAAGCCCAATCCGACTAAAAGCTCTCCCCATGCGACCATAAAGCTAAAAGCACCAGCATTTGCTAAAGCAAAGTTCTCGATAAATGCGTGGTATGTTGGGTATTGCTCCATGACAGCTTCATTATTTACAACACCATTTAAATAGCCTGATGCGTCAAAACCTCCAGTTACTTTCGACCAGCCAGCAGTTAACCATTGCCAACCTAAATATACTCGTAATACCGTTAAGATTGCAGCAGCAATTGAATTATTTCTAAGAAAATCCATAAACATGAAAATCTCCCCTTCCAATCAATTTTTATTGAACAATAAGTGCTGTTAGTTATTATTTTGCTTAGTTAGCGGCCACTAACGATTTCTTAATTACATTGTAAAATAGTTTATTAGGACTTTGGTGGTGTAATAATGAACAAACTGTAACAGGAAAGTGAAGGATTTGTGAAAAGGTGAACATAATAAAGTAATATGTTTATAAACGTTGTAAAAGTAATAAAAATGCTATGAATGAATCTGAAATTGACGCTCATTTTCTTGTAAAGGGGTCTCGTTAACCGTAATATGTTCCACATATGCTGGGTATGGTGCTCGCTTCAGTTGGGCTAAGAATGTTTCTAGTTCTCTTTCTTTCCCTTGTCCTTCAAACTCGACCGTCCCATCGAAATTATTTTTAACCCAACCAGTTAAATTGTGTTCTGTCGCAAGTTGCTGCGTAGTGTAACGAAAACCAACGCCTTGAACGCGTCCTTTAACAATCCCATGAAATCTTTTCATATGAATACCTCCGTTTCAATCGTTCTTCTCATATATTTTTTCCCGATAAATCTCGTTTTTAACATAGGCTCTGTTAAAGGACAGTGTTGATTTCCAGTGAATTTGTAAAAGGCGGCGACTCCAGCACAAGCATCAGCCTCTCGAATAAGCTACGAACTGCTTCGACGCATCAAGCTACGTAGCAAAGCTTGTAGAGGAAGACGCAGGAAAAGCAATAGGCGAAGATCTAACAGGACTTTAGTCCTGTTTAGCTGAGGCATTTCCTGCGGCAAAGAAGACACTATGAAAGGAAACGGAGTGAAGCTTGAGTGGATGTCGCACTTGTGCCTAGTGGTGAAAGCGTCCGCCTTTAACGATGAAAAATCAACAACAAACTTTAACATAGCCTTAACATAAAAGAGTAGGAGAATTTGTTGTTACAAATGGTAGAGTGTCTGCTATAATCATGGAGTTGAAAAAAGAGAGGAGCGGGGGATAAACATGTTTCGAACAATTTTATGGTTTATTTATTTTTTCGGATATTTAATTTATTCACTGCCAAACTTGTGGAAAGCAGAGCGTTTAAAAAAACAAGGTGATACGAAAGCATATCAAAATCATGTAGATGCCATTACGACAAAGTGGGCAAAGTCGCTAATTCGGGTAGCTGGTGGGAATGTTCACGTTAAAGGAAAAGAGAAGATCCCAAAAGATGAAACATTACTTATTGTATGTAATCACGTCGGAAACTTTGATATTCCCGTGTTACTAGGACATTTAGGAGTGAAAATTAGTTTTATCTCAAAAGTAGAAGTCAAGAAGATCCCTATTGTCCGTTCGTGGATGAAGCATATGAATTGTGTGTTCATGAATCGAAAAAACAAAAGGGAAGCGATCCAAGCAATCATTGATGGGGCACGAAATCTACAAAACGGGCAACATGTCGTTATTTTTCCTGAAGGGACTCGAAGTAAGGGAGGCGATGTGAAGCGGTTTAAAAAAGGAAGCTTTAAACTAGCAACAAAATCAAAGGCAACGATTTTACCGGTCACTATGGAAGGAACGCACCAGATGATGGAAGGAAATCGTAATTTCATTCGACCTGCCGATGTTTTTGTAACAATATCTGATCCCATTAGAGTACATCAAGAGCATGATGAAATGGACTTGCAGCAGTTAGCACATATCGTCCAGGAACAAGTAGAAAGTAAGCTGACAAAAAATAATTGTAAAGAAACAGTTTCATAGATTTATATGAGGGACTGGTAGACGTGTTTAAATGACGTCTACCAGTCTTTTTCTATTGAATAGCGGGCTTCTATAACTCCCAAAAGGACAAGCCCATTCAAGCATGTTATTAAATATGACAATTTTTCAACATTAAGTGTGACAAAAATCCGAACACACTATTCAAAGTGATTTACATCACGATTAAATCAACTGTAACGAATTACCATTAAGTTTGTAAAAGGTCTTTATGATCAACATCGAGGGAGGGGGGACGAAGAATGAAATCAAACATTCTTATTTTTGTGATAGGTTTTGCAGTTGCCTTATCAGGGGGCTATTTCATTTTTGGTGATTCAGCGTCTACAAATGAGCAAGTTCAGCAATCAGCGACAGATGAGGTTGAGGTACAGGATGAAGCAGAGAGTGCAGATGAAGCGAGTGAAGAAAGCACAACAATTGCCGCTGAAGCAAGAATTCTTGCACAAAAGGGATGTATTAGCTGTCATGCTGTGGAAGGTCTTGATCTTGATGGACCATCAACAGGCCCGGATTTATCCAATGCTTATAACGAAGTAAAAGCAAAGCATGGCAAATCGTTAGAGGAATATTTAAATGAGCCGACAACAGCGGTTATGGCCAGTTTTGTAGCTGATAATCCATTAACAGATGAAGAAATTCAAGCAATTACAGAAGCATTAATACTAGCAAGTGAAGAATGATGTTGAGGGGGGAGTTAAGATGCAAAAACTAATATCAGGTGCTGGTGGTATTATCGCTGGTCTAATCGTTGCCTTTGTATTTTTCGGGGGAGCGACATTTGGGGAAGCTGAAGAGCAAATGTCGGCGGAAAACAGAAGCAATGCAGAGATGGTTTACGTACCACATGGGGAGCACGATGAATATTATTTACTCAATTCAGGAGGGCACTCAGGACAACTATTTGTTTACGGTGTTCCGTCCATGAGACATATTCGTACAATACCGGTTTTCACACCAGATCCAGCTACTGGTTATGGATTTGACAAAGAATCAAAGGAAATGCTAGGTGGCTATACATGGGGAGATTTACACCACCCAGCATTATCAGAAACAGATGGGGATTATGATGGAAACTTTTTATTTGCAACAGATGTCGCCAATAACCGAATTGCTGCCATCGACTTAGCAGATTTCCATACGACTGACATTATGAAGGTCCCTAACATTGGTGGACCTCACTGTGCGGCGTTCGTTACGGAAAATACTGAGTATTTATTTTTACCAACACGTTTTTCTTTACCATTTGATGATCCGAATGCTTCTTTAGATGATTTTAGTGAAGAGTACCGAGGTGTTATGTCAGCAGTGACATTTGACCAAGAAGCAAAAGAGTTTGATATTGCCTATCAAGTCGCTCTTCCACCTTGGAGTTATGACAAAGCAGCGTCAGGTAAAAAGATTTCAGGTGATTGGGCCGTTCTTTCAACGTATAACACCGAAGAAGCAACAACAAACTTAGAAATTAACGCATCACAAGCTGACCGTGATTACGTCGTTTTATTCAACTGGAGAAACCTTGAAGAGAGAGTTGCTAATGGTGAATATGAAATGCATAACGGAGAAAAGATGATTTTCCCAGAAAACTTAGATAGTGATATTTACTTAGTACCAGCAGCAAAATCTCCACACGGAATTGATGTCACTCCTGATGGAAGACACTTTATTACATCTGGTAAATTAGCTCCAGCGATGACGGTTTTCTCATTCGAAAAAGCATTCGAAGCAATTGAAAACGAAGACTTTTCTAGTGAACGTAATGGTATTCCAGTATTAAGTTATGAGTCTGTTATGGAAAGAGAAGTTGACCCACCAGGAGCATTAGGGCCGCTTCATACTCAATTTGACGATCGTGGACATGGTTATACGACAATGTTCATTTCTTCAGAAGTTGTGAAATGGGAGATTGAGACAGGTGAGGTCATTGATCGTCACGATGTTTGGTATTCTCCTGGTCACTTAGTTACTGCTCACGGGGATACAGTTAATCCGCATGGAAACTATTTAGTCTCATTAAATAAGTTTGCCCTTGACAATTATCTTTCTGTAGGGCCATCTCACCCTGAATCGATGGATTTATTTGACATTACTGGGGATGAGATGAGACATCTATCATCAACACCTGTTAACTTAGAGCCACACTATGCGCAAATGGTTCATCGAGATGTGATTAACCCTTTCCATGTATACGAGAGGGATGAAAATAATCCAAACGCCGTTTACGATCAAGCAGATACACGAATTGAGCGAGACGGTGACAATGTAACAATTTATGGAATTACGATGCGTTCGAAGTTTATCTTTGACGCAGAAGCTAAGCGACCTGATGTCATTGAAGTAAATGAAGGAGATACAGTTACCCTTCATTTAACGAATACTGACTTTGACCAAGATATTACGCATGGCTTTGGGATCATGGATTACGACCTAAACTTTGAACAAATGCCTGGTCAAACGAAGACATTAGAATTTGTTGCCGATAAACCGGGAGTGTTCCCAGTTTACTGTACGAACTTCTGTTCAGCATTACACCAAGAAATGACAGGTTACTTAATTGTAAATCCAAAAGAGTAATAAATAGGCAGGAGGGGAAGTAGTCTCCCTTTCCTGCTTGTATTTTAGGAGATGAATGTCATGTCCAAAGAAATATCAAATAAGTCAATGGTGAGTTTATTTGTCGCTGCAGGATTATTGGTTATTTCCATTTTTTTGCCTTGGTGGGGGATGCGTTTTTTCGCACCACAATATCCTAATGGGCTAAACATTATCGTTTATCCATATAAGCTTGAAGGTGAAATTGATATTGTAAATAGTTTGAATCATTACATCGGCATGGCGCGTTTTAGTGAAGAAAACTTCCCGGAATTACAATTTATGCCTTGGGTCATTGGAGGGTTCGCTTTACTCATTGTTATCGTGGCACTGTTAAGGAAGATGTCACTACTTTATGGTTTAATCGGTTTGTTTATCATTGGAGGAATTCTCGGCTTATATGACCTCAGACGTTGGTTAGTCACTTTTGGAACAGAGCTTGATCCAAGAGCACCGATTACGATTGATCCGTTTGTTCCACCAATCATAGGTGAAAATACGATTGCGAACTTTGTTACTCATAGTTATTTTTCTTTTGGCTCATACTTACTCGCAGTTGCTTTTCTACTACTCTTATTTCCGTTATGGAAGGAGCGTAGAAAATGAAGTGGATACTGACTTTCGGAGCTTTTTTGTTTATTTTTTTATTTCCGCATCAAGTAGGAGCTGAGGGAGATTTACAGCAATTGATTAATGAGGTAGGAGTAAATGACGTACTTCAGCTTGAGGACCGAACATATGAAGGGAACATTGCCATTGATAAACCAATAACAATTAAAGGCTCCGAAGGGACTGTTATTCGCGGGAATGAGACCGGAAACGTCATTATGATCAATGCTGATCATGTGAATCTTGAACAGCTCCAAATAGAAAACAGCAGTTTTAGCCGTAATGATGAAGAAGAATATTCCGGAGTAAAAGTATATTCTAATGACAATGTGATGAAAAACCTTACAATCATCGACGCTTATCATGGCATTTATTTAAGTCAGTCTCATAGAAATACGATCGAAAACGTGACAATCTATGGACAAAAAGATCAAGATTCAGTAGGAGCTCAAGGAAACGGGATTCAAGTTTATTATTCACACGAAAACATACTAAAAGGAAACCGAATCGAATCGACACGTGACGGAATTTATTTCGAGTATGCTGATGAAAACCAAATCTATGAAAATGCTATCCGGCACACTCGTTACGGGCTTCATTATATGTATTCAAATAAAAATATTTTTAAGCAAAATATTTTTACATTTAATATTGGTGGCGCTGCCGTCATGCATTCGAGTGAGAACGTATTTTTAGAAAATACTTTTTCGATGAATCAAAGCTCTCGTTCTTTCGGTTTCTTACTACAAACAAGTAGTGACAATCTCATCGAAGGTAACCATTTCTTGCAAAACAAACGAGGTTTACTCATAGAGCATTCACAAAATAACCTTATTCTTAACAATGAATTTTCGCAAAATGATATCGGGATCGAACTGTGGGCAAGTGCACGCGATCAAGTGTTTTCCGAAAACAGCTTTCACAAAAATAAGCTTCCTGTTATTCGCGCAGGCGGACATTCCGAAAATGAGTGGAGTAAAGGGGGCCGGGGCAATAATTGGGGAAGTGACTTTCCATTATTAGATTTATATCAAACTGGGGTTGGCGACTTCGCAGTCACTTATGACTCTTCATTGCACGAGCTCGTTGAAGAAAATGAATTTGTCTATTTATTTATGCACAGCCCAAGTATTGTTATCTATGAAAAATTAAATCAATGGACAAATAATCAAGAAACGATGTTTCAAGACGATTTTCCATTGCAACAAAATAGAAGAGGAATTTCGTTTGTACCAATTTCAATCGCCTTTTTATTAGTAAGTGGAATGATTTTTGTTCGTCAGAAAAGGAGGGTGGCATAAATGTACATTTGGAAAGAATGGATGGAACAAATAAGAGGAAAAGGGTTATGGCTTAGTATGGGGATGGTCATCGTTATGTCGTTATTTATCTTTATAGAAACGATGAACACTCCGATCCAATACAGCTTTCAAGCATTATTAATCTCTTTACATGAAATGCATGTATATTTGTTGCCGCTTCTTTGTTTATTCGTTGCATCATTTACGATTATGCAAGAAAAAGAATTAAAGACTTTAATGATGATCGTGACAAAGAAAGAGTCGTATCGCACTTTCTTGTTAAAGAAGAGCATTGCGATAAATAGTATCGTTCTTACGTTATTTCTAGGTTGGTATATAATCCTTGCTGTTCCCATGAGAATGTTTCTTGGGTTTGATGTAGGGGCATTTTTAGCATTTTTACTAACAGTTACGGCATTTATTCTTATTTTTAATCAGATTGGTTTGTTCATCGGAACGATTTGTACAAATCGTATGCAAGTCGTAGGAGCGACTGTGTTTGTTTGGTTTTCATTTGTGTTTTTATTCGATTTAATTTTACTTTACCAACTACCTATGGTTACACACGGTAACGTATTTTATTTTTCACTACTTTTCTTTTTACAACCATTAAATGCTCTTAGACTTTACTTAGAAACATCTGTAGGTGTCTTTTCTTTAGAATACATGTCTTACTTAATGGACCAGTTAATTTGGCTTTCCCCCACAACATTTTTATGGCTAAACGTAACGATATTTTTAGTTGTATTTTACGGGGTGGCTGTTTGGTCAAAAAGAAAGGGGCTTCGCTATGATTAATATTCAAAGTTTATCTCAAAGTTATGGGAAGAAGCAGGTGCTAAAAGATGTAAGCTTAAATATTGTCAAAAAAGAACGGTGTGCCCTCGTTGGCCGTAATGGGTCTGGGAAATCAACGTTAATTCATACGATGCTAGGGATTCTTCCTTTTAAAAATGGAACAATTACACTTAATGGACATCCGGTGAAAAAGAATAAATGGAAGAAGGATGTTGCTTATCTTCCAGAAAAGTTTCACCTTTATCCACATTTAACGGCGAAAGAAAACCTTCACTTTTTTGCATCACTTCAAGATAAAAGGGCAAATGAGCAAAAGATTGAAAGCGTGTTACAGCAAGTGAACTTGCTAGAAGTTAAGGATGAGAAGGTTAATCGTTTTTCAAAAGGGATGCTGCAACGTTTAGGGTTGGCGTTAATGCTTTATTATGACGCAAAACTACTTATATTAGACGAACCGACGAGCGGGTTAGACCCGATTGGACGAGCAGAGATTTTGGAAGTCTTGCAATCACTAGATGATAAAACCATCTTTTTATCTTCACACCATATAGATGAGATACAGCAAGTTTGTACTCATGTTGCCTATCTTGAAGATGGGAAAATGACGAAATATACGGTGGAAGAATTTATGAAAGTCATGAAGGTGGGAGGGGGAAACAACAATGAAAGTGAAAATCAAGATGCTAGCAACGTTACTTCTTTTAACAAGCATGTTCGTTATAGTCGCATGTAGTGGAGACGAAGAATGGTCAATGGAAATGTCTGATGTAAACAAAGATCGTAATGGTCATGTTCATATGACTTTGAAAATACTAGATGGAGAAGAACCAGTTGAAGGTTTGAATGTAAGTGCACTTTTAGAGATGAGCCGTATGGATCATGGGCATATTGACGTCCAATTTGCCGATGGAGGAAATGGAATATATGCAGGTTCCGTAGAATTACCGATGTCAGGGGAATGGATCGCCGAAGTAACTTTAGAGCAAGGTGATAAAAAGAAAAGCGAGACAATAATATTTGAAGTAGGTGAAGAACATGAATAAAAATAGTTTAATAAAGCGCGTCATACCATTTTTCCTGTTAGTAATGATCTTTTTATTAGCAGCGTGTAGTGAGGAAGAAGTAACAGAAACAGTGAATGACCCAGACCAAGACAGTGAAGTAGAAACGAGTGGGGTGCTTGCTACAGTCGATGACACAGAAATCACGAGTGACACGGTCGAGTTTCAGCAATTATTAGGCTTACTACATTTAGAAATGGTTCGAGCTGAAGGAGCAGCTTCAATGGATGAAGAAACGTTAGATTATATGAAAGAATTTTGGGATCAACAAGAGGAGCAAGTGAGAAACATCAATCATACATTAACTAGCATGATTCGTACATTAGCGATGGAAAAATTAGCAGAAGAGAAAGGTCACACTGTTTCGGCAGAAGAAATTTTAGCGCAATACGAGCAATTTACGGAGCAATATAAACATTTTCCAGAGACGCAAAGCTTAATTGAGGAGTACGGTACAGAACGCTTTTCTCATAATCTAGAAGGTTATACGAAAAGCTGGTTAATGGCTCGAAAGGTATATGAAGATGTTTATTACGATGTAGAAAATGACAATCCTAATATGGAAGAAGACGAACTTCAATATTTAGCTTCTGAACAGTATGAGGAATTACTCGTTTCACAAATGGAGACAGTCCAAGTTAATATTCACTCTTTAGAAGGTTATCATTAATATGGTGTGATGATAAAAGAGCTTCAATGATAAGCTCTTTTATTTTTTTTGACTAATTCTAAATTGTTGCAGGATTTTATAGAAGAATAGCTAAATAATAATGAGTGAACATTCAATCATTTTGTCGAATGAAAGGTGGAAAAATTGTGACTGTAAAAGAAATGTTTGATCAACTAGTAAGCAAAATTAAGGAAGACCCTTCTCATATCCAAGGTTTAAATATCGTTTATCAATTTAATATATCTGGTGATGATGAGGGGATTTATCAGTTAAAGCTTGAAGATGGGACAGTGGAGTACCTAGAGGGTGAAACGCTAGAAGCCAAGACGACACTTGAACTAAGTGATAAAAACTTTTTAAAACTTGCAGAAGGTAACTTAAATCCAACAACCGCTTATATGACAGGGAAGCTAAAAGTAAGAGGGGATTTATCTCAAGCATTAAAATTAAATTCTCTTTTAAAAGAATATCAATCATAATAAATGATTACGCATGCAAAAAGTCTGTTCCAACAAAGTGTTTAACACTTTAGGAGCAGACTTTTGCATGTGTGTGCAATTTTTATTGTATATGTCCAAAATTTATGTGAATTTTTGAACATAGTACGAATGATGAAACAAATTGATTTTACGCTTTTTGTAATTCTTTCTTTACATACTTATCATCGACTTTTCTTTCGATTTGAGAGATTGCTTTCTCATCTCGAAGTAATTGTTGTTTATTTTCATTTACAAGTTCGTTAAAACTTTTTGATAGTCTTTTTCTCATTTCAATCAACCCTTTAATCGTAATTTTCTTTCAATTCAATTATATTACTTTTTACTATCTGTACATGTGAAACCTGTTACAACTTTATGAACTCTTTCGAATCATTTTTTTACAATATACTCATATATTGGATAAGGATATAGGTATATGAAAGTTGGGAGGGGTGAAATGTTTTATTATGGAGGTTTTAGTGGGCTAAGCGGACCTTGGGAATATAACAATCCAAATAACACAATTGTGCTTAGATTAATAATACACCTTCTTCAAAGAGAAAGTACAGATGAATTACTGTTAGATTATTTAAAGGTACTTAGTAATGATAAGAGAGCAGAGTACCTTTTCCATGATATCCTAACAGATGATAGAAACCATTATGATGCGTTAAAAAAAAGTTATGTTCAAATAGCTAGACAGGTGCCGAAAATTACCCCAGGAGAAATAGAGATCCCGAACAACTTAGATGAAGGGTTATTTTATATAATGTCTCGAAAGAAAGGAACGATTAAACTTTATTCTCAGTTGAAAAATCAAATCAACCCAATGTATATAAACGAGATCGATTCATTTATTGTAGATGAACTCACACATATGCATTTTATAAATTATTTACTTAATAGAGAATCAATTTCATAACTCAAATATGATGCGAAATTCCGAATCATGAGTGTGAACTTCACTACAGACGGACGCTTTCCCGAGGGCTTGTCATCGGCTAACTTAGGCTCGACAACTATTCGCCTAAGTGGATCTTCAGACTGAGCTGATCCTCTGGGAGTCGCCGTCTTTTGTTACGTTCACATCTAAACAAAACTTGGCTTATCGTTAATGAACTTCGGCTAAAGTCGATCACGTCCTGTGATCAACACCGAAGCCACCACCTCCTGTGGAAGTAAGCCTTAGTTGCCACAAGCATAACTCCATTGAATAAACTACGAGTTGCGACGAGTAACCGCAGGAGCACCGAGCGCTACTTCCCCGAATTACTAGGACCTGCGACGAGTAACCGCAGGAGCACACAGCCCTACAACCCCGAGCTACTTCGACCTGCGACGAGTAACCGCAGGAGCACACAGCCCTACAACCCCGAGCTACTTCGACCTGCGACGAGTAACCGCAGGAGCAGTTACTTTAATCCTTTATCAAAGTTAAAAATTCTTGAAGTATAAAGAAAACTCGCCGATTGGCGAGCCTTTAAGGCGAAGACAAAGGCGCCGTTGTAACGCACAGGACGTGCTAACACCGGCGTTCCGACAGGATGTCGGAACGCCGGTGAACATAACTATACACATAAAAATTTTCACTACGCCGAAATTGCTTCTTAGCTAAAATTTTATACATTCGAATTAATTTCATAACTCAAAATATGATGCCAAATTCCGAATGATGAGCGTGAACTTCACTTCAGAAGGACGCTTTCCCGAGGGCTTGTCTTCAGCTAACTTAGGCTCGATTACTCTTCGCCTAAGTGTATCTTCAGACTGCGCTGATCCTCTGGGAGTCACCGCCTTTCGTTACGATCACTTTAAAATAAAACATACATTTAATGATAATTTTATAATATCATTCGTTTCATTGCGCAAAAAACGTATTTATGAAATTGATTCAATAGAAAGTAACCTTTTTTTATTTTCTCCATCCATTACACAGGAAACTCTTCCTGTGTTCTTCTTTGCGTTGTGATCTGCCTCTTCATGCTACCTTTCTTAAAAACGATATGTATTTAATAAAAGTATACTCTTTGCAAAGAGTAATTTAAATAAGGGGAAAGAATTCATGACAAAGAGCAGTAAATCGTATAAAATAGAAATAAACGAGTGAATGTTCATTCATTTTCCTGTGAAGGAGGTACTATGAGTCTACTAATGAATCAATTAACGAAAGAAATATATCAAATAACAATACCCACTCCGTTTCTAGTTGGGCCAGTAAATACGTACCTGATAAAAGGAGACGTCCTTACGCTTGTAGATACGGGACCAAAAACAGAAGAAGCATTTCACGCGATGAAGGATCAACTTAAAGAAATTAATATTGAAATTGAGGATATTGAAGTCGTCATATTAACACATCACCATCCGGATCATATCGGATTACTTGAAAAGTTTTTACCGAAAGCAAAAGTTTATGGACATAAAAACTTAGTGCCATGGTTAACGAGAGATGCTAACTTTTTAGCACGGACACATCAATTTTTTCAATCGTTTTATAAAAAGCACGGAGTTCCAAAGCAGCTCATTCAAGACATCGAAAAAGCGAATGAATATTACCGAAGTTTTTCAGCAAAAGGTGATGTCGACCATGTTTTAAATGAAGGAGAACCGATTCCAGGTCTTAGTGGTTGGACGACGATTGAAACACCGGGGCATGCACAAAGCCACATTTCATTATTACGAGAAGAAGATGGAACGTTGATCGCAGGAGATCATTTAATTTCACACATTTCTTCCAATGCAATTATTGAAGCACCATATGAAGATGGAAGCGACAGACCTAAAACATTACTTCAATATCGAGATGCATTGAAAAAATGTATAGACGTGAAAGTTTGCTATTCAGGGCACGGGAAGATCATTAATGAACCAAGAGAATTGATTGAATCGAGACTAATCGAGCAAGAAAAAAAAGCAGTATACTTTAAAGAAATGCTAGGTTATGATGCAATGACAAGCTTTGAGCTATGTAAAAAGGTCTATCATCGTTTATATGAAAAGCAACCTGGATTAACGTTATCGGAAACACTTGGACATTTAGATCTTTTAGAGGTAAATGGAGAAGTAACGACAGAAAACCGTGATGGTGTGTTCTATTATCATATATGCAAGTAATGTGGTTAGGTCCGGATGAACGAAATCGTGGAGCAACAAGGAAAATAGTAAACACGAAAAGTGCTGAGAAGATTGTGTAACCAAGTGAACATCCGACAAATCTTATGAAAAACCTTTTAAAATCATTCATTTGTGACGAATGAATGATTTTTTTGTTCTTCGACTTTTGATATATTTTTTACTATTTTGTCAACATTGGAAAAAACGATGTGAAAATTTTTGTTTGATTTAACTTTTTCTTGGTAAAATGATATTAAGAAGCTATTGAAAATGATTTTGAACGGGAGGACGAGGGAATGGAAAATGATCAGCAAGCGAAAAAGTGGGTCGTACGGGGATTAATTGCGGGAACAGTAGCAGGAGTTGCTTATGTAGCAGCAAATAAAAGTACTCGATCAAAAGTAATTAGCAGTGCTGAATGCATTAGTAATCAAACAAAACATTGGATAACCGTTCTAAATGAAAATCGTGAACCATTAGTCGAAAAGGTTAGACAGTCAAGTGAGAAGATTACAACAGTCGTTGAGAACGCTTCAGATGATGTAGAGAAAATTGTAGAATCATCTTTACATATGAAAGAGCATGCAAAAGATTTAATCAGTGCATTAGAAGAAACGAAAAATGAATTTCAATCATTCGCATCGCAAATGACACAAATCGATTCGGAACAACTCGAAAATGAAACAGCTTTATTACCAGAATCCAAAAACGAATAACTGAACCATTGTACAAAGTGCCAGGACCCGGTAAATCATTTACAGGTGCCTGGCACTTAAATTTTGTGTTTAACTAGCTTCTTTTACGGTTACATACTTGTACACGCTATTTTAAGGGGGAATTTTGTAAATGGCTTTATCGAAAGAGTTGGAAGCATTACAGCAGTTCCGATGCAGTGAAGGAAAGTGTGTATTGTCCGTCTATTTAAACACTGATCGTGCCGATCAAGACCAGCAAAAAGGTGAATGGAAGATTCGATTAAAAAATGGTTTGAAAAAGCTTGAAGAATACTTACAGGCTGCAGGAGACGATAATCAGTTAAAGAGCTATCAAAAGATGAAAGATAAAGTAGAAAAAGAAATCCACGGTAATCAGACGTTGTTACAAAAAGGAGTTGTTATTTTCGCTTCTGAAGAGCAGGATTTATGGTCAGTTCACTACTTACAAGTTCCAGTTGAAACAAGTTTTCATTGGGAAACAACGCCAATTGTTGATCAGCTTGAACAAATTCAACGTGACTATCCAAAGAGTGCGGTAATCTTACCGAATATGGATGAAGTGAAAGTGTATGACGTTGACCTAGGAGAGTTACATGAATCGCATACGTACACTTTCAACCCTGACACAGAAGAGTGGACCTTTAAAGAAGGCTTAGCTTCGGCAGACAGGACCGCTTCAGGTGCGAGTCATGTTGATGGTTTTGAACAACGGTTTCGTGAAAACTTACACCGCTTTTATAAAGGAATGGCAACTACAATTGAGAGAATGCAAAGTAAACGAAAATGGGAGAAGGTCTACCTAGTAGGAGAACCTGAAATGGTTCGCTCATTAGAATCACAGCTTCGTATAAAAGTCTCAGGAAAAGTTAATAAAAACTTAAACAATGCTAGGTCTTCTAATGTTATCGATCAAGTGTTTCAATAATATAAGAGTGCTAATATAAGAGTGCCAGGCACCTGGAAACATTTTTCAGGTGCCTGGCACTTTATTTACACGTTAATTTATAAAATTTTAGCGAAGAAGTAGATCGACGTAGAGAAAATTTTAAAGAACTAAGTATAAGTTCACCGGCTAAAAACGCGATGTCCTATCGAAACACCGGTGCTAGCACGTCCTGTGCGTCGGCTCCTGCGGTTACTCGTCGCAGCTCGAAGCTTAATCAAGAAGTAAAGCTCGTCGCAACTAACGCCTCTGTCTTCGCCCAAGGCTCGCCAATCGGCGAGTTTTCTTTATATTACGCAGCTTCATTTGCAGGATCGTTGTGGTGGTGCTGCTTTGTTTTTTCAAATAGCATTCCGGCTGCAAACATAAATAGTAGCATGGCACTAATGGAATAATATATCGCACCTTGACCAACAATTTCAATGAGCCACCCACCAATAGTTGGGCCGATCATACTTCCGGTCGCAAACAGAACGCCCGTCATCACATTTCCTGTTGGAAGGAGGTTTGCAGGTAAAAGGTCTGCTAAATAGGCAATTCCAAGAGAGAAAAGAGAGCCTAACAACATTCCTGCGAGTGTAAACAGAGTCCAAAGCATCCATTGGTTTTCTTCAACGAAACTCATAGAGAAAAAGAGAATGAGACCGAGAAAAGCAAGGGAATGTAGAACTCGACTTCTGCCAACTTTATCACTTAGTATTCCGAGTGGTAGCTGTGTTATTAAGCTGCCAAACACGAAGCTCGGTAGTAAAAAGACTGTAACGAATTGTATATCAAGTCCGAAACGCATCGCGTATACCGGGAAATTTCCGTGTAGAGAAGCTTCCATATAGCCAAAGCAAAATCCTGGAAGAAGGGCAAACCATGCTAATTTAAACACTTGCTTATAACGAGATAACGTTCCGAGTTGTGACGCTGTTTCAAAGTCGTTTGCCGGCCATTCATTTTTAAGAAAGAGCATGAAAACCCAAGCTACGATACTCGCAGCTGAAGCGATAATAAATGGTAAAAAGTCATTAACTTCAAGGAGTCTTGTCATCATAGGGCCAAGGCCGAAGCCCATCCCAAAGGCTAGTCCATATATTGCAAGCTGTCGTCCTCTTTTTTCTTTCGTACTTGTTGAACTGATCCATACTTGTGTAGAAAAGTGAATCAAGTTATCTGCAATACCAACTGCCATTCTTAATACGAACCAAAACCAAAAGGATTGCCAAAATGGAAATAACATGAGGGTGACGACTAAAATGACAAGGCCTAACGCAATAACAGGTTTATATCCATATTTGCGAACCGGTTTTTCAATAAAAGGTGCAACTAATATAATTCCGATATATAGCGCAGCTGCATTAAGCCCGTTAGCAGCTGAAGATACACCAGCTGTTTCGAGCATCACCGCAAGTACTGGAAGAAGCATTCCTTGTGAAAAACCTGCGATGAGCACCATACCAACGAGAACCCAATATCGATAATTCGGATTGTTATTTGGAGGATTTATAGTTAACTGATTTGATGTCATACCGCATCTCCAATCATTTATATAATTCAATTTCACTTTCCTTTATCTATTCTAAATTGTTTTAGTTGGAATTCAAGAAAATGTTTTTGGCGTGACGAATGAATGGAATCGAGGTTAAAATAATAATGGATAATTCAAACACGAAAAGGATGGTTGTCTCATGAAATTTCAAATGAAAGAAAATGGATTTGAAACAATAGTAGAATATGGAACATTACAAATCTCAGGAAATGAGGAATACGGTTATCGCCCTTACCAATTAATGGTTGGATCTATTGCAGTTTGTGGTGGAGGCGTGTTAAGGAAAGTATTAGAAAAACAACGTATGACTGTATCCGATATGACAATCGACGCTGATGTAGAGCGTAACCCTGATGAAGCGAATAAAATTACGAAGATTCACCTTCATTACAATATTAACGGTGAAGGGCTTAAAGAAGCAAAAGTGGAAAAAGCAGTTGAACTTGCGAGAAAAAATTGCCCGATGGCACAAACAATTATCGGGGCCGTAGAGCTTACAGAAAGCTTTTCGATCATATAATCATGTTCATAAGAAAGACTGCTAAAATAGCAGTCGTTTCTTTTTGTACTATTAGAATGAATAAAAGTATGTTCGATATAATTCAACTAAGGCTTTCGCAATAGGATTTGTCGGTAATCACCGTTTACAGATCAATCAAGGATGAAAGGATCACTATTTCTAAATGAGGTCCTTATTAAAATCAATAAAAATACGGAGCAGGTTGTGGCTTGAAAGACCCCGCACGGATGTTGAGGGTGATAAAAGATGGAACAAAAACAGTACGATTTTACAGAAGGTAGTATTCTAAAAAAAATGATCTTTTTCTCTGGCCCCATTTTTTTAGCGAACCTGTTACAAGTTTCTTATCAGCTCGTTGATTCGCTTTGGGTCGGTAATTTGTTAGGAACAAATGCTCTAGGAGCAATCGCTGTTTCTGGAACTGTCGTGTTTACGATTTTATCGTTTATCATTGGGATAAATACGGCTGCCCTTACAGTTTTGTCGCAATATAAAGGGGCTAAAGATGACCAAGGTCTGAGATCATCTCTGAATGCTTTTGTTGTCATTTTAGGTTTAATGACTTTAGCGTTAGGGATCTTTGGTTTTCTCATGTCAGGAAGTATATTACGGTGGATGGGAACACCAGAAGACATTTTACCTTTAGCAACATCCTACTTAAAAATTAACTTTATCGGTATCCTTTTTCTGTTCGGTTATAACTTTATTGCTACTGTTTTAAGAGCGTTAGGTGATAGTAAAACGCCTGTTCGTTTTGTGTTTCTTGCTGTCGTTTTAAATGCCATATTTGATCCTTTATTTATCGCGGGGTTCAATATGGGCATTGATGGAGCAGCATATGCAACAATTGTTTCTCAAGGTACTGCATTTATTTATGGACTGATTTATTCGATAAAAAAGGCAAATGTTCCGTTCTCGATGCCAACATGGCCACAGATGTTTCTATTAAAAAATATTTTTAAACTCGGTCTTCCTTCTGGCTTATCAATGATGGTTATATCAGGTGGCGTTCTTGCAATCATGACAGTCGTGACATCGTTTGGAGAGGAAGTTGTCGCAGGGTTTGGAGCAGCGCAACGACTAGACAGTTTAATTATGCTACCTGCATTAACGTTAGGTTCAGCGATTAACAGTATGGCTGGACAAAACATAGGGGCGAGGTTATGGGATCGCGTAAACGATATAGCGAAAAGCGGGATGCTTCTCATTATCCTTGTCTCGTTTTCCATTGGAGCAATTGTCTTCTTCAGTGCAGAAGCAATGATTTCATTGTTTGTACAAGATGAAGAAACGATTGCTTTTGGGAAAATGTATGTTCAGACGATCGCATTTTTTTATCCGTTTTTAGGGATTAACTTCGTTTTAAATGGTGTTGTACGTGCTGCAGGAGCAATGTTTCAAGTGTTCATTTTAAATACGATTTCTTTTTGGGTCTTACGTTATCCACTCACATACTTATTCGCTTCAATGATGGGAGAACGAGGTATTGCCATTGGAATGGCTGTAAGTTTTGTGATAAGTAGCCTCATTGCCGCAGCTTACTTTTTATTGGGTCGCTGGCGGGAGATTAAAGTGATCGAAGACGGAGAAGAACCACAAAACAACTAGAAGAAAATTTAATATCACCATCACTTATCGCGACGATCGTGTGGTTAATTATGACTAATGAATTTCATTGAATTTGTTAGTCATTTTTGTTGAAGTGAAGATAGAAACCAATGATGGATTTGATGTTACAATTTGACTATAGCGAGGTTGGTGAAGGGAAAGTACTAGGGGAGGTGGTCGTATTCTATTAATCATTATTCAAACAGTTGTAGTGATTGTGGCAATAATATTATTTATATTAGCAGCTTTCATTGACTTTACAGCTGGTGGATATATGGGGTTTCTTTTATTAGTAGTAGCTTTAATCATTAATCATAAACGATTAGGAAAATACACATATATGCTTGGACATCCTGATAGAAGACATGATGGTTATCCATCTGAAGGTAAATCAATGATGAATGAATCCTACACTTTAGACAAAAAGGAAGACGAAAAGAACCCTAAGGATAAAACTCATAACTTATAAAGTCTTTAAAACTGCAAAATTTAGCTCTAACTGTAGAATCCCTCTTCTTAAAGTGAAAATTTCTTTTGTTATTGAAATACAATAGAATCAATTTCATAATTACGTTTTTTTGCGCAATGAAACGAATGATATTATAAATAACTCATTAAATGTACGTTTTATTTGTACTATCAGAATTTATAAATTTATGGTCGATAGTATAACGGCAACTCCCGGAGGCTCAGCGACGAGTAACCGCAGGAGCAACGACGAGCAATACTTCTTCGAACTGCTTCGAGCTGCGACGAGTAACCGCAGGAGCAACGACGAGCAATACTTCTTCGAACTGCTTCGAGCTGCGACGAGTAACCGCAGGAGCAACGAGCTGAAGAACCACTTAGGCGAAGAGTTGTCGAGCCTAAGTTAGCTGAAGACAAGCCCTCGGGAAAGCGTCCGTCTGAAGTGGAGTTCACACTCACCATTCGGAATTTCGCATCATATTTTAAGTTATGAAATTGATTCAATACAGGAAGTTAATGAGACTGCCCTTATTTTTTTACCAATTACGGATATTTTTTTATTGTGAAGTAAAACTAACAGTAAATGGATGATCTTTAGTGATTTGATGAAGGAGGACGTAATGGTGAAAAAAGGTGCTTTATGTTTTCTTGCATTCTTTATGCTTGTAAATGTTATTCTCATGCCACCTGTTTTTGCAGATGATAAGGACGAAGAGAAAGAGGACCACTTACTGCCAGATTCTGCGATGGAAATCTCGAAGGAGAACACATATCCGAATCCAACACAAGACTTACCGCGTCTAAAACCAAGTGAATTGGCAGAAGAGTTATTAGACTCAACGGAAATTAATATTGAAAATCCAGAGCTTATTAAAATGTTTAATGAGTCCGCCGTAAAAGGCTCTAAGCTAGCTTTAGGAATGGATGTTTCTATTTATTTAGGGCAATGGCCGCTGGCTTATGAATCAGATGAGACGAAAATTAACTGGGATTTTGAAAAAGTGAATACAAATATGATTGATAATCGTGGTGGACAAGAACAGAAAAAAGTGTCGTATAACCAAGAGCAGCAAAAAAGAATTAAAGGTGGCTTAACGGCAGATGTGCCAAATGGTGAAACAGTCCAAAAAATGATGATGATGAAAGCGATGGAAAAAACGAATTTGCCACTAAGCTTTTCAACGGTTATAGGCTACGGAACGAAAACAGATCGAGTGTATAACGTCTCGCCGAAAACGATGGGATATTTAACAGCTTTTGCACCAGCGGTGAATGAAAAAGGAAAAGTAACATATGGTGAAGTCTTCCTCCGGATGAAGAGTGATAAAAAGTGGTTAGAAGTAAAAAATGTGACCCAACAAGGAATCGGATCTTGGATACCGATCCAAGATCACATTAATTTGAAGTTTCAAACGACAAATCAACCAAGATAAACAAATGGGAATACTATCCAGGTGCCTGCCACCTGGATAGCATTCCCATTATTTCGTAACAATAGCTTTTCGTTTTGTGAAATCAATATCTTTGTAGTAGGCGTTTTTAACAAGTAGGTTAGGACCAAGACATTCAGCTGCAGGACAATGGCAATCAATACTTTTTGCCAAACTGGACTCTTTCCAACGATTGTAGGCTTCTGGTAGCTTTGTTTCTTGAATGTTCCCTAGAGGTTTCGCATCATGAAAGTCAGTGACATTAATTGTCCCATCAAAAATATCAACATTTAACCTTGAACGACCGTCTGGGTCGTTTCGAACTGTAACATTTTTCTCGTTGTACAGTCGAGCGAGCAAAGCTTGGTCTTCTTCATTTGAATTACACGGGTAAAACGGTAATGTACCAAACAACATCCAAACGTTCGGATTACGATGATCTAGTAAACGGTGGATCCCTTCCCTAATTTCTGATAATGAAGCGATCGACAAAATGCTAGCAAAATCGCTTGGGTACATAGGATGCACTTCGTGACGCTGACATCCCATATCGATAATTTGATCATGGATTTGTTCTAAGTGTGGTAATGTGCGCTTATTGATCATCGTTTCAGCAGAAACTGTCACACCTTGTTTCGTTAAATAACGGCTATTTTCTACCATGCGATCAAAATAAGCTTTCCTTTGCTCAAATGTCGGCTTTCGGTCCATAACGGCAAAACCAATCTCTGCAAAGTCTTCGACACTGCCGTAGTTATGAGAAATGTGTAATACATCTAAATAAGGAATAATTCTTTCATATCGTTCAATAGGCATTGTTAAATTTGAATTAATTTGTGTGCGGACACCACGTTCATGGGCATACTTTAACAAAGGGACGACGTAATTTTTCACCGATTTTATTGAAAGCATCGGTTCACCACCGGTAATACTTAATGATCGTAAATGAGGAATCTCGTCTAACCTTTGCAAAAGTAACTCTAATGGCAAAGCATCTGGGTCTTTCGTTTGTAATGAATAGCCGACTGCACAGTGCTCACATCGCATGTTACACAAGTTCGTAGTCGTAAATTCAACATTGGTTAAACGTTGCTCTCCATATTCTTTTATGTCCAAGTAAGCTTCCCACGGATCGTAAGAAGGTGTAATAGGTCGTAAAGTTTTCATCAAGTAAAACGTCCTTTCAATGTATTGCACCGTTTATCATCATACATGATTTTTCCATGATTGAGAATGGCATCTTTTTGGGAATGTTTTTAAATAGAGATACTTTTTGTTCCTTGCTTTTAGGAGCATTAGTTCTATTGAAACTTGGTGGTGAGCAGCTAAATTTTTATGAATTAAATTAAAGGATTTGTACATTCTGTCTTGTCGTTTCGTTTGGTTTTGTTTACAATAGGCACAGAAATCGGTTAGCGTTGCGGAAAGGAGTAAGATCATGAACGATATACAAATGGGGAAGGAAGAAAAAATGTCCCTTCTTCATCAGCGAATGGATCATCTTGTAAATATGCTTGATTCGATTGACCCTGAAAAAGCAGGCGTTGAAGATATTGATCGTATTATTGAAAAACTTGATGAGTTAGAAAAACAATGTCAGCGATATCGCAAAGAAATCGAAGCGGAATCATAAATGACAGAGAAGGCGCTCAAAATGAGCGCCTTTTAATATTTAGAATACATCTACATGAAAAGAAGGAAAATCGCTAACAAACAATGAACAATGATGTTTAAAAAGGTAGACTTTGAGGAATGGTTTCATTGAAACTTGTCCGAAAAAAAGCTTTTTGATATTTTCCCATAATTTTTCACATTTTTATTTAGAGGCACGAAACATTGGTGCGACAATGTTTTTGTTATCTTAGAATAGTTAGTAAAATTCAGAGAACTTAACTGTGCTTAATTTTCTGTTAAAAAATTGTTATAATCCAATAGGATCAAAATTTAAGGGGGATCTTATATTATGAAAGTATTATCAAAGTCTTTAGCCTTAGGTGCTTTATCTTTAGCCCTTGTTGCATGTGGTGCTACTGAAGAAGAAACAGAACAAACTGGTGCTCCACAAGAAGATGAAACAGAAGAAGTATCCGAAGAACTAGAAGACGAAGATACAACTGAAGAAGCAACAGAAGAGGAAGAGTCAGAAGAACTAGAAGCTGGTATGCCTTTTACAGTCTTAGAGTCTTCTGAAGATGAATTGCGTGTGGAAGTGGATGGAGAAGAAATCGTTCATGATGCTTCTATTTATACAACAACGTTTGGAAAAGAAGTGAAAAAACTTGAAGGAATGGAATTTGAATATACAGAACAAGGTCAGCCAGTTGCATATGCAGTATTTGAAGAAGGTCATTTCTTACAAGATGTTTACTTTGAAGTAGAAGAAAATTTGATTTTAGACGGTGATGACGTTATCACTCGTGATGTTGACGTAGAGAACGAAATGAACATGGAAGAGCGAATGATTGCTAACCGTGGTCATGTAGAAAATGCAGAATTCCATCTTCTTGATGAGTCTGTACCATTCCATTTTTATGCTGAAGTAGAAGGGGATGCAAGCCGTCCTGGTCACTTCCCGGAAAACATTGATGGCGATGACTACCGTCAATACTCTTTCTATGAAATCACAGAAAATGGTCGTTACATTGTGACGATTCAAGTTCCTGCAGATGTAGATGCAGAAGTAGAAGCAACAGCGATCGCTTTAGCACTTTCTTATCAATCTGATGAAGAAATATCAGCTGACGAACTTGAAGAAGTTGAAGGTGAAGAAGAAACTGAAGACGAAGAAGACGAAGAATAAGTCAGTTTAAGGGATAACTCATTTGAGTTATCTCTTTTATTTTTTCTACCAGTATTAATAAAATAATGGTCGATAGTATAATAGTAACTAAGCCTTACTTACACAGGATGTGGTGGCTTAGTGATTGATCACAGTACGTGATCGACTATATCCGAAGTTCCTCATTAGAACTTGGCGACAAGTCAAGTTTTGTTTATGAAAAGATGATACATAGCGGTATATGTTATTTTATATGATGTGAAAAGAATAGATAAAAGGGGGGAGAGAAAATTGAAATTATATTTAATAAGGCATGGCCAATCTGAAGCGAATAAAAAGGGGATTATTCAAGGGCATGCAAATTTTCCGTTGACGACGTTAGGAAAAAAACAAGCAGTTTTTGTAGGGCATTTCTTTTCAGACGTCCATTTAGATGCGATTTATTCAAGTGATTTAGACAGAGCTTACGAAACAGCGAAAGGGATAGAATACCATCACCCATTATCAATCCGAAGTTGGGATCAATTAAGGGAGGTTGGGCTTGGACCGCTAGAAGGAAAGTCCCGCGATCAAGTAAAAGAAGAATTTCCTCAAATAAGCACTCATTCACTCTTATTATCAGGAGTAGAAGGTAGTGAAACCCAAGAGGAGATTACCAAACGATGTCGTTATGTACTTGACCAACTATATGCAGCTCATCAAAACAATACCGTAGCACTCGTCTCTCATGGTGGTTTTCTCAGTATTTTACTTATGTATATGATTGCAGGAGAAAGTTGGCACAAGCTTACGCGACCCTTTATTATTGGAAATACTGGCATTAGTCATATAGAATATGATGAAAACGAACAAGTGAAGTTCCACTATATCAATCGAACGAGTCACTTAGAAAAAGGAGAAAGTCTTCAATCATCAACAGTACTATACTAATTAATGGAAAAAACATCCAGGTGCCTGGCACCTGGATGTTTTTTCCATTAGGTGATTTTGTCTTTTTATAAATATTTTTTTAAATGTAGCATATTGTGACAGATATCACTGTGATATAAAAATGGAGGTTTACGATATAAACATCGTGGAAATGCGGATAATAAGAAGTGAAAACGATTAAAGGAGAGAGAATACATATGGCAACTTTGTATGAAAGGCTAGGCGGAAAAGAAGCGATTGAAACGGCAGTAGACATGTTTTACAAGAAAGTACTTGAAGATGAGACAGTAAACTCATTTTTTACAGAAACGGATATGGAAAAGCAACGTGATCACCAAACGAAATTTTTAACATTTGCTTTAGGCGGACCTAACCAATATAGTGGTACGAGCATGGAAAAAGCTCACGAAGGAATGAACATTCAGCCTGAGCACTTCAAAGCAATCGCAACACATTTAGAAAACACATTAAGAGAACTAGACGTTCAAGACGAAGACATTCAGCAAGTGATGGAAAAAATTGCAGGTCTTGCGCCGAGCATTCTTAATAAATAGGCGCTGTAAAGTTCATTGTTGATAAAAAGTGTTATTTTACAATTCTTTCCTTTATATGGAGCGAAGATGGCGACTCACAGCGACTAGCTTTGACTTCCCGAGTTAGCTCTGAGTTGTTTTTAGCAATAAATAAAAGAACGGAAGAAACGAGTTCATTGTTTAAACTCGTTTCTTTTTGTTTTTCAAGCGTTATGATACATTTGAAAAAGATCAAAAATGGAACTAATTGATTTTTCAAAACGATTCAAAAAATCACGACAAATGCAAGGTTTTTCATAGTATAATAGGTATCAAATGATAGAAAAAGGAGTTAGATGTGTCGTGGAAAACTTTCAACAAAGCATGTATGAACTAGTTGTCGAAACATCAACAAACTTACCTCACGATGTCCGACGAGCGATTAAAGTAGCGAAAGAGCGTGAAAACGAAGGAACGACAGCAGCATTATCATTATCAACAATTACACAAAACATCGATATGGCTGATGAACATGTATTACCAATTTGCCAAGATACAGGGATGCTCACATTTGAAATTAAAGTACCAGTTGGGGCAAATCAAATTAAAATGAAAGAAGCGATCCATAACGCAATCAAGCAAGCGACAACAGATGGAAAGCTCCGTCCGAACTCCGTAGATTCTCTCACCGGTGAAAATAGCGGTGACAACATCGGTCCTGGAACACCGATCATCCATTTTGAACAATGGGAAAAAGATTACATAGATGCACGCTTAATTATTAAAGGTGGTGGCTGTGAAAATAAAAATATTCAGTACAGTTTGCCAATGGAGGTTGAAGGTCTAGGTCGTGCTGGACGTGACCTTGACGGAATTCGCAAATGTATCCTTCACTCCGTATACCAAGCACAAGGTCAAGGCTGTAGTGCAGGATTTATCGGCGTAGGAATTGGTGGAGACCGTATTTCAAGCTACGAGCTAGCGAAAAAACAGTTACTTCGTGACGTAAATGATGTAAATGATAACGAAAAACTCGCTCAGCTTGAAGATTACATTTTAGAAAAAGCGAATACACTTGGTATAGGTACGATGGGATTCGGTGGAGAAGCGACACTTTTAGGATGTAAAGTTGGCTCAATGAACCGTCTTCCAGCAAGCTTCTTTGTATCTGTCGCTTATAACTGCTGGGCGTTCCGTCGCTTAGGTGTGAAGCTTAATGCAGAAACAGGTACAATCGATAGCTGGTTATATAAAGACGGCGAGAAAATCTCTTTTGCAAATGATGATAAAGAGAAGCAAGAGAAAAAAGAAGAAAAACGTGAAGTTGTTCTTGAAGCCCCAATTACAGAAGAACAAATTCGTGAACTGAAAGTTGGCGACGTCGTCATTATCAATGGTGACCTTCATACTGGGCGTGACGCGATCCACCACCACTTAATGGATAATGACGCACCAATTGATTTAGACGGACAAGTCATTTACCACTGTGGTCCTGTTATGCTTAAGGATAAAGAAGGCGAGTGGCACGTGAAAGCTGCTGGACCAACGACAAGTATTCGTGAAGAACCTTATCAAGGTGATATCATGAAAAAGTTCGGTATTAGAGCTGTCATCGGTAAAGGTGGAATGGGACCAAAAACATTGAAGGCACTCGAAGAACATGGCGGTGTTTACTTAAATGCGATCGGTGGTGCTGCTCAATATTACGCTGATTGTATCAAAAAAGTAGACGGTGTTGACTTAATGGAGTTTGGTATTCCAGAAGCAATGTGGCACTTAAAAGTAGAAGGCTTTGCTGCGATTGTCACAATGGATTCACACGGAAACAGCTTACATGAAGACGTAGATAAATCGTCATTTGAACGACTAGCACAACATAAAGAAAAAGTATTTGCTTAAAAAAATGTTGAAGGTACGCTTAGCATAAAGCTTTGCGTACTTTTTTTGTATAAGAGCCCAGCATTGAATCTGATCCACGACTAAATTGAAATCATTTTAACTAACGGATAAATGTGATTTTTCACGGATAAATCGAAAAAGTCGCGGACAAAGCCAAAAAGTTACGGACAAAGCCAAAAAGTTACGGACAAAGCCAAAAAGTTACGGACAAAGTCAAAAAGTTACGGACAAAGCCAAAAAGTTACGGACAAAGCCAAAAAGTTACGGACAAAGTCAAAAAGTTACGGACAAAGCCAAAAAGTTACGGACAAAGCCAAAAAGTTACGGACAAAGCCAAAAAGTCGCGGACAAACCCAAAAACTGACCGGTCAAATACTTTCATTCTTATAAATATCTTTTCATCATAGAACATGAATGAATTTCTCGATTTGTAAAAAACTATCTTATATTAACCGAGAAAAGAGAAGGGGTGCGTGTAACTTGAGGAAACTTGCCTTATGTTTCATGATAGCTATAATATGTTTTACAACGATACCATCTGAAACCTTCGCATTAAGTAATAAATCATATAATTGGAACTTCAAACCGGCAAAAAATAATGAACCAGCTACAACCGAACCAGAGTATGAAGAACTACTGGATAAGTACGGAGGATTTTACATAGGAGATACGTCCGAAAAAGAACTGTATTTAACGTTTGATAATGGTTATGAAAATGGATATACCATTAAAGTGTTAGACGTACTAAAGGAGAAGGAAGTTCCGGCGGCTTTTTTCGTAACCGGACATTACCTTGATAAAGAACGGGATTTAATTGAACGTATGGTTGATGAAGGGCATACAATCGGAAATCACTCTTATCATCATCCTAGTCTCCCTAAGGTATCTGACGAACGTATAGAGCGAGAGATAATGAGTTTACAGTCATTGTACGAAGAAATTACAGGTAAAGACGATATGAGATATTTAAGACCTCCACAAGGCACGTTTAGTGAACGAACGCTCGCGAAAACAGCAGAATTAGGCTATATCAATGTATTTTGGTCATTTGCGTATATGGATTGGGAAGTCAACAAACAAAAGGGCTGGAAATACGCTTATGACTCCATTATGAAACGTGTACATCCAGGCGCTGTTTTATTACTTCATTCTGTTTCAAGTGATAATGCGGATGCCTTACCGAAAGTGATCGATGATCTAAGAGAACAAGGTTATGAATTCAAGAGCTTAGATGACCTCGTAATGAAAAAAGAACTGGACTCTTATATCGAAAAACAAGAGTGGAAAGAATGACAAAAAAATGGAGTGTCACTCAACATGACTGAGTGACACTCCATTTTCATAAATTTTAGTTCGCTAAGCTTGTTTCTCCGATAGCCTGTGCTAATGTTTCAAGCGTAGAAAGGTCAGTCACGTCAAAAGCAATTGCTTCTTTTGTACGAACAATTAATACGCCTAGCTGCTTATCTTCAGCAGCTTTTATTGGGAACTTTAACTCTCCATTTGCTTCCCAACGAAAATCATCTTCTTCATTGGATGCAGCCATCAATTTTACGCTTGACTCATCCTCATAAAAATAAATTCCAGCCCAATCAATATAAGGGACCTTTTCATGTAAAGTAGTCACAGTCTTTTGTAAGATATCTGTTAAACTCTTCTTTTTATACACATCAGCCATAATGTGTATCGATGCAACGTCTGTAGCAAATGACAAAACATATCTCTCCCTTTAAAAGTGTCTGTTCATAATTTCTTTATTGAACCGGCACATCATATTCACATCGTCTATTTTAACAAAGGATCATACAGAAGAGGGCTACCAAGTTAAGGAAAGTCCTTATTTATGTTATGATGAGATACGAAGAAAGGCGGTGTATGTATGGATCGACTCATTCAAGTGTCTGGACCTTACAATTTTAACCAAGCATTAATTCGGCTTGCATTAGACCCGTTACACGTTATTGACCGTGAAACACAGCAAATAAAGGTCCCAATTTATTTGAAAGGTAAACCAATTGTTGTAACAGTCACAAGCGTAGGGACATTTGAAAAGCCAAGTTTTCGAATTGAAGTGAAAGAAATGGTTGATGAACAAGAAGTCATTCAACGACTAAATGAACTGTTTCATTGGGATATACCGCTTGAAAAAATCTATAAATTTTATCAAAATACAGAAATCGCTCCATTATTTAAGCAGTTTCGCGGCACACCGTTTGTTTGTGACTTTCAATTATACGGTTGCTTGATGAAAACAATTATACACCAGCAGTTAAATATGACATTTGCTTTTCGCTTGACGGAGCGTTTTGTGAAGACGTTTGGAGAAGAAAAAGAAGGTGTGTGGTTTTACCCATCACCAGAGAAAGTGAGTCAATTGACTGTCGAACAATTACGAGACTTACAATTTAGTGGTCGTAAAGCAGAATATGTCATAGATACGTCTAAGCTTATTGCAGACGGAGATTTGAATTTAGAAGAATTAAAGAAACAGCCAGACGAAGAAGTAATCCGCAAACTTGTTAAAATTCGGGGAATCGGAAAGTGGACGGCAGAAAACTTTTTAATGTTCGGTCTTGGTAGACTTGATTTATTTCCGGCACAAGATATTGGTATTCAAAATGCGTGGAAAAAGTTTTATAACTTAGAGAAAAAGCCGACATTAGAAGAGATGGCTCATAAATCAGTGAAATGGAAGCCGTACCGTACATATGCTTCACTTTACTTATGGGAAAGTATTGAAGCAGCAGACTAAGCTTGAGGTGAACAATGTGAAAAACGACAAGCGGCAGATGAAAAAGCCGACAAAAATTAGCAAAGTAAAAATGCATAAAGGACAGCAATTTCCTTTAACGATTAAACGAATGGGGATCGATGGAGAAGGTGTCGGATTTTATAAACGAAATGTCGTTTTCGTCCCCGGTGCGATTCCAGGAGAAGTGATCGTCTGTGAAGTGACGAAAGTGCATGAAAAGTTTGCAACAGGGAAAATCGTTAAGGTTCGAACGCCCTCTCCAGACCGTGTAGAGGCACCTTGTCCTGTTTATTACGAGTGTGGTGGTTGCCAGTTGCAACATATGTCTTATGAAGCCCAGCTTCGCGAGAAAAAAGATGTTGTTAGTCAAGCATTTGAGCGATACACGAAAATTGATTTAGATAAGGTTTCCTTTAAAGATACGATTGGAATGGACGAGCCTTGGCGCTACCGTAACAAAAGTCAAATGCAAGTAGGCGAGCGGGACGGAAAAGTGATTGCAGGACTTTATAGCGCAAACAGTCACAAGCTGATTGATGTACCCGGTTGTATCGTCCAACATCCAAAAACAGACGAAGTAACACAAGTGGTTAAAAAACTAGTCGAAGATCTTCGCATCCCTGTATACAATGAACGAAATCAAGAAGGTGTCATTCGTACAATTGTTACTCGCATTGGATTTGAGACAGGGGAATTTCAAGTTGTATTAGTAACCGCACAAGAATCAATTCCAAAACGAGATTTACTTATTGAACGTATAAAGGAAGAACTTCCTGGTGTGACATCGATTGTTCAAAACGTAAATGATAAGAAAACGTCACTGATTTTTGGAGACAAGACTGAAGTTTTATACGGAAAAGAGAAAATTGAAGAAAAGCTCGGTGATTTATCGTTCGATTTATCACCAAGAGCATTTTTTCAATTGAATCCGATTCAAACGAAAAAACTGTATGACGCAGCAAAAGAAGCAGCAGAGTTAACGGGCAAAGAAAAAGTTGTTGATGCGTATTGTGGCGTCGGAACAATTGGCTTATGGCTTTCTGATGGGGCGGCAGAGTTACGCGGAATGGACGTCATTGAGGATTCCATCAAAGATGCAAAGAAAAATGCGAAAAACCATGGATACGATGATGCGGTTTATGTTACAGGTAAAGCGGAAACATGGTTACCAAAGTGGGAAAAAGTCGGTTGGAAACCAGACGTCGTTGTTGTTGACCCACCTCGTACGGGCCTTGATCGATCCTTAATCGAAACATTGCTTCGCACAAAACCGAAACGCATCGTCTATGTTTCATGCAACCCATCAACCCTTGCGAAAAACGTCAACGACTTAACGAACGGTGGCTACAAATTAACATCTTTGCAGCCTGTTGATATGTTTCCTCAGACAGGGCAGGTAGAAGTAGTTTCGCAGCTTGTACGTCGTAAATAAACAATATAGTCGCTGATTTATCTTTAAAATATTTTTTGGAATGGAACCGCCTTTAATATAGCGATAATAAAGGTTACTACCGGCAGTATAGTGAGAAAATGAAATTGGAGAGTATAATTTATGAATACAAAAAATCATCAAGTATCCGTATATGCCCTTGGGGGAATGGGGGAAATCGGAAAAAATATGTACGCTGTACAATTCCAGGATGAGATTATTATTATTGATTCCGGATTGAAATTTCCCGAAGATGAGTTATTGGGTGTAGATATAGTAATCCCCGATTATACGTATTTAGAACAAAATGTTGATAAGATTAAAGGACTTTTTGTCACTCATGGACACTTGGATCATATTGGTGGAATTCCGTATTTACTACGTGCAGTGAATATTCCTATTTACGGTGGAAAATTAGCATTAGGATTGATCCGTAATCAGCTAGAGGAACACGGTTTACTACGAGAAGCAGTGTTGGAAGAAATTAACGAAGATATGGTCGTGAAATTTAACAAAACATCCGTTTCATTTTTTAGAACGACACACAGTATCCCGGACTCCTACGGTATTGTTGTAAAAACACCACCTGGAAACATCGTCCATACTGGTGACTTTAAATTTGACTTTACGCCTGTTGGAGAGCCCGCAAACTTATCGAAAATGGCTCGAATTGGAGAGGAAGGGGTACTTTGCTTACTTTCAGATAGTACAAATAGTGAAATGCCCGGAATCACAATGTCTGAACGAAAAGTAGGGGAAAGCATTGACCAGATTTTCCGTTCTGTCGAAGGTAGGATTATTTTTGCAACGTTTGCATCAAATATTTACCGCCTCCAGCAAGCTGTAGAAGCAGCGGTTAAATACGGCAGAAAAGTCGCTGTTTTTGGCCGAAGTATGGACAACTCTATAAATATGGCCCTAGAGCTTGGTTACATAAAAGCACCGAAAGATACATTTATAGATGCAGCACAAATGAACAAGATTTCAAGTGACAAAGTCGTTATTTTATGTACTGGAAGTCAAGGGGAACCAATGGCGGCTCTATCCCGAATAGCCCATGGAAGTCATCGTCAAATCCAAATTATTCCAGGAGATACAGTTGTGTTTTCGGCTACACCAATCCCGGGGAATACGATAAGCGTAAATAAAATTATTGATCAGCTGTACCGTGTTGGAGCAGATGTTATCCACGGACGACTAAATGACATTCATACCTCAGGTCATGGTGGACAAGAAGAACAAAAACTTATGCTCCGTCTGATTAATCCAAAGTATTTCTTACCGATTCACGGGGAATATCGAATGTTAAAACAACATGCTAAATTAGCGAAAGATTGTGGCGTTTTAGAGGAAAACTGCTTCCTGATGGATAATGGTCAAGTGTTAGCTATGGATAAAAAAGAAGCTGTGATTGCGGGCCGCATCCCATCAGGCACTTTAAATGTTGATGGGAGCGGTATTGGTGATATAGGCAACATAGTTATAAGAGATCGGCGGATTCTATCAGAGGAAGGACTTGTCGTCGTTGTCGTTACTCTTAATATGAAGGAATATAAGGTAATGGCAGGACCTGATATTATCTCTCGCGGATTCGTCTATATGCGTGAATCTGGAGATTTAATTAAAGAAGCCCAAGAGAAGCTTTCTATTCACCTAGATGAGTTAATGGAAGGGAAAATAACACAGTGGTCTGAAATTAAAAATGAAATTTCAGGACTTCTTGGTCCATTTTTATATGAAAAAACAAAGCGTAAGCCAATGATTCTCCCTATTATTATGGAAGTATAAATACGTAAAAAAAGAGGATGACTCACAGTGGAAAGAACTATGAATCATCCTCTTCTTTAGGCTAAAGTAAATTTAGATTGCCTTACTTTGTAATTTATCTTTTGATTGGCTTCTTTGAAAAAATGGTACCGTCTTTTTTCTAAAGAGAAATTAATAAGAGATTAACGTGTGGATAGTTAGGCGCATACCATAGTACATAAAGGCAAATTCAGAGGAGGCCTTATATGTACAATTTTCATACAAATATGGGATATCTAGGGGTTGTTGCATTTGTACAAGGCGATATAAATGGTGACCTAGTACCTGATAATGTTTACGTGACAGGGTTTAAAACGTCGGATGTTTCAATTATTCGAAACATTACCATAGTTATACAGGATGGAATGACAGGTCGTTTTTATAGCATTCCGCTTAAGGAAAATATGGGATATGATCCTGCGTTGTTTTTAGGTGATTTCACAGGTGATGGGATAAATGATATTTTCATTAGCATACCGACAGGTGGTAGTGGCGGAACAACCTATAACTATATTTATTCTTTTGTGAATAATGTACCGCGTTTATTGTTTGATTCTAATGTGTTTAACCAGGAGTATCAATATGAGGTTAATTATATGGATGATTACAAGGTTGAGGTTATGAGCAAAAAAAATAACAAAAAATACATCATTGATTTATCATTACGTGGTCCTGATTATTTAAATGAAATTTATGATGAAAGTGGGAAATTAAAGAGTCCAATCAGTGGCTGGGTAGATCCAATTAGTGGCTTATATCCAATAGGTTATAGTTCGAGAGACCCAGTAAATTTGCTGATAGCCTATCAGCAAATTGCGGGAAGATTCCATGCTGATATTGTAGGCACTGTTCAAAATAGATTAAAGTGGAATGGTAATCGATTTATTTTGGACTATCAGGAAGTAGGTATCTATGGTATAGAGCTATAAAAGTTCTCTGATCGCGGAGGTTAATGACCCTAAAAGCAATAAAATTTATACGAACGTAAAAAGATACGATACGAATTGATAAGCGAAGGCTTTATAAAGGTAAGTTATCGATCAAAGAAAACAATATAAATTTTTGCTTACTATTTAAGATTCTAATACATTCATAAAACAACACGCATGGCTTTCAAAGAGAAATGCCATGCGTTTTTTTATCCTTAGTAGAATATCCCCATCCTAAACCATCTTATTACATTGACGGGTAGTCATGTTTAGATTAATATTGCTTGAGTGTAGGAATGCAATCATTTAGTTATAGAAGCAAACCCAACTGATAATTTTTACAATCTGAATCATCATTCCGTTTTTTGTGCAATGAAACGATGACACTATAAATTTATCATTAAGTGTACGTTTTATTTTTACTATCAGAATTTATAAATTTATGGTCGATAGTATAACGGCAACTAAGGCTTTCGCCATTAAAAATAGGCGAAAAGCCAAGTTTTGTTTAGAAGTGATCGTAACGAAAGGCGGCGACTCCCAGAGGATCAGCGACGAGCAATACTTCTTCGAACTGCTTCGAGCTGCGACGAGTAACCGCAGGAGCACTGTTTATCTGCGACGAGTAACCGCAGGAGCACTCTTTACCTGCGACGAGCAAGCGTCCGTCTGAAGTGGAGGTCACGCTCATTATTCGGAATTTGACATCATATTTTGAGTTCTGAAATTTATTCTCTATAAATCAACGAAATGTTGAAACATATGACGATTTCTTTCGTCTAATTGAAGGATACGTTTTTTAATACATAAGCTATTTTTGTCATTAAATATTGGGAATCTAATAATCTGGATTAATTTTGCTAGGAAACTTGTCATTCGTAAAAATTCAGACAACAATGGAGGATATAGATATGCGACGACTTTATTTAATCATGGCAACATTATTTTTATTCCTTGTAGTTGCCATTATCGGTTATAGTACTAATTTTTCTTCTGTTTCTATACTGACAGACTCCAATATTGAGGAAGAGAAGCAAAATAACGGACAAGAAGAAGATAGTGGTTATGACTCTTCTAAAGAAGAGGAAACACAGGATCAAAATGAAATAGAGGATACGCGGGATATAGAAGAGCGAAGTGAATCAGAAGAACAAAGTGAAAAAGAGCAGACAGACAAAATTCAGGATGAGCACCCTTCTTTGCCAGACGGTTCGTTTACAATTGGATCCCAAGGGGAAGGTGTAAGTGATTTACAAGGTGCCCTACGGCAAATAGGTTACGATGTTCCAGATGATGGCGTTTATCAAACAGAAACAGCGAAAGCCATTTATCATTTTCAACAAGCCCATGATGAATTGGGGAATGATGGATTATACGGTCCAAATACTCGCTCTATGTTGGAAGAGCGTCTAGCTTCAGGTGAAAAAATGGAAACAGAAAACTTTTTAAAACTAGAATTGCCTAATCAAGATCCGGGCAATCAGTTTCCTCCAAGAGGAGAATTAGTTAAAGACCCTGATGATATCCTAGTCCTTGTTAATAAAGAAAATCATTTGCCAGCTGGTTACACGCCATTTGATCTTATGGAACCAGATGTACCGTTTCCATTTGATGAAGACCTTCCTCAAAAGTTGATGCGAGCGGAAGCAGCTGAAGCATTGGAATTATTATTTGAGGCAACTGAAAAAGAGGGGCTACACTTGTTTGCTCAATCAGGATATCGTTCATATAATCGGCAAAGAGAAATCTTCACTTGGAATGCAAATGAACGTGGAGAAGAACAAGCAAATCAGTATAGTGCACGAGCAGGAGAAAGTGAACACCAAACAGGGTTAGCGATGGATGTTACGACACATGAGGTTAATTTTCGACTTACTACAGATTTTGCAGACACTGCGGAGGGACAATGGATCGCTGAAAATGCTGCAAACTATGGGTTTATTATTCGTTATCCGAAAGGAAAAGAACACATTACTGGCTATCAGTATGAACCTTGGCACCTTCGGTATGTTGGTAAAGAAGTTGCTAAAGAGATCATGGAGAATAATTTGACGTTAGAGGAATACCTAGAAGACCATTAATTTTCTATCTATATGTAAAGACCCTATTGTGAGACTTATAGTAGGGTCTTTTTTTTAGCCTTTACTTAATTCCACTTTGCGTTGTGAAAAAAATACCATTTTTTAGCATGGATTATGCACAGATACCTATGTCATGAATAAGATGTGGGTGAATAGGGAGGGGATATATGATGCAACACCAAAATGGGCATCACATGCAGCAACATGGAGCAATGGACCCTGCTGCTCACCAGCAACAAATGCATGATGTATGTGTGAGGTTCCAGCTCCATCTCGTGCAATTTGAAACAACGGATGGGCAAGTGTTTGACGGAATTATTGATAGTGTCGATCAAGAAGGAGTAAACATGCTCGTTCCTACAGGGGATATGGAACGTGAAGGGGAAAGTGAGCGTCAGTTCTACGGGCCTGGTTATACTCCATATGGTTATGGTTTTCCAAGAAGGTTCCGTCGCTTTAGACGCCACCGCTTTCCATTTTTTGGCCTAAGAAGATTGTTTTTCCCATTCTTCTATTAATGTACTAGAAAAGGACTATCCGACGGGATGGTCCTTTTCACGTTATAAATGTTAAATGGTTATCGAATCGCCCCATGAGGTAATACAGCATGCACGCCTTTTACCCCATTAACAACTTGTGTAATTCTTAGATCAACAGCAACGCTAGCCAGTGCTGTTGCTTCATTTTTTTCGACATGATAAAACGATTGGATTAACTTAACCATTTCATTTAATGCTGTTGCAGTCGCTTCGTTTAAATCCTCATCGAAGCCGAATGTAACCCATCCTGAAGGAGTGTTTGCAATTGGCATCGTAAGTTCTATATCTTCACGAACAGTTAAAGTAATGTCAACAAAATCCATTGGACATTCAATTGCCGTACCAGATACTTCACCGTCACCTTGCACAGCATGACCATCACCGATCGAGAATAATGCTCCTTCAACGGAAATTGGTAAATAGAGAGTACTACCTTTGACAAGTTCTTTACAGTCAATATTCCCACCACAATAACGAGGTGGCGGTGTGCTATGTACGCCTGGTTCCTCAGGTGCTGTTGCTAGTAATCCCATAAAAGGTTGAAGCCCAACATGAAATGTCTTGCTACCGATTTCACATGAGCCTGTCATTGTCTGAGAATTAAGTTCCCAATCTAATTGAACTTTTGCTGATTCCGTAATTTCAAGTTTTTCATTTTGCCAATTTTTAATACCACCACCCCAGTTACGTCCATACCACCCGGGAACAATATCGTTTAAGCGAACTTCTAAAACTTGACCAGGCTTTGCTTCACGAATCGCGATAGGACCAATGATAGGATGTCCTGGCTTTTCTTCTTTTTCCCTTGATGAAAAAATTGTTCTTTCTTCACCTTTAGAAGGGGAGTAGCCCCATTGAATATCAGGTGTTTTTAATTGAACCGAATCTCCAGAATTGATGGTAAGAACTGGTTCGTAATCGTTACTAAAAGAACCATGTACATGCTTGGGATCAATAGATAATAGTTTATGTATCACTGTTTTCACTCCTAAACCTCTAAAATATCTTTTATATTGGATCAGTTAAATTATATTACCTATTCTTTTTTATCGCACCTGTGTCTTTTAAAAGCAGTGGACAAAAGCGAATGATCATTACCAAACTTATTTGTAGGGTAGATCTCCATACGATTTATTTTCGCATCATGACAAATGAAAATAGGTTAACTTTATTATTATAGTAAGTTTGGAAGTATGTTGCGAGGACTGTCTCTTCCTCTACAAGCATATTCTTTAAGTGTATCCGTCCACCTGACAAAACGCCACGTCCTGTGGCATGCCCGGCATTAGGACGTCCTGCCCGTCGAGACAACTCGCAGCTTATTCGACGAAGTCACCCTGGTTCCAACGGGAAAAGCAAAGCCCGTTGATCCAACATGACGACAGTCATGTTTAGCTGAGGTATTGCCCGTGGAAAGCGAAGCAACAAACAATGCTTCGTCGAACCACTGAGAGCTGCGCCGACGCATCCAGCTACGTAGCAAAAGCTAGTAGAGGAAGAAGCAACAAACACTGCTTCGTCGAACCACTGAGAGCTGCGCCGACGCATCCAGCTACGTAGCAAAAGCTAGTAGAGGAAGAAGCAACATGTGCTTCAAAACAATAAATTATTCAGAGTAACTTTTAAATTTTAAAAGAACCTAGCTGATGGAGACCCATAAGCTAGGTTTTATACTATTATTGACCTTGTGCTAGAGAGTATCCTAGCTTGTCATTAAATTTATATAAGTTTTCAGTTTTAATGAAGTCAAGACCTGCTTTTTCGATTCGGCTTAATAAGTTTAAGATATCAATGTTTGTCACTTCACCTGTACCTTCAAAGCGGCAACGCCAATGGTCAGTTGTGAACGTTTCTGGGAACCCGCTTGGATAAACTTTTACACCACGGTTTGTAATGACAGCTAGCTTGAAATCTGGCCCTGCTAATTCTTCTAGCTTTTGACCAATTTCATTTGACGTTAGCTCATTATTAAATAAGAATACATCTACTCCGTCTAATTGGCGAACAACGTCAGCTTTTGGGCGGTCTTTCACTTGTGGAGACAGCTTGTGATCGTTTTCATCATTTTGTTCATTCTTTTTATATTCAACTGGTGTAAATGTTTCTGGCTTTTGCCCAAGACGTTCAATGACAGCTTCAGCAAATTCCATCGTTCCGACAGATGGTGCTCCTTTAGCAATGTCACCAGTATATACTCCATCTTCTAGTGTTTTTAACCACGCATTGTGTATGCGTTCTGCAACTTCTGGTTGATCAATGTGTACTAACATTTGAATTGCGCCTTGGATAAGTCCCGAAGGATTTGCAATTCCTTTTCCAGCAATATCTGGTGCACTACCGTGGATTGCTTCGAACATTGCACATTGATCGCCGATGTTTGCCGAGCCAGCTAACCCAACACTTCCAGTTATTTGTGAAGCGACGTCAGAGGCAATATCTCCGTATAGGTTTGGCATCACAATGACATCAAAGTCTTGTGGTGTATCAGCAATCTTTGCAATTCCAATATCAATAATCCAATGCTCAGTTTCGATTTCAGGGTACTCTTCAGCGATTTCATTAAATACTTGATGGAAAAGGCCATCTGTTAACTTCATAATGTTATCTTTTGAGAAGCACGTTACTTTTTTACGATTATTTTTGCGAGCATACTCAAACGCATAACGAACGATTTTTTCAGTTCCTGGACGTGTAATTAACTTTAAACATTGAACAACTTCTGGTGTTTGTTGGTGTTCAATACCAGCGTATAAATCTTCTTCATTTTCACGAATGATGACAAGATCCATATCAGGGTGTTTCGATTTAATAAGTGGTGTATATGAAACACTCGGTCTTACGTTTGCATATAACCCTAACGTTTTACGAATCGTTACGTTTAAGCTTTTATAACCGCCACCTTGTGGGGTCGTAATCGGTGCTTTAAAGAATACTTTGGTGCGTCGAAGGGATTCCCAAGCTTCATCTGTAATCCCAGAACTATGCCCAGAAAGGTACATCTTTTCACCTATATCAATAAATTCTGGCTCAATTTTTGCACCAGCATGTTCTAACACTTTTAGAGTGGCATCCATAATTTCAGGGCCAATTCCATCTCCTCTAGCAACTGTAATCGCGCGTCTGTCTGTCATAATCCGTATCCTCCCTTTCATTGTTCACATAAATCATTATTTTTCTATAACAAAATGTTGCAACGCTTTCATTATAACTTAATCACTTCTTTATAGGAATAACTATAAGGCTGATATTTCCGATTTTTCATACTTTTATCTTTTGAAAAAGTAAATTTCAGGGGGAAGAGGAATTGTGTAATGCTTAAAGATAAAAAATGTAAATTGGTTAGGAATGGGAAAATTAATGGTACAGCAGCGGTAAGAGAGTGTATACGAATTTCTAGGTTTAGGAAAGTTAAGGATTGAGGAGGAAAACTTAATGGGAGATATCAATGAAACGATTTTAAACTCTATACGAGATCAAATCTGCTTAATAGATAAAAATGGGGAGATTATTTTTGTCAATGAACAATGGAATCAATCAGTTATAAAAAATCGCGGTGATCTATGTTCATGTGGATTAGGCGCGAACTACATACATGCTAGTCGCGATAATACAGAAGTACATAAAGGTCTTATCTCACTTATGAACGATAAAATTGATGTCTTTACTCACGAGTATGACTGTCATATAGGGAATGTTAAAAAGTGGTTTCTGATGAAAGCTACAAAATTAAAAAGGAATGATGAGGGGATCGAAGGCGCGGTTATTTGTCATGTGAATATAACGAAGCAAAAGTTATTTGAAAGGCAGTTAAAAAAATATGCCGATACTGACCCGTTAACATCTCTTTATAACCGAAGATTTTTTGAAGAAAAATTACAAGAATGTGCAAGGCAGTTGCATGTAGATGATAATCCTGTAGCGATTATTTATATGGATATTGATAACTTTAAAGATATCAATGATGCCTTTGGACATGCAGCAGGTGATAATGTGTTAAAAGAATTGTCCTTTCTTTTGTTAGAGGTGACAAAAGAAGATGACATTTGTGCTCGTTGGGGTGGGGATGAATTTGCCCTTCTGTTATTAGATGCAAATAAGAATGACCTAACCGTTACCGCTAAGCGAATTCTTCAACATGTTCAAAGGTTAAAAGTTCCAGTCGATTCAACAACCATCAATGTCTATGTATCGATTGGTGGCGGATTTTTTTCAGAGAGTATGAAAGTAGATGAGATGTTGGAAAAAGTAGATGTAGCTTTATATGAAGCTAAGGATAAAGGAAAAAACCAAATATGTATTCGTAAAGAATAATAAAACGACAACCTACGAATTAGGATGGAACCGATAAAGCTGACTTATTTGTTATTATAGTCAGTTTTTTTAGTAAGAATGAAGATATAAACAGATTATTTGACGTACGATATGGATTAAAACTAAAATTACTTACATAAAGTAAATGGGTTACAATTTGTAACTATAAAAACAAATGGTTTCAAACGATGTCACTAAGTCCATTTAAAAGGGGGAGCCAATGAATTTTCACAAGCAGCCACATATTTTCGTCAGTCAAGTTCACTTAAAAGTCCAAGATTTAGAAAGGTCAATCACATTTTACAAGGAAATGATCGGTTTTCAAGTGTTGTCGCAAGAAGAGAGAAAAGCAAAGTTAACGGCAGATGGAAAAAATGTTTTATTATATATTGAACAGCCAGACGATGTTGTACCAAAACAACAGCGGAGTACTGGATTGTACCACTTTGCTCTTCTTCTCCCTAAACGTTCTGATTTAGCTCTTGTCGTAAAACATTTATCAGAAAAAAATTATCCAATTGGTTCTTCGGACCATCTAGTCAGTGAAGCAATCTACTTATCAGATCCGGACGGAAATGGCATTGAAATATATGTCGACCGCTCACCTGAGACGTGGGAGTGGAAGGATAACGAAGTGAAGATGACCGTTGATCCGTTGAATTTATCGAAGCTTCTTAATGAAATTGAGGAAGGTGATACGTGGGAAGGACTGCCTTCTGAAACTTTGATCGGCCATATTCATTTACATGTAGCTGAACTTCCAGATACAGAAGCCTTTTACCGAGAATTAGGATTTGATGTTGTGTGCCGGTTTGGCAAGCAGGCGTTGTTTATGTCTACTGGAGGATATCATCATCATATAGGATTAAACACATGGGCAGGAGTTGGAGCATCAGCACCTGCAGAAAAAAATGTTGGTATGAAACAGTTCACATTAGATTATCCAAACTATGAAAAACGAGAAATAATTATGAACAATCTCAAGAAAATTGGGGCTCCTCTAATTGAGGAAAACGGTTCAATAAAGACGAAAGATCCTTCTGGTAACCTAATTGAATTATACGTGAATGATGCGTTTACTAAATAATCGTGATTGGTTATGGATGATATATCCTGTTTAATAAATAGGAAAAATGTCCCTTGTATAGTGGAGGGATATTTTTATGAAATAATATAATCGGTTTTTCTTAAACACATTTGACCTTTTCAATCAAATGTGTTTTTAGTTTTCCGAAAAAACATAGTATATGGCTAGGAAGTTAAAAAAGTAGGAAAGAACACTAATGTATTATTAAGAAAGGCAAGCTTTTACTTAAGGTCTATTATTAAGGACCTCTGTAAATATTACCAAATGAACTATGAGAAAAGTATGTTATAATTTATAGGCATTACTATTAATCAATCACTCTAATCTAGAAAAAAAGCTATTTTTATAAAGCTTTTTAGTGCACTTAGTATTATGATCTAGTAAATATTAATTAAATTTTAAAAAAAGTGTTTACGAATATTAGAAAATCTATTATGATTTGTAAGCACAGACATCAAATGTCTGACATCTAACGATTGAGTGAAAAATCGGAATATTTTTTTGTCCAATGATGAAATCGTTTACAAATTTAGTGTGTGTTAATTATTCGTATTTGTGTATAATCTTTTAATTACAAAGTTTTAACACCACTAATGATATTATATTTTTTTAAGGAGAGATTTGATGTATAAGAAGCTTTCAATCGTTTCGTTTGCTGTATTGCTAGTGGCTGGTGCGTTGTTTGGTAACAACATATTAACAAACAATGTACAAGCTGATGACGAATCGGAACATGATTTAACGGTTATGGCAACAACTGAGATTCACGCTCATTTAATGCCATACGATTATTACCGTGACATGCCTGATGAGTCAATCGGGTTAGTGAAAACATATTCACTAGTAAAAGACATTCGTGAAAACTATGGGAATACGATGTTGTTTGACACAGGAGACATTTTTCAAGGGGCAATTTTAGGAGAGTTTGTTGCTACAATTGAGCCTTTAGAAGAAAACGAAACAAATCCAATAATCGCAGCGATGAACTTAATGGACTACGATGCTGTTAATATTGGTAACCATGAGTTTGATTTCGGATTGGATTTCATGCACCGTTCATTCCAAGATGCAGAATTCCCAATTATCAATGCGAACGTATACGCAGTAGATGAAGATGGAAATGCAACAGAAAACTATTTTGATCCATACGTAATTTTAGAGCAAGAAGTTGACGATAAAACTGTTAACGTTGGTGTTTTAGGTCTTACACCACCAGGGATTATGACTTGGCATGCAGACAAACTACCAGGTGAAGTAACTACTAAGCCGGTCATTGACACGATTGAAAAGTTTCTTCCACAAATGAAAGAAGACGGAGCAGACCTTATTTTCATCAATATTCATGGTGGTAAGCGTCTTGAAGATGGAGCAGACGCGGAAATCAATGATGAAGGTGAACACTCTTTATACTTCTTTGCGGAACAGTTCCAAGATGAAATTGATGCGATTTTATTCGGACACGAGCAAAGTGTGTTCCCAGGAGATTCTAAATATGATGGTGTTGACGGGATAGACAACGAGAACGGTCTAATTCACGGAATACCTTCTGTTATGGCTGGTTTTGCTGGAGATCACTTAGGAGTTGTTGACTTAAAGCTTTCTCATAGTAATGGAAACTGGGAAGTAATTGAAGGTAGTGCACGTAATATTCCAGTAGAAGAGGATACTGAAGCAGCTCCAGAGCTTGTCGAAGTAGTCCAAGATCGTCATGACCAAACGATTGAATATGTACGTAGTTCAATTGGTGTAACGGAAGTGCCAATTAACCACTTCTTCTCACGCGTAATGGATACAACTGCAACTGATTTAATTAATAGAGCACAAATCTGGAAAGCTGAAGAGCTTCTTGAGCATACAGAATACAATGAACTTCCTATTATTGCTTCTGCTGCGCCATTTAGGGCTGGTAGAACAACACCAAATGAGTATACAGATATTTCAGAAGGTGCTGTATCTGTAAATGATATTGCTGACTTATATATGTATCCAAACATTTTCTACGTTGTTAAGTTAGACGGAGAACAAATTATTGATGTGCTTGAGCACTCAGCACTTAACTTTAACCAAATTGATCCTGAATCATCAGAAGAACAAGAATTAGTTTCAGGTATTGAGCCATTTAACTTTGATGTGATTAAAGGTATTGAGTATGAAATTGATGTAACACAGCCAGAAGGAAGCCGTATCGTAAATGCTACTTTTGAAGGCGAGCCACTCTCTTCTGATATGGAGTTTGCGCTTGTTACAAATAATTACCGTGCAAACGGTGGTGGGGACTTCCCTCATCTTGACGGATCGAATACGATCTTACGTACTGATGATACAAACCGTGAAGCATTAATTGAATATGTAACACAAATTGGAACGATCACTGATAGTGAGCCAAACTGGGCGATCAAACCAGTTGAAACTGCAGGTCCAGTAATCTTCAAATCTTCACCATCAGGTGCTGAGTACATTGGTACACATGATTTAACTACTGTCACTTATGTTGAAGAAAGAGATGGCTGGGGAGTTTATTCTTATAACTTTGAGAATATCTTAGCTGCTGGTGAAGAAGAAGCAACAGAAGCTGAGGAAGCAGAAGAGTCTACAGAAGAAGAGATTAGTTCTGAGACGGATGTAGCAGAAGATGAAGATGAAAGCAATTCTGCATTACCAATTGTCTTATTCTTAATTGCTGCAGTTGCTGTAGTTGGATTCATTGTTATGAATAAAAAGAAATCTGCTGCAAAATAAGCTAGCATTTTAATCTAAAAAAGAAAGGGGCTCCTAAAGTTAAAGGAAGTCCCTTTTCTTTGCATAAAAGGTTGAGGGGTAAAGATGATTAAAATAAAACAACTTTCTAAACGATATGAAAATGATGAAGTCATTCATAATCTCGATGTTTCAATTGATGAAGGTGAGTTCGTTTTTCTACAAGGGAGCTCCGGCTCTGGAAAAAGTACCTTACTAAAAATTTTGTATCGCGAAATTGAAGATTATGAAGGTGAGGTTTATATTAGTGACCAGATGTTAGCAAGTATTCCAAAGTATAAAAGTCGTAGACTTACTGGAACAATCTTTCAGTCCTATGAACTTCTTGATCGAAAGACTGCGGCTGAAAATATTGCATTAGCTGGTGAAGTTCTCGGAATAAGTGAGAATGAAATTAAACGTAAAACGTTTGAACTACTTGAACTTGTCGGTTTAAAAGGGAAGGAACATCAATTTCCAGATCAATTATCTGGAGGAGAACAACAAAGAGTAGCAATTGCTAGAGCATTGTTAAACAGTCCGAAAGTTTTACTCGCGGACGAGCCAACGGGTAATCTTGATTCTGAAACAGCCGTTCATATTATGAGTTTATTAAAAGAGATTAATGAACGTGAAAATATTACGATGTTTATTGTGACCCATTCAGACCAGTTAGTAGAACAATTCAAATCGAGGACACTCGTCATGGAAAGCGGCAAGGTGAGAGAATATGAACTTAGTTAAATATTATTTGCGTGATGCAAAAGAAGGAATTCAAAGAAATATTGGTGCTTCTTTAGCTGCTATTTTGCTGATCTTTATCTCTTTAACAATTACAGGTAGCTTGTTCTTATTAAAATCTGGTGTCGATGATACAGTTGATTATCTAGATTCATATGCCAAGGTGAAGATCTTCGTGGACCCGGCAGTAGAAACAGAAAGTGTCGCTGAAATATTAGATTCAAAGTCTTCGGTGCAATCTGTTGAAATTGAAACTCGAGAAGAAATGCTCGATCAATTAGAAGGCTTTTTCGATGGCAGGGAACATTTATTTACTGCTTTCCATGAAAGTGATATTCCTGATACGATTTTGCTAGAATTCCCAAGTCAACATGAAGTGACGATTGCTGCTGAAGAATTTCAAAATATGGATGGTATTACGGATGTTGTTTATGCTCAAGAATTTGCTGAAGCGGTTCAATCGTGGTCAGATACAGCGAATCGCTATGGTTTAATTATTATGGGGATCTTTATGCTGACTTCATTTTTAACGGTGAGTATTGCGATTAATCTATCCCTATATCAAAGGCAAAAAGATATTCGAGTTAAGCTTCTTCTAGGTGGAAAAGAGTCTCACGTCCGTGGGCAATTTTTATTTGAAGGAGCAGTACTTGGATTTATCGGAAGTTTATTAGCAAGTTTAGCGGTTTATGTCGTTTATTACATTGCATTTTTCCAGCTGCAATTACAATTTGGATATGTATTTAACTTTAGCTCAACATTTATGAATATCACGTTGTTAGGGGTTATTATTGGTGGAACTTTAATCGGTTTATTAGGTAGTTACCTGTCAACAAGGAAGATGATTAAAAATGCGTAAAGTCATCATTAGTGGCGTTGTACTTTTGTTTATAGGCTTAGCAGTTATAAACCCCAAAACTTCTGCACATGTGGCAGGTGTCTTCCATGACTTTTTGCTAGGTATTGGAGAAGGCACAGAAGAAGAGCTAAAGCGTGAATTGGAAGAGACAAGGCAAGAGATTGAAAGGTTAGAGCCGCAGGTTGAACAGTTAAAGAGTGAATACGACGTGCAAGAGGATGAAGCAGTTGCTCAACTGACGTTTTATCAAAGTATTGGCTTAGACACATATATGAATTTTATCCTTCAATCTGAAGAATTCATTGATGTGTTAGCAAACCAACGTATCGTAGAAAAACATCTTGATGAATTCTTAACAGATTTAAATGATCTTTATTTAATGTATCGTCAATTAGAGGTGATGGAAGCATCGTTAAGAGGTCATGAGGAACTGTTGAAAATCATTTCGGGGAACTTAAAAGGCCGTCAAAAATTCATGGAAGAACATGAACATTTACAAGACCGTCCTGGAATGTTAGCGAGAGCTGTTCATTACCAATGGTCTTTTAGAACGGAGCGATTCGGGACGTTATTAGAAAGGGATCACTTCCTTGTAAAAGACGAACTTGACTCACTTATAAAAAATGTAGGCGCGTATTATGTTATTGAGGAAGAAGACTTTAATGAACGAACTCACGTCGATTATTTGTTTAGGTCAGACCATGTTTACATTCACCATCAGACAGAGGATGCTCACGTTGTCTTAGTTGCGTTATTTATTAATGAAGATGGACAAGTAAAGCTTGATTTAGAAGCAGGATTTATTGATGGAATGGCAATTGGACAAGACATATTAGAAGAACTCTTTACGATTGAATTTGCATTTTCAGAAATAGATGGTGAACCTGAAAGTTTTCACGTTGAGCATTTAAATGGTTCGATTCAAATTCATCCGATCTATCAAAGTGAGGAATAAAACGGGGGATCAATATGAAGAAACGTATTTTTTTATTAACAATTATTTTTACTCTTTTATTTAGTCTTAGAGGATTTGCTCATGTTGAAAATGAAGCGACTATTTATGATGATATTGAGCTCTCGGATGCGAAAGAGGAAATTGTAATTTTAAGAGCATTAAATGTTATCCCATTTGAAAGTGGTGCAAACCTTTATCGTCCGCAAGAAATACTAACGAGAGCAGATTTAGCACATTGGGCGGCTTCATTTAAAGGTCTAGAAGTAGAGGGGCATAGCGATGATCAGAGTCACGACGGTCACGGGCATAGTCATGGTAGTAGTCAATCACCAGAAGAATACCAGCAGCTTGCATTAGAAGAAGGCTTGGTTGAAGATCTCGACGGAAATGCGACATATGAAGATATTGCCCGTGCGTATTTTGGAGATGCTGATGTTGAATTAGATGAGATCGGTGAAGAAGTGACAAGAGAAGACTTTGCAATATTTATGGGAGAGTTTTTCGATGAAGAAGTAAATGGTGGGACTCTTTTTTATGCTGCAGATTTTATTGAAGGTCCAGTAGGTAAAATTGAGGCAGTTGAAGCAGATAGAGTAGGAGAAGCAGAGAGTGCTTATGACCGTTTTCGTATCACTGTAGACGGTAAAGACTATCAAATACACCATCACCCGAAAGTATTTAATGGGGCCGTTGATGCGAGAGCATGGGAAGGACGTTATCTTGTTCAATCTTGGTACAGTGATGAAGAAGAAGGGTTAGAGATCTTATTGATTGATGATGAAATGGCTGCTGATGATATTGTTGACGACGAAAGTGGAGATAACACGGAAGAAGGGGAACTTGAACAGGTTGCTTCTGACATTACAGAAGAGCAACCTTCTGAAGAAAATGTAGACGAAGAAGAAGAGTCCGCTGATTTTCCTATGTTTATCGTTATCATTGGTGCACTGTTAGCGGTTGTTTTAGGCTGGCTTTTCATGAAGAAAAAATAGAAAAATAGTTTTTGAGAGTAAGTGATATGGTAGGGAGAACTTCCCTTCATATCACTTTTTTTCGAGAAATTCTATTATATAAATGCATGCAAGACTTGTCATGACATCACTTTTACTCATAATTTTGTAGTTATAGAGGTAGTGTGTGACTGTCCTTTACAATTTCTTGAATTTTTTCTGCTTCAACCGGTTTACTTAAAAAATACCCTTGCATGCCCCCGCAATCATGTTCTCTTAAAAATGAAATGGTTTCACTGTCCTCTACACCCTCAGCAATAACATGTATTTTTAAGTCTTTTCCTAGTTGTAATAGAGATTTAACGATTGACGTATCAACTTTATTTTTTGGAATCTCTTTAATAAAGGTTCGGTCAATTTTCATATAATCTGTAGGGATGATTTTCAAGTAATTTAATGAAGAATACCCAGTTCCAAAATCATCAAGTGCAACTTTGAAACCAAGTCCTTTAAGTCTTTTTAAGAATTGGATCGATGTCTCTAAATTATACATCACCATCGTTTCTGTCACTTCAAACTCGACATAAACAGGATCTATTCTATACTTTTTCATTAATTCTAATATATCTTCTAAGAAGAATTTTTGAGAAAGTTGTTTTGCAGATAAGTTGATTGCAACACTTAGCTTCATGCCTTCTTGATGCCAAATTTGCAGCTGTTTAAATGACTGTTCAATTACCCAATGTCCAAGCTTTGAAATATACCCCATCTCTTCAGCGATTGGAATAAAATCAGCTGGTGAAATCAGTCCTCGTTCAGGGTGGTGCCACCGTACAAGTGCCTCTACTCCATCTATCCTCTCGTTGTGAAAATCATACCGTGGTTGGTAATAAAGCTTTAATTCATTCCTTTTAATACTATCTTTCAGTTCGTGTTCAAGCCTGAATGAATCGACTTTTAATTTGGATTCTTCTAAGTAAAACTTATAATTATTCCCGCCAGAATCTTTGGCCGTATACATGGCAATATCAGCATGCTTAAAAAGTGCAGTAATATCGTGGGCATCTTCTTGGTAAATAGAAACGCCCATGCTAAATGACACTTCAATCTTTTGGTGATGAATGTCGTATGGCAGACTAATTTCTCGCCTGATCCCATCTAATATAAGGCATAAGTGCTCGATGTTTTGGTATGAGGTGATCACAATCGTAAACTCGTCACCGCCAAGCCGATAAACTTTCACTGGATACGTATGAACAGAAGCGTGAAGGCGCTTTGCTAACTGGTGTAACAGTTCATCACCGAAGTGGTGCCCAAACGTGTCGTTAATCGTTTTGAAACGGTCAATATCTAAAATAATCAGGGCAATGTTAACATCTTCTTTGTTAATTACCTTTTCTAAGTCTTGATTTAATCTATAGCGATTCGGTAAGTTCGTTAAGAAATCATGACTAACAAGGTGGTTTAACTTTTTTTCATTATTTTTCAGTGTTTCAATGTGGCGTTTTTTTTCTTCGACCCATTCATTGTATATCGTTTCGTTTTGGCGAAAATATTTTTGGATGAAAAAATAGAGCACGATTGAAGTGATGAAAATATACAATAAACCCTTTGTTGTTTGAAGAACAACACCTGCTTGAGAATCATCAAACAAACGAAAAACTGCATGATCAGTAAAGGTTATCCATAACGTTCCTAAAATGAAATACACAAGGCAAATTTTAAAAACACTGCGATTTGAGGAAGGATGTTTGCTTTTCTGCATGTTCATTCTCCTATTCATAAATAAAGCGAGTTTGCATGGCGTTCGTTAAAGTGTCATTTATTTCTTACAGTTTATTATAACAAGTTGTATGGAAAGTTTCTAAAATTCAAATTTAATTTTTGGCATGATCCGAAGTGAAAAATGGTTATTCAACGGGTGTAAAAGGAATGATAAAAGAAGAAGTAGTGATGTTACTTTCAATATTGACTAGCTTGTATATACAAGCTATACTTTCTGTGTGAACGGTGCAGAAAATGTGGTTACACATTAAAAATATTCTCGTTCGTGCTTGATTATGAGCGAATGGAACCAAATATCAAGTTGTTTCTGTTGTTTATTAGAGACAATTTTTTATATTTGAAGCTTAATAATGACAAGCTTTTGTATAGTCAATTTTAGGAGGTTACATAAATGAGTTTAAATGAATGGTGGAGACGTTCTGTCGTCTATCAAATTTATCCGAAAAGCTTTAATGATACGATGGGAACGGGTGTAGGTGATTTACAAGGAATTATTGAGAAACTCGATTATTTAAAGGAACTTGGCGTTGATGTGATATGGCTGACTCCTGTCTATAAGTCCCCGCAAAAAGATAATGGATACGATATTAGTGATTACTATAATATCCATGAAGAGTATGGGACGATGGAAGACTTCGATCAACTTCTTGAAGAAGCGCATAAACGAGATCTTAAAATTATTATGGACATCGTGGTGAACCACACGTCAACAGAGCATAAGTGGTTTAAAGAGTCTCAGTCGTCAAAGGATAATCCATATCGAAACTATTACATTTGGAAGGATCCTGTTGACGGGAAAGAACCAACCAACTGGCAGTCAAAGTTCGGAGGCAATGCTTGGGAGTATGATGAGAAAACAGGCCAATATTATTTGCATTTATTTGATGTAACGCAAGCCGATTTAAACTGGGAAAACGAAGAAGTCCGTGAAAACGTTTATGAAATGATGCACTACTGGTTTGAAAAAGGTGTTGATGGCTTCCGTCTTGATGTCATTAACCTTATTTCAAAAGATCAAAGCTTTCCTAATGATGACGGATCTGTTGCTCCTGGAGATGGTCGGAAGTTTTACACAGATGGACCGAGAGTACATGAATTTATGCAAGAAATGAACAAAAAAGTTTTCTCAAAGTATGATGTGATGACAGTTGGGGAAATGAGTTCAACGACGATAGACCATTGCATCAAATATACACGTCCTGATCGAAATGAATTGAGCATGACATTTAACTTTCATCATTTGAAGGTAGACTACCCGAATGGTGAAAAGTGGACAACTGCTCCATTTGATTTTAAAGCGCTAAAACAAATCCTTTCTACATGGCAAGTCGAGATGAATAAAGGTGGTGGTTGGAATGCACTATTTTGGTGTAACCACGACCAGCCAAGAATTGTGAGTCGTTACGGAAATGATGAAGAGTACCATAATGAATCGGCAAAAATGCTTGCAACAACGATTCATATGATGCAAGGTACGCCTTACATTTACCAAGGCGAAGAATTTGGGATGACAAACCCGAAGTTTGAAACAATTGACGCATATCGTGATGTTGAAACCCTTAATATTTATAAAGAAATGAAAGAAAACGGTGTGCCTCAAGAGCGGATTATGGAAATCATTAAAGAAAAATCCCGTGATAATTCGCGTACGCCTGTTCAGTGGAATGATTCTACTAATGGAGGATTCACAGAAGGAACGCCGTGGATTCCTGTGGCGTCTAACTATAAAAAGATTAATGCAGAAGCTGCATTAAAAGATGAACAATCGGTTTTTTATCATTATAAAAAACTCATTCAACTAAGAAAAGAGTTAGACATTTTAACTTACGGAGATTATAACCTCATTCTTGATGATGATGACCGCTTATTTGCTTATGTGAGAGAAATGGAAGGTGAGAAGTTGCTCGTGATTAATCATTTTTATGACGGCGAAGCAACGTTTGAAGCTCCAGAAGGACTAGGAATAAACAACTATCATGTTGAGCTTATTGTTTCAAACTATACCGATTCACCAGAAGACCCTCGGTCAATAACATTACGACCGTATGAGTCATTAGTTTATCATTTGAAAGAAGCATGATAAACTGAATACGGTGATGCCGCATGAAAAATAAGTATATCCAAATCTATCGTGAAATTGCAGATGACATTCGTGAGGGAAAATATGCCCCTCAATCAAAGCTTCCGTCAGAACATGAGTTTATGGACATCTTTAACACTTCCAGGGAAACGATTCGCAAAGCATTGACCTTACTTGCTGAGAATGGTTTTATTCAAAAAGTTCAAGGGAAAGGTTCAATTGTTCTTGATGCTAGGAAGTTTGATTTTCCGATCTCGGGACTCGTTAGCTTTAAAGAGTTAGCAGAACGACTTGGAGATAATCATCAAACACATATTGAAAATCTGGAAACGATCTTTCCTGATGAAAATCTTCAACAGCATTTGCAAGTTGGACCTCAAGAACAAGTGTGGGAAGTTCATCGTGTTCGAGAAATTGATGGTGAGCGAATTATTTTAGATAAAGATTACTTAAACAAACAGTACATTGAATCATTGACGAAGGAAATTTGTGAAAGCTCGATTTATGCTTATATCGAAAAAGAGTTAGGATATACAATAAGTTTTGCGAAAAAGGAAATCGTTGTTGAAGAACCGACAGAAGGTGATCGATCCCTACTCGATTTGGATGGTTTTGCTAATATTGTTGTTGTAAAGAACTACGTTTATTTTGATGATGCGACCCTTTTTCAATATACTGAATCACGCCACCGGCCAGATAAGTTTCGTTTTGTAGACTTTGCAAGACGAACTGGACGGTAACAATGAGCACCTCAGCATAACATATGCTGGGGTGTTTTTAATTTAAGTGCCAGGAACCTGGAAATAAAATACCAGGTTCCTGGCACTTTTTTTATACTTTAAGAATTTTTAACTTTGATAAAGGATTAAAGTAACTGCTCCTGCGGTTACTCGTCGCAGGTCGAAGTAGCTCAGGGTAGTAGGGCTGTGTGCTCCTGCGGTTACTCGTCGCAGGTCGAAGTAGCTCAGGGTAGTAGGGCTGTGTGCTCCTGCGGTTACTCGTCGCAACTCGACGTTTAATCAATGGAGTTATGCTTGTGGCAACTAAGGCTTACTTCCACAGGAGGTGGTGGCTTCGGTGTTGATCACAGGACGTGATCGACTTTAGCCGAAGTTCCTTATTAGGACTTGGCGATAAGCCAAGTTTTGTTTATCCGGTTTTTTTCTTTAGGGAAACGACGATTGAGTGTTTCAGTTTCTTGTCATGTACGGTGTCTTTCAACCATTCCCTTGGAGTAGCACCAGTTTCACTAGTGACACGTTTAAACAACTTTCTTAGCGTTACGCGTAACACTTTTGTGAAATGAACGTGATCAATGTCTTGGGCAGTGCTAAGCAGCTTTTCGATTAATTCTTCATTGTGAACTGATAAATGATCGACCGCTTCTAATATAAAATCTTCAACGATTTTTGATTGATCATATCCTAAATAAAATTTTGTGACATCCTCTAATAATTTAGGGTTACTTTCTATATGGTGAGCTAGTAATGGAACTAAAGAGTCGTATCTGTGGCGTAATAAAAAATGAAAGGCTTTTGAGCTATTAGCTTCTTGAAGGGCTTCTTTGAGTGATGTGAGAATAAGTGATTCTTCACTTTTGCCGTATGCATTTTGGAGTGTCAATAACCTTGATGGCCAGAGGTTCTTAATGTCTTCTAAATGTTCATCTATGAGGTGTTTCATGATGTTTTCGTTTTTCATCTTTGCTTCGCCTTCAGGCTTTAGTGCATCACGAAGGTCATCTTGTGTAACACGGTGCTGTTTTCTTCGGTCAGCAATTTTTTTATAACGAGTTAATACTTTTGCAGAGAGTTCGGTCGTTTTGTTTGATAAATAAAAGGAGTCTGAAAAATGTCCGTCATGGTGGAGAACAGCGAAAATGACAGGAGATTCTTGGTCAAAGAGCAATACGTGAGTTCGCTTTTTGCCAGTATGCTCCTCATATCGAATGACATAGTAACGATTTTCTGCTTCATCCATATACACTTTTTTTCCTAAGTAGCTAGGGGGAAGGTTTTTTTTCATCTTCTCATCAATCCTTTCAAAATTGAATTTTGCTACGTAAAACAAGAAAACCGAGGCACGATCGAAGAAAGGTAAATGATGATCGAAGTGTTACGTATCCTTACGAATAATAAGGTATACAATTAAGCCGATCACGGGGAAAAACAACGTCGCAATGAGTACAATCAAGCTATATTCACTACTATGTCCGAGTCGCCGCGCATCCCGGTAGGCCCATATACTTGTGAAAATATTGATTAGGAATAAACCTAAAGCGAAGAAAATAAAGAGAAGAAAAATTGAATGAAATTCTACCATCATGGTTGACATCCTCTCGTAAGGCTTACTTCCATGATAACTTTCTTTTCGTTATTTGTGTAGGTATACAAGGTAATTTATCTTAAAAGACTTATTAATTTCTGTGAAAATCAGTTTGTTGTCCGTAAAAAAAGAGGAGCCAAAGTGAAAAAACAGACTGGCTTCCTCTTTTTCTTCGTTAGATATGATCAGTATTTACTCGGTTTTGTTGGCGCTGTTCTGCTTCTTTCGCACGCGCTTGTGCTTGACGATCCTCTGCATCAGCTAATTCTTCAGCGTACTCAACTTTTTCGTTTTCAGGAACTTCAGGTAAGTCTCGTTTGCTTCTGTCACGATTCTGATTGTTAGCCATTATACTCATCCTTTCATTGATGTTCATCTTATGAAGTGAGATTAACGAGATCGTTCAAAAAGATGCTGAAAATGCGCAGATATTATTATGTAGCGTTCTTTAAACATCTATACGCTTATCAGCAACTTTTCAAACAGACGCTTAAAGGTTATTCTTTGATTGGGTAAACATGCGATCAGCGGCCTTAAACTCAGATTGGTAGTGAACTTCTTGAGCTCGACTCATTCGGCGACGCTCTTCTTTTGACTTTCTTGCTTTGCTTTTCATGTTTTCACCTCTTTTTCCTCCGTCTGTTTGTAGTATGGACGTTTCATCGATGGATTATGCAATCTTATCCAGTAACGCAATGAATGCAAGTTGCCATAACGAAAAAAATCGCGCTGTGGTATGCACAACGCAATGTTATTTATTGTAATAAATTTTTTAATCCGTTCTGTAGATCTCGGTAAGTGAAAGTAAAGTGATGATCTTCAAGCTTCTTCGGTAGTACTTTTTGTCCTTCTAAAACGAGAGTGCTCATTTCACCTAGTCCAATTTTAAGTATCGAACTAGGGACTGGTGCCCAAAAAGGTCTGTTCAATACTTGTGCTAACGTTTTTCCGAAATCTTTCATACGTTCAGGGTTCGGGGCGGTAATGTTGACAGGACCTTTTATTGTTGGTGTGTTTATACAGTGGATGATCGCACGTGCGACATCATCGATATGGACCCATGACATCCATTGTTGCCCTGTACCTAATTTTCCTCCCAAGCCAAATTTAAAAGGTGGTAGCATCTTTTTTAATGCACCATCTTTACTGTCTAAAACCATTCCGAAGCGAGTATAAACGACTCTTGTAACAGTGTTTGCTTTGGAGGCTTCTTCTTCCCATTTTCTTACGACAGTAGCAAGGAAGTCTTCACCGCTTGTTTCTACATCTTCAGTAAAAGTTTTTTTATCAGAAGTTCCGTAGTATCCGATGGCAGACCCATTGATAAGAACGTTCGGTTTTAATTCAAGTTTTTCTATTAAGTTTACGATTTCTCGCGTTGCATGAATGCGGCTATCTAGGATCTCTTGCTTTTTTTCTTTTGTCCAGCGGCCACTGTTCAAGTTTTCACCAGCAAGATTAACGACAGCATCTATGTCTTTTAAGTGTCGTTCTGGAGCTGCCGACTCATCTAACCACTCCACATATGTGACGTGATCTTTAGAAGGCTTATTTGTCTTGTTTCGCGTTAAAATAAAGACGTTGTGGTTGTCCTTTATTAAATGATCTGTTAATGCTTGACCAATAAGGCCTGATCCTCCTGCAATGACTACATTCATCGGTAATATCCTCCTCAGTTTCATTCTTACGTACATTTTTTCTTTTTTTTCTAAAAAAATCAAACGTTACACTTTGTTTATATATGGTAGGATAGCATGTAGAGGTGAGACAGATGCCACAAGTTTCGAAAATGACGGCGTCAAAACGGAAAAAAGGTCGTTATCATATTTATGTTAATCGAGGTTCTGGTGAGGAATATGCCGTTACCATTTCTGAAGATATTTTTGTGAAACAGCATTTGAAAAAAGGGATGGAATTGTCTGAGGAAGATATCGAGACGCTTCGTAAGGAGGATACACTCGATAAAGCCTTTCAAAGAGCGTTGAATTTCCTTTCTTATAGAATGCGTTCAGAACAAGAAGTGTATCGCTATTTACTTGATCAAGAAGCGACGGAGGAAGAAGCTGCACAAATGATGGATAGGCTTCGCGATTTGAATTTATTAGATGATGAAGCATTTGCTGCTTCGTTTGTGAGGACGAAAAAAAATACTCAGAAAAAAGGTCCGTACGTAATTGAGCAAGAGCTTTATCAAAAAGGGATTTCACAACGTCATGTTGATAACGCGATGTTAGAGTATACCGAAGAAGAGCAATTCGACCATGCCGTTTCTGCAGCCGAGAAAAAACAGAAGAGCTATCGTTCCGATAGTAAACAGCAACGAAAAAAGAAGCTCGTTCAATTTTTAGTGCAACGCGGCTTTTCTCAATCAATGGCACAACGGGCAGTAGAAGAGTGTGAATTAGAAAATGACGTAGATGCCGAATGGGAAGCAATCGTTAAACATGGAGAAAAAGCATTAAAAAAGTACGGAAAATATGAAGGATGGGAACAAGAGCAGCGAATCAAACAATTTTTATATGGTAAAGGCTTCTCAATCGACTTAATCGAAACATGGTTAAAAGAAAGAGAGTAACAAAAAAATCCAGGTGCCTGGCACCTGGATTTTTTTGGAATCCTCAATACTGTATGTTATTGTAGAAAGCGTTTTATAATTTGAAACATAATCTCCATAATTAGTTTGTGAAACGCTGAGCAATACGGTGTATAATTTAATGTATACAAATAGTGTTTTACGTAGAAAGGGTTATGTATTATGACTACATTAGCTGCACTTACTCCAATTATTTCAGTGATGTTATTTCTAGTGATTTTGAAAATGCCGGCAGTTCGTGCGATGACGATTAGTTTAATTGCAACGGCGATACTCGCTTTTGTTTATTGGAAAGTACCTCTTATAATGATTGCAGCATCAACTATTGAAGGAATCATTATCGGAGTGACGATCATTTATATTGTTTTTGGTGCGATCCTCTTATTGAACACACTCAAAATCAGTGGTGCAGTAAATACGATTCGCAACACGTTTATGGGGATAAGTGAAGATCGAAGAATACAGATCATTATTATTGCTTGGTTGTTTGGTGCTTTTATTGAAGGGGCCGCAGGATTTGGTACGCCAGCAGCGATTGTAGGGCCTTTGTTAGTAGCATTAGGCTTTCCAGCGTTAGCTGCAGTAAGTTTAGCGTTAATTGCTAACAGTACTCCCGTTACGTATGCTGCTGTAGGAACACCTTTAGTTATTGGAGTGAATCAAGGAATTCAAGAAGGCGGTGAGACAGCGGCGATTGCACAACCATATTTAGGTGATATGACGACCTATGAATTTATTCATATACTTGCTGCTCAAATCATTCGCATTGATATTTTTATCGGCACATTAATGCCAATTGTTTTAGTGATGATGCTTACTCGCTTTTTTGGAGAAAATCGTTCTTGGAAAGAAGGATTAGGCGTTTGGAAGTTTGGGCTTTTTGCAGGATTGAGTTTTACAGTCCCTGCATTTATTGTTGCACACTTATTAGGCCCAGAATTCCCATCAATATTCGGTGGTTTAATCGGTTTAGCGATTGTAGTTCCAGCTGCCAAAAAAGGGTTTTTAATCCCAAAAGAAAGCTGGGATTTTCCTGATAAAAAAGATTGGCTTGCTTCTTGGACAGGTGAACTTACTCCTGATACTAGTGAAGAGGAGCGAAAAGTTTCCATGGTAAAAGCATGGATACCGTATTTACTTGTTGGTTTGTTATTAGTATTAACGAGGTTAGAGCAATTGCCGTTTCGTGCATGGCTTCAAAATGTCTCGATTGAATTTATCGATATTTTAGGGACAACAATTTCTGCAGACGTTCAACCATTATACTTACCCGGTTTTGTGTTCATTGTCGTTGTATTGATGACCGCATTTATCCATGGCATGACGAAAAAACAAGTAGTGACCTCCTTTTCAAGGTCAGGAAGAGCAATCATAGGTACGGCCATTACTTTGTTTACGGCTCTTCCAATGGTTCGAATCTTTATAAACTCTGGTGTAAATGAAGCGGGACTATTAAGTATGCCGTTAGAATTAGCAAATACTTTTTCAGCAACGGTTGAAGGGGCATGGCCACTAGTTGCTCCTATTATAGGGGTACTAGGAACTTTTATAAGTGGTAGTGCAACATTTAGTAATATGATGTTCTCGATATTCCAATTTAGTGTTGCAGATCAAATAGCAGTAGATCCATCCTTAATTTTAAGCCTTCAAGTGATCGGCTCAAACTCAGGAAACATGATCTGTGTGATGAACGTTGTAGCAGCAGCTTCAGTTGTAGGGATGGTAGGGAAGGAAGGACAAATTATCCGAATAACGATGATTCCAATATTATACTATGCAACCCTCGCAGGGATTCTCGGAATGATCTTCGCATATTTAATATAAAAAAGTGATCACCAATAATATCCAGGTGCCTGGCACCTGGATTTTTATGGTATTTTGTATAGATTAACTCGGAACATAGCTTATATGGTCTCGTTTCTTTATAATAGGAAGTATCATTGCTTATTGGGGGAAATACATATGGAAAAACGTTATAGTCAAATGACGGAAGAAGAACTTAGAGAAGAAATTGCTGACCTTAAAGTAAAGGCTCAAAAAGCAGAGCAAATGGGGATGGTTAACGAGTATGCTGTTCACGAAAGAAAAATGACAATGGCAAAAGCATATATGATGGACCCAAATATTATAGAACAGGGAGCAACCTATGTTATTGAAGGAAGTACAGGAGAGACATTTACTGTGTCTTATTTAAACGGTGTATTTGCATGGGGAACACGTGAACATAGTCATGAAGAAGAAGCTTTACCAATTTCATTACTCGGAGAAAAAAGATCCTAATCACCTAAAAAAAATAAAGAGAGGAGAGGAAAAGCTACCTCTCCTCTCAATTGTGGAGTTATGACCTCTTGCGAGTTTGCACGGCTAAAACTTGGTTATGCAAACTTTGTTCGGTTTCACCATTTACTTGGTGAAAGGCGTGTTTCGGATTAGCGCGTGGAGATTGAAATGGATCGTCATATGCTTTACCTTTTCGAGGGAAGTTATTTTTGGCCATCATTATACCTCCTAAACGAATGGGTTGTTCCGCTTATTTGGTGAATGAAACTTTTATAGTGCCTTACTTTAACTTACTTGCGATCTGATCATCCATCTTGAATTAAGGTTGTTGCCTTTCACCATTACGGTCCTTCGTCGAAGCTTGCATACGCTCTTGCGGATGGTCATTAATTGTGCCATCCGGACGTTTGGACGCATAAGCAGATTTTGCTTGCGCTTCTCCTGATGGTGAAATTCTGTGAGGGAAATCTTTCGCTTTGTTCCTCATAGGTAAAGCCTCCTTCAATTTTCCACTTTAAACGAGAACAAGATGATTTGACTTTATTAAGCCAAACCGTTTAGATAAAGCCCCTTTTCGCTATGAGAGCAAAGGCTTATCTTAATGGGGCATTTATAGTATGTGCAGGATGACTTCCTAAATGATTTGTAATTGTTGACAAGGAGGAGAAAAAATAATGAATGATTACCATGAAAAGTTAACGAATCGTTTGTTAGAAAAAAACGATCAATTATCATATGCAGAAGCAAGAACATGGGTAGAGTTACTATGGGAAGATTTCGAGGCGACTTATGCCAAAGCCGGCAGAAAATATAAAGGGAAAGAAATGACTGAACAAGTGTTGGGCCAATGGATCACAAACTATGGCGACCGGTTGCATGAAGTCTTACTAGAAAAACCGAAATATCGTGAATGGTTCGAAAAGAAAAAGTTTAATCACTAAAATGAAAACGTCACAGAGTTGTGAACAAATCGCAAAAGTGGTGAACAAATCACAAAAGTGATGAACAAATCACAAAAGTGGTGAACAAACCGCAAAAGTGGTGAATAAATCACTCACTACTAAGCAAAATTTTTATTTCTTCTTTAAATAAATAAAAGGCTGTCTCAATAGCAAAATGTGAGCTAATGAGACAGCTTTTTTAACTCGATTCAGGAGCAAATTCTAACTTTCGTTGTAATGCTTCCGTGTTGAAGATCCAGCCAGTGTAAGAGGATAAAATATTCTTATTTTCATCCAACCGTACAATCGCAATAAAAGGATAATATCCTTTGCTACGATAACGCAAGTCAACAAATTTAACAGAATATCCATGCGGTTCTTCTGTTACTTCCCAACGATAAGCTGGCGAAAAAGATAAAAATGAGCTTAAATTATCGTCTTTACGTGCGGCATTAATAATTGGATCATCAGGAATAGGTTCGAATGGATATGTCTCAAAGTAATTAATTTGGTGATGTCGTGATTCTGCAACATACATTTTTTCTCGCGTACGAACAACACAATGCCATAAATTCCAGCGAAATGTTGGAGAAGTGAAAATATGCGTTGCATCAGGGTGCCGACTTTTTAACTCATGATAAACATTACGTTGTGCTCGAATTCTCCACCCGTAATAAATGATATTGATCCCATACAAAGTTAAAAAGGTAACACCAGGCTCTGTACCAAAACGCCAAAACAAAATAGCGATAATATGAGCAATGAAAATAAATGGATCAAAAATATTAATAATACCTAGCGCGATCCACTTCTTTTTAAACGGGGCAAATGCCTTTGTGCCGTATGCATTAAAGATATCTACAAAGACATGAATAAAGACGGCTAGAAACGTCCAAAGCCATAAATGAAACACATTGATATTAGGCATCAACGTCCATAAAAACAACGTAATAAGAGTTGGCCATATAAACCAGGCAGGAACCGAGTGTGTGACTCCTCGGTGGTTTCGAATATAAGTGGCATTGTTTTTTAGCTTCAAAATCGTATCGAAATCAGGGGCCTGTGACCCAACAATTGCTCCGACCATTACAGCTTGAGTCATTGCTGGGCTGCTTGAGACGACAGGATCTAATGTAGCTAGACCGCCAATCGCTATTCCCATAACAACATGAGTTCCTGTGTCCATCTGCTTGCCTCCTTAATGAATCGAAATGCTTTTCTTGTTAAAATGAAATTGATGTTATGAAAAAATCGGTAGGAGAATTTGTGTATTTTTTTGATAAATGATGTTACCGCAAGCCTGCCGAGCTGAAGTAACGTTTCCTTAAATTCCGTGTTGATTTTTTTTGAAAATCAACACTAGCCTTTAACAAAGCCAAATAAAAGACGAGAAACAGCCATTAATAAATCCAGTAGAAAAGAGTTCTATCTTTATTCTTACCCGATTTACTATCATTTCAAAAGGAGAAATTAAAATGAAAAAACCCATTAAAGTTTTCTTAGAGTATAAAATAAAAAATGAGTATAAAAAAGAGTATGAAGCCTTAATACCAAAAATTTTAAAAGAAAACCAAAGTTATGATGCAATAGACGTCGATTGGTTTGAAGCCGTCGATCAAAATAACTTATATGTCGAAATGTTTGAAATACCGACGATGGATCACTACTACGCGGTAAAAAAGGATAGGGAGGATAAAGACCACCCTATTTTCGGAAAGCTAGACGAGTGCATTGATGGAGGATTAAAAAAGCTTCATTGTTGGGCATTTATCCATAAAAACATATAGTTATTACACCTAGAAAAAAGCAAGGGGGAAAGAAAATGCCTGCAACTGAAACTGAAACTTTCCATGCTGAAGGGTTTCAGCGTGATTTAATCGGCTGGTTTGAAGAAAACCAAAGGGATTTACCTTGGCGAGAAGACCAAGATCCATATAAAGTGTGGGTTTCTGAAATTATGCTTCAGCAAACACGGGTTGATACTGTTATCCCATATTTTCAACGATTTATGAGCTTATTTCCGACAGCAAGCGATTTAGCGAAAGCAGAAGAAGAGACGGTGCTTAAAGCATGGGAAGGGCTCGGATACTATTCAAGAGCGAGAAACCTTCATCAAGCTGTAAAGGAAGTAGACGAAAAATATGGAGGTACTGTACCGAATTCAAAAGAAGGTGTACATAGCTTAAAAGGAGTTGGACCTTATACAGCAGGTGCCATTTTAAGTATTGCATACGGGATTCCAGCCCCAGCTGTTGATGGGAATGTGATGCGGGTGTTATCTCGTATTTTTACCGTTTATGATGATATAAGCAAGGCGAAGACGAGAAAAAAATTCGAAGAGATCATTGAAGACATTATTTCGAGAGAGAACCCATCATTTTTTAACCAAGGTTTAATGGAATTAGGAGCACTTATTTGTACACCAACAAAACCAGCTTGTTTAATTTGCCCTGTACAAAAACACTGTAAAGCGAGAGAAGAAGGTGTTCAAGAATTACTTCCAGTCAAGGCAAAAAAGAAACCACCGAAACCTTTGGACATGAAGGCAGTTGTCATTGAAGACGATGATGGTCATGTATTAATTGAACGAAGACCTGATACAGGGTTGTTAGCAAAGCTCTGGCAATTTCCTAATATAGAAGCGGAATCGGAGGATATAACAGACTTAGAAACCTTCATCGACCAACTAGATATTGAAGGGGAAGTGACAGGACCTGTTCAACACGTAAAACACATTTTCTCTCATATCGTTTGGGAAATCGATGTTTTTGTTTTACAGGCCTCAAAAGCACCTGACCAATTTTACGAAGCAGATGCTCCATTGAGATTTGTTCGAAAAGAAGAAGTTGAATGGTATCCCTTCCCTGTTTCTCATCAAAAAATCATAAAACAAAACATAAAAGTTTAAGTTCATACGTTTTCGGCAAACGTTCACATAAAGAAAGGGGAAAATTTATGGATTTACAATTACAAGGAAAAAATGTTCTTATAACCGGTGGATCTAAAGGAATCGGCAAAGCAATTGCTGAAGCATTTTTAGCTGAAGGCGCTAATGTTGGGGTTATTGCAAGAGGAGAGGAAGATTTAAAAAAAGCGAAAGATGAACTATCAGGATTAAAAACATTTCAAGCGGATTTAATGGACAAACAAGCCCGTACAGAAGTGTTCAATCAATTTATAACTGAAGTAGGAAGTATTGATATTTTAGTCAATAATGTTGGCGGCAGCAATGGTGGAAAGACGATGGAGACATCATTCGATCAGTTTGCAGAAGCGTTGCAGCTTAATTTTTTATCGGCTGTTCACTTTAGTCAGTTAGCAGTCCCATTTATGAAAAAGGAAAAGTCAGGTTCGATCATTAATGTCTCCTCTATCTTTGGACGTGAAGCAGGTGGGAAACCGACTTATAATAGTGCAAAATCAGCAATGATCAGCTTTACGAAGTCCTTAGCCGACGAAGTGATCAAGGATGGCATCCGTGTTAATGGTGTTGCACCGGGTTCGATATTGCACCCTTCAGGTAATTGGCAAAAAAGGTTAGATGAAAATCCAGAAAAGATCAATAAATTCGTAGAAGAACAAATTCCAGCGGGGCGTTTTGGAACGGTCGAAGAAGTTGCAAATGTCGTTTTATTCCTAGCTTCGGAAAAAGCAAGTTGGGTTGTTGGTGCAACATTAAATGTTGACGGCGGCCAGTCTCGATCAAATTTTTAGCCGGAAAAAATCATCATAGGAGCTTTCGTTACAGCGATGATGTTTGGTGTTTTTGAAAAAAAAGTCGAGCGCACAAAGCGATTGGGGGGGATTTCCCCTTAATCGCTTTTTTATTTTCGAAGATTCGGATTGGAAAGAAGTGGGGTTCGGTACAAACGAATGTAAGTTTAATTTGTCAATTTCCTTAACAAATCATTGATTATTGATGGTGATGTGTTACAATGTGTAATAGCGAAATATTCTAAAAATTATTTAGGGTAATAATCGTTTCGAAACTCGAAGTATGTTAATATAGTAAAAAACATAAGGGGGAGTATAAATGGTTACATACGATAGTTTACATTATCCATATCCGTCACAACGAAATGTGACATATGGAAAAAACGGTATGGTTGCGACATCTCAACCGTTAGCAGCTCAAGCAGGTTTAGACATTTTGAAACAAGGTGGTAATGCGATCGATGCAGCAATTGCTACTGCAGCGTGTTTAACTGTTGTCGAACCGACGTCAAATGGAATTGGTGGAGACGCTTTTGCATTAGTTTGGGTTAAAGGAGAACTCCACGGTCTGAATGCAAGTGGTCAAGCGCCACAATCAATCTCAATTGAAAAGTTAAAAGAACAAGGTGTCGAAGAAATCCCGAAATTTGGTTGGACACCTGTTACTGTGCCTGGAGCACCTGGTGCATGGGCGGAACTTTCTGAACGATTCGGTAAATTACCATTATCAGAAGTGTTAAAGCCTGCTGTCCAATATGCGCGAGAAGGATACCCATTAAGCCCAACACTCTCTTATTTCTGGGAACGTGCGACGAAAGCCTTTAAAGAAGTTTTAAAAGGCGAAGAGTTTGAAAGCTGGTTTGATACATTTGCTCCAAATGGCGTTGCTCCTAAAGTAGGAGAAGTATGGCGTTCAGAAGGGCACGCTTCTACGTTAGAATCTATTGGTGAAACGAACGCACGTTCATTTTATGAAGGTGAACTAGCGGAAAAAATCGACGCATATTCAAAAAAATATGGTGGCTATTTAACGAAAGAAGATTTAGCTGCTTATAAGCCTGAGTGGGTCAAACCAATCAGTGTGAATTATAAAGGGTACGATGTATGGGAGATCCCTCCAAACGGCCAAGGGCTCGTTGCTCTTATGGCATTGAATATGTTAAAAGATGAGACGTTCTCAACGCGTGATGATGAAGACACGCTCCATAAGCAAATTGAAGCAATGAAACTAGCCTTCACTGATGGTGAAAAGTATATTACAGAAGAAAAAGAAATGAGCGTTCCAGTTGATTCATTATTAAGTGATGCTTATGCAAAAGAGCGCCGCGCTTTAATTGGTGAAGAAGCGATTCAACCAGAAGCAGGAGAACCATCAAAAGGCGGTACGGTATATTTAGCGACTGCTGATAGAGAAGGAAATATGGTATCATTTATCCAAAGTAACTATATGGGCTTCGGCTCTGGATTAGTTGTTCCAGGTACGGGAATCGCTCTTCAAAACCGTGGTCATAACTTTAGTCTTGACCCATCCCATGATAACGCATTAGCACCAGGTAAACGTACGTATCATACAATTATTCCTGGGTTTTTAACTAAAGGGAATGAAGCTGTTGGACCATTTGGCGTAATGGGAGGCTTCATGCAGCCACAAGGTCATATGCAAGTCGTCATGAACACGATTGATTTCGGATTAAACCCTCAAGCAGCATTAGATGCACCAAGATGGCAATGGATGAAAGATAAAACGGTGTTAGTTGAACAAACTGTACCAAATCATCTTGCTCAGCAATTGTCTGCAAAAGGTCATAACATCCAAGTAACCCATCAATCAGGAAGCTTCGGTAGAGGACAAATTATTTGGCGAGATCCAGAAACCGGAGTTTTAGCTGGGGGAACGGAATCCAGAACAGATGGTTCCGTTGCAGCATATTAAAATGATTTTATTATAAAGGAGCGGCACGAAATGAATCATGCAGGATTATTTATGGCTTTTCTACGTGTCGGATTATTAGGGTATGGGGGCGGTCCAGCCTCCATACCCCTTATTCATAAAGAAGTCGTAGATAAATACAAATGGATGACCAGTGATGAATTTTCGGACGTTTTAGCGATCGGAAACACGTTACCTGGTCCAATTGCAACAAAAATGGCAGGATATATTGGTTATCGAGTAGCTGGAATCGGGGGAATGGTAAACGCGATTATTGCAACGGTAGTTCCGACTGTTATATTCATGATCGCTCTTCTTGTATCATTAGCCTCTTTTAGAGAATATGCCTGGGTTCAAGGGATGACAAATGGCGTGTTACCAATCGTTGCAGTGATGTTAGGAGTATTAACATGGAGTTTTGTAAAACGATCAAAAGATGATTTTGGTTGGGGAAAAGTGATGATCCTTATTTTACTTTCCGTACTGTTAATCCAGCTAGCAGGGTTACATCCAGCAATTGTTATTGCAGGACTGATTATTTTTGTTTTCTTGAAAAAACAAAAACAACCTTCTAAAGTAAAGGAAGGTGAGAAAGAATGACGTATTGGGAAATATTTTTAGCGTTTTTCATTCCTGGAATCGTTGGTTATGGTGGCGGACCGGCGACAATTCCATTAATTGAGTATGAAGTTGTCCACCGCTATGGCTGGATGAGTGTAGAAGAGTTTGGGGAAGTGTTGGCTTTAGGAAATGCACTACCAGGTCCAATTGCAACAAAAATGGCAGGGTATATTGGCTTTGTTGAAGGTGGAGTTCTTGGTGCGTTTGTTGGATTATTTGCAACGATTGCCCCATCACTTATATTAATGATTGTCCTATTAAGTATTTTATACAAATTTAAAGATTCCCCAAAGGTAAAATTATTATCAAGTATCGTTCGCCCAACGATTGCTGTTTTATTAGGTGTGATGACTTTACGCTTCGTTGAGACTTCGTACATTGATAATGGTGTGGTTCAAACTGGGTTACTCATTGTTGTAAGTTATTATTTATTAGAGAAGTTAAAAGTTCATCCAGCTTTTGTTATACTAGGTTCCTTAATTTACGGAGCAATTTTTCTTGCACCATAAAGAAAGCAGGTGGTTTTATGAAACCACCTGCTTATTTAGATTTTTATGGAGTTAAAACAATACTTCCATTCACTTGCTGATTTTCAATCGCTTCGTGAGCTTTCTCAGCTTCATCAAATGAGAATGTGGCTCCAACATGAGCAAAGATTGATTTTTGTTCAAACAGCCTGCTTATTTCTTCACCTGCTCTACGCAACACTTCAGTTGGTGCAGTAAATAATAAAACGCCCATTAAGGAAGCGTGTTTTTGATTAAGTTTTCTCCAAGGTAATTTCGGTGTATTGTCTTTCGGAGAACCAATTGTAACGATCTTACCACCAAGTTTGATCATATCTAAATCTTTTTCGATATTTTCACTTAAGGACATTTCTAAAATTAAATCGACACCTTGGTCATCTGTTACCTCATTTACTTTTTCAACGATATCTGTTTCTTTGTATAAAAGGACCTCATTTGCACCAGCTTTTTTACAAATTGAAGCTTTTTCTTCATTACTCGCTGTTGCAATAATCGTTAAACCAGCTTTTTTTGCAAGCTGAATTGCAGCTTGGCCAACAGCACCGGCTCCACCGTAAATGAGCACCGTTTCACCAGGGCGGACATTTGCGCGATAATGTAATGAAAGGTGTGCTGTCATAAATGGCATGGCAAGAGCTGCCCCTTCAACATCTGTTACACGTTTAGGTAATGGGAATACTTTTGATTCATCACATGTAACGTATTCAGCACATGTCCCAGTTACATTCGTAGCCCATACGCGGTCTCCTTTTTTCACGTATGTAACATTTGCTCCAACTTCTTCAACTGTTCCACCTAAATCAAAATGAGGAATGAATGGAAATGAACTGACAGGACGGATCCCTTTTCTAAAATACGTATCGACTGGATTTAGGCCACTTCCACCAATTTTGATGAGTACTTCTCCAGCTTTTGGTTCAGGTTTCTCAATATTTTTTGTATGAAGAACTTCTGGTGATCCATATTTTTCATAAACAACAGCTTTCATTTTCTCACACTCCCTTTTTTAGATTAATTTGTAACTGAATCAATTTCATAACTCAAAATATGATGCGAAATTCCGAATGATGAGTGTGAACTCCACTTGAGACGGACGCTTTCCCGAGGGCTTGTCTTCAGCTAACTTAGGCTCAACAACTCTTCGCCTAAGTGGATCTTCAGACTACGCTTATCCTCCGGGAGTCGCCGTCTTTTGTTACGTTCACTTCCAGATAAAACGTACATTTAATGATATATTTATAATATCATTCGTTTCACTGCGCAAAAAACTTAATTATGAAATTGATTCAACTAGCAGATTGATTATCTTTTTTGTATTTTCTCATAATTCTTTTATAAAAAAAAGAAAAGCCTTCTAATAGTTGGTTCCGTATTCGAGATGAATTTAAGTGTTACTTTTTCCTCTTTAAAAAGGGTGCTAAATAATACGTTATATATTATTGAAATACTCCCTTCAAAAATAAAGGAGGTAATTCATGTACGAATTACCTCCAAAAATTTATTGTGATAGTCGGTTTTCTCCCTTTAAAAGGAATGACATACCCTCTTAAACAAGGCTTTTAATCGTAATGAACACGACTTCCACTTGTCCATTCAGCTTCGTGATGCAATCCTCCACGGTTCATAATTTCCTTTATAATCTCTTTATGAATCGTGACCCCCTCAGTATTTAAATATGGGGCGATTTGTTGTAAATTTTTATGAAAAAAAGCTAGCTCTTTATCTGTCCAATCATTTTTCCCCATCATGGAAAGTTCAGTCATATCCCTTCCTACATACATGTTTTGTCCTCCCTAAATATGGCATCATGTTAAAATAGATGCTATGGTTCTTCACCAGTACTTATAGTTTATCTAGAGAATCATTACGATATTCGATATAATCGGTAGTAAAAATGAACAAAATTTGAAATTCAGGAAGTTCAAGAAAGCGAGGATGTACATATGTCAGGTGAAAACAACGGTAAGGTAGCTCTCGTTACTGGGAGTAGTCGCGGAATTGGTAAAGAAATTGCTTTACGTTTAGCGAAAAAAGGTTATAACATCGTCATTAACTATGCACGAAGTAAATCAAAAGCAGAAGAGACGGCAGAAGAAATTCGTCAATTAGGCAGAGAAGTTTTGACTGTTAAAGCGAATATCGGTAAGGTCGATAAAATTGAAGAGATGTTTGAAACGATTGATGAACATTTCGGAAGGCTTGATGTACTAGTAAATAATGCGGCATCAGGTGTCCTACGCCCGGTGACTGAGTTAGAAGAAAGTCATTGGGATTGGACAATGAATATTAACAGTAAAGCAATGTTATTTTGTTCACAAATGGCCGCACAGCGCATGGAAAAACAAGGTGGCGGAGCAATCGTTAGCTTAAGTTCACTAGGAGCACAACGATATTTAAAAAACTATACAACAGTCGGTGTATCAAAAGCAGCAGTTGAAGCACTCACTAGGTACTTAGGAGTCGAATTGGCCCCATTAGGTATTCGTGTAAATGCAGTATCTGGAGGAGCTGTTGACACAGACGCCTTAACACATTTTCCAAATCGAGAACAACTCTTAGAAGATGCGAAAAGCCGAACGCCAGTGGGAAGAATTGTCGAACCGAATGATTTAGCTGATACTGCTATGTTTTTATTATCAGATGATGCAAAAATGATTTGTGGCCAGACGATCATCGTTGACGGTGGAATTTCATTATTAACGTAATATTGATGAACGAGGATGATTCATAAGTGATTAGCTCACTCTTGAACCATCCTCGTTATTTTTTTTATTGAGTGGAAGTCGCAAGTAAATGGAGAAACTTGCAAGTAAATTTGGGAAATCACAAGTAACTGGAGGAAGTCGCAAGTAAGAATCATTATATAAATAAGATCTCATGAAGAAATTGAGAAGTTTGATGAACAAATCAGAGAAGTGATGAACAAATCAGAGAAGTGATGAACAAAGCGAAAGCCCATGCTCTAAGCTAAAAACTAATGAAAAACTCCCACGACTTCTCATAACTTCCCCTATCATTAACGGTAAAATTTTCATAAGATCAAGGGTAAATTTTTTCGGATAAAATGCCGGCTAGCGGACATCATAATTGTTGTGGAGGTGATACTCATGGCTAAAAAACAACAACAACAGCAACCACAAGCTTCTCAAACTAATGCTCAAAAAGTACGTCAGCAAAACCAACAGTCTGCTCAAGGACAAAACTACGAGTTCGCGAGCGAAACTGATGCACAGCAAGTACGCCAGCAGAACCAACAATCTGCTCAGCGTAAACAGCAAGCTTCTTCTAAAGGACAACAGCAGTAATCAAACTGCTCATATAGCGTGCCATTAACGCTACAGAAAAGGGGCTAACCTAATAAGGTAACCATTCTTTAGTACACAACGATTGACTTGTCATTTCGACGTGTATTTGATAGAACAGGTACCTTAGGTTAGCCTCCTTTTTATTATTTTGACGCTGTTAAAGTTCAGTGTTGATAAAAAGTGTTATTTAACAATTGTTTTCTTTGTGAGAAGCGAAGGTGGCGACTCCAGCGGGAAAAGCACGAGCTGAAGATCCACTTAGGAAAGAAAAGATCATTTCTTTCCTAAGTTAGCTGAAGCCGTGCCCGCGGCAAAGAAGACACCGCGATAGCAAGTGGAACGAAGCTTGAGCGGATGTCGCACTTGTGCCTAGAGGTGAAAGCGTCCACCGAGAGCGGAGCACAAGGCATTCGCTTCTCCGAAATCACATCAAACTGCGACGAGTAAAACAAAGTGATGCAGGAGCACAAAATCAACAACCAACTTTTACATAGCCATTATTTTAAACAAAAAAAGTTCACAAAATTGTCGGGGACCTGGTCCCCGACAATTTTGTTTTGTTAAGTCTTTTAGCTTTTGTGTTTTGAATCGTTTTAAAATCGGTGAATCAATAGTATAATAAGGAAGATAGAGGAAGAAAAGGAATCTTTATAAAAACAATAACGAATATAGGGGCAGTATTTTAAACATTAAAGGTGAGGAGTGTTAACTCGATAGGATCTAATGCTTTTTTTCAATCAAACATTGGAGGGATGTTCGATGTTTTTCGGTAAAAGAAGGAAGAAGAAAAATGAGGCTGAGAGAAAAAAAGAAGTAAAAGTTGTTTCAGTCACGATAGATGATGTACGTGAGGCAGTAAACAATTATGCAAAATCCCTTCAAAAAGGAGTATCGTTAAGGAGCATTGTCCTTGATAGTCATGAGGTTGACTATGACCTACTATGTGACTATTTAGGTGGGAAACCAGACAAGCCATTTTACATGTCAAAAGAAACATTTGAAATATTCGAAGATCCTAATTACCCAAAGCATATTGATCAATGTCAAATTGCATGTGATCAATATTTGCTTGAAAAAGGAGAAGAACCTGTAATAAATGGTGACCCTTACCGAAAATTAAGTTATTTTAAGTTACAAGATTACTTAGTAGAGAAACCGCCATTTGATTTATATTTACATCCAGACGATCGTATGGTAACTCATCGCAAGTCGAAAAAATAGTGCAATGAGTAATGTCCCTAAATCATACTAAGTCGTTAAGCCCATTTGTAACTTAGGAGGAAAGGAGAAAAGCAGTGAGTTTTCCCAAAGTAGGCAGTAACATACAAGTACACAGCTATAAACATAACGGACAACTTCATCGTATTTGGGAAGAGACAATCATACTCAAAGGAACTTCTCATGAGGTGATTGGTGGCAATGACCGTATTATGGTACAAGAATCAGACGGTAGACAGTGGCGAACTCGAGAACCTGCAATCTGTTACTTTACTGCTGATCATTGGTTTAATTGTATCGGGATGATCCGTAATGATGGGATTCATTATTACTGCAACTTAGGCACGCCATTTACTTATGATCACGAAGCATTAAAATATATTGATTATGATTTGGACATAAAAGTATTTCCAGACATGACGTACAAGCTGTTGGATGAAGATGAATTTGCATTACATAAAAAACAAATGAATTATCCAGATGAAGTCGAAATTATTTTGCGACGAAGTGTTGATGAACTTGTTTCATGGGTCAGCCAGCAGAAAGGACCTTTTGAACCTGGTTTTATTGAATATTGGTATGAACGCTTTTTACAATATCGATAAGCAGGGTGTGAAAAAACATAAGCGGCTCTTATAGGGCCGCTTCTTTCTTTTAACAGAAACGTTGGTCAAAAGTGGACGTATATTTCGACATGCTCTTAACAAAAAAGAAGTGTTGTTTAACGATTATGGTTATCCTAAGAGAGAGCAGGAGGAGGTGCAACGGTTGGATAGTATTAAACGGTATTTACAGTTTGTAAAGCCTTATTGGAAAGAGATTATCGGGACAGTCATTATCGGAATGCTGAAATTCGGGATTCCACTTGTTATCCCACTCATTTTAAAATACGTTATTGATGATATCATCGGTGCAGCTCATTTAACATCCGATGAAAAGTTAACGCAGTTGTACTGGCTTATGGGCATCGTTCTTTTTATATTTATTGTGTTTCGTCCACCGATTGAATACTATCGACAATATTTTGCACAATGGATCGGTAGTAAAGTACTTTATGACATTAGAGAAAAACTCTTTACCCACTTGCAAAAATTAAGTTTAAAATTTTACTCCAACCGTAAATCGGGAGAAATTATTTCACGTGTGATTCATGATGTAGAACAGACGAAAAACTTCATTATTACAGGAATGATGAATATTTGGTTAGACATGTTCACGATTGTTGTAGCAATTATAATTATGTTTACGATGGATATATGGCTGACATTGATCGCGATTTCTCTCCTTCCATTTTACGGTTTCGCGATTAAATATTTTTACAGTCGATTACGAATGTTAACAAGGCAGCGTTCTCAAGCATTAGCTGAAGTTCAAAGTCATTTACATGAACGACTGCAAGGGATGAACGTGATTCGAAGCTTTGCTTTAGAGGATCATGAGCAAAAACAATTCAATAAGCAAAATGATAACTTCTTAGCCAGAGCCCTTGATCATACACGTTGGAATGCGAAAACTTTTGCTGTAGTAAATACGATAACAGACCTTGCACCAGTTTTAGTCATTGGAGCAGCAGGTGCACTTGTCATTCAGACGAACTTAACCGTCGGTACGATGGTCGCTTTCGTGGCATACATGGACCGTCTTTATAACCCTCTACGTAGACTCATTAACTCTTCGACTACACTAACACAATCGATCGCTTCGATGGATCGTGTTTTTGAACTTGTTGATGAAAAATATGATATTGAAGATAAACACGGGGCCGTTCCTTACCGTTTTCCGAAGGGCGAAGTTATCTTTGATCAAGTAAGCTTTAGTTATGATGAAGATGAAACGATATTAAAAAATATGAGCTTCACCGTTCAAGGTGGCGAAACAGTTGCGATTGTTGGTATGAGTGGCGGAGGGAAAAGTACAATTATGGGTTTAATCCCACGCTTTTATGATGTAACAAATGGGCGAATTCTTATCGATGGAAAGGACGTTCGTGATTATGAAGTCCGTTCACTTCGCGACAGAATTGGCATGGTTTTACAAGATAACGTCATTTTTAGCGACTCCGTGAAGTTTAATATTTTAATGGGGCGACCTGATGCAACAGATGAAGAGGTTGTCGAAGCAGCCAAAGCGGCCAATGCACACGAGTTCATTTTGGACTTGCCAGAAGGGTATGATACAAATATCGGAGAGCGTGGTGTAAAGCTGTCGGGTGGGCAAAAACAAAGAATTGCGATAGCACGAGTGTTTTTAAAAAGCCCGGAAATTCTTATTTTTGATGAAGCGACAAGCTCATTAGACTTAGAAAGTGAGCATTTAATTCAACAGTCATTATTCCGCTTAGCGGAAAACCGAACGACTTTCATTGTTGCGCACCGTCTATCAACAATTACCCATGCAGATCGAATCCTTGTCATTGATCACGGCGAATTAGTGGAAATGGGTACACACGATGAATTGATGCGAAAAGAAGGCGCGTATCACCGCCTCTTCCAAGTTCAACAATTAAATTAACGAGAAAAAACAGAGGTCAATTTGCGACCTCTGTTTTCTTAATAGTCTAGGAAATTATAAAATATGTGCTTGTGGATAAATTTCTAGCTAGTGGTTACGTCTAGCTTCAGCGACGAGCGTTACTTCTCAGAGGTACTTCGAGTTGTCTCGACGGATAAATCTTCGAAGGAAAGCTAGTAGAGGAAGAGACAGCTACGCGCCTACTTGACTCCTGCGTCACTTCGTTTTACTCGTCGCAAAGCTGCAAGGAAGCAAACTCAATGCCGTAGCTTCGCTCGAGGTCGCTTCGCCCCGTCATTTGAAGTCTTGAGCGACTTTCTTCATGCCGGGCCTCCAGCGCTTGTCGCTCGTGTACAAGGCGCTTGCGCTTTTGTTCTTAAAACTCTTTTTCACTAATATCGACTTCGTTTTCATCTTGATGGAATGTATAAAAGCCATCCATTAACCGGTCTAGGTGTTCTAACTCTTCACTGTACTCAATGATAAGAGCAATCACAGGGAAGAAGTGAATCCATTCATTTCGATCAATTTCAGGTGTTTCATAATATTGCATGAAAACTTCTGTTAATTGTCTTTTCCCGAGACCAACCTCTTCATAAAGCTCATCTGTTGAATGTGGCTTTACCTTCCCGGCATATTTTAGCAAAATTCGTTCATGATAGTTCGTTAAATAATCAAGCTGAGTAATTAAGACTTCTTCCATTTCTTCTGGAAGTTGATTTAACACATTTTCATGCTTGCTTAAACTTCCTAATATTTCCTTGGCTTTTTTTGTACAGTGAATCATTTGGCGGAATAGAACAACTTTTCTCATTCGTGCGTATTCATTTTTACGGAACAAGTTTCGTTCATCTTTATAAAGTGCAAAAATATTATCTACCTTTAACATGTTTTCGCGGATCGTATCTATATCCTTCTTTAACGTTTGGTACTCAGCATCATGGCGAATTAATAGTCGAATCCATTGAATGATTTGCTCGTTAATATTCGTAACCTTATGGTATAGTAGGTTTTCATGCTTTGGTGGAAGAAAAATCATATTTACTATAAATGCTGAAACAACACCAATCATAATTAATAGAAAACGATTTAGTGCAAACGGGATAAATTCATCTGTCGGATTACCCATAATAATAATTGCCGTAACAACTGCCAATGGTATAATGGCTTCTTTATTTAACTTTAAGTGAATGGCGATGACGAGTAAAACGACAACACCGATAACAAATGGTTCGTGTCCGAATGCTAAAACGAAAATGATGGCTAGTCCTGCACTAATGATATTTGCCTGCACTTGATCCCAAATTAATGTAATGCTTTTATGGACGGAAGGCTGTACGGCAAAAAATGCGCCTAACCCAGCGAACGCTGGTGTATCATACCCTAGCCAAATTGCTGCATATAAAGCTAAAGTCACAGCTAAACCTGTTTTAAATATACGGGCTCCAAGCCTCATAGTTTTTCTTAATCCTACCCTTTCAGATCGTGTATTTCCTTTTTTGTAAACGACTTATCATATGAAAGGTTTCACATTTTCCTACTCATTTATTAATGATGTAAGAGCTTTATATCGAGTGTGTTTACTCTTAGGATATAAAATTTGTGTAAACTCTTCCAATGATAAGAAATAGTTGAAGTGATTCGATGGTTATTTTAGGTACTATACACTTGTTTTCAAAAAGTTTCAAGTAGTATTTAATGGATTCAGATTATTCTATATACCCATTTTTGTTGAAAAAATAACGGTAGTGGCATGTCATCTTTGGGTATTTGAAAATTAGCTAAGCCTATGTATGTCTTGCGTGCAAAGGTATGACCTCACGTGCGAAGGTATGACCTCACGTGCGATAATCCCATCTCATGTGCATTCACAACCTCTCGAATATGAGAACTTTATTATAATGACAAAAAAGATGTCAGGCTCATAAGAAGAGCCTGACATCTACGAACATTATTACTCTGTTGAAACAGCTGGGTCTGCTTGTTGTTTAACTGGAACGACTTGTTTAAAGTTTTCACTAGGATTTTTCATCAATTCATCAATGATGGCTGCTTCATCGAATTGCTTCTGTTCGAGAAGTTCTTGATGATATGTCGTTAATAATTCAGTAACATCATCAATACCATTTTTGTTTAATGGCTCTAATGATACTTTCGCCCCTTTTGCAATACGAGTTTTTAGTGCTTTCTCATCTAAGCCCATTTCAGGGTCGTGTCTTAAGTAAACGACACCACCAGTCATACCAGCACAAATCCATGGACCTGGGTCGCCGAGAACGAGGCCGCGCCCATTCGTCATATATTCAAAGGCAAAGCCTTTTAAATTAGCGTGAATGCCCATACCGTATTTACGTCCAGGTTTTAAAGGCTTTTTCAAGCGACCACCGAAAATCATGTCAGCTCCAGATAAGCGGATTCCTGCGCGAGAATCTGCGTTTCCTTGAATAATGAACAACCCTTGTTGAGCTCCATAGGCTGCCCCTTTTCCGACAGAACCGTTGACAAATTCCCCACGACCTCCGATCGATTTGAAAATTTTGAAGCTGCCTCCGAACGATGTTTTTCCGACACCGTCTTGTGCGCCTCCGTCAATGCGAATATTGACACCATCACTGTTATAGGCACCTAAACCGTTTCCTAGGACGGAACCTTTCGTAAAGTTTAGATCGACCTTAGGTAACTCACGATAGGAGCCATCCAGTTTTCCGCGAACGCGGTGGCAAGAGACGCGGCTACCTAATACGCGTTGTTCTGCAGTGACAGCCTCATATGAGCGAGACGTTGTTAATTCTTCAACATTGCCATCTAAATATTCAGCGCCGACTGCAACGGCTAGTTGTGATTCTTCTTCAACGACATGTAGAGGTTCGAATGTCGCTACATCTTGTTCTGGTAATGTCGCAAGCAAATCTGTTAAGTCCATTTGGTCATGACCATGTACTTGCTCTAATAGATCCGAGCGCCCAACAAGCTCTTGCGTGTTTTTAAAACCAAGTGCTGCTGTTAGTGCTTGTAATTCTTCACCAAAAGCGCTGAATAAGTTTTTCAGGCCTTGGACGGCTAGATCGTATTCACGAGGTACAAAACGTCGGAGCCCGTGTTCTTTCGCTTGAGCTTCGGATTCAATTTGTGTGGCGATTCCGACGTGACAAGTGTCTAAGTGACAACCACGGCAAGCTGTACACCCAACAGCAATCATCGATAATGTTCCAAAACCAATTCGGTTTGCACCTAAGAGCATGAGTTTTATAGCATCAGCTGCACTTTTGACACCACCGTCAGCCCAAATTTCAACTTTATGACGTAATCCAGCTTCTAAAAGGGCAAAGTGTGCTGCCTTTACGCCAATTTCGGCAGGGAGGCCGACGTGTTGTAAAGCGTGAACACGTGCTGCACCTGTACCGCCGTCAAAGCCACTTAATGTAATATAATCTGCTCCAGCTTTTGCGATACCGACGGCAATCGTTCCGATGTTTGGTACGATCGGTACCTTTACAGCAACTTTCGCTTGGTCGTTCGCTGTTTTAATTTCGGTAATCATTTGGGCAAGGTCTTCAATCGAATAAATGTCATGGTTGTTTGAAGGTGAAATTAAGTCAGAGCCAGTAGTCGCGTTACGTGCAGCAGCAACTTTTTCTGTTACCTTAGATCCAGGTAAGTGACCACCTTCACCAGGTTTAGCGCCTTGACCAATTTTTATTTCTAATAAGTTTGATGAGTTTAACAGTTCAACGTTTACACCAAATCGTCCTGATGCAATTTGTTGGCCTCGTGTATTCGGATATTTTCCAAGCATATCTTTAATTTCGCCGCCTTCTCCGTTAAAGCTGATCATATTCAGCTGATCAGCAGCTTCGGCATATGCACGGAAGGCCACTTCGTTTTGTGAGCCAAACGACATTGAACTAATCATAAATGGTAAATCATGATTTTTTACCCCGACATTGACGTCTTCTTTAATAACTTTCGAATCCACTTGTTTAAACGATGTTAAGTGGCGAATGTTAATTGGGTTTTTCGCTTCTTGTTCATCTAATTTCTCCCGATAAGCATCGTATCCTGCTTTTCCAGAAGCGAGGTCACCAAGAGACTTCCATAGTCGTGGGAAAATATGAAAGGTCTTTCCAGGGCGCACTTTATCATTTTCAAAGTCTTCTTTACGTTTTAAGCTTTCTTCTTTCATTTTTTCAAAGTTATAGCCTAAGTCTTTGCTAGCTAAGAAGTTTACAATATTTAAACGATCAGCAATTTCTTCGTTTAATCCGATGGAAGAAAAGAGTCTTCCATATCCACGAAGTTCATGGATACCGATTGTTGAGATAATTTTTTCTAAGCCTTTATTTAATGCGCTATACAACTTTGTTGCAGGCTTCGTATCTTCATCAACAACCGTTGCGAACATAATGTATGGATGGATGATGTCAGCACCAAGTCCAAATGCAACGGCAATATCGTGTAAAGATCGAATACTCCCAGAACGAAGTACAATTGACCCTAAACGACGTTTCTCTTTCTTTGTAAGCTCTTGATCTAACGTTGATACAGCTAAATGGGGGTCAAGCCAATAATGATCCTCCTCATGTGTACCATCATCATCAAGAACAAGTAAAGTTTTACCATTTTCTAACGCCTCTGAAGCTTCGTTAACAAGTCTTTGTAACGATGTTTTAACATCTTCATGTTCGAGCCTGACCATTGAGAGGGTATGAACTTCATTCGTTTGTCGGTAGCGTTTAAGTAATCCTTCGTAAGAAAGTTGGCCGTATTTTTCCTCTAAGGTTTTTCCAGACATTGCTTCTGCAACGACCGGTGAGTCGAGTTGTAAAATGGTACTCAAAGGTTCCTTTCCAAATAAGGCAGGGCGTTTCCCAATAACAACGCGTGTTGAGAAATGCTCCATTTCTCGGTCTCTATCAATGGCAGGGTTTGTGACAACCGCAACACTCTCTTTAATAAAGTCAGAAATGTTTTGTCTACCTGGGTGCATCGCGGCGAGCGGAGCATCGTGACCTAATGAACGGATCGGTTCAGCTCCTTTGTCTGCCATCTGTTCAATTAACTGAATATGTTCACGATCCCAACCATTTGCTGCATAAACAGAAGGTGGGACATTTAGCTGAAACTGAATTGTGTCAGCTGGACTAGTAATCTCTGTATTTAATCGTTTATTTGCTCCGTCAATTGGTAGTTTTGAAGACATACGCTCGTAAACTTCTTCTTGAAGTTCATCATGCCAATATACTTCAATTGTTCCTTGTTCATTTCGAGACAGACCTACTTTTTCACCTGGAGCGAATGGTTTTGGCTCAGATAAATAGTGATCTGATGTAAAGATTCCTTGTTCTGATGAGAAAATGTAGCTTGATTCTGTTTCAAGCATCCAAACAGGGCGTAACCCAAGTGAATCAACACTAAAAACAGCTTCATTACCTAAGCGTGAAATGATCCCCGCTGGACCTTGGGCGAAATGTCCCCAAGCCTCGCGAATATACGTAAATAAATCTTGTAACTGCTCAGGATAATGCTTGATTTCATTTATGATTGGCGGGAATAAGATTTCCATCGCTTCAAAAAGTGATAGTTCATGTTTTGAAACAAATGTATCGATCACACGGTTTAAATCTTGAGAGTCACTTCCTCCGTCAACAAGAGGAACGCCAATCATATTTGCTTCATCACGAAGCTTTGCAATTGTATTGATCTCCCCGTTATGACCGATGACACTAAACGGTTGAACGCGGAAAAAATTCGAAAGTGTATTCGTTGAATAACGATTATGTCCTAATGTTGTTGTGGATGCCACATTTTTGTTTGCTAAGTCATTATAATAATTTGGCAAAATGTCTCCGCCGCCCATCACTTTATATACGGCATGTTCGTGGCTGAGAGAAGCGACATGTACGGCAGGATTCTTTTCAAAATCAATCGTTAATTCAAAAAGAAGTGCGCGTAATGATGTCATCGACATGTCTTTGTCGCCAACTAACGCCACTTGCCAAAAAGTAGGCTCGTGTTTTTTAGCAATTGGCCCTAGTGCTTCTCGGTTTGTTTCGGAATCACTTTCAAAAATAAGAGTAAGTCCTTTTTCGGCAAAGTTTTGTTTCATGTTAGTTTTGTATGTTTCTACATCTGTTCCTTGCTCAATAAAAATGTGTCCGACAGTAAATGATGGGTGATTAACAAGTGTTGGATCACGGTCATATTGTTCAAGCTTTTCTTTCCAAAGAAGCCTTGGAATGTCAATGTGAATTCCTACGCCATCACCTTCCTCGTTAATAAATCCGGCACGGTGATTCATTTTAATAAGTGCATCAATCGTATTGTCGATATTTTCTTTTGTAGGGATATTTTCTTTTTCAATAAAAGAAACGATTCCGCAGCTATCATGCTCTTCTTTTAATGCTCCTTGAAAGTTTTCAATCAGCTTATTTTTATTTTTCATAAATTCGGTCACAGCTGACCTTCACCTCCTAAAAAATTCTCTAAAGAATGGGTACCGTTAGATCACTACTTAACGTTAGGCAGACATTCACCTCCAACTTAACAGAATTGTCAGAATTATGATTACTTTATCATCTATCCAAGAATAAATCAATTATTTATACATTTTCACGGTTGAAACATACAGTTTTTCATAGGTTAGTAATGTAGCTTCATCATTACGGACATCAATCTGTAAGCGTTTTCAGTATTTTTTATAAAAAAACAAGAGTGAAAGTTTATTTTCACTCTTGTTTAAAGGTGTATATTTATGCGAGGTTCCAGTTAGAGAAGACATCGTCAACTGCTTGAATCGTTTCATTAATATCATCTTTCGTATGCTCTGTTGTTAAGAACCAAGCTTCATACTTTGAAGGGGCTAGGTTAATTCCTCGATCAAGCATTTGTTTGAAAAAGTAAGCAAACATTTCTCCGTTGCTGTTTTCTGCGTGTTCATAATTGCTTACGTGGTCAACTTCGAAATAAACAGTTAGTGCTCCTTTTAATCGATTCACAGTTACTGGTATTTGGTGCTTTTTAGCTGATGCAACAATACCTTCTTCTAGGGTTGCCCCTAGTCCATCTAATTTGTCGTAAACACCGTCTTCTTTTAAAACCTCAAGACAAGCGATTCCTGCACGAATCGAAGCTGGATTTCCTGCCATCGTTCCTGCTTGATAGGCAGGTCCCAAAGGTGCAACTTGTTCCATGATTTCTTGCTTTCCGCCGTATGCTCCAATCGGTAGGCCACCACCGATGATTTTTCCGAGAGCTGTCATGTCTGGTTCAACGTTTAACAAGTTTTGTGCCCCACCATACATGAAACGGAATGCGGTAATGACTTCATCGTAAATGACGAGGGCACCAGCTTCGTGGGCAAGGTCGTTGACTTGTTCTAAAAAGCCAGGTTCTGGCTCAACAATCCCGAAGTTTCCGACGATCGGTTCAACGAGAACACCTGCAATTTCATCTCCCCAATGTTGAAGGGCTTCTTTAAAGCTGTCGATATCGTTAAACGGAACCGTAATCACTTCTTTAGCAATACTTTTTGTAACACCAGCCGAGTCTGGGTTACCTAGTGTAGACGGGCCAGACCCAGCTGCAACAAGGACGAGATCAGAATGTCCGTGATAACATCCTGCAAATTTGATAATTTTATCTCTTCTTGTATAAGCACGAGCAACGCGAATCGTTGTCATCACTGCTTCAGTACCTGAATTGACGAAGCGTACCTTTTCCATAGAAGGAATCGCTTCTTGAAGCATTTTTGCAAATTTGTTTTCATAAATAGTTGGTGTTCCGTATAAAACACCATCCTCTGCAGCTGCTTGAATCGCCTTCGTAATGTGGGGATGAGCATGTCCTGTAACAATAGGTCCATATGCAGCTAAATAATCTAAATATTTGTTGTCATCTACATCCCAAAAGTATGCTCCTTTTGCCTTTTTCATGAAAATCGGGTGACCGCCACCAACGCCTTTAAATGAGCGAGAAGGACTGTTTACTCCCCCTAAGATCACTTCTTGTGCTTCTGTATATAATTGTTTTGACTGATCGTACTTCATATGATGGTCCTCCTTATGTACAAACTAAACTGTTCAGTTTTTCACGCTCTATTGTAACATGAATGCGATTGATAACTATAACTATGCTCTAAATGGTGAAAGTCGCAAGTAAAAAGAGTAAGTCGCAAGTAAGTGGTGAAACTCGCAAGTAAAAAGAGTAAGTCGCAAGTAAGTGATGAAACTAGCAAGTAAATCTGAAATGCTACAAGTAAGACACCGTGAATTCGAATGAAGTGAAGGATAGGGGATGTAGTGTTTGTGCTCTGGTGTGAAAGGATTGAATTTTTGAACGGACATACTGATTTTTTCAGTGGTTCCGGTAAAAGGTGCTATACCTCCGTCTCGGAGGAGGTCAAACTTTTTCGAGTGCGATCCACATTATTTTATGTGCAATTCAAAAGTGGTGAACAAACCGTAAAAGTGGTGAACAAACCTCAAAAGTGGTGAACAAACCATAAAAGTGGTGAACAAACCATAAAAGTGGTGAACAAACCGTAAAAGTGGTGAACAAACCTCAAAAGTGATGAACAAAACTCAAAAGTGATGAACAAAACTCAAAAGTGATGAACAAAACTCAAAAGTGATGAACAAAACTCAAAAGTGATGAACAAAACTCAAAAGTGATGAACAAAACTCAAAAGTGATGAACAAACCTCAAAAGTGGTGAACAAAACTCAAAAGTAATGAACAAAACTCAAAAGTGGTGAACAAACCATAAAAGTGATGAACAAACCATAAAAGTGATGAACAAAATCCAATATATCCCTTCGTACTATAAACACTCTTCCTTGAATCTCGACGCCCCTTTCGTTAAACTTATAAAGTTGTGGTGAGAGGAGGATATAATATGAATGTCATTGAAGTTCATAACCTTAGAAAAGAATTTAAGTCGTATTCAAGTCGGCAAGGGTTAGCAGGAGCTTTTCGCGATTTGTTTACGAGAAATTATAAAATTTTACGTGCAGTCAACGACATCTCTTTAAATATAAAACAAGGAGAGATGGTCGGTTACATTGGAGAAAATGGAGCGGGGAAATCAACAACCATTAAAATGTTGACCGGAATTTTAACCCCAACAGCTGGTGAGGTTCGTGTAAATGGGATGAACCCACATAAAGAAAGAGAAAAGTTTGTGCAAACGATCGGTGTCGTTTTTGGTCAACGGTCACAGCTTTGGTGGGATATTGCCGTTCAAGAATCTTTTAAGCTACTAAAAAAAGTGTATAAAGTTTCAGATGAGGATTATGAATCTCATATGAAAGAAGTTATTGAGACGTTAGAAATTGAACCTTTATTAGATAAGCCAGTTCGCAAGCTTTCTTTAGGTCAACGTATGCGTTGTGAATTGGCAGCGGCGCTTATCCATAACCCGCCACTTTTATTTTTAGATGAGCCAACGATTGGTTTAGATGTTCTTGTAAAAATGAAGATCCGTGCTTTCTTAAAGGAAATTAACCGAAAATATAAAACAACAATTTTGCTTACAACACATGACTTAGCTGATATTGAAGCACTATGTGACCGAGTTGTTCTATTAGATGACGGAAACATCATCTATGATGGTAGACTAGAACAATTGCAAAAAAATTGGGTTGAAGGAAAGCAAGTACATTTTGAATTTCACGAGGAAGCATCACTCACGTCATTACAAGTGTTAACGCAAACCTATGACGTCAAGTGGCGTAAAGGTGAGAGAGCCAATCAATGGATCGCAACGGTCGAAGGGGACGATGATGCTGTTTCAAAAGTGATGAGTGAAGTGATGGCGGTCCATCCAATTGCTGATGTGAAATTAAACCAAGTGTCGACCGAAGAGATCATCCGAAACATTTACGAAGAAGGCGTTGTCCATGGTTAATGTAAGTATGTATCTCGAGATGATACGGATTCGTTTCTTAATGATGCTTGCCTACCGAACGAATTATTATAGTGGCATTTTAATCTATTCTATCAATATCGGTGCCTATTATTTTTTATGGCAGGCGATCTATGGATCTCAAGAATCGATTCAAGGTTTAAGTGTCACGCAAATGACGACGTACGTGGCGATTGCGTGGATGGCGCGTGCATTTTACTTTAACAATATTGATCGTGAGATTGCTCAAGAGATTCAAGAAGGAAAAGTTGCCGTTGAAATGATTCGTCCTTATAACTATTTAGGGATGAAGACAATGCAAGGGCTCGGAGAAGGGCTGTTCCGGTTACTCTTTTTCTCAGTTCCGGGAATGGCTCTAATATGGCTTGTATTCCCCATTGATTTTTCGAATTCAATAAGTATTTGGCTATTATTCTTTGTATCAATTATTTTTAGTTTTATCGTCAATACGCAAATTAATTTAATTACAGGAATCTTGACGTTTTTCTTAATGTACAATACCGGATTAATTCGAGCAAAGCGAGTGGTGATTGACTTGTTTTCCGGACTGTTGCTTCCGATCTCGTTTTACCCGTTATGGGCGCAAGACATTATGAGCTTTTTGCCGTTTCAAGCGATTAGTTATATTCCGTCGATGATTTTTACAGAAGGATTTACAGGTACTGAAATTTATTCTGCACTCGGTATCCAATTGTTTTGGTCACTGTTTTTATTTATTCCGATCCAAGTGATGTGGATCATCGCAAGACGTCAGTTAATCGTGCAAGGAGGGTAGATCGATGTTTTATGTCTCTATATTTTTTCAATACGCCTCTCAATATATGAAAACGAGAATGAGTTATCGAGCAGATTTAGTTGTTGAACTTTTTTCAGATCTACTTTTCCAAGCAGTGAACCTGATATTTATTCTTGTCGTTTTTGGCCATACGACTTTACTTAGCGGTTGGAGTAGGGAAGAAATTATTTTTATTTATGGTTTTTTCTTAGTGCCGTATGCGATTTTCTCTTCGTTTTTTAATATTTGGGATTTCAATGATCGTTACATTGTAAAAGGTGAAATGGACCGAGTATTAACAAGGCCGATTCATAGTTTGTTTCAAATCATTATTGAACGAATGGAACTTGAATCGATGTTCGGTGTGATCACAGGGATTGTTATTATGTTCTATGCTGGATCACAGTTAGGGCTTGCGTTAAGTTGGTATGATCCGTTTGCATTTTTCTTAATGGTGATTGGTGGTTCACTCATTTATGCAGGGATTTTTATCATTTTAGCGAGTATTAGTTTTTGGTCTGATAGTAAAACAGATATTATGCCGATGATGTATAACATCGGAAACTACGGTCGTTATCCTGTCGATATTTATAACCAAGTAATTCGTTACGTACTAACATGGATACTACCGTTTGCATTTGTCGGTGTATATCCATCGGCGTTTTTCTTAGGGCGCACAGAATGGTATGGTTATGCGTTTTTAACGCCGGTTATGGGACTAGTTTTTATTACGATTGCGGTTGTATTATGGAATGAAGGTGTGAAACGTTACCGCGGAGCGGGAAATTAACAATTAAATAAAAAGATTTATGGTCCCTTGTCCTAAAAGTCTTTATTTACTCATATGGTAAATGGAGGTGATGCGAATGAGGGACCTCTTTTTTTTAATCATTATTGGTTCTGCGATTGTTGCGATTTTAATGAGCTTTCGTCTATTGTTGAAAAATCAGCCGCTTCATGGAAGTAGGATTTCATTTCGAAATTTCCTCGTACTCATAGCCGTCTATATTACAGTCATGGCAGGGTTCGGTGTGATTTATTTAGGACTTGAATTAATGGGGATTGATGTCTTAATTGAAGGGAATGAACTTGAACATGACACGTTCCTTCACCTTGTAGAAGACGTATTATATTTTAGTGCAGTAACACTCATGACCGTTGGATACGGAGATATTATTCCACAAGGGATCGGAAGGTGGATTGCGATGGTACAGGCGTTAATTGGTTATTTGCTCCCGGCGGCCTTTGTCGTTACAACAGTCATTCATCATGATAAAAAAGCAGAACGTTTGTAGCTTTTTCTTAGATTGGTTATCCTTAATAAAGGATACAAAAGAATTTTAAGAAAAGCTTCAAGGAGGAAATAATCATGACAGTAGAAGTAGGACAACAAGTACCTGATTTCACATTGGAAGCAAATGGCGGCAAGGAAGTAAACTTATCAGATTATCGTGGCAAGTATGTAGTACTATATTTTTATCCAAAAGACATGACACCAGGTTGTACAACCCAAGCATGCGACTTCCGTGATAATCATGAAAGCTTTAAAGATGTAGATGCTGTAATTTTAGGAGTGAGTCCAGATCCAGTTAATCGTCATGAGAAGTTTATTGACAAGCATGACTTACCATTTGAACTGCTTGCAGATGAAGACCATAAAGTTGCTGAAGAATTTGGAGTTTGGAAGTTAAAGAAGAATTTTGGGAAAGAATATATGGGTATTGAGCGTTCAACATTTATTATTGATAAAGAAGGAAAGTTAATGAAAGAATGGCGTAAAGTTCGTGTGAAAGGTCATGTAGAAGAAGCGTTACAATATTTAAGAGAAGAAACGAAGTAATCGGTTAGGCGGTCTGTTGCTTTTAGGAGTTCCATCATATTTAGGTTTGGTCTACAGGCTATTTTTCAAAGAATAGAGTTGATAGCCCTGTCCATCCCCTTCTTTTTACCATAGTTTATATTGAATCTATGGTAAAGGAGGGGATTCTTATGTCTTACAGACCTACTACAATTTTCCCACTAGTATTAGTATTGTTTATCTTGTTAGTGATCATTGGATGTTTCTGTGACTTCTAAAGAAAAATAAAAGGTGAGGGTCTGTCTATAAAGGCAGACTCTTTCTTTTTCCAATGATAGACACTTTCACCATTTATAACAGGACTAATGGTTTTGCCCTGTCCCCCCCTTATTGTTTTCATAAGATAAATTGTAAGTTATTTAGAGTAAAGGAGGGGAAAAATAATGTGTCATAAGCATGCACAGCCAGTATCGATTTTCCCATTAGTATTAGTATTGTTTATCTTGTTAGTGATCATTGGATGTTTCTGTGACTTCTAAAAAGTGAAGGTGAGACATTATCACTATTTACAACAAAATTGATTATATTGCCCTGTCTATAGGTCGCTTTCTCTCATAAGGTGTAGTGTAATTTATTATAAATAAAGGAGGATTTTTGATGTCTGATTGCTACAGAACACAGCCATTTACTGGATTTCCATTAGTGCTTGTACTTTTCGTTCTTTTAGTGATTGTTGGTTGCGCTTGTGCGACTTGGTAAGAATGAGAAGGTGAGTCTGCCTAGTGAAGGCAGACTCTTTCTTTTGAGTTTTATGGGTAGTCATTTTCACTATTTACAACAAAACTAATGATTTTGCCCAGGCCATTCTTCCCCTTATTCCATAAGGTATAGTGTAATTTATTACAAATAAAGGAGGATTTTCGATGTCTGATTGCTATAAAACTCAACCATTTACTGGATTCCCATTAGTGCTTGTACTTTTCGTTCTTTTAGTGATTGTTGGATGCGCTTGCGCAACTTGGTAAGCATTAAGTTAAGAGTCTGCTTTTAGACAGCAGGCTCTTTCTTAAGTTTATGAATTTATAAAGCTTTAGCACCGATGCTAATTCCGCGAGCGCGTTGCTTGAGCGCTGTCGTTTTTCTTATAAATAGACAACTTCATCAATTATAAACGAACTAATTAAAAAGCCCTGCCCGAGCCTCTTTTGTGACGTAGTATATATTGTACTTTATTTTAAATAAAGGAGGGCTGCAAATGTCTGGATGCTATAAACCAACGACAATTTTTCCATTAATTCTTGTACTGTTCATTTTGTTAGTGATCATAGGGTGTTATTGTGCTTGGTAAATGCTGAGAGTCTCCATGCTAAAAGGCTGATTCAATCACCATTTATGAATCAGCCTCTTAGTATTTTTGCTCGTATAAATGTTGTTCAATGATTTCCCATTCAGGCGTTCGTAATATTTGCCCGTTTTTATCAAGAAGAAAATAAGATGGCACTTCATTAACTTCTAATAACTCTTGTTGAGTTTCGTTAAATGAAAAATATTCGACTGCGATGCCGTCTTCTTGGATTTCCAAAAACTTTTGATGGAGCTCATAGATTTTATCTGGACTTTCTGTTCTGTCTATAAAGCTAATAATCACGTATTTGCCTTCTTCAACTGGTGAAAACATACCAAGATAGTCTTCTGGTGTAATCGGATAGACCTTCAACGTATCGGCTGTATAATGGGGGAGAAGAGCAAACTGATAATTAATGTAGTTTGGATAATTGGATTGTACTTCTCGTTCAAATGCTTCAAGTACATTGACTGATACTGAAAAATTGGCTCTTGAAAAATGAGGGCTTTCAACTTCTTTTCCTGTACTCCCATCAATAAAAATTGTTTCATCAGTCAACTCGATTAAATAAGCTTCCACATGATAAGACTCATCTAATTCTTCTGGTTTATTCATTTTAATATTTTTACCACCGTAGTTATCTTCAACAAAGACTCGAATCACACCTGAAGAATTTCCTCCACCCATATATTTACCGTGTATATCATATGACTCTTCTGTAATCTCTTCTTGCTCTTGTGAACATGCGGTTAAAAATATAAGTATTAAAAGTAAAATCTTCATGACATTGTTCTCCTTATTTTGCCTAGTTGAACCTTGATATAATTATCCTTTGAATATTGAATGATTTCATCATCACTTACTAAATATTGAACAACGCCACGTTCGTTCATTAAAATATGTGTGTTATGTTCTGAAGCCCCTAATATTTGTTGGTTTCGATTCTTTTTATCTAATTCAAAAGTTTGGCGATCGATCTTCTGCTTCCTTTACTTGAATTGATTTAGCAGGTTCGTAAATTTATTCAACTGATTATAGTCTTTCTTTTCATACGAGTAGAAACTTAGTAAGACGTAATCGTTTTCGTTAACTGGTAAATAGGCATATACGATGTCGTCTACTTGATAGGGGTGTACCTTTATTTTTTTAGCTTCATAAATGGGGCTAAATGATTGGTCGTAACGAATGTAACGTTGTAAAGGTGTTTTTTCACGTTTGAATTCTCCTGCTACTTTTACGGATACTTTTTGGTTTAATGAGTCTAACGATGCTATTCCTTGTTCGTTTGTAACCCCTTTCTCATCCACGAAAAACATGGTATCCGGACGAATGTGAATGCGGTAGGCTTCCGCGATATACCGTTCAATTTGATGACGGTTCACATCATTTTTAACATAACTTCCTCCAAAGTTGTCTTCGACGAGAACAGTTAACATATTGAAGTTGTTAGGGGAGCCGATGATACGCCCTTCAAGGTCGTAACTAGTTTTCTCACCATGGCTGCAACTATAAATGAAAGATAACAGCAATGCCATGATAAACACTTTAGAAGTGGTCATCCAATCACCCCTTTTCATTTCATTCGCCTTCGGATTGTTCGGCTAAAAAGTCATAGACATCTTCTTCGTCATTTGTTTTTAAAGCAATACCTTCAGCACCTAATAAAATGAAAGTTGGATACTCATCAATTTCAAACATTTCAATAATACCTTTTTCGGTCTCGGGTGTTTGAAAACGTCCATAATGATAAATGTTAAACTCTTCATTTAATTTGTTTTCAAACTCAATAAAGTCATCCCAAATCTCCTGCGAATTATCTTCATAAAAAGCGTGTAAACGATAGTCACCTTGATTTACAGGTGAATGAAACTGTACATATTGCTCCTTACTTGGTGGGGATATGTAAATTTCTTTTGCTGTATAGACGGGAAGGAGCATAGGGTTGTGAACGACATAGCCACCTCGGTTCATAGTTTCGCTTTCAAAATCTTCCTTTACGTTAATAAAAATTTCAGATGCTTGCTCGAATGAGTGAGTCCTTAATCCGTCTTCTTTTGTGATTTTTTCACCTGTGTCTTTTGAATAAATGTCAGTTTCCGGTGGGATCCATAACCGATATGCTTCTAGTAAATAATCTTCAGGAACTTCACCTTGGTACATAAACTTCATATAAGACCCAAATAAGTTATCTTCGACAAAAATAAGGGCATGCCCAATTCCTTCGGGCGGGTAATAAAAATTCAAAGCAATCCCTTCAATATCAAATTCAGATTCATTTATGGATTCAGTGTCCGAACAGGCTGTAAGGGTGACGATAACTAATAGAATTAAAGATAAATATTTCACTTTGACCTCCTGGATAAGTTCTAAGATACTATGTAAAATTTTAACATGGTTATGAAACTTGTTGAATGATTTTTAGGTCATAACATTTTCAACTGATTCAACTGAAACGTAAAAAGGTCGACACCGGCGTCCACCGAGAGCGGAGCACAAGGCATTCGCTTCTCCAAAATCCCATCAAATTGCGACGAGTAAAACAAAGTGACGCAGGAGCACAAGGCATTCGCTTCTCCGAAATCCCATCAAACTACGACGAGTAAAACAAAGTGACGCAGGAGCACAAGGCATTCGCTTCTCCGAAATCCCATCAAACTGCGACGAGTAAAACAAAGTGACGCAGGAGCACAAGGCATTCGCTTCACCGAAATCACATCAAACTACGACGAGTAAAACAAAGTGACGCAGGAGCACAAAATCAACAACAAGCAACACTTCTTCGAACAACTTCGATCTGCCCCGACGCATTCACTGCTATGCGTTGCAAGTAGAGGAAGGGCAACCAACTTTAACATAGCCTTGGCTTAAACTTTGTCTTCGTAACTGTTGTGATCATGATTGTAAATGCAATGGTGAAAATATAAGTATAAATGTTAAAAAACAGCGTGTTTGTATATTGATTAAACCAGCCAAATCGATAAATTTTAGAATCAGCTACAGTTGGTGTTCCTCCTAAAGCATCAAGAAGTGAAGTAATATGTATGGTGTGAAAAATCGAGGCTAGAATCATGGTAGGGAGCGTAATAATGAGAACGATTCTTAAGGATAAGGTGGAACGTCTGTACCATTCGGTAGAAAGCATGTAGCAAAAAACTGAAAAGAGTAAGATGAACGGAAGAACAAACAAAATTGCAGGGTTACCGTTTCCAGACCATGAATCTGGAGAGGCCGTAAATAGATCAATAACGATCAAAAATACGATGTTTGTAAACAATATAACTAGTAATGTCGTATTTATGGTTGATGTTCTTAATTTTCCTTGTCGATACTTTTTAAAGAATGGTGATAACCATATCGCAAAAAAGATCAAAAGGAAGCTGATAAATATAAGGGTTTGCATTAATTTTCCCCCATTCATAACTTTTAAGGAAATTGTATCATGAAAAGATTCGGGTGATGCATTCCATTTGGAAAAAGAAGAAAAAATGTTCGGGAGTGTGCTACACTGATCATGAATTTGTTACAATTAGATTCAAGTATGCATAAAGTTTTTTTCATAGATTAGATGAGAGCGGAGTGACGAATGTGAAACAATTAATGCCCTTTGTTTTAATAGCCTTAATTGTAGGTGGAGCAATGTTATTTTTAAACGATTCGTACGAAGCTGAGCTTGATCCAGATTGGAGTCAAACTGAAGCGATGGATCATTGGGAAATGACGTTCTTTCTTGATAATGTTCATGAAGAGAAGCCTGAAGTCGGAGTAAAACTAGAATCGATAAGAGAAGAGATTGATATTGAAGCGATTGAGTTTTTTGTCGATACTCAGTACGGTGGATTTTTCTTTCAAGATTTAGATGTTGAGGGTGGAACACGTTCATTTACTTATACAGAAGAATGCGATTTCTGTTTAGAAGCAGAAAGAAACATGTTGCCAGGGAACGTCATAGTAAACTGGCGTGAAAAAGATGAGGATCGAATCTTCTCGGAATTCTTCCATTTCGATATACAGTTAAACCACTAATACTTAAAAAGGAGCAAATGATATGTCAGACTCACGTATAAAGAAATTAGCAACGACTTTATTAGACCATTCCTTAAAAGTAAAAGACGGAGACAAGGTTTTAATCAAAGGGCATTCCGTAACAAAAGATTTGATTGTCGAATTGATTGATCAAATTTATGAAAGAAATGCTTTCGCCTTCACACAATTATTGGATGATGAAATAAACCAACATTTATTAATGGGAGCAAAGTCAGAACAAACAGAACTTCAAGCAAAGTGGGCGATGCAGCAATATAAAGATATTGATTGCGTTATCGCGATCATCGCTGAAGAAAATGATGCTGAACTTGCAGAAGTACCGCCTGAGATTTTTAAAATGCGCGGAGAGATTTTTAAGCCGGTTAATGAATTCTACATAAACCAACGAAGATGGGTACTTTTAAATTATCCAACCCCTGGTTTAGCACAAAAAGCGGGAATGTCAACGAAGAAATTCACAGACTTCCTATTTAATGTATGTACAGCTGACTATGAAAAAATGGAACGTGCTTTTGAACCATTAAAAGAATTAATGGACAAGACAGACCGTGTACAAATTAAAGGATCAGGAACAGATTTAACGTTTTCGATAAAAGGCATTCCTACAGTACCTTGTGCCGGGGAGGCGAACATTCCTGACGGGGAGATATATACTGCACCTGTTAAAGAAAGCGTCAATGGAACGATCACATATAACACACCCTGTCCGTATCGCGGAGTTACGTTCAATAATGTCTCTTTAACATTTGAAAATGGAAAAATTGTAAAAGCTACTGCAGATAAAGAAGAACAAATTAATGATATTTTTAATACAGATGAGGGTGCGCGCTATGTTGGTGAGTTTGCAATAGGGGTGAACCCGTTTATTACTGAACCGATGGGGGATATTTTATTTGATGAAAAAATTGCAGGTAGTTTGCATTTTACTCCAGGTGAGGCATATGGGGATGCAGACAACGGCAATAAGTCATCGGTTCATTGGGATATGGTATTAATTCAAAGAGAAGAGTTCGGCGGTGGTGAGATTTATTTCGATGATGTACTAATTCGTCAAGACGGACGGTTTGTTCTGCCAGAATTAGAAGGATTAAATCCAGAGAATCTTAAATAAGAAAATGCGATTGGACGAATTAAATAGGTAAACATGTAATAAATGGGACAGATGTCCAAGCGGAAAAAAGGCAAATGCATATAAATAAAGAGACTGGTGACAGTTAATCCCTCTTTTATGAATAGAGCACTCTCACTTTTAGGCGAGATACAATCTCGCCTATTTTTTATTTTTCGAGTAACATATCAATTTCACGATGTTGTTATCAGGACGCATCTATATAAAAATCTAAAAAGAATCACCCACTTCATGTACGTAAAGTACTCATATGGTATGATAAAAAATAATCTCACCAAATTGTCGGGGACCAGGTCTGTGACAATTTTGTGAACTTGCAGGGATAATGGAGGGGTGTAGGTTGATCGTTTTAACTTCGGCAAAAATTCGTCGTGATTTAAGAGAACAGCTAGTAACAAAGTATCCTGATATTACATTCATTTTTAGAGAGAGTATGAAAGAAGCAGAAGGTGACTTACCGGAAGCGAACATCCTTATTACATATGGGGAAGACTTGACTACTGATTTAGTTGAAAAAGCAAAACAGTTAAAGTGGATCATGGTCATTTCTGCAGGTGTAGATAAAGTGCCCTTTGATGTTATAAAAAGAAAGAATATTCTTGTAACGAATGCTCGTGGTATCCACGGCGTCCCAATGGCTGAGTATACCATTCACATGATGCTTCAAGTAATAAGGCAAGCAAAAACGCTGATTTCAAATGAACAAAAGAAGCATTGGGAGCGTAAAATAACTATGAGTGAACTTTACGGTAAAACAATTGGTATACTCGGAGCTGGAGCAATTGGACAAGAGATAGCCAGGCTTTCAAAAGCTTTCCAAATGAGAACGGTGGGTTTGAACAGAAGTGGGAAACCTGTTGGACACTTTGATGATATATATTCATTTGACCAACTTCCTTCTATATTAAAAGAAAGTGACTTTGTCGTGTCGATTCTACCGAAAACGGAAGAAACAAATGACCTTTTAACTTATAACGAGTTTAAACAAATGAAGAATCATGCAATACTTATTAATATAGGTAGAGGTAATGTGATAAAAGACGGAGATTTAATTGACGCTTTAAATGATGGTGAAATTGCACACGCCGTATTAGATGTATTTCATGAAGAACCTTTACCAAAAGAACATCCATATTGGACGATGGAGCAAGTGACAGTAACCCCGCACTTATCAGGTATTTCTCCAGAATATCAGCCTAGGGCATTAAATATATTTGAAAAAAATTTAAATGAGTTTCTTGCCAGAGGAAACCAATTCAAAAATGTGATAGATCCTGAGCGAGGTTATTAAATAGGTAAAACGAATAGAGGAGGAACGTCATGAAATTAATGATTTGTGTTGTGCATAATCGGTATGCAAACGAAATGGAAGGCGATCTAAAGGAAAAAGGTTACCGTATGACGGAATTAGCAAGTAGCGGTGGCTTTTTGAAAAAGGGAAATTCGACCTTCTTGTTTGGGATCAAAGATGAAGATATTGAAGCCCTTAAGAAAGATATGCAAGAAATTTGTTTGCAAGTTGAAAAGAAAAAAGGAAAGCCTAAAGATGTGGATAGTCGTTATACGTCGTTTTTAATCCATGCAAAAGAAAGTCTTCCTTTTCTTGCACAATTAAATCAAAGTAAATCTTAAATACACACATATTAAATTAAGAACTATAATATATGTAGCAACAAGTCGATTACATTGACAAATATTATTATCATTATGTATACTAATTGTAAATATTATAAAGTAATAATGTCTTTTTGGAAGAGGTGAGGCAAATGGAGAACCAACGACTTCAAGAGGCTCTGCAATCTTTAAAGAGCACGAAAGTTCGTATGACACCTCAGCGCCATGCCATTTTAGAATATTTATTTAATGCAAAATCTCATCCGACCGCTGACGAGATCTACAAAGCATTAGAAGGTAAATTTCCAAACATGAGTGTGGCGACAGTTTATAACAACTTGCGTGTGTTTAAAGAAGTCGGGCTGGTTAGAGAATTAACATATGGCGACTCTTCCAGCAGATTTGACAGTAATACAACGGATCATTACCACGTCATCTGCGAAGATTGCGGCAAAATTGTAGATTTTCACTATCCAGGATTAGATGAAGTAGAAACTTTAGCTGAACACGTAACAGGATTTAAAGTGAAAAGTCACCGCATGGAAATTTACGGATTATGCCCTGAATGCCATAAACATCAACAACATTAATAGAAAGTGGATTTTTCGAAAAATCCACTTTCTTTTTTTGCTATTAACAATAATAAACAAACTTCGATTGTCCTATCTACGATCGGCTCGACAATCGCCAAGATGCCTCTGTGAATAAAAAAAGCATATGAGCAATAGCTCATATGCTTAATTTTTCTTTTGGTTATAATTTTCATCAAACTCTTTACCTTCAAGAGACTTGTCAAGTGTCAACGGTTCGTTGCAATACATACACGCATCGACTCGACCGAGCATTTTCGTGTATTTTTCACAGCTAGGACATTGAACTTGGACGGTTTTAGAGGAGAGCATCCCGATCCAAAAGTAAACAACTGTACTTGCGATAATTGCTAGAAATCCTAAAAGCATAAACAATGTCATGATAAGTTGACTAGATTGTAAGAAAAGAAGACCAAGATACATAATGACAATTCCAGCAAAAACTAACACAAGTGCAAATGTACGGATCTTATTTATTTTATTTGAATATTTTACACCCATCGACATAACCTCCTAAATTGAAAGTATAGCATAACTTCGTAGGAAACTTCTATATTGAGAATTCTAGAAAAGTGAAAGAAGGGATTTTGCATATTGTGTCGAAATTAACGTAGGACAAGGAACAGTTATGAATTTAAAATAAATCTAGCTACCTTGGATTTACCTGTTTTATTTATGAATGTCCAATATAGTGAAAAATAAGAAACTTATGTTACTATTGCTAAGGTCATTATTAATGAAGAAATGTAAGAAAGAAGAAGAAAAATATATATAATAGGAGACTGTAATCAAAAAGAAGGTTTACGTCATCGGGAAAAATATATAAGAAGAATTTTAAACTAAAAGGTGGAAAACGTAGGAGGCATTCCATTTATGGACAACTTATTAAGACAGTTATACCAAGATCGTTCAACAGATGAACATACATTAGGGATTATTTCAGTAGAGAAAAGAGATAAACAAGATGCTAATACAGATTATTTCGATGTTGTATTATTAGTTGTCGTTTCTGAGGATAAACCAGATTGGGAAATCAAGCACTATGTATATGATGATTATAAAGTAGCGATGCACTTAGTGAATACATCACAAATTAAAGATTGGCTTTTAAATAGTTCGAATCGTCGTGTTGTTGATTGGCTTATGAATGGGAAGGTCGTATTTGATCGTAACGAATTTACTAAAAATTTCAGACAACAAATGATCGAATTCCCACATGAAGATCGTCAAAAGAGGATAGGGGTAGAGTTCTCAAAACTTATTCGCCGTTTTGCTGATGGAAAATCTCTATTTCATAATGGTCACTATTTAGATGCATATAATCAAATTGTGCATGCTCTTCACCATTTGGCTAGGTTATCTGTTCTTGAACATGGATTCCACCCTGAAGTGACAGTGTGGCAACAAGTGAAGAAAATTGAACCGGAAATACACAAATTATACTCTGAGTTAGTAACAGGTGGAGAAAGTATCGAGAAGCGCCTTGAATTATTGCTATTAGCAAACGAATTTGAGTTAATGACAAAAACAAGGCTTGGCAGTGCACACTTAATAGATTTAATGAAGACAAAAGATGGTCCTTGGACAATCGAAGAGTTAAAGCGGAAGCTAGAAAGCAATGACTATTCATTAGATGTAAGTATCTTATTAGAATATTTAGTGGAAAAAGGTTTTGTTGATGTTATAAAACAAGAAACTAAAGGTAGATCTATTTACCACCGTTTTTATGTAGTAAATGAAAATTCTTAGTTTAACGAAAGGTTCCAAGTAAAACATAGTGTATACCTAACATAAAAGTAGATCGGCTCCTTATCAATAAAGAAGATCATAAAATTAAGGGGCTGTTTCTCTTTTTTTCTACTTGAAGGTTAGTATCGAAAATAAAGTATAAAATTTTATTGACTTCTATATAGGATGGTGTTAAATTATTATTTGTCGCCAAAAACGACAGACAGTAACAAATAACATTTCGAAAAAAGATGTTGACACAACGTTGATCGGAATGATATGATATTAAAGTCGCTGTCAAACGGCGCCTGTCAAAAATGTTTCGAAAGAGTGTTGACAAAAACACCGTGAAATGTTATGATATTCAAGTCGTTAACGGACGACAAGGATGTTTTTGACCTTTGAAAACTAAACAAAAAGCCAAGCGAAATGGGATATGAAAATATCCCGTCAATGAAATTTTTAAATGATGTCAGAGACATCAAACTCACTTTATTGGAGAGTTTGATCCTGGCTCAGGACGAACGCTGGCGGCGTGCCTAATACATGCAAGTCGAGCGGACCAATTAAAAGTTTACTTTTATGAGGTCAGCGGCGGACGGGTGAGTAACACGTGGGCAACCTGCCTTACAGACTGGGATAACTCCGGGAAACCGGGGCTAATACCAGATGACCAATAGAGTCGCATGATTCTATTGTAAAAGTTGGGATTTATCCTAACACTGTAAGATGGGCCCGCGGCGCATTAGCTAGTTGGTGAGGTAAGAGCTTACCAAGGCGACGATGCGTAGCCGACCTGAGAGGGTGATCGGCCACACTGGAACTGAGACACGGTCCAGACTCCTACGGGAGGCAGCAGTAGGGAATCATCCGCAATGGGCGAAAGCCTGACGGTGCAACGCCGCGTGAGTGATGACGGTCTTCGGATTGTAAAGCTCTGTTGTTAGGGAAGAACAAGTGCCGTTCGAATAGGGCGGCACCTTGACGGTACCTAACCAGAAAGCCCCGGCTAACTACGTGCCAGCAGCCGCGGTAATACGTAGGGGGCAAGCGTTGTCCGGAATTATTGGGCGTAAAGCGCGCGCAGGCGGTCTCTTAAGTCTGATGTGAAAGCCCACGGCTCAACCGTGGAGGGTCATTGGAAACTGGGGGACTTGAGTGTAGGAGAGGAAAGTGGAATTCCACGTGTAGCGGTGAAATGCGTAGATATGTGGAGGAACACCAGTGGCGAAGGCGACTTTCTGGCCTACAACTGACGCTGAGGCGCGAAAGCGTGGGGAGCAAACAGGATTAGATACCCTGGTAGTCCACGCCGTAAACGTTGAGTGCTAGGTGTTAGGGGTTTCGATGCCCTTAGTGCCGAAGTTAACACATTAAGCACTCCGCCTGGGGAGTACGGCCGCAAGGCTGAAACTCAAAGGAATTGACGGGGGCCCGCACAAGCAGTGGAGCATGTGGTTTAATTCGAAGCAACGCGAAGAACCTTACCAGGTCTTGACATCCTCTGACAACCCTAGAGATAGGGCTTTCCCCTTCGGGGGACAGAGTGACAGGTGGTGCATGGTTGTCGTCAGCTCGTGTCGTGAGATGTTGGGTTAAGTCCCGCAACGAGCGCAACCCTTGACCTTAGTTGCCAGCATTTAGTTGGGCACTCTAAGGTGACTGCCGGTGACAAACCGGAGGAAGGTGGGGATGACGTCAAATCATCATGCCCCTTATGACCTGGGCTACACACGTGCTACAATGGATGGTACAAAGGGCAGCGAGACCGCGAGGTTGAGCGAATCCCATAAAGCCATTCTCAGTTCGGATTGCAGGCTGCAACTCGCCTGCATGAAGCCGGAATTGCTAGTAATCGCGGATCAGCATGCCGCGGTGAATACGTTCCCGGGCCTTGTACACACCGCCCGTCACACCACGAGAGCTTGTAACACCCGAAGTCGGTGCGGTAACCTTTTGGAGCCAGCCGCCGAAGGTGGGACAGGTGATTGGGGTGAAGTCGTAACAAGGTATCCCTACCGGAAGGTGGGGATGGATCACCTCCTTTCTAAGGAGCTATTAGCTCATTACTTTATCGATCGTTTGCGCTTTTTGTTTAGTTTTGAGAGGTTATACTCTCAAATAAATAACTTTGCAAAGAGGATCAAGCTATTCAAGGAAGCAAGGATTCGAGCGATTGAGCGTATGTTTAAAGGATACGTGACAAGAGCGAGAGACGAAGCTGACGAAGAAGAGCGACGATCATCTGTAGCAAATTGTTCTTTGAAAACTAGATAACAGATTAAGACTGATTGATCTTCACCGGTTGTTTGAAACGAATTCAGTAATGGATTCGACAGAGTACAACCGAGTGTCTTAGAAGGTTAATATGACGCCATACGTGGTAAAACCAATTATGATATTGGTTTGCAAAGAGAACCGAGGAGTTCAAGGAAGCAAGTGATGAGAGGCCACAGCGTACAACATGTACGTGAGGATCTCGAAGATCGCAGCTGACGCAGAAATCCGATGGTTATCTGCCGCAAAGTGGTTAAGCTAGAAAGGGCGCACGGCGAATGCCTTGGCACTAGGAGCCGAAGAAGGACGGGACGAACACCGATATGCTCCGGGGAGCTGTAAGTAAGCTTTGATCCGGAGATTTCCGAATGGGGGAACCCACCACCTGTAATGAGGTGGTATCCATACCTGAATACATAGGGTATGAGAAGGCAGACCTGGGGAACTGAAACATCTTAGTACCCAGAGGAAGAGAAAGCAAATGCGATTTCCTGAGTAGCGGCGAGCGAAACGGAACTAGCCCAAACCAAGAGGCTTGCCTCTTGGGGTTGTAGGACACTCCATACGGAGTTACAAAGAAACGGAGTAGATGAAGCGACCTGGAAAGGTCCGCGGGACAAGGTAAAAGCCCTGTAGTCGAAACTTCGTTTCCTCCGGAGTGGATCCTGAGTACGGCGGGACACGTGAAACCCCGTCGGAATCTGGGAGGACCATCTCCCAAGGCTAAATACTCCCTAGTGACCGATAGTGAACCAGTACCGTGAGGGAAAGGTGAAAAGCACCCCGGGAGGGGAGTGAAAGAGATCTTGAAACCGTGTGCCTACAAGTAGTCGGAGCCCGTTAATGGGTGACGGCGTGCCTTTTGTAGAATGAACCGGCGAGTTACGATTACGTGCAAGGTTAAGTTGAAGAGACGGAGCCGCAGCGAAAGCGAGTCTGAATAGGGCGAATGAGTACGTGGTTGTAGACCCGAAACCGTGTGATCTACCCATGTCCAGGGTGAAGTCCAGGTAACACTGGATGGAGGCCCGAACCCACTCACGTTGAAAAGTGAGGGGATGAGGTGTGGGTAGGGGTGAAATGCCAATCGAACTCGGAAATAGCTGGTTCTCCCCGAAATAGCTTTAGGGCTAGCCTCGAGGGAAGAGTATTGGAGGTAGAGCACTGATTGGACTAGGGGTCCCCACAGGATTACCGAATTCAGTCAAACTCCGAATGCCAAATACTTATCCTCGGGAGTCAGACTGCGAGTGCTAAGATCCGTAGTCAAGAGGGAAACAGCCCAGACCATCAGCTAAGGTCCCCAAGTATACGTTAAGTGGAAAAGGATGTGGAGTTGCTTAGACAACCAGGATGTTGGCTTAGAAGCAGCCACCATTGAAAGAGTGCGTAATAGCTCACTGGTCGAGTGACTCTGCGCCGAAAATGTACCGGGGCTAAACGTATCACCGAAGCTATGGATTGTCCTTACGGACAGTGGTAGGGGAGCGTTCCAAGGGCGTTGAAGCTCAACCGAGAGGATGGGTGGAGCGCTTGGAAGTGAGAATGCCGGTATGAGTAGCGAAAAGAGGGGTGAGAATCCCCTCCGTCGAAAGCCTAAGGTTTCCTGAGGAAGGCTCGTCCGCTCAGGGTTAGTCGGGACCTAAGCCGAGGCCGAAAGGCGTAGGCGATGGAAAACAGGTTGAAATTCCTGTACCACCACGTCACCATTTGAGCAATGGGGGGACGCAGGAAGGTAGGGTAAGCACGGCATTGGATGTCCGTGTCCAAGCAGTTAGGCTGGTAAGTAGGTAAATCCGCTTACCGTAAGGCTGAGCTGTGATGGCGAGCGAAATTTTAGTAGCGAAGTTCCTGATCCTACACTGCCTAGAAAAGCCTCTAGCGAGGTGACTGGTGCCCGTACCGCAAACCGACACAGGTAGGCGGGAAGAGAATTCTAAGACGCGCGGGAGAACTCTCGTTAAGGAACTCGGCAAAATGACCCCGTAACTTCGGGAGAAGGGGTGCTCTATTAGGGTTTACGCCCGAGAGAGCCGCAGTGAATAGGCCCAAACGACTGTTTATCAAAAACACAGGTCTCTGCCAAGCCGCAAGGCGAAGTATAGGGGCTGACACCTGCCCGGTGCTGGAAGGTTAAGAGGAGGGGTTATCCCATTAGGGAGAAGCTCTGAATTGAAGCCCCAGTAAACGGCGGCCGTAACTATAACGGTCCTAAGGTAGCGAAATTCCTTGTCGGGTAAGTTCCGACCCGCACGAAAGGTGCAACGATTTGGGCACTGTCTCAACGAGAGACCCGGTGAAATTATATTACCTGTGAAGATGCAGGTTACCCGCGACAGGACGGAAAGACCCCATGGAGCTTTACTGTAGCTTGATATTGGATTTTGGTACAGCTTGTACAGGATAGGTAGGAGCCTTGGAAGCCGGAGCGCTAGCTTCGGTGGAGGCGTCGGTGGGATACTACCCTGGCTGTACTGGAATTCTAACCTCGGACCGTGATCCGGTTCAGGGACAGTGTCAGGTGGGCAGTTTGACTGGGGCGGTCGCCTCCTAAAAAGTAACGGAGGCGCCCAAAGGTTCCCTCAGAATGGTTGGAAATCATTCGCAGAGTGCAAAGGCATAAGGGAGCTTGACTGCGAGACATACAGGTCGAGCAGGGACGAAAGTCGGGCTTAGTGATCCGGCGGCACCGTATGGAAGGGCCGTCGCTCAACGGATAAAAGCTACCCTGGGGATAACAGGCTAATCTCTCCCAAGAGTCCACATCGACGGGGAGGTTTGGCACCTCGATGTCGGCTCATCGCATCCTGGGGCTGAAGTAGGTCCCAAGGGTTGGGCTGTTCGCCCATTAAAGCGGTACGCGAGCTGGGTTCAGAACGTCGTGAGACAGTTCGGTCCCTATCCGTCGCGGGCGTAGGAAATTTGAGAGGAGCTGTCCTTAGTACGAGAGGACCGGGATGGACACACCGCTGGTGTACCAGTTGTTCTGCCAAGAGCATAGCTGGGTAGCTACGTGTGGACGGGATAAGTGCTGAAAGCATCTAAGCATGAAGCCCCCCTCAAGATGAGATTTCCCATCACGTCAAGTGAGTAAGATCCCTCAGAGAAGATGAGGTTGATAGGTCTCATGTGGAAGCGTGGCAACACGTGGAGCTGAGAGATACTAATCGATCGAGGGCTTAACCAAAGTATTACATTAACCTTCAGACCGAAGGTCATCAGTCAAATGTTATCTAGTTTTGAGAGTACAATACTTCTCAATTTCATAAGTCCAGTGACGATAGCGGAGAGGTCACACCCGTTCCCATGCCGAACACGGAAGTTAAGCTCTCCAGCGCCGATGGTAGTTGGGGGCTCTCCCCCTGTGAGAGTAGGACGTTGCTGGGCCAATTTTTATTCCACAGTAGCTCAGTGGTAGAGCAATCGGCTGTTAACCGATCGGTCGTAGGTTCGAGTCCTACCTGTGGAGCCATACGGAGAGGTGTCCGAGTGGCCGAAGGAGCACGATTGGAAATCGTGTAGGCGGTTTAAACCCGTCTCGAGGGTTCAAATCCCTCTCTCTCCGCCAGAAATATAAGGCCCATTGGTCAAGTGGTTAAGACACCGCCCTTTCACGGCGGTAACAGGGGTTCGAATCCCCTATGGGTCACCAATTTGGAGGATTAGCTCAGTTGGGAGAGCACTTGCCTTACAAGCAAGGGGTCGGTGGTTCGAGCCCGCCATCCTCCACCATTTTATACAAGCGCACACGACTCAAAATCGTGTTCACCTGTAAGCTTTCATATCGTCGCGGGGTGGAGCAACGAGCGCAACATCGTCGAATGATCTACGAGTTGTCTCGACGCATAAACTACAAAGCGGTGCTAGAAGAGGAAGAGACAGTCTAATATGCTACGGAGCATAACATTATCCGTAAGCTTTCATAACGACGCGGGGTGGAGCAGTCTGGTAGCTCGTCGGGCTCATAACCCGAAGGTCGGTGGTTCAAATCCGCCCCCCGCAACCAAATTTTAAATACATATTTGTGTGGTCCCGTGGTGTAGCGGTTAACATGCCTGCCTGTCACGCAGGAGATCGCGGGTTCGATTCCCGTCGGGACCGCCATTTGGCTCGGTAGCTCAGTCGGTAGAGCAACGGACTGAAAATCCGTGTGTCGGCGGTTCGATTCCGTCCCGAGCCACCATTTTTTTGCTGGCCTAGCTCAATTGGTAGAGCAACTGACTTGTAATCAGTAGGTTGGGGGTTCAAGTCCTCTGGCCAGCACCATTTTTTATTTTCTCTTGACGAATTATAAAAGATTCGGTAATATATTTATTGTCTCATTTGGAGGGGTAGCGAAGTGGCTAAACGCGGCGGACTGTAAATCCGCTCCCTCAGGGTTCGGGAGTTCGAATCTCTCCCCCTCCACCATTTGAATACTGAACGAAACTTACAAAACCATAATTTTAAATTTATCAGTATTTTTCTGAACATAATACAAGGGTTTAGATTATACTGTTTAATGTATATGATTATTATGGCGGTTGTGGCGAAGTGGTTAACGCACCGGATTGTGGTTCCGGCATTCGTGGGTTCGATTCCCATCAGCCGCCCCATTCGAGATAAATTAAAGGGCTATAGCCAAGCGGTAAGGCATCGGATTTTGATTCCGTGATTCGCAGGTTCGAATCCTGCTAGCCCTGCCATTTTCATGCGGAAGTAGTTCAGTGGTAGAACACCACCTTGCCAAGGTGGGGGTCGCGGGTTCGAATCCCGTCTTCCGCTCCAGAATAACATATGGCGGCATAGCCAAGTGGTAAGGCATGGGTCTGCAAAACCCTGATCCCCGGTTCGAATCCGGGTGCCGCCTCCATAATAAAAAGTCCTTTATACCTCATGCCGGGGTGGTGGAATTGGCAGACACACAGGACTTAAAATCCTGCGGTAGGTGACTACCGTGCCGGTTCAAGTCCGGCCCTCGGCACCAATTATAATTTATCAATATATACTGCCAGTGTGATTTGCCGGTGTGGCGGAATTGGCAGACGCGCACGACTCAAAATCGTGTTCCTTCTGGAGTGTCGGTTCGACCCCGACCACCGGTACCATACATAAATGATAATCCAGCGACTCTTAACGATTTAAAAAACGTTGAGAGTCGTTTTTTTTGATTTTTCTGCTAAGTACGTGTAGACAATCAGATCGTACTGGAAAGTGAACATATAATTAGGAAGAATACTGAGAAGGGAAAAGCCTGTAAACTACGGTGAAACCGCCTCCCTTATTATATATAGGGAAAGTTCAGAAGAAGTGATATTGATGTTGGAATAAAGTCAAAATATCGAATCCATTTAGTTTAGTCCAAAAAATGAATGAAGGCTCTGTATGAAAAGACATCAAAGTTCAATTCACATTTCCTTTAGTTTCAATTACTTTTTCGTTCATGCTTTAACTAGTCATGTTATCGTCAAATACGGAACGTAGTTATATATTGCAAAATAGAAATACGTAATAAAAGTCCATCTATTTGATACGGTACAACTAGCATGATAGCCTGGATGGCAAGGCGAGTTTCCTGGCTTCCTGGTTTGACATCATGCTCATAAAGGACCGTGTCAAATAGAAATTATCTAATGTAATTTTAGTTGCAAAACGATGTATGAGTGCATTGCAATTTTATGTACTATAAAAATGCACAATCCATTATTTCATCATTTGCTAAGGAATACGGCTAACTTATCTACGATAGAATTTTCTTAAAAATTTGATTACTCATAGTCTAGTATGTTAATATAGTAAAAATCATAGAGAATAATAGTATCCTTTCAAGTTATGGGACGTTTTTTGTCCACCTTGGGACGTTAGAGGTCATGATTTTTTCATTATTGATCGATAGCGTAGGCATTACTTTACTAATTACCCTGCAGCACCATTTTACTTCAAGTCACCTTTAGATTTGTGAGTTAACTACGCTTCTCCTCATCATCCTCACGTACCAACTATGTATGCCCCGAGGATTCGTTGCTTGTTTCCTTGTGCGCCTTGGTGCTCTTTGTAAAACCAACTTTTTTCAATATATACTGAAAATATTAGGAGATGACTTATATGATAAATGTAACTGATAGTAGTTTACTTTTACGAAATGATGTGAAAAAACTCGGTAATATCCTAGGGGAAATTCTCGTTCATCATGGTGGTATCTCTTTATTTAACAAAGTCGAAGAAATCAGAGAAAAAACGAAAAACTTAAGAAAAAATTATGATGAAAACTTATATGAAAGTTTAAAAGAAGAGATTAATAGTGTTCAACCACCAGTTAGGCAACAAGTTATTCGTGCCTTTTCCATTTATTTTCACCTTATAAATATTGCCGAACAAAATCATCGTATTCGTCGCAGACGTCAATATCAATTACAAGATGAAGGCGCCGTTCAGCCTGTTTCAATTGAAAGTGCAGTTGCTGCACTGAAAGAGGACAAATTTTCTGAAGAAGTTATTCAACAAGTTTTAAATGATTTATCGATTGAACTCATTATTACTGCACACCCAACGGAAGCAACGAAGCGTACCGTACTTGAAACACAAAAGCGAATTTCAATGATCTTGCAACAATTCGATAATCCATTGTTAACACAGAAACAACGTGCCGATTTAGACGAAAGTTTGTTTAATGAGGTAACAGCTTTATGGCAGACGGATGAATTACGCCAACGTAAGCCTAGTGTTTTAGATGAAGTGAAAAATGGTCTTTATTACTTTGATCATACTTTATTTGAAGTGTTACCTGAGGTCCATCAAGAATTAGAAAATCAACTAAAAGACTACTATCCAAATAGTGATTACAAAGTTCCGAACTTTCTCCACTTTGGATCGTGGATCGGTGGAGACCGAGATGGTAACCCAAACGTGACTCCAGAAATTACATGGGAAACATTAAAGCTTCAAAGAAGATTAGTTATCAAAAAATATAAAGCAGCCGTTGTAGAATTAATGAAGCGATTTAGTCAGTCTACAACGCGCGTGTCAATTAGTGAAGATCTTATCGAATCAGTCGAAAAAGATGAGAAGAAGTATATGGATGAAGATGAAAAATGGCAAGTAAAAAATGAAATTTATCGTCGTAAGTTCGCGGTCATCCTTAAACGCCTTCGTAACGTCGGAAAATCAGATTATGGCTATAAAGCTTCAGAAGAGTTACTTCACGACTTAAAGTTCATTAAAGAAAGTGCCGAAAAGCATCAGCCAGCTCATAATAAATTAAAAACGATCCGTAAGCTCATTCGTCAAGTTGAATTGTTCGGATTTCATTTAGCGACACTTGATATTAGAAACCATAGTGGTGAACATGAAACTGCAATCACTGAAGTTTTAAAGGCTGTAAATATTACTGAAGACTATTCTGCTTTAAATGAAGAAGACAAGGTAAGCATTCTTGAACGAGTGTTGAACGAACCGAGGCCTCTTTTACTAATCGAAGAAGATTACTCGCCGGAAACACAAGAAGTATTAAAAACGTTCCAGATGATTAAAAAAGCACATACAGAGTTTGGTCGTCGCTCCATTGAAGTGTATCTCGTCAGTATGACGCAATCGGCAAGTGACTTACTAGAAGTGCTTGTCTTAGCAAAAGAAGCAGGGATTTATCGCTTACACGCAGATGGTAAAGTAGAGAGCTATTTACATGTGGCACCTTTACTAGAGACGATCGATGACTTAGTTGCAGGTCCTAAGATTATGAAAACATTGTTTGAGATGGACGTGTATCGTAACCATATCCACGAACGTGGCAATCATCAAGAAATTATGCTCGGGTACTCAGACGGTAGTAAAGATGGGGGGACGTTAACGGCGAATTGGAAGCTGTTTAAAGCACAAGAAGAAATTCATAATATGGCGAAGCAATTTAATATACGTTTGAAATTTTTCCATGGTCGTGGTGGTTCGTTAGGTCGAGGTGGCGGACCGTTAAATCGTAGTATTTTATCACAACCAGCTGAAACTTTAGGCGATGGCGTGAAAATTACTGAACAAGGAGAAGTGTTGTCGTCGAGGTACTTACTTGAAGATATCGCCTATCGTAATTTAGAACAAGCGGCGTCGGCATTACTTGAATCGTCAGCAAAAGCTTCTAAAAGCTCTCTCGAAGGGAATATTCGTGATAAAGCATGGGAAGAAGCGATGGAAGAGATTTCAAAACATTCTTTGAAAAAATATCAATCTCTCGTTTTTGGCGATAGAGATTTCTTAACGTACTTTACACAAGCTACACCGTTAAAAGAATTAGCAGAGCTAAATATTGGATCAAGACCAATGAGTCGAAAAGGAAGTCAACGCTTCGAAGATTTACGTGCGATTCCATGGGTTTTTGCTTGGACACAATCAAGGCAAATGATTCCGGCTTGGTATGCGGCAGGCACTGGGTTACATGCTTTTGTGACGAAGAGAGAAGATAACTTACAGTTGCTACAAAACATGTATAAAAACTGGCCATTCTTCCAATCAACAATCAATAATTTACAAATGGCATTATTGAAAGCAGATTTACCAACGGCTAAAGAATATATTCACTTAGTTGAAGATGGAGAAATTGCAGATCGTATTTTTAACGATATTTCTGATGAATATAATAGAACGCGGGAAGTTTTATTAAAAATTACTGGTCATCAACAACTCCTTGATCACGCACCAAGTATTCAAGAGTCAGTTGATCGACGTAATCCTTATGTAGACCCACTCAACTTCCTCCAGGTTGATTTGATTCAAAAAATGCGTGATGCAGAAGATCAAGATGAGGAACTATTAACGGAAGTACTCTTAACCATTAGTGGCGTTGCTGCTGGCTTAGTAAATACAGGTTAATAAGAGGGGGCCAGCTAATACTGAGCAAGATTAGTTATTGTAGCTACGAGTTATTATTCACAAACGTATAGGTTGGGTCACGAAAGGGTCACATAGAAATGTTCTATGTGACCCTTTCCACTCTGAGTTGTATGCTGGGCTGCGATCACATAACTTCTAAATCACATTGTAAAAGCGTGTCATTGTCTTATATATTTTAATCTTTCATGAAAAATAGGAGGAAGTTTATTGGAATGGATTTACGAATGGGAGCAATCGTGAGGAAAGACAAAATACCAAATCCATTAAGAATTTGGTTAAAACAACATGATATGAAGGTAAAAAATATCGAACTTTCATTCACATTTCGTATTTTTCAGCTCATGTTTTAACTGTTTAATCTTCTCTTCTAATTGAGCAATCAGCGAGAAACTTCTTTGAAGTCCGGTGATGTTATCGTCAAATACGATATTAAACACTTCAGTTTGTTGTTGTAATTCCTCGTTCATTGGTTGAGAAGAACGATTTTCAGATGTTGTTTTAAGGTGAGTTAATTCATTCGTTAGTAGTTCTATTTGATAATTTAATTGTTGGTTAAGGCTCGCTTCAAATTCTAATTCTTCATTTCGTTCAATAAGCTGTTCGTTTAAACGATCGACTTGTTGTTGCCACCCATTTTGAAGATCTTTATATTTATCAACTTTTGCAGATAACTCTTGGATTTTTGAATCATTTTCATCTATTTGTGCTTGCAATTGAATAATGACAGAAGCATTCGTATCAATTTCGCCTTGTAAATTTTCTTTTTCGGTGAGTAACTTTGCGTTTGCTTTTTGTAATTTAAGGTAGTTTTTATAAGTAGATTCATATTCTTGTTTTACTGTATTCAGGTGCTCGACTTCTAACGTTAATGTATCGATTTGAATATCAAGATCTTGTTCATAGTTTAAGTGTTCCGTTATTTGCTCTTCAGCTTCGGAAAGCTTGTTTTGCAACTTGATTACTTTCTCTTGCCACTGTTTTTGTTCACCTTCAAACAGTTTTATAAAATGTTCACTTTCATCTTGAAGTTCAGTCACTTTCCTTTCATACTCAGTGTTTTTCGCTTCTAATTTGGCGGTTAATTCGTTGAGCTTCTTACGTAGTTCGTTCGATATATTTTGTTGGATTTCTAACTCGTTTTTGTATTGTACGTTTGTTGTTTTGTATTCGTTGCTTTTTTGGTGAAGCTGGGTTTTATATTTTGCAAGCTCAGATTTTAAGTGAATAATCAATTGCTGAAGTTGGGTTCTTGATTTCCTCGAATTTCGATATATGTTCGCATTTGGATTCACATATCTTCCCCCTTAACGGCTTCCTATTTAATTTCAATAGGCTTCTACCTTATTTTATGTAAGATAAATGCCTAGCGTTACCTCTGTAAAAAAATAGGAAATGATTCCTGATACTGATGGTTAGGGACAGTGGATAATGAAAGAACTATTTAATAGTAAGTTATTAGATGGTTTTGTTCCTTTATTCGGACGTTGATGTACCTTATACAGTCCAATATACACCTATAGAATTGTAAAACGAAATCCTTTCTTCTTTAGGCAATCAACAAGTTGAGGCAAAACTTTAACAGTTTGTTTTAATTCATGAAGCAATATTATTGAACCATACCTTGCATAGTCACAGACATTTGTAATGATTTGGTCTGGACTGTTTTTATGTTCCCAGTCATATGAACAGATCTCCCACATAACAGGTTGAAGGTTAAGTTCGTCTAAAATAAGCATTGTGTCTTCGTTGTATTGGCCGAAAGGAGGACGGAAGTACTGAACTTTCTTCCCAGTTATGCTCTCTATAATAGTTATACTCTTTTTAATGTGATCATATTGCTGTTCTTTGCTTAACTGAATTAAATTTTTATGATTGTGGGCGTGTGATTGAATAGTGTGCCCTTCATTGATCACTCTTTTCCAAGGACGTTCTGTGTAAAAAAGCTTAGATTGCCAAAAGAACATGGCTGGTACTTGTTTTGCTTTTAAAATATCTAAAATTCTATTAGTGTACCTTCCAGGTCCATCGTCAAAGGTTAAAACGGTAGATTTATCACTAGATCTTAACTGCTGAACATTTTTTATCCACCGATGATCTTTGAGGTCGTACACGACCTCGTTTTTTACTGCTCATGGATGACGAAACATTCATATCACCTCGATTGTTTTTCCCTTATTTATATTATCCACAGTATAGTTATATTAAAGGTTAGTATGATTTGTAAGAATCATAAAATAGCTGAACTGCTCTCTTTCCAAATAAAAAGGCGAGCAGGAGTACTCAACCCTGCTCACTCATTTTGTACTATCAAAGTTTATTAGATTTTAGCTAAAATGCGTGCTCAAATGACTCGCCATTCGAGGGTTTTCTTTATGCTCCTTTTTTATCATTTTGAAACAGTGGAATGTTTTCTGGATAACCATAGCTTCCATGTTCACTTAAATCGAGTCCTTGTAATTCTTCTTCTTCGGAAACACGGATACCATTCATGATACGCTTCATTACATAAAGTATTGAAAAGGATAACACAAATGCGTAAACACCTGATGTGACAACACCGATTGTTTGAACGCCTAATTGAGTGAAACCTCCACCGTAAAATAAACCAGGAAGACCGCCATTCATCTCAGCTAATGCTGGTGTAGCAAAAAAACCTGTAGAAATAGTTCCCCAAATACCAGCAATACCGTGAACAGATAAAGCAAAGATTGGATCATCAATTTTAGCTTTTTCGAAGAACTTCATACTGAAAAAGACGATTAAGCCACCGACAGTTCCAATTAAGACGGCTGCCCAAGGTGCAACGAAAGCACATGAGGCGGTAATTGCAACGAGTCCAGCTAAGGCACCATTTAACATTGTTGGCACATCTGCTTTTCCTAACATCGCCCAAGCGATAAATAATGCGCCAATCGCTCCAGCAGCTGCAGCAAGTTGTGTATTTAAAGCAACATAACCGAAGAAAGCATCAGAAACTTCTAATGTACTTCCAGCGTTAAAACCGAACCAACCAACCCAGAGAACCAATACACCTAGTGCTGTATAAACTTGGTTATGTCCAGCGAGATTATTAGCTGAACCATCTTTATTGTATTTACCGATACGAGGCTTTAATAAAATTGTTGCAGCAAGTGCAGCCATTGCTCCAGTTAAGTGTACGACTGTAGAACCAGCAAAGTCTTGCTTTCCTAATCCACCTAACCAGCCACCTCCCCAAATCCAATGAGCAACGACTGGATATACGAATGATGTAAATAATACGGCGAAAAGAATATATACGGATAATTTCGCACGTTCTGCAAAACCGCCAAACGCAATTGTTAAAGCGATTGCTGCAAAAGCTAGTTGGAAGAAGAAATCAACAGATCCAACTAATCCATCAACAACTGTTGTAAAATCACCGAAGAAAAAGTCTGAAAAACCAATTAATCCAATACTTTGTCCGTAAATAAAACCGTAACCGACTGCCCAGAAAACAACGGAAGCAATTCCTACTGTAAAGATCGTTTTCCCAGCTATGTGGCCTGCATTTTTCATTCGAGTTGAACCAGCTTCAAGTAAAATAAAGCCGCCTTGCATAAGTAAAACGAGTACTGCACAAATCATAATCCAAACATTGTTCATTAAAAAAATCGGATCCATCATGACATCCCCTTTTCATTATTATGTAGTGATCTGGACGGATCACTAACTTGTTTTTTATTATACTTTTTAAATTTTCTGAAACTACAAATGTGTTAACAAACCTTACACAGTTTTTTGTATTGATCGATATTCGTTGTACATACACGAAGGTGCTGATAAAGAATAAGCTACAATGAATAAAGTGGAAGGGGAATTATGATGAAAAACGTTCGTCAAAATCATCATCAAGCGTTCGGTGCACCGGTGCATGTTCAAGAGGAATTTCCTTATGTAAACCGCGAGGTTGTATTACAAATGCTATTAATCGCAAAAAGATTGAAGCAATTAACGTTTGAGGACATCGCAAATGAAATTGGTGGAAGTAAAGAGTGGGTAGCTGCTGTTATGCATGGGCAGCAATCAATGGAGCGAAAGGATAGCCTACAATTAGCTAGATTATTAAGTGTAGACCCAAGGGTTGCTTACATTTTAGAAGAACCACCAATGAGAGGTTCTTTGGATAAAACGGTACCCGTTGATCCGTTAATTTACCGTTTTTATGAGATTACGCAGGTGTATGGGACAACATTGAAGGCATTAATTAATGAAATGTTCGGTGATGGCATTATGAGCGCAATCAACTTAGATATTAAAGTCGATAAACGACCAGATGATGAAGACCCTGAAGCAGAACGTGTTGTCATTACGTTAGACGGAAAGTTTTTACCATATGAGAAATGGTAGGAACACCTCTAAAAAATCCCCCCCATTAAAAATAATCATCTAACTTTAATGGGAGGGAACATCTTTTAAGTGTTTGTATTATTTTTTTGCTGCTTCCTATGATACGAATAAATAGCAAGCCCAACGAGAATGATTGGTACAAGAACGGGAGATAAGCCAATTAAAAAGACAATGAGCCCAGAGAAGATCGTAATTATAAAGTTAATTGTGTCCATAAACAGACTTTGTGCACGTTCAAATGTATTTAGTTCTTCACGATCTTGAATAGGTGGGACGTTGACTGCTCGTTCTTGAATGTGAATGGAAACGGTTGAGTAAGCGACGTGATTTTCAAGGTAACTCATTCTCCCTTTTAATCGTTCAATCTCTTCTTGTGTCCGCGCAAGATCATTGGATATTTGCAGCAAATCTTCGGTGTTTTCAGCTTCATCTAAAAAATTAAGTAGTCTTTCTTCCACCGTTTCTTGGGAGCGAAGTCTTGATTCCAGATCAACATACTCTTCTGTTACATCATTTCCATGCGTTGATTTTTCTAACACCTTTGTACTTCTTGATTCAATCCCATTAATGAAAGAGAAGAAATGTTCAGCAGGGACTCTCACGGTCAGGTTACCTGTACGATTTTCGTCACTACCTCCGTGCTGATAAATCGAGGATTCGACGATAAAACCACCGACTTCGTTTACTTCTTCTTCAATTTGACGCTGTACATCGTCGTAATTGTTTACCTCAATCGATAAATTCCCATTGTAAATAACCATTCGATCATTATTTTCGAATTGGAGACTATCCTCTTGTTCGTTACTTCTTGCTTCTTGATCGGCTGAATCATGTGCTACTTCGCTTTCTTCTACAAAGCCTGCATCATCATCTACTGCGTATTCTGCATCCCCCATATCATATTCTGCTGCGTCATCTTGACTTACATTACTACAACTGGCTAACAAAAATAAAAGCGAAAAAGTAAAAGTTAGCAAAAATGTTGCTTGAATATTCTTCATTTTTTGACCCCCTATGGTCTTTTAAAGTCGTAGACGTAATATAGGAGGAAAGGTTACAAACGGTCTGCTTCCTAGTAACCAAACTTTTTCTTGTTTTTTCGCTCATACCACACTCTCTCTATGAAACTGCTTTAATGTTTAATAGTAAGATCGTTTCCTATATGTTGGTGGAGTATACGTTTTGAGCACTTCGGAGTAGGTTTTGTTTACAACGAACGGTGCCAGACACCGAACTACTAAGAATACAACCTACCAGGTATAGAACTACCAGGTAGAAATCTACCAGGTACAGAAATACCAGGTACAGTCATACCAGGTAGCCAAAATGCCAAACACTGTCCCAGCAAAGGCTTTAAACTGCACCAACTTCATTAAGTTATGGTATAATTTGGTTTTGGTACATATATATAAATGAAAATGCGAGGCGTTAATATGACAAAAGTAATTTTATTCGATTTAGATGGAACGTTGCTTCCGATGGATACCGATGCATTTGTACAGCAATATATAAAAGAGCTAGCCCCTAAAGTTGCTCACATTATCGATCCAAAGCTATTCGTAAAAGCTCTTTGGGCTGGTACAGATGCAATGATGAAAAACTTAGATCGTGAAAAGACAAATGAACAAGTGTTTGAAGAAACATTTTTATCAATTGTCCCAGTGGAAAAAGACGATATTTGGCCAACCTTAGATCACTTTTATGAAAATGTATTTCCGACATTTTCTTATTTGTGTGAGCCGACGCCGCTAGCAAAGCAAGTTGTAGAAGAAGCGGTTAATCAAGGGTATCGAGTAGCAGTTGCAACAAACCCTGTTTTTCCTAAAACAGCAATTTATCACCGCTTGAAATGGGCAGGAATTGATGACCAGCCATTTGAAGTCGTTACCGTTTATGAAGAGAGTGTTTATACGAAACCTCATACTCACTATTATGAGCATATATGTGAACAGCTTAACGTAAAACCTGAGGAATGTATCATGGTAGGAAATGATAAACAAGAGGACATGGTTGCAAGTGAGGTTGATATGAAGACGTTTTTAGTTGAAGGACATGTCATCGATCGTGGTGAACCGCAATATCAAATTGATGATCAAGGGACGTTACAAGATTTTTACGAGTCTTTAAAAGAACAAAAAGGGTTATTTGCACAAATTTTATAGAGTAAAAAAAAGAAGGGGCCCTCATTTTGAGAGCCTCTTTATCATTCTTTCATAAATCTTTAATTTTTGACTAGTTCATGTGATAGTTCTTGTACTAAGAAACCAGCTTTTCCGATATTGCTTTCTAAGTCAACAATATAAATGTCCTTCCCTTTCTTAAGCCAAGATAAATAAGTGGAATGAAATGGATGACTTTCATCGAAAAAGCGGTCAAGGTCTTGAATATCTGTACAAATATCTTGTACAGTACCTTTTCCGACATACTCACTTCGGCCGAGTTTATTTACATAGACAGTATCTCCTACTTTAATCAAGGTCATCACTCCAATATTTAAGTTAAATCATGAGGAATTACATATATAATGTATCATATTTTTGCTTATCTGTCGGCTTTATGACTCATTTTTAAGTGAATATGCAAAAATATGTCGTCTGAATTTTTCGATTGTTGAGAGAGTAATGAAGGATTTTTATCACGAATCTCGAAATAAATAGATAAATGAAAAAGATGGGAGAGGTGAAATGATGGAGCAAAAATCATGGGTTGAACATTTTGAACCATTTGCAGACAAAATCATAAACAAGTACGAAGTACCTGGAACAGCAATTGCCGTTTCTAAAAACGGGGATGAGGTTTATAAACGAGGGATTGGCTACCGAAACATAGATAAAAAATTAGAAGTGACAGACGAGACGATGTTCGGGATCGCTTCGATTACGAAATCATTCACAGCGATGGCGATTATGCAATTACAAGAAGCTGGAATGCTGTCAGTGGAAGATCCAGTTGTTACATACTTACCTGAGTTTAAAACGCCGAATCCACAATATACGGAAAAAATAACGATTCATCATTTTCTTACACACACTTCAGGGTTACCAACATTACCAAGCCTTTATTATGCGATGAAACGCACAATGGAAAATGACCCTTCAGTCTCAGAAAAGCAAAAAGAACGATTAAAAGAGGAAGAGCCTATTGATAATTATGATGAGCTGTTAACATTTATTGGAGAGTTGGAAATTGAGTTACTAGGTGAGCCAGGAACACAATTCTGTTATTCAAATGATGCGTACGCATTATTAGGAGCAATCGTTGAAAGAGTAAGTGGGAAACCATTTGCTGAATATGTAACAGATCAAATTTTAAAGCCAACGGGAATGACATCAAGTACATTTGATATTAACAGCGTGTTACACAATGAGAATGTTACAAGTATCTATGCAGCAAAAGAAGAAGAGGGTGAAAAAGAAGTATATTTAGCAGATAAGTGGTGGGATTCACCAGCCATGCTCGGAGCGGGATTTTTACGGTCAAATGTAAAAGATATGCTTCGATATACGAAAATCTATGTAAATAACGGTACAGTTAATGGAAATCGTATTCTAACACCTGAAAGTCTTCAAGAAATGACACATCCACATGTTCAATTTCAGCAAAATAAATATTATGGTTATGGATTAATGATCACACCTAACTATAATGGGGGAACGTTAATTGAGCATGGTGGAAGTTTGAAAGGGATTTCTTCTCATATGAGTATCGTTCCTGAAAAAGGCCTTGCGGGAATGATTCTAACAAACTTAGTTGGGATCCCAGTTTCTCCATTGTTATTAGGTGCTTTAAATGCCGTTCAAGGGTTAGCGCCAGAAACACCGCTAATGACGTATGAAGATTATACTGTTCAAGTTGACGAACTAGACCAATATGTTGGTAAATTCATCTCAGGAGAAGGAGCAGAAATGACTGTTTCTAAGGAAGACAGTACGTTGTTTTTTGAAAATGAAGGTAAAAAGTATGAAATGAGGCCGGTTGACAAGCACCTCTTTACAATCGATATGAATGAATCAGAGACGCCCATTCGTTTCTTAATCAATGAACAGGAAGATGTCTATGGTCTTTTCTTAGGAGTAAGACAAATCTTAAAAGAGGAAGCAGATGAAAAATCAAAAGTATAATTTTTAAGGAGCATGGTCCAATATCGCCATGCTTCTTAAAAAAATTTGAGTAGAAAAAGATGCTTTATCCGTGGATAGAAAGCATCTTTTTTTCTTTATTCACTTGTATTTATCAAATTCAAGATCCACTTTTTTAAATCAATCATCCGTAAAAATTCTGGAGTTGTTTTCGTACCGGTGACAATCATCGGGATATTCGAATCATTTTTATGTAGGCCACCGTGACTTGCCCCTCCAACATGCTTAGGTGTACTTTCGCCGATAAATTCATACTCTGGTTTTACAGTTGCGACAACAAATTCTCCTTCATGAGAGTGTAGAGCACTTTGAATCCTTTTTAATGCATCTGGAAAATCGTCGAATTCAATGCCTTTTCCTTCAATTTTTAAGTCTAGAATGGAGTGGTCTCCGTCAATTTCCCAAGTTTGATTATATGGATCTTTCATAATTCCCTTTTCTTTGAATTTAAATGAATTTTTGTTTTTGCTAGAGGTTACGTTGATCCAGCCTTCTTCTTTCCAGGCGATGATTTCTATTCTAGAATCAGTTTGTAATTTTTCTACAATATCCTCGAGCGTGACATCGTTTGGATTTAAAGTGTATATAAAGGCTGAGCGAAGGTTTATAGCTAAAACAACTTGCGCGTCTTTTTGTACGCCTTTTCTTAGTTTTGCCACTTTAAAAGGAGCCATAACTTTACGGAGATCAACAGAGACACGCTCACGCTGATCGGTTAATTGAGATTGCCCGTTATCTCCAATTAAAACCCACGTATAGTTTTTCAATGCATCATCCCATGAAGGGAAAGTGTCAAGCAATGTTTGTAATTGCTGATCCATGTCTTTAATCCCTTTCATATCCATCGGTCCATGTTTATGGACATTTTTATCATGGTCAGGTAAGTATACGAGTGAGAAGTGTGGAATATCTTGTTCTTTAACTATGTGTGAAAACTCTTGGATTGAAAAATGATTATTAAAGCCGTATTTATGCCAAATGCTGCTGAATGTATTTAAAGGACTCATTTTTGATAATCTTCCATAGGAGAATTTAGCAGGTGAGTATACGTCAATTTGTTTTTTTATTGCCAAGAAGAAACGCATCAATGCAGGGACGGTCATCGTATTCCGTTGGGCTCCGCGATGCATGAGTGGGTTAATGGATGCGGTTTCTTTCCCTTGTTCGTGAAGCTCTTCATGGATCGTTTTTACATTTGAACTAAGGTGTTGATGATTTAATCGGTAAATCGCATCATACACACTATTAGATAAACCGAGTTTCATTAGTTCAAATACGTGAGTGCCGTAATTGATGATCCGGTTTTCGTTTTGAGAGTACCATGCAAGAGCAGGAACGTGGTGTTGTTCGCTATAGGTTCCTGTTAATAAAGTACTTTCCACGTTAACAGACATTGAGGGAAATGGAGTGACGACATTCGGATAATACTCGGCATGATCCATAAAGTATTTAAAAGCAGGCAATGTCTCATCTTTTAATGCATGTTGGAGCGGTTTATCCATCAATGTATCTAGTATGACCATGATGACACGTTGAGTAGATTTACTTTTTTCTGAAGACATTTTATCACCTAATTTCTAGTTTTTAACACTTAGCTTTTAGTTTGTTTACAAATCTTTAATTTATGTAAAAATGGTTGTCTAAAGGCTGGTCAGTGTTTAAAAAAAGAAACAGCTGCCTAAAAAGTGATGTTTCGACACTTCAAAGGCAGCTTCTTTATGAATTATCCGTTAATGATGTCACCACCGTTTACATGGATGACTTGTCCGGAAACGTATGAAGAATCATCTGATGCTAAATAAACATAGCTTGGTGCTAATTCTGCAGGCTGCCCAGGCCGTTTCATTGGACTGCTTGTACCGAAGTTTGCCACTTGATCAGAAGGAAAAGAAGCGGGAATTAATGGTGTCCAAATTGGCCCAGGTGCAACGGCATTGACACGAATTCCTGAACTAACAAGGTTTTCTGATAACGAACGAGTGAGCGCAATCATGGCTCCTTTCGTTGACGCGTAGTCCATTAGAACAGGGTTACCTTTATATGCGACAATCGAAGCCGTATTAATAATTGTACTTCCTGCATTTAAGTGAGGACGGGCCGCTTTGATTAAGTGAAAGCAGGAAAAAATATTTGTTTTAAATGTTCGTTCCATTTGTTCTGCTGTAATATCTTCAATTTTTTCTTGGTAGTGCTGTTCAGCCGCATTATTAATAAGACAATCTAATTTTCCGAAGTGATTAATTGTTTGTTGAACGGTATTTTGACAAAAAGCTTCATCGCCGATATCACCAGAAATGAGTAAACATTCTCCCCCGTAACGTTCTACTTCTGACTTTGTTTTCTCGGCATCTTCATGTTCGTCTAAGTAAGTGACGGTTACTTTAGCCCCTTCTTTTGCAAAGGCAATGGCAACAGCACGGCCAATCCCACTGTCTCCTCCTGTTATAAGTGCAACTTTGTCCTTAAGCTTATTCGAACCTTTATAATTTGGGTCATCATAAATAGGGAGAGGATTCATCTCAGTTTCAAAGCCAGGCTGACGATTTTGTACTTGAGCTGGTTGCCCGTTCGTTTGCTTATCTTTTACATCCTCGTATTTCATTAAACACTTCACTCCTTTATAGATTTCACTCTTCATTCATAGCTTGCCTTTTTAAAACTTTGAATAACCAAAGAAATGCTTGTTTAAACATTTTTTGTTTAATGAAAAAAAAGAGCGGGAAAAAGCGAACTATACTGAAAATGAAACAAGGAGTGATGTTCATGAAAACATATAGCATTAGACCGAATAAAGATGCAGACGCATGGCACTTGAAACTTGACGATGCTGTTCCAGAGAAAGAATACGATAAAAAGGATGAAGCAGTTGAAGCGGGTACAAAAGTCGCTGAACAAAACAAACCGAGTAAACTCGTCATCTATAATCACTTAAATGAAGTAATCGACGAGAAAATATACAAGTAATCGTATAAAAGCGCCTGGCACCTGGAAGGTAATTTTCAGGTGTCAGGCGCTTTTATTAACAGGTTTGTATGTTTATAAATTCCTGCATGCGATTTTATGAAGGAGTACAAAAAATGACCTGGTACAATTTGTCCCAGATCATTTTGATGAATTACTTAGCTTTTTCCATACATTTCATTAACGATTGTTCAACATCGTTAGCAACTTGTCGAACTTGTGAATCATCGACAAAATCCATTAATGTTGTAGGCTTTGGCATTCCAATGTGAGTTACACCATCTTCTGCGTAAACGACAAGCTTACAAGGAAGGAAGTATCCAGCTAATTTTGAAAACTCAAGAACTTGCTTAGCAATTTTTGCGTTACATACTTCAAGAATTTGAAATGGTTCGTCCAATCCTAACCCTTTCTCATCTAGCTTATCTTTAACGCTAAAAGACCATAAAACAGAAAATCCATCTTCAAGTAATGTTTCCTCTAATGCAGCAATAGCTTCTTCAGGTGTTTTTGTAGATGTTACAGTAAAGTTAAAGCTCATGGTTAACCCTCCTTAAAATATCCCACTAGGTATATATATTACCGATTTTAAATGAACAGAAACATTTTATCAATAAAATCCCCTTCCATTGAACTTCGAGGGCAGTTTGACAGGTGAAAACGACGATAGTAAAATACTATAATAGTTTTACGTATAATATTCATTAATTATAAACAAAACTTTCCAAATTTAAATGTACGGATCTTATTGATTAGTGACGTACGATGGCATAGACTTATTTGAAGATAAGGTAGTGTTTCCATTCGAAATGCTACTTTTTCGTTTTTTATACGTCTGAACAAGACCATTGGCAGATAAAAAGCTAGATGACGAAAGTAATGATTCCTTATTAAAAATAAAATACGATGTAGATAAAAAGATTGAAAGGTGTGAGAACCGTGGCGAATGCCTATCTAAAAAATGAGATTGTTGCATACAGTAAGCGTATAGGTATTGATAAAATTGGCTTTGCCTCGGCCGATCCCTTTATCACACTAAAGTCGCGTTTGAAAATACAGCAAGAAAACAATTATCAATCAGGATTTGAAAAAGGAACACTCGAAGAAAGAACGGAGCCTTCAACGTTAATGCCTGAAGCGAAGACAATTATTTCGATTGCCTTAGCGTATCCATCAAAAATGAAAAATGCTCCTCGCTCAAAAAGAGGAGAACGAAGAGGAATTTTCTGCCGAGCTTCTTGGGGTGAGGATTACCATCATATACTAAGAAGGAAATTAAAAGCACTAGAAACATTTATCTTAGAAAATCATCCTGATGCAAAATGTTTGTCGATGGTTGATACAGGTGAACTGGCAGACCGAGCTGTAGCTGAACGTGCGGGAATCGGTTGGAGCGGAAAAAACTGTGCAATTATCACGCCTGAGTTTGGTTCTTATGTTTATTTGGGAGAATTAATTACAACGATCGATTTACCTGCAGATACTCCGATTCTCGATCAGTGTGGTACATGTAACAAATGTGTAGATGCTTGTCCGACAGGAGCTTTAGTACAGGGGGGGCAATTAGATTCAAATAAGTGTATTGCCTTTTTAACGCAAACAAAAGACTTTCTACCAGATAAATATAGAAAGAAACTAGGAAACCGTCTATATGGATGCGATACGTGTCAAGTCGTCTGTCCTGAAAATAAAGGAAAAGATGCCCATCACCATCCAGAAATGGAGCCTGATCCAGAGGTTGTAAAGCCAAAGCTCATTCCGCTACTTATGATAAGTAATCGTGAATTTAAGGGGAAATTTGGAGCAATCTCTGGGTCATGGAGAGGGAAAAAACCAATTCAAAGAAATGCTATTATTGCACTTGCTCATTACAGAGAAAAAGAAGCATTACCGCATTTATTCGATTTATTAAAGTCGGATCCACGCCCTGTAATTAGAGGGACGACTGCATGGGCAATCGGTGAAATTGGTGGTGGAAATGAGTCTGAACAGCACTTAAAAGCGGCACAAGATAGAGAAAAAGACGAACAAGTACAAGAAGAAATAGAAAAAGGGCTCAACATCCTTAAAAATGAGCCAAAATAAACATGGAAAGTGAATTGATAGTTCAGTAAAATAATATAAACTGAGCTGAAAAGAGGGGTATTTCATGACGAAAAGACCATTCATTTATTTTGCAGAAATGAACAGTCCAATTGGCAGACTGACAATTGCAAAGTCAAATAAAGGCATTTGTCAAATTAGTTTCGGTTCAGTAAAAGAAACATGTTCGAGTTTAAAAACAAGACTGAAAAAACATTTTGTAACGGCTGAATTAAAAGAAAGTGAAGAAGAAGTTTCTTCAGCTATCCAACAATTAGATGAATACTTTAATGGAATTCGAACAGGTTTTGACCTAGAACTTGATTTAATTGGAACGAGGTTTCAATGCCTAGTATGGAATAAGATTCAAGAAATTCCATACGGAGAAACGAAGTCTTATAAGCAGATCGCAAAAGAAATTGGGGCACCAAAAGCGGTAAGAGCAATAGGTGGTGCTAATAACCAAAATCCAATACCGATTATTATTCCATGCCACCGAATAATTGGTAGCAACGGATCAATGGTAGGATACGGTGGAGGATTAGACAAAAAAGAAACATTGTTACGACTCGAAGGATCAATTGAAAAAATATCATAATGCACATAATGAAGCTTCAGAGAAGAAGCTTCTTTTTTACACGTTAAGCGTACTATGTCAAATACTTTTTTTAGATTTTTGTTTATACCAAATAAACCCGTCTTAATAATTGGTGATAATTGGTAATAAGAAAGCGACTGACAAAGAACCCTATGAAAGTTAACCACTACTTCTCAAGTCTGAAGTCGTTATCCTCGTGTTCAATACTGTAGGGATGCATTCTGGCATAAGTACAATCTTTTGATTTCATTAACGTACAATTCGCATTTACAGGACGAGGTGGATATTGCTTAACTTCGAGGTCTGAATGCCTCTAGAATTTTGATCCGATCTCACCTCGACCTCAGAAGCAGTGGTAACTTTATTTGTTTTTTAATTATGCAGCTGATAAAGTTTTATGACTTGTGTTAGTTGTACTTATCAGACAGTTGTATGATAGTTTTTTATTGATTTCTTCTAAGATTTCATATGGTGTTACTTTCGAAATAAATGGCCTTTTATCACGAAGCATCGCAAAGGCAATTTTAATAAACTTGTTCCCTAAGGCAATAAAAACTTTACGAGCGTGTTTTCCTTTTTCTTTTAATCTCGCTACAAATGGTTGTAGATCTTTATTGTGCATAGATAGGCAACGACCAAGGTTATAAATGATATAACGAAGGTGAGGATTTCCTTGCTTCGAAATGCGCCCAAAATACCCTTTTCCACCACCTGATTGTTTCATGATAGGATTAGTTCCAGCTTTTTTAATGATTTGTCCAGGGTTCTCGTATTGAGAAATATCACCTATTTCGCTATAAAGTTCTGCAGCGGTGACCACGCCGATACCACGAGTAGACAGAAGGAGCTTGCCCTCCGTTTGAAGAAGGAGTGTTTCAATCTCTTGTCCAAATGAACGGATATTTTTGTTTACCCTTTCTAGATCTTCCAGCTTAGTTTTAAGTACAACTAGTTCTGGTCTAAGCTCTGCAAGCGAGCGAGAAAGGGCCTGGTTTGCCACATACAAGAGCTTTTCAATTGTACTCTTACGCAATTTCAAATTGTGTTCCTTAGAAAGCCTTAGAAGCCCTACTTCTCCTAGCTCAAGGATATAAGAAGGATGTGGAAAATGACTCATGAAGAAGAGGGAAGACTTCCCCCAAAAGTCGCTAAAAACTTTAACTTTTTTCCGTTTGTTTCCTTCTTGGACGGCATAGCCTTGAAATTCACGCCAAATGTGATCCATTAACACCCGGATCTCCATTTGAAGAGAAGAGCGCTTTCTGATTTCTTGTCTCCTCACTCTTGTGAAGGTAAGAAGTTGACGCTGGATACCTTCTGCCAAAGTAAATTCAGTGCCTTTATTATTCTTAATACAGTGGGCAAGGGCTACGAGGTCTATATCATCTGTCTTACACCAATTCAGTGCGCTAGCACGCTCCTCGAAGGTAGTATAAGCATTGAATATTTTAACACCAAATCCTTTATAGCCAAGCTCACGGACAATATCCTCATAGTAATGTCCAGTAGCTTCAACACCAAGGAAAATTCTTTGAGCGTCATTGTTCGTAATCGCATTATTAATCTTTGAACATAAGTAAGATATTCCATCTGTATTGACAGAAAAGAAAAATGGTTTCTCAATAACATCGCCAAAGTAGTTGCATATCAAGGCCTTTTGATGAAGTTTCGCTGCATCAATAGAGACGATGAGTACTTTTTCTAAGTCCACTCCTCTCAATTGATCTCGAAATAAACTTCCTTTTTTGCCTTGAATATGATAACTTTTACTAGTCCCCATATGACTTCAACCTCCATTTTTGTGAGTGGGTGATGAGATTGAGTTCCTTGTCAGGTACTTTAATCTTACTTGAAGTCGCTGGGGATTTTTTATGTTTTTTATTGGTAATTACATTATTTCATACACCAGAATTTTAAAATTTTAGCGAAGAAGTAGATCGACGTAGAGAAAATTTTAAAGAACTAAGTATAAGTTCACCGGCTAAAAACGCGATGTCCTATCGCAACACCGGTGCTAGCACGTCCTGTGCGTTGGCTCCTGCGGTTACTCGTCGCAGCTCGAAGCTTAATCAAGAAGTAAAGCTCGTCGCAACTAACGCCTCTGTCTTCGCCCAAGGCTCGCCAATCGGCGAGTTTTCTTTATTGTCAGATAAGACTTTCCTCCTTTCAGGTGAGTTATATTCACAAACACAAACACCCACAATTTTCCATGTGCCTGGTACCTGGAGAATTGTGGTCATTAGGTGATGGTACTTCTTATTAGTTTTATGAATGTATTCCCCTGTTGATTGAATATGATCAAATGAGGGGAGGCAAATGAAATGACATCACCGTTAGAATTATTGAAGCCATATATTCAAAAATGTCATGAGTGTTATGTCAAAGATGATGGGGATCTTTTATATTTAAGAACTGACGAGTCCCATGCACTACAAAGAAAACAAAAACAGATGAAAGAAAGAAAAGCCGAGATCGTTAAGAATATTGTTGATGGGCAAGTAATAAGTGAACATTCATACTTATCGAGAACATTAATTGATTATTTAATCGTATTACAGCATGTGGTTAAACAGAGAGAATACATGTACTTGGAGGAACAATTACAACATCGGAGAGCAATCTTTGAAGATGGTGAGATGATTGATGATTATTTAGTTAATCATGATGGCTTGTATCTGCCACCAGAAGATGAAATAAGAACATTTGACAGCCGATCGTTACGTCAACGTCCAAATTATCATTACGATCGATTGGCGGTAGTTAAATATGCAGAGCGCTGGTGGAACGATTATAATCCTGAATATCGTAAATTTGAAGATGACTGTACAAATTACGTCTCCCAATGTATGCGAGCAGGTGGAGCTCCAAAAACAGGAGTACCTAATCGGTCAAAGGGCTGGTGGTACCAAAATAATAATTGGAGCTTCAGTTGGACAGTTGCTCATTCATTGAGATGGTATTTGAGTGGCGACAACTCCGGATTACAAGCACGTGAAGTTGCTTCACCTGAGCAATTAATGAAAGGTGATGTCATATGCTATGACTTTAATGGCAATGGTCGCTGGCAACATACAACGATCGTGGTTGCCCATGATGCAGACGGGATGCCTTTAGTAAATGCACATACAACAAACAGTAGAATGAGATATTGGGCATATGAAGACTCGACAGCATGGACTCCACAGATACAATACAAGTTTTTCAACATTATTGACCGCAATTCTTGACTAAGTAAATAACGAAAGATTCATTACTAACAACTTCGTTTGATAGCCATTATTATTTATAGTATCCTAAAGTGGTACTTAATTTTGGAGATTTATGTAATGAAGCTAAAAAAATTTGTAATATATGAAATAAAAAGAAAGCCATGGTGTTTTTATGAAGAAACGTAAAAATTTGTTAGTTTTATTCTTGGTTTCTATGGTAACGCTCGTCCTCATTGTAATTACTGCTTGTTACTCTGAAGATATAACATTTCAACAAGCGAATAATAAGCTTTCTTTCCCGCTATTACAACCCGTAGAAACTTTAGAAGGTTGGACATTAGATGATAGTGTTTACGAAGACAATTTATTTGTAACAAGTTATATTGATGAAGATGAAAACCGAATTGAACTCATTCAAGACCAAAATATCCAAGGCTTAAATATTCACACATTGCGTGATTTCTTATTATTTGGAGAAACAGTAATAGAAGAGAGTGGAGAAATAGAAATTCGTGAAATTTCTCATTATGTTGGCGAAATGATGATGATACCTGAGCCAAACGATACCATTCAATTTACATTTGTACAAAAAGAAGATTTACTTGGTTCATCAGAGAACGTACCATTTTATCAAGTGATAGGTAGAGGAACATCGGTTTATGATGTGATCTCATTTATAGAGGTGTTAGAAGTCTCTTCTTAGAGGAGCCTTCTTTCTTTTGGTATCAGGTCATGGTATGATAACGTTTGGTGAATAGCGACAAATAATAACTGCACGTTCATATTGAGGTGAAGAAAAATGGGGTTGCACATCGTATTACATGAACCCGAGATCCCTGCAAATACAGGAAATGTTGCGAGAACTTGTGTTGGTACTAATACATCCTTACATCTAATTCATCCGTTAGGATTTTCCACAGATGATCGCATGCTAAAAAGAGCTGGGTGCGATTACTGGCCGGATGTTAACATCCATCATCATGACTCGGTTGAAGATTTGTTTGAGAAATATCCAAATGGAGAATTCTTTTACATCGAAACAATAGGGGAAAAACACTATCATGAATTTGATTACACAAACCCAGAAAAAGATTATTTCTTTGTTTTTGGAAAAGAAACAAAGGGTCTTCCTGCGTCTTTAACAGAAAAAAATCAAGACAAATGCTTTCGAATCCCGCAAACGGATAAAATTCGTTCATTGAATTTATCGAATACAGCAGCGATTGTAATCTACGAAGCTTTAAGGCAACAGTCGTTTCCAACTTTAAAATAAAAAGGACAGTCCCGGTAGACTATTGGGACTGTCTTTTTTACTTAGAATTGAAGCTGAATTGTCTCTTTTTCAATAGTTACTGGAGGGAAATGCTTTTTCAAAAAGGCGAGTGTTTCACCCCAAGCATCTGCACCACAAACAGCATTATCCTCTTTTGAACCTCCATGCTTTTCTGGTGAAAAAAGAACAGAAGGAAGGTAAGGAAGGTTAAACGTATGGCCTGACATTGAATAAGTTAGGTGCCTTATTCCATCATGAAACTTATTTTCTTCGAACCTTTCAACAAGCTGTTCACACATTTTTTCAGAAGGCCAATGTGTATCTCTTCCTCCACTTACGAGTAAAACGGGACCTTCAATATTCTCAACTTCTAAATCAGCATCTCCCATTTGTTTATTCTTGTATTGACTTAACTTTTGCTCATAATTGCTAAATTGTGACACCTTTTCATTTCTTACTTTGTTTTTCAAAAAAACGAGTATGGATTGGTACCATGAAATATCTGTCACAGCAGGAAGTGGCTCACGATTTTCTGTCCAGTGAATGTCATTTTTTTTACCGTGAAAAACATGACTAGGTGGCGAGTAGGCAATTACACCATTTATTGATTTATTCTTAGAAGCAGTTAGTAGCGCGAGTTCTGCCCATTTAGAGTGACCAAACAAAACAACTTGATTAATATTTACAGGTGCAAGGTTTTTAACGGCATCTATTGCATATTGAATAGATTCAACCGGAACTGCTTGCTTTTTAACTCCAAGTGAATAGGATAAACTTAACGCAGCATAACCTTGTGAAGCTAGTAAAGCTGCAATATATTTAGAAGACAGTTCATTTGTTGTGCCTAAGACGATAATTAGAGGCATATCTTTTTCATGATCAATGTAATATAAGGTTCCATTTACATTGTGATTTTTTACTTGTTTTGTAAGGACTTCATCTTCTTTAAAAAGTCGTTGTACAGTTTTAGAGATATGTTTTTTACTTTCTTCTGTTTGAACTTCAACCTGAAATTCCATTGGTGATGTCATGTCGTGAGGAAGGAATGGTGACCGGTTTCCTTCTTTCGGTTCGAGTTCCCACATTAAACGAACGAGAGGGTTGTTTTTAATCCCTTCTTCATTATTTAAATGTAACCTACCATCTTCATCAGCGAAACATTCACATTCGGCACGCCAAATGCCTGTTAGACGATGATCATACGTTAATGTAAGTGTTACTTTTTCGTTTGGGACTAGTCCATTCATATGGAGCTGTAATGGTTCATCAACACGTCCAATATCCGGGTATAGAAAGCAAGTCATCTTTGATCCCACCTCAATAGTTTTTCTATATCACTCTATTCAGTGGGAGACAACTTTACGCCTATCAATTTGGACAATGGTTAAAGAAATGAAAAAAGCTGCCGATCCTTCTGTTGGATTAGCAGCTTTTACTTATTAATTGCGGTTAGGGTTATCGTTGTATCCTGCTGTTAAGATTGCAGCTAAAAATGCTACACAAACTCCTAAAATTAACAAGAGACCCATATGTATGCCCCCTTTAATATTCTCTACAAATCAATATACCACTTTTTATAAAAGAAGGGAAGGTGACTTCATGAAAGTTTTTTTAAACTGTGAACGCTTTTCTACACCTTGATCTGCTTCCTTTAGATTACATTTTCCATCTTGTATAATAAATATTATAAAAGGAGGAGTGCATTATGTATGTAGTATTTAATGAATTACACGTCCCGAAAGAAGGGCGCGAACATGTAACAAATCGTTTTAGTGAAAGTGGAGAAAAAATGAAAAAGGTTCCTGGGTGTTTAGACTTTATGTTTTTAAACCCTGAAGACGATGATAACTACCAAATTGTCGTGACCAAATGGGAATCTAAAGAAGCGTTTGAAGATTGGACAAACAGTCAAGCATTTAAAGATGCACATAAAGAACGTCGTGCGAATTTAGATAAGAGCCCAACGAGCGGAAATAAAATATATAGTTATCACGTTCCGCATCATTTATAATGGTAAGTATGAAAACCGAGTGGAGATAAGCACTCGGTTTTCAATTTGAGTTATTTTAGGGGAACGATGTATGAAGAATACGTATTTAACGAGTCACTTTCCTTTTATTTCAATTGTTTTATTTAGTCTTTCGTTTGCGATTTATACAGAACGGGTGATTATACAATATTTACATAACATCGGTTTATATAGCGGGATGGTTGAGTTTTTTTCAGAACGAGGCATTCACCTTGCTATTTTATTTTTACTATGGCTGTTTTTCTTCATGCTTTTTTCAGCACTAAAGCTCATTGCTGACACAGTCAATGAATTATCACTTTTATTCTTTTCAAATGATAAAGAAGGTGTGAGGTTAAGAGAAATTCGTGGAGGAGCGTGGATTTTTCTTATTGGAGGGATATTATCGGTATTTGGTGTCTTTCACATCTATATCATCCTCATTGTGTTTATTGCTACATGTCTTGTGTATTTCATTTTCTTTGTATATAGGGGAAGTGAGTCATTATCGGCAACAGCTTTAACGGGTATGATATTTTTTCTTATTTTTTTCTGGTTTACGTTTGTTGTAGCTGTTATTTATGCATTAGTAAAACTTTATAATAGTATATTAGCAAGTTTGCCTATATAAAAAGCAGAGGACTTTGTAACCTCTGCTTTTTCTTAATATATTTAACGCTCAATATTCTCCATCACTTGCCTCCATAACCGAGTATGGTAGTTACGTTCACTAGCATAGCGAATGGACGAATTAGCATCTGTTCCAAGCCACAATCCAGTTGTATATGTGTCTGTTGCACCGATAAACCAAAGGTCGTGAAAATCGTTTGTCGTCCCTGTTTTCCCACCGATGTAATTGCCTGTTGAAAAATTTGCGTGCCTGCCGGTCCCTTCTGTAACAACGAGATTCATCATATCTTTTATTCGCTGCGCAGTGTGAGTGCTCCACACTTGCTTCTCATCGTTGTTCCACTCGTACAACACTTTGCCTTCTTTATCTGTTACTTGACGGATCGCCTTTGGTGAATGATACAGACCATTTGTTGAAAACGTCGTGTAGGCTTTCGTCATTTCTAAAACAGATAACCCGTATTTGAAGCCGCCTAATGCAGCTGGAAGAACATAATCGTCGTTTGTGACTTTGGAAAAAGCAAAAGGTTCCAAATGAGAAAAACCTGATTCAACGCCGATTGTATAAAGCATCCTTACTGCAGCTGTATTGTAAGAATGTTTAAAAGCATCTTGTAACGATACTCTCCCATATACTGCTCCACCGAAATTACGAGGTGAATAACTCCCTTTAGAAAATGGAGAGGCATCAATGGGTGATTGCCCGTTTGCATTTGTATATTCCATATATGGAGCGAAAACAAGTAGTGGCTTTATCGCTGATCCTGGTTGACGAAAAGCTTGAAAGCTTCTATGGAAATCAAATTTCCGATAGTTTTTACCACCTGTTATTGCGACGATCTCGTTTTCTTGATGGTTAATGGTTGTAACAGCTCCTTGGAGGTCACCGGTACCTAAAAAGCTATTCACCTCATTAACCGTTTCTCGTTGCATGTCAGGATCAAGAGTTGTCTCAATACGGAGCCCTTTCTTAAAAAGGTCATTGATGTGCTCGTTAAGTTCATCTCTAATTTTTCCCTTTTCTTTTTCAGAACTTGCATTGTTTATTTTTGATTGATATCCATCTTCCTTAGCTACAAGTTGCTTAAATTCTTCATGCACATATGTAACATAATCCGGGTATAAATCAATACGACTGCGAGGAGACAACTCAACTTCTTCATGTAGTGCCTCTTCATATTGTTTATCATCAATGACATGAACCTCTAACATTTTTGTTAATATCCATTGCTTTCTTTCGTTGGTTTGCTCAATATTTACAAATGGATCATATAACTGAGGGCGATTAGGAATCGAGCATAGAAAAGCTGCTTCACTTAAAGTTAAGTCACTTGCTTGTTTATCAAAATAAAGTTGAGCAGCCGCCTCAATTCCGTATGCACCATTTTGAAAGTAAATGGCATTTACATAGAGTTCAATAATTTCTTCTTTTGATAAGCGCCTCTCTAACTGATAAGCATACAGGAGTTCCGTTAACTTCCTTTCATAAGTTTGCTCTTTCGTTAAATAAAGGTTGCGCACTAACTGTTGAGTAACTGTGCTTCCGCCTTGCTGAATTGATTGGTTATTTAAATTGATAAGCAGTGCCCTCGTAATTCCTTGTACATCGAAGCCTTGGTGATCATAAAAAGACTGGTCTTCGGCAGCTAATAAGGCATCGATGACAACTTGAGGGATATCTTCAAAAGGTAAGTATATACGATTTTCGTCATTGAATATTTCTGAAATGATCTTACCATTTCGGTCATAAATCATACTGTTCTCTGATAATGCTGCACTTTCAAGTTTTACTTCACGATCTAAAAAGCTATGAAAAGATTCAGCTTGTTGGACCTCTTCAGCTGTGACGAATAATAAACCTGAAAATATAGTAATTAACACCATTATGATTAGACTTCCAAATAATTTTCGCATGTTGTGCCATCTCCTTGATCGTCACTTTCATTTTACTGAAATAACATGGAGGAAGAAAGTGTTATTTCTATTTTAATGGGAGCTTGCATATGTATGTTGTACGTCTCTTGCTGAAAGAGAAAATCTGTTGAAATGCAGTCGAATCTTCTTCTAGGCAAGTGCATATGATGGAACATGGATGTCTTACTAGAACGTTTGGTGTTGAGAGGAGGAGCATATGAACATATTAAATAATATTCAACGCCACAGAGAAGAAGAGGAAAAGCTGAAGTGGGAAGGGACATTCTCGGAATACTTGGAAATTTTGCGTGAGCGACCGGAAGTGGCACAAACTGCTCACTCCCGTATTTATAACATGATTAAAGACGCGGGAGTAGAAGAAGAGCCGAATGGAAAGAAAAGGTATAAGTTTTTTGATGATCAAATTTATGGATTAGAAGATTCGATGGAGCGTTTAGTGGAGGAGTATTTCCACTCAGCAGCAAGAAGACTAGATGTTAAAAAGAGAATCTTATTATTAATGGGTCCTGTAAGTGGTGGTAAGTCGACAATTGTGACAATGCTAAAGAGAGGTTTAGAGAAGTACTCTCGAACTGATCGAGGTGCGGTTTATGCGATTAAAGGATGTCCGATGCATGAGGATCCTTTACATTTGATTCCTCATCATATGAGAGATGAATTTTTTGATGAGTTTGGAGTCCGAATTGAAGGAAATTTATCTCCACTTAATATGATGAGGTTAGAGAAAGAATATGGTGGTAGGATCGAAGATGTAATGGTTGAACGGATTTTCTTATCTGAAGATCGCCGAGTAGGTGTAGGGACATTCAGTCCATCAGATCCAAAATCACAAGATATTGCCGATTTAACCGGGAGTATTGACTTTTCAACGATCGCTGAATATGGATCGGAATCGGACCCAAGAGCGTACCGCTTTGATGGGGAATTAAATAAAGCAAACCGAGGATTAATGGAATTCCAGGAGATGCTAAAATGCGATGAGAAATTCTTGTGGCACCTTCTTTCATTAACCCAAGAAGGAAACTTTAAAGCGGGAAGGTTCGCGCTTATTTCAGCTGATGAAATGATTGTCGCACATACAAACGAAGCAGAATATAAATCGTTTATATCTAATAAGAAAAACGAGGCATTACACTCGCGAATTATTGTTATGCCTGTACCATATAACTTAAAAGTGAGTGAGGAAGAACGAATCTATAACAAAATGGTTAAAGAAAGTGATATAGGTGATGTTCATATCGCCCCTCATGCGTTAAAGATCGCTGCTATTTTTACAGTACTCACTCGTTTAAAAGATTCAAAGAAAAATAGCGTTGATATTTTGAAAAAATTAAAGCTATATGATGGCCAAAGTGTAGAAGGATTCAATACACAGGATGTTGAAGAACTAAAGAAGGAATTCCCTGACGAAGGAATGGACGGCATTGACCCGAGATATGTCATTAACCGAATTTCTTCAGCAATTATTCGTAAAGAACTCACATCGATCAATGCATTAGATGTATTACGATCAATTAAAGATGGGCTAGACCAACATGCGTCGATTTCTAAAGAAGACCGTGAACGGTACTTGAACTTCATTTCAATCGCTCGAAAAGAATATGATGAAATTGCGAAAAAAGAAGTTCAAAAAGCATTTGTTTATTCGTATGAAGAATCAGCGAAAACACTCATGGATAACTATTTAGATAACGTCGAAGCGTATTGTAATAAAAATAAAATCCGTGATCCGCTAACAGGTGAAGAAATGAACCCAGATGAAAAGCTGATGCGCTCAATTGAAGAACAAATCGGTATCTCTGAAAATGCGAAAAAAGCATTCCGTGAAGAAATCTTGATTCGAATTTCTGCCTATGCGAGAAAAGGGAAGAAATTTGATTACAATTCCCACGAGCGTCTACGAGAAGCTATTCAAAAGAAATTATTTGCTGATTTAAAAGATGTCGTGAAAATCACGACGTCGACAAAAACGCCTGATGAAAATCAGTTGAAGAAAATCAATGAAGTCATTGCTAGACTTATTGATGAGCATGGCTACAATTCAGTGTCAGCGAACGATTTATTAAAGTATGTTGGAAGCTTACTAAACAGATAAATAGGTATGGAGAGGATGACCTCATAATGAGTCATTCTCTTTTTTTTACACTTTAGGGCTTTGCGCTCATCTTATGTTTCATATATTCACAAAAAATATAATACATATAAACATAACATGATTAGATCATTGTAATACTTTTTCTTAAACCGTTTAATTCGTCTGTTAAATGGAAATATTTTAATAATAATAACTGCGTGATTAAGACGGAGGAGAAACAAATGAATAATGAGGAACAAGCAGTGCATGTTGAGCGTTCGATAAATAGAGGTTTTTGGAAAAAAGAGATGGTAGGGTGGATTAAAACAACCATTATCATTGTCATCATTGTGATGGTTATTCGCGGTTTTTTCTTTACAAATTATATTGTTTATGGACAATCGATGATGCCGACAATCAATGATGGTGAACGAATTATTGTCAATAAAATAGGTTACGAGATTCATACCCCAGACAGATTCGATTTAATTATCTTCCATGCTACAGAAGATACAGACTATATTAAAAGGATTATCGGATTACCAGGAGATCATATTTCATTTAAGGATGATACCCTTTATATTAATGGAAAGTCGTATGAAGAGGAGTATTTAATACAAATCAAAGAAGATCATCATGACGGTATATTCACAAATGATTTTACTCTTGAAGAGGTAACTGAGTACAGTACTGTTCCCGAAGGGTACGTATTTGTATTAGGAGATAATCGTCAAAATAGTATAGACAGTCGTCAAATTGGACTGGTGAAAATGGATGATATTGTTGGAAAAGCGAATTTAGCTTATTGGCCCATAAAAGGTTTCCGGCTTTTTTGAGGATAATGATGATAGGAAAGCTCGAGTAAAAAAAGCATCTTATAAAGGTGCTTTTTTTCAATTGAATCAATTTCATCATTCCGTTTTTTGCACAATGAAACGACTGATATTATAAATTTATCATTAAATGTATGTTTTATTTTTACTATCAGAATTTATAAATTTATGGTCGATAGTATAACTGCAACTAAGACTTTCGCCATTAAAAATTGGCGAAAAGCCAAGTTTTGTTTATAAGTGATCGTAACGAAAGGCGGCGACTCCCAGAGGATCAGCGACGAGCAATACTTCTTCGAACTGCTTCGAGCTGCGACGAGTAACCGCAGGAGCAACGAGCATTTGCTTCACCGAATATTCTTCGAGCTGCCTCGACGCATCCACTTCCAAGAAGAGCTTGAAGAGGAAGAGGCACGGAGTCTGTGACGAGTAATCGCAGGAGCAACGAGCATTTGCTTCACCGAATATTCTTCGAGCTGCCTCGACGCATCCACTTCCAAGAAGAGCTTGAAGAGGAAGAGGCACGGAGTCTGCGACGAGTAACCGCAGGAGCAACGAGCATTTGCTTCACCGAATATTCTTCGAGCTGCCTCGACGCATCCACTTCCAAGAAGAGCTTGAAGAGGAAGAGGCACGGAGTCTGTGACGAGTAATCGCAGGAGCAACGAGCATTTGCTTCACCGAATATTCTTCGAGCTGCCTCGACGCATCCACTTCCAAGAAGAGCTTGAAGAGGAAGAGGCACGGAGTCTGTGACGAGTAATCGCAGGAACACTGTTTATCTGGGACGAGTAACCGCAGGAGCACTGTTTATCTAGTAATCGCAGGAACACTGTTTATCTGCGACGAGTAACCGCAGGAGCAACGAGCTGAGATCCACTTAGGCGAAGAGTAATCGAACCTAAGTTAGCTGAAGACAAGCCCTCGGGAAAGCGTCCGTCTGAAGTGAAGTTCACGCTCATCATTCGGAATTTGGCATCATATTTTGAGTTATGAAATTAATTCAAATATATGCTCACTTGTTCAAAGTAGCCGTTTTTATATAAGTTATTGAGTGGTTCCTTACTACTTCATTTTACTGTTCAGAGAACGGAGCAAAATTCATTCCATCAAAGGCTTTCCAATTGAGAGTGGTAATTTCTGTGTAATTAAAAGATACAAGCTTTTTTGTAAGTGAAAGTTCCATCCTGCTTACGATTAGTCTGGTTTTAATAAGTTATTCGTTTATTTTTCTCTTGAAATAAGAGACGAACCTCCCTTTTTCTCTATGTAACTTTTATAATCTAGCTTGTCCGATAGAAAACTTGAAAATTCATAAGAAAGCTTGTATATTTATCAGATTTTTTTGTCAACTCGAAGGACTCTTTGCATAGGATAAAGTAAGCTATTCTTATATTTTTCACATCTGTACCGTAGTAAAGGATTAATGTGTTTTGACAGGAGGGTTTCCGCATTTATGAAAGAATAGCAGAAACCAAAACTTAGCTTGGAACGATTCAATTTAGTCAGTAACATGTCGTCATCGTTAATGTATGCTAATGTTAAAAATTTGTGCTTGTTTAATTAAAAAAAGGAGGGAAGACCACATGAAGAGTAATGCAGGTAAGAATTATGTTGTCTCACAAGAGAACTGGTCCCTCCACCGAAAAGGACATCAAGATCAGCAGCGTCACCAAGAGAAAGTTCAAGATGCAATTAACAAGAATTTACCCGACCTAGTTAGTGAAGAGAATATTATTATGTCTAATGGGGGAGACGTCGTAAAAATCCCGATACGTTCATTAGATGAATACAAAATTCGTTACAATTATGATAAAAACAAACACGTTGGCCAAGGAGACGGGGACAGTGAAATTGGTGACGTTGTTGCAAGAGATGGCACTCCGGATAAAGGAGCCGGAAAAGGCCAAGGGGCTGGAGACCAAGCAGGTGAAGACTATTATGAAGCAGAAGTCTCATTAGCAGAGTTAGAGAGTATCTTATTTAAAGAATTAGAGTTACCGAACTTACAGCAAAAAGAAGAAGATAATATTGTCATTGAGGATATTGAATTTACAGATATTCGTAAAAAAGGTTTAATGGGTAATATTGATAAACGACAAACGATTTTACAAGCGTTAAAACGAAATGCGATGGCTGGGAAACCAGGAGTATCACCAATTTATAACGACGACCTAAGATTTAAAACGTGGGATGATAAGGTTAAGCCAGAATCTAAAGCGGTCGTTTTAGCAATGATGGATACGTCAGGGTCTATGGGACGTTGGGAAAAGTTTATGGCTAGAAGTTTCTTCTTTTGGATGACACGCTTTTTAAGAACAAAATACGAAACGGTCGATATTGAATTTATTGCGCACCATACAGAAGCAAAAATTGTTCCAGAAGAAGACTTCTTTATGAAGGGAGAGAGCGGGGGAACTATCTGTTCATCCGTTTATAGGAAAGCATTAGAATTAATTGATTCGAAATATTCTCCAGAGCAATATAACATTTATCCATTCCACTTTTCTGATGGTGATAATTTAACTTCTGATAACCAGCGCTGCTTATCATTAGTAAAGATGTTGATGGAACGATCAAGTATGTTTGGGTACGGTGAAGTGAATCAATATAATCGACCATCCACGCTAATGAGTGTTTATAAAAATATTAACGATCCACGATTTAGGCACTATGTGTTACGTGAAAAAGGTGATGTTTATCAGTCACTAAAATGGTTTTTCCGTAAAGAAGAGGATTCACTCGTTCATTAAGAAAAGCGGAAGCGACATTGTGTTCATCTGCAAGTTTTTATTGGTGAAAAACGTGTGGACACAGCTTATAACGTATTTGAAGGTGTCTTCTTCGTTCCTAAGCTTGATAATGATCCAGGGTGAAAAAATTTTAAAAAAGAGCGCCGTCTCCATTATGGAGTGCGGCGCTTTTTATCTTGTTCCTTAGTTTCAGATGAAGTTTTTTCTTGAATATTCTCTGGATCTAAACCAAAACCAAGTGATCCGAATACTTTCCCGCCTTGAGGATCAATGAGGTCATGATGACCATGGTACACTCTCGGTGTTTTCCATAAAGCAATAAGTGCTTTTCCCATCGGCATTTCGTGATACCTATCTGGCCACATTTCTTTAATGTGTTGTTTCACGATCGGGTAATATTTAGGGCTCATCGCTGGGAACAAATGATGTTCCGTATGATAAGAAAAATTAAAGTGTAAGACATCGACCCACTTAGGGACTGTTACAGTCAAGCTATTTGCAAGCGGATCATTTACTGGGACTAATGGGTTCAAACGGTGGTTTGTCGAAATATATGCCATTACGATAAAGTTTGCAATGAGTAATGGTAGTAAAAAGGCAAAAAACCAACTTTCAAAGCCCATGATGAATAATAATCCAATCCAAGTGACCCAAGGAGCAATAGCTTGTATCCAAACCTTTGGTCGCTTTGTTGGGTGAAACTCTTTCAAATACGTAAAGAAACATTTCAGCGAGTGCATTGTAAATTGTATCGTTAAAGATGCAAAGCTTGCAGTTGCTCGAACAAAAAGAGGTAGACGATACACCCAGCGAAAAGCTTTCATTTTTGAAATTTTCTCAAGTGTCGGCCACGCATCCGGATCTTTTTCTTCATCTTGAGTGTGTACGTGGTGTGTTAAGTTATGCCATTTTTTCCATAGTTCTGGTCCGGTGCTTAATGGCCAAAAAGCAATAGCACCAAGGACATTCATTAACCAACGCTTTCTTACAACTGTTCCGTGAAGGATTTCATGACCAAGAAACCCAAGCCCAGCAAAACTAAATCCAATAACAACTGATAGGAGCAAGTTTACGACAGGATGAAGGGAGAGCAAACCAATTGCTAAAAATGAACTAATAACAACAATTGCATATGCTAATCCCCCCAATAGTCTAGTCGGAACTGGACGTAAAGTATAATTCGGCATTTTCTTTGAAATACGAGAGGCATACCAGCCAAATGAGTGAAAATCTTTCATGTTTAACCCCTTTCGATAAGTAAAGTTAGTTGTATACTCGTTGATCATTGATTGTTGATTGTTGATCGAGCACCTCATAATGATAAGAATCATGTAATTAGTATAAGGATACATGTAGGAATCTGTAGAGTCAATAGAGAATTATAACCAGGTACTAAAATGAGGTGGTAAACGTATGTGGAGATGTCGTTAAACAATAGTATATGAAGAATAGAGTATGGAGGTGCTGGTAAAATAATGAAGTGATTTCTAGCTTACTTTTTGGCTTAATGCCCTTTTACATTTGCGAAAATATTCTGTAACTATCTATTTTCAAAAAAATAAACAATTTCCCTATACTTTATCAATAAAAGTCAGTATTTAAATATAGATCAGGGCTTTACTGAATGAATCATGATAAGGGAGGGGAATCTGATGCACTTTCGATCAATGTCCCAAATAAATGATGTAAGAAATGACCTTACTACACATCCATCAAGACAGTATGATACACATTCAATCGAGCAAATATCGATGATTACTGTTCATCATAGTGCTACGTCAACAGGCAATGCTGCTTCTTTTGCAAACTATCATGTTAATCACCATGGCTGGCCGGGAATAGGTTATCATTTTGTCATTTTGCGAAATGGTGAAATTGAATGGGCTCAAAGCATTGGAACGACAAGTTACCATACAGGCGGAAGAAATACAGGGAATATTGGTATCTGTTTAGTCGGTAGTGGTCAGTTTACCTCTGTTCAAATGAGTCGTTTGAAAGATTTAATCATCGAGTTAAGGAAAGATGTGAATGTTCCTATCCATCGAGTGTTAGGTCACTCTGAGCACCCGAATCAATCAACAGCATGTCCAGGATTTAATGTGGCAAAACTTCGTGAAGAGTTGGAGAGTATTGAAGGTGGGCAAGGAGGGGATCGTACTGTGAATTTACCAAGTAGAACATTGAGAAACGGCGATTCAAGTTCAGAAGTAAGCCTGTTACAACAAGCGTTAATCGATGCAGGAGAATCACTCCCACAGTTTGGGGTAGATGGTCAGTTTGGTGCAGAAACAGAGCGTGCAGTTAGAAATTTTCAAAAACGCCATAATTTAGTTGTCGACGGGATTGCTGGTCCAAAAACTTATCAGCGTTTACGTGAAGTGCTTACAAAGAAATCAGATAAAATTCATAAAGTACAAGTCGGTGCATTTACACATCGAGAAAATGCAGAGAAATTAGCAAAGGAATTAAGAGATACAGGGTATGATATTTATATCATAACGGAATAACTTGAATATTTGTACGTTAAAAAAAGGAGACACCGAGTTTTCGGGACGTCTCCTTTATTAAGTAGATTTCTTTTTCATTTTTTCGATAAGAAAATCAACAAATCGGTAAAGAGAAAATAAAATAACGCCAGTTAATAACGAGCCAGACATATAACCTGCAGAGAAGTTTGCGGGCCTAAACCACTCTTCATTTTGGCCAACGAAAATTCCAACTATAATGGAAATCGCGATGATCGTAAAAGCAACGATATATTCTTTCTTTTCATCTTTTGTTAAGTTCTTTACTTTTAATTCAAACTCCATAGCAACTCCTCCATTTCCGACCATTATTGATTATATTATACTTTTAAAGGCTTCCCTATGCAATGTAAATAAAAGGGGGAGTATTTATTTCATTTTTCGAAATAATTGACGGTTTCCTTTCTGAATATTAAGATAGAACAAATGATAAAAGAGGGGTGTCTATTATGAACCGTGATCCGTTCGTTGCAACGTTTTCTATTATCGGTTTTGATCCAGAAACGAAAGAATGGGGAATAGCTGTACAATCTAAGTTTTTAGGCGTAGGGGCAGTCGTACCTTGGGCAAAAGCTGAGGTAGGAGCAGTAGCAACTCAGTCGTTTGCTAATACTGCGTTTGGTCCACAGGGACTTGAGCTGTTGGAAAAAGGTTTTACCCCAGAAGAAGTAGTTGAGAAATTGATTGAAAATGATGAAGACCGTGCCTTAAGACAATTTGCGATTATTGATATAAATGGAAACAGTGCTGCTTATACTGGTGAAAACTGTTATGACTGGGCAGGACATCGTCAAGGTACATATTGCACAGCTCAAGGGAATATCTTAGTTAGTGAAAAAACTGTCGATGCACTTGTAGAAACATTTGAGCAAACGAGTGGAACGTTGTCAGAAAGGCTACTTGAAGCATTAGATGCCGCACAGTCTGCGGGTGGTGATTCTCGTGGAAAACAATCTGCTGCCCTTTTTGTTGTTCAACAAGAAGGGGGTTACGGAGGATACAATGATCGAAAATATGATCTTAGAGTAGATGACCACCCAGAACCAATTAAAGAGATAAAACGCTTATTTGATCTACACGAACTTTATTTTTCAAGGCCGGATGAAAATGAGTTGTTAACCATTGACGGAGAAGTTTTAGAAAACGTCCAAACGGTATTAAAAAAGGAAGGCATGTTATCTTCCGTCCATAAAGAATACAATGAAGATGTAAAACAAGCACTTAAAACCTATTATATGCAAGAGAACTTTGAAGAGCGTTGGAGAGAAGATAAGAAAATCGATCCGCAAGTCTTAAAATACATGACCAATAAAGTGAAGAGCTGATTTTTCAGCTCTTTTTGCTTTGCACGTTAATTTATAAAATTTTAGCGAAGAAGTAGCTCGACTTAGAGAAAGGCTCGCCAATCGGCGAGTTTTCTTTAGATTGAAACTTTTTATTGAAAATCTACGACAGAGTCTATAGAGAAAAAAGTGAAACCAATTGCTAACCAAACCGTATTAGTAGTAATGAAAAAAAAGTGAGGCGATTTATATGATTATCGTAAATACAGAAACAGTCCCTGGAATGGAAATTGAAAAAGCATTGGGCGTTGTGTCTGGGAATGTCGTGTTAGCTAAACACATTGGAAAAGATATTGTGGGTGGCTTACGAGGTATTGTTGGTGGAAAGATGACAGAATATGAAGAGATGTTTCGTGAGTCTAGAGAAGCTGCTGAAAAAGAGATGGTTCAAAGTGCCGAGAGATTAGGGGCAGATGCCATAGTAAATATACGATATTCTTCATCGTCCATTATGTCAGGTTCTTCTGAAGTATTAGTATATGGTACAGCTGTAACGCTAAAATAGTAATCTTCATAAAAAGCCAACCTAGTCATTAAAATTGGTAATAGTGGTATAGAGAAGATTTATGAGAAGTATAATGAGAAGAATAAGGTATTAAACAAGAATGAACTCGGTCTTACCGAGTTTTTTCTGTCAGTTAAGGGTAAAGAATAAATAGGGAGGGGAAAACAGTGGCATGGATTTTCATACTATTGGCTGTCATTGCCGTTGTCCTTTTATTAATTAATGATAAACTACGACTGATTTTAGAGCATTTGGATAATGAAGAAGTAAGACAGAAAAACAATGCAGTAAGCGAAAATATAAAAAGTGATATAAACAATGAAACTTATAAAAGCTAATCCTATTAGGAGCGGTCATAGACAAGTTACGGTCAAAATGGAGAAAGGAGTTAAGACATGATAAAGAGGTGGACATTCCTAATCATCATATTCGTTTTTACTTTAGTAGCATGTGGTACGAATATAGAGCAGGACGAAGTTCAAGGAAATGAGCTTATCACATCTGAAACAGAAGCTGGGGACTATTTGCTTCGTCTTATTTCTGAAAAGGAAGTATATGAACAAGCGGAAGAAGTCGTGCTGAAAGCAAAATTGAAATACATCGGTGAAGAAGAAGAAAAAACCATTTATCATGCGATGTCTCCATTTTGGTTTGATATAGTTGAAACGACCCGTGGGATAGAAATTCCTTATGTAATGAACCAACCGCTTTTAGAAACAACGTTAGAAAGAGATGTTTGGTTTAAAGAAACATATAAAAAATCAGGCAGTTATTCAGAAGAAGATGAAAACCGTGAATTTATTGAAGCTTTTCTTGAAGGTGAGTCTTTCCCACCAGGTGAATATGAAATCGAATTACGAACGGATTTCTTTACTGAAGATGAAAATGGTGAAGAAAAAAATCACAACTATTCTGCAACACTTATGATACAAGTGAAAAAATAAGTAATCTTGGAAAAAAGGAGGTGCTGTTGCGCCTCCTTTTTTATTGCGAAATTTTGTCCATACTCGTCTTTTTTCTAGGTATATTACATATATTTCTCTTACGGAAGATTCTAGTCCAACAAGAGAAGGAGGCATGGTAAGAAAGATTTACTTCATAAAAGAGTCATTTAAGTATGCCAATTAAAAAATGATTTTTTATAAGAAAGGAGCGAAACAAAATGAAAGCGCTAACAAACGCATCGACGAAACTGATGCAGAGGTATTTGCCAGATCCATTTCTATTTGTCATTATTTTAACTTTTGTCGTTTTTGCTCTCGGTCTTCTGATAACGCCAAGTACTCCACTAGAAATGGTTACTTATTGGGGAGATGGTTTTTGGGATTTATTAACGTTTGCCATGCAGATGGTCCTCATTTTAGTCACTGGGTATGTATTAGCTTCAAGTCCACTATTTAAAGGATTTTTGCAGAAGTTAGCAAAGCTTGCCAAATCACCTGCTCAAGCCATTGTCATTGTAACGCTTGTCGCACTAGCAGCAAGTTGGATTAACTGGGGTTTTGGGTTAGTTATTGGAGCATTATTTGCTAAAGAGCTTGCAAAGCAAATTAGAAATGTTGATTACAGACTTCTCATTGCTAGTGCATATAGTGGGTTTATCGTATGGCACGGCGGGTTTGCTGGATCGATTCCATTGACAATTGCAACAGAGGGTCATTTTACTGAAGACTTGATAGGTGTCATTCCAACGAGTGAAACAATTTTTGCACCATTTAATTTATTTATCGTTATCGCTTTATTTATTTCAGTACCAATTTTAAATCGGTTCATGATGAATAAAGACGATGTTGTAGTAGTTGATCCGAAATTACTTGAAGATTCACCAAGTGAAGCGCAAAAGGAAAAAGCCAACCAGACACCGGCAGAGAGGTTGGAAAATAGTAAAGTGCTGTCGATGGTCACTGGTTTTATGGGGCTTGTTTTCATCGCCTACTATTTATCGCAAAATGGATTTAGTTTAAACTTAAATATTGTTAATTTCATATTCTTATTCTTAGGGATCCTTTTCCATATGACACCACGCAACTTCTTAAATAGTGTTGCAAATGCAGTAAAAAATGCTGGAGGCATTATCGTACAATTTCCATTTTACGCAGGTATTATGGGGATGATGGTAGCTTCAGGGCTTGCAGTCGAATTTTCACAATGGTTCGTAGCCATCTCAAATGAGTTTACGTTCCCATTATTTGCATTTATTAGTGCTGGGATAGTCAACTTCTTTGTTCCTTCTGGTGGCGGACAATGGGCAGTGCAAGCACCAATTATGCTTTCGGCTGGAGCTGAATTAGGGGTAGATTCAGCAAAAACAGCAATGGCTGTTGCTTGGGGAGATGCATGGACGAACATGATTCAACCATTTTGGGCATTACCAGCACTAGCAATAGCTGGGTTAAAAGCACGTGATATTATGGGATTCTGTTTGTTTGTTCTTTTCTTAAGTAGTATTGTAATTGGAATTGGTTTACTATTCTTTTAAATGGTGAAAATTAATTTTCATAAATGAAAAGGAAAAGAATGTCGCAAAAGAGAATAAATAATACAGAAATGTTCACAAAATTGTCGGGGACCTGGTCCCCGACAATTTTGTAATTTGGAAGGTGTGTTTCGTTTGTTGGTGAACCGTGAGCTATTATTTATACACTTAGCAGTTTTACTTTTTGGCTTTTCAGGACTTTTTGCTGCATTGACCTCATTATCAGCGCTTGCGATTGTATTTGGAAGAGTTATTTTTGCTTCTCTCTTTTTATGGTTAGTTCTTTACGTGCGAAAAGAAACGATAAGGCTCTCCGATAGGAAAGAGATGATTCCTTTTATATTTATTGGTGGGTTGTTAGCTCTCCATTGGTGGAGTTTTTTTCATTCAATTCAATTATCTTCGGTTGCGATTGGTTTAATAACATTTGCAACGTTTCCGATCTTTGCGAGTTTTCTCGAACCGATTTTTTTTCGTGAATCATTTCAAAGAAAGAACTTACTTTTTGCAGCGATCAGTTTGATTGGAGTACTCGTTATTGTTCCGGACTATAGTGTAGGTAGTGAAGCGACCCAGGGAGCGCTTTGGGGGCTCGTTTCAGCTATTACATTCGCGTTATTATCAATCGTTAATAGAAAGTACGTGCAACATAGAACCAGTTTACAAATAGGTTTTTATCAAAATTTCTTTGCTATGATATGTCTCGTACCTTTGATCACACAAATGTCTTTCATTAATACGCAAATGTATGACATCTTTCTATTAATTGTATTAGGTATTGTGTTTACAGGTTGTGCCCATGTTTTATATATCCAAGGGTTAACGAAGGTAAATGTGCGTACAGCAAGTATTATTACAACCCTTGAGCCAGTTTATGGAATTATTGCGGCAATGTTACTCATTCAACAGTTCCCAGTGCCGAGAGAGTGGGTTGGAATCATCATCATTATTTCTCTCGTATTATATGTTTCATGGGACAAAGAGAAGCAAAAGAAAAAAATAATTGAAGAAGGAAAAAGAAGTCCTATTTGAAACAACAACAGTAAATAAAGTAACAAAACAAAATACAAAGGAAAATATTAAAGGAACTAAATAAGGAGATGAAATCCTTCTCTACACTTCCGTGAGCTCATTAAGGTGATTCGTGGAGGAGAAAGGATGCAATTAACTTTACGGAAAACAAGTTGATAAAAAGGAGAGAATTAAATGATCCCAGATAATTTATATAAACAAACAGCAAAGTATTATGACTATGACCCTCGTAATATTGTAAAAGAAGATCTCGCCTTTTACGAAATGATGGCTGAAAAGTTTAAGGGACCTATATTAGAACTAGCTTGTGGAACAGGACGTGTTCTCCTTCATTTGGTGGCTAAAGGTTATCAGATGACCGGAGTAGATAGGTCTGAAGCAATGCTCGAGGTTTTAAATGAAAAGTTAGCAAAACGCTCTCTCGAACAACAAAAAAGAGCTAACATTGTTCAAGGATCAATGACAGATTTTACATTTCACTCACCTTTTCCTTTAATCGTCATACCATTTCGTTCGTTTCAAATATTAGAAGAAGAAAAAGATCAAAGAAGTTGTTTACAATCTGTTTATAGTGCGCTCGATGACCATGGACGGTTTATTTTACATATCTTTCGTCCAAAAGGGGTACTTGATGAGTCGTGGGTATATCCAGAAAGAGTACAATGGGAGGTCTTTAATTCCAAAACAAATGAGCGTGTGATAAAAACAGATAAAGGTGTATCGATTGATGTTACAAAGCAACGACTTGTTGCTGAGCAAGTGTATAAAGTTACAAAGGATGACGGAAGTTATTTCGAATTGCCACAGCACATATCATTAACTTATTATTATGAAGAACAAATACGTGAATTGCTCGAGTCAGAAGGATTTATTATTGAAGAGATTAGAAATGGTTTCGACATGAACAACCCTAATGAGGGGCACGAAATGGTTGTTATTTGTAAGAAGAAATTGAGTTATATTGATTGATCGATCGAAAACAACAGAGCAAAGCTTTATACAAGAAAGGAGGCCGCTGAAAAATAATTGATTAAAGGATGTTCGTCAAAAAAGAAGATACTATGAAAGCAAACGGAGTGAAGCTAGAATAGTTGTCACACTTGTGCCCCTAGGTGAAAACGAAGAAATTTGTGGGTAGACATATTGACTTTTTCAGTGGTTCCCTGAAAGTGGGAACCACTTTTTTAAGTAATCGACAAATTCTTACATATTTCCACGGTAATACAATTATTCTTTAAAATTAATTAGTGTTAAGACAATCTGGTCCTCTCATAATCATAATACGGAATGCCTGCTAGCTATAACAACTATGTCCATTCTGTCACGATTATATTTTGAGATGGAGGGAAGCTCATTGATTACAAGAATTGATCGTCTGCAAATTGAATTGCCAAAACCGAAAGCGCCTGATGCAAATGGAGCTGCAGCCGTACAGGAGTTGTTAGGTGGAAAGTATGGAGAAATGTCTACTTTAAATAATTATATGTTTCAATCTTTTAACTTTAGAAGAAAAAAGAAATTCAAACCATTTTATGATCTGATAGCTAGTATTACTGCAGAAGAGTTTGGGCATGTTGAATTAGTTTCTAATACGATTAATTTAATGATTGAAGGAACGACATTCCCAGGAGATCCTGATATTACACCGATGCAAAATGCAAAAGATAAACGAAATAGTCATCATTTTATCGCGTCAGCACAAACGGCGTTACCTGCAGATTCAATGGGAAATGCATGGACAGGAGATAATGTCTTTACAAGCGGGAACTTAGTATTAGATTTACTTCATAACTTTTTCTTAGAGTGTGGGGCTAGAACACATAAAATGCGCGTATATGAAATGACGGATAATCCTGTTGCTAGAGAGATGATTGGGTATTTATTAGTAAGGGGAGGCGTGCACGTTGTTGCATACGCAAAAGCACTTGAAGTTGCTACAGGTGCAGATATCACGAAAATGGTCCCAATCCCAAGCTTAGAAAATAAACACTTTGAAACAACAAGAAAATTTGAAGCAGAAGGAGTTCACCGAAAGTTGTATACATGGAGTGCTAGAGACTACCAGGATATCAATAAAATATGGAAAGGAACACACCCCGAAGATGGTAGCCCACTAGAGGTTATAAAAGGTACACCTCAAGGAGGACCAATTCCAGACCTAGAGGAGATACCAGAAGAGTTTGCACCAGGAGTTACACAAGAGGACTTCATGGAAATTGCTAAACGTTTACAACGTTCAGCAGGCATTTCAGACAATTAATTTATGAAATAATAAAAGTGTTTAAAATTCATATCGTTGTTATATGTCGAAAACAATCAATAAGTAACAAAAAACGACACCGTTTTGATTACAAAACGGTGTTTTTACTCGTATTATAGTGGAATATCTCGATAATCATTGGCAGAATTTTTTAAAAAATTTAGGAAAAAAAGAATAATTTTTGTTAATATAATAGATAGTTGGCTACTGACGGAAAAATGAGGTGTATATTTGTGGTTAATGATGCACAAATAGACTGGCGCAATGAAATGGCTTCATTTGTAGGAGAACCCCCTGAGAATGAAGACTTTGCGAAATGTCTTTATTTAATGATGAATCAACTTTCTGATGGAGTAATGTCTATCGGTGATAATTGGAAAATCACTTATATGAATGATACTGCTGCTACTCTTTTAAAAAGAAATAAAGAGACGTTAATCGGTAAATGTATTTGGGATGAATACCCTGAAGCAATAAGAACACAATCTTACCATGCATATCATCGGGTATGGATTGAGAAGATTGCACTTGAATTTGAAGAATTCGATCCGAATACAGATTCTTATTATAATATTAGAGCATTTCCAACGAATGAAGGGATTACGATCTTCTTTAGAGATGTTACGCAACATCGTAATGCTACAAAAGTAATCGAGCAAAGCTATCAAAGTCTTTTTGATGGACATTCAGAAGCAGTGTGTTCATTAGACTTAGAAGGTAGGCTATTGTCAGTGAACCGAGCGTTTATTAATTTATTTCGAACCGACGAAAAAATTTTACTAGGTTCAAAATTTACATCATTTATTCCAAAAGAGAAGCTAGAGCTTGCTGAAAAAGTCTTCAATTTAGCAAAGTTAGGGAAACCCAATGCAGAAGAATTTCATATGACAAAGCATGTCGGCAAACCTTTAACGGTATTAGTGAGTGGCATCCCGATTATCGTTGATTCTCAAATCATTGGTACATATGGCATCATCAAAGACATTACGAAAGAACGATTAAATTTAGAAGAAGTTCATCGTCTATATCATATGAATCAGCTTATTATCGAGTCTGTAGGGGACGGTATTTTAGGTTTAGATCAAAAAATGAATGTTCTTATGTGGAATGAAGCCGCTGAAAAAATAACTGGATATAAGAAAGAAGAGTTGAGTGAGGAAGTTTTATCGAGTTTTTTAAAAACGGTTTCTTTTAAACCATTAAGTGACTTAAGTAATGAACATCGACATGAAGCTAGTTTGTCAAAAGATACCGTCGTTCGAAAAACGGGAGTTACTTTTTTTAGAAAAGACGGAACCCCATACATAGCCGAATATATTTTAACACCGATGATTTCAGGTGGTGAAGTAGTAGGGGCCGTATTAACGTTTCGTGATATCACTGAAAAAAGAAAGTCTGAAGAGATGCTTCATCAATCAGAGAAGCTATCGGCTGTCGGACAATTAGCAGCAGGGATTGCTCATGAAATTCGTAACCCGTTAACTTCGTTAAAAGGGTTTTTACAATTAATCGAATTAAACAGCAGTGGAAAAAAAGAATACTTTGATATTATGAAGTCTGAATTTGCGAGAATTGAACAGATTTTAAATGAATTACTTATTTTATCAAAGCCGCAAACGTTGAAAAAGGAACCAACGGTCATATATGAATTGCTTTACCATACAATCACTTTGTTAAATACTCAAGCAATTATAAAAAATATCGAAATTGAATTTACCAGTAATACAAAAGAAGCAAAAGTTCTCTGTGCTGAACACCAAATTAAACAAGTATTTGTAAACTTAATAAAAAATGCCATCGAAGCAATGGAAGAAACAGGGGAAATAAAGGTTAAGCTAAATCAAGAGAAAGGTTTTGCTATTATAACGGTAGAAGATCAAGGGTGTGGAATTCCTAAAGAAAAACTAAAAAAAATTGGTGAACCATTTTTCACTACGAAAGAAAAAGGGACGGGCTTAGGATTAATGGTTACTTTTCAAATTATTGAAGAGCATGGAGGAGAAGTTCAAGTAGATAGTAAAGAAGGGGAAGGGACGAAATTTACGATTCGTTTACCTTTATATTCTGTATAAATGATAGAGAAGGTTGCCTTTTAAAGTAGTGGGCGTTCTTATAACTCGGTAATGATAGGAGTTACAAGAACGTCTACTAACTTATTAGGCAACCTTTTAATTAATGGTCATCCGTATTCCAGTTGTTCAGTTCAGCCTCTACTTCTTCTTTTGATTTACCGTATCTTTCTTGTATTTTACCTATAAAACGATCTTTATCTCCTTTGATTTCTTCTATATCTTCATCTGTTAGCTTTCCCCATTTTTTCCGAGCTTCACCTTTCCATTTGTTCCATTTTCCTTCAAATGTATGTTTGTTCATGATATCATCCTCCTTTGTTAGAAATATTACCGCGATAAATTTATACAAAACCACTTTTCTTGAGAAGCGAAGTACATTAAAGCATAGGAACTGACAGAGCAGGATTCTTTAATTTATACTGGATTTTGCGGTAAATGTTAAAAAGTGACCTATTAAAACAAATCTAACGTTTTGGTCGAAAGGTGAAAAATGAATGTGGATAAATGACGTTATAATATGGGTGCTTGTAATTTTCATGTGTGTAGGGGCATTAGATCGAATCTTTGGTAATTCATTTGGTCTTGGGAAGTCCTTTGAAGAAGGGTTTTATGCAATGGGGCCATTAGCTTTGGCGATGCTTGGGATTATATCACTCTCTCCTGTAATCGCTAATATATTAGCACCTATCATATCACCGTTATTTCAATTAATCGGTGCTGATCCGGCTATATTTGCAGGGATTGTATTGGCTGTTGATATGGGGGGATATTTTTTAGCGGAAGAACTAGCAGAAAATCGTCAAGCGGCTATATTTTCTGGCATCTATTTAGCGACGATGATTGGACCAACCTTTGTTTTTACTATACCAGTTGCTCTTAGTCTAATAGAAAGAAAAGATTATCCGATTTTTTTCAAAGGGGTTTTATTAGGCATTATTCCAATACCAGTAGGCGCTTTATTAGCAGGGGTATTAAGCGGTTTTTCATTGAGATTTATTTTCATTCAGCTCATTCCTTTATTAATCTTTTCATTAGTAATTTGTATTGGTTTAATCATTGCTCCTCGTTTAATGACAAAGGTGTTCGGTGTGATAGGTAAAGCGATTGTGGTCATCATAACATTAGGCCTTGTATTTTCAATCGTTGAAACGTTAACAGGCTTTATTATAATTCCGGGAATGATTCCGCTATCTGAAGGATTTGGAATTGTTGGGATTATCGCGATTACGTTAGCCGGTGCATTTCCTCTTGTCCAATTTATAAAAATCATTTTAAAGAACGGACTTACTCCATTGGCAAGAAAGTTGGAAACGAATGAATCAACATTGATCGGTTTCGTTTCATCCTTAGCGCATAGCATTCCAATGTTTAAGCTCTTAAAAGAGATGGACGAGAGAGGAAAATTAATGAATGTTGCCTTTGCTGTAAGTGGGGCGTTTGTTATTGGTGGGCATTTAGGATTTACAGCATCTGTTGAACCAAACTATATATTTCCAATGATGGTTGGAAAGCTAGTATCTGGTCTTTTAGGAATAATGTTGGCAATATATTTTGTAAACCGCTCCTCTTATGAAAAAGAAAACAGGTAAGAGCCGAATATAAGTGCTCTTACCTGTTTATTTCATTTATTTTAGATGATACAAATTTTTTGTATTGAATATTATCTGTGTAATCAAAAATGGTTGCCGCAATTGTCATTTCTTTATTAGCCTCTTCTAAACGTCCAGTAAACCAATGGATGTTTGCCATTTGATAATGAAATTCACCTAATAAGTATAGCGACTTTGTTTCTTTGCAAAGTTGAAGTCCTTGTTCACATCTACTTAATGCATCTTCATACTTATGTTCACGAATAAATGTTAATGTCAAATTGTATAAAATTCGAAGAAAGATCTTGGGGCATTCTAATTTTGTTAACTTTTCATAGTTTAAAATCGCTTTTTCATAATAACTTTGAGCTTTTGCATGGTGATCATTTTCGCCATAGAGGTTCCCTAATGAAACCAGTATTTGAATTTGTGTTTCAGTATAGTGGATGGACGGTTGATACATATTAAGTGCTTGATATAATAGCTTTAAGGCAGTTTTAAAGTCGCCTTTAACATAATTCACCACTAACGCTTCGTGCCAAAGAATCACTTGTTTGAAACGTGGTTTATGAAATATGGGATTATGTCTTTCATTTTCTATAACCTGGCCGACTTCTTCATACTTTTTTTCTTCAACAAACTTTCGAATCAAATAGATTGTATCTTCAGCATAATGAATTTTAGGGCTTTCTAGTTCTTCGAAGAAAAAGTTCATATCGACACCAAGACGATTAGCAAGAAGATGTAAAGTGTTGGAGTCAGGACTTTTTATATTATCTTCTATTTGACTGATCTCACTTAGAGTGCATATGCCGTCAGCAATGTCTGACTGGGAAAAGTTATTTGCAGTTCTAAGCATACGTATGACATTGCCAACTTGCCAATTCTCACTCATATTGTAAGCCCCCTAATGATAATAATATAATCTATATTAACACATCTTAACGATGAAAGAGTTGGTAAATGATTATAATTGTAAATGGTATATAAGTGGGGGACATTAATATTTAACACTTATTTTACTGTATTAGGTTTCAGGCCTTTTTGTTTTTTCTTCCTTTCTGATGTTTCGTCCATCTCTTCATTTTCAGAATCATGGTTACTTGTTTTCTGAAATTCTTTCATTAACTTTAAATGTTTGTTCATTTTCTTTTCATGTCTTTGGCTTCCATAATAAAAAAATTTTGTATGATGCCAGTTATACCAAAATTTATGCCATTGTAACCAAAACTGCTTATCACCTTTCATGATGCATACCTCCCATCTAATCGATGCTCCATTTGTAGTATACTCATTCCCGAATCAATAAATGAAAAACAATATAATTAATAAGAGGCATTTATATGAAGAAAAATGAAGAAAAAAACTCTCCTATTTTTATAGGAGAGCTTCAAAAGTTATTAAAGAGACGCTGATTCGTTTTCATGTAATACTTTTTCAATAATATCTCGAATAACTGATTCACTTATCGGTTTTTGTATAAAAGAATAAGCGCCTAATAAACGTGATTTTTTCAGGTGCGCTTGACCAGTTGTAGAAGAAGCCATGATGACTTTCGTTTGAGGATGAAGCTGATGTATTTCTTTTAATGCAGCAATGCCATCCATATTCGGCATGATAATATCTAGGAAGACAATATCCGGCTTTTTCTTTAGACAAGCTATCACAGCTTCTTTTCCGTCCTTTGCTTCATATATGTTATTAATTCCGATCGTTTTTAAGGAATCAATAAATTGCTTCCTTATGATTTCTGAGTCATCACATACAAGTACTGAAAGCTCACCTTGCAAATATATTCCCTCCTTCACTTTCTAAGTCGAAAAAGAATAAAAGCTGTTTCGTTGAATGTATGAATATCTGAATGTGTTATACTACTTTTACATGTGAAAGTACTGATATATCTATTCTATCATATATTTTTTCAAGATATCACCAATTAATAGAAGATTGTTAATTTTCTTATAGAATGTAAATATAGTCTCCTGAACAGTACAAAAAAATTTTAAAAGGGTAGACATGTCAATTATGTAAGCGTTTGAGGATAATTTCACAAAAAATATGAAAATCTTTATAAAAAACTATTTATTCAAGGTAGAATTAATGATATATTAAAAACGATTCGAGAAAACGTTTCATTGAAAAAGGTTTGCACAATTCAGTTGTCTGACATCGTACGTGTTACCTTTTTTTAAATGTAAGCGCTTTTCGATGATATTTTTTTAAAACTTGTGTCATAATAATGGCAGCGATGTCATTTCTTCCGTTTTTTTCTCGTTATTTGGTGGAATAGCTGTATTAAGACGGAATAAGACACGAAAAACAATTAAATGATCAAGGGGGATCACAATCATGAAAAAGCGTTTTATGATGTTGGTGTCATCTGTTCTAGCTGCTGGTACATTATTAGCTGCTTGCGGTGAAGCAGAAGATGACGCAGACCAAACTCCAGTAGGTGGAGATGACGAAGTAACAGAAGAAACTGGAGACTTCTCTGCAAAGATGGTTACAGACACAGGCGGTGTTGATGATCGTTCGTTTAACGAATCAGCATGGGATGGTTTACAACAGTTTGAAGAAGACTATGATGTAGAAGTTGATTACATCCAGTCAAATGACGCTTCTGACTATATGCCAAACCTAAACCGTTTAGCTCGTGAAGGTACATCAATCTCTTTTGCAATTGGTTTCTTAATGGAAGATGACATTCGTACTGTTGCTGAACAAAACCCAGAGCAACACTTTGCAATCGTTGATACTGTTGTAGAAGGTGCAGATGGAAGTTTAGTTCCTAACATTGCGAATATCACATTTGCAGAGCACGAAGGTTCTTTCTTAGTAGGAGTTGTTGCAGCAATGCAAACTGAAACTGACCATGTTGGTTTCATTGGCGGTGTTGAAAGTCCACTAATTAAAAAGTTTGAGAACGGTTTTAAAGCTGGCGTGAAAACAGTAAACCCAGATATCGAAATTTCTGTACAATATGCACAAGACTTTAACGATGCTTCTCGTGGTCAACAAATTGCAGATACATTGTACGGAAATGGTGCAGATGTGATTTATCATGCTGCAGGTGGTACTGGTAACGGTTTATTTACAGAAGCTATTGACCGTGCACGTGGTGGCGAAAACGTATGGGTTATCGGTGTTGACCAAGACCAGCATGCACAAGGTGAGTACTCTGACGGTAACGTAACATTAACTTCTATGGTTAAACGTGTAGACCAAGCTGTATACCAAGTTGCTGAGCAAACGATGAACGGCGACTACCCTGGTGGAGAAATTCTAGAGTTTGGTTTAGAAGAGCAAGGTGTTGGTATTGCTGAAACAACAGATAACGTATCTGAAGAAGCATTAGAAGCAGTAGAAGATTATATCGAACAAATTATGAATGGGGATATCGACGTACCTGAAACAGATGATGCGTACGACGACTTCCTTGGTTCACTATAAGTGAGCATGTTCCTTTTATTATAAGATATTAACAAAGGCTAGTGCTTCACTAGCCTTTGTTAATGATTTTCGTTAGGAGTGTTTACATTGGAATACGTAATCGAGATGAATAACATAAGAAAAGAATTTCCCGGTATCGTTGCCAATGACAATATCACACTTCAGGTAGAACAAGGTGAAATTCATGCATTGTTAGGTGAAAATGGAGCAGGAAAATCTACGTTGATGAATGTCTTGTTTGGTTTGTACCAACCTGAAAAAGGTGAAATTAAAGTGCGCGACGAGAAAGTTGAGATCACCGATCCGAATGTAGCAAATGATCTTGGGATTGGTATGGTTCACCAACACTTTATGCTCGTAGATACATTTACTGTTACTGAAAATATTGTATTAGGTAGTGAACCGACTAAAGGAATGAATATTGATTTACGAAAAGCGGAAAAAGATGTAGCAGAGATATCTGATCGTTATGGGTTAAGAGTAGATCCGAAAGCGAAAATTCAAGACATTTCTGTAGGGATGCAGCAACGTGTAGAAATTTTAAAAACACTTTATCGTGGTGCTGACATTTTAATCTTTGATGAACCAACAGCTGCACTTACACCGCCAGAGATTAAAGAATTAATTCAAATAATGAAGAACCTTATAAAAGAAGGGAAATCCATTATTTTAATTACTCATAAATTAAAAGAAATCATGGCAGTGTGTGACAAATGTACAGTTATTCGTCGAGGAAAAGGTATTGGAACGGTTGATGTTGCTGATACAGACGAGGACAAGCTTGCCTCAATGATGGTAGGTAGAGAGGTAAGTTTTGAAGTTGAAAAAGATGAAGCCAAGCCTGGTGATACAGTTCTATCCATTGACGATTTAGTAGTGGAAGACACTCGAGGCGTAAGCGTTGTCAATAAATTGAATCTAGAAGCAAAAGCTGGTGAAATCTTAGGTGTTGCAGGTGTTGATGGTAATGGACAAACAGAATTAATTGAAGCAATAACAGGTTTACGCGTTCCTAAAAGTGGTTCAATTTCTGTCAGTGGACAAGACATCACCAACTATAAACCGAGGAAAGTAACAGAATCTGGTGTTGGCCATATCCCTCAAGACCGTCATAAACACGGCTTAGTTCTTGACTTTACAATTGGTGAAAATATCCTTTTACAGACGTATTATCAAAAACCTTATTCAAGCAATACGGTTTTAAATTATACGAAAATGTATGAGAAAGCGAAGTCATTGATTGAAGAATACGATGTGCGTACTCCTAACGAAAAAACATTAGCACGTGCACTGTCAGGTGGTAACCAACAAAAAGCGATTATTGCACGTGAAGTTGACCGCTCTCCTGATTTGCTTATTGCTGCACAACCTACACGAGGTTTAGATGTTGGGGCAATAGAGTTTATTCACAGTAAACTCGTCGAAGAAAGAGATAAAGGACGTGCCGTATTACTTATATCTTTAGAGCTTGAAGAAGTATTAAATGTTAGTGATCGTATTGCTGTCATTTATGAAGGTGAAATTGTTGAAATTGTTAATGCATCAGAGACTGATGAGCAACAATTAGGTCTTCTAATGGCTGGTGGTAAACAGGAAGTTGGTGAGACATCGTGACTGATAAACAAAAAGCGAGTAGAGACATATTAATCAAAATGGCTATTCCACTTATTGCTATTTTCTTCGGCTTTTTAGCCGGTGCGATTATCATGCTGATAAGTGGAAATAATCCAATTGCGGGTTATTCAGCATTAATCTCTGGTGTCTTCGGAGACATTTATTTCTTCGGTGAAACATTACAACGAATGACGCCATTGATCTTCTCTGGTTTAGCTGTTGCCTTTGCTTTTAGAACCGGCTTATTAAACATCGGGGTTGAAGGTCAGTTAATTGTTGGATGGTTAGCAGCTGTTTATGTCGGTATTGTTATTGATGCACCAATGATCATTCACTTACCATTAGCGATTTTAGCTGGTGCATTAGCTGGTGCATTATGGGGATTTGTTCCGGGACTTTTAAAAGCAAGATTTGAAGTACACGAAGTAATCGTCACGATTATGATGAACTACATTGCACTTCATGTAAGTAACTCGATTATTCGTGGAAACTTACTTGAATCAGGTCAGCGTACAGCGTTTATTAATGATGGAGCATCTCTATCTTCTGATTTATTTGCTGATTTGACGAACTTCTCTAGATTACATTGGGGATTCTTTATTGGTATTGTTGCATGTATATTAATGTGGTTCCTACTTTGGAAAACAACAAGAGGGTTTGAACTACGTTCAGTAGGATATAATAAGCATGCTTCTTCATACGCTGGTATGAATGTAAACATGAACATTATTTTATCCATGTCTATATCAGGTGCATTTGCTGGTGTAGGTGGGGCGATGGTAGGTTTAGGAACGTATCAATACGCATATATCCTATCCTCATTTACAAACTTAGGGTTTGATGGAATCGCCGTTGCATTATTAGGTGCCAGCACGTCAATTGGTATATTCTTATCAGCATTCTTATTTGCGGGTTTAAAAGAAGGTGCGAACAACATGCAGGCAGTTGGTGTTGCACCTGAACTTGTCGAGATTATTATTGCGTTAATTATTTTCTTTGTAGCTTCAAGCTATTTAATTCGCTTGATTATGAGCAAGATGCAAAAGAAGGAGGAGAAATAAATGGACATTTTACAGATTTTATATACAATTGTTCCTGCAGCTTTGATTGCTGCAACTCCCCTTCTTTTAACAGCTTTAGGTGGACTTTTCAGTGAACGTTCAGGTGTCGTTAATATCGGACTTGAAGGCTTAATGGTTATCGGTGCATTTAGTGGAATATTGGCAACATTATGGTTTGAGACGTTAGGATTTGGGTATGCATCACCTTGGGTTGCATTAATTGTTGCGATGATTATTGGAGCACTGTTCTCATTGTTCCATGCGGTTGCTTCGATCACATTCAAAGCAGACCAAATCGTAAGTGGTGTTGCACTTAACTTTTTAGCTGTTGGACTTTCCATTTTTATTGTACGTGAGATTTTCCAACGCGGACAAACAGATTATATTTCTGCTCGTATTTTCCGAATCAATGTTCCGTTTCTAAGTGATATTCCAATCATCGGGCCAATGTTTTTCAGCAGGATTTTTGTAACAACATACATTGCGCTTATTTTAGCTGTTGTCGTATGGTATATAGTATTTAAAACACCGTTCGGTTTACGTTTGCGCTCTGTTGGGGAACACCCAATGGCCGCTGATACGATGGGAATTAAAGTTATTCGCATGCGTTATATCGGAGTGATGTTAAGTGGTGCTTTTGCAGGTATGGGTGGTGCTGTATTTGCGATCACAACTGCAGGTAACTTTGCTGGTAATACAATCGTTGGTCAAGGGTTTATGGCATTAGCTGCTTTAATCTTTGGTAAATGGCACCCATTTGGTGCTATGGGAGCTGCGATATTCTTTGGATTTGCCCAAGCGTTAAGTATTTCTGCACAGCAAATTCCAGGGCTTGCGAACGTACCGCAAGTATGGATGCTCATCTTACCTTACGTATTAACAATTCTTGCGTTAGCAGGATTTGTTGGAAAAGCAAATCCTCCAAAAGCAATTGGTAAGCCATATGAAAAAGGAAGCCGTTAAAATGATTATCCAACCCTCTGTCTTGTTACAGAGGGTTTTTTCTTTTCGTATGCCATAGGACTTTTTTGTATGAAATGATGGATATACTTCTTTTTCCTAATGAGGTCTTTTATACTAATTTTATACTATGAGTATCGAGGTGACTTATGGCTCTTGAAATACCTCCTTTATACGATAAAAAAGTAACATGTCACATTTGTAACCATCGTTTTACTTCTAAGAAAGTGCGATCACGTTTCATACGGATGGAAGAAACTTGGAACGACTTTTACACCGTATATAAAGATCCGAAGTTTAATCCTGTTTTGTATGAAGTTTATGTTTGTAATAAATGTGGATATGCTTTTACTGACCATTTTCAGCAATTAACAAGGACCGTACATATTCAAACGTTTAAAGAAGAAGTTTCAGCGTATTGGAAAGAACAAGATTATTCAGATGAAAGAACATACGAACAGGCAACTCACGTGTTTAAGCTATCTATATTAGCTGCGATGAAGGTGAAACAACCACATGTCGTTATAGCAGGCCTATGCATGCGCTTAAGTTGGCTATATCGTTATTTGGGTGATGAACAGGAAGAAAGGTATTTGACTCAAGCAATGAATCAATATGAAAAATCGTTAATAAAAGGAGATTATATCGGTACAAGTATGTCAGAGTTGACGATCACATATCTAATCGGTGAAATTGCTCGGCAACTAGGTCATCATGAAAAAGCGATGAAATACTTTTCTGTCGTAATTGAACATAAAGAGCGACATATGGAACCGAAAATCGTGGAGAAAACACGAGAACAATGGTATCTGACCCGACAACAAAATAAAGAGTAGTCATAAATAGTAAGTAGTTCCGTTTAAAGGGAACAAATAGAAAATAACAGATCATTTTTGGAGATAATTCGCGCCTGAATTATCTCCTTTAACTTTTGTTGATATAAACCCATTTCATAATACACTTCCATATAATTGATGACAGCTTCAGAATTTGTTTTTTTAATTTTGATTTTGGTCGTAGTTGACATACACTTTGCTTTCCAAATTTATCTGAAGCTCATTGCTCCTGCGGTTACTCGTCGCAGCTCGAAGCAGTTCGAATAAGTAATGCTTGTTGTGCCTTCCTCTAACAGCTGATTCTTTGATGAGGATCCGTCGGCACAGCTCATAGCTTAGTTAGTGTAGTGACGTTCGTTGCTGTTCCCACAGGAACGAGCGTTGCTTCGCCGAGGTTACATCGATTTGTCTCGACGGACAGGACGTCCTAATACCAGGCATGTCACAGGACGTGACGCTTTGCCCGGTGAATGGATAAAGTATCAGAGCAAAGCTAGTAGAGGAAGAGATAACGTGTATTTCAACTGCTTCTTGCATTTAATACTTGTTTATTTGTATCTAAAGAAAACATTTTTTATAACATAAGCTTTTACATCCGTATTCGATTGCCGATTTAAGCGGCTGCTTGACAATTTACTACGTTTATAAAACTAGTAACGTTTGGGCAGGGAGGTACACCTTTTTTCATGCTTTCAAATCCATGGAATAAGACCCCAGATTTGTGAAATTAATCATATAAATGTTTTTCGGTTGTTTTCATACAAAATAACGTATTAATTAGCACCCTTTTTAAAAGAGTAATTAATATTAATTAGTAAGGTGTTATTTCAAATGATATTTTAGTTCTCATTTTTATCATTTTAAAGAGAAAATCATTGATGAACTTGGCTACATTCGCATTGGATTTATACCTCGACGAAGTGACAGGCGGCGAATTGATATAAGGATATCCGTCAAAAATCCGAAGACTCCAGCGGGAAAAGCTATAGGCGAAGATCCAACAGGGCTATAGCCCTGTTTAGCTGAGGCATTGCCCGCGGAAAGCGAAGGAATTTTTGAACGGATATTCATGGGCTCCAACAAACATAGTGTGTTTTATGTTGCAATTGTGCCTAGAGGTGAAAGCGTCCGTCTGAAGTGAAGTTCACGCTCACATTTTGAATTTCCCATCTTATTTTGAGTTATGAAATTGATTCACTTACATAATTAGAAGCTGCAGTTCACTCTTGGTGATTGCAGCTTTTGATTTTGGAGAATATAAAAAGTAAACAAACAGGGGCAAAGGTTGTTTAATAATTCATGTCATTCGATTATAATTTGACTAGCAAGCTCAGCTTGTCATGAAAGGGTGAAGCAAATGAGTCAATTAGATATGTCAAAATTCGAAAAGAAAGTCGTGATTCGAAATATACGTGAAGATGATATAGAAAAGATTATTGAATTAGGGAAACGCTGCTTTCCAAAAATGGAACCATGGAAAAAAGATCAGTTGAAAAGTCACTTAGACATTTTTCCAGAAGGGCAGTTCTGTGTGGAACTAGAAGGTGAGATCATTGGTTCGTGTTCAAGTTTAATCATTAACTTTGATGAATATGATGATCAGCATACGTGGGATGAGATTACGGACGAAGGATACATTACAAACCATGATCCAGAAGGCTATAATATGTATGGGATTGAGGTGGCTGTAGATCCTGAGTATCGTCGTATGAAAATTGGCAAGCGTTTGTACGAAGCACGGAAAGACTTAGCAAGAAAATTAAATTTAAAGAGTATTATTATTGGTGGACGCATTCCTAACTATAATAAATATGCAGATACAATGACACCGAGGGAGTATGCAGAATCTGTGATGCAACATAGTGTCTATGATCCTGTTTTAACGTTTCAAGTGATGAATGGATTTACGCTAAAACGTGTAAATAAAAACTATTTAGTAGACGATCAAGCATCAATGAGATATGCGACGTTAATGGAATGGAACAATGTTGATTATCAACCGACGACAAAACGTCATTTCAAAACGTCATTTCCTGTGCGGATTTGTGCGATCCAATATATGATGAAAACGATTAATTCATTTGAAGAGTTTGCGAACCAATGTGAGTATTATGCAGATGTAGGTGCAAGCTATCGATCTGACTTTGTTGTTTTCCCAGAAATTTTTACAACACAGTTACTTTCGTTTATCGAAGAAAAAAGTGCAAGTAAGGCAATACGTCGACTGACAGAATTTACAGAGGACTATATTAACTTATTTACAGATTTAGCAATTAAATATAATGTAAATATTATTGGTGGATCGCATTTCGTGGAAGAGGAAGGGAAAATTTACAATATTGCTTACTTGTTTCGCCGTGATGGAACGATCGAAAAACAATATAAACTCCATATCACTCCGAATGAGAAAAAGTTTTGGGGAATTCAAGGTGGCGATAAAGTAGAGGTTTTTGATACAGATTGTGGGAAAATTGCAATCCAAATTTGTTACGATATTCAGTTCCCAGAGCTCTCAAGAATTGCTACTGAAAAAGGAGCAAACATCATTTTTTCGCCGTTCTGTACGGATGAACGACAAGGGTATTTACGCGTTCGCTATTGCGCCCAAGCACGTGCGATTGAAAATCAAGTGTATACGATGATTGCAGGGACAGTTGGAAACTTAACGCAAGTTGAAAATATGGATATTCAATATGCACAATCAGGCATCTTTACACCTTCTGACTTCGAATTTCCCCGTGATGGTATCGTTGGGGAGTGTAACCCAAATATCGAAACGGTTGTTGTAGGTGATGTGGATTTGGAGATTTTACGACGTGCCCGAAAAAGCGGCAGTGTAACACAATGGAGAGACCGTCGGAAAGAGTTATTTGAGATTAATTACGATTGTTAAAGATAGAAGGGGCAATGAGCCCTCATCTTTGATTGGAGAATATCGGAGGGAAGAAATGTGTTCTCAAACGCTAAAATGTTACCAGCTATTCGTGACTTGAAAGATCTAGATAAGGTCGTTAAAACGGAATATGAATATATCGTTTTGTTAAACTCACATATTGGTCAGCTAAAAAGTATTATTAGAATGCTTCATGGGAATGGAAAAAAAGTTTTATTACACGCTGACTTAGTTCAAGGTTTAAAAAGTGACGAATATGCTGCACAATTTTTATGCAGAGATATTCGTCCTGATGGTTTGATTTCAACGAGGAAAAATGTGTTATTAACAGCTAAAAAGTCAAATCTAATTACTGTACAGCGTTTGTTTTTACTTGATTCCATTGCACTTGAATCAAGTTATAACATGATTGAGGCAATTCAGCCTGATTGTATTGAAGTTCTTCCTGGAATTATTCCACATATTATAAAAGAAATCGATGAAAAGACGAATCTGCCAATTATTGCAGGTGGCTTAATTCGAACAAGAAATGAGGTGAATGCTGCAGTTGAGGCAGGAGCAACAGCAATTACGACTTCAAATAAAGATCTTTGGTAGTAGATAGTAATAAGTGTAACGTTAAATAACACAGTGAAAAACATAATCTGTGGGAACTATAGAGCTTATCGGATAATACCTAGTGAGACAACTAGGTATTTTTTTGTTTTTTTATCTTTAATAGATGAAGGGATGTCACCTTTATAGGCGAATTAGTAGGTACGGTGTATGAATACTTTAGTAAAAGTGTTGTTGGAAGTTAAATTAGCGAATAAGGCCATTAATAAGCACACATAAGGAGCTTTAAAGGGAGGGGAACAATGAATCATACGAACTATATCTTATCATTAGATCAAGGCACTACGAGTTCAAGAGCGATTATATTTAATCATGAAGGAGAAATTGTCCAGACTGCACAGCAAGAGTTTACTCAAATTTTTCCAAAAACAGGCTGGGTAGAACATAATGCAAATGAGATTTGGTCATCCATTTTATCTGTAATCGCAGAATGCTTAAATAAGGCTGAAGTAAAGGCTAGTGAGATCGCTTCAATTGGTATTACAAACCAACGAGAAACAACCGTCGTATGGGATAAAGATACTGGGAAGCCGATATACAATGCGATTGTCTGGCAGTCAAGACAAACGGATGAAATCTGCGAAGAGCTAAGAAGGAAGAACTACAATGACTTATTTCGTCAAAAAACTGGGTTATTAATTGATGCTTATTTTTCTGGCACAAAGGTAAAGTGGATTCTTGACAATGTTGAAGGAGCAAGAGAAAAAGCAGAAGAAGGAAAGCTATTGTTTGGGACAGTGGATACGTGGCTTATTTGGAAACTGTCTGGAGGAAAAGTACACGTAACAGATTACACAAATGCGTCTCGTACGTTAATGTATAATATTCATGAATTAAAATGGGATGATGAGTTGCTGGATATTCTCAATGTACCTAAGTCCATGCTTCCAGAAGTTCGACCATCATCCGAAATTTATGGAAAAACAATTGACTACCATTTCTTTGGAGAGGAAGTACCAATCGCAGGGGCTGCTGGTGATCAGCAAGCTGCATTATTCGGTCAAGCGTGTTACGAAAAAGGTATGGCAAAAAACACATATGGTACTGGTTGCTTTATGTTAATGAATACTGGTGAGGAAGCTGTTCAATCGAAACATGGCTTATTAACGACAATTGCATGGGGCTTAGATGGAAAGGTTGAATATGCTCTTGAAGGAAGTATTTTCGTTGCAGGATCTGCCGTTCAATGGTTACGAGATGGATTACGAATGATAAAGTCCGCTTCTGAAACAGAAAGATATGCTGAGAATGTTCCATCAACAGATGGTGTATACGTGGTACCAGCATTTGTCGGTTTAGGAACGCCGTATTGGGACAGTGAAGTTCGTGGTGCAATTTTTGGCCTAACTCGTGGTACAGAAAAAGAGCACTTCATTCGTGCAACGGTTGAATCGTTAGCTTACCAAACGAAAGATGTTGTTGAAGCGATGGAAGCCGATTCAAGCATAGAATTGAAGAAACTGCGTGTTGACGGTGGCGCAGTTGCGAACAATTTTTTAATGCAATTTCAAGCAGATGTGTTGAATGTACCTGTTGAACGCCCAGTTGTACATGAAACGACAGCATTAGGTGCTGCATATTTGGCAGGACTGGCTGTAGGGTTTTGGTACGGGAAAGACGAAATTGCTAAACAATGGAAAATTAATCATACGTTTGAATCGAAAATGCCAAAAGAAAAAAGAGAACAATTATATCGTGGATGGAAAAAAGCAGTTGAAGCAACAACCTATTTTAAATAATATAGATGGATGATCTATACAATAAAAGTAGGGTTATGGTAAAATATTGATAAGTTAATAAAGAACGGTCTGGAGATATGGAGAGACCACAACACTCAAATGACATAGGGAGTCGTATACCCTTTTCAATGAGTAGTTGTGGTCTCTTTTTGTATATTTCATAGTCTATAAGAGTGAAAGAATATTGATGGGATCGAACTTACTTGTATAGATATAAATGTAGGAAAGGGCGATATCTCCGGTCGTCATACGAAAGGATGAACATCATGGCAAAACCATTTTCAGCAATTCAGCGTAGTGTGTATTTAGAGAAAATGAGCTCTAAGGAGTTAGATTTACTAGTCGTTGGTGGAGGAATCACTGGATCGGGTATTGCATTAGATGCATCTGTAAGAGGGATGTCCACAGGGTTAGTGGAAATGCAAGACTTTGCTGCCGGTACGTCTAGTCGTTCGACAAAACTTGTTCATGGCGGACTTCGTTACTTAAAACAAATGGAGTTCAAGCTTGTCGCAGAAGTAGGAAAGGAAAGAGCCATAGTCTATGAAAATGCGCCACATGTGACATCACCAGAATGGATGCTCCTACCAATTATTAAAGGAGGAACATTCGGCAAGACCGCAACATCACTTGGGTTGAAAGTATACGACACGTTAGCAGGAGTAAAGCGAAATGAGCGTCGTTATATGCTGAACCGTAAAGAAACGTTACAAAAAGAACCACTTTTAAAAAAAGAAGGGCTAAAAGGTGGCGGCATCTATGTTGAGTACAAAACAGATGATGCAAGACTTACGTTAGAAATTTTAAAAGAAGCTGTTCATCGTGGAACGTTAACAACTAACTATACGAAAGCTGAATCATTAGTGTATGAAAATGGGAAAGTTGTCGGTGTAAACGTACGTGACCTTTTATCTAACAAAGTATATGAGATACGTGCAAAGAAAGTTGTTAATGCGGCAGGTCCATGGGTTGATGAGCTTCGTGAAAAAGATCGTTCCAAGCAAGGGAAAACATTATATTTAACAAAAGGTGTTCATCTTGTTATTGACCAATCTCGTTTTCCACTAAAGCAAGCTGTTTATTTTGATACAGTAGATGGCGACCGGATGGTATTTGCAATCCCACGTGATGGGAAAACGTATATTGGAACAACTGATACACATTACAAAGCAGATATTGCTTCACCGAGAATGACGCAAGCAGACCTTGATTATATTTTACAAGCAGCAAACGATATGTTCCCTTCACTGAACTTAACAGAAGACGATGTGGAGTCAAGTTGGGCTGGCCTTAGACCGTTAATTCATGAAGAAGGAAAAAGTGCATCGGAAATTTCGCGTAAAGATGAAATCTTTACTTCTGAATCAGGACTTTTATCGATTGCAGGTGGAAAACTAACAGGATATAGAAAAATGGCAGAACGAATTGTAGATATCGTCGCAAACGACCTCGGTGTGAAAAAGAAGAAGTGTGAGACAGCTAATGTTGTATTGTCCGGTGGAGATGTCGGAGGCTCTGCGAAGTTAGAAGAATTTATAAAAGCAATGACTAAGCAAGGGGTAAAATTAGGGTTAACAGAGTTTGAAGCGAATAAATTAACGAAATTATATGGTTCAAACGTAACGAGAGTTTATGAAATAATCGAAACGACTGGTTTAGAAGCCGAGCAATACGGCTTACCACAAAGTGTTTATGCACCACTGATATACGGGATTGAAGAAGAGATGGTAGCAACACCACTGGACTATTTTAATCGAAGAACAGGAGCATTGTTTTTTAATATTGATTGGGTAAAAGAACATAAGAAAGCAGTCATTGATTATATGAAAAACCGATTTAAATGGTCAATAGAAGAAAGGCAAAGCCATGAAAAAGTATTAGACGTAGAAATACAATATTGTATGTATCCAAAAGAGAAAGTAGAGAAAGATATGAAGGTTCTCGTATAAGTAGAAAGTACTTATAGCTTAAATAAAACATGAATTAACACTCACTTACAAAACACTTGGCATAGCCCAGGTGTTTTTTTAAGTAAAATTTACCCCTTCTAATATATAAAAATTGTTTAATTTGGAAATTTCAAATAAAACAACTGTTTTTTCTTATTCCACAAAAATATTTCAAAATAAGGTTGTTTAGAGAGTGTTTTTATAAAAAGTTTTGAATAAATAAGCTGAAAACTATTGATTTCTGTCAAGTTTTACATATAATAGAAATATACTTCCAAGATTTCTAACGAACTAGATTTGTTTTATTTATATAAAAGATACATTGAAGGAGAAACGAGTGAGGTTTATGGGTACCCAAGCATTATTAAAAAAGCAAATGGAAACAAAGCGCTCTATGATGATTGAAGCCGCAACAAAAAAAGGTTTCACATCAGATGAAACTGTACAATACAGTCAAGAACTCGATCAATTAATGAACCTATACCGCCGTTTAACGGAAAAAAGTTATCGATCGAATACATATGAAGATGATATGTTAAGTTATATGAATTAATATTAAAAAAAGCCGTCTCAAATCGTTTTACCGATTAGAGGCGGCTTTTTATATTAACTAGCTTTCTTAACACGTTTAATTTTCACACGTAAATGTTTAGGAATTCTAGTAGATAAATAAACACCAAACAATACGAATACCCCGCCAAACAACTGGTGATATGTAAAAGTTTCATTTAAAAATAGAATGGATAGGATGGTCGTAAAAACAGGGACTAAATTAAAAAAGATGGAAGCTTTTGCCGGACCAACTTCACGAACACCGCGATACCAAGCTAATAAAGCTAATGAAGACGGGAAAACACCAATATAAATGATTCCTAAAAGCGCTTTCCAACTTGTTAGCTTAGGTAGGCCAACTGTCATCCATTCTATGATTGCAATTGGAAATAAAAAGATCACACCTATAATCATTGTCATAACGAGTCCTGCGGTATTCGGGAATTTATGGCTATGCTGTTTTATAATAATCGAGTACAAGGCCCAAAAGACAATCCCAATAAGCATAATGATGTCACCAATGTTAAAAGCCAGCGATAGTAACGTCTCTATTGACCCTTGAGTAATGATCCAAATTATTCCTCCAAAAGATAAAATAATGCCAAACGTTTGAACTTTTGTTAATGTTTCCTTTAAAAATAGAAATCCTAATATGGCAGCAACTGCAGGAGTTAGCGCATCGACAATTGCTGCATTAATGGAGCTCGTAAAATTCACGGCTAAATAAAGACAGCCATTAAAAAGAACGATTCCTGTAATTGAAAGTCCAAGTAATGGTTTCCATTCTTTTTTCCATAGTGAATGATTAAGCATGACCGTTTTATAACAAAACGGTAGTAAAAATAGGGCGGCTGAAAGGAAACGAAACAGCGCTAATGTAAATGGAGGAATTGTACCTTGTAATGCTTTTCCGACGATGAAATTACCTGAAAAAAATAACATTGCTGCAGTAATGATGATATATGGATGAATTCTCAGAAAATCACCTCCAACGTAGATGAGTATAACATGAAGTGATTTTGAATTTCGCATAAAAAAAGATTGCCGGTGATTTTATCGCCAGCAACCTTGTTCAACGCTTTATTTCACTTCATTCATTAAATGATGGATACCTACTGTTTCCTCAACAGGTAAGACAAAGGCAATTCCTTTTCCTGGTTCATTTATATGCACATACTCTTCTAATGCATTTAACACATCATTTGTTAAAGATCTTTTAATAAGTGTAAGTACAACATCTTTTTCTGGTTCGATTTGAATTGAGAGTAACTTTGCTTTTTCGTGAATACCGCTGCCACGACCGTTTAGAACGGTTCCTCCTTCAGCACCTCCTTTTTTTGAAGCATCAATGACTTTTCCGGATTCTCCTTTATTAACAATTGTTATAATAAGGTCAAAACCGCGATGGTTATGATCATCAGTCATATCTTCCAAATCCTCCTTTGAACTTTCTTCCTCTTTTTTGTGAGCAATTCCAAATGTTCTCCTCACATCGATAACAAATCCTATACCTTGACCAGGCTTATTTAACTTTGCTGTATGAGTAATCTCGTTAATTACATCAGGAAGGAGGTCCTCATGGACAAGGTTTAAGATTAATTCTTTTTCATATATGGTATCAATCCCGAAAGTTTTCTCTTTTTCATGAATCCCGACACCTGAGCCGATCATGACGGTGCCACCTTCAACACCAACATCTTTCGCTGCTTTCATGATTTTTTTGGCTTTGCCTTTTTTGACGATTGTGACTAATAATTTTTGTTGTAATCGTTTAGGAGTCATTTTCTAGCCGCTCCTTTCTTGTGAAGATCATTCCTAAAATTAATACGGATAATATTGGTGTTAATGCGACCAGTGCAATCATGCCAAACCCATCCATTAGTGGATCTCTACCTTCAATAACGGTAGCTAAACCGACTGCTATAGCCATAATGAACGTAACTGTCATTGGTCCGGTAGCAACTCCTCCAGCATCGAAGGCAATCGATATAAACCGATCCTTTGAGATGAACAATAGAATGATAGCTAACGCATAACCCGGTATAATAAAATACCATAATGGTATTCCTAGTAAAATTCTGACCATAGATAGTGCAATTGATACAGCAACGCCAATAGATAATGTAATTAACATCACCGTACTTGATATTGAACCTGCGGTTACTTTTTCTACTTCATGGTTTAATATTCGTACAGCTGGTTCAGCGAACGTTGCAACAAAACCAAAAAGGAAGCCTAACAAAGGTAATAATATTAGTGTATTCTCTCTTTCTCCTAGAAGTTCGCCAATCTCAGTTCCAGCAGGGTAGAACCCTACTTCAACTCCTTGTAAAAATAAAGCAAGTCCAGCGAAAGTGAATAATAAGCCTACAACTATATTTTTGATTTTTTCTTTATCTAATTTTAAAAAGAAAAATTGAAAGATAACAAAAAAGACGAGTAACGGCAAAATGGCCATCGTTACTTCTAAGAGGACGTGGTCAAATCCTTTAAACAGCTCAGCAATCATCCGTATATCACCCCTAAAATCATGACAGATAATATCGGTCCGATCGATGCTAAGGCTACGAGGCCAAATCCGTCACTTGTAGACGATTTTCCTCTTAATACAGATGAGACACCGACACCGAGAGCTAGAATAAATGGTACTGTCATCGGTCCTGTAGTTACCCCTCCAGCGTCAAAAGAGATCGGAATAAAACTACTAGGTGTAAAGCTTGCTAGGACGAATACGAGGCCATATCCAACTAAAAGAATGTACTTTAAAGGAATACCAAATAATGTCCTTGCCATTGCCATTGCAACAAATATGCCTACACCTAAAGCAACCGCATAGACAAGAACCGTATTTGAAATCTCACCACCGGAAACTTGGTCAACTTGGAAGGCCAGTACTCGAACATCGGGTTCTGCAATCGTGACAACCATTCCTAGTACAAAACCTACACCAATAATTAGAAGAGGCTTCTTAATTTTTGGTAGTGTGGATCCTATCATTTCTCCAATAGGAAGTAAGCCAATATGCACACCTACTAAGAATAAAAAAAGACCGAGCCCTACCATAACAACCCCAGCTAGAAAGCGGATGAATGTATCTGTGGGCATCCCGATGATTGTAAATTGTAAAATTATAATAACGGAAGACATTGGTAGAATAGCAAACGTAACTTCTTTTAATTGGTCTAAAATGTTTTTCATCTTTTAGCTCCTTTCTTATGTAATTACAATTTATTACCTTTTCCCGAAGTCTTTCAGATAAAAACGTTTGCCTTTCATATATTTTATCAAATTTTACCAAGACAAGTTACAAAAATGCATTCTCATGAGTATAATGATAAAAAAAGAAAGCGGTGATACATTGGCCATCTTCTACCTTTGTAAGCAGTGTAATGGTGTTGGCAAGGTTGACAAGAAGGTTTGGTTTGTTACGATGAAGATTTCATGCCGCTTTTGTGACGGGAAAGGAAGAAAGAGATATAAAAAGGAAAGGATAGTCTAAAACCTGCTTTATTTATAGAGCAGGATTTTTGTATTTCTTAAACCTTTGTTAAAGCCAGTTGCCTCTTCCTCTACAAGCATCGCTTCGTTGTTAGTTGGAGGTAGCGCGTAGATGACTCGTGAAGTTGGTACTTGTGCTGGAGTCGCCGGATATCCCTCGCATCACTACAACGACATCAACAACACATTTCTATAACAACACTAGACTTTAACAAAACTAAACAAAAAAGACCTCTTTCAAGAGGTCTTTTATTACAAGTTATTCTAATAGATCCCATCCGGTAGATAGTTCAATATCAGGGTTACGGTCTTGGAACATGCGCAGAGCGAAATCATTTTCAAACAGAATGACGGAACGCCCGTGCTGATCTTTTACGAGCATTTTTCTGCTGTCAGTCATTTTGTCAGTCACTTCGCCTTTTGTTACCCAGCGGGCAAGCTCATGTGTCATATGTTGAAATTCAATGTCGGAGTTATATTCGTTTTTCATTCGATATTCGAACACTTGGAATTGCAGTTCCCCGACAGCACCAATAATATAGTCTTCAAAGTAAGGCGTTTTGTAAAGTTGGATTGTACCTTCTTGAACGAGTTGAGACATTCCTTTATGGAACTGTTTATGCTTAAGAGCGTTTTTCGCTGTTACTTTTGCAAATTTCTCAGGTGGGAACTGTGGCATTTCTTCATAAACAAGTCGCTCATTGCCTGTGACGAGTGTATCACCGACTTCAAAGTTTCCAGAGTCATATATCCCGATAATATCTCCTGCCATTGCTGTATCCACATTTTCTCTGTCAGAGGCAAAAAATGAATGAGATTGACTTAACTTCATTTTCTTCCCTGTACGTGAAAGCATAATTTCCATGCCACGTTCAAACTTCCCAGAACAAACGCGTAAAAACGCAATACGGTCACGGTGATTCGGGTTCATGTTTGCTTGGATTTTGAAAATAAATCCTGTGAATTGGTCACTTTCAGGATCAATGTATTCCCCAGATGCTTTACGTGGCTGCGGTTCGGCAGCCAGTTTAACGAATTGGTCAAGGAAAGACTGAACGCCGAAACTAGAGAGTGCACTTCCGAAAAATACAGGTGTTAATGTACCATTTTGCACTTTCTCCATTGTGAATTCATTACCGGCTTCTTCTAAAAGCATAATATCTTCTTCTAGTTTTTCCTTTTCGTAACTTTCAAGAACTGTTTGATCACTGTATGGGACAATTTCACGTTCGTGAGAGTCATTGAACACTTCAATTTTTTCATCTGGAATGCTGTAGATTCCTTTTAATGTTTTTCCCATACCAATTGGCCAGTTCATCGGGTACGTTTCCATTTCAAGTACTTCTTCAATTTCGGATAGTAGGTCAAGTGGTTCCTTACCTTCACGATCCAGCTTGTTAATAAACGTTAAAATCGGAATACCGCGCATACGACAAACTTTAAAGAGCTTTAACGTTTGTGCTTCGATCCCTTTTACGCTGTCGATGACCATTACAGCTGTATCTACGGCTGTTAGTGTACGATACGTATCTTCACTGAAGTCTTGGTGACCTGGTGTATCTAAAATATTAATTTGAACGTCATTATAAATAAGTTGCATCACACTTGATGTAACAGAAATTCCACGTTGCTTTTCAATTTCCATCCAGTCAGATGTAGCGAACTTCCCGGATTTTTTTCCTTTGACTGTTCCGGCACTGCGAATCCCGCCCCCAAGAAATAATACTTTTTCTGTTAAGGTTGTTTTACCTGCGTCTGGGTGGGAGATGATCGCAAATGTTCGTCTTGGTTTTTCATTAGACATGTACATAACCCTTTCTTTTCAAGTTCAATAGCTCCAATTCTCAATTATAAACAAAAATCGTAAAAGTATCACGGGAATTTGAAAATTATTTCATCATGTTGGTCTATTTACCGGAAAAATAAACATTACTACTATATTTAAACAACCTATGTAAAGGGTATATATATACGATAGAAGTATTGGTTTTTTGAAAGGAGAAGATATAATGTTTTCTTCAGACCGTATGTGGTATTGGCTAATGAGTGGAATTTTTTTCATTGTTTCAGCTACAACAATAATATCTATTTGGACTAATGGTGAACGAGAGTGGGGGTTTCCAACCCATGTTTTTGTCATTGGTTTATTCTTTTCTGTTGGAGCATTTTTTGTATGGAGAAAAGGGAAAGAGAGCTATCCCTATGCTTATTTGTTGCTGTTATGTGCACTTTATGCGTTTGTGATCGTCTTTTTTACGATGATTCGCACGACCTCAGGATAAAAATGTAGATCTTCAGACAAAAATTGAATATGAAAATATTGTAGGATAAGGCATCCGCCCACTCACAATCAAGGCATTTGCATATGATGAAATTGACCACATGGGAAAAGGGGGATGACATAATGTCACACAAACAACCTTGTCCGACTCCAGGATATGGAGACACGTTCATTTTAATCTTAGTGCTCTTCATCTTGCTAGTGATTATCGGCGCAACGTATATGTATTAATAATTAAAAGCAGCCACCACGGCTGCTTTTAATTATATTTACTCTAAAAAGTGCGGATCTTGTTTTGTTACTTTCATATAGGATCCTTGATTTTAACTTTTATGATGACGACGAGCGTCGGACAAAATAAAGCATGAAAAAGGACAATATAATGATCGATATTACCCAGTATAGTGCTAACTCTGTTTTTCCCATCTCAACAGCTACATAAATCGCTGTTGGAACTGTTTGCGTTCTACCAGGGATATTTCCAGCAAACATCATTGTCGCACCGAATTCCCCTAAGGCACGCGCAGCTCCAAGAACAATACCGACTAGTAAAACATTTTTAGAAAGCGGGAGTGTTACATAACGAAAAACTTGTAATGAGTTCCCTCCAAGTACTTTCGCAACTTCTTCAAGTTCCCGGTCGACTTGTTCAAAGCCTGCTTTTAACGTTTGATACATTAAGGGGAATGCAACAACAGTGGCGGCAATGACAGCGGCCCAAAATGAAAAGACGATCGAATCGTGGAAAATTCGTTCATACATTTGCCCGATAGCACTGTTTCGACCAAACATATATAACAAACCGAAACCAATGACAGTAGGAGGGAGTACAAGTGGTAACATGAAGATCGTCTCAACGATGTTCTTCCCTCTAAAGTGTTTTCGTTTCATCATGCCAGCTGCAGCAACTGCGACTGTAAAAGCGAGTAGACTTGCGATAAACGTAACTTGTATAGAAATATAAATTGGAGTTAAAAATTCTGTATACATCTTTAATCACTCATTTAAGGAATAGTTGTAAAGCCATGGTTTTGAAAAATATTAAGTGAATCTTCACTTTGTAACCAATCATAGAAATGGGTTGATTCTTGTACATTTTTAGATTCTTGTAATAAGGCAATAGGATAAATGATTGCAGGATATAAGCTTTGATCAACTGGGAGGTAACGGATATTTACTGAAGAGTGAATCGCTTCTGTTTCATAAACAATTCCCGCATCAACATTGTTTGTTTCAGTATACGTAAGAGCTTGTCTTACATCATTTGTGAAAACGAGTTGGTTTTCTATTTCTTCCCATATTTCAGCATTCATTAAAGCAGTCATTGCATATCGGCCAGCAGGTACAAGCTCTGGTTGGCCAATTGCAATGCTTTGAAAGTCGGTTAAGTCATCAATATTTTTGATGGAAGTATTACTGTCTGATAAGGCAATAACAAGCTGATTTAGCAAAAGGTTCGTTCGTTTATTTAATTCATCTTTTTCTTCAAGTTCATCCATGTGTGCGGTGGATGCTGAGAGGAAAACATCTGCTGGAGCGCCTTGTAGGATTTGATGACGAAGTCTACCAGAAGATCCATAAGTAACAACTAACTCAACATCAGGGTGGGCTTCTTCATAAACTTGTTTAATATCTGCCATCACATTAGAAAGGCTAGCTGCAGCAAGTACATATATTTTATTGTCATCGTTATAAATCGCGCACCCAGATAAAATAAGGGTGAATAGAGTTATTATTAGAAGCTTATACATCAGAGAATCCTCCCTTAACAACATAAATAACTTTCAAAATGTCGTTAAGCATATATTTATACATATTGTATAAGAAATTGTCGGTAAATAGGGAACAAATTTTTGTATAAGTCGTGAAATATAAACAAAACTTGGCTTGTCGCCAAACTTTAGAAAGGAACTTCGGTTATAGTCGATCACGTCCTGTGATCAACAGTAAAAAAACATTCGAAGAAACAAGCCTCCGAATGCTTTTTAACTCAGTATATATATTCTGCAGGTGTGTAAAAACGGGTGAAATATGCACCAAGCAAGCTAAGGATGGTTGCACCAGACCAAAAAATCACCCCATATTGAGAGAAACCAAGTAAACCGACAATGACATAAAAAATCGGAATCAATAAGAAACAAATCGGAGTTAAAAAGGCCTTCATCATTTTATCACCTCACTTGTTCATATCTAATTGTTTTTTCTATAAGTACAGTGAAAACGTTTTAATCATTATAAATAAGTATATTCTTGTTGAGCGAACGAATTCCTGCTTATAAGTTTTTAAGGACTATAATTATCTTCTATCTTGTCACTTATTATTATTCATATTATGTTTAATGAACACGAACTTAAACTTGCTCATGTGTATAAAAATGAATGGTTAGTAATATAGGCGTTAACTGATCGTCACTTCTTTTCATTTATTTATAGTTTCTCTCATACAATGAGATAAGACATTGGCAGGGAGGGAAAACCGATGGAAAGGGACGACCAAGCGATTACTAAGGCGATTGATGAAATCACTGAAATTGCTGAAGGGTTCGGGCTTGATTTTTACCCAATGCGTTATGAGATCTGTCCGGCAGACATTATTTATACGTTTGGTGCTTATGGTATGCCAACGAGGTTTTCACATTGGAGCTTTGGTAAACAGTTTCATAAGATGAAATTGCAATATGACTTAGGATTAAGTAAGATTTACGAGCTCGTTATTAACTCTGACCCTTGTTATGCATTTTTACTAGACACGAACTCGTTAATTCAAAATAAGTTAATTATTGCTCATGTGCTTGCGCATTGTGACTTCTTCAAAAATAATGTTCGTTTTTCAAACACAAGGCGAGATATGGTTGAGAGTATGACAGCGACTGCTGAAAGGATCGCACATTATGAATTAGTTCATGGTAAAGAAGAGGTAGAAACGTTTTTAGATGCTGTATTAGCAATCCAAGAACATATTGACCCTAGCCTAGTTAGACCAAAGTTAAGTTGGACGAAAGAAGATGTGTATTTTGAAGAAGATGATGATTATCCGCAAGTAAGTAGTGATTATGATGACTTATGGGGGATTGATGATTCCGATAAAAAAGAAAAGCCTATAAAGAGGAAAAAGAAAAAGAAGTTGCCGCCACAACCTGAGAAAGATATTTTATTGTTTATTGAAGAATACAGTCGTGAGTTGGAAGATTGGCAGCGGGATATTTTGACGATGATGCGTGAGGAAATGCTATATTTTTGGCCACAGCTTGAAACAAAGATTATGAACGAAGGCTGGGCATCTTATTGGCATCAACGGATTCTACGTGAAATGAACTTAACAGCTGAGGAATCGGTTGAGTTTGCGAAGCTGAATGCAGGAGTCGTGCAACCGTCAAAAACACAAATTAATCCGTATTATCTAGGGTTGAAAATATTCGAAGATATTGAAGAGCGTTATAACAAACCAACAGATGACATGAAAGCGAAGCAAGGTGTGAAACCAAACAGTGGCAGAGAAAAAATCTTTGAAGTACGAGAAATTGAATCAGATATATCATTTATCCGAAATTATTTAACAAAAGATCTCGTTTTACGTGAAGATATGTATTTGTTCCAGAAAAAAGGTCGTGATTATAAAGTTGTCGATAAAGAATGGGAGCAAGTTCGTGACCAACTAATATCAAGTCGTGTGAACGGCGGGTTTCCATATATTGTAGTAAAGGATGGCGACCATTTGAAAAACGGTGAATTGCTCTTGTCACATGAGTATGAAGGGATTGAATTAGATACCCAATACCTAGAAAAAACGTTGCCATATGTCTATCAGCTATGGGGCCGCCCAGTTCACATTGAAACAGTGCTCGCTGAAAGAAACATTGTATTTACGTACGATGGTAGAAAAATTCATAAAAGATATAAGTAAATAAAAAGAGGATGACTCATAAGTGCCTGGCTTCTCCATCCTATTGCAAGATATAGATCATTAAGTTCTATTTTTATCTTGTTATGGCGGTGCCTGGCACTTTGCTTTTGAGTGATCCTCTTTTATAATTTTAACCCTGTTCGACTTCGGAATCGTCGCAATAATATATGGCTTTCTACTCGTGTAATTCCTTCTAATGCGTATAGTTCTTCGTTTATAAAGTGTTCTAGTTTTATAAAATCTTCAACAAGAACATGCATATGTAATGTACTTGGACCGGTCATTTGATAACAGCTGGCAACTTTCGGGTTACTAGCGAGTGATTCGGCCACTTGAACGAGTGAACTTGGTTCACAATCGACTTCAAAAAAAGCAGAAACTCCTTTACCAACTTTTTCTGAATTAATAACGACAGTAAATTTTTCTATAACACCGTTTTCCGTTAATTGATTAACTCTTTCTCGGACGGAAACACGGGATAAATTTAATTCCTTTCCAATATCTACGTATGACATTCTTCCATTTTCCATTAACAGTTCTAAAATCTTTCTGTCTGTCTCATCAATCTTCATCCCTTTCACCACCTCCCTAATATCGATCACTCTAAGAACATTATAAGTGTATTTGTAGTATCTTTCTTTAAGAGTTTTCCTTATCAACAGAAGAGTTAATTTTCGGAAATTTAAGATACCTTGTCTATATGATTATAACATGTCATTTATATTGGTGGTACGAAGTGTAGATGAAAATAATAGATTATGGCGACTTATGTTGATTAAGTGGAAAAGTGGGAGATTTAGAAGGAAATTGTTGAAAGGGCTGCAAGACAGCCCTTTTGATCAATGATCATTCACTTATGAAGTAGTTTCTACTTTTGAGAATGCTTTTTTTAATTGGTAGATCGTTTGCATTAAAAAAAGAAGAAGAAATTAAAATAAAAAAGTGTCATGTTTTTTATATTGACAATGGTAAAAGCGAAGAGTAAATTATCATATATAAATTCATACATAAAACAGTGAAGGTGCGAATCCTTTTTTATACTATGGAACAATGCACATATCCTAGTGATTTGTTTAATTATCAAGGAGATGAATCTATGGCTAAAGGTAAACAGTTCGTTGTAATCGGACTTGGAAGGTTCGGTGGCAGTGTTTGTAAAGAGTTGATTTCTCAAGGTCACGAAGTACTTGTGATTGATTCCCAAGAAGATAAAGTAAATGAATTTGCAAATGTTGCAACACATGCCGTTGTTGCTAACGCGACAGATGAAGCGATGCTTCGCTCGTTAGGTATACGAAACTTTGATCATGTTGTCGTAGCAATTGGTGATAATATTCAAGCAAGTATATTAACTACTCTTTTATTAAAAGAATTAGGAATAGAAAATGTTTGGGTGAAAGCAAAGAATGACTATCACCATAAAGTACTAGAAAAAATTGGTGCCGATCAGGTCGTTCATCCAGAAAATGATATGGGAAGACGTATCGCACAGCAAATGGCAGATGAAAAAGTCATCGACTTTATCGAGCTTTCAGATGAATATAGTATTGTCGAATTAATTGCTTCATCTAAACTTGAAGGGAAAACATTAATTGACCTTGATATCCGGGCAAAATATGGGATTACGATTTTAGCAATTAAACAAGGTGAGGAAATTAATATTTCACCTGAACCTGATTATAAAATTGTAAAAGGCGATTTGCTTATCGTTATTGGTCATAACAAAGACATCAAGCGATTTGAAGATCTAGCGATGTAGTAAATAAAGAAAAGAAAAATAATAAAACACAGTGACTCGGTTTACTAGTCGCTATCACTGTGATTTTGTTGTTTTCATTAACCTTTATTTATATCAATATGTTTGTCACGAATCGTTGGCAACGTGTTGTGAATATATGGGGGAGCAGGACTAAGGTCAGGAGCTGGACCAAATGCAGGCGGTGGTGAAACGTAATTGAAGTGACTTAAACCATCCATACTTCTTCCTCTTGCCCATCTTCCTCGTTTACTTTCTTCACCTTCTGATAAATTGTAGAAGTCGTATGCTACATCTTGTTTTTCTAATTCACGTGGGAAAGTACTCGGTACAACAATGTTTTCTTGTGCTTCAAGTTCAGCGATGGCTGCTTTCCACATATTTTGATGCATCGTATCTCGAGCAATTAAAAATGATAACATATCTTTTACACTAGGGTCTGTCGTTGTTTCGTAAAGTCGAACAGCTTGTAGGCGTCCTTGAGATTCGGCGTTTAAATTAGCACGGAAATCAGCTAAAAGATTGCCACTAGCGATGATATAATCTGCTGTCCAACTGTTGCCGTTACTATCAGCAGGCATAGCCCCTAGTCCTGAAACGATTGCGTGTTGTGGATTCATTCCTCCTAATATAGCTCCTACGACAGGATTTTGTGCAGCAATTTCCTGGTCTCCAACGGGTGCCTTATCCAGAAGACGAGCAATCATTGTGGCGAGCATCTCTACATGGGCTAATTCTTCTGTACCAACATCCATCAGTAAGTCACGATACTTTTCATCTCCACGGAAGTTCCAACCTTGAAATAAATATTGCAATGACACGGAAATTTCTCCAAATTGGCCGCCTAAAATTTCTTGAAGCTGTCTAGCAAACATCGGATCAGGTCTAGATGGACGAGCTTCATATTGCAACTCCTTGATATGATAAAACATACTATCCCCTCCATTATAAACACTCTATATTTAGTCTATTTTCCAAATACTTGTCACAGACCAATGTTTGTAATTGGAAATCAAAACCAGGTGCCTGGCACCTGGTTAAAAATGGTATTTATAAAAATTGCTGATTTTTTTATGATTAAAGTTGTATTTTTGTTCGTGAAGTGGTAGAAATGATTTGGAGGAGTGATACATATGACAAAGGTGTTTATTTTTGGACACAAAAACCCTGATACGGATACGATTTGTTCGGCAATTGCCTATGCAGATTTAAAGAAGAGTCTTGGTATGGATGCTGAACCTGTCAGATTAGGCGAAGTTAATGGTGAGACAGAGTATGCATTAAACCAATTTCATGCTGAAAGCCCGCGTCTAATTTCAAAGGCATCTGATGAAGTAAATGAAGTTATATTAGTTGACCATAATGAATTCCAACAAAGTGTGGAGGACATTAAAGATGTTCGAATTCTTGAAGTGATTGACCACCATAAAGTTTCGAACTTCGAAACGAGTGATCCATTATATTTCCGAGCAGAACCAGTTGGGTGTACGGCAACAATTCTTTATAAGCTATATAAAGAAAACAATGTTGAGATTCCAAAAAATATCGCTGGACTTATGCTTTCTGCGATCATTTCTGACTCACTACTATTTAACTCACCGACTTGTACAGAAGAAGATGTACAAGTTGCTGAAAAACTTGCTGAAATTTCGGGTGTTGATGCGAAAGAATATGGTCTTGAAATGCTGAAAGCTGGTGCGGATTTAAGCGACAAGTCTGTTGAACAGCTAATTTCTTTAGACGCAAAAGAATTCCAGATGGGTGAGAGTAAAGTTGAAGTTGCTCAAGTAAACACAGTTGATCCGAAAGAAGTTTTTGCCCAACAAGAAGAAATTACAAAAGCGATTGAAAAAACGATGAAAGAGAAAGGTTTAGACCTTTTCTTATTCCTCGTTACAGACATCCTAGAAAATGATTCTCACGCGTTAGCTGTCGGTGAGCCGACAGCAGCGGTAGAAGAGGCGTTTAACGTACAGCTTCATGACCAAACAGCGATTTTAAAAGGCGTCGTTTCTCGTAAAAAACAAGTCGTACCTCAGTTAACTGAAGCGATGAAATAATGAAAGAGGGAAAAGGTTGTTCCAGCGGGAGCAACCTTTTTTAGTCTAACTTGAAAATAAATTCTTAATTTGGAAACACATGTTGCTTCTTCCTCTACTAGCTTATGCTAAGTAGCTGGATGCGTCGGCGCAGCTCTTAGTGGTTCGGCGAAGCTGTGTTTGTTGCTTCTTCCTCTACTAGCTTATGCTAAGTAGCTGGATGCGTCGGCGCAGCTCTCAGTGGTTCGGTGAAGCTGTGTTTGTTGCTTCGCTTTCACGAAGCACTATGGAAAAATGTTTTTCATTCGTGCATGAAGTACTTCAATTTTTGCTCATACTAAAGAAAACTATGTAGGAGTGACATGTATGGAGCAAAAGAAAATGGAATTAATGAAAGAGTTAACAGATACAGAAGGGGTTCCAGGCTTTGAAGACCGCATTTATAACGTCATGAAAACAAGAATCTCTTCTTTTTCAAATACAATTGAGACTGATAATTTAGGAAGTCTTGTCGGTAAAATGGGAGACGGTGAAAAGAAAATTCTCCTTGCAGGGCACTTAGATGAAGTTGGATTTATTATAAGTCATATTACGAAAGATGGTTTTTTAAAGTTCCGTGCGTTAGGTGGATGGTGGGGCCACGTTATGCTTTCACAACGAGTGAAAGTGATGACAAATAAAGGGGACTTAACGGGCGTCATTGGCTCAAAAGCTCCTCACGTACTAAAACCTGAAGAAAGAAAAAAAGTTCTCGAAATCGATAAAATGTTTATAGATATTGGTGCGAGAAATCGTGAAGAGGCAGAGTCATTTGGTGTAAGAGTTGGTGATCCTGTTACAACGATTTGTCCATTTGAAATTCTTCCAAATGATAAGATGTTATTAGCGAGAAACTGGGATAACCGTGCTGGTTGTTATATTTCATTACGAGTGATGGAAGAGTTGAAAGGGCAGTCACTGCCAAATACATTATATTCAGGTGCTACAGTTCAAGAAGAAGTTGGATTACGTGGCGCTGAAACACTTGCACATAAGATTAATCCGGATATTGCATTTGCAACCGATGTTGGTGTTGCAACAGATACACCTGGAATGAGTAGCGAAGAAGGAACACTTGCATTAGGTGATGGTCCGATTTTAGGATTCCTAGATCGCTCAATGGTACCTCATAGAAAACTTCGTGATTTTGTCGTTGAAACTGCAAAATCAAATAACATTCCTTATCAACTAGAATTAATGGATGGGGGAGCGACAGACGGAGGCAAGTTCCATTTAGCTCATGCTGGTGTTCCAACAATGGTTGTCAGTGTACCATCACGATACATCCATAGTCACGTTTCACTCGTTCATTTCGACGACTTAGAAAATGCCGTAAAGCTATTAGTAAAAGTGATTACATCATTAGATTCATCTACGATTGAACAAGTTAAAGGATTAGGGTAGGATAAAGTGCAAAGTGCCAGGCACCTGGAAGGTTATTTCCAGGTGCCTGGCACCTTTTATCTTTATCTAGTTTCTTTCATTCCGATGAAGCTGAGCATACGCCCTGTTTTTCCTTGGTCCCTACGGTGTGAGAAAAATAATGTATCTTCGCAACTTGTGCAATAAGAAGATACGTCAATATTTTCTTGTAAAACTCCAGCTTGGACGAGCAACATTTTATTTAATTTTTTTAAATCAAGCGTGTATTGTCCTTTGCTTACTTCTTTGTAAGGGAGTTCAGTTGGCTGTTTTAAAACTTCTTTGACAAAATCAATGACATAATCGTCGACGACATAACAACAAGAGCCAATGGATGGACCGATAGCAGCGTAAATATTAGCTGGATCTATCGCTTCTTCGTTTTTCCACGTACGTACCATTTCCCCACTAATATCCTTTACAGTACCTTTCCATCCTGCATGAGCAACGCCAACCAAATTTTTATCAGGTCCTAGGAAATAGATTGGAACACAATCTGCGTAGCACAATGTTAAAAGGACATTGCTCTCATTTGTATAAAGGCCGTCTGTGCCTTTAATCGCGTCGTCGTAATTGAGCACACCTTTTCCAGCGTCATCCTTTGTCACTTTAGCAATGCTGTTCTCATGAACTTGATCGGCACACGCCCAACGAGTCATAGGGAAGCCGAGATGTTCAGCAAGTAGGTTTCTGTTTTTTACGACCGTTTCACAATTGTCATTTACATGCAGACATAGGTTTAACGAAGAATACTCTCCTCCACTAACCCCACCTTGTTTTGTAGTAAAACCGGCAATGACATTCCCTTTGAGAGAATTCCATCTATTTAAAAAAGTGGCGTACTTTTGATCTTTAGAAAATGGTTCAACGTTCATTTGGAAACACCCTTTTCGTATAATAATCATCCTAATTTTAGCATATTCGAGACCTTTAAGAGTGAATACAAATAACTTTTGGGTGGATACGAACAACTTTTGGGTGAATACGAACAACTTTTGGGTAAATACGAATAACTTTTGGGTGAATACGAACAACTTTTGGGTAAATACGAATAACTCTTGGGTGAATACGAATAACTCTTGAGAAAATACGGATAGACTTTGCAAGGAAAAGGATTAGCCAACTGTTATTAACGCGTGAGTTTTAAGCTTTATTTTGAAAAGTGTATGTAAGGGCAATTCGCTATTTTATCTCATGAAGGAGAAAGGAGGAAAAAATCTTTTAACTCCCCATCATCTAAACAATAAAGGAAACAAACCCATGGGGATGAAAAGTTTGATGAACTGTTTTCGGAGATGATGTCTTTAATACCATGCTTGAAAAGTTGATCTTCTTTTGTTTCAGCGGATAAAAATACCCATACTTCGGTTAGATCTTGATTATTTTTGCCGAAGAATATGTAAGTCCCTCTATATTCTATGATTTGCTTAAGGTCAAAGGCACGTAACCTTGTTAGGATTTGTAATATGTAATCGATTATTGCAGACATTCTTAATAAAAAGTCTCCAGAAGTAGAGAAGAGGGATGAAACGCAAGGATGACATTCTCTGTATATGGTATCTAATAAGTTTTTCTTCTCAATTGTTTTACTTTCTATCATTATTTGTTTCATCATTTGATTAATTAAGTCTTGTACTGTGGACTTAGATGTTGGACTTTTTGTTCGGTTAATAACTAGCATCATATCACCTCTAGGTAAACGAATCGATCAATCAATCATCTTTTACTAAGAATGGACAATGCTCACACGCATGTTCACAAGTAACCATCGTTTTATAAATAGAACACCAAGACCTCCGAGAAAAGCAAATAGGGATATTCCTCTTTTCAGCACGCCCCTTAATTTTCTTGGCTAAGTTATGATTAATAAAGTCAGTAAGGATAAGGATTAAATCAGTATTATCAGGGATGTCTTTTCTGATCATACTTTTTTTGCGTCCATCAATATGATTAATCTCCTTAAACCCAAGAGATTCTAAGTGTTTTGGAATAGCTCCTAATTGATCACCACCGATAATGAGTAAAGTAGCCATATGTATTTTTCTCCTCCCTTTAATCAATACTGATAATCATTATCAATTAAAGTATAAATGAAAAAGTATATATAAACAATAGAATGAATGTTAAGATTTCTTTACATGCTCGAAGAAGTTAGAAAAATCGATGATAGATGAAGTATGGGCAACCAAATATGTTTCGTTTAATAAATGATCATGGAGGACTTTTCATTGTAGATGTCTTTTAATCATGGACCACCTCTATAATAAGTAGTTCTTGAAAGAGGGTTTCTTCGAGTATCTTCTTTTAAAACCGAGGTATTCTCGCGGAAAAATATGACCTTTTAAGGTTTGCATCCTGTTTCGTGTTTGTATTTTGGGCTACTCTGATAAGCCTGTTAGTATAGTTATTATCACTGAAATTGAGTGACTGATAAAACCGCTCCTACATACAAGTAACGGGAATAAATTATAAAAAAAGAAGCCAAGCGGATTGGCTTCTTTTCTATTACCAGCTTGACTTCTTCACTCCAGGAACTTGCCCCTTGTGGGCTAGTTCGCGGAAGGCGATCCTAGAAAGCTTAAATTTGCGAATAACTCCACGTGGTCTGCCAGTCATTTCACATCTACGTGTGAGACGAGTAGGAGAAGAGTCTCTTGGAAGCTTTCTTAACGCTTCATAGTCTCCTTTTTCTTTTAATTCCCTTCTTAAGTCAGCATACTTCGCGACAAGCGCTTGACGCTTTTTTTCCTTAGCAACTTTTGATTTTTTAGCCATAAGTGTCATCCTTTCATTTTTTATTAAATCGTAATCATTACGCTTTGTTAAATATAATAACGAAAAAAGGAACATTAGTAAAGAGGGGCGTTGAGAATTTTAATCGAAGCTTTTGACATATAAACGTGAAATGAGTAGTATATATATTAATCGTAATCATTACGGTTTGTGATTGTGTTAGACTTTTTCATATATTTTTAAGGTCTCAATTAAGATTAGTTAATTCAGTGTGCTTACAAATTTTTATAGATTATAGAGTGAAAAAATAAGGTAAGGAGTTGGGTGTAGAAAATGAACAAAATTCCAGTGGTTGTATTAAGTGGTTTTTTAGGAAGTGGAAAAACGACGCTACTAAAACATATGCTTCATCGTTGTGAAGAAAAGAAAATGACCCCTGCGGTATTAATAAATGAAATAGGAAAGACTGATATGGATGGAGAAATCGTTCTTCAAACAAACGGAAGTCAAATTGTTGAAAAGTTATTGGATGGTTGTATTTGTTGTAATAAAAAAAGTGAAGTGACTGAGTCTATGATCAAGTTACTTCAAAAAAAACCAGATGTTATTTTTATTGAATTGACAGGGGTTGCAAACCCCGAGGAAGTGGTTGACTCTTTAACAGAACCGCAACTACGAGAGTACCTTTACTTAGACAAAGTCGTGACAGTTCTTGATGGTGAAAATTTACTAGAATATAATAGTATTTTTGAAGCAGACCGAGAACTTGTTCGAACGACAAGGCGACAGATTCAAGTTGCGGATCTATTAATTGTCAATAAAGTAGACTTGATATCAAACTCTCATAAAGAAAAAGTAAATAAAGCGATTATTAAACAAAATGCTGTTTCACCAATTTATTATACAACGTATAGTAAAATTGACGTTGATCATTTATTGTTAAATATAGGTAAAATTAAAAATAAACGAACGCTACGAGTAAACGAAGATTCTACACACCCACATCATAGCCATCATCATGCACATAATCAAGACAAATCGTTCTCTCGGATAAATACACTTACATTAAGCATCACCCAACCAATTAAATCTACTAAAATTGAGAAGTTTTTAAAAAAGTGGAGACCTAATTTACTCAGAGCAAAAGGGTATATTTCTTTAAAAAAAGGAACGTACTTATTACAACATGCGATGAAAAGAAGTTCCTGGGAGCCAACTGATTATAAGGGCAACCAGTATTTAGTATTAATTGGGATAGACCTAAACATAGATGAAATAAAAAGTGAATGGGAAAAATTGAATGTATAAAAACAAAGACAACAAAGGGCTTTTCCCTTTGTTGTCTTTGTTTCTAGGGGGATTAAATTTATTGATCAATAAAGAAATAGTATTTTGCTTTTCGCTCAACCGGACAAAGTCCCTGAAGACGAAATGCATCGGTGTAATCAATCAGTTTCATTTTTTTCGCGAGCTCTGTCGCTTGATCCATTAGTTTCTTTTCAATGAATTGAACGCATTCATAAACGGTTTTAGGATTCATGTCAAACTCTTCTGCGGCTTCAATAATAGGAGAGTTCTGCTGCAGAAGTTGTACGAACTGGTTCTCTGTATGTGCTTGATCAGCCAAGCTATTTTCTCTTTCCTCAACAAATGTAAATAATTTTCTTTCTGACTTGGGCAGGCGCTCAATGCATCTTTGCCTCGCGTATTCGTACCGTCGCATATCCATTGTGGAATCACTCCATTATTTTACGGTTTAAATCGTAACGATTTCGATTTATAATAGTATTTAATCATATTATATTCAATGTTGTAAAGAGGGATGACAAATGATTTTATCTGATGTTGGGATCAAAAAGTATATGAAAGAAGAAAAACTGGTAATTTCTCATTTACAGGAAGAACAAGTTCAACCTGCATCTGTTGATTTAACCCTTGGGACCCATTTTCGAAAAATGAATGAACATCAAGTGAGTATGATTTCTTTAGATCGTCCGGTTCAAGAAGAGGCATTTGAAAGCAGGAGAGTGATCATACCGCCACAGTCATTTTTACTAGCTACGACAGAGCAGTATGTGAAATTGCCTGCAAACTTATCTGCATTTGTAGAAGGCAGGAGCAGTATTGGAAGAATGGGACTCTTTATTCAAAATGCAGGCTGGGTCGATCCGGGATTTGAAGGTGAAATAACGTTAGAACTGTTTAACGCAAACAAAGTCCCAATTGAATTAACTTCAGGTAGAAGGGTCTGTCAACTTGTTTTTGCGGAAATGGATCAACCCTGTAACTTCTCTTATAACGGAAAGTACCAAAAACAAAAAGGTGCGGTAGGGAGCTATATTTATAAAGATAAAGAAGTAGCACAAGAAGAAAATTAATTTTCATTAAATCCCACGAGCAAATCCCACATGCCAGGGAGATGGGACTTATTTCCAGGTGCCTGGCACGTGGGATTTTTTGACAAGAGGAAGTAAATAAGATAAGGTGTTAATAAATCGTAATGGTTACGATTTATAAAATATTAAAAGGAGATTTGGTATGAAAGGTCAAGGATATAAACGTATTCCGGTTTCTGTTTTGACGGGCTTTTTAGGCTCTGGGAAGACAACGTTGTTAAACCGTATATTACAGGATCAACAAGATGAACGGATTGCTGTGATTGTAAATGAATTTGGGGATGCAGGAATTGATCAACAACTTGTTATTGGTGCAGAAGAGGAAATTATTGAATTTAACAACGGTTGTTTATGCTGTAAAATGCGAAGCGACCTTATAAAAACCTTATATGCCTTAATTCAGGCAGTTGAAGAAGATGGGTATGCATCTTTTGATCGTGTCATTATTGAAACAACAGGCCTTGCTGAGCCGGCTCCGATAGCGCAATCCTTTTTTATCGACAATGAATTGTCCGAGATTTATCACTTAGATTCGATTGTTACAGTTATAGATAGTCACCATTTTCAAAAACAATTATCTCTTCATAATGAAGTCGGAAAACAGGCGGCATTTGCTGACATTTTAATCTTAAACAAAACCGACCTTGTTTCAAGTGAAGAAATAGAGAGTGTCGTCGCTCGTCTTACAATGATGAATCCTACAGCTATGTTGATTGAATCTGAATACGGGAAAGTGAATATATCAGAATTACTAAACCAATTTTCTTTTGATCTTGATAAGAAGTTAAAGGTTGACCCTCATTTTTTAGATGCCTCACACCACCATCACCATAACCAGGAGATACAGTCAATTGTTTTACGAACGTATCGGTCGGTTGACATGAAGCGTTTTGAATCCTGGTTTAATGAATTAATAGATGAAAAGGGAGAAGAACTTTACAGGTATAAAGGCATTTTATCTGCAGATGGATTTGATAAACGGATTATCTTTCAAGGTATTCATATGCTGTTTGGTGCAAAGGCTGGAGAGCGATGGCCGGATGAAGACCATCGAAAGAGTGAGTTTGTGGTTATCGGTAAGAACTTGGATCATGAATGGTTTCAAGAAAGATTTGAGCAATGTTACGCATGATAATGGGAATTTGAGAGCTGAGCATGTGAGATTAATTTCTGTGCTCAGTTCTTTTTAAATATCGGAATTGGAGGGAGTAGAATGCTTGATAACATCTATCGACAACTCATAATGGACCATTCAAAAAAGAAGCGGAACTTCCGAGATTTAAAGAACGGCAGTCATCTTCATTATAAAAATCCAACTTGTGGTGATGTCATGACGTTATATTGGATAGTTGAAGACAAGACCGTTGTAGACGTTAGTTTTATCGGAGAAGGATGCAGTATCAGCATGGCTTCCTGTTCAATGATGACTGAACTCATAAGGGGGGAAAGTGTAGAAGAAGTATTTAAGATGCGAGAGGCAATGGAGCGGCTCATCCGAAATGGCGAACTACCGAAAGAGACAGACTTAGGTGATGCCGTTTCATTAGAGGGGGTGCATAAATTAAGAGCAAGGCATAATTGTGCACTTATGCCATGGCAGGCACTCGACAGAGCATTTCTTAAGAAAAATAAACAAGATCGATCTAATTAAACTTTCTCCTTTTAGAAAAGATGATAACTCAAAAGCAAAGGGCTACCTCCATAACAAGATACAGATCAGTTGATGATCAACATCTTTTAAAAAATGGAGAGAGCCAGGCACTTATGAGTTATCCTCTTTCTATTATTCTATAACCCTAGTAAATGAGAGATTCCTTTGATGAAAATTAATAGTAAGCCGGCGAAAACGATTGAAGTTGCCGCTTGTTTTGATGCATGCATCATTGCGTGTTTTATGCCAAACTCCTTTGCAATCGTCCATATGGTTACAAGACATCCCGACAAAGTAGAGGCAAGAAAGACGACGACGAAAATCTCTGATAGTGTGAAAGTAGCTAGCAAAGCCCCGTTACTTTCATTAAATAAAAGGATTCCATCTTTTCTTAGGATGGAAAAAAATATACCTAAGCCAGCTTCTTCAGGCAATGTAAGCAAAGCGAATAAAGGTTTGAACACTTGGATGATCACATGAATGATCTTTAATTCATCTAAAAGAAAAGCAATGAAACAAATAACTAAGAAGATTGGCATCGCTTGTTTAAAAAACTGGCTGAGCATACCATTCAACTGTATTTTTACACGAGTCCATGAAGGCTTCCTTAAGGATGAGGCATATGAGTACATCATTGATGAAGTAGTCGGCATAAACCAGATCCTCGTATGAACAGCGCCAGCAACAAACAGCAATGTGATATAAGGAATGAAGAGCCACGGAGCATTGGCGACATTAAAGATGGATAATGTTGCACCGATTTGATAGCTACAGGCAGAACTGAAAGAAACCATTGATACACATTGTTTACGAGTACAGGATTGGCAATTTTTCGATTGAAGGACTGCAACAACATTACAGCCGTATCCTGTTAAAACCGGAACAAAATCTGCACCTGACAAACCGATTTTTTTTAGCAGAGGCTCAATTAAATAGATCAGTCTTCTTTGAAGTCCAGATTGTTCGGAAACGGCAATGCTCAGACCGACAAATACAACGACCGGAAAGGCCCATATGAATGAAAATGTACCAAGTGAGATCAAACCGTAATCACCAACAATCAGTGAATAGATGAATGGAGGTGATTGAGATAAGGCAGAAGAAAACGGTAAGATCAATGCTATTTCTGCCAATGGATCCAAAGTTAAAGATACTTTATAAGCCAAAAACACTGGAAGTCCGTATATGAGAAAAATGAAAAGAATCGCTGCTGCACGAAAAAATGGAGGTGGAAAAAGCGACAAAACTTGACTATCAACAACTGATGACCGCTCGCTCATGAAGTCCTCCTAACACATGCAGCTGTTATCACAGCATGATAAGTCATCTAAATACATGTGTGCTTGCCGATAAAATTCTAAAACCCTTTCATCGACTTGTAGCCCTAAACGGGTGCATATTTCATTTGCAACAACCGCGAATCTTTGGCGGTATTTATATATAAAACAAAAAATCACATCATTGTGCTTTACTTGAGGACCAATCAAGAACAGGCCGTCAGAGATCGTTGATTCATCGAGCTCTGTTAACTCAATACCTCCATGATCTCCCCAATAAAAATGCTCGAAAACTAACGTCAAGCTACTCTTATACCCGGTAGCCATAATTGGTTTTGTAGGAGAAGTAAGGACCTTTCCTGACTTTAAATGAATGAGGAAGTGACTGCTTTCTTGCTCCACTTCTACGACCTCTTCATTCTCTCTTAAGGTAAGCTGTTTGCCGTCTTCAATTTCACTTAACCGGTCGCTCGTAAATGGGGATAGCGAAACACTTGGATCTGGATCCTCATCAGCCCATGGGGCTCCTTTAGCTAATACAGTGACTTGACTGTCGTTCTTTACTAAGTGGTACGCTGCATCGATGCCACTTTCATACCCGCCAATAATGTAATAATGTTCTTGATTAGAAAACTCTGCCCAAGAATCGATTTGGCTAGTATGAATACAATGTTCACTTCCCTCAAATGGGTAAAGGTTTGGATATTGAAATTCGCCAGCTGCCCAAATGACATACTTACTATGGAAGAGCCCTTTATTCGTGTGAACCTCAAATATGTCACCTTCTTTATCAACTTTCTTCACATCCACCTTTGTTTGTACTGGCAGTTTGAAATGGTCTGAAATTCGCCGTAAGTAATCTGCATACTCTTCTCCCGTTAAATGTTCGGAAGCGTATGCGTAACCCGGAGATGTTGAAGGTACAATTGCATTTAGGTCAAGCTGACCAAATCCATGACCAGGAAAGGAAGGGGTTAATAATCTTGTTTCTTTTGGCCATTTCTTAAATGTGCTACCTACTTCGTGTTTCTCAAGGATTGCAAAGTTGTTTACGCCTAACTGCTTGAGGAGTGCCCCCATACCGACACCAGCAGGGCCGGAACCAACAATGATAATGTCATATAGTTTCATTTAAAAATCCCTCTTTTCAGGTAATTGTAGTGGCTTTATAAATCGTAATGATTACGATTTAAGTGTATTATATTTATGAAATGCTTTTTTGTCAAAGAGGGAGGGAGAATTTCAATTTCATTTTATTTGCTTTTAAAAAGAGAGAGTTCTAAAATATATTTGAAATTTATTAATAAGAATGATTACGATTTGTGAGAGGGGATTTTTTATTATGAAGAAAAGTGATTTTATACCATCGAGAGAAGAACGTCATCTCCTCTTTGGTTCGGTTTCGCCGGTTAAAGGCAATAAACCTTCAGTGAAGGAGCAAATGGTTGATCTGCAAAATACGGATCGTGATTTCTTCTTTGATTTAGATGCTGTCGGTGTGTCAGAAGTGAAGCATCCTATTATGATTGAATCGAAAGGTACTCCTAGTCAGCAAACATCAATCGGAACATTTGAATTAACAACATCTCTGCCAAGAGAGAATAAAGGAATTAACATGAGCCGCTTACCGGAACTTATGAATGATTTTCACGAGGAAGGTTTTTCAGTAGGCTTGGACCGTTTAACTTCTTTTACAAAGGAAATGGTGCATCGAATGGACCAACAATCAGCTCAATTAAAGGTAAGTTTTCCTTGGTTTTTTGAACGGAAAAGTCCAGCGTTGGGAAAAACGGGGATGATGCACGCGGATTGCTTTATAAATGTTCGCTATGAAGAAATGGAAGGGTTCGATGTCAATGTTGGACTCACGGCTGCTGTTACGACGCTATGTCCTTGTTCAAAAGAAATTAGTGAGTATAGCGCTCATAATCAAAGAGGTTACATAAAAATAGAGGCTGTTCTTAAAGATATGAATGAACAAGAAGATTGGAAAGTCATGTTGTTAGAGGCTGCTGAATCAAGTGCAAGTGCTTTGTTATATCCGGTTTTAAAAAGACCGGATGAAAAGGCAGTTACAGAGAAAGCATATGAAAATCCAAGGTTTGTAGAGGATGTAACAAGACTTGTCGCAGCTGAGTTATATGAGATAGACGAGGTTTGTTCTTTCTCAGTTGAATGCCGTAACGAAGAGTCAATTCATCTTCACGATGCTATAGCAAGAATCATAGTAGATAAAAGGAAGTAAGATGATCAATCCCATAACCTCTGTGATTTCCAAAAATACCCACGTGCCTGGCACGTGGGTATTTTTAGAAATGTGTTTCCTGTAGCGGACGGTGAGCATTTGTCATGCTCCGCAAGTATATTCAGAAGATCTCGGTTCAGTCCCGTTTTCTTTGTCGATAAGAATAAGCGACTGAGTTATTTATATTAAATCGTAATAATTTCGATTTGTTATCATGAATCCTTCTTGTCCACATATATATTTTCTGTAAATAAAAAAGTTGGAGGTTTCAATGATACGGCGTATTGAACAAAATATTGTAGAAATTACAGGCTTCCTCATCTTAGCTCTTGTTTTGTATCTTGTAGTATTAAATGGAGGAGCGGCTATTGAACCGTATTTTTTCCCTCAGTCAATTTTAGCGTTTAATACCATTTTTCTTAGTATATTAATTGAAGCAATACCGTTTGTACTGGTAGGTGTTTTTATAGCGGGGATGATTCAAGTATTTGTAACAGAAGAGCATATAAAAAGGTTAATTCCAAAGAATCGGTTGATGGCAGTCTGCATGAGTTGTGTTGTTGGGGCGCTATTTCCAGCATGTGAGTGTGGAATTGTACCTATCGTTAGAAGATTAGTATCCAAAGGAATACCAATTTTTGCTGGTGTTGGTTTTCTTTTGACCGGTCCATTAATTAATCCAATTGTTATTTTTTCAACGTATGTTGCTTTCGGTCAAGATGTGAAAATGGCTTTATTACGGATGGTTCTTGGTCTTATGATTGCATTAATTATTACAGCTATTATAAGTCTCCTTTTCAGACGCAACCAATTAAAACATTCAACAAATGTAAATGAATCTAATCATTCTACATATCGCTTTCCGTTATCGATGCGAATAAAAGCAATGTTTATTCACTCTGTAGATGAGTTCTTCAGTGTGGCGAAGTTCTTGGTTATCGGAGCGATATTAGCTGCTTTTGTTCAAACATATGTATCAACAAATGCTATATTAAGTCTGGGAGAAGGGATTGTATACTCTACAGCGATTATGATGGGACTAGCTTACTTATTATCATTATGTTCCGAAGCGGATGCATTCATTGGAGCCTCTTTTCGGCATATGTTTCCGGATGCTTCGTTACTTGGATTTCTTATATATGGACCAATGTTAGATTTAAAAAACACAATTATGATGATGGCAGTATTTAAACTACGTTTTGTCATTGTTCTCATGATTATCATCACTGTCACTGTTTTTAGTGTGTTATTCATTGTACACCCTTGGATTTAAGGAGGGATTGAAATGATCTTTTACTCTCAGCAAGCAATAAAAGCATTTATTTTATTAATGTTTTCTGGATTTATTTTTATGTTACACCATACAGGGGAGATTGATCGATTTATTAATCCTCAATATACAAGTTTAAGTCAAGTAGCATCAATTATTTTTTTATTTCTTTTTTTTATTCAAGTTCCTAGAATATTTCTTACGAAAGAGCAAGCAGAAGATCATGACTATTGCAGTATTTTAGGATGCAATCACGAAACTGATGATGTGAAGCATATCAAAGGAAAGAGTATTATTACGTATTCAATTATTTTCCTTCCCTTATTTACAGGTTTTCTCCTCCCTTATAAGGAGTTGGGTGCCGCCGAGGCAGTAAAAAGAGGGATTTGTTATTCACATAACGAAGGAGAAACATTTCATTTAGAAGAGCGGTCAGAAATAGAGTTATCTCATGTCATTAAAGAAATGAAGCAAAGTCGGGTATTAACAGTGGATAAAAAGAATTTTGTGTCTTATGTTAACAGTATTTTAACTTATCCAGATCTTTTTTATGGGAAAGAGATAGAGTTGGAAGGGTTCATTTCCGTTGATAAATCTGCTTCTGAAGATCATCTTTTAATCGCAAGGTTTTTAGTGACACATTGTGTTGCAGATGCTCATGTCATGGGCTTATTATTATCGGTTGAGGATGAACGGTTACAAAATGAAAATGATTGGATAAGAATGAAAGGTGTATTAGATATTAATGAACAATCCACACCTATAGTTGAAGTAAGAGAATGGGAAAAAGTCGAGCAACCGAAAAATCCATATATCTATCCCTAAGAAAAAAGTTGGCCATAATAAGGTTTATCCCTTGTTATGGCCAATCTTTCATTATACTAATTCTGAACGTTTACTAACTCAACTGGCCCGTGATCATCACAGTGATCTCCATGAACATGGTGTAAGCGACCATTTACTAAATAGTCCATATGATCTCCGTGAGGTACAAGTTCATGCCCACAATCCTCTTCATGGTTGCATCCACAGCTTATTTCGTTACATTCATCTGGGTTGGTTTCACTAACTGGTATTTTGCACTCATCCCAATGTCCATCATGCTCATGATGGAGGTGTCCATTATGGACATAGTCGATATGGTCACCGTGGCGAATTTTTGTGTGACCGCACGCAATACTATGCTGATGAGGATGGTTTTCATGAACGTGGTGGCTTGGATCTTCCTTAGTCATAGTTATCCCTCCTTGTACATCATCTTTCCCTTTAATCTAGTAGGATAACCATAAATATTATTTCTTTAAACGAACTCAGTACGAAGAAAAGCACAGAAGGATGGGGGGTCTCATCCCATAATGACCGGTTTTAAGAAAAGAATAGAAAGTTAAATGAAGGGAGAAGAAGTCTAAACTGAAAGATTTGTAAGTGAAATTGAGAATAAACCCAAATATTTATTGTTAAATCCACGGTTGATAATGAAACGTGTTCAAGATTTGTTCATATTCAGAAATGAAAATAAAAAAAATACCGAGAACTAATTGACAATGGTTCTCATTATCATTATACTTGGAATTGTTGGTGGGGATGATAATCATTCTCAATTAAATCAACTACATAAAATTATAGGGGGAAGAAGAAATGAACAAAGGTTTTAAATTTATTTTATTCGCACTTATCTCATTAGCATTATTAGTAGCTGCAGGCTGCGGAAACAATGATGAAGCTGGTGCAGAGCAGGAAAAAGACTCAAATGATGATCAAGCTCAAGAAGAGCAAAATGAGGAAGAAGATCAAGGAGAAGAAGTAGTCGAACATGATGGGGAACTTGTCGTATACTCAGCACGTAACGAACGATTTGTTCAAGCACTACTTGATAAATTTGAAGATGAAACAGGGATTGAAGTTTTAGCTCTTCACGGTGCAGATCCTAACCAAATTGTAGAGGAATCAGGAAATGTTCAAGCAGACGTTTATATTTCAAATGATTTAGGAGCACTAGGTTACTTACACGGTGAAGGATTATTAGAAGGATCTAATCCAGAAGGAATTGATAGCATTCCAGAGGAATTCCGTGCAGATGATAACGCATATTTCGCAATTTCAGCAAGAGCACGTGGTTTCATTTACAATAAAGATATGATTTCAGAAGATGAAATGCCAACAAGCAGTGAAGACTTATTTGACTCTAAGTGGGCAGATGTACCAAACGGTTATGCAATTACTCGTGGTGGTAACGGTGGTATGAGAGGACACGTATCTGCACTTCGTTACGAGTGGGGCGATGAGAAAACAGCTGAGTGGGTAGCGTCTATTAGAGAAAATGCTTCAGCAATTACACAAGGACACAGCGATATTCGCGCACTTGTCGGTAGTGGTGAACATGCATTCGGACTAGTAAATAACTATTACTTCCACCAGCAGTTATTAGAAGACGATAATAATGTAGGTTTCATTTATCTTGACCAAGGTGAAGATCAAATGGGTGCGATAGCAAATGCTGCAGGGGTTGGACTTGTATCAGGTGGACCAAATGCAGATAATGCAGACGTATTCCTTGAGTGGGTACTACAACCTGAAAACCAAGTGGCATTTGTAGGTGAATCATTAGAGCTTCTTATTAACTCGCATTACGGTGCGGTGTACCCAGAAGAAGTAGAACCTCACATCGTTGAATTCGATGATTTAAAAGTTCAAGACATGGAAATCAAAGAGCTTGGTAACTACTTCCAAGGTACAACAGAATTAATTGAAGAGTCAGGATTAGACCTTGATTTAAGATAATAATTAAAGAATTGCAAAGAAAGGTTGGGGAGAACTGTCCCCAACCTTTCTGTGTATTTCATTAAATCATTTTCCTTTTTATAGGCAAGAAAATATTAAATTTCAGGATCAAAGGTTTTACAGTCAGTTTCTTCTTGTTTTTTAGCTTTTTTCCCAGTATGGCTAACGACATAAATGCGATCTGCAGCACATTTATTGCCATCCGACCAATATTTACAGTTATTAACTTCACATAAAACATCAATTGCCATTATTACACCCCCTTATACTTAAAATGTTTCCTTATATTGATGACTGGTATTCACGAATTTGTAAAGAAACGATCAACGAAATTGTATGGAAAACAGATATAATGAACTATATAAAGTAAGTAATATATAACTGAAAGCAACGCCATACAACACATGAATTAATATGTTCATAATTTGTTCACGATTATCAATAAAATAATAAAATTCTTTTAAATTTAATTGACAATGATTCTCACTATTACTATACTGAGAATATCAAAAAAGTTGATAATCATTCTCAATTAACTTTGTTGTATTTATACAGAGGAGGAATTTAAAATGAACAAAAAATTGAAATTTATTTTATTTGGACTAATTTCATTATCTTTATTTGTTGTAGCTGGTTGTGGTAATGATAATGGTGGATCAGAGCCAGAAGAAGATGCGAATGAAGATCAAGCTCAAGAAGAGCAAAATGATCAAGAAGAAGTAGTGGAACATGATGGGGAACTTGTAGTATACTCAGCACGTAACGAACGATTTGTTCAAGCATTACTTGATAAATTTGAAGATGAAACAGGGATTGAAGTTTTAGCTCTTCACGGTGCAGATCCTAACCAGATTGTAGAGGAATCAGGAAATGTTCAAGCAGACGTTTATATTTCAAATGATTTAGGAGCACTAGGTTACTTACACGGTGAAGGATTATTAGAAGGATCTAATCCAGAAGGAATCGATAGCATTCCAGAGGAATTCCGTGCAGATGATAACGCATATTTCGCAATTTCGGCAAGAGCACGTGGTTTCATTTACAATAAAGATATGATTTCAGAAGATGAAATGCCAACAAGCAGTGAAGACTTATTTGACTCTAAGTGGGCAGATGTACCAAACGGTTATGCAATTACTCGTGGTGGTAACGGTGGTATGAGAGGACACGTATCTGCACTTCGTTACGAGTGGGGCGATGAGAAAACAGCTGAGTGGGTAGCGTCTATTAGAGAAAATGCTTCAGCAATTACACAAGGACACAGCGATATTCGCGCACTTGTCGGTAGTGGTGAACATGCATTCGGACTAGTAAATAACTATTACTTCCACCAGCAGTTATTAGAAGACGATAATAATGTAGGTTTCATTTATCTTGACCAAGGTGAAGATCAAATGGGTGCGATAGCAAATGCTGCAGGGGTTGGACTTGTATCAGGTGGACCAAATGCAGATAATGCAGACGTATTCCTTGAGTGGGTACTACAACCTGAAAACCAAGTGGCATTTGTAGGTGAGTCATTAGAGCTTCTTATTAACTCCCATTACGGTGCGGAGTACCCAGAAGAAGTAGAGCCTCACATCGTTGAATTCGAGGACTTAAAAGTTCAAGACATGGAAATTAAAGAGCTTGGTAACTACTTCCAAGGTACAACAGAATTAATTGAAGAGTCAGGATTAGACCTTGATTTAAGATAATATAAGCATTAACTTAGGAGAGGGCATTATGACTAAAGAAGACAATAATAACAAACAAATAAATACTGAAGAAAATGCCAAGGTTGGGGAAAAAAATTCTCCAGCCCTTCTCCGTTTTTTACGAAGAAAATGGTTTGATATTTGGCGTGGAGACCCACCAGGACTTGTCTTACTTTTATGCGGACTTATTGTAGCAATGGTAATGTCTATTCCGATTATATATGTCATTTGGCGTTCAATGTTTGCTGGAGTAGACAGATGGAAGCGTCTATTAGATGGACGAATACCAGAACTCATGTGGAATACGGCCTCACTAACCGTTGCCGTAACTGTATTTGCTATTATCATTGGTGTGTCGCTAGCGTGGTTTGTTGTGCGAACAGATATTCCAGGACGTAAGCAGTGGCAGTGGTTGTTAGCGCTTCCGCTTGTTATTCCACCGTATGTTGGTGCTATGACTTATATTATTGTAATAGGTCCAAGTGGATGGGTTCGCGATTATTGGCAAGAAACTGCTTGGTTAGTGAATGTATTTGGTGATTATCCACTAAATATTTATTCTTTTTGGGGTGTGTTTTTTGTATTAACGATGTTCACTTACCCGTATGTATTTCTTATTGCAAGTGCTTCCCTTCGCAAAATGAATCGAAACTTTGAAGAAGTCGCACGTTCTCAAGGACTCAATACTTCTCAAGTTTTTTGGAGAGTTAATTTACCGTTTTTACGCCCAGCTATAGGAGCAGGAGCAATCCTGATTTCGCTATATGTTTTATCTGACTTTGGTGCGATTGCCATGCTTCGATATGTTACTTTTACGGCTGCGATTTATTTCCAAAGAGCTAGCTTTGATACTGCAGCAGCTTCAGTTTTAAGTTTAGTATTAATTGCCTTAACAGTTGTTATTTTATGGATCGAAGCACGGACAAGAAAGAAAAATAAGTATTATCAAACAACAAATACGTATAAAGCCCCAGATATCTTACCTTTAGGTAAATGGAAATTTTTAACGTTAATTTACGTGATTTTAGTCTTTTTCATTTCTGTTGTATTACCAATTATCGTTTTAACTTATTGGTCAATTCGAGGTATAGGTATGGGAGCGATAGATGACCGCTTTTTTGAGTTTGCATGGAATAGTTTAAAAGTTTCAGGACTTGCTGCTTTATTCTGTATGTTGCTTGCTATGCCTATTATTTATTTAAAATCGAGATATCCATCCATTATATCGAGTACGATTGATAGGCTAAGTTATGCAGGTTATGCTCTTCCAGGAGTTATTGTTGCTCTCGGTATGGTCTTTATATTTAATAACCACATCCCTGTTCTATATAATACATTTTATATGATTGCTATTGCTTTTGTTGTACGCTTTTTACCACAAGCCATGCAAGCAGGGGAGGCTTCCTTAAGTCTTGTATCTCCAAGAATCGATGAAGCTGCAAGAAGTTTAGGTTATCCACCATGGAAAGTCATGCTTAAAGTGATCCTTCCTACGATAATGCCCGGGGTTCTTGCTGGTGGTGCACTTGTGTTTGTTAGCTCCATTAAAGAGCTTCCAGCGACACTTATGTTACGACCACCAGGGTTTGATACATTAGCCGTACGAATATATTATGAAGCACATGAATCATATTATCACTTAGCAGCACCTGCAGCTTTATTAATCATTTTAATCTCGTGTATTCCGTTACGATATTTATTAAAGAAATATTAATTAAAGTTCAAACATTTATGAGGAAGTTGTCCATTACTAGGCAGCTTCTTTTTTTTATTTGTTCACAAAATTTTTCGGAGACCTGGTCACCGAAAATTTTGTGGTGAAGCAGGGTTAAAGTAAAGTTCTTTCGTCGATAGAAATTAGTCTTCGTTTGTTTCCATACACATAGCCAAGCTAATTTGCATATAGTTGGCGATTAGGAGGGGTGTGCAATGCCTAATATCATATGGGGAATAGATTCAGCTGCAGCAGCTGACCAAGCGTTATATGACTGTGTTGTAGAAAATTTCGGACATCCAGACTTTTGGGGAAGGTATTTAAATACCATACCTGATGTAAGTGAAGGATTAACGGTGCAAGAGATAGCCTTTTTAAAAGATAATGGAATAAAAGTAATGCCAATATGTAATAGTTTTAGTGAAGCTGTAGGGTACAGAGAAGGGACAGTTGCAGCACGAAATGCCATCTTTAATGCAAGACGGTTAGGAATTAATCCAGGAGTCTTTATCTTTGCAAACATCGAAAATTTCTTTGCTGTGGATGCTGACTGGCTTATCGGCTGGGCAGATACATTTTTAAATAGTGATTATCGCCCTGGGTATTATAATGATCCAGTCGAAGGTGATTTTGAAGCAGCTTACTGTGAAGCGGTAGAAAGAAGTGAAAATGTGAGAGTACAAACGGTCTTATGGAGTGCAGAGCCAGAGCCCGGAATAACAACAAAGCAAAATTATCCACCGTTTAATCCAGAAGTACCGAATTGCGAAGCAAACGTCTGGGCTTGGCAGTACGGAAGAGATGCAGCAGAATGTCCAATTGATACAGTTCTTATGCAACAACGCCTTTACACAGAATTACATTAAATTGTCGGGGACCAGGTCCCCGACAATTTTGTGAACAATGAAGGGAAAAGGAGGTATAAAAAAGCAGAGCACGATTTGCTCTGCTTTATATTGGGTATTGGGTTTTATATTAATTTCTTTGTATATCGGTTCTTTGCTAAGAGTTTCGGTAAATACATAACGACGAGTCCAAACCAGACGATCGAAATGCTTATTGCTGCAAAGATATCAGATGGGAAGTGTGCACCTGTAATAATTCGGCTTAACGCAACGCCTGCGATAATTACGGTGCAAACGATATATGCTAATACTCTTAATGCAGTATTATGAATGAATAAATAGCTAATATAAATGATAAAAGTAAATAATAGCACTGTACGCATCGTATGGCCGCTCGGGAAGCTGTATGATGCTAACTCAACGGAGTAACCGAATACTTCTATATAACTCATTTCTCCGGGACGTTCACGTTGGAATAAAATTTTTAGCACAAAGTTTAAAGCGACTCCTCCGACAGTTATAACGACGACGAGTATACTATAATAATATTTTTTTAGAAAAATCAAAATAGAAGCAATGATAACCATCAAAATTAATATTGTTTCCCCAGAACCAATTGGTGAAACAACATTCATTACATCTACAACAATTGGAGAAGATATACTTAATAGCCATGTAATTAATGCGTTATCGAAAACTAGCCCATTTGAGAAAGTAGAAGCAACCGATAATCCAGCAAAAACGATAAAAGAGATGATGATGAGTAGTGTCAGTTGTTTATTTTTCATAGTTTGTATTTAAACCACACTTTCTTTATGAAGTTGTTGCAAAAAAGCTTAGCACTAGCCTTTAGCAACATTTTTATGCCAAGCTCACTATAAGACTTCGATTAAACAATCTCTTTGATTTTAAAAGAGAACACGAAAGGAATCAAGAACATTTGTTGTTTTTTTACACTTTTAGACAAAGGTTCTACGAAATGAGACACTTTGTTTCCTAACAAATGATTACGGTTATGATAATATATAGATAAGCTCATTATGGAAAAGGGGGATTCCCATGAAAAATTTAATTGAAGAAGATGGAGTTCTGCTTACAGAGATGGCAATGACGAATGCGGGGAATGAACTTAATTTACAGCGTGTATTAGTGAATACGGGGGTTAAAAATACGGTAATATCTTCTGACGCTGCTTTGAAACTAGGACTTATCACAGATGAAGTAGACACTGACAATAAAGAAGTTGAGTTCATCAAAATTGGTAATATAACCATTCATGATTTTGAAGTAGGGATATTTTCAATAGACGAACTACAAGGGTATGATGGGATATTAGGTATCGACTTTTTAAAGAAGGTCGGTGCTGTGATCAATTTAGGGAGTCTTACTTTATATAAAGCGAATGTAAAATAAATAAATGAGCCAGGATCACCGTCTTGGCTCATTTATTTATTTTCTCTCTTCTTCAAATAGCTCGTACGCTTGTGCTTCTAGTTTTTCTTGTTCCTTTATTGCTTTTTCATTGGATTTTTTTAGTTTTCGCACTGTGAAGTAAGTGGCAAGAAACACGATGATTAATACAATATATGCATATGCAAAATTTGTTTCCGATGGGTCTGGCATGGTAAAAAAGTCCATCACACATCACGACCTTTCAAATATTGGACTATACTCCCCATTATAACAGTGATAATGTCAATTTCCTAATGGTAAACCTTGAAAGTGACTGTCTTATGAAAGGATTAACGTGGACGAAGCATTATTATGGTACACTTTTTAAAAAAGGATGATAAAGTTGATAAGAGCAGTTATTTTTGCTTGTGATGGGCTCATTGTAGATACAGAGACGCCGTGGTATAAAGCATATGAGACCATCTACAAGGAGTATGGATTAGAGCTCCCCCTTGAATTATATGCTGAGTGTATCGGTAACACGACTCAGGAAGAGTTCGACCCACACAAGTATCTAGAACAACAGTTAGAAACTGCGATAGATCGTAAAAGTATGGAAGAAAAAGCACGAAAGTACCATACTAAAGTGATGGAAGGTGAAACGTTACGTCCAGGTGTGAAAAGTTATATTGAGACAGCAAAAGCACTAGGTTTAAAGGTCGGCCTGGCATCAAGCTCTGAGAAAGAGTGGGTAGTCAAACACCTTAAACGCTATGATCTATTACATTTCTTTGATACGATTCAAACAGGGAACACAGTTGAGGTTGTTAAGCCTCATCCTGAACTATATGAAAATGCGTTAAAGGAGTTAGGTGTAACTCCATATGAGGCTATAGCATTTGAAGATTCAGTGAACGGTTTAACAGCAGCAAAAAAAGCAGGAATCGCATGTGTCGTGATCCCGAATGAAGCGACATCTGTTTTATCATTCGAAAATTATGACTTACGCCTAACTTCTATGGAAGAGAAAAACTTAGAGTACGTCATTAAAGATGTGTTTCACAATAAAGAATAATAAGTTTCTTCGCAAATTGAAACCTATCTATTGTTTTTCCATAAATAGTATAAATAAATGCCAAAGAAGAGCTGATTTATATGGGGTAAGAAAACCGGAAAAGAGAAACGACATTCATGGGGAAAATACACACTTGAATTCTTATGAAAATGATGACAAAGACAATTATAAGAATGGTAAGAGAATTTTTTAAATAGAAAAAAACGTTGGGTGCTATGTTAAACTGTATTTTAAGTGTTCGAAAATGATTTTTGGAGGGTTTATATGGGGTGGATTGCCTCACAGCCATATATAAAGGTTGTAAGAGAAATACAAGGTCTAGAACAAGTGAATATAGAGGAGCCCAGAATGATCTATTTATATGAAGATCGCATTGTCACTGAACATCGAGAGTTTCCGTTTCATACGATGTTTGACATGTCATTTAGACAATTAGTAGGGGACGAAGGGATGCTTTATTTTCATACAAGTAAAGGGGTTTACTCATATTTGATTAAAACAGACCCAACAGAATTTATACAATGTTTTAAAGCGTTGGAGAAAAAGAAAAGAGAAGAGCAAGAATCTTAATATATGGGAGGAACTACGCTTAAGTTCTAACCATTTTAAGGGGCGAAAAAAACTAGATGGGTGAAAGTTCTCTAGTTTTTTTGTTTGAAAATTATACTGATATAGTTATATCGATGTAGTAATAGCTTAACGATCTATCCGTAACCGGTTAAAAGTGCAATATCCTATGACGTCTTTTGCTTACTTCACAAGAAATTCCTTCTAAATTTCATATGATCAAACGAAGAAACGTATGAAAGCGAAAGTTAACATTGCATGTAAGCAATCATTATTATTGATTTATCCTTTCATGATATCATTATTGTTCATAGTATTTTCTGGGTTTATAGGATAATAGCTTTAGTAACTTTGATGATTCTTTCCCCTTTATAGGAAATGTTAAATATTCAAAATAAGTTTTTCATACAGGAACTTTTCTTTAACTAGATGTTAAAAAGCCACCTAAAAGCAAAGCTTTTAGGTGGCTTTAGTAATTAATATTTAGGTTTCATTTCACCAGATTCAATCTCTTCGATATAGTGGCATGCAGCTTGGTGTCCTTCTAACATACCTTCAGTTGTTTTACGAAGCTCTGGTACTTCCTCAGCACAACGGTCCGTCGCAAAAGGACAACGCGTATGGAAACGGCATCCTGTAGGAGGATCGATAGGAGAAGGAACATCACCCTTTAAGATGATTTGTTCTTTTTTCTCTTTTGGATTTGGTACTGGAATAGCAGATAATAATGTCTTTGTATAAGGGTGTTTAGGATTATCGAACAATGACTTCTTATCAGCAATTTCAACGATTTTACCTAAATACATAACGATAACACGATCAGAGATATGTCTTACTACCCCTAAGTCATGGGAAATGAATAAATACGTTAAGTTTAGTTCACGTTGTAACTTTTTCAATAAGTTCAGTACTTGTGCTTGAATTGAAACGTCTAAGGCAGAAACAGATTCGTCACAAATAATTAGTTTAGGGTCAACAGAAAGCGCACGAGCAATACCGATACGTTGACGCTGACCACCACTAAATTCGTGTGGGAATCGGTCTAACTTGTCAGGACCGAGTCCAACTGTTTCTAGTAATTCGATCATACGGTCATAGCGCTCTTCCTTTGGAAGCACGTTTTGAATTTCCATCGCTTCGTTTAAAATCTGTCTTACTGTTTGACGCGGGTTGATGGATGCATAAGGATCTTGGAAAATAATTTGTAGATCTTTACGCTTTTTTCTCATTTCTTTCTTGCTCATGCTAAGCAAGTCACTTCCGTCGAAATTAATTTCGCCAGCTGTTGGTTCATCAAGGCGAAGGATTGCTCGACCAGTTGTAGACTTACCACAACCAGACTCACCTACGATACTCAATGTTTCACCTTCATTAATGCTGAAGGTAATATCATCAACGGCTTTAACGTCATTTACTCTTCGTCCTAAAATCCCGCCTTTTATCGGGAAGTATTGTTTAAGATTCTTTACTTGCAAAAGTTCCGTAGTCATCTTTTACTTTCACCTCCGGCCCGTCCCACTTATCAGAATAAATCCAGCAGCGGATTTGGCTGTCATTGTCTAAATCTTCTAAGCTTGGAAGCTCTTGTTTACATAGATCTGTTGCAAATGGACAACGTGGTGCAAATCGGCACCCTTCAGGAAGGTTCTCAGGAGTTGGAACCATTCCTTTAATCACATTTAATTCACCTTCATAGTCAATGTCATGACGAGGTAAGGATTGTAACAACCCAACAGTATAAGGATGTTTTGGTGATTCAAATAATGTTTCTACATCTGCGTACTCAACAACTTTACCTGCATACATAACAGCAACGTAATCACACGTTTCTGCAACAACACCAAGGTCGTGTGTAATAAGAATTTGTGACATTCCTAATTCTTTTTGTAAGTTATTGATCAACCTTAAAATTTGTGCTTGAATCGTCACGTCAAGCGCCGTTGTTGGCTCGTCAGAGATCAGCAACTCCGGACGACAAGCTAATGCGATTGCAATCATGACACGCTGCCTCATACCTCCTGATAATTCGTGAGGGTATTGCTTAAGGCGTTGTTTAGGTGAAGGAATACCAACAAGTTCAAGCATTTCTAAAGCTTTTTTCATAGCTTCCTTTTTTGATAGACTTTCGTGGATCATATATGACTCAGCAATTTGGTCACCAACAGTAAATACTGGGTTTAAAGAAGTCATTGGTTCTTGGAAAATCATTGAAATTTGATTTCCACGAATTTTACGCATTTCAGATTCTTTTTTATCTAAAAGGTTTTCGCCATTAAATAAGATCTCTCCACCTTTAATTTTTCCTGGATCTTGAATAAGGCGCATAATTGAAAGTGAAGTAATACTTTTTCCTGATCCAGATTCACCTACAATACCTAGCGTTTTACCACTAGGTACTGCAAATGAAACCCCATCAACAGCTTTTACTTCACCTTTACTTGTAAAAAACGACGTTTGTAAATCTTTTACATCAATAATCGTTTTATTCGGTTCCATGAGCTAATTCCCACCTTTCAAAGAAAAGGATATTCATTAATCTAATTCGATACGTTTATTTAAGAATCGGTATGAAATATCGACGAGTAAGTTAACAAGTACGAACAATAGGGCAATAATTAAAACAGATCCTTGGACAATCGGGAAGTCACGAGCTGAAATTGCCTCAATAACGAATCTTCCCATACCGTTAATTGCAAATACTGTCTCTGTTAACACCGTACCACCAAGTAATGCACCGAACTGAAGTCCGACAACCGTTACAACAGGAATTAATGCGTTACGTAACGCGTGTTTGTAAACAACATAACGTTCTTTAACACCTTTGGCACGTGCAGTACGAATATAATCTTGGTTTACGACTTCAAGCATAGAAGAACGTGTCATACGTGCAATAATTGCTGCTCCGGCTGTACCGAGTGTAATAACCGGTAAAACGATTTGACTCGGTGAGCCCCACCCTGAAACAGGGAACCAACCAAGAGGATCTAAAGCAAAATACTGGATTAACATTAATCCGAGCCAGAAGTTCGGCATCGATAATCCGAATAGAGCTACCACCATAATCGTAACGTCCATAAGTGTGTGACGCTTTGTTGCTGAAATAATACCAGCAATCAATCCTAAGAAAATACTTAATATCGTACTATAAAACGCAAGTTCTACCGTTATCCAGAATCGGACCCCAATTTCAGAAGTAACTGGTCGTCCGCTTCGGATTGAATTTCCTAAGTCTCCTTGAACAGCTCCTGCGATAAATTTACCGTATTGGACAGGTAACGGTTCATTCAAACCTAAACGCTCTCTCATTTGTTCAACTTGTTCTTCTTGAGCACTTTCACCGGCGATCACTTGAGCAGGGTCACCAGGGATTAAGTGCATCATAAGGAAAACTAGAACTGTAACACCAAAAATAACAGGTATTGTTTGAAGTAATCGTCTAATAATATATACAAACAAAGTCTCTCACCTCTCTTAATCTTTCATTTTCGGATCTAGTGCATCACGAATACCATCGCCAAATAGATTAAATGCAAGTACTACAATAACGATTGCAAGACCTGGGAATAATGCAATATGAGGGTTCTCCCACATATAGTTACGCCCAGCACTTAACATCGCTCCCCATTCTGGTGTTGGCGGCTGTGCACCTAAACCTAAGAATGATAAACCACTAGCAGTTAAAATAGCCGTAGCCATACGAAGTGTTGCTTGTACAATAATGGGTGACATGATATTAGGTAAAACATGTCTAAAAATAATTCGAGCATCTGAAGCACCTAATGCTCTTACTGCATCAACATACTCTAATTTTCTTACTGCAAGAGTTGATCCACGTACGATCCTTGCAAAAACAGGAATCGAGAATATTGCTACCGCAATAATTACGTTATTTAAGCTTGCTCCTAATACACTAACAATCGCTAAAGCTAGTAAAATACCAGGGAATGCTAGTAATACGTCAATACACCTCATAATGATTGCATCGACTCTTTTACCGTAATATCCAGAAATTAATCCAAGAATTACTCCACCGATTGCACCTAAAATAACAGAAGCAAATCCAATCCATAGAGTAATTGACATTCCATGGATAATTCGGGCGAAAATATCTCTCCCTAAGTTATCCGTACCGAACCAAAATTCAGCCGATGGACCTTGTAGTCTTGCACTCATGTTTGGTTCTGTAGGTGAATTTTGTACTAAATAAGGTCCTATAAATGAAGTGATGACGAAGAAGAGGATTAAGATCCCCCCAACCATCGCAGCCTTGTTTTTTCTTAGCTTTCTAAAAGCAGTCTTTAAATTTTCAATATGTGGTGAAGGCCGCTTCGTTTCATTTTGTGGAACATTAACACTTGTTTCAGCCATGTTTTAAGCCTCTCTTTCTTTTTATAATTTTGATGAAAATAGTAGGTTTGGATCGATATGGAAATATTAAAACAATATTTAGACAATTTAAAATCGTTTTAATATTATAAATGAAAAATATACGACCCTGTCTGCGAATCTATCTTACAAGCAAGAATTATATCACGTCTATGACATATTACAAGGAATTTTGACAAATGGAAATTATTTTAACATAATGTCAGATAATTCTTAATAAACTGATGCAATCCCCTTTAGAAATGATTAGTGGATATGTTTCTTCTATTATATTGGGGGAAAATAACTGCAGTATGAAGGAGCTTACTTTATACTATCAAGAGTTTATAAAAATATGGTCGATAGTATAAGTGCTCCTGCGGTTACTCGTCGCAGATCGGAGTTTATTCTTGGAGGTATTGCTCGGTGCTCCTGCGGTTACTCGTTGCATGTCGGGGTTATTTCGAAGCAGCCGCTGCTCGGTGCAACTAAGGTTTTCGCCATTATGACTTGGCGACAAGCCAAGTTTTGTTAAGAAGATTTAAATTTAACAAATATTTTAATGTTGTTTTTTTTGGCGAATTATTGTAGTTTAATATATGTGAGTTTTCCAAAAAAATAAAGGGGGCAAATTTATGTTTAAGAGTAAAAGTTTAAAAGCTATTGCTTTTTCAGCTGTAGCTGCTCTAACAATCGCAGGTTGTGCGTCTGAGCCAGATGAAGATGGAACAGATCAAACAGATACTGGAGGCACTGATGGTGCTGATGGTGAACAAGCAGAACTTATTGAAGGTAACGATCTAGTTATCGGTATGTCTGCAGACGCAGTAAGTATGGACCCACATGGTTCAAATGACGTTCCTTCTAGTAACGTTCAAACAAACATTTTCGAAACGCTTCTAAAGCATAACGAAGATATGGAGCTTCAACCAGGACTAGCTACTGAGTGGGAAGCACTTGAAGAAGATCTTTGGGAATTTACTCTTCGTGAGGGTGTAACGTTCCATGACGGTTCTGAATTTAACGCAGAGGTTGTAAAAGCAAACCTTGACCGTATTTTAGACCCAGAAGTTGCATCACCAAGAGCGTTCTTATTTACAAGTGTTGCTGAAGTAGAAGTTGTAGATGAGTATGTTGTTCACATTCATACAGAATTCCCATTTGCACCACTTCCATCTCACTTAGCACACAGTGGTAGTGGAATGATCAGCTTAGATGCAATCGAAGCTGACTATGAAGCAATGGAAGCTGGCGAACAGCCAGGTCAATATATTGGTGAAAACCCAATTGGTTCAGGTATCTTTGAATTTGAAAGCTGGACTACAGGTGATGAAGTCGTTATTACTAAGAACGAAAATTACTGGGGTGAACCAGCAAACGTTGATTCTGTAACTTTTAAAGTTATTGGTGAAGATTTAACTCGTGTTGGTGAATTAGAAACTGGAACTGCTCACATTATTGATCCAGTAAGCCCAAGTGATAAAGACCGTGTTGATGGTGGCGATCTTACAACTGTGTATGAGCAAGACAGCTTAAGCTTAGCTTATATTGGTTTTAACTTACAAAGTGAACCATTCGATGATCCACGTGTTCGTCGTGCTGTATCAATGGCAATTAACAAAGATGACATCATTTACGGTGTAATGGACGGAATTGGTACTCCAGCAGTAGGTCCTATCGGTGAACAAGTATTTGGGTTTAGTGATCAAGTAGATCCACTTCCAGAAGATATCGAAGCTGCACAAGAATTACTTGCTGAAGCTGGATATGAAGATGGATTCGATACAACGATCTGGACAAACGATAACCGTGAGCGTATGGAAATTGCTGAATTAGTACAAGCTCAACTTACTGCAATTGGCGTAAATGCTGAAATTGAAGTACTTGAGTGGGGTCGTTACCTTGACGAAACTGCTGAAGGTAACCATGACATGTTTATCCTTGGTTGGGTTACTGTAACAGGTGATGCTGACTACGGTATGCATGCATTGTTCCACTCTGACAACCAAGGTTCAGCAGGTAACCGTTCATTCATGGATAACCCAGAGTTAGATGAGTTACTAGACTTAGCTCGTCAAGAAGCTGATCCTGCAACTCGTGAAGACCTTTACGAGCAAGCGATGGAAATCCTTGTAGAAGAAGCTCCAATGCTTTACCTATACCATGGAACTTACTTAGTAGGTTTACGTGACGAGGTTCAAGGTTTCTGGAAGCATCCAAACGGTTTAATGATGTTACAAGACGTAACAATCGAACAATAATTGTTAACTCACAATGATAACCCGTACCTTTAATGGTACGGGTTATTTTTTTATGGAGTTTTTTCGTATATCAAATTGTTTTGAAGCCTATGGAAAAGAAGTATTGGAGTAAGGTCACTGTAAATGGTTCACATGAATATAGAGCAAGAGGAAGTTTGATAGAAGTGTCGCCATATAAGGGGAAAGAGCCCCAACAAGGTTTTCCATTTGTTAGGAAAGGTCAAACAAGTAAGTTAGGTCTTTCACCTGCACCATCAACGATCGAAATATCATTTGAACATTAAAATAGGTCACCACAAAAAATATTGGTGACCTATTGAGGCTATTCTTTATTTTTTATCAAGCTCATTTAATTTTTCTTCAACAAAAGCCATTAAATCTTTAATCATGTTTTCTGAGAAATCAAATTTGATTCCTGCTGCCTCGTAAACTTCTGCTAACGATTTTGAGCTACCAAGTGAGAGTGCTTTTTTATAGTTTGCTAGTGTTTTGTCGGGTTCTTCACAATAATTTTTGTACAGTTGTACGGCTCCTAATTGGGCGATCACATAGTCGATGAAATAAAACGGGACTTCAAAAATGTGAAGGACCATGTGCCAATGGTGTTTTAGCCATTCTTCATATCCAGACCAATCAACGACTTTAGAATCAATAGATTGTGAAAGCTCGAAGTACTTTTCATTTCTTTCCTCAGCAGTGTGGTCAGGGTTTTCGTATAACCAATGCTGGAATTGGTCGATAATCACTCCATGAGGGAGGAAGTTAATAATTCCTTCTAATTGTTCCTTCTTTGCTCTAGTTAAATCAGCTTCACTTTCATAAAATAGGTCCCATTGATCCATTGTCATCAATTCCATTGACATGCTTGCAAGTTCAGCGGATTCCATTGGTGTATCACGATACAAGCTTAACGGAAGGGTTGTTTTTAAATCGTTATGAATACAGTGACCCATTTCATGAAGAAGAGTAATCATATCATCATGACTGTTTGATGCATTCATGAAAATGAAAGATAGTTTCGAAACGGGAAGAGAATCACAAAAGCCTCCTGGAGCTTTTCCTTTTCGACTGTTAAGGTCCAGCATGCCACGTTTATTCATCGTGTGAATTAATTCGGCAAAACGAGGATCCATGTTTTCAAAAATCGTTGCAGATTTTTTTACGAGTTCATCGGTATCTTGGAAAGGTTTTAACGGCTTTTGACCATTTGGCACTGCTTTTCGGTCCCATGGACGGTATACATCGACACCTATTTCCTTCTGGTGTTCCTTCTGAATTCTTTCTTTTAGCGGCTTCACGTGCTTCCGCACAGCTTCTGCTAGCTTCTTGCAATCATCTGGAGTGTAATCAAAGCGTTCATATTTTTTAAACATATAATCACGGTAATTGGCAAGATTAGCGTTCTTAGCTTTCTTTTCTCGTATCTCAATTAGTTCTGTCATGATTGCTTGTAACTCATCTTTTTTTGATAAAAACGCATTGAAGATCTTTTCAATTGCTTCTTTTCTTACTTCGCGGTTCGAATCTTCCATATATTCTTGGAGTTGACTTATTGTTTTTTCTTCACCGCGCCAATCGACAGTAAGTCCACCCGTATGCTCAAAGTAATTGGTTGCAAGGCGGTCTTCTTCAACTTCAAGTTCGACATTTTCTTCGCGGAACAACTCTTTTGAATTTTGCTTGCTTTTTATAAATTCGTGATAATACGATTGGTCGAGCAGTTCAATCGCAGGTGAGGATAAAAATTTGTCGTCAAGCAATGCTTCATAACGTTTGACGATCGGTAAGATATATTTTTGATCGTATTCAAACGCTTTTTTGGTCTCTTCAGAATCGCTTTGACATTGAAAGTCAATGTAATGCCCAGATAAACCTTCGGCGATCTCATCTGAAAACCGAGAGGCTTCCTTTAGCCATGTTGTTAATTCATCTGCTGTATGAACTGGCTTTGAAAGCAACTCCTCGTATTTCTTTTCTATCTCTTTTGGTTGTTGAAAATTTAATTTTTCAACATAAAATTTTGTCATGAAAATTCCCCCAGTCAATTTCTTATCAATTTATATTTCTGCATGGATGAGTCATATCCTTTATTCTATGTGAAATTATATTGATTAAAAGGAGATAAACAGGTGTGTAGAGAAAGTGTAAGTAGCAAAATGGAGAGGAGAATGAATCATGCGAATTCTCGTTGTTGGAGCTGGAGCAGTTGGTGGTTATTTTGGAGGTCGACTCATCGAAAAAGGGGAAGACGTCACGTTTTTAGTGCGTGAGAAAAAACAACAGCAGTTAAAAGAACAAGGTCTAGTGATACATAGTGTAAATGGCGATATACACGTTCAGCCAAAGACAATTCTCGCCACAAATGAGCCAACACCTTTTGACGTTGTTTTCATTAGTACGAAATCATATCAGCTAAGAGATGCATTAACTTCATTGGAACGGTTTGTATCTGATTATACTGTAATTATTCCATTATTAAACGGTATTGAACATATGGAAGAGATGAAAGCATATTTTTCACCAGATCAAATCTTCGGCGGAATATGTTTTATTGAATCGACGCTAAATGATGCAGGAGAGATCGTACAAACAAGTAAGAAGAATGACCTCGTGTTTGGTGAGTGGAACGGAAAAGTAACAGCGCGTGCAAAAGAAATTGAGGAAGTTTTCTCAGGAACGAAGTCAGTATTTCAATTAAGTGAAAACATTCAAAAAGACATGTGGCATAAGTATTTGTTTATTACGACATTATCTGGGGTTACATCGTTAATGAGGTCTCCAATTGGCCCGATACGGGATACGTTTGAAGGGAGAACTTATATTCAGCAGTTATTTGAGGAAATTCGTATGACGATGGAAGCGCATCGAGCCCCTATTTCAGATCGAGTGGTTGAAAAGCAAATGGACACTCTTGACAATCAAGCACCCTCGATGAAATCGTCGATGCTTCGAGACATTGAACGGGGTGCCCCGATTGAAGTCGACCATTTACAAGGGTTTTTGTTGCTCCTTGCTGAACGTTATGGAATCGAAACGCCGTTATTAAGGCTCGTCTATCAGCATCTCAAAGTATATGAAAGAAATTTAAACATGTAGGAAAGAAATGAGGACACCTATAATATGATCACCTTTAGGCGACTATGTGAAGAGGATATTACGATCATGCATGAATGGTTAAATAAAGGCTCTGCATTGAAGTGGTACAGTAAAAGGCGAAAATCTTATGATGAGATTTACGATAAATATATGAAAAAAATAAAGGGGGAAGTAAAAACATCGCCTTATCTCATCTTGCTTGATGGCGAGAAGATAGGCTATATACAAACCTACTATATTTGGGACCATCAACATTATGCGTATAGCATTTCAGCACCAAGAAACAGTGTAGGTATTGACTTATTTATCGGAAATGAGGCATTTTTGTATAAAGGGTATGGAGTGAGGATTCTCAATGAGTTTTTACTAAATATTATTAACAAAATGGATCATGTGTCTTGTTGTATCATTGGTCCTGACCCAAATAATACAGCTGCGATTCGAGCATATGAAAGAGCGGGTTTTGTATTTAAAAAGACTGTGCAGTTTGAAGGTGGAGAAAAAGAATATTTAATGAGATTGAATATTTAAAGAAAAGGTGTATAGGATCGATATATTAGGAATTGGTTTCCAATGTTTTCTCATTAACGATCTTGGAAAATAGAATAATAAGAAAAAAGATTTGTCTCTGTTCTAAGAGACAAACCCTTTTTGACTTATTGTATTTACGGGGTTTCGATGATTCGTACCGTAACGTTTTGGCGCCCAAATGAGAATGCTTCATCTTTTGTCGCCATATGCAAATCAATTCGGTTACCTTTAATTGCTCCACCAGTATCACCAGCAATTGCACGACCATAACCTTCTACTTCAACAACTGATCCTAAAGGAATAACATTAGGGTCAACAGCAACGACCTTTTTATTAGGTTGGTTACGTAAATCGATTCCTGTTGCAGTGATTCCTATACAACCATCACAATAGGCTGTATAAGCAGTTGCTTCCATTGTCATTACTGCTTCAGAGTTGTCATTGCTAGACTCGCTTGACTGATTGCTTGAAGCTTGTCCATCATTTGAACTTCCAGTTTCATTTGATGTCTGAGCTGTATTTGCAGTGTTCTCAGCTTCAATATCTGGATTGTAACGACTTGTTAATTCATGGAGTGCGCTGAATGTTTTTGGTCCTGCGATACCTTCTTTTTCTTCAATATCTTCTTCTTCATGGAAGTTAATTAAGGCTTTTTCAGTGAATGGACCGAATTCACCATCAATTTTATGTTCGTAATAGCCTAACTCTGTTAAGTCTTCTTGAAGCGTTTCTACTAAAATCCCTTCATCTCCTTTTTCTAGTTCAACAAGGGCTGCGATCGTTTGTACTCCTGCAATACCATCTATGAGTAGATCGTATTTTTCTTGGAATTGACGTACCGCTTTTTTAGTAACTTGATCGTATTGATCGTTGATTTCCTCTTCACGGATATCAAGGAAGTCTCTTTCATGTAATAGTTCTTTCAGGTCTACGATATGTTCATGAGTCTTTCCTTTATATAATAGTTTTTCGCCAAGTTCTTTGTCTTCTCCTGCGCTAGCTTGTCCGGACGTGAAAAGGAATGTCCCTAGTGCAAAAGCGGTAACCCCTAATACTTTCATAGATTTTAATGTTGCGTTTGGTTTCATTTGAAAACCTCCTTATAGTGCTTCTCTTTTAATGCAACGTCCACATCGTACCAAGCACATATAAGAGAGTTCAACCAAATTTCGATGTTTTAATCGTTTTGAAAACGGAATGTTATCCTCTGAAATCATTTTGTCATGTTCGCCATACCTATGAAATAGAATTACGATTTTAGCTACCAAAATGCTAGTTTTTCATATTTGAATTTTTTATCTCTAGCCACTCATGTTGTAATAAGCTCATTTCATACATTCCCCAATACTCACCATCTACGAATCGAAAATCACGAAAGTATCCTTCTGTTTTAAAGCCGAAACGTTCGTAAATTTGTTTTGCATGGTTGTTATTATCAAACACTCCAAGCGAAACTCTATGTAGGTTTAAAGTATCGAAGGCAAATGATAATGCATCGTAGATCATCATTTTCGTATATCCTTTGCCACGGTCTTTTTCATCCCCAATTAACACTTTCCCTAATCTTGCAGAACGGTGTTGATAATCAATTTTCCGTATGGCAATATGGCCGATTGGTCGACCTGTATCTTTGAGTAATGCGGTAAAAATAAATGTATCACTCTCATCTTTGTTGGCACGGCAAGTGTAGTTTTTTAATTGCTTTTCAGTAAGTGGGAAGGTAAAGGTTGACCCTGACCACTTCATCAAAAATTTAGCAGAGGTTTTATTTATCCAATTTAATAGTAGAGGAAAGTCTTTTTTAGTAAATGGCTTCAGTTCGATCAAATTAATCACCTCTCTATTCATAAAGTTGTGAACGATGATATTAAAAGCCAAGTCGTAATATGATTGGCTAGGGTCGTTGTTTCATTTACAATAACAGTAGTTACAGGAAGGTGCAAAGGGGAGTATAGATGAGTCGTACTTATAAAATGACAATAACGGTCGTCTGTTTTATTTTGATATTATTTGGACCAGTTATGCGGGTGATTGATGAAGCGTCAGTCGTGTATTATTTAATAAGCGCTCTTGGGTTAATTGGGTTATTGATCGTTGAAAAGAAAAGTAAAAAGCGAACATAACAAAAGTTTGTTGAAATGAGCTTGAAAGGGGGAATCAGTTGCCTTTGTTAAGCAACTTCATGTATGATAACGTTAAGTTTCTAGCGATTTCATACGTCGTATAGTCCCATTGTTTGGGGCTTTTTCTTAAGTGAAACGTGTACTTTTAGTTTTGAACTGAGATAGTGAATATTACATAGGATAAAATAAATTGGAAAAGGAGTCTGACGAATGATTCAACGTAAATCAGCAAGAGAAATTGAACAAATGCATGAAGCAGGTAAGCTTGTTGCTAAGATTCATAAAGAGATTGCAAAAATGATTAAACCAGGTATGACAACGCTTGAGATTGATAAGTTTGCAGAAGAGTATATGAGAAAGCATGGTGCCCAGCCTGCCCAAAAAGGGTATCAAGGGTATAAGTATGCGACATGTGCATCCATTAATGATGAGATTTGCCATGGTTTTCCTCGAGATGAAAAGCTTAAAGAGGGGGACCTCGTAAAGGTAGATTTTGTTATTGACTTAAATGGAGCATTAGCTGATTCAGCTTGGACACACCCTGTTGGAAAAGTATCAGAAGAAGCGGAACAATTAATGAGAGTTACGAAAGAGTCCCTATACAAAGGTATAGAAGCAGCGAAGGTAGGGAACCGTGTCGGTGATATTGGTGCTGCCATTGAAAAATATGTAGAGCCATATGGCTATGGGGTTGTTCGAGATTTTGCAGGTCACGGAATTGGACCGACTATTCATGAGGAGCCTAATATACCTCACTTTGGGAAGCCGAACAGTGGTCAAAGATTAAAAGATGGTTTAGTCATTACGATTGAACCGATGATCAATACTGGTGCATGGGCATCGCAAATGGACGATAATGGCTGGACAGCTCGTACGGTAGATGGCAGCTTGTCTTGCCAATATGAACATACAATTGCCATTACGAAAAATGGGGTAATGATTTTAACTGAACAAGATGATATTGAATAACTTTTCTTATCTTTTTGAATGATATTTTATACAAACACTCTCACAATTAGTAGTGGGAGTGTTTTTTAGTATGAAATATGTGTAGTAGAAAATACTAACTACACTGTTAAAAATATCAGGTGATAAAATGGACTTCGAAATTACCCATGTGCTTATTAGGGCAACAGCAGCATATTTAATCTTATTATTAATCAATACTGTACTAGGAAAACAAACGCTGTCTCAAATGTCTAATCATGATTTTATTACCGCCGTAATGATGGGGGCAATTGGTGCTAACTTTGCTTTTGATACAGGAATAAATTATAGCCATACGTTAACTGCCTTATTTGTCGTTGCAATAATCGGATACGGAACAACTTTTTTATCTTTACGAGTGAGAAACGTAAGAAAGTTAGTGTCAGGATCTCCAACAGTTTTAGTAGAAGATGGCAAAGTGCTTGAAGAAAATATGAAAAAGCAAAAATACAATATGGATTCTCTCAATCAGTCGTTACGTGAAAAAGGAATTTTTGATCTGGAAGATGTAGATTATGTCGTTTTAGAGCCGGACGGCCATATATCTGCATTATTAAAAGAACATCTGCGCCCTGTTACAAGAGGAGATTTATTTGAAGAAAGAGGAACGAACAAATTCCCTATAGAACTTATTATGGACGGAGAAATTATAGAGAAGAACCTTAACGAAAATCATCTTACGAAAGAATGGTTATTAAGACAACTAAATGAAAGGAATGTATCGAGAAATGATGTGTTTTATGCTGTTTTAGGAACGAAAGGACAGTTGTATATTGATGTGAAAGATGACAACCTATTGTCACCGGCAGATGAAGAAAGCAAGCAATAATCGGGCGGATGTATTATAGATGTAGGCAAGCACCTTGATATTTTCCTTGCATAACGTATAAAGAGACGTTTTGAAAGGAGAGAGCTCGGTGCATAATCAAAGACAACTATCAGGTTTATTGAGTTGGTTATTTCCTCAACAGCAACAGTGGGGAGGATTTGGACCAGGGCATCAACCACCAGGTCCACCGCCTGGCAGACCACCGTTTGGTCCACCAACAGATGGACCATCAGGGAGACCTCCGTTTGGCCCAGGAGGCCCAGGAGGCCCAGGAGGCCCAGGAGGCCCAGAAGGCCCACCGCCAGGTCCACCACCTGCTAGTCCACCTCCTCAACTGCAGCAAGTTGATGGAGTAGGAGTCCTTGCGGTTGACCCAGGTGCAATACGGAGATGTTTACACCGATATACGTATATAGTGTTAGACTCTGGAAGAAGGTTCTGGTTCTGGCCAACGTTTATAGGAAGAACTTCAGTAGCAGGTTATAGATGGCGTCCTCGCCAAAGACGTTGGGTGTATTCAGGATTTGATACGAGACAAATTTCATCTTTCTCATGCTATTAATAGCTTAAGTGGGAACTAATAAATTCCAATAAATCCCATGTGTCTGGCACCTGGGGTTTATTGGTTATTTGTCGCGTTTGTTGATACTAGTTTAGGAGAAAGCTTCTAATATAAATGTCTATAACTTCCATGTTTATGGATAGACATGATGTGGTATAGGATTAATTGTATATGTATATAGTGGCTGGGGGTTAAAGTAATGATGACGGTAAATGAATTGATGAATGTTGGTCATGCCATCATAGAAGAGAGTGAAAATCTTGCAAAGCAAGTTGAAGAAGCTTTTGATTCGCAAAGCGTACAATCTAACAATCATATTGGTTTTGCAAAAGAGGAGAACTTTCAGTATCGTTTTGAGTTTATGCAAATGATAGGAAATGCCTTGTTAAGTGATGATGTGAAGAAAAATTTAGATGACGTATACAAGTGGGGGAAAAAAGCAGGTAAACGTGCAGTGAGTGCTGGTATTTCAGCAGACTTTGCAATGCTTTCTTTACCACATTTTCGAAAAGTGATCTACAAGTTTATTCGTAAAGAATGTAAAAATCGTAACGTAGGGTTTGATGACTACTTTTTAATGTCTGAACGAATTGATCTACTCTTAGATAAAGCAGTTTATTCATTTACACAAGCTTACGTAGAATACAATGAAGATACATTTAAAAAGGCACAAGAAGAATTATTAGAGCTTTCAGTACCAGTGGTCCCATTGACAAAATCGGTAGCGATTCTACCAATTATCGGTACAATTGATACATATCGTTCAAAAGAACTGCTAGATCAATCGTTAACGAAAGGGACAGAATTAGGGTTATCGTACTTAATTGTTGATCTATCAGGTGTTCATATGATAGATACTGCCGTAGCTCATAATTTATTTCAACTTCATGACGCATTAAAAGTAGTAGGAATTACAGCGATCATTTCTGGCTTACGTCCAGAATTAGCCCAAACAATTGTAAACTTAGGCATTTCATTTAATCATATGAAGGTAGCACGTAACCTTGAACAAGCATTAATGATGACAGGGTTAAGCATCGGCACTGAGGATGAAGTTTTTAAGATTAATGAATAATTGGATGATTGTTGTAGTCGAGTTCTCAACTTAAATGAGAACTCTTATTTTTTATGGCTGTGCCCCTGCAGCAATATAACAAATTACCAATAAGCTCTATAAAAGCGCGACTTTTGTTACATTGGCAATTTTATTGTTAGGCATATTAAGAGGTGTTGCTTCAGGATTTAGAATGATTTTCCTTTGCTTAATCATTTTTTACAATTGTCCAATATGAAATATTTTAAATTAGCCGTGATTCTAAACCCTGTGCAAGGTATAATATAATTATCTAAATTCACAAAAAATTCAGGGACCAGGTCTGTGACAATTTTGTGAACAATGTGCGAAAAAGGGTGGGATCCGATGTTTGAATGGAAATGGATGACGAATGAAGAAGCGATGGCTATCGTACAATGGGAGTACGATGGTGAGGAAGCTTTTTATAACATTGATGATGGAAGCGATGATATCGACGAATTTTTAAATCCATTTAATTGGAACCATTATATTGCTATTTATGAAAGTGGAGAACTGATCGGTTATTGTATATTCTTGCCTAAAGATGTAATCGTCGGTATGCAACTTGTATTAAGGCCTGATTTGATAGGGCAAGGAAGAGGAGAAAGCTTAATCGCATATGTAATGAACATTGCTAAAGAGAGATATGAGCCAAAAAAACTAACGTTTCATATTCCTAAGTTTAATAAACGCGCACTCAAAGCAACAGAAAAGCTTGGTTTTAAACGTACGATTACGTCAATCGTTCAAAAACAAGATCATCAAGTTCCACTTATAAAAATGGAATATGACTTTTAATTTGAAATTCAACGGTCAGAAGGAGGGAACTACGGTGGATATTAAAGAATATTCATCACCAAAAGAGGTGCTTCAACAGGTTGAAACATGTTTGTTAAAAAATGAAGCTGAAAACAATTTACCTTTAGGCCTACTCAATCGCTTAAAAAAGGAAGAAGATAAGAACGTGTCGTACGAAGTTACAAAACAACCATTTGTTGCCGTTGGAAAAAAGGAGGACGGTACTACAGGTATCGTCCTATTGCAAACGCCCCCCTATAATTTAGTCATTTGTGGGGATGTTGATTATGCAAAAGAAGCTGCAAAGTGGGTATATAATAAAAATCAATATATTCCTGGGGTTGTCGGGGCAAAACCTTTAGTAGAAGAATTCGTGAACGGTTGGAAAGAACTCACAAATTGTAAGTCAAAAACATTTATGAAACAAAAAATTTATCGGTTAGATCAAGTAAATGATATTCCAAGACAAAAGGGCCGACTTTGTTATGCTACTGAAGACGATATTGCTCTTGTGACATATTGGACAGAAAAGTTTTATGAAGAAGCTTTAGAGCCGATTAATAAAGAGGAAGCGAAATTATTTGTAATAAATAAAATTAAACAAAATCAAATTTTTATTTGGCGTAATGAGAATGGTTGCCCAGTTTCCATGGCAGCAAGGTCCCGTGAGTCAAAAAATGGTGTTGTTATTAGTTTAGTTTACACACCTGAAGAATATAAAAAGCAAGGATATGCAACAACTTGTGTTGCAGCTTTAAGTGATTGGCTTTTACAGGAAGGCTATCAATTTTGTAGTTTATATACCGATCTAGAGAATCAAACGTCAAACAATATCTATATGAAAGTAGGTTACGAACCTATTGCAGATTCAGTTGAGTACCACTTTAAATATTAATAATGTAGGTGGAGCATTGATAATTGGGAGATGAAACGATGAGGAAAATCGGTTTAATAGGCGGGATGAGTTGGGAGTCCACACAAACATATTATCGGAAATTGAATGAAGAAGTTAAGAGACGAAAAGGTGGGCTCCATTCCGCAGAATGTATTCTGTATAGTGTTGATTTTTCCCCTATTGAAAAGTGGCAACGTGAAGGGAAATGGAAGGATGCTGGGCTTTACTTAGCCGAGGTTGCGAAAAAGTTAGAATTAGCAGGAGCCGAAGCAGTCGTTTTATGTACGAACACGATGCATAAAGTTTCAAAAGACATTGAAGAGCGAATTTCTGTCCCTTTTTTACACATTGCAGATGCAACTGCCGAACGTGTTTTAATTGATGGGGGACGGGACCTACTGCTATTAGGGACACGATATACGATGGAACAGCCATTTTTAATTGATCGACTAGAAGAAAGAAGGATAAGAATCCATATTCCAAAAGAAGAAGAAAGAATAGAGATCAATCGGATTATTTTTGATGAATTATGTTTAGGAAAAGTTAATCAGTTGTCCAAAAACTACTATGCTGACTTGTTGAAAAAGTACACGTGGCTCGATGGCGTCATTTTAGGATGTACGGAACTAAATATGTTATGTGAAGATGAATCACAAGCTGTTTATGATACGACAGACATACATATAGAAGCTGCGCTTTCATTTATGCTTCAATAACAAGGAAAATAAAGGGAATCCGTTAAAGGTATCGAATACAATTTGTAAAACCACTTAAGCTGGATGTTTCATCTAGCTTTTTTTTATTTAGAATAATTTATAAATTGTAGATAGGGATGATGAAAAAGATGGTACGAACATGTTATTTATTTGGAGAAAACCCATCACTCAAAGAACCGTCTATTGAATTTGCGAAAAAAGCAGGTGGACGTGATGCACATATCGCTCTTCTCATTTTACATAGAGAAGGATGGGAACAATATATTCCTAGGTATACTGACCATTGGAAATCAATAGGAGTTAAAAAAATTACGATTATTAAACAAAAAGAAAACGGAGAATTAGATGTTGATTGGGTAGTGTCTGTATTAAAAAACACAAATGGTATTTTTATTGGAGGAGGCGACACAGAAAAATATCATAAGTATTATAGTCAACCTCCAATTAAGAAGGTGATTCAAGAAAAATACAACCTCGGGACTCCTATTGCCGGTTGTTCAGCTGGAGCACTTCTTTTACCAAATCATTGTATTTTATCAGAAAGTGATACAGCGGATCGAAAGAGAAAAATCTTGCCTGGTCTTGCGCTCATTGGTGAGATAGGGATTAGTGTTCATTTTACTGAATGGAATGATCGAAAACATATCGAATCATCGATGAAAGAGGTTGGATTAACGAAAGGGTACGGGATTGATGAACAAGCTTGTCTTCGTTTCGATGATGAACGATATGCAAAGGGCTTTGGTGATGCTGTTCATTTGTTACAAGTCGGAAAAGAAAGAGCTGAATTGCCATTACAAATTCGTGAAATAACAAATCAATTAGAAAGATCGCTCATTTGTGAACGTATTCTTCGGCTATTACCGGAATGGTTTGGGATAGAAGATGCCCTAGTAAATTATATTAATCAAGTAAAAGAAATGAAGATGTTAACAGTTTTATACAGGGATGAAGTGGTTGGTTTTATAACAATACAAGAAGAAACGATAGAGACAAATGAGATTCATTTAATTGCAGTACACCCTGATTATAATCAGTTAGGCATCGGAAAAATGCTAATAGCAGAAATGGAATACGATTCGATCTTAGCGGGGAAAAAATTTCTTGCAGTAAAAACATTAAGTGATAAGCATGGTGATCCTCATTATAAAAATACGAGAAAATTTTATGAATCTGTTGGTTTTGTCGGTGTTCAAGAGTTGACGGAGTTATGGGGAAAAGAAAATCCGTGTCTTGTCATGGTTAAAAACATTAGGTGAAACTTCGAATAGCCCATTCTCGTAAATAACTTGTAGACTATAATAAGGAGTGTTTTTGTTGGATATCATTTTATTTGTACCAGGAACATTTGCGAACTTTATTCCTATTATCATTGGCCTTATTTTTTTTATTGTCATCGGAACGATTCTCTATCAATTATTTAATGGGATTCGCGAATGGGCACGCAACAATCAATTACCGAGGGAAACGGTCAAATCAAAAATTGTGTCAAAAAGAACGGATGTCCGTAAAAGAGCTGGGAAAAACCATCGTACGTACACGACATATTTTGTTACTTTTGAGCTCGAAGACGGTAGTCGGAAGGAATTTAAAATATCCGGTAGGGAATATGGTCAGCTTGCAGAAGGAGATGTTGGCAATCTCACTCACCAAGGCACGAGATATCATGGCTTTGAGAGAATTGGCTCAGTATAAGTGGAATTATTTGATTTCAGTCACTAATATCGGTGACCGTTTTACTTTTGAATAATATACAAACCTCGTCAATCGTTAGTCTTCTTTGAATAGATTTACGTTTAGCAGGGAATGAGAGATATAAACGAACAAGCATGTATGATCTGAAAGGGGAGGTTCTGATGGAACTGCAAGGGATTAACCATATGACATTTTCCGTTTCTAACTTAGATCGGTCGATTGAATTTTATGAGAATGTTTTGAAGGCAAAAAAGTTAATGGTCGGTAAAAGGACGGCTTACTTCGAATTATGTGGTCAGTGGATCGCATTAAACGTTCAAGAAGAGATTCGACGTGAGGAAATTCATGATTCCTATACGCATATCGCTTTTACGGTAAAGCAGGAGGAGTTTCAACAGTGGTACGATCACTTGAAGGAACATGATGTACAAATATTAGAAGGAAGAGACAGAGCCAATGAAGAGGGAGATTCAATTTACTTCCAAGATCCAGATGGTCATAAATTTGAATTTCACACTGGATCCTTAAAAGAACGTTTAAACTATTATGAGACAAATCGTACAGATTTCATGTTCTTTGACGAGTCATTGTCATAGGAAGGCCCGTGGGTTTGTAGACAAACATGCGAATTAAATTTCGCACCATTGCACATGAAAATTGCATTTTTATATTATTGGTTCATTGGAAGTAGGCTACGAGACTCCAGCGCCGAGCATCTTCATCACGAGTATGCTACGAGTTGTTTTGTCGGATATCACATCAAAGCATTGCTATAAGAGGAAGAGATAGGAACGAGCATTATTTCCTCGAACCGAGCTGCGACGAATAATCGCAGGAGTCACGAGCCGAAAATCACTCAAAACGAAAGTGGTGAATTTTGAGAAGTTGAGGCCGTGCTCGCGGCAAAGAAGACACCATGAAAGCAAACGGAGTGAAGCTTGAATGGATGTCGCACTTGTGCTTAGGGGTGCAAAGAAGACACCATGAAAGCAAACGAAGTGACGCTTGAATGGATGTCGCACTTGTGCTCTGGAGTGAAAGCGAAGTGTATTTCAACATCGGTTCATATGAAATTGGCCCATGTAACAAAATTTTCAGGCTAAAAAAATATATAAAATAATAAACCTCTACTTGACATTAACGTTAACGTTAATGTTATTTTTATTTAAGAATGAATATTCAGAAAAAAGGTGACGGCTATGAAATCCATTACGGAAGTAGCGAGAGATTACAACGTTAGTACGAGAGCATTACGTTATTACGAAGAAATAGGAATACTACATCCGAAGCGGGGAAAGCAGCGACAGAGGCTGTTTGATAAGAAAGATCTTACAAGGCTCAGCCTACTTATACGAGGAAAAAAGTTTGGCTTTAGGTTAGAAGAAATTAAAGAAATGATTTCATTATTTGATGAAGATCAATCTGGAGTTAGGCAACTTGAGACCACAATTTCATATGGGAAAAAGAAAATTGCTGAAATAGAAGAGCGGATAAATGAGTTTCAAACGTTGAAAGAGGATATGGAAGACTACTTAGAGCAATTCGAAATGCAATTAAGCAAGGTGAGAAAGGGTGAAAGAAAATGAATTTCTATAAAACAGATGAACAGTTAAAAGAGATTTTAAAAAAGCAGTTTGATGCAGGATTTTTCGCTTGGGCTGACAAAGAATTGGAACAGTTTGGTTATGAGTGTGCGACAACAATAGATGAGAGAGCACGACACACTGACCGTGAAGGCGAACCGAAATTAGTAAAGTATGATCGATTTGGTAATGATCAATCTCATGTATGGTTAAACGAAGGTTATCGCAAAACAAGAGATTACACATACGGAAAAGGAATCGTAGGATATGTTCATAAAGAGATTCCGGAATTACAGCGAAAAGGAGACTATGTTTACTCTTTTGCACAAGGTTATTTATTATCACAAACAGAGCCAGGTTTTTACTGTCCTGTCACATTAACAATGGCAACAGCATATTTATTGGAAAACTACGCTGATAAAACGTTAAAAGAAACATATTTACCACACGTATTATCAACTGGAGAGCATGAGTTATATGAAGGAGCAACCTTTTTAACAGAACGTCAAGGGGGTTCTGACGTAGGAGCAAACGAGACGAAAGCAGTATATGAAAACGGATCATATAAACTATATGGAGAAAAGTATTTCGCAAGCAATGGTGGAGCTTGTGGTGTAGCAACAGTTTTAGCGCGGACAGAAGGCGCACAAGAAGGCACAAGAGGGTTATCGTTGTTTCTCGTACCATGGAGAAATGAAGACGGCTCATTAAATGGACTGTCAATTCGAAGGCTTAAGGATAAACTTGGTGTGCGTGCAGTTCCTTCAGCAGAAGTGACGTTTGAAGGCGCGGAAGCTTATATGATCGGCGAAAAAGAACGAGGTTTTTATTACATGATGGAAGCGTTAAACCTATCAAGGATTTGCAATGCTGTCGCTTCTGTCGGAATTATGAGACGCGCGTATACCGAGTCTTTAAACTATGCTAATGATCGTGACGCTTTTGGGAAAAAGCTGATTGAATACCCGATGATCCAAGATACTTTAGTAAAAATGAAAGTAAAGCAAGAAGTGGAAACTGCAGCAGTTTTTGAGTTAGGTCAATTGTTTGACCGGTGGACAAAAGGAGAGACGACAAAGCTTGACGATAGCCTGCTAAGACTTCATATTGCACTATTAAAGGCCGAATCAGCCGAACAGGCGATTCATTTTTCGCATGAAGCAATCGAAATGCACGGTGGAAATGGTTATATTGAAGATTTTGTCACGCCACGCCTATTAAGAGATGCACAAGTTCTCACTGTTTGGGAAGGAACGGCAAATATATTAGGTTTAGAAATCATTCGTCTCATGAAGAAGTTTAAGGTGGATAGCGTTTTTATAAGTCAACTATATTCAGAACTTGATCATATACCTAATACTTTTACGGATAAAAAGAAAGTACTTTATGAAATAATTAGTGAGTTAAATCAAGAACTCGAAGCATATAAAACATCTGATTCAATATCACAAACGAGAATTGTGAAACAATTATCCAAAAAAATGGTGACAACACTCGAAGCTGTTATCGCATTAAACTTGTTAGCTGAATCAAAAACAGAGAGACAAGAAGAAGTATTTAATATTTATACTCAAAATGAACTGCTTCCACTTTTTCAGAAGGAAACAAAAGGGTGGACACTTGATGATGGGAAAATCATTTTAGGAGAAAAAATTGCTCAATTATAATCACATAACATAAGAAAAAGAATAAAATACTTGAGTTAAACAAATAACTCAAGTATTTTTTTGTTGTTTTGACACATATATAAGGTTTATAACGTCATATTTTTAGATAGTGAACATTTAGAAAGGAAGAGAACTGTGAAGCATATGATTGTCACATCGTTTATTATCGTTATCGTAGCCATGCTAACGGTAGGTTTTTATCTTGTTCCGATACAAGAAGGGGAAAACGTTGAAGTAACGAAGCAAGAAGTCATTTGTTATCCTTCCTAATATTAAAAAGATAAGGCTATATTTTGTATGATGAATGAATATTTAATTGAAAGAACATGTTTTTTCAGATTGGCAAAAAGGGAAACAATAAACTGAAAGAGATCATACCATTGTTTAAAGGAAGGGATTCGTGATGAGGAAATATGCAATTCGATCTTCATTAGTTGGAAGTGCATTTATCCTTCTCCTCTCGGCTTGTGCAAATGGAGATGATAATGGTGGCCTTTCAGCTGATGAAATTCAAGATGAATTTGAAGATCAAAAGGAGTCTCTCGAAGAACAAATCTCTGAATTAGAGCAGGAATTAGAAGATAGGGACTTAACGATTGAGGATTTACGTGGGCAGTTAGACGAATTAGGCAATGACAATGGAGAACATAATGGAGAAGAGACAGTTGATGAAAGAGAGCAACCTAGTCTATATGATGAAGGGTTTTATGAACAGCATTGGATGGTGTACGAGCCATCTGAATCAGCAGAAGAAATGGGGTATGAACCAGAAACATTAGATTGGCGTGAATATGAAGGTTCAGAACCAGCGGGTTTCTCTGAAGATGACAGTGAATATAATGACCCTGGGCTTCTCGTTCATTCTTGGATCGCTGAAGCAGGGTATGCCGAAATGATGGACCGTCAAGATGAAACAACGGTTAGAATTCGTTATTCTGAAGATGGAGAAAGTGCAGAAGCGATTATTTTCAATTGGGGTCTACGAGATGACTCAGTTAGAGGAGAAGACTATTTACTTCACTTAGAAGAAACTGAAGGTACCTGGTATATTGATGAGATTGAAACAAGAGTACATTGTGGCAGAGGCGTGGAAGGAGATCTCTGTTTATAAAGTAATATGAAGGCTTTCACTATTTTACTTAGTGGAAGTCTTTTTTTGCACGAAGAATGTTAACAATGATTCTGACTGATGTATCCGAAAATTTCCATGTCTATAGGTGATCCTGCGGTTACTCGTCGCAGACTACGTGCCTCTTCCTCTTCAAGCACTTTATGGAAGGTGATGCGTCGAGGCAGCTCGAAGAATATTCGGAGAAGCAAATGCTCGTTGTGCCTTCCTCTAACAGCTTATTCTTTGGTGAGGATCCGTCGGCACAGCTCATAGCTTAATCAGCGTAGTGTTGTTCGTTGCTCCTGCGGTTACTCGTCGCAAATATGGATTTCCCTTCGTCAAAATGCTCGGCAGTTACCGAGTTTTTTTATTTAAACAAAGGTAATGATAACTTCTTGTTTTTTCAGAAAAATATAGTAATATGAGTGAATATACGAAATTTTCATAAATACAATGGGGGCATTATACATGTTTTATCATATTATTAATGAGGACTTGCAGTTAGAAGTACTGCAAGAAAAGCATGAGGAAGCACTTTTTCAATTAACCGATTCATCAAGGGAATATTTAGGAGAATGGTTACCGTGGGTACCGTATACAAAAACAGTAGATGATACAAAGAGCTTTATTCGCTCAACGTTAAAAAGTTTTGGTGAACAGAAAAGTTTGTCGTGTGCGATTATTTTTAAAGGTGAAATTGCCGGAATTGTTGCTTATCATGAAATTGACCGAGCAAACGAAAAGACAAGTATTGGATACTGGTTAGGTGAAAAGTTTCAAGGGTATGGCATCATGACAAAAGCTGTTGAAGCGCTTGTCTATTATGCTTTTGAAGAACTAAAGTTAAATCGAATAGAAATTCATGCAGGGCTCGAGAATAAAAAAAGCCGTGATATCCCACGTAGATTAAGTTTTCAAGAGGAAGGTGTACTAAGGCAGGCTGAAAAGGTTGGTAACCGATATGTTGATCACGTCGTGTATAGCTTACTGAAAGAAGAGTGGGTTTCCTTACTGAATTCACGATAAAAATTTGATATGATGAAAATGTTTTTTGCAGGAAGGGGACTAGCTTATGTCTAAGAAAAAGGAAAGAATGCGTTCATTAGTGGAAGAGGGTAGAATGGCTTTTATTATTAAAGAAGGGCTATTGAATATTGGTGTAAAGCTGTCTTTATTGTATATCCTATTGACGTGGATTTTTCGATACAACTTTCATATTACAGGTTTTGTCTTTCCAGGTGAGCCCTACCGTCACTTTTTATATTTAATCATCTGTCTTGTAGTCGGAATATATTGGGGATTTATCTGGTATTCTGTACATTCAAATGATTTAAAACGAGAAAAACAAACCGCAGAGAGAAAAGCAGCTAATATGAAGAAAAAGCGATAAAATGGAAATTAATAACAAATGCCAGGTGCGTGGAAAATATCTTCCAGGTGCCTGGCACTTGTTATTTTATGTGAAGTATTCGATTTTTGCTTCGGGAAAGTATTGCTCAATATGTTTGTGGAGATTTTCCTTGATTTCCTCTTGTTCATCTTTTTGATACACATATTTGCCGATTCCGTACTTTCCCCATTTATATTTTCGTTTTTCTTCGTCCAGCTCTAGTTTTGTCATTGGGTAGTTTTTTTGTATGACACGTTTAGCTGGCTTTGTGAAACGGTGCTGAATCAATTCAAAAGTTAGGTCATCACGTGCCGTACTCGGTAATGTTTCATTTAATAATTGAAACATTTGCTCGTATCCTTCTTTCCAGCCATCATGAAGATAAATGGGAGCGACGATAAACCCTAGTGGATATCCTGCGTCAGCAACTTTTGCTGCTGCTTCGATGCGGTCTTTTAACGCAGAGGTACCATGCTCAAAGTTTCGAATGACATAATCTGCATTTATGCTAAATCTGAATCGGGTTTTTCCACGATGATCAGCATCTAATAAATGGTCGACGTGATGATACTTTGTCACAAAACGAAGTTTTCCTTTATCAGATTGGCCGAAAAATTCAATCGCTTTTTTTAATGAATGAGTAAGGTGATCAATGCCAACGATATCTGATGTACAGGCAGCCTCAAACCTCGTTTCTTCTGGTAACCGTTCATCCATATATTTCTTGGCAGCATCAAAAATTTCTTCGATGTTAACATAAGTACGAATATAAGGCTTACTCCCCATTGTTGTTTGCAAATAACAGTATTGACAATGGCCCATACATCCAGTTGCCAGAGGGATCGCATATTCTGCGGAAGGCTTCGATGTATCAAACTTTAACGTTTTTCGTACTCCGACGACTAATGTTGATTTTGCATTCCGATATTTTTGCAAATGATTTTCCCCTGGAATATTACGTACTTGGTTATGTGATGTTGTTTGGCGAATTTCAATACCTAAGTTCTCGAATTTTTCTTTTAACTGTTTTCCTAACGGATATTCCAATGCTTGAGGTTCGATATAAACGAGTTGAGGCATAAACGGTTTTATCATTTTCTTCAAGCCTTTCTTTATAGTGTTTCGTTTTCATTAATTTGAAAGTAATGGTGGTACATTTGTTCAGCTTCCTCAAAGCTCGAATAGATCGCATACTCTTCAGTTAGTGGAAAGTGTTCTTCAAATAGAAATAGTGATAATTTCTCAGGATGATCAGGATTATCGACAATTTCAGCTTCTTGAATTTGAGCAACTGTTTGTGTATGTGGGTTTCGAGAGATGACATAAACAGTGTCACCTTTTTGTAAGTCATTCAAGTTCATACGTTTTCCTCCTTACATCAATCAGCCTTCTGTAGTAATGTCTCGTTGACCATGATTGTTTATGCAGATTATCCGTTGGGATAATCAGACAAAAAAGAGGCCATCTCAAATCATGCGTTGCATGAAAGAGATAGCCTTGTTTTTACTGGTCATTGGAATTGTTTAACTCATTGCCATGTTTATGTTCTAGTTGAGTACTTAATTCTGCAACTCGTTTTTCAAGCTCAATTACTCGGGATTGCAATACTTCATGCTCTTCTTTTGAAACAATCCCTAAGTCATCCATCATCGTACGGGCACGGTCTTTTGAACGTCGTGTCCACTGTTCTTCTGTTTCTTCACCTTTTTTCACTAATGAATCATATAGTTCTTCTGCTTCTTTAGGGGTGACACGCCCCTTTGATACGAGCTCTTGTAAATATCTTTCAACCTTTTCCTTACTAGTTACTGCTGCACCTAAACCTAATAAAAAACCTTTCTTTAATAAATCATTCATTAGTACTTCCTCCTTTATTTGAAATTGTTATCACGGTAGGTTTTTACCCACTTTCTATGCTTTCTAGTTAACAAAATTACACACGTTAATGAAATAGCCCCTATAGTTGCTGTGATGCTGATTAATAAAAGGTTCATAAAAGTGATTGCCACAAATAAAAACACGAGAGAAATGAAAAAGGTGGTAAATACCATAGTAATAATAAGCAGTGATCGCTGGTGGTCGAACCGTTGTAATTCTCTCTGTTCTTCAGACTTCCTTTGATATTTAGGGAATTCTAACCACTGGTTTAAATTCCTAGGAACTGATAGTAAAGGTTTCGCTGATTCTTTTAATACTTGAAGTTGGATATGTCCTTGTTCATCATTTGTTTCATCAAGCCATCCTTTGACTACAGGTTTCCCTAATTCAATAAAGTCAATGTCTGGGTCAATAATTGTTAGTACACCAAGGACGATAGAGGCGGCTCGCCCAAGAAATGCAAACTCTGCCGGAAGTTGAATTGGTTGTTCTTGAACAAGCTCTTGAACTTCTGAAAAAATTTCTTCAATTATATCTTGGTCGAGTTTACGGACATCTTCTTGTAAATATGCTTCGACAGTATTTCTTAAAATAGTCTGTAGCTTATGTTTGTTAGCGTGTGCCAGCAAAAAGCCGAGTTCTTCAAGCTGGTTGATGACTAATGAATAATCTTCTAAAACAAAGCCTTCTATCATTTTTCGAAGCTTTATACTATCCTCACGATTTACATTCCCAACCATTCCGAAATCGAGAATGATTAATGTGCCATCTTTCGTTACTAAGATGTTTCCTGGATGTGGGTCAGCATGAAACATCCCATGATCTAGCAATTGTTCGACAAAAAAATGAAATGTTTGTTTTGCTAGTTGTTCGCGGTCAATTTGATTCTTTTTTAAAAAAGTAATATCCGTTACTTTATGCGCATCAATCCATTCCATAACAAGAACACGTTTTGTCGAATACTCTTCATAAAACTGAGGTATATAAATGTTTGGATCGTTTTGAAAACGCTGTCGAAAGTAATTGGCGTTTTTCAGTTCTTTATAATAGTTCAGTTCATTTCCAATCGTCCGAACCATTTCTTTATACAATGCTTTCGTATCTGCTTGCTTGCCAAAGGAAGTAAATTTGCGTGTAATCCATAAGACAATGCGTAAAGCTTTAAAGTCGGTTTTAATAATTTTATCGATGTTATGCCTTTGGATTTTTATCGCTACTTCTTGACCATTATGCAATGTACCTTTATACACTTCGCCAATTGAAGCTGAAGCGTAGGGCTTTTCACTTATATGTGATAAGTAGTCATCAATGTCGCGTCCCCATTCTTTCTTGAGGACGCTTTTTGATATATGAGCGGGAACTGGGGGAACTTGATCGATTAAATCTGCCAACTCTTCTAAAAAGGCTTCTGGTAATATGTCTGCTCGAGTGCTTAAAAATTGTCCAACCTTAATCATTAATCCTTCTAAATGCAGTGATTTATCTCGATATTCAGAAGCTTGCTTTCTAAGAAGTTCTTCCCAGCTTTCATGAGTCGTTGAGTCCCAATCTTTATTTCGTTTATTGAACAGGTATAGTTGAAAAATAAATTTAATAAACATGAGAACAATGACTGTAATTCTGTATAAAGAATTGTTTTTCAAATAAACACCCCCGTTTCTCCACGAGATTTTGATTAGGTGTCAGTTAAAGTTTCTTATTCCCTGTTCTTTATAAATGTATGTCTACAATTACGAATCAATTTCATCATACGTTTTTTGCGCAATGAAACGAATGATATAATAAATTTTTTCATTAAATATACGATTTATTTCGAAGTGAATGTAACAAAAGACGACGACTCCAAGAGGATCAGCGACGAGCAATACTTCTTCGAACTGCGACGAGTAACCGCAGAAACACTGTTTATCTGCGACGAGTAACCGCAGGAGCACTGTTTATCTGCGACGAGTAACCGCAGGAGCACTCTTTACCTGCGACGAGCAAGCGTAGTGGCGCAGGAGCAACGAGCTGAAGATCCACTTAGGCGAAGAATTGTCGAGCCTAAGTGCTGAAGACAAGCCCTCGGGAAAGCGTCCGTCTGAAGTGGAGTTTACGCTCATCATTCGGAATTTCGCACCTTATTTTGAGTTATAAAATTGATTCTTACGTGAACAAAATATAAACTTTTCTACTTTTATTTGTATTGGAGTATCTGGTTTAATGATTCGTTCATATTCTGAATAAATTCCTTACCTAGAATGATATGAAGATAGTTATTATTAGAAGAAGACTGAGGTAATTGAAGGTTTGAAAAAAGACTGCCTAGTAAGTCTAGACAGTCTTCGTTATATTGAATGCTTCTAATCTGTTTTTGCAATGAATTTTGCATATATAAGCGTTAAGACAAATGGTACAACCATTGCAATTGCCATACCGATAATAAATGGTATCCAGCTAGCTGGAATAATTGATAAGAATGCTGGTAAACCACCGATACCGATAGACGTTGCTAATACACCGTTAATCGCAATAAACATCCCTGCAATTGACGCACCGATTATCGCGCAAATAAACGGATAACGGAAGCGAATGTTAACCCCGAACATCGCAGGTTCCGTAATACCTAAATACGCTGAAACCGATGATGTTAATGATAAACCTTTTAAATTTTCATTACGTGTAGCAAACATGATCGCTAATGCTGCCGAACCTTGAGCAATATTTGATAACGCTAAGATTGGCCATAAGAAGGTACCATTTCCTGTTCCAACAAGTTGTAAGTCAACTGCTAAAAATGCGTGGTGCATACCAGTAACAACGAGTGGAGCATATAACGCACCGTAAATTAAACCACCAATGGCTGGAACGAAGTTAAATAACCACATAAAGAAGCTTGTAATTCCGTTACCCATTGCAAACGTAATTGGGCCAATAACAATAAACGTTAAAAACCCTGTTACTAATAAAGCGACAACTGGGACAACGAGTAGGTGAATGGATTCAGGAACTCGTTTACGTAAAGCTAATTCAATTTTTGATAATACATAAGATGCCACTAATACTGGAAGAACTTGACCTTGATAACCGATCGCTTCTACTTCTAGTCCAAATAAATTCCAAATTGGAATCGTGCCTTCTGCTTGTGCATCACCATAAGCCCAAGCATTTAACAAATCAGGGTGAACAAGAACTAAACCAAGTACAATACCGAGTATTTCACTTCCGCCAAAACGTTTCACTGCAGACCAACCAATTAACGCAGGTAAGAAAGCGAAAGCGGCACTTGCAATAATATTTATCATTTCAGCGATATCTGCCCATTGTGGATAAAGCTCAATTAACGATAAGGTATCATGGAAAATACCAGGGTTCGTTAAAATATTATTAATCCCTAATAGTAAACCGGCTGTCACAATCGCTGGTAAAATTGGAATAAAAATATCAGCTAACGTTTTTACCGCTCGTTGAAACGGATTCATTTTTTCCGAACCAGCATTTTTCACATCTTGTTTTGATGCTTCGCCGATGTTTGTCATTGCAACCATTTCTCGGTAAACCTGGTCCACAGTGCCTTGTCCAATAATGACTTGGAATTGTCCATTTGTTGAAAAGGAGCCTTTGACAATGTCAATGGCTTCAAGCTTTTCTTGATCTACCTTCGATTCATCATTTAATGCTAAACGTAGACGAGTTACACAATGTGTTGCTTTATCAATGTTCTCTTCTCCGCCGAGTGCTTCAAGTATTTCTTTTACTTGCCGCTCATATTTAGCCATTTAAAACCCTCCTAAAACTTACGATCAAACTAAAATTGATGATGTTACGTTTATAAGAAGCGCTTACATCTTACATGTGAGATATTAAGTATCAATTGCATAAATAGAAGCATCTTCTGATAAATCGCTTTCACGAATACCTTGTATATACAACTCAATCGCTTACAAACTTATTTTAATTTGTATATACATGTTTTGCAACTGTTTTCTTGTCGAAATTTGATATTTTTAAATTTCCCCGTAAAAAGAAAAAACACACGCATTTTTCCATAGCGTGTGTTTCCAATATTTTATTTGTTTTTCACGATCACATTCATTTTCAATATTTTTTTTGACAGAAGATATGAAAAACAAGCAAAGAGGAGAAAACCAGTCCAGTAAGCAAAAATTCGAATGAACTCGCTATTCCAAGGGGCAATTGATGAAACAAGAATGCCACCTAATAAAGAAAAGCAAACAGTTATCCCCATGAGAAAAATCGGGTTCAATTGTTTGAAAATAAGAAATTCCCCGTTATGTTCAACTTTATTTCGTTCATATAATAGTGCCCCAAAGAGAGGCAAAATTAATACGCCGAATAACGGGATTATGATGTCATAACCAGGAGTCATATGAGCAATCGTGTAATAAAACAAAGTTATTTTCATTACCCAATTGATAGGATCAATAATAGCTTGAAAATGTACATCTACCATCGCCAATATTAATAAGTAAAAGCCATAAGGAAAGCCTGCAAAAATAAAAGTTAAAACGACTTGAGAAATCATTTCTCCTGTAATCGTACCAATAAATAATGCAAAGCTATAAAACAATAAATACGCTAAAAATGGGCCGAAGAATATTTCCGTAAACGTACCATGTTCTAGTATAAACCTAAATTCAGATTGCCATATAATGAAATAAGCGAGTGTGAAGTGAAGTGCATGAAAAATCGTGATAATGATGGCTCCATACATCCATTTTGCTAGGAATAGATCCTTGCGTGAAAAGGGAAGGGAGAACGTAAAGTCATTGCGTCTCGTATTTCTTTCAATTCCTATTAAAAGAGCAGCAAGAAAGACAAGAGACATAATGATAAGAAAGGTCATAACCCCAGTCGAAAAAACTTCAAATAAATAAAATTGGTGTTGCTGCTGAATGGAACTGATAGGTTGTGTTCGCCAGTTCTCGATGGATAGAAATGCTTGGAAGGGGAGTTGAATGGCAAACAGGACGAATAAAATAACGACAATAAACTTTGTTTGTTGGAAATTTTGAATGAAAAGAGCCCGGTGAAACATGAATAATCCTCCCTCCTTAGGAATTTATTTGTTTTTTACGATTACATTCATACGAAGAATTTTTTGTGAAATGTAATCAGCAAAAATCATAAAGGTAAAAAAGCCGATCCAGTAGCTAATGATACGTAATGTTTCAGCATTCCAAGGAGCTAATGATGCCATAATCACCCCACCGAGTAATGAAAAACAGATGATCATCCCTGTTAAAAAAATTGGATGTAATTGTTTGAATATGAGAAACTCTCCATTATGTTCAACACGGTTTCTTTCATACAAAATTACACCTAAAAAGATGGCTAGAGCGATTCCAACCAGTCCAAAAATAACAGATTGAGTAGAAGGATTATGCCAAAATAAATAGCTAAAGATTGTCAACTGATCTATGAAAATAGGGATATTCACGTAAGTCGAAAAGTTTACATCAATTAGCCCTTGTAATAAAATCCAAAAGCCTGTTGGAAAGACAGCAAAAATGAATGTTAAAAAAACTTGTGAGATCATTTCTCCAGCAATCGTTCCAATAAACATCGAAAACGTAAATAAAAGTAAAAATCCGATAAGTGGGCCCCAGAAAATTTCAGTTAATGTCACTCGTTCTAATACGTAACTAAATTCCGATTGTTTGACAATGAAATATGCGAGCATGAAATGAAACGTATGAAAAAATGAAATACACGATGCGCCATAAATTGTTTTAGATAAATAAATTTCTCTTCGACGAAAGGGAAGGGAGAAAGTAAAATCGTTACGTCTTGTATTTCTTTCTGTCCCTATTAAAAGACCAGCAAGGAGAATAATTGCCACTGCGACTAAAAAGGGTAAAAGCCCTGCTGAAAATATTTGATGGATTTGATAAGTAAACACTTCAAAAGGTTGGTTATGAAACTCAGAAAAATACTCTTTTTCTGTACGCCACGATTCAAGCGTAAGTAATGCTTGAAAAGGCAGATGAATGGTAAATAAGACGAAAATCATCGACATGATCATTCTTGTTTGCTTGTAATTTTGATATCCTAATCCTTTATGAAACATGATCATCGCCTCCAAGCTTAGCAACGAACACATCTTCTAGTGACATTGGCAACTCTTCATATAGTAGTGGGTGACTTTGTCGGATCGTTTCTTCTGCTTCTTCATCTATTTTATTAATGATAATCGTATAGACGCGACCTGTTTGATGAATGATGGTGACACACTCTTCCACTTCTTCTGGCATGTAGTCATGAAAGACAACTTGTGCTTTTTTATACATCGACTTCATCGCATCGAGTTCATAATGAGAATCTACTCGACCATCTTTAATCATAATAATTTCATTGGCCATAAATTCAAGCTCATCCAACCTATGAGAAGAAATGATGACTGCAACATCCTGTGTGGCCACTTCTTCGACTAATATTTTTAAAATCCTTTTCTTTACAATCACGTCTAGCCCATCTGTCGGTTCATCAAGAAGGATATATTTTGCTCTTGTAGAAAAAGCGACAACGAGAGAGAAGAGTGCCTTCATTCCTTTTGAATAATTACCAATTTTTTTAACTTCTGCTAAGGAGAATCGATCCATCAGTTCGTGAAAGTATGATTCATCAAACTTCGGATAAATGCTCTTATAAAGGGTTAGCATTTCTTTTGTACTGTAGTTCTTTAATGCTTCTGAAGAATCAGGGACAAAGATAATGTCTTCTTTTAAACGAGGGTTCTTAAAAATACTCTCATTGTTCATAAGTACATCGCCTTTTGTAGGGTCTAAAATGCCGACCATTGTTCGAAGTAGCGTCGTTTTACCAGCACCGTTACGTCCGACAATCCCTACGATACTTCCCGTTTTGACTTCAAAATCAATGTCAGATAAGATCTCTTTTTGGTGGATCTGTTTTGATAAATGGCTAACTTTCATGACTTTTTCCTCCAATCTCCTCATACACTTCTTCTAACCAATCTTCTAATTGATCCTTTGTAATTCCTGCGTAATGGCTGTCAATGATGACTTGTTTTAACGATTGCTTTAATTGATCGATGAACCTTGGATCAAAGATTTGTGAATGCTCGTTTGAAATAAATGTTCCTTTCCCACGAATGGTTACAATAACACCTTGTCTTTCTAGCTCACGATACGCTTTACTAACCGTGTTTGGATTAATCACCATTTGCGATGAAAGTTCTCTTACAGAAGGAAGCTTCTCATTAGGCTGTAATAACTCTTTTGCACACATTTCTTTCACTTGGTGAATAATTTGTTCATATAGTGGCACATTTTTTTTCGGATCGATGTGAAAATACATCGCTTCACCACCTTCAATGATTGGATTCATTTATTACTATGTATTAAGTGTACTATATATACTAATACACTAATTAGTTTGTGTTGTCAAAAAAAGGAAGTTGATAAGTTGATAAAATGATATTTTATGATGAAAGTTTTTATCCTCTTGTTGATGCGTGTTATATTAAAATGAGAGTGAAGTTTCAGAAAGTTTGTTTAATGAATGGTCATTTGATGAGAAATGTACACGGTTTGCTTGTACAAAGGGGGAAAACTGATGGAAACGAAAAGCTGGTCTGCAAGTTTAGAGCATGGGGGGTATGCTGAAAACAAAGATTTAGTAATTGAACATAGTATTGTAGCGGTAGAAGAAACATCTGAAGGTACATCTGTCAATTTAGTCACACCAAATGAGTTTGGAAATCCTGAAACGTATTTGAAAGAAATTCTGGAGGAACGGTTTGGTGAGAGCATTCATGTGAAATATATTGATCAATGTGGTTGTGGGGGCTATGTGTTAAGAGTTTACAAATAAACTCAAAGGGATCAATATCATGGAAAGTCGCTAGTAAAAGTGTGAAGTCGCAAGGAAATCGAAAAAGTGTTGAAGAAATGGAAAAGTGGTGAACAAATGAGGATTCGCTCAATAGAAACGACTGATTCAAAAGATTTTTTACATTTAAATAAACAACTGGATTCAGAAACATCGTTCATGCTGTACGAGCCAGACGAAAGACAACTAACGGTAGAGCAACAGGAAAAGATTATTTCAAAAATTAGAGAAAAGCAAGAAAAGGAGATATATGTAGTAGAGTATGAGAATGATAAACTAGTCGGCTACATTGCGCTATTTGGTGGAGAAGTAAATCGTAATAGACATTCAGCCTATATTGTAATGGGGATTTTAAAATCGTATCAAGGAAGAGGAATTGGGACGAAATTATTTGAAAAGGCCCACCAATGGGCAGAACAACATGGGATACATCGATTTGAGCTTACTGTAATGAAACATAATGAACATGCTGTGCATTTGTATAAAAAGCAAGGTTTTGAAATTGAAGGGGTAAAGCGAGACTCGTTAAAAGTAAATGATGAATATGTTGATGAGTATTATTTATCGAAGTTGCTCACATAGAGAAAAAAGGCTGTCGCTAGGAGACAGCCTTTTAAAGTGGAAATACGAAGTCTTATTTATTTTTAAAAATACTAACCATTTCTTCACTGTTTTCTGACCATCTTTGGATGTCTGGCAACTTTAAGTCATTTACCATCGATTCGAATTTTAAAACAAGGTCGCCATCAAATTGTGTCCACGAACAACGCTTTAGTTCTGCAAATGCCTCTTCATAAGTCAATGTACGACGATTATAGTTTCTACGATCAATGGTCATCGTGTCAAAGGCATCACAAATACTAATGATGCGCCCTTGTAAAGAAATATCTTCACCTTTTAACCCTCTCGGATACCCATTTCCATTCCAATGTTCATGATGATCTCGTACAAAAATAGCAGCACGTGGGAGGTCGAGAGTTTTTCTTAAGATATTGTTTCCGATCGTACTATGAGCTTGAATAATTTGATATTCTAACTCATCTAACCTAGATGGCTTTAACAAGATTTCTTTAGCAACACCAATTTTTCCGATATCATGAAGAAGTCCTGCAACTTTCATATCTTCATCAGCATAGCCAACGACGGACGCTAACCGGTAAGAAAAGTGCATCACTCGTAGAGAATGGTATTTAAAAATATGAAGGACTTCATTATCTTGTGATATACGGTTAAATAATTCTTCAGCCCTTTGAAACATGACTTCTGTCGATTTTGATTTAAGCATCGTAACACCCTTATGTAAAAAAATAATTATGATTTTCCTAAAATAAAAATATCGTGGGCTTTTTTATTGTTTAGGGAAATAACTTATTTGTTCATTTTAGTGTAATTGTCTATTGAATGGAAGTGATGTCCCTTATGTTCCTTTCTTTTATACTTCCCCAAATAGATCATCTTTTTAACATCTTATACATGTTTTACTATTATTCGAATCCTAAGTAGCTTATACCAAGTATGTTCGTGCCAGGCATTTTAGTACCAGGTAGGTTTATAACTGATGTTTTATTAAGATTGTAAATTTTCTTGAAAGAAGTACAAAACATGGCTACTTCGTTTTATAATGGAGTACATCTTGTTTAAAGAGGGAGTGAATATGAACGTTATGAACAATCAAAATAAGTTAAAGACATTATTAGAAATTTTTCTTATATCGACAAGGCTTGGTCTTACTTCTTTTGGAGGCCCCGTTGCACATCTCGGCTATTTTCATGAAGAATACATACGTAGAAGAAAGTGGATGAATGAAAGGGATTATGCTGATTTAGTTGCTCTTTGTCAGTTTTTACCTGGACCTGCTTCCAGTCAAGTTGGGATTGGAATAGGGATGATTCGTGGAGGGCTGCTCGGAGGCATTATCTCTTTTCTCGGATTTACGTTGCCATCTGTTCTCGTCTTGATTCTTTTTGCGATGAGTGTACAAGCGTTTGATTTAAGTGATGCTGGTTTCATTCAAGGATTAAAAATTGTTGCAGTTGCTGTCGTTGCACATGCGATTTTAGGTATGGGGAAAAAGTTAGCCCCAGATCGTGAAAGAGCAACAATTGCGATCGTCTCACTCGTTGCGATTCTTCTTTGGCAAACTGCCTGGACGCAAGTTGCTGTAATCATTTTAGCTGGACTTATCGGTTATCTATTATATAAAGATCATAAGGAAGAAGAGAGTGGGGATTTTTCTTTTCCTCTAAGTAAAAAAATAGGAGCAATAAGTCTTGGATTATTTTTTGGTCTCCTTTTTCTATTACCGATTTTACGAGAGCTGTATCCAAATTTATTGGTTGCGATGTTTGATAGTTTTTATCGTGCTGGTTCCTTAGTGTTTGGAGGCGGACATGTTGTACTACCGATGCTTGAAAGAGAAGTCGTACCAGTTGGATGGGTAAGTGAAGATGCCTTTTTAGCAGGTTACGGTGCTGCCCAAGCCGTACCAGGTCCGTTATTTACCTTTGCATCTTATTTAGGGGCAGTCATTAGTGGCTGGACAGGTGCACTCGTTGCGACAGTGGCGATTTTCCTCCCTGCATTTTTACTCATTATCGGAACGCTGCCTTTTTGGAATCAACTTCGTCAAAACAAACATGTTCGTGGCGCATTATTCGGTGTCAATGCAGCGGTTGTCGGCATATTAATTGCGGCTTTTTACCATCCTATTTTTACAAGTGCGATTTTTGAGCCAATGGACTTTGCTTTCGCAGCTGTATTATTTGCGATGCTTGTTTATTGGAAGTTACCAGCATGGATGATCGTGATTATCGGTGTTCTCATCGGTATTATTCTATATTAAATATTTGCGGTTGATATCAAATGATGGCTCGCTTGCACCTCCAGGCACAAGTGCGGCATCCGTTTATGCTTCACTTCGTTCGCACTCACGGTATCTTCTTTGCCTCGGGCAACGTCTCAGCCTCCTCGTTCGCAAATATTTGCTCACTTGCGTGGTCTTCACTCGTTGCTTTTCCCGTAGGCGTCTCGCCTATTTGATATCAACTTTCGTGTAATGGTTGCGACAGCTTCAATACGCATCATCAAACATTCACTTGTTTGTAGGGGATGTAACAGAAAAACCTATGTTAAAGGAGAGGTAAGATGAATTACCGTCGTTTAGGAAGAACTGGATTAAAAGTAAGTGAAATCAGCTTAGGAAGCTGGCTTACATATGGAGATAGTGTTGAAAAGCAAAAAGCAGTGACGACAATAGAGACTGCGTATGATTTAGGAATTAATTTTTTCGACACTGCCAATGTATATGCGCGTGGTGAAGCAGAAAAAGTCGTCGGTGAGGCATTGAGAAATTATGACCGTGAATCTTATGTGCTTTCAACGAAAGTATTTAATCCAATGGGTGAGGGTCCAAATGATCGCGGGTTATCAAGAAAACACGTTTTCGAACAACTTCATGCAAGTTTAAAACGACTAGGTGAAGATTATGTTGATATTTACTACTGTCACCGTTATGACCCGAATACACCAGTCGAAGAAACGTTGAAAACGATTGATGATCTTATTCGTCAAGGGAAGATTTTATATGCAGGTGTTAGTGAATGGTCAGCTGCGCAAATTGAAGAAGCTGTACGTATCGCAGATAAACGTCTCCTTGACCGTATTGTTGTTAATCAGCCGGTTTATAACATGTTAAACCGATATATTGAAAAAGAAGTCATCCCAGTAAGTGAAAAGTACGGAATTGGTCAAGTTGTTTTCTCACCGTTAGCACAAGGGGTGCTGACTGGTAAGTATAAAAAAGGAGTAATGCCTCCTAAAGGCAGTCGTGCAACGAAAGAAGATCAGCAAAAATTTATTGAGCGTTTTATGAAAGAAGAAATGCTTGATAAAGTCGAAAAATTAGAAGTGATTGCAAATGAACAAGGTGTAAAGCTATCTCAACTAGCTCTTGCTTGGATTTTGAGACAAAAAAACGTAGCAAGTGCGATCATAGGAGCAAGTAGGCCAGAACAAGTGAAAGAAAATGTTGAAGCGATTCATATCAAATTGTCAGAAGATACGTTAAATCAACTTGAGGATATATTAAGTAAATAAAAAAATATAGAATACGAGCACAGTGGTAGTCCCAATTGGATTCACTGTGTTTTTTTGGCCATCATTTTGTTTTCGTTAAATGAAATGTTTTATCAAAATTTTTCTTTTTGTGATGTAGAAAGTTTGGATATTTATGGTAAGGTTTTAATAGATAATCGTGGAGATTGTGAAAAAGTGTAGTTTATTAATAGCGAGAATTCTTGATTAAGGAAGTCATGAAGCAGGTTTGTACAAAATTGAAAGATGGAGGATTAAGGAATGGATAGACTAAAACAAAGGGTTTTACAAGCATTGAGTCTAACAGACGACTTTTATCATCACATGAATGATCGTTGTTTAAGATTAAGAATATCAGAGGTACCCTCAAATACAATTGGAGAACAAGCATATTGTATTATCGGGGCAAGAGAAAGTTATTTAAAGGCTTTAAAAATAAGTCAATGGGATGGATTTGAATGTAGTCTATTAGAGAGTAATAATAAAACGTTAATAATTAGTAAACTGGAAGAAACTCATACCAACTTAGAGAGGTTTTTACAAGATATTAGCATAGATGAAACGAACAGTCATTTACTATTTGATTTGTTAGAACATGAAGTACAGCATCATGGTCAGTTAATTCGCTATGCCTATGCTAATAAAATTGAGTTTCCTGCAAGCTGGAATACTCGTTATACTGTTTAGTTTTCTAGTTCAACTAAGGAGTACTTTAGTGCAACATCCAGTAGGTCTTGTTATGGTGCTGACGGGGAGGGGAGTTTTGTTGGAAAAAGTAAGAATTCATCCATTAATCATTTTAACTCTAATAATGAGTTCCATTTCAATGGGAATATATGCGTATCAAAATTATACTAATCAAGAAATGGGGTATGGTATATTATTTACACTTTTATTTATTTTTCTAATTGGGCTGGTGATCTTTGGACTTATGAGAAATAGGAAAATTGATAATAAAAAAATTAAGTAGTATAAGTAGACAATAAGAGGATGACTCAAATTCAAAGTGCCAAGTACCTCCATAGCAAGATATATGATCTATTTCTTGCAAAGGATGGAGAGAGTTAGGCACTTATGAGTCATCCTCTTTCGTTATTCTACTTCTTCAAAATCGTCTGGATAGTTAATGGTGTTGAAAACTTCTCCCGATTCTTCTTCCTCGACATGTATGATAACTTCATAATCGTCCGGATCTACCCCTTGAAACAATTGGTAAAACATGCCGTTTATTCCAAGACCAAAGGCTGCGAACCCATCAAAACTGTTTTCATAAGTTTCCTGGTCAACAACAACTATAGTAAATTCGGAAAGGTCGTCATTCGCTCTTATATCAACAATTGACACGTAATCGTCGCTAGCCTTTATTTCCTCTATCGTTTCGTGAGTACCTTCTTTTAATTCCTGTAGTAATTCATTATGTTTTTCCCTAGACATTGTATAAGTCACAGACCCATCATCGTTAACTACGACATCACCAATGCCTTCCTCTTCGGCTTCTGCAATCATTTCTTCTGGATCGACATCCTCAACTAACGAAGCAGGAAGCGTAATTTCGACATCAAACATATTTTCCTCAACAGCGATCGAGTCTTCGTCCGCTTCATCTACTGTCTCGTCATCTTCAACAGTTGTTTCGTCTTCTGTCTCTGCAGGTTCTTCGATACCATTTTCATCACCGTTACATGCTGCTCCAAATAAAGTCATCATTGTAATAAGCACTAAAAGAAATGCTTTTTTTCTCATACCTCTGTTCTCTCCTTTCTAATACATTACACAACACATTTCATATTATAATCATTACAATTACATTCCATGTACATCAGTGCATCTTCTTGGAAAATCAGTACATAATCGTATGTAATAAGCACACCCACTCAAAAAAACTAAAAATGGTATGATATGTTAAAATTAAAATTATTCACTTTATTCTATAAACGTAATTGCATCGGTAATGCTTCTATCCATGTAGTTAAGGATATGACCTATCATTTAGGAAGGGGAGGATTTTTATGTGGATTCTAATCGTTATTGCCATTATTGGGATAGGAACAATTATTAGTTATCTAAGAGAGCAATCGCATCAAAACAAAAAAATTATTGAACTACTTGAGGAGATAAATAAAAAATGAAATGTTAAACTAAGCTCTCTTATTTGTCTTTTGCGTTTACCATTAATCCAATAAGTATTTTATTGGTGAACCTACACGTTATTGTCGGGGGATCTTAACTTTTTCCTCCCCCTCTATTTTAGTTTAGTAAAGATTTTTCCAGTACTTAACTCACACCAATCATCTAATTCGTCATATACTTCCTTATTCCCGTATTTTTTTATAAAGGCTTCCTTATTTTCGAATACTTCGATTAAATCATTTTCTAATAAAGTTACCGTTTGATAAGTATTTAATTGGAAAACCTTAGAGACGACGATAATTTCACCCAAATCTACAATGTTAGCGTAATTTTTCATTATTTCCTCTCCTTTGAAGCTAGGGCTTTACATAATCCTTATAGAAAGATTCAGTTCTGCCCTCAACGACAGATGATTATTATTTAATTAATTCATTGGAGATTCTTAATACTACATTCAAAGCTTTCATCGTCACAGCCACTATGTATTTGAGTTGTTAGAATCTATGATGGCTTCCACTTGACCTAATCTTTTTATAGTGTGCTCGTAAAGTCTCGATAATATTGTGGTTATAATACAAAAAACATAGGGATACGTTGTCAAAATAAGAGGTGAAAAAAAGGAAAAATTATAAATCGTTCTCTTTTGAATACGGCAAACGATATGTACCACCTCTGACACAGTATTTACCACCAATTGACAAAAAGTGTACTAAAGAATGACAGACTGTTTACCACTACACTAATTAACAATTGTCTTACGTAGTAGACTTATACGAGGCTTATGCAAGTGTCAAAACGTTTTATTTCGATTATAGCAGTGAAATGAATACCATTTGGCAATGAATTATTTTACTATGTGAATCAATTTCATAATTCCGTTTTTTGCGCAGTGAAACGAATGATATTATAAATATTTCATTACATATACGTTTTATTTCGAAGTGAACGTAACAAAAGACGGCGACTCCCGGAGGATCAGCGCAGTCTGAAGATCCACTTAGGCAAAGAGTTACCGCCTAAGTTAGCTGAAGTCAAGCCCTCGGGAAAGCGTCCGTCTGAAGTGAAGTTCACGCCCATCATTCGGAATTTCACATCTTATTTTGAGTTGTGAAATTGATTCAAGTACTTATTGTTTTTACTGATATATGCGAAGTTAGCAGTACATAATAAAGTAATAAGGTTTATTTCAGTAAAATAAGGTATATTATATTTGTTGAATAAATTCTCTTTAAAGACAAGAAAAGAAGGTGAACAAAGTGGGGAAATATCAATTGGATACAAAAGCTCAGGTAGCTGTGACAAAGTTTCATGAAAAACAGAGGCCTGCCAAATTTGATAAAAAGCAGCAACTTGAAAAAATACGTGCGGAGTATTTGAAAAAGAAGCAAAAACAAACAGATAAATAATTTGAATGAAAACATAGGAAGATTAAAATCTCCCTATGTTTTTCTTATTAAATGTTGGAAGTGGCAAGGTCAATGAAATAATTTATAAGAACGGGTGCTTATGTTGAACAAGACATTCATTTATAACAGGACATTTTGGTGCATAGTACAACCATACTATTCACTAAAAATAATAATCCACAATTGTCGCGATAGAGTAAACCGAAAGCCTAATCCCTTCGTATATGAGGATTAGGCTTTTTCACTTCAAAACCGTTGACGTTCTTCTATTGGTAAACATAGTGACAGCGAGTGGTAAATTTCGTGGCAACTGCTGGTAAAAAACATGGCACAGCTGGTACATTCTTGTGGCTGTAATCATCTTTCGGTCTGCAAAATGGTATTAAAATGAAGAGGGTGAGAGTTGAAGAAGCTCTCACAGCTGGAGACGATTCTTCAATATCAAGGTGTGAGGGTATGACTTGGATATATATGTAGGAGAAATCGAAACATGGAGTTTCATACGAAGAAGCTTCAGCCGCTCCGTTTTTTCACTCGAAACTATGCTTATATGTATAATAATATTCATTGTTAAATTATGGGGATTTTCAGGTAGCAGCAAATATAAAACTCATTAACGAAGAGCATTACTTCATATAGTGATGTTTTTTTCCTTCTTATCCCAAACGGAAGGGGGTCGGTGTTAAAATTGAAATAGAAATAATAAAGACTCGTTAAATAACTTAAAAGGACGTCTGATTGCGAAAAAATCAATTATTGCTTTTACTTTATTAATTTTAATAGGTATTACTATTTAAGGGAGGGGGTACAATGGATCCACTTTTTTTATCTTTATCGATCCTTAGCTTTATCATACCAATACTTAATTATTTACTTGATAAATGGCTAGTGACGGGAGATTTTCACAAAGTATCAGAGACAAGTGGAGACAAAGTAGAACGCTGGGGAAAAGGTATTATTTTTCTTATGGCAGCTGTCCTAGTTATCTTCGTGATTGATTTAAAAAATTATGAAGAACTAAGAATGTTCCTGATCATATTTATTATGTTAGGTTTTAGTTTTCAATCATTCATAGAATGGAAGTATTTAAACGGGACAAAGCACGTTGCTTCGTTTATTTTAATGGTCGTTAGTTTAGTCGCAGTTCTTATTACCTTTCATGTCAATTATGACATGGCACTGACAACATTTAAAGAAGCTACTTCAGATATTCAAAATATGAATGAGGAAATCAATGAAATAACAATTGAACATCGTGAATATGATGAATCTAATCTTTTAAAGAAAGAAGTGACGATAGCAGATAAGAAATTGATAAAAAAATTCTTAAGTGAATCTTCAGAAATGGAATTAAGGAAAAATGGTCATGTACTCTCACCTGTACAATATACAATATATTTCTTTGCAGAATCTGATAATAATAGAGCAAGCTTTAATATGAGAACTGATGGCTTCTCGTTATTCATAGAACATGGAAAAAGGTATGAAGTAATTGGCGAAAATAAACTTAAACGATTTATAGAAAGAGAGATTAAAGGTTGGGAAACAGTTCACGATGGAAACATTCAAGAATACTGATGAGGAAAATTGTTAGAAATGCTGAATTTTTGTAAGGCTATCATGATAAAAAATTTATAATACCTCCTTTGGCAAATCTTCATTTCGCGTCTATTCAATAAATGGACCTAATAGCGGAACAAGCCGTTACTTTAACATGTGGTTGTCTTTCAAGAGCCTAAAAAGAAAACGAAAAGCGGGGGATTAAATTGGGTTCAAGAATAATGCACTTAGTTATTGCAAATAGAATTGCAGATGAATTATCGATAAAGGATAAAACATCATTCCTTTTAGGGGGCATTGCAGCGGATGCGGCTTCACCTAAAGACTTATCACATTTTTACAAAGGTAATGTGAAAGACTATTCTCGATATATTGACTACGAGGAATTCATACATAAATATAGATTTAATAAAGATTCCCACTTTATACAAGGATACTATACTCACTTAATTGCAGATGACATTTGGCTGAAAGGCTTTTATTTACCTTGGTTAAAAAACAGAATGGAAGTAGATGAAAACATATTCAACCGATACCATAATGATTTTCGATTACTTAACGGAAAATTGCTAGATTACTATGGATGCACACAACAATTAAATGAAGCATTAAATAAAAACGGGACAATCATTGAGACAGAAGAGGTAAAATCTAACGATATAAAGAAATTCGTCCCTTATGTAATAGTTGATATGGATTATTGTAGGGATGATCTTGAACAGCCACTAACAGTGTTCACACTTGAACAGATTATTGGTTATATAGAGACTTCAGTAGAAAAGGGGTTAAACTGTATAAAAATTTTAAATAAATAAGGTATTTTTGTCTATTGAACTTCCATGTTTTACGATAGTTAAAGAGATAGCTGAAAAAGTGAGGGAGAAAAAACACGCGAGCAGCAGAATGCCAGCGTGTTCATTTTTTTAGCTTTTTTTTCGAAGTCGCGCTTGTAGGTGAACATATAATAATCACTTATTTTAATTAAACAGGTTGAGGTTCTGGTTCTAAATAAATCCTTTTTTGTGCTTCATTTACTAACTTAAAGAAGTGTGCCGAAGTTTTATATTGAAACTGCTGTGCGTAAAATTCTGCTAGAGTTTCTGCATATTTAGCCACATAAAACCATATTTGTTTATCTTGAAAATGAGGAATCACTTTATTTTTTAATAAATCTTCCAAATGATTATGACTATTATTTGAAAGCTTAGTTTGGAAAACTTTGAAGTGAAACGTAAACTCCGTATTATTCAGTTCTTCTGCAGAAGCCAGTCCTTTTTCTATCCACTTCTTGGCTGTCTTAATGTCATTAAGCTCATAATAAGAACGTGCAATTCTGTAGTAAGTTATAATGTTTTTTTCTCCTTGCTTTTCCAAATTAGTATCTAAACTTTTTTCATAGTAACTAATCGATTCTTTTAACTCTCCTTGTTTAAAAGACAAATAACCAAAGTTGCAATACGTCCAGCTCATTCCTTCCTCTTGATGTAATAAGCGGGATACGTGAAATGCATTATAAAGGTGCTTCTCAGCCTCTGTAAAATGATTTACTCGGATCGCGTTAATGGCGGAGATATTTTGACACTCAATACTTCGAACATAATTGCAATTGTCATTAAATAACATCAGTGCATGATTCGCATATTTCGTTGAGTAATATGTACGATAGAGTTCCATGTTTACAACCGCTAACTGATAATATAATTCAGGAGCTTCAATTCGTAATTCTTCTCCAGATTCTTCCGCTTTTATATAGTGCTTTAAAGACTTTAAGTACTCGCCTTTTTTGAAGTGATACAACCCTAAGATATAGAAGTAATAAAATGCTAAATCAGTCTTTAGCTTCCCTTTAAATTTTTTTAATTCGTTAACGAGATGCGTGGCTTTACATAATTTTTGATTTAAAAGGGTGTATTTTAACGTGAACAATTTATACTTCAGTAACGTATTCGGATCTTCGATTAGTTCCACTTGTTTGCATAACACACTGTATAGTCTGGCGGATTCTTCGATATTACGATTGCAAAGGTGGTTATACCAGGAGTCTAACTGTTTATTCATTGAGTTTACTGCTTCTTGAGGGTCGACAATTCTGAGAGAAATATTTAGCCTTTTGCATAGATGCTCTAAGATGTGAGGGCCAGGTGTTTCATGACCATTTTCAATTTTACTTAAATGAGAAATGGAGCAAATACCATGAGCAAGCTGCTCTTGCGTTTGTCCATTAAGCTTTCGAAAATAGTAAATTCTTTCTCCAATCATTGAGCGGAACCTCCATTTTAAAAGATTTCATGGCTATATAACACGTTAGGTGAATTGTACAATTAACATCATACTCATGGACAAGAGTGAGAATCAATAAGATAACCAAATATTGTGAAAAAATAAATAATTTTACCTAGTATTACAAAATAATCGTTTATATTTTTCCCAATAACAAGAAATAGAAGTTGCTGATACAATGAGTTATGACGAATTGCTTAAAGCTTTTGTACATCATTCAAGAGGTGGATGGTCATTGTACATCATCAAAATGTTGGATGGATTCCTAAACGAACTTTTTATCGGTGATGTACGAAAGCTTTTCTAGCAAAAATGAAAGAGGTGTTCAGTTTTCTAGAAAACTAGTGTAGTAGCGTGGGAAAAGGTGAAAAATAACTTCAAGTTTCTGAAAATTACAAAAAACGGAGGCGTCGTTATACAATGAAAAAATTACTGAGTCTATCTATTATGATATTGATGTTGGTATCCTTATTTGCAGGAACAACATTTGCACAAGAAGGACCAATTGAAACAATCGACCATGACTATATTGAAGGGCAGTTGGTCATATCAGTAAGCAGTGAATCAATAGCAGATCTAAGACGTTCTATAAATAGCCCAAACCATATATTGAATGATGATGCAATAAAAGAGAAGGGGTTTGAGGTAGTAGATTCCTTACTTGGAGATGGAAATAAAGGGTTAAGTCAAGAGTTTAGAAGAAATGCTGAAGAGAGTATGGGATTCGTGTTTTTAATAGAGTATGCGACTAATGCTTATGAATCTACAGATCAAGCAAAAAATGTACTAGATGATGCATTAACAGACCTTGATTTAGATGTGAGATATGTGACAGAAAATATGAAAATGCATGTGTTGGAAGAAGCAGTTGTTAGTGGCGATGTATCAGTGAGTATGCACGACAATCAAGAGTGGCATTATGAAATGATTAACGCACCTCAAGCCTGGGACATTACTACAGGAAGTAATAATGTTCGCATGGCTGTATTAGATACTGGTATTGACTCTAGTCATCCGAACCTGAGTAACCTTGTTGATACTAGTTTAGGGAGAAGTTTTGTTGGTGGAGATGCAGAGGATCGACAAGGACATGGGACGCATGTTGCAGGAACAATTGCAAGTTATGGTTCCGTATCTGGTGTTATGCAAGAAGCATCCCTTGTTTCAGTAAAGGTATTAGATGACAATGGAAGTGGTACGCTATATGGCATTCAAGAAGGAATTTTATATGCTGCTGATATTAACTCAGATGTTATGAATATGTCATTAGGTGGCGGCGGTTATAATCAAGGGATGGATGATGCGGTTCAAACTGCAGTAAACGCAGGTACAATCGTTGTAGCAGCTTCTGGAAATGATTCTAGTTCAAATATCTCCTACCCTGCAGCATATAGTGGGTCAATTGCCGTAGGGTCTGTAACATCAAGTGGTACTAGATCAAGCTTTTCCAATTATGGGGATGGTTTAGAATTAATGGCGCCAGGATCCGATATTTATAGTACTTATCCAAATGGACAGTATGCGACATTGTCAGGTACATCGATGGCATCTCCACATGTTGCGGGCGTTGCTGGTTTAATGAGAGCTGTAAACCCTGACATCACTGTATCCGAGGCAAGAAGCATTTTACAAGATACGGCTCAAAATGCAGGTAGTTTCTATGAGTACGGACATGGGATTGTTGATGCATATGCAGCTGTTCAACTAGCTGGTGGTGATGGTGGTACACAACCTGATGATCATGTAACACATACTACCGTTTCAACTGATAAGGAAGTGTATGACCGCGGTGATGATGTGACAATGACTGCTACCGTTGTAGATGGAAACAACAGTGCGTTACAAGGGGCAACAGTTACTTTTACAATTACACGTCCAAACGGTTCAACAGTAGAAAATACCGTATCCACGAATTCATCAGGAATAGCATCATGGACAATTGGTTCCAATGACGATACTGCTTTAGGGGATTATAATATCTTCGCTGAAACGACATTAACAGGCTACGAACCAAGCTCTGATTCTACTGTGATCACGTTCGGAGAAGCGCAGAGTAATGAAACAGTAACAACGGTCTCCACGAATTATAGCTGGTATTATAGAGGAGAAAACGTAACAGTATCTACTGAAGTAACAGATTCTGATGGGCAGGCACTAGCTAATGCAACTGTTGATTTGACGATTACACGCCCAAATGGGTCTACTATTAGTAATACAGTAACAACGGATTCAAACGGTTTTGCAACTTGGACGTTATCTACCTCTTCGAATACAGCTGTAGGGGAGTATCATGTTCTTGCGGAAACAACACTCACTAACTATGAAAGTAGTTCTGACACAACGAGCTTTCATATTTATTAATGAAATTACTTAATGGAATTTAAGGGAAAAAAAAGTCTAATATTACGTAAAACCCGGCAGCAAAAATAGCTGCCGGGTTTTTTCATAGGTTCAATTTGTAATGTTGCTCTCTTAAAACACTAATTCATCAACGAAGATCTTCATCATGAATGGCAATGCGCCATCCGCAAATTCAACGGTCATTTGTGTTTTAATAGAATAGATTCCTTCCTCATGTTCGATAAGAGCATAATACTTTTGAAGATCTCCTTTTATAAGAAGCCCTTGACGATCTGCGTACTCAAATTCCGGTGAATATAATTCGTGCTGTTCATACCCTTCAGCTTGACTCTGCTCGAGTAATTCATCTTCCCATTTATCTAATGAGTGATCAGAGATCTGGGAGACTTGAATGTACGTCTCTTCTGAAAAGATTTCACCCGAACCAGCAAAGTCAGGATAGAACGTTTCAACTGCACCGTCTTCTGTTAATTCTTCTACATAAATCATCTTCTCTTCAATATACGTTGAAAAACGAAGGTTTTCACTGACATGTAAGTTGAACGTATATTGATCTTCTTGTCCCTCAGGATAAACAGACCTAACAACAGTTTTTTCACGATGCTGAACGTCTGAGGCATGCTCATCAGTTTTATTTGAAGCGTCTTCTGTACCTTCTTCATTTGCTGTAGGTTCTTTTTCATCATCACTGGTCTGATCTGGTGTATCCGTATTTTCGTTTTGCTCATCCTCTAGCAAGTCTCCAGTTCGACTGCCAGAGTCATTGCCAGGATCTTGGCTAATTTCTTCTGTTGTAAATAATGATCCAGTTAATACTGCTCCGATAAATAGTGCTGCGATTGAAGCAGCAACAGCTGGCCAAGATCGAAATCTCTTTTTCTTTTGTTTTTCCTCTTTGACAGCTTGGAAAATCTCATTAGACGATGTATTACTTGGTGATTCATTGTATTTCTTTTTTAATTCATCCATCCCTTTATTAAAACGCTCGTGACTCATGGAAATGTCCTCCTTCCTCTAACTGTTTGCGCAGTCGCTCTTTCCCACGTTTTAGTCTTGTTTTTATCGTTGATTCTCTCATGCTCATAATCGCGGCAATTTCTTGAATCGATGCCTCGTGAAAATAAAACAGTACGATCGGAATTCGATATTTTTCATCCATTAGTTGGAGAGTATCGTGTAAGATTTGTGCGTCTTCCGATAAATCTAAGTTCTCCTCATAAAATTGTGGCGGATGATTTTGGATTGTTTTTTTTAGTTTTTGTTTCTCTCGTTTATTTTTTTTGAAAAAATCTTTCGAAACATTTAAGGTGACACTATAAAGCCACGTTGAAAATTTCCCACGAGAGTATTTATCTAAAAACCGGTAGACTTTTATAAAAACTTCTTGGGTGACATCTTGTAAATCTTCTTCTCGAACACCTATTTGTCTAGCAAATCGTTCAACTGTTGCATAGTATGCATCAATCAAACCTCGAAAAGCTTCGTCATCGCCTTTGAGAGCATCACGGATCCACATTTTTTCAGTTGTTTCGTTCATGCTTTCCGGCCTCCTTTCACTTATTAAACAGACAAAAGCATGAAAAGGTTTCATCATTGATGAAAATGTTCCCTTAAATCATATACGATTTTGTCAATATAGGAGGGGCTTTCATTGTTTTGCCACGTAATGTTCATATTACATGCGCGAGAAAAAAAAGGTGGAAAAATTTTACGGAAGTAGTTGACTGAATATTGTTAATAGTGTTATGATCGTTTTTAGAATTTCCAAAATTTATATGTGAGGAGGGATCAGCATGATTTTCATGAAACAACAACCACGGAAGCACAACTTTACAATTCAAAAATCATGCTGTGACATGTAGCCTCCTTATTTATTTGTGTAATGGTAGACGTATGTCATGCGTGATACGTATGGTGTACGTCTTTTTATATTGGTTTTGTCGTTTTGTCGTTATTTTTTATGACCGAGCGATTCAATGTTTAAAGACACATGAGCACCATGCTCGTGTGTTTTTTTGTTTTTTTGAAAAGACTGTATTCGTAAACATGTGTTTTTACTTGTGTTCGCTAACGGCGGACGCTTACACCTAAAGGTACAAGTGCGACATCCGTTCATTCATCACTTCGTTCGCATTCACGGTGTCTTCTTTGCACCTCGGGGCACAAGTGCGACATCCGCTCTTGCTTCACTTCGTTCGCATTCACGGTGTCTTCTTTGCCGCGGGCACGGCTTCAGCTCACCTTGGAAGTTCCTGTCTCTTCCTCTACAAGCAATGCTTTGAAGTGCATCCGTCGAGACAACTCGAAGCTTACTCGTGAAGCTGATGCTCGTCGCTGGTGTCGTCGCCTATCGCTCACACATTCAAATTTTATCAATTCATAAAAACAACACTCTTTTCCTGTGTCGAGTAATCGCTGGAAAAACCTTTTAGAAAAGGGCCTTTAAAAATCAATCGAAGCTACATGATTAAGAATAGCAAATAACATCCTTTTGATTACTTGTTGTTTTCGGCAGCTGCCGTTGACATAGAAAAAACTTAATGGAGGGATTTTGATGACAATTCAAGTGTTTATTCGTAACAGGCGTAAGACAGAGGAGGAAACGACAGGCGGCGGATAGTAAAGAAGAAAAACTGAATAGGGAAGTGATCTTTATATGTTTTCTGTTTTAGGGAAATTATCTTGGTTTTTTAAACGACATTGGAAACGATACACCATCGCGATAAGTATTTTATTCGTTGTAAGTTTTTTAGAAGTAATGCCTCCTAGGTTGTTAGGGATGGTCATCGATGAAGTGCATCAAGGGCAATTTACGAGGGAACGACTGACCTTTTACGTCACAGTGTTAGGCGTTCTCATGATCGTCATTTACTTCATGACATATGTTTGGATGCGCCAATTATTTGGCGGAGCGTTTATTATGGAGCGGACGTTACGTTCGCGCTATATGAAGCATTTAACGAAAATGACGCCAACGTTTTATGAGAAAAATAAAACCGGAGACTTGATGGCAAAAGCGACAAATGATGTGAAAGCAATCTCTTTAACGACAGGCTTTGGCGTGCTAACGCTAATAGATTCGACGATTTTTCTCATTATCATTTTGTTTATGATGACGTTTTTAGTGAGCTGGAAGTTGACACTTGCGGCATTTTTACCACTACCAATTATGGCGTGGCTAATGAGTCGATACGGAAAAATCATTCACGAACGCTTTATGAAAGCACAATCGGCATTTGGAGACTTGAATGATCAAGTGCTAGAGTCGATTTCAGGAGTGCGCGTTGTGCGAGCTTTTGTAAAAGAAAAAGATGATCAACATCGTTTTTCAAAACAAACAGACGATGTGTTACAAAAAAACATTGCTGTAGCAAAAATCGATGCCTTATTTGAACCGACAATTAAGATCCTTGTTGGATTAAGCTATATGATCGGACTCGGTTACGGTGCGTTTCTCGTTTTTCGTAACGAAATCACATTAGGGCAGCTCGTCTCATTTAACATTTATTTAGGAATGCTTATATGGCCGATGTTTGCTTTCGGGGAATTGATGAACATTATGCAACGTGGGAACGCCTCGATGGATCGATTGAACAAGACATTTTCCTATGAACCTGACGTGAAAAATACGAGTGTAGTAAAAACAATTGAAAAACCTGAGGACATTTATTTTTCAAAGTTAAACTTTACGTATCCGTCTTCAGAGTCACAAGCCTTAACAAATGTTCATGTCAACGTACCGAAAGGCGCAACAGTTGGCGTAGTTGGGAAAACTGGAGCGGGAAAAACAACTTTGTTTAAACAAATTTTACGCGAATACCCGATTACGAACATGAACATGTTTATTTCAGGAGTACCAATTGAACAAATCGACTTATCTCAACTAAAGAGTTGGATCGGCTATGTACCACAAGATCAATTTTTATTTTCAAAAACAATTCGCGAAAATGTTTTATTTGGTAAACCAACTGCAACTGAAAATGAGCTGAAGAAAGTGATGGATCAAGCGTCCATTACTGCAGAGATTGAAACGTTTTCTAATGGAATTGAAACACTCGTCGGTGAAAAAGGTGTTTCGTTATCAGGAGGTCAAAAGCAGCGTATTTCGATTGCGCGAGCACTTATTAAAGACCCAGATATTTTATTGTTAGACGATGCCCTATCTGCAGTTGATGCAAAAACTGAAGAAGCGATCGTTTCAAACATTCGTAAAGAACGTCACGGGAAAACAACGTTTATCGCAGCTCACAGATTATCAGCCGTTCGCCATGCCGACATCATTCTCGTCTTAGAAAACGGTTTAATTACTGAACAAGGTACTCATGACGAGCTAATGAAAGCGCAAGGTTGGTACGCTCTGCAATATACGAAACAACAAATGAATGAAGAACAGCCAGAGGAGGTGTATGCGAAATGAAAGATGTAGGGAAACGACTTTTTCGCTACGCCCTTCAATTTAAAAAGAAAATCATTTTTGCCCTTTGTTTACTCGCGATCGCTGCAGCCGCAGAACTAACGGGACCATTTATCGCAAAAACGATGATCGATAACCATATTCTCGGTGTCGAACAGCCGTGGGTGGAAATGGAACAAGGGGAAACCGTCTATAACGGTCGGGAGTTCATTCGAACCGACCGTTATGAAGGGAATTTAGATGGGAAAAATCAAGTCCAACTACTGCAAATTGGCTTAACGTATTATTTTGTTGAAGAGCCGATTGCAATGGATGGCAGTCGGTCCTATGAAAGTGGATTACTGACAATCGAACATGGCGATGAAACAGTAACATACAATGCAGTGCCGTTATCTAGATCAGAAGTATACGCATTTTTCCAACCCGAAATCCCATACTTATTAATGCTCATGGGTGGATACTTTATACTCATCGTCATCTCTGCATTTTTCCATTATCATCAAAGCTTTATGCTACAAACATCAGCAAATCAAATCATTAAAAAAATGCGTGAAGATGTCTTTGCAAAAGTTCACGAATTACCGATTCAATATTTTGATCGACTTCCAACAGGGAAAATTGTTTCGAGGATCACAAACGACACAGAAGCAATTCGTGAACTGTATGTAAAAGTGTTAGCGACATTTTTTACAAGTATGATCTATATGGTTGGGATTTTCATTGCGCTATTCCTGTTAGATTCGACGCTTGCAATGTACACACTTTTAATTATTCCAATTATCATTATTTGGATGATTCTTTACCGTAAATTTGCTGCAAAGTATAATCGCGTCATTCGCGAACGTTTAAGTGATATTAACGGAAAGATTAATGAGAGTATCTCTGGAATGCCAGTGATTCAAGCGTTTGGTCGAGAAAAAGAAGTTCGTAATGAATTTGAAGGAGTAAACGCGGAGCATTTTACGTTTAATAATAAATTGTTGGCGTTAAATTCGATGACGTCATTTAATCTATTAAACTTGTTACGAAACGTTGTTTTCGTTGGTTTGATTTGGTATTTTGGTGGTGGGGCATTAGGTGTCGGGACCGTTGTCACACTAGGTGTTTTATATGCGTTTGTCGACTATATTAACCGACTGTTTGAGCCGATAAATGGGATCGTCAATCAACTCGCTCAATTAGAAGAGTCTCGAATTGCTGGAGAGCGTGTCTTTAAACTCATTGATGAGCCTGGGGTGGCAGTAACTGGTGGGCAAGTTCCTCGTTTTAAAGGAAACATCGAATTTGACAACGTATCTTTTGCTTATGAAAACGATGAGTACGTCTTAAACAACATCTGTTTTCAAGCAAAACAAGGAGAAACCGTCGCCTTCGTCGGTCATACTGGTTCAGGAAAAAGTTCGATCATGAACATTTTATTCCGTTTTTATGATCACCAAAAAGGAAAGATATCGATCGATGGTCAGGATATTTATTCGATGACAAAACAAGCACTCCGTGAGCATATGGCGATTGTATTGCAAGATCCATTCCTATTCACTGGTACCATTGCGACAAACGTAAGTATGAATGATCCAAAAATCAGTCGTGATCAAGTGATCGATGCTCTTGAAAAGGTAGGTGCAGGTGACTTCATTCGGTCACTTCCAAATGGCATCGATGAAGAAGTGAAAGAAAAAGGAAGCACCCTTTCAGCCGGGCAACGCCAGCTTATTTCGTTTGCTCGCGCGCTCGTATTTGACCCGCCAATTCTAATTTTGGATGAAGCAACCGCAAATATTGATACAGAAACAGAAGAGCTCATTCAAAAAGCGCTCGACGTTGTAAAGGAAGGGCGTACAACATTGGTCATCGCACACCGACTGTCAACGATTCGCAATGCTAATCAAATTATTGTCCTTGAAAAAGGTAGAATCGTTGAACAAGGCAATCACGAAAGTTTAATGGTGGAAACGGCCAGGTATTATCACATGTACCAGCTTCAGTCTGGCTCAAGTAAATCAGTAAGCTAATTTGAATAACCCCCGGAGCTATGGTAGTTCCGGGGTTATGTTGGTTGGTGCCTGGCACCGAAATACCAGGTACAAAACCACCAGGTACAAAACAAATACCTTGACAATCAAATCACTCCGCTAACCCAACGCGACGTCTAAAGAACTCAGATCGATCCCAGTTCTCGTACGTAAACAATGCAGTATCACCGACTGTGATACGAAAACCATCCTCCGGTAAAACGTCAAGTTCATAACGGATGTTTCCAGTTGCTTCACCATCAGGTAAATAGGTCGGACAAAAGACTGTCCAATTTATAGGTGACCGTTTTAACGCTTCAAATGCATGCAAATGATCTTCGGCTGCTGTTGTACTTTTACGTTTTGATTCGTTAGATTGAAAACGATACAAGTGTGGTTCTGAGCGTGCTTGTAAAATGCCAGCTGTTCCGATTGTGATCAATCGCTCTATACCTAAACGTTCCATTTCATTAATAATCATTGGGATGGAGCGAGACAATACGTCATTTTTATCAGTAGAGAGGGTACTAAAAACAACGTCTTGCCTGGTTAATGCTTTAGTTAAAGAATCTCCTTCAAGTACATTTCCGGTATGGATGCGAAGGTTGTCTTGCTCTGGAATATGTAATTTGACACGATTACGTACAAGAGCTGTCACAATATGACCGTCTTGTAAAGCTAACTTGGCGAGTTCCGTACCGACGCGGCCGGATGCACCTAAAATAAGAATATTCATCTATACCCCTCTTTTCGTAGAGTTGCTAAGATATCATTGGTAGAAATATATACACAAAATCTTCACAATTAAAGATAGAAGTTTTGCTAAAATGGAAACGAACGTACATTATGAGTTTATAGGAGCTATGTTTATGTTTCAATATGTAGACCAAATTAGTGCATTTTTAAGAGAGCCGTTTATGAATGCGGCACAAAGTGCAGAAACAATCCCAATTTTGTTTGCGTTTTTATTAGGGATTGTCGGAGCATTAGCACCTTGTCAGTTTTCTGGAAATATAAGCGCAATCACGTTGTACGGTACAAAGTCCGTAAACCGTGGCATATCGTGGACAGATACAATATATTTTGTTGTTGGAAAGATTGTAGCATTTTCAGGTTTAGGACTAATCGTTTACCTTTTAGGGCAGGAGTTTCAACAGCAGCTTCCGTTGTTTTTCGAGCCGATGAGAAAACTACTTGGTCCCATTTTAATCGTAATCGGACTTTATATGTTAGGGCTATTTAAAATGCGTTGGACGTTAAATTTATGGAAAACGAAAGATAAGAAGGAGCGCAAAGGAAAATGGGGCGCTTTTATGCTTGGTTTTAGTTTTTCACTTGGATTTTGCCCAACGATGTTTATTTTGTTTTTCGTTTTATTAATGCCGATGACATTAACAACTTCTTACGGTTTCGTTATGCCAAGTTTGTTTGCAATTGGGACATCGATCCCATTTTTAGCAGTTATTTTTATCATCTGGTATTTAGGGTTGAGCGGCAAGGTGATGAAAAAAGGACGAAAAATTGGTTTGATCGTTCAGCGAACAGCGGGGGTAATCATGATTTTAATAGGGATTTTAGATATATTAACATTTTGGTAAATGAATAGTTTGCTATAAACCAAAAGGGTGTCGGTGACGGTTGTGTCACGACACCTTTTTCGGTTTGTATACGCGCTTTATATGGAGTTACTTGCAACGTGAAATAATATGTGCATGATTCTCTTCAATTACTATGATTCATTGAGACAAATGGGTGATGTTTAACTTTTGGCGTCGTCTTCGACTAAATATCCGTGTTCTCTTAATGCTTTGATCCCATCTTCTAAATCTTGTTCAGATTTTGCCTCTAACGTATGTAAGTGTAACCCGTTAGTTAACTCGGATAGGTAGGAAGCGCCAGTCTGTTTAATATTATCAATAAATTGCTGTACTTCTTTTCGATTACTCACCATCACGGATGCAGTAATATCACCATATATAGGGTGTTCAATTTTTACATCTTTCACTATTACACCTTGATCGACAAGGAGGAATAGCTCGTCTTTCGTCTCTTCTGGTGCGTGTGAGCAGACGACAAGTCTTTGATAAGGCATCGTTGATTCATCTTCATCAGCGAGAACGTACCCTCTATTTGTAGCCATAATTGGGATGTTTTTTGCTTTTAATAACGAGATGTCTTGTACAATCACTTGTCGACTTACATTTAATTCTTCACCGAGTGCACTGCCAGGTTGTGGGTATGTGCGTTCTTTTAATAGTGATAGCACCTTTTTACGTCGTTCTTCACCGAGCCATTTTTTCTTATCAGACATGGTTTATTCCCTCCTTTTGTTCCCAACATGTTCGAATGATTTTTGCTGTTTTTATGATATCACCTTTTGTATTGTGAATCCCAAGAGATATGCGGAAAAAACGGCGTGCTTCTTGATCTGTTTTCTTTAATGCTTGCATTGTTTCAGATGGTGTTTGTTTTCCAACTTGGCAAGCGCTGCCCGTTGAAATACATATATTATAACGATCTAATGTTAGCATGATGTATTGACCTTCAAGTCCGTAAATATTTAAACCGATAATGTATGGACTTTGCTCTTTTGTGTGACCTTCGATTTGAATAAGTTCTCCGAGTGGCGATAATTCTTCTAAAAGCAAACTTCTAAGATTTTTTATATACGCTTCATTTTCTGACATACGTTCATTCATGTCAATCGATGCTGCCACAAATGCAGCAATCCCAGGTGTATTTACAGTACCAGGTCGAAAGCCATTTTCGTGAGTCGTTAAAGGGTCAACAGAATTCCACTTAACTTCTTCTCGTAAAAAAACAGCACCGACTCCTTTCGGACCATAAATTTTATGACTAGAAATAGATAGGGCATCAAGGTGTAGTTTATTCACATCAATTGGTACTTTTCCAAACGACTGAACACAGTCACTATGAAATAAAATGTCGTGCTCATTTAACAGTTGACCAATTTTTTCGAGCGGTTGGATTGTTCCGATTTCTGAATTTATATGCTGAATCGATGCAAGAATGGTGTCGGGACGTATCGCACCTTTTAATTCCTCTAATGAAATTTGACCATATTGATCAACATTCAAGTAAGTGACTTCAACCCCTTGTTCTTCTAATATTTGGAAATAGGAATGAACCGAAGGGTGTTCAACACGTGTCGTTATGACATGATTCCCTTTATGTTTATTCGTATAGTAAAGTGTTTTTAACAAACGTTGGTTTGATTCCGTTCCGCCACTAGTAAAGAAAATCTCTGATGGTTTTGCGTGCAAGAGGTTTGCAAGTGATTCGCGACATCGTTTTACGAGCATACTTGATTTTTCCCCAGCTTCATGGAGACTGCTCGTATTTGCAAAGAAATCTTCATTTGCTTTTATGTAGGTATCCATTGCTTTTTTTGACATTGGGGTTGTTGCCGCGTGATCTAAATATATCATTTTTTCTTCCTCCGCTCATAAATGTCTTGTCATTAGTTTAATTTTATGTAAATATAGGTGTCAAGACACATGTAAAGGGAAGATGTAAAATGGGTCACGACAGTGTCATAATTATTGGTACGGGAATGGCGGCGCTTGTCACGGCATTGAAACTTTGTAACGAAAAGAATGTGAAATTGTTCTCAAAGAATGGGATTGGTGATGGTAATTCTTGGAGAGCCCAAGGTGGGATTGCAGTTGCAATTGATCATACCGACTATCCCTCAAACCATTATGAAGATACGTTAAAAGCTGGGGGCTACCACCACAATCTTGAAGCTACGATGTTAATGGTAGAGAAAGGACCAGCACTTCTTAGAAATTGGATGGAAATGGGGATGGAATTTGATCGTGATCACCGTGGTCACCTTTCTTTAGGAATGGAAGGTGCTCACAACTCACGAAGAATTCTGCATGCTGGTGGAGATCAGACTGGGATGAGGTGTATGAACTTTCTACAGCGGTTACTTCCAAAGAATGTCGAAGTCATAAAAGAACAAGTCATTGACCTTCAAGTTACAGATGGTGTGTGTGATGGAGTCGTCACGAAAAAAGCTGATGGAAATACAAACACATACTTTGCTGAAGCAATCGTTATAGCGACAGGTGGATGTGGAGGGATTTTTCAACATACATCCAATGATCCAAATTTGATTGGTTCAGGGCTGACGATGGCTTACCGTGCCGGAGCAACGCTATCTGATTTAGAGTTTTTACAATTTCACCCTACAGTGATTCATAAAAATGGAAAGGTTATTGGATTAGCCTCCGAAGCACTCCGTGGGGAAGGTGCGCGACTTGTTGACGAAGCGGGAAACATTACGATGGAAAACCTCCACCCTTATGGTGACCTCGCCCCAAGAGATGTTGTAGCACGTGCCATTCATGAAAATGAACGTTTACAAAAAAAGAACTATTTAGATATTACTCGAATTCCGAAATTTAAAGAACGTTTCCCACATATTTCAAAGATGTGTGAGGAAGCCGGAATTGACCTGAAAAAAGGTAGAATTCCTGTTACGACAGGGGCACACTTTCATATGGGAGGTGTTGTGACTGATATATACGGTCGGACGTCCATTGAAAGACTTTATGCTGTCGGAGAAGTCGCTCGCACAGGTGTACATGGAACCAACCGACTAGCAAGTAACTCTTTACTTGAGACAGTTGTATTTGGAACACAAGTGGCTGAAGATATTTTACGGCGATCTTCGGAGGTGGCGTGTAAGACAAAAGAGACTCATCAAACTATGAAACTTGGAAAAGAACCAGATTTACCAGCGAAGGAAGACATTAGACAGTACGTTTCTAACGCTTTAGGAGTCACAAGAACGAGTGCGACGTTACAAGGTTTTTTAACATGGTTAGAAAATACAGGTTTACAACAATGGAAAGATGCTTCATGGCTAAATTGGAAAATTGAAACAATCGAAAGAGCAACAATGATTACGACAGCTTGGTTAATAGCACGGTCTGCCATGGAGCGGACCGAAAGCCGTGGTGCTCACTTTCGAGTAGATTTTCCACAGAGGCAAAAAAAGTGGAGAAATGCCCAGCTTATTCATGAAGGAGAATCGTTGCGGGCAAAACGGACGAAGGGATGGAAAACAAATGATCAACAAATGGTTACTTCATGATCAGTTGAAAAGTTTTTTTAAAGAAGACATCGGTTTTGGTGACCGAACTTCAGCATGTATTTTTGACGATGAAGTAGGAGAGGTTCAATTTCTTGCAAAACAACCTGGTGTTTTTTGTGGTAAAGCAATATTAACTGAAGGGTACGCACTCATTAATTCGGAAATTTCGGTGAACGTTGAAAAAAGAGATGGCGAGGAATTCGTCGAAGGAGATGTATTAGCTGTTGTGCAAGGTCCGATCAGTGACTTATTAACTTCTGAACGCGTTCTCTTAAACTTAGTACAACGAATGAGTGGGGTCGCAACGTTAACTAGAAAAGCTAGTGAACAATTAATTGAATCAAAGACAAAAGTTTGTGATACGCGAAAAACGACACCTGGATTAAGGATGCTAGAAAAGCATGCTGTTGAATGTGGAGGTGGCTTTAACCATCGCCTTCGTCTTGATGATGGCATTTTAATAAAAGATAATCATATTGCTCGGTGTGGCTCGATAACAAATGCGGTAGAAAAAGCACGTGAAAAAGCAGGACATATGGTGAAAATTGAGGTTGAAACAGAAAATGTTGAACAAGTAAAAGAGGCCGTCAGAGCAGGAGTCGATGTGATTATGTTTGACAATTGTTCACCTGAACAAACAAAAGAATGGATGGCTTACGTACCTGATCATATCATGACAGAAGTTTCTGGTGGGATTACGTTAAATGAAATAAAGAATTATGGCGAAAGTGGTGTCGATTTTCTATCGATGGGAGCACTAACTCATTCAGTAAAATCAATCGATATTAGCTTAGATGTTAGGGGTGGAGAGTAATGAGCATGAGCTTATTTGATCTTCAAGAAAAAACGTTGCCAAATAAATATAAAGAAATGACAAATGATGAGTTGCAAGATAAAGCGGTTCAATTGAAATTGGAATTAGGTGATCAGTTATTTATTCCAGGCCACCATTACCAAAAAGAAGAAGTCATTCAATTTGCTGATGCTACAGGCGATTCGTTGCAATTAGCGATCGTTTCTGCACAAAATCAAGAAGCAAAGTATGTTGTCTTCTGTGGGGTTCATTTTATGGCAGAAACGGCAGATATTTTGACAGGTAATGATCAAACGGTCGTGCTACCAGATATGCGAGCAGGTTGTTCAATGGCAGATATGGCGAACTTAAAGCAAACCGAAAAAGCGTGGGAAGAATTAACGGCGATTTATGGAGATACGATTGTACCGATGACCTATGTGAATTCCACAGCTGATATCAAAGCTTTTGTCGGTAGACATGGCGGTGCAACGTTAACCTCTTCCAATGCTAGAAAAATGCTTGAATGGGCCTATGAACAAAAAAAACGTGTTCTATTTTTACCAGACCAGCATTTAGGGAGAAATACTGGTTATGACTTAGGGATACCTCTACATGAAATGACCGTTTGGGACCCAATAAAAAACGAGTTAATTGCAGATGAAAACAATACAGTTGAGGATACAAAAATGATTTTATGGCGTGGACATTGCTCCGTACATGAAAACTTTAGAACAGAACATATTGCTGAACTGCGCGAGAATGAACCAGACCGAAAAATTATTGTTCACCCAGAATGTACGTGGGAAGTTGTCCAGAAGTCAGATGATTCAGGATCAACGAAGAAGATTATTGAAACGATAGAAAACGCACCGTCAGGAAGTAAGTGGGCGATTGGAACAGAGATGAACTTAGTAAACCGTCTTATTAAAAATCACCCTGACAAAGATATTGTTTCGTTAAATAAAGAAATGTGTCCTTGTTTAACGATGAACCGTATAGATTTACCTCACTTTGTCTGGGCATTAGATTGTATCGCAAATGGCGAAGTAAATAATACGATTTCAGTAAATGAAGAGATTGCAAAAGATGCAAAAGTTGCAATTGAACGGATGTTTCAATTTGTATAATTTTTTAACTAATTAAATGTGCACCCCTTCCAATCATGTCAATGTATTAGAAGGGGTGTTCATCTATTCACATAATTTATAATATTATAAATTGATTGTCAATTCAGAAAATGTTATTTATAATAGACTTAATTATTTGAGAGAAATCTGAACGATTGCTCAGTCAGTATGATTTCTCTTTTAAAAGGCTATTTTCTAAAAGATAGTGATAAAAATTTAGCTCTCGAATACGTTCCAGGCGGACGCTTTCCGCGGGCACGGCCTCAACTTCCCAAAATTCACCATGTTCATTTTGGGTGATTTTCGGCTCGCGCTGTTCCCGCTGGAGTCGCCGCCTTGCACTTCTTCGAAATTATAAAAAACAACATCATATGTGAAAATAGCCTTTTTAAAAAACAAAAATGTAAGCCTTTACATGAAATGGAGGAGAGGGATTCATGAATTTTTCATTAACGAAAGAACAAATCATGATACGGGATATGGTAAGGGATTTTGCGCAGAAAGAAGTAAAACCAATTGCAGAAGAAGTCGATCGTACAGAAAGGTTCCCAATTGAAAACTTTAATAAAATGGGTGAACTTGGACTATTGGGTATTCCATTCCCAGAAGAATATGGTGGGTCTGGCGGAGATACAATCTCTTATATTCTAGCTGTTGAAGAAATTGGGAAAGCATGTGGAAGCACAGGGCTTAGCTATGCAGCTGCTGTTTCCTTAGGTGCATCACCTCTTTATTATTTCGGAACAGAAGAACAGAAAAAAGAACATCTCATTCCACTTGCAAAAGGGGAAAGTTTAGGAGCGTTTGGGTTAACGGAGCCAAATGCTGGTTCAGATGCAGGAGGAACGAGAACGAAAGCAGTTCTTGAAGGTGATGAATATGTCATCAATGGTGAAAAGTGCTGGATTACAAATACAAGTTACGCACGTACGGTTATTGTCACTGCAGTAAATGGCGTAGATGATCGTGGCAAGAAGAAAATTTCTGCATTTATCGTACCAACTGATTCAAAAGGATTAACGATTCGTAGTGAGTACGAAAAGATGGGGGTACGCGGCTCCAATACGACCGAATTAGTGTTAGAAGATGTGAGAGTACCAAAGGAAAATATATTAGGTGATCCAGATAAAGGCTTTAATCAATTTTTGTATACGCTTGATGGTGGACGTATTTCGATTGCAGCTCTTGCAGTTGGTGTCGGTCAAGCGGCTTACGAAGCAGCACTTGAATACAGTAAGGAACGAAAACAGTTCGGAAAGCCGATCGGAAGCTTCCAAGCGATTCAGTTTAAGTTAGCGGATATGGCGATGGAATTAGAGTTAGCACGCAATATGGTTCATAAAGCTGCATGGTTAAAAGACAATGAAAAACCATTTAAAAAAGAGGCAGCATATGCAAAGCTTTTTGCTTCAGAAGCAGCGATGAGAGCTTGTAACCAAGCGATTCAAATTCACGGTGGTTACGGGTATATGCGTGAATATCATGTAGAACGTTTTTTACGTGATGCAAAGCTTTTAGAGATCGGAGAAGGTACATCAGAAGTTCAACGTATGGTTATTGCTAGAGAAATTGGTTGTCCAAGATAGGGGGAATGAATATGTATAACAAAATTTTAATTGCAAATCGTGGCGAAATTGCCGTAAGAATTATAAAAACATGTAAGCGACTTGGGATCAAAACAATTGCTGTATATTCCGAAGCAGATAAAGAGAGCGTACACGTGAAGATGGCAGATGAATCATTTTTATTAGGTGGTTCGCGTGTGAATGAAAGTTATTTAAATATGGACCGTGTACTAGAGGCTGCAAAAACGATGAATGCTGATGCGGTTCACCCAGGGTATGGTTTTCTATCAGAAAACACAGAGTTTGCGAAAAAAGCAGAAGATGCAGGGATTACATTTATCGGGCCAAAATCTGGAGTCATTGAAAAAATGGGGAACAAAATTCAAGCCCGTGAATCGATGGTTCGTGCAGAGGTTCCAGTGATTCCTGGAAAAACATTATCGAATACAGATGAAAGCACCGTATTAAAAGCAGCAAGGGAGATCGGTTATCCAGTCATGCTTAAAGCTGCAGCCGGTGGCGGCGGTATTGGTATGCAAAAAGTCGACCATGAAAAAGAAATGATGAAAGTTCTTCCTTCTGTTATGAAAAAAGCGGAAACATTTTTTGGCTCAGCGGAAGTATATTTGGAAAAATTTATCGAAAATCCGAGGCATATTGAAGCACAAATTGCAGGAGATGAGTCAGGAAATGTCGTATGTTTAGGGGAGAGGGACTGCTCAATTCAACGCAGGCACCAAAAAATTGTCGAAGAGGCTCCTTCAACGTTTTTATCAAATGAGGGACGTAAAAAGTTATTTGATACAGCGGTTAAGGCAGGTGAGGCGATCAGCTATACGAATGTTGGAACTGTCGAATTTTTAGTCGATGAAAATGAAAATATTTATTTCCTTGAAATGAATACACGTCTTCAAGTAGAGCACCCAGTAACAGAGGAAGTAACTGGACTAGATTTAGTCGAGTGGCAAATTCACTTGGCGTTAGGAAAAGAAATTGCAACGTTTTTAGATCGAGGAGATACAGCTGTTCACGCGATTGAAGTACGTATTTATGCTGAAGATCCAAAAACGTTTTTCCCTTCACCTGGAAAGCTTGAAACGTGGCAGTTCCCAGAGCAAGAAGGGATTCGTTATGACTTTGGAGTAGAAGAAGGAGCAACAATATCCCCGTTTTATGATCCAATGATCGGGAAAGTCATTGGAAAAGGAACATCAAGAGACGATGTGATTGAAAAGCTCATTCATTGTTTAGAACAAGCAGAAGTAAAAGGAATTAAAACAAACATTCCAATGCTTTTAGATACGCTTCGTCATTCAGTTTTTAAAGAAGGAAAAGCAACGACAAATTTTGTTCAGGAATACTTTATTCTTGCTTCAAAATAAGTCATTACAACTTTGAGGAGGATCATCTATCATGAAAGAAATTAAAACAAATATGGCAGGAAATGTATGGAAAGTTCAAGTTACACCAGGAGACGAAGTGAAGGTTGGTCAAGAAGTTGTTATTTTAGAATCAATGAAAATGGAAATTCCGATTACTGCAGAAGTAGAAGGAATTGTTGATGAATTAAAAGTCGAAGAAGGCGGATTCGTTAATGAAGAAGATGTATTAATGACGTTAAAGGATTAATAGGAGGTTTCCTTGTGAAGTTACCAAAAAAGGTGCAAATAAAGGAAGTAGGCCCTCGTGATGGACTTCAAAATGAGAAAGTTTCCGTACCGACACATATAAAAGTTGAATGGATTAATAAATTGAGTGAAACAGGTCTTGATTATATCGAATTCTCTTCTTTTGTTCATCCGAAATGGATCCCAGTGTTAGCTGATGCAGCGGAAGTAGCTAAGTTAATAAAACGGAACCCAAATGTTACTTACGCTGCATTGATTCCTAATATGAAAGGGCTGGAGCGAGCCTTAACTGTCGGAATTGATGAGGCATCTGTTTTTATGTCAGCTAGTGATACGCATAACCGAAAGAATATTAATAAATCGATTGAAGAAACGTTCCCTGTTCTGCAAGAAGTAGTTGATGGGGCAATAAAAGCAGAGAAAAACGTACGCGGCTATGTATCAACCGTATTTGGTTGCCCGTATGATGGCGCTGTTGATGTCGATGAAGTGAAAAAAGTCGTTTATAAGCTTATGGAAATGGGTGTTTACGAAGTTTCGCTCGGAGATACGATTGGTGTTGCAAACCCTAAGCAAGTGAATGATGTATTAGATGAACTTTTGCGAGAGTTTCCTGTTGATAAACTAGCGCTGCATCTGCATGATACGAGAGGAATGGCTCTTGCAAATACGCTTGTTGGCGTAGAAAAAGGGATCAAGACATTTGATAGTGCACTGGGGGGTCTTGGAGGTTGTCCTTATGCAAAAGGTGCAACAGGGAACGTTGCAAGTGAAGATTTAATTCATATGCTTGGTGAAATGGGAATTGATACAAATGTTCAATTTGAGCGTTTTATGGAAGCGGCAAAGTATATTGAAAATGCTTTAAATAAAAGCTTGCCAAGTCACCAGTTACAAATAGTGCGTTAATGAAAGGTTGGTCATGATGGAATGGATCGAAGCGACAGTCGATAATTATATCGGCTATTTAACGTTGAAGAGAAAAGACGCAGCAAATGCACTTTCTCAAGCAATGCTAGATGAGATCATTATTCAACTTAAAGATTGGACTTTTGATAAAGAGATACGTGCCATCATTATTAGTGGTGACGGGGAGAAAGTATTTTGTGCAGGCGCTGATTTACGTGAACGGCAAGGAATGTCCGAAAAAGAAGTTCGTCAAGCTGTTGCCAAAATACGTGAGACCGTCAATCTAGTTGAAAGTATTCCAGTTCCGGTCATTGCTGCATTAAATGGAGCAGCAATCGGTGGAGGCTTAGAACTCGCACTAGCATGTGATTTAAGAATTGCTTCAGAGCATGCAAAGTTTGGTTTATCAGAGACAACATTAGGGATTATTCCAGGTGCAGGTGGAACACAACGTTTACCACGTGAAATTGGCATGCAACGCGCAAAACAGCTTATTTATACAGGCGAAAAAATTACAGCAGAAAAAGCTTTTGACTGGGGATTAGTGTTAAAAGTTGTCCCTTATAAACTTCTTATTGAAGAAGCGACCCAGTTAGCAACAACTATTGTAAGTAATGGTCCGATTGCAGTAAAGCAAGCGAAATTTGCAATTAACCAAGGGACCGAAGTCGATTTAAAAACGGGTCTTGCAATCGAAGAAAAAGCCTACGAAGTTATTATTCCTACGAAAGATCGTTTGGAAGGTCTTCAAGCATTTAAAGAAAAACGAAAGCCAAATTATACAGGCGAGTAACAGTATGGGTTGAAAGGGTGAGACGATGAGTCAGGAAAGTCGTTGGAATGAAATTGTTGATACGATTGAAAAAGGCGGAGCCGAAAAATATCACGAAGCAAATGAAAAAAAGGGGAAAATGTTTGTTCGTAAACGTCTTGCTCTCCTTTTTGATCATGGTGAATGGAAAGAAGACGGAAAATTCGCGAATTTCCAAGCGGAAGGGCTACCAGCTGATGGTGTGATAACAGCCATCGGGAAAGTCCAAGGGAAGACAGTTTGTGTCATGGCCAACGATTCTACCGTCAAAGCAGGATCCTGGGGGTCACGGACGGTTGAAAAAATCATTCGCATTCAAGAAACGGCAGAGAAGATGGAAGTGCCATTATTATATTTGGTTGATTCTGCTGGTGCAAGAATTACAGACCAAATTGAAATGTTTCCTGGCCGTAGAGGAGCAGGACGAATTTTTTACAATCAAGTGAAACTTTCAGGGAAAATCCCGCAAGTTTGTTTGCTTTTTGGTCCATCTGCTGCAGGAGGCGCGTATATTCCAGCGTTTTGTGACGTAGTCATGATGGTAGATGGAAATGCTTCTATGTACTTAGGGTCGCCACGAATGGCAGAGATGGTCATCGGTGAAAAAGTTTCATTAGAAGAAATGGGCGGAGCCCGTATGCATTGCTCTGTCTCAGGGTGCGGTGATGTACTCGTCGAGAGTGAAGAAGAAGCGATTGAAAAAGCAAAATCATACTTAAGTTACTTCCCATCTAACTATTTAAACTTACCAGAACAAAAAGAGACACAAGAACCTAAAAAATTAGAAAAAACACTTGAGGATTTAATTCCAGAAAATCAAAATGCGCCATTTGATATGCATGAGTTTATTCATGGGCTTGTCGATGAAGACAGTTTCTTTGAAATGAAAGAGCTTTTTGCCAAAGAGCTAATTACTGGTTTTGCTCGTATTGACGGGCGAAGTGTTGGAATTATAGCGAACCAACCACGCCAAAAAGGTGGCGTGCTGTTCCATGATTCTGCAGATAAGGCAGCAAGGTTTATTACGCTTTGCGATGCTTATCACATTCCACTTTTATTCTTAGCAGATGTACCTGGTTTTATGATTGGAACAAAAGTAGAAAGAGCTGGAATTATTCGTCATGGGGCAAAAATGATCTCTGCGATGTCTGAAGCAACGGTTCCAAAAATTTCTGTCGTTGTTCGTAAAGCATACGGAGCTGGTTTGTATGCAATGAGTGGCCCAGCTTTTGAACCTGATTGCTGTATTGCTCTTCCTTCAGCACAAATTGCTGTAATGGGTCCAGAAGCAGCGGTAAATGCAGTTTATGCAAATAAAATTCAATCACTCCCTCCAGAGGAAAGGCCAGCATTTATTCAAGAGAAGCGAAAAGAGTATCAAGAAAATATTGATATTTATCGACTTGCATCAGAATTAATCGTTGACGACATCGTTCAAGCTAACGACTTACGTGATGAACTAGTTAATCGTTTTGATCTTTACTCTTCTAAGTATCAAGTGTTCACTGATCGAAAACATGCTGTGTACCCAGTCTAAGATCGACAATCCACAACTCTCAAAAGGGTAATTAGGCTTAATTCCATCAAGATATAACTGCGTGTTTGTTTTACAGTAAGGTTCTGTTATTCTTTATTGTTGATTTTCGAAAATCACGAGACGCCGGCGGGGAAAGGAAGAGCTAAGAGCATTTACTTCACGATTATGCTACGATTTGTCTCGACGGATGCCACTACAGTTCTTTTCGGGCAGAGGAAGAGACAGAAGATCCATCGGGATGCTAGCTGAAGCCTCGCCACGGCAAAGAAGACACCGTGAATGCAAGCGAAGTGAAGCATGAACGGATGTCGCACTTGTGCCCAGAGGTGCAAGCGAGTGTGTTTTGTGAAATCAACACTAAGCTTTAACAGCGCCAAAGTAAAAAATGAGGAGGGGAACGTAATGAAAGAGGTTTACACATCTTTTGAAGATGCAGTAAAAGACATTAAAGACGGTGCAACTCTTTTAGTAGGCGGATTCGGTCTATGCGGTATCCCAGAAAATTTAATTAAAGGTTTAAGAGGTACTGGCGTCAAAAATTTAACAATCATTTCAAACAATTGTGGTGTTGATGATTGGGGTCTTGGTTTACTTCTAGAAAATAAACAAATTGATAAAATTATGGCTTCCTACGTTGGTGAAAACAAAGAATTTGAACGTCAAGTTTTAGCTGGAGAGCTTGAAGTAGAGTTAATTCCTCAAGGTACGTTAGCAGAACGTATTCGAGCAGGTGGAGCAGGGATCCCAGCATTTTATACCCCTGCAGGAGTCGGAACAAAAATTGCAGAAGGAAAAGAAGTGCGTACATTTGATGGTAAAGAATATTTGCTAGAACGTGCCATTACTGCTGATTTTAGTTTAGTACGTGCTTATAAAGGAGATAAACACGGGAACTTAGTTTATCGAAAAACGGCGCAAAACTTTAACCCAATGATTGCAGCAGCTGGAAAAGTGACGGTTGCAGAGGTTGAGCATTTAGTTGAAGCAGGCGACTTAAATCCTGAACACATTCATACCCCAAGCATTTACGTAAATAAGCTTATTCTTGGAGAACAAGAAAAACGAATTGAACGAAAAACGGTAGCACAGTCGTAAAAGAGGAGGGGAAGAAATGAGTGTTGATCGTAAAGCAATGCGAGAAAAGATTGCCCGAAGAGCTGAAAAGGAAATACAAGGTGGTGATTATGTCAATTTAGGGATTGGAATGCCGACGATGGTTGCCAATTATATTTCGGATAATAAAGAGGTTGTTCTTCAGTCTGAAAACGGATTGTTAGGGATCGGCCCATATCCAACTGAAGAAGAATTAGATGCTGACTTAATTAATGCAGGAAAAGAGACAGTTACTGCCATAAAAGGTGCTTCTTACTTTAGTAGTGCTGAATCGTTTGCGATGATTCGTGGTGGACATATCGATGTTGCCATACTTGGGGCAATGGAAGTTGCAGAAAATGGCGATTTGGCAAATTGGATGATTCCAGGGAAAATGATTAAAGGTATGGGCGGTGCAATGGATCTCGTCCATGGAGCGAAAAAAGTCGTAATCATTATGGAACATGTTAACCGAAATGGAGATTCAAAAATTTTAAAAGAGTGCTCTTTACCGCTGACAGGTAAGGGTGTAGTAAATCGTATTATTACAGATCGAGCTGTTATCGATGTTACGGATGATGGACTTGTTTTAAAAGAAGTTTTAGGTGACTTTACATTTGAAGATATTCAATCAGTAACAGGAGCACCGTTAAAGAATGAACTTAATTAAATAAATGGTTATAAAAAGCGAGCATGTGATTGCTCGCTTTTTACTGTTAATGGGAAGTATGAAACAGTTTTTTTTGTGTAAAGTAAAAGTGCACCTACGGACACTCTCCTACAACCTCAATTTCTGCTTCATATATGGTATATCGTCTTTTTCTATTTTGCGCTATACGGTATCTTGGATAAATTAGATGAACATGAATGAAGTAGCATGGGTTACGTAAATGGATGGTACTGGGAAGGAGCGCCACTATGAGTGAATTCTGTAGCTCACGAGTAGAAGGTGAAAGACTTAAACTTTAGGATATGTGATGGTGATAGTGTTGACTTCCATTGCGTTTGAAGAGAAAAAAAGACCAACGAGTAGCAATCACCTCTGGAGTAATCGACATATTTTAGCGTTTTTCTTTCATTCATTAATGATGACGAATCTAAGATCGGCAAGATTTTATTAGCAAAACTTGCTAGAAAATATTTAGTTTTATTTTTACATAGATCTTGGAGAATGACATAATACTATGCTTACAACAGAACAGGAGGTGATAAACATGGCAAACAACAATAGTTCAAACCAATTAGTAGTACCTGGAGTACAACAAGCGTTAGATCAAATGAAGTATGAGATTGCGCAAGAGTTTGGTGTAGAGCTTGGCCCAGATTCAACATCTCGTGCTAACGGTTCAGTTGGTGGTGAGATCACTAAGCGTCTTGTTCAAATGGCTGAGCAACAATTCAGTGGTCAACAACAATAATGAAAATGAATACATGGCTGTAAGGGGATGGACAAGCTCCATCTCCTTTTTCATTGAATGAGTATGGGCGATTCTTCTAGGGTAAGAGAGTAGTGAGGTGAAATGATTTTATCATTTATTTAAAAGTAGGTGAGTGAAGGTGGAAAACTCAATGTGTCCTGTTTGTAATGGGTATACAGAATTGAAGGTGAATTGTTCGAATTGTTACGCTCGTTTAACAGATAAAGGAAGAATGGCAGAGTACTATGACGATTATAGTGCGTATGAATCTATAGATTTAATGAAATTAGAAAATGGCATTAAGGATGATTATCGTTCAAATAAGTGTGCTCATTATTTATTTTGTGAGCAATGTGAACAAACAACGACTTATCTTGTTGCAGAAGTAAATAAAGAGCCCCTCTGATGAGAAGGGACTCTAAAAGGAACACAAAGTATATAAATATATAGAACATGTTCAATAAGGATTGTTCAAGAGTATGTTCTTGCCCTTACTGAACATGTTCGTATAGGGGGAACTAACGTAATCTTGATTCTGTTTCAGGGTCAAAGAAGTGAGCTTTGTTCATGTCAAATGCTACCTTCATTGTATCGCCGCCTTGAACATCTGTACGAGAGTCAACTCGAGCAATGAAGTCTTGACCTTCTACTTTAGAGTATAGGAATGTTTCTGCACCCATAAGTTCAGCGACGTCAATTTTTGCTTCGATTTGAGAGTTCTCAGCAGCATCTAAGAATACTGGCTCATCATGAATATCTTCAGGACGAACTCCTAAGATGATTTCTTTGTTATTGTATTTTTCAATAGTTTTCATTTTCCCTTCAGGAACTTTAATGCTTAAGTCACCAATTTGGAAGTAACCGTCTACTAATTTTCCAGTTAAGAAGTTCATGGATGGTGACCCGATGAAACCACCAACGAAGACGTTTTCTGGATAGTCGTAAATATCTTTTGGACGTCCCACTTGCTGAACAAGTCCGTCTTTCATAACAACAATACGTGTCGCCATTGTCATTGCTTCTGTTTGGTCGTGTGTAACGTAAATTGTTGTTGTTTGTAGACGTTGGTGAAGCTTTGTAATTTCTGCACGCATTTGTACACGTAATTTAGCATCTAAGTTAGATAGTGGCTCATCCATTAAGAATACTTTTGGATTACGTACAATCGCACGTCCTAGTGCAACACGTTGACGCTGACCACCAGACATTGCTTTTGGCTTACGATCAAGCATTTCTGTTAAGCCAAGAATTTTTGCGGCATCACGAACACGCTTGTCGATATCTTCTTTTTTGAACTTACGAAGCTTTAATCCGAATGCCATGTTTTCATATACGTTCATGTGTGGGTAAAGTGCGTAGTTTTGGAAAACCATCGCGATGTCTCGGTCTTTAGGTGCAACATCGTTTACTATGTTGTCTCCAATGTAAAGTTCACCTTTTGAAATATCTTCAAGTCCAGCAACCATACGAAGTGTTGTAGATTTACCACAACCAGATGGACCGACGAAAACGATAAATTCTTTATCTTCAATATCTAAGTTGAAATCTGTAACTGCTTGTACATCACCTTCATAGATTTTGTACAAATTCTTAAAAGTAATATCAGCCATGTAATTACCTCCAATTAATAAAATCATAATAATTAATTTCTATATTTAGTCTATCTTGAAAGGGTTTACAAAGCTATTGTAAGCGTGCACAAAAATCCACGAAATGTTTTGTGCAATATGCAAACGACCACAAGTTTTTACATACACAGAACCTTAAACCCATATATCCCCAGGTAACCGTAGCCTGAGGATATATGGGTATGTACAGTTTGGGGAGGTTTAAAAGGATTATAGATATTAATTTTCTCTTGTTTCGTTTTGGATCATAATTAAGATGAAGTAAACTGCGATGGCGTTAGGGAACCGCTTAATGTCAATAGATGTCTTTTCAATGAATTTATCTACGCGGTATTGTAAGGAATTTCTGTGCATGAACATTTTCTTGGCTGCAAGGGTAGTATTCATATTACACTCTAAATATGTTTTTATGCTATTTAATAATTCATGATCCTGTTTGACAGGGTGTAGTAACATGGACAAATGTTGTTTTGTATGATCAGTTAAATCACCAACGATAAAATGAGGAATTACCTCTTGTTCAACGAATGATTTTTTAGTTGGTGAGGTTTGATGAGCGTAAGCAAATGCTTCTTCTTCCCATTTAAAACGAGTGCGCAATAAATGGTGGTCAGGAATTGGTGAACCTGTATACAGTACTAACTGAACAAAAAAGTCTGATGTAATTGTATCGATGATCGATTCTTGATTGTTCTCTGTTTCATCGAATTCTTCATCGATTTTTTGCAGTAAGATTGCTTCTGAGTTGTTCTTCCATAAAAGTAGCTCAGTAGAAGGGTACAAGTTAAGCATCGCTTCTTCAAATTCATCTTGATCTGCAAGCTTCCCTTTAAGACGAAAGTGAATCAGCCTGTATGGGAAGGAAAGCTGATGGAGTGTCTGCTCATCAATTTCTTCATTGTTAAATAAATATGATGATAATTTTTCATGAAGCGGTGTTTGATGTTTTTGACGTTTCGGTTCATCAAATAACATTTGTAATAGGTGAATTTCATCAGAAGATAATTTTGTCTTATCTAAAGAAATAGACTCTCCACTTTCATCTTGTAAAACAAGTCTCGATGCAGGGGAGGCCTTTGCGTTTTTTTCGAAAATCGCATGAGTAAAGTTCTTTTTTAATTTGTTTAACATAAATTGAAACTCCTTTAAAAATCAACTCATTAACAGAATGAAATAGGTATGTATGTTGATTGACAGTTGATTTTCGTCTGTTATTGAACCATTATAAAGCAAACGAAATATACAAGCTACTTATCGCGTTTGAGACATATAAAAAGACGCCATGTTTAATATAGGCGCCTTCATCGATTTACTCTTCTTTTTGGTTTTTCTGTGCTACATAAGGTGCATCCTCTTTATAAAACTCCTGAGCTTGTTCGATTTGTCGTTTTCCAAATGTGACGTGATCTTGACCACCCGCCAGTCCTTCGTTTGTCATACGGTCAATATCCATCATCACTTCATCTCTTCCTTCATAATTTGACTCTTTTTTATCCATGTAATGATCCCTCCTTAAAATTAGATTGGTTCAATATTTAAGGAAATATCCATTCCATGGATGATTAGTTGTTACTTGTTGTGAGCCTTTAATGGTCTTCATAAACGTGATAGAGCATTAAGTCGTGAACACAAGACTCAATAAACTCCTTATCTTCACGTAATATTTCACCTGGTTGCTTCCATTGAATTGACCCATCTTTAAAATAATGGCCGACGAAACGGTTTTGTTTATAAAAGAAAGAGAACTGCCACTCTTGATTAACCATATTATTTTTTATCTCTTTATACTGAAAGTGTGTAAGCACGAAGCAACCCCCTTTAACGAAATGATAAAAATGAATCCTCATTCATTTTATCATACAAAAAGAGGACCAAAAAGAAAAGAAACAAGCTTTAAAATATATTTCAGATAGGTTTAAGTGTCACCAAATAATTCCAGGTGCCAGGCACCTGGAATTATTTGGGGTTTAAAGGGTGGGAAATTATTTTTCGTTAGTGGTGGATAGTAGCATGTAGGCTAAGGAGCGAATGCATTTTTCTTGAATATGTTCTTCATCAAATACCATTGGTTTACTGTTTACGTCGAAGATCCAAGGGTGATTGCTTTCATCAACGCCTAAGTCAAATGAAAATTCATTCACGTTTCCGAACCGTTGTTGCAGTAGCTTTCCAATGGATCTACCAATTTCTTTAATCTTTTTTTCAGGTGGTATAAACGGGACATCATTAACTGAAACGAGTTTTCCTCCTTTAGGGACGTGCGTTGTTAACCCATCCTTTTTTGCTACTCGAGGAGCAAATCCAATGAGACTCCATTTGTTTTTTACGAAATGCATTAAGATACGGAAGTCATAACGAAATTCATCAACCTGTTTTAATGGAATACCTTCTTGTAATATTAACTGCCTTTTCTTAAATAACGGAGTTAAGAGATACATGATTTTTTTGAAGCTTAAGTCATGAAATGTTTTACGCTGCGAAACGAGTGTATAACAATCGTCACGGTGTTTTGTCACTTTCCAAATACCATTACCTTGAGACCCATGAACATCTTTAATGAAAACTTCAGAATACTTATCTAAAAAGTGCTTAAATGCGATTACATTCGTAACCGGGACCGTATTAGGGAAATGAACTGCTGTATAACGGTTTTTCTGTAAAAGTTGTGCAACATTTTCTTTTCTAAAAAAGCATGAATTAAAAAAAGGGATATTTTCTTCTTCTAAAAACTTTAAATAAGATTGTACTTGCTTATTTTTCTCAAGTTCACGATAAGGGTAACGATTATAAACGACAGAAGGTTTAGGGCATGTTGTTTTTAACCAGGTTGAGGTATCAGGTTGCCATTTATAAGCAATAAGTTCACGGTTTTGCATTGAAAACGGAAAAACATACCCTTCAGCATTCCTGTCTTTTAATTGTGTTATAAGCTTCTTGTAAAATTGTTCATCTCCTATAAATGGCTTTCCGTGCTTTGAACTAGTTAATATCACTACGTTTTTCACAGTAAGCTCCTTTTTTAGATAATTCGAGAATGGTCATAAAAACGAACTCTTTGTACGCCTTTTCTTTATTGAACAGACATTTTATTTATTGGTTTACGATATATTCAGGCATTCCGATTTGCGAATCAATTGATTTTGTGTGTAAATAAATTGCATATTCCATTGGTAATCGTCTCGTAAGTTGATCGTCATACCTTAATTTCGGGTGAGAAAAAATCGTTCTACCTGGTTTCGAGTTCGCTTCGAACATCCATATCTTTTCATTTTTGTCTATACCAAGATCAAAGCCGATTTCCCCTACATTTCCTTCAACCGCCTCGTCAATGCATTCACTAAGCAACAAGGCAGCTTCTTTTAACTCATTTAATAACGTTTTATTTAATTGTAAGTCTTCCCAAATCTCAGCTACTGACTTTACTTGACCACCACTCTTTACATGTGTGGTCACACTGCCTGGACCAGCAACTTTCGCTGCGAGTGCACTTAACGTCCATTTTCCGTTGATATCTTTGTTTGTATGGACACGAAAATCGATCGGTTTATTTTGATACGCCAATAATGATATGCCTTCTTGAACGACAAAATGTTCAAATCCACCCTTAAATTGAGTTTTCAATAACCTATCGATTGAACTATATCGGCGCAGACGGTTTTTTTCATGGTCACGGAACCTGCAATAATAAAAGCCTTCATCAGGTTTAAATACGATTTGGTGAATGCCCATTCCTAAACTACCATTTTTCGGTTTCATATAAATGTGGTGGCAATTTTCTATAAACTCACGAATATCTTTCTTCTTAGGATATGCAAGTGTTTTCGCTAAAAAGGGGGTTGCTTTTTCATTCAGTGATAGCTTTTCATGGATTTCCCATTTGTCAAAAAAACCAGGGTTAAACATCGGAATGTTGTATTCCTCTTTTAAACGCTTAGAAACTGCACGGTATTCTGAAAGCCTTTCAGTTTTTCGGTTTGGTAGCCGGTCATAAATCACATTTGGCAGTGGAACACGGACTGTTTGCCAGCCTTTTTCTGTGAAAATACACCCTTCGGTTATACCTTCTTCCCAATGAATATGATGCACACCAAAAATGACTGCAATAGCCCCTGATAACTGTGCTGCTTTGGCATATTTAGCAAAAAGGAAAGACCTTTCGCCAACAGGGCGGAGGTTACTTCCTGTAAAACCTGCTGTAAAAATTCCGATAATCGGTCCAAGGTATAATCTGTTATCCTCATCAAAAATGATCGTTAAACAGGTTCGTTGTTTAGGTAACAGTAGAAAATCAGAGACACTCTTTGAAACGACAAGTTGTTTATCTTTCAAGGTTTCATCGTAATGAATGGTACATGGTATTTCTCTGGATCCAAAAACAACATGTTGAAAAGTTCCTTCCTCGATTTCCCATAATTCTCTATATGCACTAGAAATCGTTAAGACGTCCCCTTTTTCTTTTTGATCAACAATGATGCTTTCAAATCTACCTGGCTGTGACATGATGTATTCACTCCTTTAGGAATATCGAGCGGTGATCTTCGTTCCTTTTCTTATCGTTTTCAATTACTCTTAAAGGACCTTCACATATATAATGTTTTTTAACTTCTGTTGAGAGCTGCAATACGGTTTGATAACCTGGCTTTGAGTTGACTTCTAAAATCCATATATCACCATTTTCATCGATTCCTATATCAATGCCGATTTCAAAGACGGTACCGTGGTGTTTATTTATTTGTTTAGGGAGTTCTTTTTTGATGTATGATAATGTGTTTTTAATCTGAACAGCTTCGGACTTTCTAAATGGTATGGACTTTCGTACTGTTCCACCAGATTGCAAATTTGAGGTGAAAGTGCCTTTTTTACCGAAACGGTACCCCATTCCAATGAAATGCCATTGGTTACTCTGTCTTTTTTGCATAACAACACGTAAATCAAATGGGGTGTTATTTCTTGTTAACGATAAAAATGGTTGGATGAGGTACGGTTCGTGAGATATTTTCTTTACGACATCTTGAAATACATCTTCTAGAGAACCTTCATAAAATTGAGAAAATGTATGATCTCCGCTTTGGATAAGCGTCCGATCTCCCTCAGAAGTGATCTTGAAAAAACCTTGTCCTCCAGATCCAAAAATAGGCTTTATTGCAACGGATTTGTATTTTTTTACATAAGAAAGAAAGCTTTTGTTCGTTAGCAAGTCGGTTGGTGGTAAGTAATTGGAGAGATGGTCATTTTCAGCTAACCATTCATAAACTTTCCATTTGTTCGGAAAACCTTCACCTAAAAATACCGCGTTTTTTTTCATTCGTTGTAATTGAATGTGACACCTTTGTTTTAACTGCTTATTCGCTGGATAAAAGCATCTGTCATAAATATATTGCGGAAGTTCAAACGTTGCTTTTTCCCACTTGTTTGTTTCAATGTTATAACGTAATCCTCGAATAGAATTCTTTATGTGGTTCCAATGAAAGGGTGTAAATTGATAAACGCAGATTCCTTTAGATGCACAAATTCGGGCTACTTCATCAATGTATTCTGATTCTTTACTTAATGTGTATTGTAAAATTCCTAACGTCTTCACACGAAAACCTCCGTTATTGAACGTTTGTGATTATACAAAGCTTGATAAAGATGAGGCATAGTTTAATATATATCGAATAGATGGGAGAGGGCTGTCATCCACTTGTAAAAGCTCTCCCTTTGTCGGTTTTATATTAACTTCTAAAATATAGATGTGACCTTGTTGATCAACCATAAAGTCGAATCCTAGCTCGCCGTAATGACCTAATGTCACAATATCAAACGAACTGGCAGCGTGGATAGCAAGTTCATGTAAGAACCGTTCCATATGTTGTGCATGATCTTTTTTGAAATTGTCTTGAAGGACATCAAGGACTTTTAGTTGCGTACCACCTTGTGACAAGTTTGTAACGATATTTTTTTCACTGCCGATACGAGCAATAGCAGAGCAACATTTCCATTCACCAACATGGTCTTTCATACATAGTACGCGGAAATCTACAAAAGCATTATTGTACTTTATACTTTTTATTCGAGGTTGAGCGATATATTGTCTCTTAGATAACTTATACTTCAAATATTCATAAACTTGTTTGTCGGTTTCGAAAAATTTTGTTTGTTTATCTTGGGAAAGCGGGAACTGTAAACAATAGGTTGATTCTTCTTTCGACATTGACATAATCCCGTTTCCTTCTTTGCCCCAGGACGGTTTTAAGTAAAAATTATCATATTTATCAAACAGAGAAAAAAAGTCATCTTTAGATTTAATTTTTGTTGTTTCAGGTAAAAATGGGGCGAGTGTAGGCTCCTTCAGAAATAATGTGTATGCTTCCCACTTGTTTATAAAACGTTCATTAAAGTAAGGTATATTGTGTTCATTAAGTTTTTTAAAGAAATTGGTTGCTTTTTGAGTGTTCTCTTGGTCACGTCTTCCGATCCGGTTATATATGACATGTGGAAGTAACAATTTGCATTGAATCCATTGCTCTCCGTCAAACCGGTAACCATTAACTTTTTGTTCATGTATGTCTTGAAATGGAAAAACGAAAAATGGTAAATACAAGTCATATGCTTTTTTAGCCATTGCGGTTGCATAGGACGTAATTGTGCCAAATATTTGCTCATTGGTAGGGAAGCCTTCACCAATCACCATCCCGATTGAGGGTCCGAAATGGAACACTTTTGCTTCTTGATCGTAAAAACATTGAATGGGTTGTTCTAATGGCAATTGTAATTTTTCAGCGAGTTGTTCAGAAAGGAGAATTGTATGGTCGACCATTTTATCGGAAATAGAGATCGTACATTCACTACTATGAAAATGATAAGATACATTCATCTTTTGCTTTAGTCGTAAGTTCCAAATCGATGCAGCCTTTTGAGGGATCATGATTTCGTATTCATTTAGTGTGTTTGAGCAGTCGATGAGACGTATATAAAATGGATAACTAAACATTGCAATCCCTCGCGATTCAATTTTAAATATTGTTTCAATAATAAATTAGGTAGGTGCGGATAACGTATTTTATGTAAGGAAAGTATGAATTGTGCAAATGCCTCGCTAAAAGGTGGTAGTTATGACATTACAAATCGTTTGGTTTTTTAGTTTGATTTTGATTGGTGCACTTATCGGTGGTGGAACAAATGTACTAGCGATACGGATGATCTTCAGGCCATACAAGCCGTTATATATTGGTTCATACCGTCTCCCGTTCACACCAGGTTTAGTACCAAAGCGAAGAAATGAAATTGCAAAACAGCTAGGAAAGATGGTTGAGCATCATCTAGTAACTCCAGAGGGAATTGAAAGTAAATTGCTCGAAGGAACATTAGAAAAAGAAGTGGAAAACAAAATACTTACTTCAATAAAATCAGTAACAGAAGATGAAAGAACGTTAAATGAGTGGCTTTCACCTTATACCGGAGACCGTTGGTCAACAACATCAGTAACGGAATCTTATGAACGTCTGATAAAGAACAAACTAATGATGCTTGTTGAAAAATATGAACATGAACCATTAAAAACAGTTATACCTAAAGATTGGCAGATGAAGGTTGAAGAACAATTGCCGGTTTTATCTGATCGGATTTTAATGCAAGCAGAGAAGTTCTTAGATTCTAAAGAGGGAGAAGCGACATTAAATAAGATGCTTGATCGCTTTTTTGAAACGAAAGGAAGCTTCGGGGGCATGTTAGGTAAAGTAGCATCTCGCTTTTCAGCTACTGAACGGTTATCTAACGAACTAAAAAAGATGGTTCGTGATGAAAATACGCAACTTGTTGTCAATCGGTTAATAAAAAATGAGTATGAAAAATTATTAAGTTACAAAATGATGGAAATGATGAATAAGGATGTAATAGAAGAAAATATAGATGAACTTGTGACGATGATTATTCATGAAACACCAGTAGTCAATGAGTGGGAGCGCCCGTTAAATGAATGGTCATATAAATATCAAGAAGTTGTCTCAAAGTCTCTTGTTCCGAAAGTGATGGAGTCAGTAAGTTTTATAGCACAAAAATATGTCCGCCAACTTATCACTCAGCTCGGAATTAGTGATATTGTCGAAAAACAAGTAAACCATTTTCCACTAAAGAAACTAGAAGACATGCTGTTAATGATAGCAAAAAAGGAATTAAAGATGATTGCTGTCTTAGGAGCAATTATTGGTGGGCTCATTGGTTTCATTCAAGGGACACTCATTTTCTTTCTATTATGAATCTTTGTTATAACGTGAATTCCAATTATAATCATGTTATAGTCGAATGGAGAACTGTTCGTGCTTATGGAATGTACAAATGTACAATGATCCAAAATCGCTTCGATAGTGCGGATAATACTAAGGAGGAATTTTTCTATTATGGCAAATCCATACGATAAGGCACAAGAGCTTGCGAGTGTCTTAAAAGAAAGCGAAGAATTTACAACATTAAGAGACCTTCATAACGAAGTAAACAATGATGAAGTTGCAAAACGTATGTTAGATAACTTCCGTCAAGTTCAAATTGAACTTCAACAAAAGCAAATGCAAGGCGCTCAAATTACAGAAGAAGAAATTCAAGAAGCTCAAAAGCAATTTGAAGTTGTTCAACAGCACGAAACAATTTCAAAGCTTATGGAGCAAGAGCAACGCATGAGCCAGCTAGTTGGAGAACTTAATAAAGTCGTAACATCTCCTTTAGAAGAGCTTTACGGTGTTGACGAGCAGCAAGAACAATAATTAGATAAAATATGAAGCAGCTACCATTGATGGTGGCTGTTTTTTTCTTAGTTAGTTGAGGAAGGTAATCAATCGAGGTGAAGGGTGACGTCACTTAGCAGAAAGTTGCGAGGAAGGTAATTAATCCTAATATTCCTTCAAAAAGATGAATAGGTTAATTGGATACGCTGAAGTAGAGGTAGCTTTTCTATATATCAGTTTCATAAACAACGATAGCTATTACATAAATAATTAGCAATTACATGAGTCTAACTCTAGTTTTTATAGGCTGTTTACGTAAACAGTGATGCTTTTTTAACGCTTGGAATAACAGAGGCAAAGAAGACACCGTGATAGCGAACGAAGAGAAGCTAGAGCGGATGTCGCGCTTGTGCTTAGAGGTGCAAAGAAGACACCGTGATAGCGAACGAAGAGGAGCTAGAGCGGATGTCGCGCTTGTGCCTAGAGGTGAAAGCGTCGGCCTCAGAGTATCCAAACATTATTGACTCCACAATAAAACAACAATCTATTAGAAAACAGCCTTTTTATAAAACAGTGATTAAAATGGGCCAAGTTTTTTTCTTCAGTTCTAATCACCATCAAAGGGACATATATGTATTACCAACGCACTAAGGAATTTTGAAGGGGGAAGGCAGCTATGGCATACCGCTTATTAGCGTTGGACATCGATGGAACCCTATTGAAGTCGAATCATCGACTAGGGAAAGAAACAAAGGAAGCAATTGAGTTTGTAAAGAGTAAGGGTGTTTATGTAACATTAGCAACTGGCAGAGCTTTTCCGTCTGCAAAAAAAGTGGCAAAATCATTGAAAATTGATGATAACTATTTAATTACTCATGATGGAGCATTTGTAGCTGACGACTCTGAAAACCCGATTTTTGAACGTAGAATTGAATCGAGCAAAGTGTATCAAATCGTTGATATATTAGAAAATTACCATTGTCATATCCGTTTGTTACACGAAAAATACGCAGTAGGAAATAAAGTTCATCATAAGAGCCAGCTGATTGCTCGGATGAATGTAGGTATGGGGGATCCATTATTTTACCCAGTAAATTTTGTTGACTCACCTAGCCACCATTTAATCGATCAGCCTTTAACTGTACCAAAAATACGAGCACACTTTTGGAATGAAGTAGAACAGCAAGATGCAATGGAGGAGCTAGAAGAAGCTGTTCCTGACATTCGACTTACTTCTTCTGAACATGGAAGTTTAGATATCACTGATGCTTCTGTTTCAAAAGCTAGAGGGTTACAAGTACTAGGAAAAAAACTTGGTATTCCTTTAAAAGAAATGGTAGCGATCGGATCTTATGATAATGATGCAGAGATGGTTGCTCAAGCAGGCTTAGGTGTCGTAATGGGGCAATCTTCAAAGGAATTAAAATCGATGGCAAATTGGATTACAAGATCCAATGATCAAAACGGGGTTGCGTATATGGTAAGAGAAGTATTTAGAAAACAGTTTCATCCTAAAGTATTCAAATAAAAAGACGTAAGGGCTTGCGAGCTGCAGAAGCGTTCGTAGGCTCTTTTTTATGATTTTAAAATACAAAGGGAGTTTTCGAACGTAAGGGAGATCGCATTTTTGTCTAGAGGTTTTTTCATAGGATCTACATGAGAATGTATTTTTTCAAACAATGGTTTAATGAAAATAGGTGTTGACAGGATTGAGCAAGGTCCACGAGACTCCAGTGTGAATAGCAAAGCCCGTTGATCCAACATGACGATAGTCATTTTTAGCTGAGGCATTGCCCACGGCAAAGAAGACACCGTGAATGCAATCGAAGTGAAGCATAAACGGATGTCGCACTTGTGCCATGAGGTGCAAAGAAGACACCGTGAATGCAATCGAAGTGAAGCATAAACGGATGTCGCACTTGTGCCTTGAGGTGAAAGCGAGTGGGCGAAAGCGAATGCATCATTATTAAATTATTTTACAGGGTGAGACAATTTCATAATTACGTTTTTTGCTCAATGAAACTATTGATATTATAAATTTTTTCATTAAATGTACGTTTTTTTTTTGGAAGTGAAGTTCACGCTCACTATTCGGGATTTCCCATCTTATTTTGAGTTATGAAATTGATTCAGGGTACATGGGAAATACTTTTTAATCAACAAATCCAAAAGTTACGGACAAATCCAAATAGTCACGGACAAATCCAAAAAGTCACGATAATCCAAAAAGTCACGATAATCCAAAAAATGAATACTCACTCATCATCAGATTCAAGCTATAATGACAATATAAGGGAGGGTCAATGAAATGAGTGAGGAACGTTTGCGAGAAAAGTTTGAACGAGCTTTACAAGTACATAACGATGGAACAGGTCAGCAATTTTTATATTCATTATTAGATTTTAATATTGAATATCTTGAAGAGGAAGAAAAGGTTCGTATTACAGCCCCCGTTGATGAGGTTAAGTTTAACCCTGTTGGGTTTCTTCATGGTGGGATCATTACATACATTGCTGATACAGCAATGGGACATTTATGTGCAGCCTTTGGAAGCCCTAGTGTTTCTCTTGAGTTAAAAACACAATTTTTCCGCACTGCAAATGATGGAGAGATCATTGCAGTTGCATCATTCATAAAAAAGGGAAAGACGGTACAATTCGTAGAATGCGATTTACATGATGATAAAAACCGTCATTTAGCAAAAGTTACAGCAACATTCTATCAACTTGAAGGGTAAAAAAGATAAATAGCTGTAACCGGCTACCGACTGCAAAAGAATAATGGCACTCTAACTACCGTATTTTTCAGTAAATGTTGTATATAAAAGTAAACTGGCTTCGACAGCTTTAAGGTAGCCAGTTTTTTTATTTTACTTGTTTAGGATAGATCCCTATAACTTTAATATTTCATTTACGGTTCCTCTTTATTTGAGCTGTTTTTTATCAAGCTTACCTAAAGGAGAATAGGGCATTTTGTCAACAAACTCAATTTCCTTTGGTAATTGGAATCTAGCAACACTTGGGCGTAACCACTCACGAAGTTCTTCTTCTGTAAGATCAACATTTTCTACCAGAAGTACAAATGCTTTTAACCTTTGACCAAAGTGTTCATCATTAACTCCTATAATAGCAACATCCTCAATTAAGGAGTGCTTCATTAATTCTTGCTCCACTTCGATCGGATAAACATTTTCGCCACCTGAAATCACCATATCATCCGTTCGTCCACATAAGAAATAATAACCGTTTTCATCTCGGTAGCCTAAATCACCTGTTTTGATCCAAGTCTTATTTCGGTTTGCTATTGACCAATCATTTCTCACGCAAAGTTGTCCTACTTTTCCATTCTCTACCTCATACATATCATCATCTAAGACTTTTATTTGAAGCCCATTTATTTTTTTACCTATTGTAGTAGGAGCAATCGTTAAATCTTCTGGTGTAGCAATAAAATTTAAACCAGCTTCTGAAGTCCCGTACAAATTGTACAGAACATTCCCTAATTCACCACATGAACGTTCAATAAGCTTTACAGGAAGCCTTGCACCACCAGATGCAATGCAGGATAGGGTCTTTAAGTCTTGTGGATTGGTTTGTAGCATTTTCTGAAGTATCACAGGAACAACTGTAACCATTTCAATATGGTGATTACGTATCAATCTGCAAGCTTTTTTTGCATCAAACACGCTGCTAATCACAGCTTTTTTTCCCAATGGTATAAATAAAAGCAAGACAGCAATACCGTATCCGTGATAAATAGGAGTAGCAATATAGGCAGTTTTATAATTTAATATCTTTAATCGCTGAATAAATGCGATAAATGGATTTAAATAGTTAAATAATGAAGGTTTATGTGCGGCTTCCTTAGAAACACCGGTCGTACCACTTGTTTGCAGAACAAGTTTACTTGAAGAACTTCTTTTTAAAGATTGTTTTTCATTGGTATTTGAGCGTTGGAGATGGTTTATAGAGGGCAACTTATCATGATAGGTAAAAAGACTCGCATTTGTATAATCAGACTGTTCGACCAAACCATTCAGTTCACGATCATAAATGAGAAGATCGAATCGATGGCGATGGACTAAATGATTAAACTGGCTCTTACTCATTTCAGCATTTATTAAATAGACATCTGCTCCTAATCTTGAAACAGCAAAAATAGCTTTTACTAGTGCTGCGTGGTTTTTGCACAAAAAACCAACCTTATGTCCGCTTTGAAGGTGATATTTTTCCTTCATAAAGAAAGCAAGCTTTTTAGATTCATTAAATAGCTGCCTATAAGTAATAGTTTCATTATCGTCAACTAAGGCAATATGATTGCCATATTTCATTTTAGCAAAATGCAATAGTGTCATTAAATTGATGCCATTTTTAAAAATAGCTACAATTAATCGATACAAACTTATTGGAGAAAGTAACTGAATCTTATACAAGACATACATTAACTTAAATATCTTCATCATTACTTACCTCCTTTAATTAAAAAATAGCCAAGATTTCTAACAAAAATGGAAGCTGCTTGACCGAAAATAAGCCACCATGGCTGGTATTTCTTCTGTTTCGTGTACATGGATTTGCAGATGATTTTGGCCACATGGTTTGGTGACATGGCTGGCACATCTTGGTATGCATCAGTTGGTTTAATCATAGGTGTTTTTACTAATGGTAAATATATGGTTGTTGTTGTTATATCTTTATCTTTTAACTCAGGAGAAACAGATCTAAGCCAAACATCAAAAGCAGATTTCGATGCTTGATAAGCAGCGAAATAAGGAACAGGTGATAGCAAGGCATTTACTGTCGATATGTTGATTATTTGCCCATGGTTTTTATTAAGAATAGGGATAAGAGATATCAGTATATGTACTGGTGCAAAATAATTGATTGCCATCGTTCGTGTGAAATCATGATAACGATCTAAAGATTCAAAGATGGATCTTCTAATTGAAAGTCCTGCATTACTTACTACGATGTCTAAGCCATTTGGAAGTTCATGAAGAAATGTTAGAAGATGTTCCCTCTCATCTTCATTTCTAAGATCAGCTTGAAAAATACTAATTTTGGCAGATTTGGTTGCTAATTTGCTTCTTATCTTTGAAAGCTTTTCTCCTCTTCTCGCAACTAAGATTAAATGGCAACGAATGTTGGCTAACTGATAGGTTAATTGCTCACCTATTCCAGAACTCGCACCAGTGATAAGGATAGACTTTCCAGCAATGTGGTGTTTTAGTTTCTTCTTATTCAAGTAAGTAGGTAAAAATAAACATGACTCTACAAAACGATAACTTTGCATATGTACACCTATTTCACTAATAAAATTCGTTCACAATAATATATTGAAATGATAGCTTGTTAGCTTGTTAGAAATTGACATTAAAATGTGAAGTGAATTTCTCAATTAAATTATATTTTTCTGCAGTTTGAATCAATTTCATAACTCAAAATAAGATGCGAATTTCCGAATGATGAGCGTGAACTTCACTTCAGACAGGCGCTTTCCCGAGGGCTTGTCTTCAGCTAACTTAGGCTCGACAGCTCTTCGCCTAAGTGGATCTTCAGCTCGTTGCTCCTGCGCCACTACGCTTGCTCGTCGCAGGTAAAGAGTGCTCCTGCGCCACTACGCTTGCTCGTCGCAGGTAAAGAGTGCTCCTGCGGTTACTCGTCGCAGATAAACAGTGTTCCTGCGATTACTCGTCGCAGCTCGAAGCAGTTCGAAGAAGTATTGCTCGTCGTTGTCCTGCGATTACTCGTCACAGATAAACAGTGCTCCTGCGGTTACTCGTCGCAGCTCGGAGCAGTTCGAAGAAGTATTGCTCGTCGCTGATCCTCCGAGAGTCGCCGTCTTTTGTTACGTTCACTTACAAATATAACGTACTATTAATGAAACATTTATCATATCATTCGTTTCATTGCTCAAAAAACGGAATGATGAAATTGATTCAGTTTATATGACCTTTAATTATATTTTTTTAACTCTTCCACTCTTCGTTTAGTTTAACATGACTTTCCAGTTTGAGATCTGAAAAAAGAGCTGCCAACATTACAACTCGAAATATTACTAACGCTCTCCGTTAGATTAAGTGAAAAACATCACATATCCACCAACATTCACCCTAATGATTCTGCTATTTTTAATAACTCTTCTTCATTTAAATCGCCGCCATCTAAGCTGTATGATACACCTTTATCTATCCATTGAATGATGTTATTTTCACGAGTGATAAGACCAGAATTATTATTTATCTTAATTTCTTCCCAATTAAAATTTTTTGGTTTTTCCAACTCTACTAATGAAGCCATGAATGTCACTCCAAACCCATTATCAGATACACCATATATTTCGATTTTAGTTTGTTTTTCATCATGGAAAATGATGTTAGCCCCATCCCAATTCACATCTCCTAAATACATAGGAAACTTAATTTCAAACTCTAAATCATTTAAAGCATTTTCTATCTCATTATAGTTTTTCTCGGTAATCTTTACTGATTCATTTGTAAAGAAATATAAAGACCCTAATAATAAAATCATGATGATAATCATTGAAGTATTTTTCATGTTTATCCCCCTTCTCTTATTTTGTAATGCACCACTGAAACAAGAGCAGCGACAGCTTATTCAGCTATCGCACCCGTTTGTAGAACAAAGAAAAGATGGCAAATTTCTAACTCATACTTTTTATGATGAAGGTATCTCTATTACCTTATAATCTGGATGGATTAACCTTTTACCTTCTTTTTCATCAGACCCAACCCCAACGGTTATACTGAATATCTCTGATGTACCAATCGTTTCTTTGTCAATATCCAATTCGATTATTACTGCTCCTTTTCCACCACCTGTTGGGTAATAACGGTTTGTTCCAATTTCTATCATATTATTTTTAGCTTCTTCATTCGTCCATATCGTTACATAGTCTTCAGAAGTTTTCTCATTTATATCTTTAGGATCACTACTCATCACACTTGAAATATGCCAATTTTTAGGTGTATAGAATACTACTCCACCCCAATCGTTAGGGTCTATGTCAATCCATGCAACTATTTTGGCATGTTCAGGAACCCCTTCTTCTCCAATTAGAAATACTGTCCCTTTTACTGATGTAACCAATTCTGTCGAGTTAGAACTTACAATAAATTCTTTGGTGTTAACTATATGCTTTTTGGTTGTTGCAACTTCACCATCATTATTGACTTTTTCATTACAGCCAGTGATTATTATAGTTAGTAAAATTAAAGCTGTTATAACTAAGAAAATGTATTTCATAACTCCCCCCGACCTTGTATTATTTTCTTTCGCCAAATGCTTTGTTAGTACAAGAAGCGACTACTCTTGTTAAGCAATCGCTACCCGTTTCTTTAAGTACACTCTTTCACAAACTTCATTTTTCTCACACTGAGTTTAACATAAATTAACCGTTATTCTTCCAATAAAATAAACGATCTCTCTTATATGTAACTAGTTCAGTTTTGGAGTAGAATTTTTAATTTAGCAGTCCAAAATAAACTACTTTTTTGTCTATATTTGCAAACGAAGAAATCGTAAAATATCGTTTTATGCAAAGGTAATAGTAATGATTAGTTGAAACATTAGTTAAAGTTGGTTCGTAAATGTAATTGAAGACACAAGAGTTTTATTTAAAAGAAGGGATGATTTTTATCAAAAAATTAGTAATTAGTTTAAGTGCATTTGTGTTACTGCTTGGAGCGTGTGGCACAACATCACAAGGGGAGACAGTTAAAGGTGAGTTAAATCCTCTAAATGATAGTTTTATTGTAGATAAACATGAAGAATTTGCAAATAAACTGAAAGAAGACGGATATGCAAAGGAAGAGGCGAATGAAGAGGCGTTTAAAGTCCAGCTTCGAGAAGTTGCCTTATTAAATAGAGCAACAGAAGTAGGAATTGAAGTATCTGACAAGGAAGCTGGAAAAAGAGCCGAAGAAATGCGAGAGCAATTAGAAATTGGCAAAGGTCAGAATACTGAATTTGTTTTAGAAAAAATAGACGAACTAATCGCTGAATTAAATATAACTGAAGATGAATATTGGAGCGAATATGTAATAAATAGCTATAAGTCCCAAATCATGCAAGAAAAATTAAGAGAATATGAATTGAAAGAGAACGCTCAAACGAATTGGAATGAGCGCTCACAAGAAATCATCGAAGAATTTATGGAAAATGAAGCTGAACAAATCAAAAAGTTTAAAAGTGAAGTAGGAATGAGTTGAACGAGTTAAAGAGCTTGGAAACTCCAAGCTCTTTAATCTCTTAATAATCCTAACGCAACCCGTTCGCCATCCATGAAGCATTACTTCAACACAGAAAATGAAAGTTAACTGCGTTCTTTCATGGTAGTTAAACAAGCTTTAAGCATGTTTTTCTTTTGTTAACGAGCGTACCAAAATTATTCCCGCAAAGACAAAGGTGATATTACGAACCGATTCTGTTAGTAAAGGAGTTACAATTGGAGGATTCAAACTAGTTCCAAATATATTATGTATAACTATAACCACAATGGAGAATCCATATGGCAAGATAGCGATCATTAAAAGTATCACCGATGGTACGATTAACCAATTAACGTTTACACCTGACTTAAAAATAGTTAGAATTTTCCTCCACTCAATGAGTATTCCAAACATGACACATAAAACTGACAATAAAACATTGGTTTCAGTGATATCACGCGTATTTCCTTGCATATTAACCATTAAGTTAAGAATGAAAATACCAATGATTGATAAAATGGTGTAAATTATGACCTGTTTTTTCATCGAACGCCTCCTATAAATCTTAAACCTTATTGTGCTAAACTTCTTCTCAATACTTCAATAGCCTTTGTACTCTATTTTAATGTTAACACTCATTCCGTTTTATTTAGCATAAAAATGTAAAAGAGCGTCTCCGCTTGTTGCAAAAACGCACCCCGTTAGTTTGAGTGAAATTATTCTCAATATTTTTATATCATTTATAATTTTATTATGATTGAACCTTGGTGGGTTTAAAATAGAGATGATAATACTGTTTTATTTTTCTAAAAATAATAAAAGCAATTACTCCCCCTAAAGTATTTAATATCAAATCATCAACATTAAATGTTCGTGTTAAAGTTAAACCAAAGTAAGTAAATACTAATTGATATACTTCTATGAAGAAACTAACTGAAAATATTATTAAAACAGCTTTTTTCATACTCCTTACATCAAACAATAACGATAAATAAACACCTAAAGGGGCAAGCATTATGAGGTTATAAAAAGATAGCTTTATAGTATTCCAAAAATACCAGCTGCCAACCTCAAAAAATAATATATCCCTAACGAAGTAAAAAGGAATTAGTTGAAAACTTAAATATGTATCTTCAAAAGGTGGGAAAAAAAGATAACCAATTGTACGGTCAGCTACAAATAAAAGGTAAAAAAGAAAACTATATAAAATTGCCCTTTTGAATAAATTTTTTGACCTATATCTTATAAAATCAATAATGATGAATAGTATAACAGCATATGCCCCGCCAAAAGTAATAATTGAATTAAACACAATATATTTCTCCTTTTCATGCTTATATATATTACAACTTATTTAATTCGTAATAGCATAACTATATATATTCAAATATCACTCCTTTCTTAGCAAACTCCCCATTAGTTTAAGTGAATAAATCACAAGATAATATATTATTCCTGTTCTCATTTTAACAATAATAACCATTTCGGTTTTAGTGAAGCCTTATATGACAACAAAAAATTGACTAACAAATCGGTTGAAATTTGTTAGTCATACTAAAGCTCGACTTCTTTTTTTATTGGTGAAAATGAACGAGTCCTCCTGATGAGCGAACAACACGGCTAGGGTTATCAAGTAAGTTTTCTTTAGTAAGTCGTGAAAGGCCAGTTTCTTTTGCTTCTTGATCATTTGTTGCTTCGAAGATTTCGTTTAATAAATGATTTCCTTTTTTATCGTAAGCAGTTAAAAAATATTTTGACATAATGACTCCTCCTTTCCCTTTACAAGTTCCATTCTAAATATTCGGCAAATTTAAATCAAGAAGAATGATTTTGCGTTCAATTATTCACCATTCGCCTATAAAGTGAATAAGATGGGCATTGGAAGGAGGAGATACGTATGCATGAAAATGATATGAAAAAACTTTGTCATGACCACATGCACCGTTATGTTATGGTGACAACGAGGGATCACCAGCAATATGACGGAATCGTTGAACACGTAGACGATGAAAACCTTTATTTGGCGGTGCCAAATACGGACTGGGATATGCATGAACAAATGATGCCACAAGGTTATGGCGGTGGATTCGGGTATGGTTTTGATGAAAGTATGACAAGAGGTTTTTATCCGTTTGGAGGTTATAGTTATTCGCCATACTATTCACCATATTATTCTCCATATTATCGCCCTAGACGAAGAAGGTTTAGAAGACTTATTTTACCACTAGCGGCATTAACGGCATTATCTGTCCTGCCTTACTACTAAAATGATTAGATTGTGAGACTGTCTTTTTACCGATATTAACGACGAGGCAGTCTCTTTATTTTCGAATGCATACGAACGTTCATTCGCTTTTGTGTTATAATCTCGGTAACAAAGCTCTATTTAAAGGAGGCATTTTGATGGTAAAATTCATTCATTGTGCTGATGTTCACTTAGGACGTTCCATTCATATTGAAGCTGGAATGCCTTCCTCAATGAAAGAAACCGTGTTAACAGCCACGTACATTTCATTTAAAAACATCATAGATAAAGCAATCGAAGAAAAAGTAGACTTTTTAATTATTAGTGGTGACCTTTATGATCATGAACATCGCTCATTACGAGGGCAATGGTTCGTAAAGAAGCAAGTTGAAAGACTGAACGAACATCATATTCGTGTTTTTATTATTCACGGTAATCATGATCCGATCGTTGAAAAACAGTCATTTATTCATTTACCAAACAATGTTCACGTTTTTTCTTCAGAAGGTGAACAAGTTAAGGTCGTCACCTCAGGTGATGAAAGAGTTTGCATTCATGGGTTTAGCTACCCTGAAAAAGCTTATACTGATAACCCTACTTGCTTATATGAAGATGCAGTTGAAAATCAAGGTTATCATATTGGTGTTCTTCATGGCCAAGAAAAGACGAATCAGGAGCATGAACCATATGCCCCCTTCGCATTACGCGATTTGTTACAAAAAGGTTATCATTATTGGGCTTTAGGACATATTCACGAGCGGAAGGTATTATCTACTCACCCTCCGGTCATATACTCTGGAAATGTACAAGGTGCCCATAGAAAAGAGAAGGGGCCAAAAGGTGCATATCTTGTGCAGTTTAATGGTAATGAAGTAGAGACCGAATTCTTTGAAACAGCCCCACTCATTTGGGTTGAACAAAACGTTTCAATCGATGATGTTGATACAATCGATGCTCTCGTTCAAGACATGATTGACGAACTTCCACAAAAAGAAGGTGACACAACATTTCTCATTGATTTGAAAATAATTGGTGAGGGGCCTCTCCACCTTTATTTAAAAAAGGAAGAACATCGTGATGAGCTATTAACTCTATTAAGAGAAGAAGTGGATGAACATTGTTGGGTACATCGGTTAGAAGTTTTAACTTCACCAGTCATTGATAGAGATTCTATCAGAAAACAAGAACATTTACTCGGCGATATTGTAAGAATTAGCGAACAAGAGAAACAAGACTTTCAAGCATTTGATGATACGATTAGTAAGCTTCAAACGAATCGTTTGATGAAAAAATATATAGAACCATTTTCAGAAGACGAGAAAGTCCAAATTATTGATTCGGCTGAAAAGATGTTACTGTCCTCATTAATGGAAGAGGAGGAAGAGCAATGATTTTACAGAAGCTCCATATATATGGGTTTGGTAAGTGGGAAGATAAAACGTGGACCTTTCATCATAACGGCATCTATTTATTTTATGGGAAAAATGAGTCTGGGAAGTCGACGATTATGTCATTTATTGAAGCCATTTTGTTCGGTTTCCCAAAGAAAGGGGAACAACAATTTATCCCAATCACTTCCCAAGCTTATGGTGGGAAGATAACGATTTTCACTCATACATATGGGTCGATTACAATAGAACGAGTGAAAGGCCGTAAAGCTAGAGGGGATGTCACCGTTACATTCGATGATGGACATAAAGCTGGAGAAGACTTTTTGCAAACTCTTTTTGCAGATATTGATCAAAGCACTTTTCGCGCCGTTTTCTATTTCAATTTAGATGGTTTAAGCGGGCTGGAAAAGATGGACCCAGCAGAGCTTAATCGCTTTCTCATTGATACTGGAATGGTAGGGGCTCAAAACTTATTTAAACTCGAAAAGTATATTGATCAAGAAATGAACAAGCTGTATAAACCTCGTGGTAGAAAGACAGACATGAATGCCCTCGCTATAAAAATGGAAGAGAAAGAAAAAGAGATTTCCGAGTGGGAGCGCCGTATTGATGAGTATGAAAAAATGGTAAGTAATCTTGAACAATTAACCGATGAACAAGAACTGCACGAAAAAGAATTGAAGGGATTACAAGATAAGTATCGTTCGTTAGAAAAAAAGAGTGAGTTGTACCCAATAGCTAAAAAGTGGGAAAAACTAGAGCTTCAATTAAAGGAATGGGAAGAAGTCGATTCTTATCCTGAAGAAGGGTTAGAGAGATACAAACAATTAAATGAAAAATTACTAGATGCAAAAGCGGGGGAGGAACAAAGTAAGGAAAATGTCATGCATCTTGAGCGCTCATTACAAAGCTTATCTGTTACCCCTCATTTATCCATGTTAAAGATCGAGTTAAATCGTATAGATAAACAGCACGAATTATACAATAGTAGAGAGCTAGACATCGAAGAGTTAAAGGTTGAATATAACCGTTTACAAAAAGAAATGTCCGAAATTGAAAAAGACTGGGCTAAAGGGAATAACGAGATGGAAGAAGCTCGGTATTCTCCAATTGTTTTACAACAATTCACAGCATTAAAAGAAGCATGGAGACAATGGATTGTGAAAGAAGACCAGCTACTTCAACAAAAAGCCAAGATTGAAAAACAAAGTGATAAAATTCGCGGTCAATACGAGTCAACAAAAAATCAAATGATGGATGAAGATGAATATATTGAGTTGAAAAAGCGAATTGATGAAAGTGATGGAAGCGAACGTCTTCAAATAAAAAAAGAAATGGTCACAGAGCAAATCGCCTTGCTGAATAATGAATGGAAAGACCTTCAAAAGCAAGACCGATTTTTATCATATGCTTTCTTCGGTGGGACAACTACGCTTTTACTTAGTGTCGTAGTTTTTGCTTCCTTTGCACAATATTTACTTTCAGCTAGTATAAGTTTTTTGGCACTTTTATTTGGCTCTACGTCAATGTTTCTTTTGAGAAAGACAAAAACAAAAAAGAAGCGTATAAAGAGCTTATATGATGAGAAGACAAATGAAAGAGTAGAGTTAGAACAAGCGTTAAATATAGATCGGACAAATGAAAGCTCGATTCAACATGCTAAGTCAATTCTTCTTCAAGAAGAACAAAAGCGCAGAGACTTTGAACGTCTGAAAAATGAATGGGAACGTATTAAAGAAGAAAGAGGTCTGTGGGAAAGTGAATGGGAGTCATCCTTAAATAAAAAGGAGAAAATAGCTTCTGATATAAGGAAATGGGCAGTCAATCACAATTTTCCAACCGATCATGATGTTGAGTATTATGAAGGATTTCTTGAAACACTAAAGAACTGGAAAGAACTCTATACTAAAGGGAAAGAAGTAAGTGAAAAAATAAAGAGGTATGAAGAGAAACAATACGAATTTCAGTCAGATGTTATGACCTTGCTTTCAAAGACTAGTTGTCAAACAAAGACCAAAGTCAATGAAGCGATAAAACTTCTTCACGAGTATGTCAATCAAGAATCGGAAAAGTTGCGCCAAAAAGAAAAAATTGAAAATGAAAAAAGCTATCGACAACAATCTTACGATACGTATCGAATGAAAAGACAGCAAATTGAAATGCAGATTAAAGAACTATTTTCATTAGCGAACGTAAAAGATTATGAAGCATTTCAAGAAAAAGGGCATAGGTTTACGAAAAATAGAGCTTTACAAGAAGAGCAGGAAAATTTATGGTTTCAGATGAAAGCGATGAGTCCTGAAAAAAAACAATTCAAGGTATTTTTAAAAGAAGAGGTTTTAATAGGTGGGAAAGACATCTATGAAGAAAAAGAGTTAGTTGAAGAAAAGTTAGAGAAATTAGAACTGAAACGAAGGCAGACGATTGAACAAAAAGCAAAGCTAACACATGAAATAACAAGTTTAGAGCAAGACCGCTCATATGAAGAGCAGTTACAACAATTTACACAACTAAAAGAAGAATTACAATCGTATGCAAAAAAATGGGCTATTTATGCTACAAGCCAAATGTTTATTGATGAAGTAAAGAGCATTTATGAACAAGAACGTCAGCCATCTGTTATAAAATATGCAGAGAAGTATTTTCAGAAGATGACAGATGGTACATACACCCGACTCTTTGCTCCAATGGGGAGGGAACGATTTATCGTTGAACGGTACGATGGTGTGCATTTTGAACCAGGAGATCTTAGTAGAGGGACGTGTGAATTGTTATACCTTTCATTACGCTTTTCCTTAGCAGCACATGTAGCAAATGAAAGGAATATCCCATTATTTATGGATGAGACGTTTGTGAACATAGATAAAGATAGAAGGAAGAAAATCCTTTCTGTATTAAGAGATATTACTAAAGATAGACAAGTTATATACTTTACGTGTCATGACTACTTTATGGAAGAATGTGACGAAGAATATGTAATAGAGCTATAAAGTTTTGTTTCATTCTCACAATGTCTTTAAACCTGGCGTATCTTTTGGTAAAATCATTGTCAGAGAGCGAAGGTGGGGGTTATCTCATTGAGTGAAGACAAAAAAAATAACAATGAATGGAAAAAATACGAAGAAACGAAAGATCAATTTATCCAAAGTATAGCTAAAAACATGAGTTTATATGGTATTACACCATCAATTGGCCGCTTATACGGTGCGCTATACTTTGCAGAAGATCCTATGACGCTTGACGACATGCGTGAAGCGCTGGGAATGAGTAAGACAAGCATGAGTACTGGCGTAAGGTCTTTATCTGATATGAAAATGGTCGAACCTGTTTTTCGAAGAGGGATAAGAAAAGATTTATACCGCACAGAAGAAGATTGGTATAAATCTTTTACTGCACTATTTTCTCGTCAATGGCGTAAAGCGACAGAAACAAATATTGAAGAGGCTGACGAAGCTGAAGAAGTGCTTGAACGAGTTTTAAAGAGAACAGATGATCCTGAATTAAAAGAAAAAATTGAGCATGATTTAGATCGCTTATCATACGCCAGACAATATTATGTATGGTTATTACAGTTTGTAGATGTCGTTGAGAGCGGGAAAATTTATGAGCTCGTGCCAAAAATCAAGCAAAATACTGATGATGATGAGTAAGTGGCTGACTCACATAGAAGGACAGTTTCTTGTGAAATATAGACAGATAAACGCACCTGTCTAACTTTACATTGAGCTGGTCTTTTAGAGTCGGCTTTTTTCTTTATATAAAAAAACATTTACAAATTTAAAAGACTCTCTAAAAGCTCTCATAACGTTTTCCATAACGCAATTTATGTATTAAAATATGTACAAATAAAAGTCTTCAAAAAAGGGTGATCATAGATGGAACAATATGAAGTGTATTTAGTTGAAGATGAAAAAAACTTAGGGGAAGTTATTAAAGCATATATGGAAAAAGAAGGTTGGTCAGTTAAACATTTTACAGATGGAAAAGAAGCATATGAATTCATTGAACAGCCTCCTCATTTATGGGTGTTAGATATTATGTTACCCGGTATGGATGGCTATCAACTGCTCAAGGCCATTAAGGCCCAAGAAGATACACCAGTTATTTTTATTTCTGCAAGAGATAAAGACTTAGATCGAGTTTTAGGACTTGAATTAGGAAGTGATGATTACTTAGCAAAGCCTTTTTTACCTGAAGAGTTAGTGATTCGAGCGAAAAAATTGCTACATCGTATTTATCCAGAAGGTGAAGAGACTGTAGAAAAGATTGAACTAAATGGTTATACAATTGACACCCATTCAAGAACCATTCACGATGGTGATGAGCAAATTGAATTAACAACGAAAGAAATGGATTTAATTATTTTACTTACCTCAAATATTGGTAAGGCATTATCTCGTGAAGAAATTATTGAATACGTTTGGGGGAGTGACTACTTTGGTTCTGAGCGAGCTGTCGATGATGTTGTTAGGCGTGTACGGAAGAAACTGTCACGGATTCATGTAGAAACACTTTATGGGTTCGGCTATAGGGTTTTATCTTCATGATCAAACTGAATTTAACACAACGCATTTGGTTTTCATTTATTGCAATCATCTTAATGGTTGGTTTGCTTATTGGAATTATCTATCCGATATCGTTAAAGAGTACGTTAACAGAAGAAACATACCGTATTATTGAGCAAGAGCAAGCTCGCTTTGCTGACCCTTTAGGTGAACACCTTGTTCCGCCTAACTCCGAAGTCGATTTTATTGAACGCCGTGATGCAGAACGGTCTGTCGGTCATATTTTCATCATGAATCAGTACGGTAGAATTGAAGGGGACCCTGTTCCAAATGAAGTATTACGAGAAATGGGAGAAAATGCATATAACCAACTCACTCGCCGAGGAAGGTATGAATTAAACTATAACGAAGCAACATTATTTTACGTCGTATTTAAAGTGTATACAACAGGTGGAGAAGCCTACCATATTTCATTTATGTGGGATACTTATAGAGATCAAATGGTCAATCGTCTTTGGGGACGCCTTTCATATATAATGGTTATTGCAGGCCTTTTAAGCTTAATTCCGGCCTTTTGGTTAAAACATTACTTAAGGAGGCCGTTGACGAGCTTAGGAAATCATTTTGAACAAATAGCCAATCGAAATTGGAAAGATCCATTCCATTGGGAGAAGGATAAAGATTTCGAAAAGCTTTCAGAGCAGTTTGAAATAATGCGTCAAAATTTAATGAAGTACGATAAAGCGCAAAAAACTTTTATCCAACATGCCTCTCATGAATTAAAAACGCCAATTATGGTAGTGAAAAGCTATGCACAGTCTGTTAAAGATGGGATTTTGCCAAAAGACAACATTGAACAGACGATGGATGTCATATTAGAAGAGTCAAACCGGATGGAAAAACGAGTAAAAGATATGATCTACTATACAAAGCTAGATTCGTTAAAAGAAGCACCCATGGAAAAAGAGGAATTTCCGTTTGGTTCGATTGCCTATCGTATTGAAGAACGCTTCCGTTTACAACGGGAAAATGTAACGTTTAATATTAAAGGTGATCATGTTAATTTGTATGGAGACAAAGAACTTCTTGGTGTGCTATTAGAGAATCTAGTAGAAAATGCTTTACGGTATGCTATTGACTTCATTGAACTAGAAGCAGTGGAACAAGATAAACAACTTCTCATACACGTACGTAATAATGGTGAACAAATACCTAATAATGAGATTGATCATATCTTCACTCCATTTCGAAAAGGAAATAAAGGGCAATTTGGTTTAGGTCTTGCGATCGTAAAGAGAATCTGTGAAATTCATGGGGGATATCCTTCTGTCTCAAACGAAAATGACGGTGTTCGTTTTTCGATGGTCATTCCTAAACAAGATATAAAAAACACACGTACTAAAAGTTAAATGATATGTGAGTAATTTTTTTAATACAGGTGAGGGGGGAACAACGTGAAGAAAGGGATTAACTTCCTACAAGTAGGTGATCAAGTCGATCATTATTTACTAATTAAATCTGCTAAAAAGGGTATTGCCAGTAATGGCAAGCCATTTCTTACGTTACAAATGTCAGATAAAACTGGAGAAATAGAAGCAAAATTGTGGGCGATTTCCCCGGAAGATGAAGCGACTTTTAAAAGCTCTATTGTCGTTCATACAGAAGGAGAAATTCAAGATTTTCGTGGAATGAGACAGTTAAAAATTAAAGCAATTCGTCCAACGACAAGCATGGATCAAGTTTCGATGAGGGATTTTATGCCATCAGCGCCACGAGACCCAGCTGAAATGGTAGAACAAATAACGCAATACATTTTTGAAATGAAAAATCCAAAGATCCAACGTATTACTCGTCATTTATTTAAAAAACATCAAAAAGCATTTACAGAATACCCAGCAGCAACAAAAAACCATCATGAGTTTGTATCTGGTTTAGCCTATCATGTTGTATGTATGCTGGATTTATCAAAAAGTATTGCAGCATTATACCCTTCGCTAGATAAAGATTTACTTTATGCAGGTGTGATCTTGCATGATTTAGGGAAAGTGAAAGAATTATCTGGTCCATTAGATGCTCAATATACGATCGAAGGAAAGCTACTAGGACATATTTCAATTATGGTGACAGAAGTAGAGGAAGCAGCGAATGAACTAGATATACAAGGAGAAGAAGTTCTTGTTTTGAAACATCTTATTTTATCTCATCATGGTAAAGAAGAATGGGGTAGTCCGAAGCGGCCAATTATAAAAGAAGCTGAAATGTTACATATGATTGATAATATTGATGCAAAAATGAATATGATGGATCGCACACTTGAAAGGGTAATGCCGGGAGAATTTAGTGAACGAATTTTCCCGATGGAAAATCGTTCATTTTATAAACCGTCCTTTCACGATGACCCACTAGATATATAGATAAGATATATAGATAACGTAGGAAAAAGCTAAGTACGATGAATGCTCTTCAGATAAATCAAGAGCATTTTACATGTACTTAGCTTTTTTATACCTTTTTATAGAAAACGTTCACGTATAAACCACTTTAATATGATATTCTTTCCCCTTTCGTTACAGCATTTAAAGCACTTATGTCATAACTTAACGCTTCATTTTTAATATCATCTAGTACTTCCTCTTCAAATAGAGCATAACAATCGGAGTGTAACCACTCATTCCAATTCATATCTGAACAATCATGCCAAGTAGCCTTCCAATGAGCTAATAGAAAAGACTCTACACGGTCATGTATGATCGGAAAAAATATTAAAGGAGAAACAGTATGATAATCTTCTAGCTGTTTAAGTGTATGACGGACTAACATCTTTTGGAACTGCCCATATGTCAATTTTGAAAGCCTTTTCTTATCCATTACAATCATCCCTCCATGTTTATGCTGGTGGAATTCTATACCCTTTTTCTTAAAATTTGAAACACTCTATCATATTTTCTCTCCTTCCTAATATAGATAATAGGGAAGATAGAGAAGATTTATCAATGAGAGGAGATAGAGATGAACCCTATTCAAATTATTTTCACGTTAATAGCTGCTATATTTTTGATTTTTGTCATACGTTTATTGTCTTTAACGTCATTAGGAGCAGAAGGTGCTCAATTACCCTGGTGGGTGTATGCAACTTATTTAGGTATTTTATTTAGTGGTATCATGTATGTAAATGCACGAGTTGACGAGAAGCGTAAAGAAGAAAAAGCGATAGAATTGGAAGGATCAATCATACTAGATGAAATTCGTAATAGAAGAAAAAAAGCAAAATTAAATGAAAATGATATAGAATTAGAACAAAACAATAATAAAGAAGCGTACCTCGAAAGCAAGTAAGCTTTTGAGATACGCTTCTGTAGCTTTGTAAGCAACCTCGAAGTCAATGATTACCCCAAGTTTTAGTTTACGTAAGTTGAGCCAACGATAATGAGTAAAATGAACAATACAACAATAAGTGTGAAGCCGTTGAAATATGGAGTTGTTCCACATCCTGACATGTGCATGTCACCCTCTCAGTTTAATTTACAGGGGTACCCACATTCATAAACTATGTACATGACTATAAAGATGTTACTAGGCGAACATGGAAATTTGCAGATATTTTTCAAGTAGGCTGTTTCTAAAATCGTTCGTTTGTAGGTACATAATGTATCGCTTTCATCTAGGACACACAAAAAAGTATCAAGCTCCTCCAAAATGGATCGAGCTTGATACTTTTATAAGAATTTTTTATATGATTGAATCAATTTCATAACTCAAAATAAGGTGCGAAATTCCGAATGATGAGCGTGAACTCCACTTCAGACGGACGCTTTCCCGAGGGCTTGTCTTCAGCTAACTTAGCCTCGAGAATTTTTCGCCTAAGTGGATCTTCAGCTCGTTGCTCCTGCGGTTACTCGTCGCAGCTCGAAGCAGTTCGAAGAAGTATTGCTCGTCGCTGATCCTCTGGGAGTCGCCGTCTTTTGTTACGTTCACTTCGAAATAAAACGTACATTTAATGAATAAATTTATCATATCATTCGTTTCATTGCGCAAAAAACGTATTATGAAATTGAATCGATTTAATTGTTTTTAAAATAAGTGTTCGAATTCATCATCATGTACTTCAATTTCAATGTTATCAAATAGCTCTTCTTGCTTTGCTGACATTTTTGAAAGTTTACGGTTGTTTAATGCATTAAGTAAACTTTCTTTTACTTCCTCATAATCATCTTCATATGGGTTTCTCTCTAATGTTTCGATAATATGGTATCCAAACTGTGAGCGAACAGGTTCACTTACATTAGACACTTCTTGTGTAAATGCAACGTCTTCAAATGGTGCAACCATTGCTCCTCGACGGAAAAATCCTAGTTCTCCACCATTCTCACGTGATCCAGGGTCTACTGAATATTGTTCTGCCAACTCTGAGAAGCTTTCGCCATCTTGAATTCGTTCATAAATTTCATACGCTTGTTCCTCATCCTCAATAAGAATATGGCGAGCATTTACCTCTTCACCTTTTTCATATTCGGCTTTAACCTCTTCTTCAGTAAAATCACCGACATGTCCAATAAGGTTCTGCAATACGAGGTGTTTCAAAACGCGTGTACGTAGTTCTTCTTCATTCATAATGCCTTGCTGTCTAAGCATCTGTTGAAATTGTTCACTATTTTGTGCGCCCATGTTCTCTTGTAAGTTATTAATTTCTTCTTCAATATCGCTTTCTTCAATATCGAGAGAGTCAGCTTCATGATTAATAATTGTTTCTTCAACTAGTTGAGAAAGGACAACATCACCGAACATATTCTTTAACGATTGAATAAATTCATCTTCTGTAATATCACCTGCACTTGTAGAAACAAGAATATCTTCAGATGCCTCCTCAGTTTGCTCACTGTCATTTACTGATTCGTTTGATTCTTCATTTACTTCTTCAGTCGTTTCATCTCCGTTACATGCTGTCATGAAGACCACTAAAACGAAGAGAAAGGAAAATATGTATTTCTTCAAAACGTTCACCCCTAAATATGTAAGTTTCAATACATTTTACTATAGCATATGTACAGTAGTTTGAACATGCATCGACATCATTCTGACAACCGAAGGCTGAAGTGATCTAGTTAAAACGCACAATGCATCTTTTGTCATTATTTGGATTGTTGAGAAAAATATTAGGGAAAGTCCCAAATAATCATTTGAAAATCGTGATAAACGTCCAAACACAATGACTTTTTCACAATACAATGTAGTGAAAGATAAAAAGGAGGTATTTACCCATGTCACATGGATATCAAAATGGTTTCGTGTTACTTGTCGTGTTGTTCATTTTACTCGTTATTATCGGCGCTTCTTGGGCGTATTAAAGAATCGATTATAAAGGGAGTAAAAGTAGAAGGAGGTGCAAGTAATGGGACACCAATACCAAGAAAGCTTCGCATTGATTGTGGTCCTTTTCATCTTGCTTGTCATCGTCGGCACTGCGTGGATGTAATATGTTTGAGATAACGAAAATAAAGGGAAAAATAACAAGCAGGGAATGTAAATCCCTGCTTGTTAATTAACTTTTAAGATCAAGCTCTCTTTTCATTCATTACGTAAAGAAAACACGGAAGTAAGAGGAAGTCAATAAGATCGTAATTAAAACATTAATCGTACGAAAAACTTTCGCTTGTCTCTCTTCTGGAATTTCCTTTTGTATACATAATGAATTTGTCATAGAATTAATCATAAATAAATACAAAATTGAAAAAAGAAAAAAAGGAATAAGCATCTAGTAACCCCCACATATTAGGTAGACTCATATTTAACTTTATCAAAAGATCGATAAAAATCATAGGACTTTGCAAAAATTCGTTTATGTAGGATATAAAAATAATGGAGGACAAAGCATGAAAAGAGAAGACACCAATATATGGAAAATAGCGTTTTTTTCGTTTTTAGGATTTATCATCGCAATGATTTTAGTTGGAATGACGATCTTATATTTTGTTTTACAACCAGTAGAAATTGAAGAAAGGCAGGCCCATATTCAAGAAGATATCGATGGTGCAACGTTTACAGTCTCAACGACTAAAGAAGATGTGAATTATTGGATACAAAAAGAAGTAAAAGAAACGATGGGAGAAGAGCTCTCGATATACTTAGCTGACCTCATCTTTTTTGAGACGAGTATAAACGTACTTGGGATGAATGTACCGATAGAAATGGTTTTTGCTCCTAATGTAACAGAGGAAGGAAATTTAGTTCTTTATGAGCATTCTTTTCGAGTTGGTGTCTTACAATTGTCTTCTGAAAGAGTCTTACAGTTAATGCAAACTTCAGTGGACTTTCCAGACTGGATGGAAGTGATCCCGCCAGAAAGGAAGATCTTTTTAAATATTAGAGATGGTATCAGTGATGAGATGCAGGTAAAAGTACAAAAGTTCGATTTGGACGAAAATGAAATTGTGTTGGAGGTAACAATAAAATAAAAAAATGAAGAAATCCGCAGTCAAGATATGTATGACTGCGGATTTTACTATGGTTGACTTTTAAATAAAATATGAAAGCCATCTTGGTGTTCTTCTATAAGTGAGGACTTTGGCGCCGTCCGTAATTGTTTAAAGTTCATATAATCGTATACACATAAACCTATATTTAGCGCTGAGATCATAGCCAAATAATGTAACCACTGTGGAAACAGAATCGTCACAATAACTGCTGAAACGGTAATAACAATCGCAGGTGAACAGATTGATAAAAGAACGATTCGCTTTGGCAATGCATTTTTTGTTGAATAATAAATATATGGCCATTGATTTCGTCTTATTCCAAGAGTCGCTTTTTTTCCTTTCATCCAAATTGGTAAACAGTGCAAAAATAAATGAGCTGGAAAAACTAAAAATAAGCTAAAAAATAAAAATCCAACCCCGTAATCGATAAGCGGTTGCTGGGAAAAAAACGTTCGGAATATTAGATAATAAACAATAAAATAGCCGACCATAACAATTCCTGATAAGAACCATAGGCGTTCTTTTCCAAAGTCATGCTCAACTGAAATGGTTTTCAAGCAGTTCATCTGCTTCCACCTCCTTTAATCCATTATTGTAATTTACGCCCTTAGCAAGGAGAAATCAAGTCTTTTTTAAAAGATTTTTTCCTTGTATTTTTCAAATGATTTGTTCTCGCTAGGGCCCCTACTGTTCTCATGTAAATAGTTTGAGTAAAAAATAAAAAAATAACCGACCTTGGTCGGTTATGATTGTTATGATGATTCTTTCTCTCTTTCTTCTTCGAATTCCTTTGGGACGAGTCTTCCATTTACTTCATCAAAATCAGATTCTAGCTTAGATAACGATTTTTCGAAAATGGTCATAAAATCAGGCCCGTAAACATGTTTTAAAATACTCATTAGTTCGGAGAAGTCAGGGAACTTACCGTATAATTCTTTAATAGGTAATGAACCACTGTAAATACCGTATGTATGTGGGTCATAAGTCTCTAACGTTTTTAGAAGTAGTTCTTCTCCTTCATCAGTTAAGTACACGTACGTATTTCGCTTGTCGTTATTGCGTTTAGAAAACTTCAAGTACCCACGCTCTTCAAGTTTCTTTGAGAAATTAAAGGCTGTGGAAACGTGCATTACGCCAAATTTTGCGATATCTGAAATCGAAGCTCCTTCTAGGTGATATGAGATCCATAAAATATGGTGTTCATTAATATTTAAGTCATATGGTTTAATCCATGATTGCCAATCTTTTTCAACAGATTTCCATAAAGCTTTACTTAATTGAGCCACCTTATGACTAAACATGATTGATTGTTTCACTGAATGTGCAGGGTGTTGCTCCACTATGATTCCCTCCCATGTAAAGTTAGAGGTTGTTCAAAAAGTATGGAAAAGATTTTGCCACCAATATTTTCCCTTCTTTTTGAACAATCTCTTTTTTGGATATTATCGAAAAATTCAATATTTTATTAGTAAAATGATATTAACATCATAACATAATGCATAAAAAAATCTCAATATCCTTTCTGTATTTTCTGAAAATTATTTTTAGAAATGTTGTAATGCTAGTAGGTGTGCAGTTGTAGTCGTTAATAACGGTAAGGTTTCTTTGTTTCACAGATTAAAGCATTATAGGTGCGCCTTTTGATAATGAAAAGGGCAGTATTACTATATAATATTTCTTTTATTTTAGTACATATGGGAGGGACTTTTAATAAAGGCAATTTTTAAAAAACGGGCTTCTTATTAGAAACCCGTCATCACCATGCATATGTCTACACCGTTTTTATACGTGAGTGAATGTCTTTAGCAATTTCTTGTAACTGTTCAGGAGAGTATTGGCTGCTATGATCGTGCCATACAGCACCAAAACCATCACCTTTACCATACCTAGGAATAAGGTGTAGGTGGTAATGGAATACTGATTGACCTGCATCCTTACCATTATTGTTTAATACGTTCATTCCTAGTGGCTCATACGCTTCTTTAATGGCATTTGCGATTTTTGGGACAACTGCAAATAATTGCTTAGCAGTATCTTCGCTTAATTCGTAAATGTTTTCTTCATGCTTTTTCGGAATGACTAACGTATGTCCTTTTGTCACTTGACTCAAATCTAAAAATGCAAGAACGTGGTCATCTTCATAAACTTTTGATGAAGGGATGTCCCCATTGATGATTTTACAAAAAATACAATCGTTTGCTTCTGACATGCAATTCACCTCTTCTTAATATTTTTACCAATATTATCATATATTTCCCCTGAATGAAAAAGGCATGTCTATTTTAGTCTTTTTATTCATACGATTGGACAATGGGAGGTGCTACTATTGGTCATTAAACAAAAGTTCGTATTATTTATCCTCTTGTTTTTAATCTTTACGAGTATGCATATGCAGTTTCCAGTCTTTACTCCACTTGCTGTTTCTCTTGGTGCAGGGAGCTTTTTAATTGGCGTCATGCTTAGTGTTACTTCTTTTGTAAATTTAGGTGGAAACTTAGTTGCTGGAAATTATATTGATAAGTATGGAGCAAAGGTATTTATCACCATTCCATTGTTGCTTATGTCCATTTCATTACTGCTTCACACACTCATCTCAGAATCGACTCATTTGTTTGCATTACGTGTGCTAAATGGACTTATATTAGCCTTTTTAACGCCGGCCTGTATGACGTTGTTGTCTTCGTATGCAAAAACGAATGAAGAGCAGAGTAAAAATATGGCGATGAATACGTTAATGATTACAGCAGCGATGACTACTGCACCTGTCGCAGGGGGAATAATTGGAGAGAGAGCAGGTGCTGACGGTACGTATCTATTTATTTCTGCCGTAACGTTTCTTGCCTTTATGATCGCATATAAGTATTTACATCAGCCTTCATTACCTGTGAAGAAAACGAATGTGACAAATCCTCTTCAAATAATAAAACAACATTCACTTCTTCCAGTGTTTTTAACGGCTTTTGCGGTTATGTTTGCTCAAGGAACATTAATGTACGAGCTACCGTTTCTTTCAGTTGAGGCAGGTCTAACAAAAGGGGAAGTTGGGAAAAATGCAGCATACATGGGAATCGGGACATTTTTCATTCTTTCGTTTGTTTTATTGCATAAGTTAAATACAAGATTTCGCATTTTATTAGGGCTTTTTAGCATGTCCGCCTCATTTATGTGGATGATGTTTACAGCTCCGGTAGTATCGGTAGGAAGTTTAATCTTGTTTGGCATTTCAACAGGGATCTTGTTTCCAGCTATGATGACACTTCTGACAGAAAATGTGATGCCAGAAAGTAGAGGGAAAGCTTTTGCTGTTCTGTCTGCTGTATTTTCAGTTGGAACAATTTCGTCACCTTTTATCGCTGGTGCCGTACGTGATGTTATATCTCCATACTTTATCGCTTGGATCATTGTCATGCTAGCTGTCACATCTATCGGTCTGCTATTTATAGAGAAAGGAAAAAAGCCATATTTCGCTCATTCATAACTTTTCATTGAATATAAGATTCGTTATAGTAAAAGAGTGGAAATATCTTTGATTTAAACAAAGTTAAGATCCGATTATTTTTTAAGATGAATAAAGGAGACGTAACTAATGACAGAGCAATTGTTATCGATAAACAATGTATCAGGTGGGTATCAGCGTAGTAAACCTGTATTACACGATGTTTCATTTTCAGTAAACCGTCACGAAATTGTTGGGTTAATCGGTTTAAATGGTGCTGGTAAAAGTACAACAATTAAGCATATTCTAGGGTTAATGGAACCACATGCCGGTGAAGTAACAATTGAAGGGAAGTCCTTTCGCGAAAATAAAGAAGGGTATCGTCAACAACTTGCATATATTCCTGAGACCCCTCTTCTATATGAGGAGATGACTCTTTGGGAGCATTTAGAATTAACGGCAATGGCTTACGGGCTGGATAAACAAACATTTGAAGAACGGGGCGAAAAGCTGCTCAAAGAATTTCGAATGAAAAAAATGAAGAACTGGTTTCCGAGTCACTTTTCTAAAGGTATGCGACAAAAGGTTATGATTATGTGTGCTTTTCTAATCAGGCCCCCACTGTACATTGCGGACGAGCCATTCGTAGGTCTTGATCCGATCGGAATTAAATCTTTTCTCGACCGAATGGTAGAGATGAAGGAAGAAGGGTGTGGTATTTTAATGTCCACACACATCTTAGCGACAGCCGAAAAGTATTGCGATCGTTTTATCCTTCTTCATCATGGGCGAATCATCTTGCAAGGGACGTTAGCTGAATTACAAAATCAAGCAAAAATGCCTGGCGCGGATTTAGATGACATTTATGTTGAAGTAACGAAGGAAGATGACGATGATTGAAGAAAAAGAGCTTTGGATAAAACGGCGTAGTGATTATTGGACGATGGCAATTAAGTATTTGAGGTTAATCGGCAACAGTGGGTTTCTGTTTACTTTATACTTATTATTTCTCTTCGGAAGCTATTATTATGGTGAGTTTTTAGCGTGGCTTCCTGAAACATTTCCAGCAACTTTATTTTTTACTGCTATGTTCACCTGGATGGTTACGAGGGGGAGAGTACGTACTTTTGCAAAGCAAGGTGATTTGTTTTACCTAATTCCCTTGGAAGGGAGAATGTCTCCTTATTTTCGTTCTTCCATTAAGTACAGTTGGATGATGGAAACATTTTGGCTAGCCCTTGTTTTTTTAATATTAACACCGCTATTTTTTGATCGAATTGCTGACTCTAGTTCGGTTTTGTTCTCAATTCTTATATTACTGAGTGGCTTAAAGCTTTGGAACTTGGCATCAAGCTTTGAAGAGCAGCGTATTCAAGAAACGAATGTGTACTTTTTACATATGGCAATGAGACTTGGTTTAAATGGTGTAGCGGTATTTGCATTGTTTTCTTTACAGTCCGTATGGTTAATCGCTTCACTTGCTTTTAGTTTGCTTCTATTTTATATCGGATATTTTCATAGGCTCTCACGTACACATAGTATTAAATGGGACCGCCTTGTAGATATAGAAAACAAAACAGTGATGACCTTTTACAGAGTTGCAAACTCGTTTACGGACGTACCGGCGTTAAAAACTACGGTAAAATATCGAGGGTGGCTATCATTTTTATTTACCGTTATTAAACATAAAAAAGAACACGTATATCGTTATATGTTTTTAAAAGCTTTTGTTCGTTCAAACGATTACTTTGGCATTTATTTAAGGCTGACATTACTTGGGGTACTATTTTTAAGCATTGTTCAACTCGACTGGGGCAGATGGTTACTAGCGATTATTTTCCCTTACATGACGGCGTTACAGTTAGAGACAGTGAGAAACCATTTTGTGACACATCAAATGATTGAACTATATCCAATACGTGTTGAGTCGAAGTTTTCTAACCATCAATTCCTCATTCAGTTTTTCGGTGTATTACAAGCAGTTATTTTTGGTATAACAGTTTCTATCGCGCACTCTCTACTTGACGGTGGAATTACACTTCTATTCGGAATTGCAGTGTACGCCTTTCATTTAAATGTACGTTTGAAAAAAGTGTACGAAGCTAATTAGGTTGGAATGGAAAAAAGGGGGAAGAACTTTGAGGGAGGAAATGGTTGAACGGGAACTAAAACGGTGGGAACGAAAAACGTTAAAGCCACAGTCAATTACCGGGAAGTTTACTAAAGACATGCAAAATAAAATCAATAGAAAAATTCCTGAAAAAGTTCACCAAACCGTATCAAGCAGTGTAAAACAGATGGTGCGGGCAACTTTAGCTGGCAGTGACTACTTATCAGATCAAAAAATGATTTTAGAACGTACTCTAGATGAACGTGAAGAGATTTTAGATAAAAAGGTTGAAATGTATAAACGTTCAGCGGCAGTTGAAGGAGCAGGTACTGGGGCTGGAGGTATTTTTCTTGGGCTTGCAGACTTTCCGCTTTTATTGAGTATAAAAATGAAATTTCTTTTCGATGCAGCAAAAATATATGGCTTTGATGTGAAAGATTATCGTGAACGATTATTTCTGTTAAATGTCTTTCAGCTAGCTTTTTCAAAAGATGAACAAAAAGCTAAAACGTTCGAGAAAGTGACAAACTGGGATAAAGAAAAGGAAAAACTCCCAGATCGCCTGACTTATATGGAGTCCATCGACTGGAAGTCATTTCAACTTGAATATCGTGACTTTATCGATTTACCGAAAACGTTACAACTCATCCCAGGGTTTGGTGCAATTGTTGGTGCCGTTGCAAACTATCATTATTTAGATGTGTTAGCTTACCATGCGAAAAATAGTTTTCGCCATAGGTTATTAAAACAGTAATGCAGGGATGTCTCAATGGGTGGAAGTGTCCGTTGAGGCATTTTTTTTGCATGAAAACGTAACCGTGGTATTGGTGACGTTGCTCGGGAGAATACGAGTAGGAGGTAATCAATCTCTGTATTGGTGTATTGCATAAATTGTGAAAAAAGGAAGGTAACGATCAATCACACATATGAGCGTAAAAAAGAAAAGATCACCAAGTAAATATTGGTGACCTACATTTGAATCAAATCATTTATTTATATTTTTGAAATGAAGCAAGTGTTAACCTCGCTAACGCCTTCGCTCCGTATAACATTGCTTTTTCATCGATATCAAATTTCGGATGGTGGTGTGGGTACGTAACATCCCAATTAGGGCTTTGTGCGCCAGTAAAGAAAAACGCTCCTTTTACGTGGTGTAAGTAGTAACTAAAGTCTTCTCCACCCATTTGTGGTTTGCTCTCCTCAACTTTGGAGATTTCAGGAATATCCTTTGTGATATCACGTACAAACTGTGATTCTTCACAATGGTTAATTAGTGCAGGATAACCTTTATAATAATGGAAATTCACTTCAGCACCGAAGCTAGCAGCTAATCCATCGATGACACGGTTCATTTCTTCTTGTACTTGCCGTTGTGTCTGTTCATCAAAAGTACGAACAGTTCCGATGAGTTTTGCAGTGTCTGCAATAACATTAAAAGCATTTTTAGCTTCGAAAGATCCGACGCTAATAACAACAGGGTCTAGTGGATCAACTCTACGACTGACGATTTGCTGAAATGATTCGACGAGTTGTGAACCTAGTAAAATTGCATCTTTTGAATTGTGAGGTTGAGCTCCGTGCCCGCCTTTACCTTGAACAAAAATCTCAAACTTATCTGCTGCAGCCATTAAAGCATTTTCGTTATATTGAATTACTCCAGTAGGTTCTGTTGCCCATAAGTGAGTGCCAAAAATGACGTCAACACCTTCAAGGCAGCCATCTGCAATCATTGCAATCGCTCCACCTGGCGCTAGTTCTTCAGCATGTTGGTGTATAAAGACAACGCTTCCTTCCAAAGAATCTTGTTCGCTTTTTAATGCTTTTGCTAGAATTAGTAATAGTGCTGTATGCCCATCATGACCGCATGCATGTGTGACTCCTGGAACCTTCGATTTGTAAGGAACATCCTTTTCATCTTGCATAGGGAGTGCATCGAAATCGGCTCGCAGTGCAACTGTTGGTCCAGGTTTTCCTCCCGTTAATGTGGCGACAACACCTCGTTCGCCGACCTCTTCCTTAACCTCTAAACCTATTTTGCGATGGTAATCAGCAATATATTTTGGTGTTTTTACTTCTTGAAATGAAAGCTCTGGGTGTTGATGTAAATACCTTCTAATCTGTACCATCTCATCATAATAACTGTGTAATTTCTCTTCTATTTTAGATATCATGATTCTCATCTCCTCTCATCTATAACTACGATATTTCTTCTAAAACCTTTCCACAAAAATTAGCCGTTTTCCTCCCTTCGACAGGAAGTTTCAATAATTTTCTTAAAAATCGCTAATTTGAGCCAATTTCATCACTCAAAATAAGATGCGAAACTCCGAATGATGAGCGTGAACTTCACTTCAGACGGACTCCGACCTGCGACGAGTAACCGCAGGAGCATTCTTTACCTGCGACGAGCAAGCATAGCGGCGCAGGAGCACAAAGCAACGGCTTCCTCGACATTACTCCGATCTGCGACGAGTAATCGCAGGAGCACTTATTCTATCGACCATAAATTTATAAATTCTGATAGTACAAATAAAACGTACATTTAATGAAATATTTATAATATCATTCGTTTCATTGCGCAAAAAACGTAATTATGTAATTGATTCATTTGATAAATATCTAATTTGTTTTGTTTGCTATATTTTGCTCGCTTTCATCTTTTAGGTATGAGAACAAAATAAAAAAAGTACAGAAGCTCAAATGAACTTCAGTACTTATTAAAATTGCTCTGTTAAAGTTTAGTGTTGTTAAAGGAATGGTTGCTGATGAAGTTTTAGTGAGTCGAGCGATAGGCGGCGACTCCAGCACAAGCACAAACTTTACGAGTAAGCTACGCGCTACCTCGACGCAGCTACAACGAAGCGAAACTTGTAGAGGAAGAGGTAGGAAGAGCACGAGACGAAAATCACCCAAAACGAACGTGGGGAGTTTTGGGAAGCCCGTGCCGTGCCTGCGGCAAAGAAGACACTAAGAAAGCAAGCGAAGTGAAGCTTGAATAGATGTCGTACTTGTGCCTAGAGGTGAAAGCGTCCGGCGGAAGCGAAGTCACAAAACGAACAGTGACTTTAACAATGCCTTTAAAATATAATCAGTTAAATGTTAAAAGGGATGTATTGGGATAAATAAGCTGCCATTCTAAAGAAAACACCAGTAAACAACATAATTCCTAGAACTACCATAATGGCACCACTAGCTTTTTGAATGATTGGTAAGTAACGGTTTATATTGCGAACTTTATCTAGTGATTTAGCGTAAAGTAAAGATACGAGTAAGAATGGGATTCCGAGCCCTAGTGAATAAACAAGCAATAATAGCATTCCACCAAGCGCATCTGAGCTTTGTGAAGCTAACGCAAGGATTGAGCCGAGAACAAGGCCGATACATGGAGACCAACCTGCAGCGAAGACGAGACCGAATGCGACTGATCTACCAAAACTCGTTGACTTTTTAGGGTTTGAAATTCTTTTCTCATTTAATAAGAAGTTAATGTTAAAAATACCCATTAATTGAAGACCGAAGAGAACAATAACGATTCCACCCAATTTTTCAAGTAATTCACGATTTTGTATAAAAAGACTTCCAATAAACGTTGAAGAAGCACCTAATATTAAAAAGATCGATGTAAAACCAATGATAAAGCCAATACTACGAGTAAAAATTAATTTACGATCGGCCTGAATTTGGTTTTCTGAAATATTACTACCAGTTAATTGGGCGATGTAAGCTGGGACAAGCGGAAAAACGCATGGTGATAAAAACGATACGATACCAGCAAACAAAGCAATAAATAAAGAAAGGAACGTGAATTCATTTATAATAAATACACTTAAAACGGTCATTTATGAAAACCTCCATTAATCACTTTAGGTGGACAATTCTATCTTATTCATGTATATCCATTGCTAGTATATTATAACGTAATAATTTACACAAAGGTGAGGTTTTGTTATACGTCAGATATTTGTCACATCTGGAAATGGTTTGTTCTTTTAATAAGTTTTGCTTCATTTTTGGATTAAAAGCTTTATATCATATATAATATCAAATGTAGTATAGAAAAGGGGTGTTAAACAACTATGCCAAAACAACAAATTGGAGTTGTCGGTGTTGGAGTAATGGGGAAGAGTCTAGCTTTAAATTTTGAAAGTAAAGGCTTTTCTGTTGCGATATATGACCTTTCAAAAGAGACAGTTGATGAGGTTTTACGCACAAACGAAGGTAAAAATTTCGTAGGAACGAATAATGTTGAAGAATTTATTAACTCATTGGAGAAACCTAGAAAAATATTATTAATGGTAAACGCAGGTGAGATCACTGATAAAGCGATTGAATCGTTATTACCTTATTTGGATGAAGGAGACATCTTAATTGATGGCGGGAATACATATTATGAAGATACGATTCGCCGTAATAAGTACTTAGGCACAAAAGGTATTAACTTTATTGGTGCAGGAGTTTCCGGAGGAGAAGAAGGTGCCTTAAAAGGTCCTGCTATTATGCCTGGTGGACAAAAAGATGCCTATGAAAAAGTGCAAGATATGCTTGAAGAAATTTCAGCAAAAGTAAATGATGAACCGTGTTGCCGATACATCGGCCCAGATGGAGCAGGCCATTATGTGAAAATGGTGCATAACGGTATTGAATACGGAGATATGCAATTAATTTGTGAAGCGTATTTCTTGTTGAAGAATATATTAGGTGTTAATGCCGGCGAACTTCATGAAATTTTTGCCGAGTGGAATCAAGGCGAATTAGACAGTTATTTAATTGAGATCACGGCTGATATTTTTACAAAGGTTGATCCAGAAACGAATAAGCCTTTAGTCGATGTTATTTTAGATACTGCCGGACAAAAGGGAACAGGAAAATGGACGAGCGTCAGCGCCCTTGACCTTGGCGTACCACTGCCACTCATTACTGAATCTGTCTTTGCTCGTTTCTTGTCTGCGTTAAAAGAAGAACGAGTGCATGCGAGCTCAATTTTAAAAGGCCCTGAAAGACCAGAGCTTACAGTTGAGAAAAAAGATGTAATCGAAGCAGTTCGAAAGGCGTTATATATGAGTAAAATTTGCTCATATGCTCAAGGCTTGTCTCAATTAAAAGCGGCATCAGATGAGTACGATTGGGACTTGGATGTTGGCGGTATCGCAATGATTTGGAGAGGTGGATGTATCATTCGTGCTGGCTTTTTACAAAACATTAAAGAAGCATATGACAGAGATGAAAATTTACCGAACCTGTTATTAGACCCTTATTTCCAAGAGATTGTTGAATCTTATCAAGGAGCGTTACGTGATGTCATTTCTCTTGCTGCTCAGCACGGTGTACCTGTACCGGCATTTTCAGCAGCACTTTCTTACTATGACAGCTACCGTACAGCAACATTACCAGCGAACCTTCTTCAAGCACAGCGCGACTATTTTGGAGCACATACGTATAAACGAATTGATAAAGAAGGTACGTTCCATACAAACTGGTTAGAAAAGTAAGCGATTATAGTTTTCTAAAAGGCTTCACATAGAGAAATAACTATGACATTGACAAGAAGTACTCCAATTGAAGTACTTGATTGGGCACCATGCTACGGCATTGGTGTCCATTTTTGTACTACCAGAATTTTAAAGTTTGATTATATAACTGCAACTAAGATTTCATTAAATTTTTATAACGACATGACTTCGTATCTTGTCTTTAAAAAAAGGATGACTCGTACGTGATATCACGACGAATCATCCTTCTTTCGTTAACTAAGTTGAATATGCTCAGTTAATGTATAGCTTGCTTTAGCGTTAACCATTCATGCCTTCGAATAAAAGGACACGAGCAGGGGAAGCATCTGTACCAACTAACTTTATTGGTGCTGCAACCATAAAGTAACTACCTTCAGGAACCTCTTTCAGCTCTAACCCTTCGATGACAATGATGTTGCTTCCGAATAAAGTTTTGTGTGTCGGATGACCTTCTTGAGCGCGTTCGACACCAAGAGCATCAATTCCAACCCCACGAATTTCTTTTTCAGCTAAATATTTTGCTCCAGATTCGGCTAAATAAATAAATTCAAAATTAAATTCTTCATCGAAGGAATTTTTCGTCTTGATTAGGATGAAGTCACCTTTTTCAATGTCAAAGCTTTGCAAGTGATCTTTCGTGATCCCACCTTCAACATTTGTTAAATCAATCACTTTACTAGACCCGACTAAGTCATCGATATCTAGCGTTTCAAAGGTTTCTCCATCATTAATCATATGTAGTGGTGCGTCAATATGCGTACCAGTGTGAACATCTAATGAAAGTCTCGACTCAGTAACGTGAGCGTTTGTCGTAGATTCAACTTTTGGCTGTTTCTCTTCCTTATTTTTATAAACAGGCATTCCTTCATAAATTGGTGTTGTAATATCATACATTTTCATCATTGTTTTCCCCTTTCATTTAAACCGTTTAGAATTCAGATCAATTGCTGTAGTGCTTTCTTCATGTAGCTAGTTAAATAGAGTAGGCACTGTCATCAATGACTGGCCACCAATGGAAGCCATCTTCTGCAAGTAACTTGTCCGATACTTTTGGTCCCATAGAGCCAGACTCATAATTAGGAAAATCTCCAGCTGGTGTAGATTCCCATACGTTTGAAATTTTGTCAACAAAGTTCCAAGACAGAGCGACTTCATCCCAGTGTGTAAAGTTTGTGCCATCTCCTATGATACAATCATACAATAGTTTTTCATATGCTTCTGGTGTGTTTATTGAGTCTGGACAATCGCTACAATAATCAAGTTTTACAGGTGTTGTTCCTTCTGAGAGTCCTATTTTTTTACCATTTAATACAATGGAAATCCCTTCGTCAGGCTGTATGTGAATGATTAGCAAGTTAGGGTGTTTTTCATCGTCTGATTTATAATATAAGTTCATCGGTAATTCCTTAAATTGAATCACAATTTTTGTAGACTTTCCAGTCATACGTTTTCCAGTACGAATGTAAAAGGGGACTCCTGCCCAACGGAAATTATCAATTAAAAGTTTACCTGCCACGAATGTTTCAGTTGAAGATTGAGGATCAACATTACTTTCCTGACGATAACCATTTACATTTTCTTCATTAATAATCCCTGGACCATATTGTCCTCTAACAAAATATTTTTCAACATCCGTGCTCTCTAACGGCCGAAGTGCTCGTAAAGCTTTGATTTTTTCACTACGTACTTCGTCTGTTGTTAAGCGGATTGGTGGTTCCATTGCTAGTAAGGCAACCATTTGTAGCATATGGTTTTGTACCATGTCACGTAGGGCACCACTTTGATCGTAATATCCTCCGCGATCTTCTACTCCAAGTAATTCACTAGAAGTAATTTGAACATTAGAGATATAGCGGTTATTCCATAATGGTTCAAACATTGCATTAGCAAAACGAATCACTTCAATATTTTGGACCATTTCTTTACCAAGGTAATGGTCAATACGATAAATAGCACTTTCATCAAATGCTTCACGAAGTTCATCATTTAGTTTTTGGGCAGATTCTAAATTATGTCCAAATGGCTTTTCGATAATAAGGCGATTCCAGCCGCTCGTGTTTGTCACACCTTCTGACTTTAATTGCGACGCAATTGTACCGAAGAATTGAGGAGCCATCGCCATGTAAAAAATGCGATTTCCAGGAATGCTGAATGTCTCCTCTAATTGACTTAATAATTCATTTAGCTCTTGATAAGAGGCAACATTTGTTACATCAAAAGACAAGTAGTGGAAATGGTTAAGAAATTCGTCCAATTCATTGTCGTCAACATTCATATTTGCGTCATGGATTGAATTAGCGACATTCTCTCTGAAAACTTCATTTGTCCATGGACGTCGAGCGGCACCGATGATGGCGAAGTTGTTTGAAAGCTTCCCCTTTTTATATAAGTTATATATTGAAGGGTAGAGCTTTCTCTTCGCTAAGTCTCCGGTTGCACCAAAAATGATAATTGAACACTTTCTATCTTCAGTTGTCAAAATAAACCCTCTTTTCTATAAAACATTTTCTTTTAATTAGACTATCCCAACTTGCGGCGTTGTATTTCTATAATGACATTAAAAGGTTGAAACCCAAGAAAAAGAATAACATAATAGGCGGAAATGCTCTAGTTATAGACATTGTTAGGAAGATTTAATAATTTTAGGCCTGTTAATCTTCATTGTTGATTTTCAAAAATCACGAGACGCCTGCGGGAAAGCAAGAGCTGAAGATCCATCGGGGTGCTTTTTCCCGATTAGCTGAAGCCTTACCCGCGGCAAAGAAGACACCGTGAATGCAAACGAAGTGAAGCATAAGCGGATGTCGAACTTGTGCCTAGAGGTGCAAGCGAGTGTAATTTTGTAAAATCAACACTAGCCTTTAACAAAGCCTAATTTTAAAAACACTTTATTAAAAAGAATTTGTATCGTTGGTTCATATGATCAGTCTGATCGAAGGTGAAACATTTCTCGTGCGTTCTCGTAGATAATAAGATATATGAATGATTATGGTGAAATTTATACATCTTTCTTGCTTTTTGCCGTAAAATAAAGATTTAGGAGGTGACAATATGTCGAAAAAGAGAGTCGTGTTTAGTTTTTTGTTTGTTGTTTCGGTATTTGTCATTGGTTTTACACTATATCTAGGAATTATTCTATTTGGTAATTATGTAATAGACGATAAACAATTAGTTATGAATGCAGCAACAACGATTGAAGATCCGAATGGAGAAGAAATTACGAAATTATTTGTTGAAAACAGGCAAATGGTCTCACTAGAGGAAGTGCCCGAACATGTCCTTCATGCATTTCTTTCTGTAGAAGATCACCGTTTTTATGATCATCAAGGTGTTGATTTCAGAGCGATTGGACGAGCATTATATCGTGATATCATAGCGAGGTCGAAAGTAGAAGGCGGCAGTACAATTACACAACAGCTAGCGAAAAATACGTTTTTATCTCATGAAAAAACGTGGCTGAGGAAAACGAAGGAAGTACTTATTGCCATCAATTTGGAACGTGAATATTCAAAGGATGATATTTTAGAAATGTACTTAAACCGAATTTATTTCGGTCATGGTGCTCACGGAATCCAAGCAGCAAGCCAGTTATATTTTGATAAACATGTAAGTGAGCTAACAATAGACGAAGGTGCACTTCTTGCTGCACTCCCAAAAGGGCCAAATTCTTATTCGCCCATACAACATCCAGAGAGAAGTGAGCAAAGGCGAAACCTTGTATTAAGTTTAATGGAAAGAAGAGGATACTTAACTGCTGATGAAGCTGTTCGTCTTCAAGGCAGAACGGTTCCGTCAGACCCAACGAAAATGACGGAAAACCCTGCTTATTTATCTTACATGGATCTCGTTTTAGACGAAGCTGAAAAGAAATACAACTTATCTAGAGATGAAGTACTTAAAGGTGGCTATCGAATTGTAGTAGAAATGGACTCAAATCTACAGGAGGTTACATTTGCTGAGTTTCAACATGACGCCAATTTCCCTCAATCAACGGGGGAGAATAAAGTAGAAGGGTCGATTGTTTTAATTGATAATGGAACTGGAGGGGTCTTAGCAGCTCAAGGTGGTAGAGAGTATGTTCGACAAGGATTTAATCGTGTTCATGCGAAAAGACAGCCTGGTTCAGCCATTAAACCACAAGCAGTTTACGCTCCTGCATTAGAAACGGGAAGCGTACAACCATACTCTCTTCTTAAAGATGAGCTTATGGACTATGACGGATATTCACCACGAAATTATAACCATCAATATAGTGGTGAAATGACCATGTACGATGCAATAAAACATTCAGCCAATGCTCCTGCAGTATGGCTGTTAAATCAAATTGGCCTCGACCATGCAAAAGAAGCATTATCTTTACAAAGTATCGAAGCAGAAAATGAAGGGCTAGGCCTTGCACTCGGTGGAATGGAGACTGGCGTAACACCCTTGCAACTTGCTTCTTCTTATAGAACATACGCAACTGGTGGACAGTTTAGTGAAGCTTATTTCATTCGAGAAATTTACGATCGTAATGGTAAATTAATTGCTGAACGTGAAGTAGAGGCCAGAGAGGTCATATCTCCACAAACTGCATGGCATATGACGAGAATGCTAGAGGCAGTGGTGAATGGTGGCACCGCTAGACATGGTGAATTTCAAGGTCCACTTGCAGGAAAAACGGGAACTACTTCTCATGAATTTGTTGACGGTGGAGCTAGAGATATATGGTTTGCAGGATTTACACCAGAAATATCAGGTGCGATTTGGATGGGATATGATAGATCTGATGAAAACCATTATCTAACCGAAGGTAGTGCTGTTCCGACTGTATTATTCAAAAATATATTAACAAAAGCGGCACTAGATGATCCACAATCGCTGACAGCATTTGAAAAGCCTGACGGTGTGGAAGACCTTCAAGAACCGATACGTTTTGTTGCAATAAACGATTTATCCGCAAGACTTTCTTTAAGTTGGAGGGGAGGAAATGTTAATTTAACTTGGTCAGGTAGTGACGACCACCGTCTCCACTATCACATTTATGAAAAAGTAGCGAATGACCAGTATGAAAAGGTCGGAGAAGTTGTTGGTAAAAATGAGTATACAGTTCAAGGAGTAAATTTACTTTCAAATAGTGAATATGTCGTTGTACCTTATAACCCTCAAATAAATCGAGAAGGAGAACCATCAAATATAGCAGAAGCAAAGTTTCATCTATTCTCATATGACGACGCTTCGTAAACAATATTGGAGTCCCTATAAAATTACCTTAGGGACTCCGTTGTAAGTACATTTCCAGGTGCTTGGCACCTGGAAAAATATTGGTGATGAATAAAGGTTAATATGTGCAATTTGTTATACGATGTGTGAAGTTTTATCGATTTTATGACAATTTTCTTGGTTTAGTGTACAATCTTGGCTAGCGTTAGTTATAGTTAAAAAGGTTTACATTTTATCTATGAATAAAATACTTTTTTTCCATCTAAAAGAACTTGTATGAATAAAATAAAAAGACAAAATGAGGTGCCTTTATGACACAAGTATTCAATGATCAGTTTTTAAAAGCAGCGAAGAAAGAAAAAATTGACCATGTCCCTGTTTGGTATATGAGACAAGCTGGGCGAAGCCAACCGGAATATCGTGAATTAAAAAAGAAGTATTCCCTTGAAGGTATTACAAAAATGCCAGAAACGTGTGCATGGGTGACGAAGCTTCCGGTTGATCAATATAACAATGATGCAGCTATTCTATACAAAGATATTATGACACCTCTACCTGCGATTGGCGTCGATGTTGAAATTAAATCAGGTATTGGGCCAGTGATCGACAACCCTGTCCGTACTCTGTCAGATATTGAAAAGCTTGGATCGATTGAACCTGAAAAAGACGTTGATTATGTTCTTGAAACGATTAAAATTTTACGAGGGCAACTAACCGTACCTCTTATTAGCTTTAGCGGGGCACCATTTACATTAGCGAGCTATATGATTGAAGGTGGTCCTTCGAAAAATTACAATAAAACAAAAGCATTAATGTATGCAGATGAAAAAGCATGGTTCTTATTAATGGATAAACTCGGTGATATGGTTATTTCTTATGTAAAGGCACAAATTAAAGCTGGTGCACAAGCGATTCAAATCTTTGATTCTTGGGTGGGTGCGTTAAATCAGCAAGACTATGTAAAATATGTGAAACCGGTTATGCACCGAATTTTCACAGAACTTCGTGGAGAAGGCGTTCCGCTAATTACGTTTGGTGTTGGTGCTCGCCACCTAGCAAAAGATTGGCACGACTTACCACTTGATGTAGTTGGCCTAGATTGGCGTTATCCAATTCAAGAAGCAAGGAAAGATGGCATCACAAAGGCGGTACAAGGAAACCTTGATCCATGTGTCTTAATGGCTCCATGGAACGTGATTGAAGAAAAAGCCAAAGCAATTATAGATGAGGGGATTAAGCAGCCAGGCTTTATTTTTAACTTAGGTCACGGTGTTTTCCCAGAAATTAGCCCAGATACATTAAAGAAATTAACGAGTTTTGTTCATGAATACTCACACGAACAGTTAACGAAGTTGAATAAATAAAAAGGGTGAACAAGATGAAAAAGAATGTTGGCTTATTAGTAATGGCATATGGTACGCCAAGGAGTTTGGACGAAGTTGAACCTTATTACACACATATAAGACGTGGGAGAAAACCATCACAAGAACAATTAGAGGATTTAACTTCTCGCTATGAAGCTATAGGTGGGATCTCACCTCTTGCAAAAATTACAGAGGAACAAACGAAAAAATTAGAAGAAGAGCTTAATCGTCGTTTTGATGACCGTGAATTTAAATCTTACCAAGGTCTTAAGCATATTGATCCGTTCATTGAAGACGCTGTCCACCAAATGAAAGAAGATGGCATTAAAGAGGCAGTAAGTATCGTACTTGCTCCTCACTATTCTACGTTTAGTGTGAAATCTTATAATGGTCGTGCGAAGGAAGAGGCAGCAGCGATTGATGGCCCTGAAATTACAAGTGTTGAAAGTTGGTATGATGAGCCGAAGTTTATTGACTATTGGGCAGAAGAAATTCGTAAAACACGTGAAAGCATGACTGCAAGCGAACGAGAAAACCATGTTGTCATCTTCTCAGCTCATAGTCTTCCTGAACGTATTTTACAAAACGGTGATCCATATCCAAAGCAGCTTGAAGAAACAGCGAAATTAATTGCAGATAAAGCTGAAGTTCAAAATTATGAAATTGGCTGGCAAAGTGAAGGAAATACACCGGACCCTTGGATTGGTCCAGATGTGCAAGACTTAACACGGGATCTTCATGAAAAGCATGGTTATGAAGCGTTTGTTTACTGCCCTGTTGGTTTTGTAGCAGATCACTTAGAAGTTCTTTACGATAACGATTATGAGTGTAAAGTAGTAACAGATGACCTCGGTGTTACATATTATCGTCCTGAAATGCCAAATACGAAAGAAGCGTTCATTAATGCCCTAGCAACCGTCATTGAAAGAACGCTTGAGGAAGCGGGTCAGAATGAGTAATAAACGAATTGCTATCATCGGTGGTGGGATCACAGGGTTAAGTGCAGCTTACTACTTGCAAAAAGAAATTGAAGAAAAAGGTCTTCAAGCAGATTTTACCCTTTACGAAGCAAATGAAAAGCTTGGAGGGAAAATTGACACAGATTATACGGATGGATTCGTCATTGAACAAGGGCCTGACTCTGTTTTAGCAAGAAAAACAAGTGTCATGGAACTTGCGAAAGAAGTCGGGATGACAGATGAAGACGTTGTATATAGTAAAACAGGCTCTTATATCCTTCATGAAGGAAAGCTGTATCCGATGCCAGGCGGAGCGATTTTTGGTATTCCTACGCAGTGGGGACCGTTTTTAAAAACACAATTACTTTCACCTGTTGGAAAAGCAAGAGCAGGGTTTGATTTAGTTTTACCTAGAACATCAAATGGTGACGAAGACCAGTCATTAGGAAACTTCTTTAGAAAGCGATTAGGAAATGAAGTCGTTGAGCGCCTTATTGAGCCATTATTGTCTGGGGTTTATGCAGGAAATATTGATCAGTTAAGCTTAAAAGCAACATTTCCTCAATTTCAGCAAATCGAGAAAAAATATCGTAGCTTAATCGTTGGTATGAAAACATCGATGGCAAAGGGGCCAACTCAAGCGAAAAAAGCACCATCTTCTGAAAAGAAATCGGCAAAACCTAGAGGCATGTTTTTAAACTTCCGTAATGGGTTACAGTCTCTTGTTGATCAAGTTGAGCGTCAACTAGATCCAATGACGGTAAAAAAGGGAACAGCTCTCAAATCACTTGAGAAGTTAGACAGTCAATACCGTCTTACATTTGCAGATGGTTCAGAAGATATTGTTGACCATGTAGTCATTACAACACCTCACCATATCACATATAAGTTCTTAAAAGGTTATGATTTTGCTCAATGGTTGAATGAAATTCCGTCTACTTCTGTAGCAACTGTTGCAATGGCATTTCCAAAAGAAGCAGTAAAACAAGACATGGACGGTTCTGGTTTTGTCGTATCTAAGAAGACAAACTACTCCATTACAGCTTGTACGTGGACACATAAAAAATGGGAGCATTCAACCCCAGAAGGGAAAGTTCTTTTAAGAGGATACGTTGGACGAGCAGGTGATGATGACATTGTCTTTAAATCTGATGAAGAGATTCTTTCTGCTGTTATGAAAGATTTAAGTCATATTATGGAGCTTGAAGGAGATCCGGACTTTTATCGTATTCGTCGCTGGAAACATTCTATGCCTCAATATATCGTTGGGCATAAAGAAAGACTACAACAGTTCAAGTCAGGTTTAGAAAAGAACTTACCAAAAGTACATGTGACAGGATCTTCTTTTGAAGGAATTGGAGTTCCAGATTGTATTGATCAAGGAAAAAAAGTTGTAGAAACGTTGTCTCAAAAGTTATAATGTTCAGCAGGAAAGCGCGTGGCATATTTTGTCATGTGCTTTTTTTATAGCGGATATAACCATTTTTATAAAACGAAGCGAAGCATTGAAGGGTGATTGCACTTGTACCTAAAGGTGAAAGCGAGTTGACGAAAGCGAATGGTACATTATTAAACTTATTTTCAGGGTATCCAAATCAATTTCATAATTACGTTTTTTGCGCAATGAAACGAATGATATTATAAATATTTCATTACATATACGTTTTATTTCGAAGTGAAGTTCACACTCATCATTCGGAATTTCGCATCATATTTTGAGTTATGAAATTGATTCAACCAATAAATAAAAAAAATACCGCACGATAAATTCGTGCGGCTTTCCACAGGGAGAGGAAAATATGAGAAAGTGGGGGGAGTTATAGTATATATATACCTAGTTGTCCTATTTTCTAAACTCATTTTTTTCAACCAATGAAAATTTTTTACCCTTTCTGGCTGTTCCTTCGTTCAATCTCACCAGCTAAGGCATATAAAATAATAAATGATGCGAAGTGAGAGCTAAAGTCATTCGTATCTTGTTGAGGGTAAACCTCGACAAAGTCCATTCCAGCGACACCGTTTCGGCAAACTTCATGGACAATTGTAAGTAGTTCATGGGATGTGAGGCCATTTCCATAAACAGGACCACCCGGATTAAACGCGTGGTCGAGTACATCACTACAAATACTTAAGTAAACAACATCTGTTTCTTTTGACGCTATTTGATACGCTTTTTTCGTTAGTTCTCTTAAGTCGTTTGTTTGACGAATATCTTCAATCGTTAATGTTGTAGCTCCGACTTCTTTTGCAAGTCTGCCGTTTTCTGGCTTATTACGAGGGCCGTGGATGCCCATGTGTACTAAGCTTTCGTTTCGAACTCCTTTCGTTTCGTAAAGCCTAGCGAATGGTGACCCGCGCCCATATGGATCATTAACAGAAGTTAAATTATTATCATAATGAGCATCAAGGTGAATAATCCCAACTTTCTTTTCGCCATGATCAATTAGCCCTTCAATAATTGGATAAGTTATCCCGTGGTCACCACCTAGTGCAATCGAAAACTTGCCTGACTCCCAAATATTTTTAGCAAAAGAACGAACTCTTTCTTTTGTCGCTTCGGGGTCATGTGGAATAACATCAACATCGCCTTTATCACCAAGGGTCAAATGTTCAAAAACATCTAGGTGGTTCAGCTCCGGCAAATAACCACTATATCTAGCAGAGTTAAGCCGCATGACTTTAGGACCGAGTTCACAGCCTGTATAGTCACCCCAAGTTACGGCACCTTCCCAAGGGACTCCATATAATATGACATCACACTGTTTTGATTGTTCTTGATTTTTCACTAAATTTTTTGCTCCTAAAAAGCACGGAGTATTTCCATAGATCATTGAATCAGTCACAATTTTTCCTCCTTTTAAAGAATGAAACTTAGGACATTAAATCCTTTTACCCAAAGATGAGCATATGTAAACAGACAAGAGAAATTTTTTCAAAAAAGAAAATGTCGGATATTTCAAACTTCTACAAAAGTATTTGTCGAACAGTGTGAAAACATGGTGGATTATCGTTGTTTTTAAGGACTGTGTAAAGTTAATGTCGTAAACTATCTTAGCAAACCGAAACAATTTTAACGTATACTTATACTTGAACCTACTGTACAAATTCAAGAAGGAGAAAGGTAAAAATGATGACATGTGTAAAAAGAGGTTTAGTGGACCAAATATACGATAAAAAGCACTGGATTCTTAAAGAACTGATTGATCATTATCCATTTAATAAAGAAATCACACGAGATGATAAAAAAAATATAGAGTTAGAAATTTCCAGCCTTTTTGACTGTTTCCTCATGACATTGTACGAAAATACCTCTCCAAAGATCGAACATCATGGTATCAAAGTTGAAAATCACAGAAGAAAAGAAAATATAGACCTTATAGAATTATTAGCTTATTTCGATAATGTTCGGATTATTATTGAAAAATGGATCGATAAGTTACCATCAGAAGAAGCAGAAAAAACAATGGGGAAGTGTAAGTTAAATCATTTTTTCCTTGAACTTCAAAAAGCTGTCCATCTGCATTCTACAAAAGTATCGACTGAAGAATTAAAACAAAAAAATGAAGAACTAGATAAACTGTACCAGGAACGAATTAAAACGTTATCGAAGCTTTCATCAAGCTTTGCACATGAAATTCGTAACCCATTAACATCAATTAAAGGCTTTATTCAACTTTTAGAAAGTCGAGTAGACAAGCCTTCTGATGAAGGGAAATTTATCAATTATATTAATAAAGAAATCGAAGAGCTCGAAGAACACGTTAATCAAATCATGTTACTGTCAAATCATAAGACGCACCAAGATATTCACATAAAGAAAATGATGTTTAACAACGTTGTTACCCAAGCATTGGAAAGTTTTCAAACGTATTTTAAAGAGCATCAAATACAAGTATCCCTTAATATGACTGAATTAATGCAAGTAAATGTTATTGAAGATCAATTAAAACTCGCAGTTTTTAAATTATGTCAAAATGCAATTGACGCATTATTACTCCGCAAGAATGAAAGACGACTAGAAGTGACCTTGAAAGAAGAAGAAGGTATGGCTGTATTAACATTTACAAATAACGGACCACCAATATCAGGATTGATAAAAAATAAAATTTTCGATCCCTTTGTTAGTACGAAAGAGCTTGGAAAAGGGATTGGCTTATCAATTACAAGACAAGTCATTGAAAAGCACGGAGGCCATGTGAAATTCCACTCGAATGAGGAAAGTACGACATTTGAAATTTATTTACCAATCGAATATACGTAATTGTGAAAGTAAATGATGCGCAAACTTACCTCAATATGATATGATAAAAGTTATGAAAAAATGGATCACAAGATACGTATTCCATTAGGAGTGTTTCTATGTCAAGAGATATTGATGTCGTAGATGCATTACGACACTACCGACATGATTGGCTGAATCAAATACAGCTAATAAAGGGGAACCTAGCATTAGGTCGATTAGATAAAGTAGATAGTATTATTGATGACTTAGTGCAACAATCTAAGAATGAAAGTCAATTATCAAATATGAACATTCCAAAAGTGGCAACAAGCCTTCTAACATGTAATTGGGAAGAACACCCATACATTGTCAGTTTTGAGACACTAACTGGGGAACAAGGTTGGTCGTCTTATGAAGATGAAATATTTCGTTTGATAAATGACATTTTCAACATTTTCGATGAACAGTCGAATCGTGGAGAGGATAACCACCTTCTTCTTATTTTCAACGATTTGAATGGAAAAATGATTGAAATTGACTTTCAAGGATTTTTGCGTAAAGATCATTATTTAAATGACCAAATAGCTCATTTTAAAGAACAATATGATGAAAAAGTTACAAAAATTGATTGGAATGAGCGGGAATGTTATATCAAAATTTGTTTTGAATAAAGTTTCTGTTTAACCATATTAGAGGTGAAAGATCATGTTTGTGGACAAGGTCAAAGTATTTGTGAAAAGTGGAGACGGTGGTAATGGAATGGTTGCTTACCGTAGAGAAAAGTATGTGCCAGATGGAGGTCCAGCTGGTGGTGATGGTGGTAAAGGAGCCGATGTTGTTTTCGTCGTGGACGAAGGTTTGCGAACATTAATGGATTTTAGGTACCAACGTCATTTTAAAGCTGAGCGTGGTGAGAACGGTCGTCCGAAGAACCAACATGGAAAAAGCCGTGAACCAATGATGGTTAGAGTTCCACCTGGAACTACCGTAATTGATGAACAGTCAGGCAAAATTATTGCTGACTTAACGGAAGATGGCCAAAAGGCAGTCATTGCAAAAGGTGGGCGTGGTGGTCGAGGAAATACTCGATTTGCAACACCAGCAAACCCAGCTCCAGAAATTGCTGAAAATGGTGAGCCAGGTGAAGAAAGAAGTATTATGCTTGAATTAAAAGTGTTAGCGGACGTTGGTTTGGTAGGCTTTCCAAGCGTAGGTAAATCAACATTGCTTTCTGTCGTATCAGCTGCAAAGCCGAAAATTGCCGATTATCATTTTACAACACTTTCTCCGAATTTAGGTGTTGTTGAAACGGATGACCATCGTAGTTTCGTTATGGCAGATCTCCCAGGACTTATCGAAGGAGCTCATTCAGGTGTCGGGCTAGGTCATCAATTTTTACGACATATTGAACGAACAAGAGTCATTGTTCATGTCATTGATATGAGTGGTTTAGAAGGACGAGATCCATACGAAGACTATGTAACAATTAATGAAGAGTTAAAGCAATACAATATGCGTTTAACTGAACGCCCGCAAATCGTTGTTGCTAATAAAATGGACTTACCAACTTCACAAGAAAACCTTGATGTGTTCCGTGAAATGGTTGGCGAGGATGTGGAGATCTTCCCGATTTCTGCTGTCACAAAGCAAGGTTTGAGTGGATTACTTCGCTCTATTGCTGATAAAGTGGAGACAACACCAGAATTTCCACTTTATGAAGAAGAGCAAATTGAACAACGTGTTGTTTATAAATTTGAAAGAAGAGAAGATCCATTTACAATCTCTAGAGAGCCAGACGGAACATTTGTCATTGAAGGTGAAGAAATTGAGCGAATCTTTAAGATGACAGACTTTAACCGTGAAGACTCAGTTCAACGTTTCTCACGTAAAATGCGTCATATGGGAATTGACCAAGCGTTGCGTGATCGTGGTGCTGAAGACGGAGATACAGTAAGGATTCTTAAGTATGAATTCGAATTTGTTGAATAACGAACGCAAGGGAAGTTGCAGAAAATGCAGCTCCCTTTTTTAGTATTTGAATCAATCTCATAATTCAAAATAAGGTGAGAAATTCAAAATGTGAGCGTGAACGTCACTTCAGACGGACGCTTTCCCGAGGGCTTGTCTTCAGCTAACTTAGGCTCGACAACTCTTCGCCTAAGTGGATCTTCAGCTCGTTGCTCCTGCGCCACTACGCTTGCTCGTCGCAGGTAAAGAGTGTTCCTGCGGTTACTCGTCGCAGCTCGGAGCAGTTCGAAGAAGTATTGCTCGTCGTTGTTCCTGCGATTACTCGTCACAGACTCCGTGCCTCTTCCTCTTCAAGCTCTTCTTGGAAGTGGATGCGTCGAGGCAGCTCGAAGAATATTCGGTGAAGCAAATGCTCGTTGCTCCTGCGGTTACTCGTCGCAGCTCGAAGCAGTTCGAAGAAGTATTGCTCGTCGCTGATCCTCCGAGAGTCGCCGTCTTTAGTTACGTTCACTCCAAAATAAAACGTACATGTAATGAAAAAATTATGATATCAAATATCATTCGTTTCATTGTGCAAAAAACGTAATTATGAAATTTATTCATTTATAAAATTTCGGTTGAAAGTATAATGGCAGTTACGGATTTCGCAATCAGGACTTGGCGATAAGCCCATGATTGTTTCAATTTCTGTTTTGTAAAATAGTGTGAAACTCATCCTTCATACTTTAACGCTTTCCAATATTGTTGTAAACTTTATAAGTGAACTATAATAATAAGACAATAGTGGTTGTTTACATAGGTGGTGAATGTGTTGAAAAAGCGGACAGATCAATACTATTTAGTTCGTGAAGATATGCTTTCTGAAGCAATGTTAAAGACGATTGAAGCCAAAAGATTATTAGAAAATGGAATGTATACGAAGATCAATGATGCAGTTAAAGAAGTTGATTTAAGCCGAAGTGCTTTTTATAAATATAAGGACGGAATTTTTCCTTTTCATACAATGGTAAAAGAGAAAATAATGACACTTAGCGTTCATCTAGAGGACCGTTCTGGAACGTTATCGAAGTTGCTATCAATTATTGCTCAAACAGGAGCGAATGTCCTAACAATTAACCAAACGATTCCTTTACAAGGACGTGCAACAATTACGTTATCCATTGAAACGGCAGCACTTACGACTGATGTTACTGTCTTACTGAAAAAAATTGAAGAACTTGATGCCGTCGTTAAAGTGGAACTAATTGGTTCTGGTGCATAAATTAATACATGTTAGTTCTTATAATGAATTGGCTTCATTATCGTTCATTTTTAATAATAGAGGCAATCCCCCTTTAACATCACCATGGGGAAAATAGGTGGTTCATTATAAGTAAAATTGGATATTAAAAATAAAGGGGCGAAAAAGATGAATTGTATCGGTTACCTAGGACCAAAAGGATCTTTTACAGAAGCTGCAGCAAATGCTCTATTACCAAATAATAAAATCATTCCTTTTCGCTCAATACCTGACAGTATGGACGCAGTAAAAGAGGGAAGAGTTTTAGGTACGGTTGTACCATTAGAAAATGCTATTGAAGGCTCAGTCAACATAACGTTAGATTACTTAATCCATCATCAGCCCTTAAAAATGGCAGCGGAGTATACGACATTAATTGAACAGCACCTTATGGTGAATGAGGCATATAGAATCGATAAAGAGATGAAAGTCATTTATTCTCACCCACAAGCAATTGCGCAGTGTCATCAATTCTTGCGCGATCGTTTTCCGAATGCTGAACTAAAATATATGAATTCAACAGCCGCAGCTGCGAAATATGTAAGTGATCATCCTGAGGAACAATCAGCAGCTATTGCAAATGAATTAGCAGCTAAAGAGTATAAACTTTCAATTATTAATCATAAGATTAATGATTATAAAACAAATTCTACACGTTTTGTCCTCTTATTAGATGATAAGTCAAATCAATATGAATTAACGTTACCAAAACAGCCAAAAAAATATAAAACGACACTTATGGTAACTTTACCCTCTGACTATTCAGGGGCATTACATCAAGTTTTATCGGCTTTTGCTTGGCGGAAAATCAATTTAAGTAAAATAGAATCGAGGCCGATGAAAACCTCTTTAGGTCATTATTTTTTCATTATTGATGTTGAGATGGAAATGGACCAAGTACTACTTCCTGGTGCATGCGAAGAGCTAAAAGCACTAGGGTGTGATGTTTCTGTTTTAGGAAGTTATCCATGTTATCAAAATGTTAATGTTATTGAAAAAGAAACAATTAATGATTGCTCGCTCTCCTAATTTCTATAGGAGAGCTTTTTTGATTATGGTCTAAAATGAATTTCATAATTATTGCCACTTATGAGCCAAGGGGTTAGAAGCATGAAAAAAGAAGTACTGCCCACGTTACCATGTTTTATAACCGTGTAAAATTGGCAAGTAGCCGGTTAAACCGACAATTGAATACGGATGTGTAGCTTAAAAATAAAACTGTTATAAAAGATGTTTTCTTTAGACTCAAATGGCTCAATTTAGCTATTATATATTTTCTTTATTTTTAAGTGCTAAGGAAGAAGTTTTTCGCATAGGTTGTGTTGAGTAGCCTTGTTTTTCGTCATATAGCATAAATTTTAAAATGATGCTGATTGAATGTTATGGAATTTGGTTTTTCGTTTTGTAAAAACTTCGCTTTCTGGTCGTTATAAGCTTTTATATTGGCGGATTTCTTTACACTTGAATAGTAATTATTTATGAAGTCGATTCCAACCAGTTGGTTTTCAAAGTGTAAAGTATAGCGGTTACTATTGCTTGAACCGTTATTACTTGGTGAAAAGCCACGTTTTATTATGGGAAATGAGTGACGATTCGCCCAAGTGTGCATAGAATGTATTGACATTGTATGGGAGGGATCAGTAAAAGTGAGAATTCATATTGTTCAAAAAGGGGAAACGCTTTGGAAGCTCTCACAAAAGTATGGGGTAGACTTCGAAGAGCTAAAAGCTGCTAACACACAGCTGAGCAATCCAGACCTAATCATGCCAGGGATGAAAATCAAAATTCCTACAAATGGAGTGCAAGCAAAGCATGCACCTCCTAAAAAAGAAGCACCAGTGAAGGAAAAACCAGTGGCAAAAGAGGCACCGAAAAAGCCAAAAATGCCACCTCCATCAATTAAAGAGGAAAAGGAGAAGCCAATACCAAAGCCAGTAGCTCCACATGTTCCTGAACCTGCGCCGGCACCAGCACCACAGCCATCTAAAACGTATCAAACACAAAAAACAAATGTTAATTTTAATTTTTATAAAAAGCAACAGCCAACGTATAAAATTCCAGCTCCACCGAAAGTGCCTAAACCGAAAGAGCCACCTAAAGTAAAAGAAGAGCCAAAAGTGAAGGAAAAGCCGAAGGTGAAACCAAAACCAAAACCTCCAGTAAAAGAAAAGCCAATAGCAAAGCCTAAAGAGAAACCAATTGCTAAACCAAAAGAGAAACCAATTGCTAAACCAAAAGAGAAACCAATTGCTAAACCAAAAGAGAAACCAGTTGCTAAACCGAAAGAAAAACCTGTGACAAAGCCAGTAACTAAACCGATGGAAATGCCAATGGAACAACCAATGGTACATCCATTTCAAGATTGTTATCCAATTACGCCAGTAATGCCAGGATGTTATCCGTATCCTCCATTATGTGCGGCACCTTATCATTTTGCACATACGCAGACTCATCCAACAATGATGCCTCATGGTCCAGGTTATCCAATGGGTCATGGAATGCCAATGGGGATGCCTCATCCGATGCATATGCACCCTATGCATTATCCAATGCAACAGATGCCGTATATGGACCATATGCAGCATCCAGGTCAAATGCCGCATATGGAAGGGATGCCACATCATGGGCAAATGCCACATATGGAAGGTATGCCGCATCCAGGACAAATGCCTCAAATGGATCAAATGCCTCAAATGGATCAAATGCCAGATATGGAGCATCATGATTTTAACCATGAGGATATGGGGCATCAATACCAGCAGGACTTACCGTCTTATGGTGATGTGACAGCATATTATAGAGCTCACTTTCCTGGCATGGCAATGCATCCACCCCAAGCCACTTATGGCATGATGGCTCCTATGCCATATTATGGTTACGGTCCTCAAGGAGGATCAAATGAAGAAGACACATCTGATGATGAAAATAACTGAATAAAAATGGAATGAAGGAAAGCTGTCTCATAAAGGCGCGTTATTTCGCCAATGAGGCAGCTCTTTTATTTTTACATAAAAATTACCGTTAAAACATTGGAATCAAAATGAGCCCTCATAGACAACCTAAATGTTGAAAGGAGGGCATTAAATGAAGAAATTTGCACTAAGTTTAACGGCAGTCACCATCTTGTTATCAGGTTTAGCTGGTTGTGGTGATGTTAACGATAATGCAGCTAATAACCAACAAGAAGGATTTACAGTTAATCAAGGACGTCAAGGCGGGAACTTTTACGGTGCTCGTGGTGACGGAACGGGTATGCAAGGTGCATACAACGACATGAGAGGTCGCGAAACTGAAGGTTACGGTCAACAAGGACATTTAAGAGGTTGGAACAACCGTGTTGATACACACGGACAAGCAGCTAGAAGAAATCGAACAGGTGCATTAGGAGCACAAGAGCGTGGGATTGGTCGAGATGCAGCATTAGGTACTCGAAATAGAGGACTTGGTGCTGACCGAGGTGGAGCATTAGGAGACCGCAGACGTACTGGTGCTTTCGGTGAAAGACGTAACCATGGAGCATTAGGAGGTCAACAAGGAAGACATGCTGGTGCCCACGGTACTCGTGCAGGTGCTTATGGTGGGTTTGGCCGAGGTATTGTAGGTAACGACCGTCCTGGAATGGTTGATGAGGATGGAATTTTAAATCGTCGTCCTCGCGCTTTACAAGGTCAACAAACAAGTCGTGATAAAGGACGAGTAGGTGCAAACACGTACCGAGGAGCAAACATTTTAGGTGACCGTGACAGAGGTGTACCACGAGGGCAAATGCGTGATGGAACACGTGGTCGAATGGGAGAAACAAACATTACAGGTGAAGGACTACGTGGTCAAAACCGTATGGGAGAAGCTAATTTACCTGGTGACAGACAGCGTGGACAAAATCGTTTAGGCGATACAGGACAATTAGATAACAGAAATCGTGGCGGTATGGGACAACAAGGCATGTTTGGTGATGGTCAAACGAGGCAACAAGGTCAGCGTGGTAATGTAACAGGCTATTTTGATAGCCAAGATGGAAAATCGGCACGAGAAATTTCTAACCGTGTTGAAGCGCAAGAAGAAGTAGACGACTGTCGTGTAATTGTAAATGGTGATGATGTTGTCGTTGCCGTTGAAGCTGACGGTAATGAACAAGAAATTGAAAATAAAGTTGAATCGATGGTATCAAGAATGGCGGATGACAAAGATGTTCATGTCGTTAGCGACCGAGAACATTTTAAGACAGTCCGCGGCATGGACGAACGATTGCGTGCAGGCGAACCGTTTGAAGAAGTCGGCGCAACATTCGACGATATGCTTCAAGATCTTGGTCGTGCGGTTCAACGCCCATTTGAACGCAGCCGTTAATATGTAGATGAAAAACAGGTGAATTCTCACCTGTTTTTTCTAATGAAGATGCAAGTATTAGTCAATTAATCGAGGTAATCAACAACAAACAAAACTTCGGCCATATAAAAAACGCCAATTTTACATTTTCTCTCCTATAATTTTTTTATATACTATACATAGATTATCGAAATGGGGGAAGGAAAATGGCAGGACATTCAAAGTGGAGTAATATCAAGCATCGCAAGGGGAGACAAGATGCAAAAAAAGGGAAAGTCTTTACGAAAATATCCAAAGAAATATTTGCTGCGGTACGTTCTGGAGGAGATGATCCGGATACGAATACGAAGCTCCGCATGGCGTTAAATAAAGCAAAGTCTGCAAATATGCCAAATGAGAATATAGACAGAACAATCAAAAAGGCAAATGGAAATATTGAAGGTGTTTCTTATGAAGAAATTACGTATGAAGGTTATGCACCACACGGGATTGCAGTTTACGTTGAAGCGCTAACAGATAATAAGAATAGAACTGCAGCTGAAGTACGACTTGCATTTAATAAAAATAATGGCAACCTTGGTGAAACAGGGTGTGTATCTTTTATGTTCGATAGAAAAGGTCTTTTAATCATAGAGGTGGATGAAAACTTCGATGAAGAGGCGACTCTCCTAAAGGCAATTGAGGCTGGTGCTGAGGATGTCTCTGTATCTAACGAGCGTGCTGAAATATATACGTCTCCAGAAGACTTTGAAGAAGTTAAGCAACAATTAGAGTCAGATGGTTACAACTTTATTTTTTCCGAAGTAACGATGATTCCAACGACAAAAACAGAACTTGATGAACAAACGGCAGATGAAGTCTTTGAACTAATCGATGCATTAGAAGATAATGATGATGTACAAAATGTTTATCATAATTTAGATATTGAAAGTTAATTTTAATCTTCTAGGATAAAGCTACCTAAGTTTGGAAAACCTTATAATAATTCCTAACATAAAGAAGGAAATAATTTAGATGTTTTCCGACAAGGAGGCTTTATCTATGGTTTCTACAATGAACAGAAATCAATTATATGGCATTTTGCTTTTGATGATAACAACAATTGTGCTTGTTATGGCTACTTATTCTAGTGAGACGAAAGCTCAAGTTGATCATGAATCGTTTGAGGCAAAGACGGTTGAAGTTATTTTACAACGACATTACTTAGACGGTGAGGTTAGTGAAGAAACAGTTGAAGAAACGATATGGTCTATGGAAGACTTTTGGTCGTTTTATGATGACTGGCAACTCGTTGATCAAGGTGAAGATCAAGTGGTTTTTAAACAAGACCTAAATGACATATCCCCACTGTTGAAAATGAATGGTTATTTCGGTCTTTCTGATGAGGGAACATTAAATATATATAATGGAAGACCCGATGATAATGAGGTCATTCAATCTTTTTTCCAAATTAATACGAGTCGGCTGAAAAGTCATTTGCACGATGAGTTAGTGGAAGGTATTCCAGTTTCAAGCAAAGATCAATATTTGCAAGTATTAAAAACATATGAAAAATATGCTGTAAATGATTTATAATAAAATCTGGCCCCTTTCAAATAGTTGATGCAGCTGTTTGAAAGGGGCTTGTGTTTTGTTATACTAGCAGAATTTATAATATTTCGGTTGATAGTCTAACGGCAACTAAGGCTTTCGCCATGAGGGTTTGGCGATAAGCCAAGTTTTGTTTATCGCCATTACGAAAGCATAAATCAATAAAAAATCTTCTCACAATATGCTAAAATAGAAATGTGTGTTCGTATTTTATTTTGAAGTAGAGGAGAATGGTTTGTGATTGAGTGTTTAACAGGAAAAGTGATTCATATAGAAACGGAAGCAATTGTTATTGATGTTCACGGAGTGGGGTATCTCGTATATTGTGCAAACCCATTTCGTTTTCAAGAATGGCTTGATGAAACGAAGACTGTTTATACATATCAGCATGTACGTGAAGATGCAATCCAATTATTTGGTTTTCTAAATCGTGAAGAAAGGCGCTTGTTTGAGAAACTCCTTCAAGTATCAGGAATTGGTCCTAAAGGAGCACTTGCTATCCTTGCTTCTGGTGAACCAAAAACGGTTATTCAAGCAATAGAAGAAGAAAATGAACGTTTCCTCGTTAAGTTTCCTGGTGTTGGTAAAAAAACAGCTCGTCAAATGATTCTAGATTTAAAAGGGAAGTTGCCAGATGTAATGCCATCACTTTTCGAGGATGAATATAGTGACGAAACTTCTTCAAGGTTTTCGGAAAGTGATCCAAATAAAGAATTAAATGAAGCTGTAGAAGCATTAAAAGCTTTAGGATATGTTGAAAGAGAAATCAATAAAGTGCTGCCTGAAATTAAAGAGCAGCAGTTGTCTACTGATGAATATATTAAAAAAGCGTTACAACTTATGCTGCAAAGATAATAAACGTTGGAGGAAGATAACATGGAAGAGCGTATCGTAAGCGGAGAATCACAAGCGCAGGAAGATTGGGAAGAACGGAGTCTCCGCCCGCAAACATTATCTCAATATATTGGCCAACGCTCCGTGAAAGAAAATTTAACGGTATTTATTGAAGCGGCAAAGATGCGAGAAGAGTGTTTAGACCATGTGTTATTATATGGACCGCCGGGTTTAGGGAAAACAACATTAGCAATGATTATCGCAAATGAAATGGGGGTTAACTTGCGTACGACTTCAGGTCCGGCTATTGAACGTCCAGGAGATTTAGCTGCTATCCTTACTGCATTAGAGCCTGGGGATGTTTTATTTATTGATGAGATTCACAGGTTAAACCGGTCTGTAGAAGAAGTGTTGTATCCGGCGATGGAAGACTTTTGCTTAGATATTGTCATAGGGAAAGGACCATCAGCGCGATCTGTGCGTTTAGACCTTCCCCCATTTACCTTAGTTGGAGCAACGACAAGAGCGGGCATGCTGTCAGCACCATTGCGTGACCGTTTCGGAGTTATGAGTCGTCTTGAGTATTATAAGCAAGATGAACTAACCGAAATTGTCCAGAGAACTGGCGATGTCATGGATATTCGTATTCATATAGAGGCGGGAGAAGAAATTGCAAGGCGCTCACGTGGTACCCCGAGAATTGCGAACCGCTTGTTAAGGCGTGTTCGTGATTTTGCACAAGTACGTGGAAATGGAGAAGTTGATTTACAAGTAACACAAGAAGCTTTAGAATTACTTCAGGTTGATCGTCTAGGTTTAGATCATATTGACCATAAATTATTAATGGGGATCATTGAAAAGTTTAGAGGTGGTCCGGTAGGGTTAGATACGATTGCAGCAACAATTGGTGAGGAGTCTCATACAATTGAAGATGTTTATGAACCATATTTATTACAAATTGGATTTTTACAACGTACACCACGAGGGCGAATGGTTACCCCAAAGGTTTATGAGCATTTTCAAATGGAGGTGCCAAAGTAGTGACACAAATTCCTAAAATGTTAATTACGTTAGGGATCATTTTAGTCATTATCGGTTTGTTATGGCAAGTTGGTGGAAAGTACTTATCCTTAGGGAAACTTCCTGGGGATATTTTTTTCAAGCGTGGGAACACAACATTTTATTTTCCTATCGTTACATCCATCGTGCTTAGTATTGTCTTATCATTAATTTTGTATTTTATCGGACGTTTCCGTTAAAACTCGTATGTAATCCACGTAAAAAGTGGAATTGAAGTAAAGGAAGGTTTAATGAATCATGGATGTAAAACAATTTGATTTTGATTTACCAGAAGAGCTAATCGCTCAAACACCTTTAGGAGATCGTTCTTCTTCAAAGTTACTTGTTATGGATAAAAAAACAGGTGAACGAGAACACCGTCGTTTTTTTGAAGTAATTGAGTATTTGCAAGAGGGAGACACTCTCGTATTAAACGATACAAAAGTTTTACCGGCTAGACTTTTTGGAGTTAAAGAAGAAACCGGGGCGAAAATTGAAGTGCTCTTATTACACGATGAAGGTGAACATACGTGGGAAGCCCTTGTCAAACCAGCAAAAAGGGTAAAAGTCGGGACCGTTGTACAATTTGGAGATGGATTATTAAAAGCGACTTGTGTGGAGGAAATGTCAGAAGGTAGACGGAAGATGAAGTTTTCGTTTAACGGTATTTTTCATGAAATTTTGGATCAGTTAGGTGAAATGCCGCTTCCTCCATATATTCAAGAGCAACTTCAAGAAAAAGATCGATACCAAACGGTCTATGCTAAGAACCGAGGCAGTGCTGCAGCACCGACAGCAGGACTTCATTTTACAAAAGAACTGCTTGAGGAAATTGAAAGTAAAGGGATCAATATTACTTACGTAACGTTACATGTTGGTCTAGGAACATTTCGACCAGTAGCTGTAGAAGATGTTGAATCGCATGAAATGCATGCGGAGTTTTATCAATTGAGTGAAGAAACAGCTCGTATCATTAATGAAACGAAAGAAAATGGCGGACGTGTCGTTGCTGTTGGGACAACATCGGCGAGAACTTTAGAAACAGTTGCTTCGAAAAACGATGGAGAGCTTGTAGCATCATCAGGTTGGACAAGCATTTTTATTTATCCAGGGTTCCAATTTCGTGCGATTGACGGACTACTAACGAATTTTCATTTACCTAAATCAACATTAGTCATGTTAGTTAGTGCGTTTGCAGGAAGAGAAAATATTTTAAATGCATATAAAAATGCAGTAGAAAATCGCTATCGTTTCTTCAGTTTTGGCGATGCGATGTTACTCATTTGATCATGAAAAGGCATTTTTAAAACGAATAAAGCACATTTGTGTTTGAAAGTAGACGCTACTCGCTTTCACCTCAAGGTACAAGTGTGACATCCATTCAAGCTACACTACGTTTGCTTTCATGGTGTCTTCTTTGCACCCCAGGGCACAAGTGCGACATCCGTTCATGCTTCACTTGCGCTTGCATTTACGGTGTCTTCTTTGCCGCGGGAACGGCACGGGCATCCCAAATCTCATTACGCTCGTATTGGGTGATTTTCGGCTCGCGCTATTCCCGCAGGAGTCTCGTAGCCTACTTCCAAACAACGCATAAGTAACATTAAAATGTCTTTTCCTTGAAGATGTTGCAATTTATTAAGATTGGATAGGAAAAATTAAGAGGAAGTGAAACAATGACAGCACCAATAACTTACGAACATATAAAAACGTGTAAACAATCGGGGGCTCGTCTTGGGATCGTTCATACACCCCACGGTTCTTTTGAAACACCGATGTTTATGCCAGTTGGAACTCTAGCAACTGTGAAAACGATGAGTCCTGAGGATTTAAAGGATATGGGCGCAAAGATTATTTTAAGTAACACGTACCATTTATGGCTTCGTCCAGGTCATGACATTATAAAAGAAGCAGGTGGACTTCATAAATTTATGAATTGGGATCAACCGATCTTAACAGATTCAGGTGGCTTCCAAGTATTCAGCTTAAGTGATATGCGAAAAATTACGGAAGAAGGAGTAGAGTTCCGTAATCACTTAAGTGGAGAAAAAATGTTTTTAAGCCCTGAAAAGGCGATGGAAATCCAAAATGCCTTAGGACCTGACATTATGATGGCATTTGATGAATGTCCACCTTATCCTGCAGAATACGATTATATGAAAGCGTCAGTTGAACGTACGACAAGATGGGCGGAACGTTGCATCAATGCTCATGAGCGTTCAGATGAACAAGGGCTATTTGGGATTGTTCAAGGCGGAGAGTATGAAGAACTGCGCCGACAAAGTGCAAAGGATCTTGTAGCAATGGATTTCCCAGGCTATGCTGTAGGTGGTTTGTCAGTTGGTGAACCTAAAGATGTCATGAACGAAGTGCTTGAATTTACGACACCTTTATTGCCTGACAACAAACCACGCTATTTGATGGGAGTAGGTTCGCCAGATGCATTAATTGATGGATCTATTCGAGGGATAGATATGTTCGATTGTGTCCTTCCAACCCGTATTGCGAGAAATGGAACGCTAATGACGAGTGAAGGCCGCCTAGTTGTTCGCAACGCAAAGTATGCTCGTGACTTTAGACCACTTGATGAAAATTGTGATTGTCATGTTTGTCAAAACTATAGTAGAGCCTACATTCGCCATTTAATTAAATGTAGTGAATCATTTGGATTTAGATTGACTTCTTATCACAATCTCTATTTCTTACTACAATTAATGGAGCGTGTAAGAGACGCGATTCGTGAAGATCGATTATTAGATTTTAAAGAAGAATTTTTTGAAGCTTATGGCTTTAATAAGCCAAATGCCAAAAACTTTTAAAAGTCATTTATTTCGATCGTTTTACTATTGATTTTCAGTAGTGAATTTGGCTACAATGGTACGGTAGAGACAACTGTCTAGAGCAGGAGAGTATGATGAATGTGCGTTTTGTGATAATATAATCACAAAAGAAACGGTGTTTATCGTTGAAAGGGGTGAAAGTCATGGAAGGATTAGCTGGTGCTTTAGTACCTCTATTATTAATGTTTGCAATCTTTTATTTCCTTTTGATTCGTCCGCAACAAAAACGTCAAAAGAAAGTTCAAGAAATGCATACTTCCCTTCAAAAAGGGGACAAGATCGTCACAATTGGTGGTCTTCATGGTACAATCGATGCGCTTGATGAAAATCGTATCGTTGTTGATGTTGACGGTGGTAACAAACTTACATTTGATCGTCAAGCAGTTCGTGAAGTTACAAATCAAGATTAATTGAGTACCTGGCATTAAAATAGTACAAGTTATCGATTTACGGTTTCTTGTACTAAAAGTGCCAGGTTCTTTTATTTGAGCAAGTGCAACAAAAACGCTTCCTTGAATTACAACGGACCTTTTTTTATATACAAAATTGTGCGGGATATGGTCCCGCACAATTTTGTGAATAAGAAGAATATGAAGGTATAATAAATGAACTAAATAAAGTTATGCACTATGACGATGTGATTCCCCACGTATATTAACTCCGAACATGCCTCCTAACACAGCTGCTATTAGGTATCCGCTATGCATTAGTAATTGTTGCAAGTCAAATGCTTGGTTATAACCTAAAAATTGAACAAGGAAGATAACGACAGTGTATAAAAATGCTGTGACGGCTCCAGCTAGCCACCCCTTTTCCCCTGAGCGACCTCCTGCTACAAAACCACCGAAGAACATTGCTACAAAAGAAAAGCCTAGTAAAACCCATACTAAACTACCTTCTTGAAGCCCCGTAAAACGCAGTAGTAGAGAAGAAATAAAACTGACTGTAATCACGAGAATCAATATTGTTAATATCCCGTATAACGAACTACTGAATAAACGATTTTGCATGATACTCCCCTCCAAATATTCATTTATTCCATACATATGCTTGTCAGGCTTATTTATACGCTGAATTCTGCATTTTTGAGTTTTTTTATACTATCAGAATTTATATAATTTCGGTTGATATCAGTATAACTGCTCCTGCGGTTACTCGTCGCATGTCGGAGTTATTTCGAAGAAGCTGTTGCTCGGTGCAACTAAGGCTTTCGCCATTAGGACTTGGCGATAAGCCAAGTTTTGTTTATACAAGCTTATTTCAAGTTGTCTTGCTCAGTCGATTTCAATCATGTTTATGTACTTGTCCTCATACAATGTATGGAATACATAGGGAGGAGCAATCGATTATGGATTGGATCATCGCACTCGTCATCTTTTCAATTAGTTATATATTTATTATTACAGAAAAACTAAACCGTGCTCTTATTGCCTGTTTAGGTGGAGTGCTTATGCTTTTTGTCGGAGTACTGGATTTAGATAACGCCTTTTTTTCTCACATTGATTGGCATACGATTGTTCTACTATTATCGATGATGATATTAGTGTCGATTACAAGTCAAAGTGGCTTCTTTGAATATATAGCAATTTCATTAGCGAAGATGGTCCAAGGGAAACCGATACCGTTATTAATCGTCATTTCTAGTTTAACCGCCTTTGGCTCAGCACTTCTAAACAATGTGACAACTGTATTGCTCATTGTCCCGATTGTCATTACGTTAACGAGGTTGCTAAATATCTCGGCTATTCCTTATTTGCTATCGACCATTTTAGCATCAAACATTGGTGGCACAGCCACCTTAATTGGAGATCCGCCCAACTTAATGATCGGCCAAGCTGTTGAGCATTTAACATTTAATGATTTTTTAGTGCATTTAGGCCCAATTGTTGTCGTCATTTATATCGTGATTATGTTTGGTGTTTGTATGCTCTATAAAAAACAGTTAAAAGTGTCTTTAGAAGACCAGCAAGGGTTAATGAAGATTAATCCAAAACAGTATATCAAGCAGCGTGCACTTTTGTTTAAATCTGTCTCTGTTCTTTTTATTACAACCGTTGGATTTATTGGGCAACCTTTTTTAAATGTCGAGTTAACGAGTGTCGCAATGGCAGGCGCGCTTTTATTAATGCTTTTAACACATGAAGAAAAAGAAACAGAAGAAGTTTTTCAAATGGTTGAGTGGGTGACGCTCTTTTTCTTTGTTGGATTATTTATGCTTGTAGGAGGATTAAAAGAAGTTGGGATTATTGATGAGATAGCAAAATCAATCATTTATTATACAGAAGGTGACGTTCCGAAAACGTCTATGTTAATTTTATGGTCGTCTGGTATTTTATCTGGATTTGTTGACAATATTCCGTTTGTTGCAGCGATGATTCCAGTCATTTTAGAATTCCAAGACTATGGGATGACGAACTTGGATCCATTATGGTGGGCGTTAGCTCTAGGCGCTTGCTTAGGGGGAAATGGGACATTAATTGGTGCAAGTTCTAATGTCATTGTAGCGGGTTTAGCAATGAAAGCGAAACAGCCATTTACGTATATGGACTTTTTGAAGGTAGGAGCCCCAACAGCAATTGTATCCTTTGTTATATCAAGTGTATATTTATATTTCCGTTATCTTATTTTTTTCCCGTGAAAACATGATGAAAGCTGCCCATAAGCCTTGAAGCTTTGTGGGTAGTTTTTTTATTAGGCTCTTTTCGTAAACTTTGTTGCTATTTTAAAAAAACTTGGTTGAGTGAAAGGCGGCGCTCCCGCAGGATCAGCGACGAGCAATACTTCTTCGAACTGCTTCGAGCTGCGACGAGTAACCGCAGGAGCACTGTTTATCTGCGACGAGTAACCGCAGGAGCACTGTTTATCTGCGACGAGTAACCGCAGGAGCAACGAGCTGAAAATCCACTTAGGCGAAGAGTTGTCGAGCCTAAGTTAGCTGAAGACAAGCCCTCGGGAAAGCGTCCGTCTGTAACGTAAACCAAGCCCGAAAAATTTCTCGAAATCAACAATCTATGCGAAAAGAGCCTTTTATTAAAAAAGAATTTCCAATCCTTCTCTCACATGACTTAAATTTTCTAGGTGAAACTAAGCAAAAGAATGTGTGTAGAAAGGACGTTCTACCATGGAACTTGGAACCGTCATTACAAGAACGGTTGTTATATATTTAATCATTCTTTTAGTGTTTCGCATAATGGGTAAAAGGGAGATCGGTGAGCTTTCAATTGTTGACTTTGTCATTTCAATTATGATTGCAGAACTTGCAGTTTTGGCAATTGAAAATACGAATGTGTCTATGGGAAGGCAAGTCCTACCGATCATTGTACTTATGGTTATTCAAATCTCGTTAGCATATATTTCTTTAAAAAGCCGAAGACTCCGAAAGATGATTGATGGAAAGCCATCTGTTTTAATAACAAAAGGAGAAATTGATGAAAGAGAAATGAAAAAACAACGATATAATTTTGATGATTTAATGACCCAATTAAGACAAAATAATGTGAAATACGTTTCGGATGTAGAGTTTGCAATATTAGAGCCATCAGGTGAATTGTCTGTGATAAAAAAAGAGGAGGGGGAGAATGAAGAAAAAAGTCCACCATTTTTACCTTTGCCATTAATATTAGATGGAAAAGTCGTTGAAGATCACTTAAAAGAAATCAATAAGACCCCTTTATGGCTTAGGCAACAACTAAGAAAATTAGGTTACAGAGACATAAAAAAAATATCTTACTGTGCCTTAAATGGCGACCGTCAGTTCTTTATAGACCTAAAAGATGAATCTAAAAAATAAAGTGCCTGGCACCTGGGGATTAAATTCCAGGTGCCAGGCACTTTTATACTTAAAGTTAAATTTTTATGAGGAGGATTTATACCCACTTCTTAATAAACGGGATTCGCTTTAACTCATCGTTTTTTACAAGACCTAGTACAAGGATTAATGCAACATAGATGATGGTAGCAATTGTCATGCTACTCATTGTTCTCCATAGAAGTGTAAGGTGATCAAATAGAACATAGTATGAATATGTTGCTGCAAGTCCTGTAACGACCATTGCAGATACCACTTTCAAAATGTCACGGACATGAAGAGTAAAGCTTACAGTTTTCACTAAGGTTGCAAAATGTAGGAGTGTAACGAGTAAAAAACCGATAACAATCGCTAAAGCTGCTCCCATGATTCCTAATTCTGGTCGTGAAGCTAAAACGAAAATTGCAGCAATTTTTACAAATGCTCCAATTAAACTGTTGATCATTGCTGCTTTTGCTAAATTTAATGCTTGCAATGTTGCTTGCAGAGGCCCTTGGAAATACAAGAATAAACTAAATGGTGCCATGACCTTCAAGTAAGTTGCTACTGTTGGTGCATCGTAAACAAGCTCCATGATCGGCTCAGCAAAAACATATAACACAACGACAGCTCCTCCACCTGAGACAAGTGCGAGCCTTAGAGCTTGGCCGAGCCTATGGTGAATAAGGCTATAATTTTGTTGATGAGCTGCTTCACTTATAGCAGGAACAAGTGATACAGAAAGAGAATACGTAATGAAAGTAGGCAGTAACAACATCGGGATGACATACCCAGCTAGCTCCCCGTATTGAGCAGTTGCTACAACGGTTGCAACGCCAGCAATTGCTAAACTTTGTGCTACTACAATCGGTTCGAAGAAAAACGACACAGAACCAATTAACCTGCTTCCGGTTGTAGGAAGTGCAATAGCCATTAAATCATGGAAAGTCTTCTTTCCTTCTTTGGCATATGAGAAAAACTGTCTGCGTAGTTTAAAGCGTTTTTTCCTTTTAAACATTGTAACCATAAAGATTAAGGAAGCAAGTTCACCTAAAACAACAGAAATCATTGCACCGGCGGCAGCGAATTCTAATCCGTATGGAAGTAAAGCCATAGTGAAAGCCGCAACAAGCGTTATTCTAACGACTTGTTCTATCACTTGAGAATAAGCAGTTGGTTTCATGTTTTGTAAGCCCTGGAAATATCCCCTTAAAACAGAAGATAATGCAACGATTGGCACAATAGGAGAAATTGCGATTAATGGATAAAAGGCCCTTGAATCTGTTAAGAAGGTGTTAGAAATGATTGGAGCACCTAATATCATTACCGTCGTAAACACAATACTCAGTGTACCGGTTACGGTTAAGGAAACAATGAGAATTCGTTTAATCCTTGTCCGATCTTGATCGGCGTCGGCCTCTGCAACGAGCTTCGATATTGCAACTGGCAAGCCGAGCTGAGTTAATGTGATCACAAGAAGAAGTGTTGGAACTGCCATCATATATAGTCCTACACCTTCAGCGCCCATAATTCTAGCAACGACAATTTTGTTAACAAAACCGAGAAACCTCGTTATTAGTCCTGCGAAAATAAGAATAAAAGCTCCTTTTAGGAACGATTGCTTTGTCATGAATGCCCCTACTTTCTTTCAAAAAATCATGGATTTTTTTCTAAAACATGTATATGCTGAATGGGTGGGCAAGCATGACAAGTTTTAAAAGACAAGCTTAAATAACGGTCTTGATACATATATATAGAAACAATCAGAATAAAAGGAGAATGTTAGCGTGGAGTGGAAAAATTTATACCGTGGTGCAATGATGGGCATCAGTGAATTAATCCCAGGTGTCAGTAGCGGAACGATCGCAGTTATTCTAGGGATCTATGATAATCTTATTCGGGCGATAACTGGATTTTTTAGTAAGGAGTGGAAGAGGCATTTGCCGTTTCTCATTCCGTTAGGTATTGGCATGGTCGCTGCAGTGGCCGCTTTTGTAAAAATTATACGTTGGCTTTTAGAAAACCATACGGAACCTACTCACTTTTTCTTCTTAGGATTAATTGTAGGAGTACTCCCATTATTATGGAAAAAGGCAAAGGTAAAACAGACGTTTAATAAAGCTCATTACATAGCGCTCATAGCAGCAATGCTATTAGTAGCTAGTATGGAATTTTTCCGACCAGCAGAGGCTTCTGAACCAATTGTTCAGTTAACGCTATTATCTGGAGTGGGTTTGTTCTTTTCAGGTTGGCTAGCTAGTATGTCGATGATTATGCCAGGAATTAGTGGATCGTTAGTCTTTTTAATTCTGGGGGTATACAATACAGCGATTTTTGCGCTCGAATCTTTAAATTTGCAAGTGATTTTAGCAATAGGAGCTGGGGTTTTAGTTGGAATTATCGTAAGCAGTAAGGCAATTAAATATTTACTTAGCCATTTTCCTTACGCATCTTATGCAGTCATAATAGGTCTTGTCATAGGATCGATTGTTCCTGTTTTCCCAGGGATCACATCTGCTTATCAGCTATTTCCTAGTATTATCACATTTATCGCAGGAACTGCTACAGCGTTATTGTTAGGGTCAAAAGGTTAAAAACGAGGAGGGTACGAAATGGAACATGATTTTTCAAATTGGAAAGCAGAAGTTGAACCAGTCATTCAAAGTAAAGCAGAAGAGTGGAATTTATTAGGGTATCACAGAGTATCAAAAGAGGATGTTTGGAAATGCTTTTTAGAAAAGGTGAAAAAAATGGAAGTTCCGGATCAAGTTCGTCCTCATTGGGTTGTTTCCGTTATCTTCAGTTTAAAAGTTAATGATTATATGAATTACTTAACGATTGAAGCTTACAAAGGTCCGAGTTGGTTTAATGATGAAGAACCGATTCGACTTTAGATTTTGGAAGCTCTATAGATCGAACATTGACATCATTTTTTCAAGGTCGCTATAATGGAGCTATTGGTTTAAGTTCGTAACGCTTTAATTACATATGTATTTAAATAGGTAAGGTAGGTTGCTTGAAGGAGGATCATTAGATCATGGCAAAGAAAAAAAGAGGGGTCAGAAAAGGGCTGATTGTCACATTCTTCATTATTGTGGCGGCATTGGCCGGACTAATTGCATCAAATGTGATGGATCATGCTGATGAAATTAGTTTAGGATTAGATTTACAAGGTGGATTCGAAGTTTTATATGAAGTCCACCCAGCAGATGAAGATCAAGAGATCGACAGGGATCTGTTAACAGATACAGTGGCTGCTTTAAATGCAAGGATTGACGTGTTAGGAGTTTCAGAGCCTAACGTAACGATTGAAGGGGAAAATCGTATTCGTGTTCAATTAGCTGGTGTGTCAGATCAACAATCAGCCCGTGAGCTTTTATCTACAGAAGCTAGATTATCATTTCGTGATATTGATGATAACGAAATGATGGATGGAGCGGATCTTGTTGAAGGAGGAGCTCGTCAAAGTTTCCATCCTGAAACAAACCAGCCGATCGTAACAGTTACAGGAAGAGATAGAGATACATTTGGTGATGTAACTCGTGAAATATTAGAGCGTCCTTTTCCGGACAATATTTTAGCGATTTGGCTCGATTATGAGGAAGGCGACACATACGAAGAAGAGATTCAAAAGGAAGATTCTAAAATTATCTCTGCGCCAAGTGTAAATGAAGAATTACGCACGACAGACATTATGATTACTGGTAATTTCACAATTGAAGAAGCGCAGCAATTAGCAGGTATTTTAAATGCTGGTGCATTACCTGTAGAGCTTGAAGAGATCTATTCAGAATCAGTAGGAGCTTCTCTTGGTGAACGTGCGATGGACCAAGCAATTTATGCTGGATTTATCGGGATATTCCTTATTTTTGCATACATGATTGGTTATTACCGCTTTATGGGATTAATTGCTACGATTACCTTAAGTGCATATATTTACATCGTATTAGTTGTCTTTAATTGGATGAATGCGGTCCTAACTTTACCGGGGATTGCCGCACTAATTCTAGGTGTAGGTATGGCAGTAGACGCAAATATTATCACATATGAACGTATTAAGGACGAGCTTCGTTCAGGTAAATCGACGATGAGTGCCTTTAGAGCAGGAGGGCGCCGCTCACTATCGACGATCCTTGATGCAAACATTACGACAATATTAGCAGCATCTGTTCTGTTCTACTTTGGAACAAGCGCTGTTCAAGGTTTTGCCGTCATGTTGATCGTCAGTATTTTAACAAGTTTCTTAACGGCAGTATTTGGTACACGCCTACTGTTAGGTCTTTGGGTTAATAGTAGAATTTTAAACCAAAAACCTCGTATGTTTGGCGTGAAGGAGAGTGATATCAGTGAACTTTGATCATGAAAGTACGAAAATCGATTTTATTAAACACCGAAAGAGGTTTTTCATCCTCTCAGGAGTTATGGTCATTCTTGGTGTCCTCCTCCTTTCAACTGTCGGATTAAATTTAGGCATTGACTTTAGAAGTGGTACAACAATTGATGTATTGTCTGATGAAACATTAACTGCAGATGAAGTAAGAAGTGAATTTGAGTCAATTGGGATCGTGCCAGATGATATTATATTGGCAGGTAGTGAACATGAAATTGGTCGAGCATCGTTTATTGGAAACTTAGAGCAGCAAGAAATGTTAGCTGTTCAAAGTCACTTTGAAGACGCGTATGGGCATACACCAACAGTTAGTACAGTAACACCAATGGTTGGTGAAGAACTAGCCCGAAATGCGATTATCTCTGTTTTAATTGCAACGGTTGGGATTATTATTTACGTATCGATACGTTTTGAGTTTTTATATGGAGTTGCAGCGATTGTCGCACTCTTCCACGATGCGTTGTTTATTTTATTTGTTTTCGCTATTTTACAGTTTGAGGTGAACATCCCGTTCATTGCCGCAGTTCTTACGATCGTCGGTTATTCAATCAATGATACGATTGTTACCTTTGACCGTATCCGTGAGAATATGAAACTTGAGAAGAAAGTGAGAAAGTTTGATGATTTAGCACGAGTCGTCAATAAATCACTCGTTCAAACATTAGCAAGGTCTATTAACACAGTAATTACAGTTGTATTCGCAGCAGCTGCACTATGGATTTTTGGTGGCGACGCGATTCAAACATTCGCATTTGCACTAGTCGTAGGTTTAGTAGCAGGAACATATTCATCTTTATTCCTTGCTTCACAACTGTGGCTTGTAATGAAGGCTAAGCAGTTAGAACGAAAGAAACATCGACCTGTACAACAAACAGAAGCATAAACAATAAAAAGCTGGTGCCGTATAAGCACCAGCTTCTGCTTTGACAAAAATAAGGGAAATATAACCAGGTGCCTGGCGCTTGGTTATATTTGGTAATGATAGTGCGGATTGTTAAGGGTAAATTGAACTTAAATGAATGGTTTTATTGATGATAATGAATGAATTGATTTGGTATGGTCGTGTTAGAATATACGAGATAGGTTACGACTCCCATTATTTATATGGGATGGCCTTAGACATTAATTCGTCATCAAATTGAGAAGTATTCGTGCTTTAAGCGTGAGTTGAGGTGGAAGCTTTGAGTGTAGCAGATAAAATAGATACGACCAAACAAGATATACGATATAAAAAAGTCCGTTTTGGTGCATGGGTTGGTATCATCGGAAACATTTTATTAGCAGTGATAAAAATTGTAGTTGGGATTATTGCAAACAGCCGAGCGTTAGTTGCTGACGGGATACATTCAGCTTCAGATGTCGTCGGTTCCGTTGCCGTTCTAATTGGTATTAGAGCTGCACAGCAGCCACCAGATGATGATCACCCATACGGTCACGGAAAAGCTGAAACTATAACGGCAATTATCGTAGCTGTTTTGCTTTTCTTCGTAGGTCTGGAGATCGCAATGAGTGCTGTAAAGTCATTCTTTGAACCGATTGCTGTACCAGGTGTTATTGCAATCTATGCAGTTATATTTTCTATTATTGTTAAAGAATTGATGTTTCGATACAAAATACACTTGGGTAAAAAGTATAAGAGTGATGCGTTAGTAACAGATGCATGGCATCACCGTTCAGACGTTTTTTCCTCGTTGGCAGCTTTAATCGGGATTGGGGCTTCTGTGATTGGTGGAGCTATTGGAATTTCAGGCCTTGTTTATGCAGACCCTGTCGCAGGAATATTTGTAGCAATATTAATTATAAAAATGGCTTGGAAACTAGGGAGTGAAGCCATTCATAATACGCTAGACCATGTTCTTCATGATGAAGATACGGTTGAAATGTATAAACAGGCACAAAGTGTAGCTGGGGTTCTTAAAGTGGACGAACTCTTAGCAAGAGAGCACGGACACTACGTGATCGTCGATTTGAAAGTTGCAGTTAACCCGGAGATCACTGTTGAAGAAGGCCATACAATAGGAAAAAAAGTCAAAGAAAAATTAATGGAAGATGACTATGTACAAGACGTCCGTGTACATATTAACCCGTACTCAAATGAAGAGGAGGCTAAAAAATGAGAGGTCAATGGGGACTCATAATCGGTATTATCGTTGCATTGGTCATTGCAATTTTTTCTGTTATTAATGTAGAACCTGTAGAAGTGAACTACTTATTTGGACAAACTGAATGGCCGTTAGTACTTATCATTATTGGTTCAGTTTTAATGGGTGGGATCATTGTAGGTGGTGTCGGTATTTATAAAATTTATCACTTGCAACAAGAAATAAAACAATTAAAAGCAAAGCAAAATAAAACACCACCACCTTCTGGAAAAAAACAACCGGAAAAACCAGCTGTTAAAGAGGAAACGAAGGAGACGGATACTAGTAAAAAGAAATAAACATATATCTCCATTGCCACCTATTCTGACCTTATGTATAATGAGTTGGTCAGGGGTGGTATTTTTTATGCTACAATCAAATGCACGATGGAAAATAAACAAACCAGATGAGCAACTCGTGAAACAATTAGCAGAACAACTAGGTGTTTCTATGATTGCTGCTCGTTTTTTAATTCAGCGAAATTTTACAAAAGCAGAAGAAGCTAATGCTTTTTTACATATTGATAAAAACAAGTTGCATGATCCGTTTGAAATGAAAGATATGGAAAAAGGCATTGACAGAATGAAAAGAGCAATCGATAACAATGAAAAAATCCTCATATTCGGTGATTATGATGCTGATGGCGTTACAAGTACGTCACTTATGTATTTAACGTTGAAACAATTAGGAGCTCAAGTTGGCTTTTACGTTCCAAACCGATTTACTGAAGGATATGGACCGAATGAAAATGCATTTCGCCATGCACATGAAGAAGGCATAACATTAATCATAACAGTTGATACAGGAATTTCAGCTGTTCATGAAGCCAATGTGGCAAAAGATTTAGGGATGGATTTAATCATTACTGATCACCATGAGCCACCACCAGAAATACCACAAGGATATGCTGTTATTAATCCGAAACGTGAAGACTGTCCTTATCCGAATAAAAATTTAGCAGGTGTAGGGGTCGCATTTAAGTTTGCTGAAGCGTTGTTAGGTGAACTTCCAGAACAATTTTTGGATTTGGTTGCCTTAGGTACCGTTGCGGACCTTGTCCCGTTAGTTGATGAAAATCGTTATTTTGTAACGAAAGGGGTACGTAATCTATCTAGGAATCAGCGTCCTGGTTTAAAAGCATTAATGGCTCAGTGTGGCATTGAACCAGAAGAAATGAGTGAAGAACAGGTCGGTTTTATGATCGGACCTCGATTAAATGCAGCTGGCCGTCTAGATTCGGCTGACCCTGCCATTCACTTATTAACGAGTGAGGACCCTTATGAAGCTGAAGAAATCGCACTAATGATTGATGACTTGAATAAAGAACGGCAAAAAATTGTTAGCGATATGACAAAAGAAGCCGAAAAACAAGTTGAAGAAAGTGGGATTCCTCCAGTTATTATCGTTGGACAAGAAGGTTGGAACGCAGGGGTTATCGGCATTGTTGCAAGTAGACTTGTCGAGAAGTATTACCGACCTACAATTGTCCTTAGCCTTGACTCAGAAAAAGGACTAGCGAAAGGATCTGCACGTAGCATCGAAGGGTTTGATATGTTTCAATCTCTCTCTCAATGTCGAGAGTGGCTCCCGCATTTTGGTGGACATCCAATGGCTGCAGGTCTTACGATGGAAATTGAGCATGTTGAACCGTTGCATGAAAAGTTGATTCAAATTGCAGAAGAAACGTTGACTGAAGAAGATTGGATTCGGTCACTTCATGTAGACTTACCCGTTCAACTTCATGAAGTAACAATTGAAGCGATTAATGATTTAAAGACGATGGCACCTTTTGGGGTAGGAAACCCTGCACCGAAGATCCTAATAGAGGAAGTTGAAATCGATACGTGTAAAAAAATCGGAGCCAAACAAGATCATCTAAAAATCACCTTTAAAAAAGAAAACCAACAATTGGATGGTATTGGCTTTAGAATGGGTGATAAACATGATGCTCTTTCCCCATTAGCAAAAGCTTCAGTTGTAGGACAACTATCGATTAATGAATGGAATGGGCATAGTAAACCCCAAATTATTTTAGAAGATATGAAAGTGGACGGGTGGCAACTATTCGATTTGCGTGGTGATCATCAATCCATAAAGACAATTAGTCACTTGCCAGCAGATGAAGTAACGTTTGTCGTCTTTCGCGAAAAAAGTATGGAAGCTGTTCATATAGATAATAACTGGGATGTTTATAAAGTGTATTCGGACGAAACAATACTAAATAAGTCTAGAAAATACATCGTTCTATACGATTTACCGGAATCAATACGTGATTTAGAAAATGTACTTGAGTCAATGCAAGAACCTCACCGCATTTATGCATGTTTTCAGCATGATGAAAGTTCATTTTTTGAAACACTGCCAACTCGTGAACAATTTAAATGGCTTTATGCATTTTTGAGAAAACGAGGCTCGTTTGATATGAAAAAACATGGCGCTGACTTAGCAAAGCATAAAAATTGGTCCGAAAAATCAATTCATTTTATGTGTAAGGTGTTTTTTGACTTGGAATTTGTTAAAATAAACAATGGACTTATTACCGTCGAAGAACATCCACAAAAAAAGGACTTAGTGAATTCGCCGACTTATCAAAGACGGATCGAACAGAGCGAATTAGAAAACGAGCTACTTTACTCATCATATCGTTCTCTAAAAAAACAATTAGAAGATGCGATGAATGACAAAGCATTGTCATTTGCGTAAGAAAGAATAATTATAGTTGAGGCGCTTGCGCCTTCCTTATAAATGTTTACTTCGTTGTTTATGCTCTGGTCAATACGAAATATTACGTAGGTTTAAAACAGAGTGGAAAGAAACGAAGGTAGAAATTGGGAGGAAGTATGAACAATGGATTTTAAACAGTATATTACAGTCGTGGAGAATTTCCCGAAAGAAGGTATTCGCTTTAAGGATATCTCAACGTTGATGGAAAATGGAGAAGCGTACAAAAAAGCCATTGATGAAATGGTAAACTTTGCAAAGGAAAAAGAAATCGATATCGTCGTCGGACCTGAAGCACGTGGCTTTGTTGTCGGTTGTCCTATTTCCTATGCATTAGAAGTCGGCTTTGTTCCTGTACGTAAAGCAGGCAAGCTTCCACGTGAAGTGATTGAAGTAGACTACGGTCTTGAGTATGGTAAAGACAGCTTAAACCTTCATAAGGATTCCATTAAGCCTGGACAACGCGTTCTTATTACAGATGATTTATTAGCAACAGGTGGAACAATTGAAGCTACAATCCAAATGGTTGAAAAGCTTGGCGGTGTCGTTGCAGGGATCGCATTTATGATTGAATTAAGCTATTTAGATGGTCGCGATAAATTAGGTAAATACGATGTCTTTACATTAATGACTTACTAAGACCACTGTTTGTTATTGACGACAATTAATATTCTTATCTTTTGAATGAAGCAAGGGGGTGCATATTCACCCCCTTGTTTTCAAAAATCTTCATTTATAAGACTTTTCATTGAAGTAACACATTTATTTAAAATATCAAGAAAATAACATTTATTATTAAATAATCAATGCTCTTTTTAAAGAATTATGTTATGCTGAATGAAAGTCTTTTCTACGGAAGAGGCCCTTTTTTTATCATTGCATTCGACAAAATTCTCATCTAATGATAAAACTTATATTAATACGAATTTGAATGTGTTTAAATGAAGGACAAAAATGACTGACATGAAAATACGTTTATGTCGTTTTTCCCGGACTTTTAAACATACTCAACAATATCTGGATGTTAAGGTGATCTTATGACTAGTGAACAAGTACTGGAAAAAGCAAGTGAATATCTTCCGGAAAAAGAGGTTCAATTTTTAAAAGAGGCTTATGAATTGGCGGAGTATGCTCACCGTGAACAATTTCGCCGATCAGGAGAACCTTATATTTGGCATCCAGTTCAAGTGGCAGGAATCTTAGTTGAACTAGGAATGGACCCAAATACGATCGCAGCAGCATTTCTTCACGACGTCGTAGAAGATACAGATATTCCGTTAGAAGAAATTGAAGCGAAGTTCGGTGAAGAAGTTGCTATGCTAGTTGATGGCGTAACGAAGCTAGGAAAAATTAAATATAAGTCGAAAGAAGAGCAACAAGCGGAAAATCACCGGAAAATGTTTGTTGCCATGGCAAAAGACATTCGGGTCATATTAATTAAACTTGCCGACCGTTTACATAATATGCGGACGTTAAAACATCTTCCGCCCGAAAAACAACGACGTATTGCAAATGAAACGTTAGAAATTTTCGCACCACTTGCCCATCGATTAGGGATTTCGACGATTAAGTGGGAGCTTGAAGATACCTCTTTACGTTATTTAAACCCGCAACAATATTACAGAATCGTCAACTTGATGAAGAAAAAACGCGCAGAGCGAGAAGATTATATTGACGAAGTAAAACAAACGATTCACGATCGACTTGATAAAGTGAATGTGAAAGCTGAAATCAATGGAAGAGCTAAGCATATTTATAGTATTTATCGCAAAATGGCGATTCAAAACAAACAGTTCAATGAAATTTATGACTTACTGGCCGTGCGTATTATTGTCAGAAGTATAAAGGATTGTTATGCCGTATTAGGCATCATCCATACACATTGGAAGCCGATGCCTGGTCGTTTTAAAGATTATATTGCAATGCCAAAAGCAAACATGTATCAATCTTTGCATACGACAGTGATTGGTCCTAAAGGGGATCCCCTTGAAGTTCAAATTCGTTCAGAAGATATGCACAAGGTAGCAGAATTTGGTGTTGCCGCACATTGGGCATATAAAGAAGGAAAGACTGTCCAAAATCAAGAATCTTTAGAAACGAAGCTGTCATGGTTCCGTGAAATTATTGAGTGGCAAAATGATACAAATGATGCACAAGAATTTATGGAATCATTAAAGATTGACTTGTTTTCGGACATGGTTTTTGTTTTTACACCAAAAGGGGATGTCATTGAGCTTCCAAAAGGATCGGTGCCGCTTGACTTTGCTTTTCGCATCCATACTGAGGTCGGAAATCGCTGTATCGGTGCTAAAGTGAATGGAAAAATGGTTCCGCTTGATCACCAATTAAAAACAGGTGATATAGTTGAAGTATTAACGTCAAAGCATTCGTATGGTCCAAGTCAGGACTGGATAAAAATTACCCAAAGTTCTCATGCGAAAAATAAAATTCGTCAATGGTTCAAAAAAGAACGCCGAGAAGAGAATGTGGAAAAAGGCCGAGAGTTAATTGAACGAGAAATTGAGAAAAAAGGGTATAAGCTTAAAGATGTAATGATTAAAGAAAACATAGATCGCGTTGCAGATAAATTCAATTTCTCAGCTGAGGAAGATATGTATGCAGCAGTAGGTTATGGCGGAATTACAGCTGCACAAATTGTTACAAGATTGACGGATAATATTCGTAAAAAGCAAGATGACGACTTAGAAAATCAAACGATCACAGAAGCAGTAGACGATTTAAAAACATTTGATACACAAAAGAAAACAAGTGTTGGAGTAAGAGTAAAAGGAATCGACAACTTACTCATCCGCTTATCTCGTTGCTGTAACCCAGTACCTGGGGACGATATCGTCGGTTATATTACAAAAGGGCGAGGTGTTTCCATTCACCGTAGTGATTGTCCAAATATTGATAATGATGATGCAAAAACTCGCCTCCTTCCAGTAGAATGGGAAGGTAATCAACAGCACTCGAAAAACTATAACGTAGATATTGAAATCTCAGGGTACGATCGAAGAGGTTTACTAAATGAAGTGCTACAGGCTGTTGCAGAAACGAAAACGAACATGAATGCTGTTTCAGGCCGTTCTGATAAAAATAAAATGGCAACAATCAATATGACGATTTCCATTCAAAATGTGTCGCACTTACAAAAAGTCGTAGAACGAATTAAACAAATACCAGATATTTATGCTGTACGCCGAATTATGCACTAATGAAAGAGGGATAACATGCGTGTAGTCGTACAACGAAGTGATCAAGCAAATGTTACTGTAAATGATGAAGTCGTTGGTCAAATTAATCATGGACTCGTTTTACTAGTTGGGATTACTCATGAAGATACAATGGAAGATGTGAAATTTGTGGCTGAGAAAATCACAAACTTACGCATTTTTGAAGATAAAAATGAAAAGCTGAATTTATCTGTTAAAGATGTAAGTGGAGAAATTTTATCGATTTCACAATTCACTTTATACGGTGACTGTAGTAAGGGGCGTAGGCCTAATTTTATGGCAGCAGCAAAGCCAGACCATGCCAAAGCTTTGTATGATCAATTTAACGAAGAACTTCGCACGTTAGGCATGCACGTTGAGACAGGGCTATTTGGTGAAATGATGGATGTATCCCTTACTAATAACGGACCAGTTACATTAATCGTTGAAAGTAAGTAATTCAGTGAGGTATGTTCATCAGATATAAATTGAATAGAAGTTGTTAATTGAAGTATCTTTCGCTTATTTTCGGTAACACTGAAAAGAAAAGCGAAAGGCAGATGACGTTACAATGAGATCAGGAAACCAGCAAGAGCGTTTTACATCAGTGAATTCTAAATTGTTAGGTGTGAATTTTCACCGGTTTACAGACATGGAACCAAATGCCACAAATGTTGAACTTGCAAGTGAATTTGGTTTATCAAACCGTGAAGTGAGACAATTAAAGAAGCACTTAGAACGAAATTAAGATTGATTTTCTTAAAATGATATTGACATGCATTGTGACAATTCGTATGATAGATTACAATTAATAACGAATAGTAAACCAATGAGGGAGAATAGTAGTGGAGATTCCCCGTGAACAGAGAAGAGGTGCCATTGGCTGGAAGCACTTCTACACTGGCCTTCATGAATGAACACTCCTTAGGTATTTTTCTGAAAAAGCTGATATGCTCTAGTAGGAAGAATCGTAACTCAGGCGTTAACTGATGGAAGTGGGAGCAATATGTTTGCTTCAACAAGGGTGGCACCACGGGAATACAACTCTCGTCCCTGACAATCGTTCAGGAACGGGGGTTTTTTTATGTTTCTGCGATTAAATTTGAAAATACATATTGAAAAATGAAGGAAATAGAGGAGGCACTAGAATGAACTACAGAATTCCAAGAGGTACGCAAGACATTTTGCCTGAAGAATCTCCAAAATGGCAATACATTGAACAAAAAGCACACGAATTATGTAGACGATATCATTATAAAGAAATTCGTACGCCGATGTTTGAGCAAACGGACCTATTCGCACGTGGTGTTGGTGACACGACTGATATTGTGCAAAAAGAAATGTATACCTTTGAAGATCGTGGTGGGAGGAGCTTAACATTACGACCAGAAGGGACAGCTTCAACAGTACGTTCTTACGTTGAAAATAAAATGCATGGTTGGGCAGACCAGCCTGTGAAACTTTATTATATTGGTCCAATGTTTCGCTATGAACGTCCTCAATCAGGCCGTATGAGACAGTTTGTTCAATTTGGTGTGGAAGCAATGGGGAGTGACGATCCAGCAATCGATGCAGAAGTGATTGCGTTAGCGATGGACTTCTACCGTGAACTCGGGCTAAAAGGCTTAAAACTAGTCGTCAATAGTCTTGGTGATAAAGAGAGCCGTACGGCACACCGAAACGCCTTAATTAATCACTTTAAACCGAGCATTTCAGAGTTTTGCCCTGACTGTCAAGCACGCTTAGAAAAAAATCCATTACGTATCTTAGATTGTAAAGCTGACAAAGATCACCCGTTAATGGAGAATGCACCGTCAATCCTTGATTACTTAAATGAAGAATCAAAAGTTTATTTTGAAAACGTTCAACAATATTTATCTGACATGGATATTGATTACGTTGTAGATTCTACGCTCGTTCGTGGTTTAGATTATTACAATAACACGGCATTCGAGATTATGATTGATGGCGAAGGGTTTGGTGCAATTACGACACTTTGTGGTGGAGGAAGATATAACGGGCTTGTAGAAGAAATCGGTGGCCCAACAACACCAGGAATAGGATTTGCATTAAGTCTTGAACGTCTATTAATGGCATTAGAAACACAAAATATCGAGTTGCCTATTCAAGATACAGTGGATGCTTACTTTATCGCAATGGGTGAAGAAGCAAAGAAAAATGCACCTAAGCTCGTTCATGAGATGCGTCGTAACGGAATTGTCGTCGACACAGATTACATGAACAAAAAGATGAAGGCGCAATTTAAAGCTGCAGACAGACTTGGTGCTAACTTTGCAATGATTTTAGGCGAAGATGAATTGAACGAAAATGTTGTCTTAATAAAAGATTTATCAACAGGTGAACAACAAAAAGTAGCGATCGAAGAAGCAGCAGAATGGGTATTATCCCATCAAGGTGAGAAAGGGGAATAATTGATGACAAAACGTACACATAGATGCGGTGAAGTATTAGAACATTTAGTAGGTGAAAAAGTTCGTCTTCAAGGCTGGGTAAAAAAACGTAGAGATTTAGGGCAAGTCATTTTCGTAGATTTACGTGACCGTTCTGGGTTTGTTCAGATCGTTTTTAATGGAGATGAAAACCCGAAAGCTCTCGAAGTTGGAGAAAAAGTTCGTAATGAGTATGTCTTAGATATTCAAGGAACGGTTATTGAAAGAGTAGGCGGAAATATTAATGAAACGATTCCAACTGGTAAAGTCGAGGTCATGGTTGAAGAAGCAAATATATTAAATGCTGCGAAAGGACTTCCATTTGTCATTGAAGATGACGTTGAAATTACAGAAGACACGCGTTTAAAGTACCGTTATTTAGATTTAAGAAGACCGAACATGCAAGAAACAATGATGCTTCGTCATCGCACAACGAAAATGATTCGTGACTTCCTTGATGAGTTTCGTTTTATGGAAATTGAAACACCGATGCTTACGAAGAGTACACCAGAAGGTGCTCGTGACTATCTTGTTCCTTCAAGGGTCCATCACGGTGAGTTTTACGCATTACCGCAGTCACCTCAGCTTTTTAAACAGCTGTTAATGGTATCAGGATTTGAGCGTTATTATCAAGTTGCGCGTTGCTTCCGTGATGAAGATTTACGAGCAGACCGTCAGCCAGAGTTTACGCAAGTTGACATTGAAGCATCATTTATGGAAAAAGAAGAATTGCATGAGATGATGGAAGAAATGATGGTTAAACTCGTAAAGGAATTAAAAGGCATCGATGTACCACGCCCATTCCCTCGTTTATCGTATGAAGATGCTATGAACCGTTTCGGTTCTGATAAGCCTGATACACGATTTGGTATGGAATTGATGGACGTATCTAAAGCTGTTGTGGACAGTGACTTTAAAGTATTTGCAAACACGGTGAAAAATGGTGGCGTTGTTAAAGGGATCTGTGTAAAAGGTGTTGCTGACAATTATTCAAGAAAAGACTTAGACGGATTAGGCTCGTTTGTTGAAGTATATGGTGCAAAAGGGCTTGCTTGGTTAAAAGTCGAAGAAGAAAACACGTTAAAAGGTCCAATCGCGAAGTTCTTTAACGAGACAGAAGCTGCAACAATCTGTGATGCATTTGAAGCAGCAGCAGGAGATGTCATTTTCTTTGTAGCAGACAAAAAACATGTTGCTTGGGACGCACTAGGAGCACTTCGTATTAAATTTGCGAAAGAATTAAACCTTGTTGACAATAATGAGTATAACTTCTTATGGGTAACAGAGTTCCCACTTCTTTCTTACGATGAAGAAGAAGGTCGTTATCATGCAGAACATCATCCGTTCACACGTCCGGTAGCAGAAGATGAAGCGCTACTAGAAGAGAGCCCAGAAAAAGTTCGTGCCGAAGCTTATGATCTCGTATTAAATGGATATGAACTTGGAGGAGGTTCACAACGTATTTTTGAACGTAGTCTCCAAGAGAAAATGTTTAAAGCGCTTGGCTTTAGCGAAGAAGAAGCAAGAGAACAGTTTGGCTTCTTATTAGAGGCATTTGAGTATGGAACACCACCACATGGAGGAATTGCATTAGGACTTGACCGCCTTGTCATGATTTTAGCAGGACAGAGTAATCTCCGTGAAACGATCGCGTTCCCTAAAACTGCAAGTGCAAGCTGCTTGTTAACTGAGGCTCCGAGTGGTGTTAGTGAAGCACAATTACAAGAACTCAACTTATCAGTGATTCCGAAGAAAAAAGAAGAAGAATAATGTTTGAGAGGCTGGCCATTGAGGTCAGTCTTTCTTTTTGGCCCTTTTCGGATAGGTTGTTGTTTCTTTTTAAAAGATGAAAGCCTCAGCCTATATCGGATTCGAGAGAGATTTTTTACCGAAAGAAACAACCTTTTAGAAAAAATCCTTTAATCAGAGGTTTTACTTTCTTTTAAAAGGGTAAAGATTAATAACATCAAACTAGTCCAATGATTGTAATGAAAATGTTATAAAAATAGGCATGTTTAATTATTGTAAAACTCTAATTTTTCAGATATGATGAAATCAACAAAATAAGTTTATGAGTCCTGAGGTGTACGTCTCAACTCTACGTTTTGAGCCAACAGATTTACATTGGGAGCTTTTCGTTTCAAAGGGGAAGGCAGGCCTTACCTACATAGGTTGGAGGAAGTCAGAAGCTTTGAACAGGGCACCCACCTGCCAACCGCAGGTTCAAAACTGGGAAGATTAAACGGCACTTTGGGGCTCAAAAATGAAGACACCTAATAACGGGTGTTTTTTCTTTTTTTCGAACCTAAAACTCAAAAACATCTTTATCTGCCATGATTATGAGCGACCCAACGTCAATGTCACTTTTATTACATATTGAAAAGTTGTTAACTCTTTCATATAATGAAAACAATTACATTAGTCATCTGATGACCTTATGACTAAATGCGGAGTGGGGGGAGAAAATGAAAGTTTCATTGTTTTTAACGTGTCTTGCAGATGTTGTTTATCCAGCCTCTGTCGGTAGAAGTACTGTGGAACTGTTGGAGAAGCTAGGGTGTGAAGTCGATTTTCCAAAGAAACAAACGTGCTGTGGTCAGCCTGCCTTTAATAGTGGCTTCCATAAAGAATCGAAGGAAGTGGCCAAACATATGATCGAAACATTTAAAGCATCTGACTATGTTGTTTCACCATCAGGATCCTGTACGACGATGCTTCACGAGTATCCGAAATTATTCGAAGATGACCCGATGTGGAAAGAGCGAGCAGAAGCTCTTGTAAAAAAATCGTTTGAGCTAACACAATTTATCGTAGACGTCCTAAAGGTAGAAGACGTAAGTGCTCAGTTTCCTGCTAAAGTGACATATCATTCGTCATGTCATATGACGAGACTATTAGGCGTAAAAGAAGCACCAGTCAAACTTTTAGAAAATGTAGAAGGTCTCATTTTTACGGAGCTTCCGAACAAACAACAATGTTGCGGATTTGGAGGAACATTTTCTGTAAAAATGATGCCGATTTCTGAACAAATGGTCGATGAAAAAGTTCAACATATCGATGAAACAGAAGCTGATGTGTTAGTTGGTTCAGATTTAGGCTGTTTAATGAACATTGGTGGTCGTATTGAACGTAAAGGAAAACAGATCAAAGTGATGCACATTGCAGAAGTGTTAAATAGTCAAGGTTGAGTGGGGTGAACAGATGGGGATAAAGATCGGTAATGATAAGTTTTTCGACCGAGTGGAAAAAGGGATTAATGACTCGTTTATGCGTAACGCAGTCGTTGAAGCACAAGGACGTCTTGAAGGAAGAAAGACAGAAACTACAGAAGAACTAGGAAATTGGGAAGAGTGGCGAGACCTTTCAGAAGAGATTCGACAGCATACGTTAGAAAACTTAGATTACTATTTAGATCAATTTGCTGAAAACGTTGCCAAACAAGGCGGACATGTATTTTTTGCAGAAAATGCTGAAGAAGCAAATGATTATATTACAGAGGTTGTTAGTAAGAAAAAAGCTAAAAATGTCATTAAATCGAAATCAATGGTCACTGAAGAGATTGGTATGAACGATGCACTAACTGACATTGGTTGTAATGTTGTTGAATCAGATCTTGGAGAATGGATTTTACAATTAGATGATCATGATCCTCCTTCACATATTGTTGTTCCAGCACTCCACAAAAACAAAGAACAAATCCGCGATACATTTAAAGATAAGAGGAAATATGATCAAACATCGGACCCAACGGAGCTAGCTCAATTTGCACGTGAACAGTTACGTAAAGATTTTTTATCAGCAGAAGTTGGAATTACAGGCTGTAACTTTGCTGTTGCTGAATCAGGATCTGTTTCACTTGTTACAAATGAAGGAAATGCGAGGATGGCAACGACATTACCAAAAACGCAAATTACTGTGATGGGAATGGAACGAATTGTCCCAACGTGGAAAGAGCTTGATATATTAGTTAGTATGCTTTGTCGCAGTGCAGTTGGTCAAAAGCTGACTAGTTATATTACAGGTTTAACTCCTTCAAAAGAAGAAGGGGAAGTTGATGGTCCAGAAGACTTCCACGTTGTAATTGTCGATAATGGGCGCTCCAAGATTCTCGGTACAAAGTTTCAAAGTGCGTTGCAATGTATCCGCTGTGCAGCGTGTATAAATGTTTGTCCAGTATATCGCCATGTAGGTGGTCATTCATACGGCTCAATCTACCCCGGACCAATTGGTGCGGTATTAACACCCTTATTGGAAGGGTATGATGATCACAAAGAGCTGCCATATGCGTCAACGTTATGTGCAGCATGTACTGAAGCGTGTCCGGTAAAAATTCCGCTCCACGAATTGTTAGTTGAGCACCGCCGTGAAATCGTTGAAAGAGAAGGGAAGACAAGTTTCGGTGAAAAGCTTGCGATGAAAGGTTATGCCTATGCTGCAAGTAACCCTACTCTTTATCAATTAGGTTCTAAGTCAGCTCCGTCAATGATTAATGCAACAAGAGGTGGAGAAGGAAAAGGTCCAGGTCCTGTAAAGTTATGGACACAAATTCGTAATTTACCTGAAAATAAAGGAGAAAGCTTTAGAAAATGGTTTGAGAACCGTGGGCAAGGGGGAGACAATTAATGCCAACAGGCACAATCCAAGGTAAAGATCGTTTCTTAAAAAATATTGCGGATAAATTAGGGCGTAAGCAAAAAACAGAGAAAGTAGAGTTGCCAAAGTGGAGTAAACGACCACAAGATGAAGTGTTTAAAAGTCATACAAAAGATGAACTATTAAATGAGTTTGTCAAACATTGTGATAAAATCCATACAAAGGTTAAAGTAACGACAAAGTCACAATTAGCAAAACAATTACATGAAGCTGTTGAAGAATTAGGAGGACAGTCTATTGTCCATTGGGAAGATGACAGGTTTGAACAATTTGGATTATTAGATGCGTTAAATATTGAAAAAGAAAAGGGTGTAGATGTCCATAAGTGGGAACCAGATTTAAGAAAAGAGAATATAAAAATTGCAGAGCGAACAAATATCGGAATTACTTTTTCAGATATGACTCTTGCAGAATCTGGAACAGTTGTTTTATTGAGTGACGAAGGGAAAGGGCGTTCTGTAAGTCTTTTACCGCAAACGTATTTAGCAATCATTCCAAAAAGTACACTCGTACCACGAATGACCCAAGCAAATGAACAAATCCATGAAATTGCAAAACAACAAGGGAAAATACCTTCATGCATAAATTTTATTTCTGGACCGAGTAACTCAGCTGATATTGAATTACGTTTAGTTGTCGGAGTACATGGACCAGTGAAAGCATATTATATTGTTATCGATGATGCTTAACGTAAAAAGCCACAGTGAAGTCTAATATTCACTGTGGCTTTATCTGTGTGCCCGGCATGTCTGGCAGCTAGGTGGTGGAAGTCCACTACGGGCTTGGCAATGGGAACCGTTAGCGGATGGCAAGGGTGTCCGGGGCGACCCGGAACCTGAAGGAAGCCGGACGCAAACACACGCGGTAACGAACAGAAACAGGATACAAGGCTGAAACGGAAAGGATGAGTCTGCAGAACAAGATGAAATCCTACATTGCCCGAATTCCGCACAGTAAATCCTGTACCGACGGGTGGAAAGCGGTCAGTCTTACCCGGGGAGGTCTTATCAGGGTCCCTAAGAAGGAGTGATTCCTTACAGGGACAACGGTGTCAGTAATGGCATCGTGAATGCTAAGAAGTCAGCCGAGACCATAGTAGTCACTTCGTGACGAAGGGTCGAACAATAAGAATTCTGATGAACTTGGAGGTGTGAAGAATGCAACGATCACAGACAACATCAAAAGATGGCTACCTGCAGGAGGGTACGCTGGAAGCGAAGAGTAATGCAGGAGTGTGCAGTATTCTTCGCGGTGAGAAGAAGAGTCAGGATGGTGAGCCTTCCGAGCTGATGAGGAAACTCGTCTCTCGGGAGAACCTTGTACATGCATTTAAACGTGTTAAACAAAAGAAAGGCAGCGCAGGCATCGATGGTGTGAAAACGAATGAGATCCATTCTTATTTTGCCGAGCACCACAGGTCGATTGTGCTTTCTCTTAAAGATGGTTCGTATGAACCTCACCCTGTCAAACGGGTACTCATCCCGAAAGACAACGGAAGTAAAAGAGAGCTGGGAATTCCTACAGTGAGGGATCGAGTGATCCAACAGGCACTCGTGCAGGTGATTACACCTTACATTGATTCTCACTTTTCAAAGAACAGTTATGGGTTCCGCCCCAGACGAAGCGCGCATGACGCTATCATGAAAGCGAAGTCCTACCATGAAGAGGGATACCGCTATGTGGTTGATGTCGACCTGAAACAGTACTTCGATACGGTCAATCATGATAAACTCATGCATCTAGTGAGCCGGTTCGTTCAGGATCGTACGATCCTGAAACTCATACGCAAGTTCCTTGTTTCAGGAGTGAAAATTGGCGATCATGTCCACCCGAGCGAAATTGGAACACCTCAAGGTGGTAACCTATCTCCGCTCCTCAGTAACATTTATCTTCATGAATTGGATAAGGAACTTGAGCGAAGAGGTCACCGATTTGTTCGCTACGCAGATGACTGCAATATCTATGTCAAAAGCCGTAAGGCGGGGGAACGTGTCCTTAATAGCATCACAACCTTCCTGGAAGACAAACTTCGTTTGACGGTGAATAAAGAGAAAAGTGCGGTCGGAACGCCGACAAAAAGAAAGTTCCTTGGTTTCTGCCTTCAGTCTCTCCCGAAAGGGAAAAGCGGAGTTCGTCCCCACATTAGGGCTAAACACCGTTTGGAAAAGAAGGTGAGAGTCCTTCTCTCGCGAAAGAGACCGGGGAATGTGCGTGAAATTATAAAGGAACTTAATGAAGTTCTTCGAGGGTGGATTGCGTATTATGGCATCTCAAGGATGAAGAAATATGTTCATGACACCGCCCAATGGGTGAGAAGGAGAATCAGACAACTTATCTGGAAAAGATGGAAGAAAGTGAAGACCAGATATCGAAGTTTGATCAAGCTGAAAGTTCCCAAAGATAAAGCGTGGGAATGGGCAAATACACGGAAGGGTTACTGGAGAATTTCAAAGTCCTTCATACTGCACAGATCCATTACAAAAGAAGCCCTGCAAAAAGCAGGACTCCTTAACATGGACGCTTTCTATAAAAAAATGCATGAAAGGCATCACTCAACTTATTGAACCGCCGTATACGAGATCCGTACGTACGGTGGTGTGAGAGGACGGAGGGGCGAACCCTCCTCCTACTCGATTATGGAATAAGAACTTTCTATTTTGCTACTTTTTCTAAATTACCATTCTTGTCCATGCGGAATGTAGGTGTTTCACGATCTTCAGGATCTTCATCTAGTAAGGCCATGCGCCTAGCACGATTCATAATACCAATAATGGATTGATAGTCTTCTTCAATGACTTTATGTTCGTGCTCAAGCTTTGCTAAAGTTTTTTCTAAGTCATTTACTTTTTGACGTAATTCATTATTTTCTAATTTTAGAGCTTCATTTTCTTGAGCGAGAAGCCGATCCTTTTGTCCTTGTCCATTCATGCCTTGTAAGAAGTCAATGACATCTTGTAACGTCATCTCGCTTTCTACTTTTACATCACGTTGCGGTTGAGCATCACGAGAGAAAGAGTTTGGTACAAATGAATCAAATGTTGGTTGTTGTTCCTTTTTCTGAGGGACATACGTACTAGGCTTTAACTCATTTGCTTGTTGGCGCTTACGCTCTTTACGATGTTTCTTTGCTAGTTTGATTGCATCATTATACTTATTCCGCACGACCGCATTCCATCGGAAGCCACAAGCAGCTGACGTTCTATTTAACGCGTCGCCAACTTCATCAAAAGCAGTTAATTGCGTACTTCCTTCACGGATATGACGAAGAACAGTTTCAGCTAATAGAAGATCGTCTTCTTCAGACCATGCATCTTGTCTAACTTTCATCTTCATTACAGTCCTTTCTTATCGTAGACTTTTAGTGTCATATGAATTTTAATTACTACTAAGATGGACATAGATGAAAGATTTTATACTAGATAATGTCAAAAAATGTGGGAAAATTAGCTATTGTATCTGTTTGTCACTTCGCTTTCATAGGCTTATTTTCACGAGTTAGTGTACGAAATTAACTTCGCATGGATGTCTCCCCTGAAAATATTATAATAATGATTTATTCGCTTCTGTCCACTCGCTTTCACCTCAAGGGACAAGTGCGACATCCGTTCATTCTTCACTTCGTTAGAATTCACGGTGTCTTCTTTGCCGTGGGCAATGCCTCAGCTAAACATGACTATCGTCATGTTGGATCTTCGTCTATTTTTCCCACAGGAGTCTCATGGACTCCACTCATTTAACTTATCAATACTTATTTTCATGTGTCATCGTGCGAAAGTCATTTCCCATGAAAACCTTTTTCTGTTTCTTTCGTGATTTTTGTCATCAATTACCAGAAAATGTTTTGGTGATAAAAAGAAAAACGACAGAACCTCATTTAGACGATCTGCCGTTTTATTTCATTACATTTTAGTATAAAGCTTGTAACGTCAATTCTATTTACCTCGTTTTTTCCGTTCATTAAAGTAATCGAGTCGTTTTTGGATTGTTTTTTCATAACCGTTATTAGAAGAATCATAAAATGTTGCATTCTTTAAATGGTCAGGTAAATATTGTTGTGGTACAAAATGGTTTTCATAGTTGTGAGGGTACTTATACCCTTCACCATGGCCTAATTTTGAAGCACCTTTATAATGCGCATCTCGAAGATGAAAAGGGACGTCACCAGCTTTTTCTTTTTCGACAGCTCTTAATGCATTGTCAATACCGGTAATGACCGAATTACTTTTCGGCGCAGTTGCTAAGTAAAGCGCTGCTTCAGCTAGTGGGATACGTGCTTCCGGCATTCCCACAAAGTCGACTGCATAAGCTGCAGATTGGGCAACGAGCAACGCATTTGGGTCTGCTAAGCCAATATCTTCGGCAGCGTGAACATAGAGTCGTCTAGCGATAAAGCGAGGATCTTCGCCGGCATAAATCATTTTTGCTAGCCAATATAACGCAGCATCAGGGTCTGAACCTCGAATACTTTTAATGAAAGCAGAAATTGTATCATAGTGATTGTCTCCGCTTTTATCATATTGAAGGATGCGTTTTTGAATGGAAGCTTCGGCTGTACTTAAATCAATATGGATGACACCTTCTGCATTAGGGTCTGTAGTAAGAATTGCTAACTCTAACGCATTTAATGCAGTTCGAGCATCTCCATTAGAAATATCGACTAAATGAGAGAGTGCATCTTCGTCTATGTCTACTTTATAATCGCCAAAGCCCCTTTCCTTATCATGGATCGCAGTTTGTAAAACTTCTCTAAGGTCATCATCTGTTAAGGATTGCAATCTAAATAGACGTGATCTTGAAAGTAAAGCTGGGTTTACTTCAAACATTGGGTTTTCAGTTGTTGCTCCAATTAGGACAACTGTACCATCTTCTACAAAAGGAAGAAGCGCATCTTGCTGACCTTTATTAAAACGGTGAATCTCATCTATAAATAAAACAGTTTTCTCATGATCGTATTTTAGACGGTTTTTCGCTCGGTCAACGACTTCACGTACATCTTTAATTCCAGCAATGACCGCATTTAACTGTTCAAAATGCGCGGATGTAGAATTTGCGATTACTTTTGCTAATGTTGTTTTACCAGTTCCAGGAGGACCGTGAAAGATCATTGGCGTTAACTGATCAGCTTCGATCGCTCTTCGAAGCAGTGTTCCTTTACCGACAATTCCCTTTTGGCCAATTACCTCCTCAATCGTTCGAGGACGCATTCTTGATGCTAACGGACCTTTTGGTTTTTCGCTCGATTGGGTTTGAGAGTGGTCAAATAGATCCAATAGTGATTCTCCTCTCTAGGATCGTTTTTTATCATTGAATATAAGGAATAATTCATATACCATTTTATATGAGAAATACGAATTTACTTATTTATTACAGTATATATCACGGACGGACAGCCTTTATCTATGCTATAATGAAATCTGCATTGTTACAAGAAAACTATACCTCATTTTAAAAGGAAGAGGAAAATGAATGAATAAATTTTTTCATCAAGATCAATGGCCTATGATGTATCGTTGGTCTATTTATTTTATCGGATTAATCATCATGAGCTTCGGTATTGCACTTACAATTCGTGGAGATTTAGGAAGTGCTCCATGGGATGTCCTTCATATTGGTTTAACCAATCAATTTGGGCTTACGGTTGGAAGCTGGACAATCATCATGGGTTTTCTTCTATTAGTTTTGTCTACACTATTAACAAAAGAGTGGCCAAAGCTAGGTGCTTATTTAAATATGGTGTTTGTCGGTGTGTTTGTTGATATCTTTTTATTTTTCTTACAAACTCCATCTACATTATTATTTCAAGTAATTATGCTAGTCCTTGGGATCACAATTATGGGTTTTGGAATTGGTGTGTACATATCACCGCGTTGCGGGGCAGGGCCACGTGATAGCTTAATGCTTGCTGTGTCCAAAAAGACTGGTATGAGTGTTGCGAATGTGCGAATTGCCATGGAGATGGTAGTGTTAGTTGTTGGCTGGCAATTAGGAGGCCCAGTCTTTATAGGGACACTTCTTTTTTGTTTAACCATTGGTCATGTCGCAGGCTACTCATTAAATCTATGTGAAAAATGGTATGATCGAAGAATGGAAAGAGGGATGAACGTTGAAAATATCAACTAAAGGTAGATACGGACTAACAATTATGATTGCATTAGCAAAAAAATACGGGGAAGGTCCTATATCCTTAAAATCTATCGCGAAGGAACATAATTTGTCTGAGCATTATTTAGAGCAATTAATTGCTCCTTTAAGAAATGCAATTCTTGTAAAAAGTGTACGTGGAGCTTACGGTGGATATATGCTTGCTAAAGAACCGAAAGAAATTACTGCAGGAGACATTATTCGTGTTCTTGAAGGGCCGATTAGCCCTGTGGAAATTGTCGATGATGAAGAACCAGCAAAACGAGATTTATGGATTAAGATTCGAGATGCGGTTAAAGATGTATTAGACAATACCACTCTAGAAGACTTAGCAAATTATGAAGATAAAGGCGACCAAGAATATTACATGTTTTATATTTAATAGATCGCTTTTCGTAGTGAGGAGAAATGGGCAGGCATTTCAAAGCCTCACTTTTCCTTTGTAAACGAAAATTTCGTAAAGTGTGATAACTAATAGAACACGTGAACGTACGACGGAGAGAACAAAGTACGATGTATTATCATTGAAGATGAATAAACATAGAAGGTGTGTAAAATGGAACGAATTTATTTAGATCATGCGGCAACTTCTCCTGTCCATCCAGAAGTTTTCAATGCAATGAAACCTTACATGGAAGGTAACTTCGGAAACCCATCAAGTATTCACCACTTTGGGCGTGTTGCAAGAAAAGGTCTTGATGAAGCAAGGGACTTTATTGCAAAGACAATTGGTGCTACGTTTGATGAGATTATCTTTACTAGTGGTGGTACAGAGGCGGATAACTTAGGAACTATCGGCTACGCGTTAGCAAATAAAGACAAAGGGAATCACTTAATTACTACGGAAATTGAACACCATGGTGTGCTACATTCCTTTGCATACCTTGAGTCACTAGGTTTTGATGTCACATATTTACCTGTCGATGATAAGGGACGTATTTCCACGACTGATGTAACAGCTGCTTTACGTGAGGACACAATTCTAGTGTCAATTATGTACGGAAATAATGAGGTTGGTACGATCCAGCCAATTGAAGAAGTAGGGAAGTTATTAAAAGATCATCAATCAGCTTTTCATACGGATGCTGTCCAAGCTTTTGGCCTTACGAATATAAATGTGCATGAGTTAGGGGTCGACTTTTTAGCGATGTCTGCTCATAAAATTAATGGCCCGAAAGGAATTGGGTTTTTATATGCAAAAAAGGGTCACACATTCTCTCCATTACTTCATGGAGGCGAACAAGAGCGAAAGCGTAGAGCTGGTACGGAAAATGTCGCAGCTGTTGCAGGTTTAAAAGCAGCAATGGAATTAGCCGTTCATGGTATTGAGAAAAAGGCTGAAGAATACGACGTATTTCGACGCTTATTTATTGACGTATTAAATAAAAACGAGATAAAATTCATTGTTAATGGAGACGAGGAAAATCGTCTACCTCATATTTTAAATGTGAGTTTTCCAGGATTAAGTGTAGAAGCTATCTTAATGAACCTTGACTTGGAAGGGATAGCATGCTCGAGCGGTTCTGCATGTACAGCAGGGTCCATCGATCCTTCTCACGTATTAACGGCGATGTTTGATGATGAAAGCCGAAGCCACTCAGCTGTTCGTTTTAGTTTCGGATATGGCCTAACAACCGATGATATAACGAAAGCAGCAGAGAAAACTTCAAATGTCATAAATCGATTAGCCAAATAAATAATCTTCACTCATTGGAGGTGAAAAAGATGAGTCAAATTGAACAAAAAGATCCGCAAGATACACGTGTCGTTGTCGGCATGTCAGGTGGTGTTGACTCTTCTGTAACGGCGTATTTGCTAAAAGAGCAAGGCTACCAAGTGATCGGGATCTTTATGAAAAACTGGGATGATACGGATGAAAACGGCGTCTGTACAGCAACAGAAGATTATAATGACGTTATCCGCGTCTGTAATCAGCTTGACATCCCGTATTATGCTGTAAATTTTGAAAAAGAGTATTGGGATAAAGTTTTTACGTACTTTTTAGATGAGTATCGGGCAGGTAGAACACCGAATCCTGATGTGATGTGTAATAAAGAAATCAAATTTAAAGCGTTCTTAGACCATGCAATGACACTCGGAGCAGATTATGTTGCAACAGGACATTATGCACGTGTACGTCGCACGGAAAAAGGGACGGAAATGCTACGCGGTATAGATGAAAATAAAGATCAAACGTACTTCTTAAATGCATTAAGTGAAGAACAAATTGAACGAGTCATGTTTCCGTTGGGTGAAATAGAAAAGCCTCGAGTCCGCGAAATTGCAAAAGAAGCAAATTTAGCAACGGCTACGAAAAAAGATAGCACGGGAATTTGCTTTATCGGAGAACGTAATTTCAAAGAATTCTTAAGTCAATATTTACCAGCTCAACCTGGCCAAATGCAAACCATAGACGGAGAAGTCAAAGGAAAGCATGATGGGCTGATGTATTACACACTAGGGCAGCGCCAAGGTTTAGGCATTGGTGGTCCCGGTGAACCATGGTTTGTTATTGGGAAAGATTTAAAGAATAACATTTTATATGTTGGACAAGGGTACCACCATCCAGAGTTATACTCCAAAGGACTCCTCGCAGAAAATGTGAACTGGATTAGTAAAGATGGAGCCTCTGCTGATTCTTTTAAATGCACGGCAAAATTCCGTTATCGTCAAAAAGATAGTGGAGTGAGCGTAACACTTTTAGAAGGGAATAAAGTCCAAGTTGACTTTGATGAACCACAACGTGCAATTACACCAGGACAAGCGGTCGTCTTTTATGATGGCGAGATATGTCTTGGCGGCGGTACAATAAGTGAAGTCATTAAGGACTGATTTTAACCAATCAGTCCTTTTTCAACGTTAATAACTAAAGGAGCGAATGTACATATGGATAAGAACGAACAAGCAGTTAAACAAATGCAAGAAGGGAAAATCGAAGAAGCGGCGAAATTACTCAATGAGGCAATTGAGGAAAATCCGAAAGATGCCGTTGCGTATACGAATTTCGGAAATTTATTAGCAGCCGTTAATGAAGATGAGAAAGCATTAAACTTTTTTAATAAAGCAATTGAACTAGATGAAAAGCTCGCCACTGCTTATTACGGTAAAGGCAATGTACTATTTAACCAAGAAAAGTATTTAGAAGCAATTGATGTTTACCAAGAAGCGTTATCACACGGCTTAAAAGAAGGTGACGTTTATTACATGTTAGGCATGAGTTTTTACAATTTAAGTGATCTCGCTCGTGCGTTACCGAGTTTGCAAAGGGCAACAGAACTCAACACAGAAGACGTTGATGCGCATTTCCAGTACGCGTTGACACTTGCACAATTAGAACAAGTTGATGAAGCAAAGGAAGCATTTGAACGAGTAATAGAGCTCGATGAAAATCATGCAGACAGTTACTTTAATTTAGGTGTCGCTTATGCTTTTAAAGATGATGCCGCAAAAGCATTAGAAATGTTCAATAAAGCATTAGATATTCAACCAGATCACGTGTTAAGTGCAAATGGGAAACAACAAATGGAACAAGTGTTAAATAACGAAGAATAACGAAAGTAGGTTTCATAATGACAGAGGCCGCCATCCATGAAGAAAAAGATTATATAAAAGGAGAACTACTCCATCAAATTTATCATAATGAAGATTCTCTCTATACCGTTGCTAAGTTGAAGGTAAAGAAGTCATCCTATGAACAGATCGATTCAGAGATTACCGTTGTTGGTACAATGCCAAACTTAGAAAAAGACATTACGTACCTTTTTTACGGCTATTTTAAAGACCATCCACGCTTTGGCAGACAATATCAAGTCGAGCAGTTTCAAAAACTACTACCAGAAACCGAGCAAGGTATCATTCTTTATTTATCGAGTGATCGTTTTCCAGGCGTGGGGAAAAAAACAGCCGAAAACATCGTTGATACACTAGGTAAAAATGCGATCTCAGTTATATTACAAGATCGTGAAGTATTAAATAAAGTGGCAAACTTAAAGCCTGAAAAAGCAGACCAAATCCATCAAACGTTATTAGAAGACCAAGGAATCGAACAAGTCTTAGTGAAGCTTTATGAATATGGCTTTGGACTGCAACTAGCTATTAAAGTGTATCAAGCTTATAAGATGGATGCGTTAAAAGTGATTGAAACAAACCCATATCAAATGATTGAAGACGTACAAGGAATCGGATTTGCAAAAGCAGATGTGATTGGGCGAAAACAAGGATTAACAGGTAATCATCCAGACCGGATTCGCGCGGCGGTTCTTTTCTTACTTTATGAACATTCGCTTAATAATGGCCATGTTTATGTAGGAAATGAGCAAATGATTGAAGATGCGAAAGATTTATTAGAAAAAGAAAGTGATGTAACGATATCTCACTTGGAAATCGCAGATCAAATCATTCAGTTAGGAGAAGAAAATAAACTCGTTGTAGAAGAGAAAAAAATGTTTATGCCTTCTCTTTATTATGCTGAACAAGGGATCGTTACAAACATTCATCGCCTTTTAAAAGAAGATCAGGAGCTTGAAGAGTATCCAGAGTCAGAGTTTTTAAAAGCGTTAGGGGATGTTGAAGAAGAGCTTGGCATTACGTATGCTCCTTCTCAAAAAACAGCGATTCAAGAAGCCCTTCACTCTCGAGTCATGATTTTAACGGGTGGACCAGGAACGGGGAAGACAACGGTAATTAAAGGATTGATTGAGGTATTCAGTGATTTAAAAGGAATCTCGGTTGATCCTGAAGACTATGATAAAAAATCCCCCTTTCCAGTTTTAATGGCTGCGCCGACAGGTCGTGCAGCGAAGCGAATGACAGAATCAACTGGTCTACCAGCATCAACGATCCACCGTCTTCTCGGTTATAAAGGTAATGAAGATGAGTTTGAATACGATGAGTACGAGCAGCTTGAAGGTGATCTTTTAATCATTGATGAAATGTCGATGGTGGATACATGGCTTGCCAATCAACTTTTTAAAGCAGTACCAGATCATATGCAAGTCATTATGGTAGGGGACGAAGATCAGCTTCCATCTGTTGGTCCAGGCCAAGTGTTTACCGACTTTTTAGCATCAAAGCAAATACCATCGGTAAAACTGACTGATATCTATCGACAATCAGATGGTTCAAAAATTATTGAGTTCTCTCACCAAATTAAAGAGGGTGCGTTACCTGGAAAAATTGATGGAGAAAGTAAAGACCTTCGTTTTTTCCCATGTGACCAACCACAAGTGCCTGAAGCGGTTGAGAAAATTTGTAAAGGAGCTATTTCTCGTGGATTTACCGCGAAAGAAGTTCAAGTATTAGCACCAATGTATCGTGGGATTGCAGGGGTAGAAAACTTAAATGATATGCTACAGAAGCTGTTTAACCCTCCATCAGACCAAAAACGAGAGGTTCCATTTGGAAACGTTGTATATCGTAGTGGCGATGTTGTCTTGCAACTTGTCAACAACCCTGAAGAAAATGTATATAATGGTGACCGTGGAGAAATTGTTGCGATTTTTACAGAAAAGGAAAATACGGATGGCGAGATAAAAATTGTTATTTCCTTTGATGGTATTGAAGTGACCTATTCGAAGCAAGATTTAACACAAATTACTCATGCCTATTGTTGTTCGATCCATAAATCACAAGGTAGCGAATTCCCAATTGTCATTATGCCAGTAGTAAAAGGATATTACCGGATGTTAAGAAAAAAATTAATTTATACGGGGATTACAAGGGCAAAAGACTTTTTACTTTTATGTGGAGATTGGAATGCACTTGAGATGGCGGTTGGAAATAACAATGATGTAGAACGAAATACAACGTTGAGAGATAAATTAAATGAGCGGGGAATGGAAGAAGAATACTAGCATGAGAAATCGGGTGTAACCTAAGACTAAGAATGTTCGAAGGGAGGAGCTTCCTTTGCGAACATCACAAAAGGTCAAGGGTGCACCTGTTTTTTTGTCTGATCATAATTTTCAAATCGGGAAAGTGGCAGATTTAGTTTTATCTGAAGACAAAGCACAAGTATTAGGTTATTGGGTACGCACAGAACAGCACTGGTGGTCACGCAATCACTTCCTACCTTTAGAGCGCATCTCATATGAAAAAGGAAGAGAAATCTATTGCAAAAATGGAACCATGTTAACACCATTAAAACGGAGAAAAAGGTTCTATGATGGAAGCGATCATTTTTTTGGGAAACCACTCTTGGAACAAGATGGGGCAATGATCGGGATTATTGAAGATGTATATTTTCTTCCAGAAACGGGCAAGATTGTAGGGTATGAACTGACCGAAGGGCTTTTTACAGATATTACTAAAGGAATTAAGGTATTTAAAACACAAATTCCTTTAAAGCGTGTAAATGAAGCCTTTATGGTTCGGACGGAAACATGATTGCCAGGAGGTTTCACATATGCGGTGCCCAAATTGTAAAGGGAAAGATATAGGAAAGATTGGTACTAACCAATATTATTGCTGGAGTTGTTTTATTGAACTTTCAATTTCTAACGGACGCTTTTGTCTTCATCAAGTAGAAGCTGACGGGTCTCTAAGCTCCCTTGATGACTTATTTGAAGAAGAAGAGCGGCTTATTGATTAAGTTGTATAATGACAGGTGGTGACAACAATGAGAGTATTGGCATCTCTTGTCGCATTAGGTGTTGGAGCTTATGCATACGCCACGAATATGGACAACAAATCAAGAAAGCGTTGGAAAAAACGTTTAGGTACGATGGATTTTAGTACGCTCGAAGAGATGATTCCAAACAAGCGTTCAATGAAACGTATGCAGAAACGAATGACAAAAGCATTGACGTAATAATTGGGAATAAGTCGGCTCACGAATGAGTCGACTTCTTTTCCATATTTGTTCACAAAATTGTACGGGACCTGGTCCTTGACAATTTTGTGAACAAACCGAGGGAGTCGTATCCAAACGTTAAGACCCATCATTCAAAACGATTAACAGCATGTCAATGCCAATTCATTTGGAGGGGGTACAATTGGAAAATGCGATGATAAAATGGATGTATCGCCTCATCCTTTTCCTATTAATTGGATTATTCATTATCCTCTTGCTGTACTTATTTTCACTTATTCAACCAGTCATTCATGTAGTATTTCGGATCTTGATGCCGTTTTTGTTTGCTGGCTTTATTGCTTACTTAATCCACCCTTTTATTTTTCGATTAGAGAAAAGAAAAATACCACGCTCAATTGCAATACTTATTGTGTATGGAGTGTTTATTTTAGTTTTTTCTTGGGTAGTTTTAAAGCTTACGCCTTATGTTATAAAAGAAGGTCAAGAATTTATTAACCAACTTCCTGAAATGACAAATACATATCGTAATTTTGTCGGTACCGTAAATGATACGACTTCAACATTACCGGATTCATTTCAAGAGCGAGCAGAGCAATGGATCGCAAGTGGTGAAGCGATGATTGCAGATATGTTAATCGGGGTAAGTGCGGTTATTAGACAGCTGTTTGATTGGTTGATCTTTCTTATTGTTGTGCCCTTCCTCACCTTTTATTTACTCAAAGATATGGAGCTGGTAAAAAAAGTTGTTTGGTACTTTACACCTGTCCGTTTTCGAAAAGAAGGGTATAAGCTAATTCGTGAGATTGACCATTCACTAGGGAATTACATTAGAGGTCAATTAACAGTATGTATTATCGTTGGTATCATCGCATTTATCGGTTTTACGCTTATTGATTTGCCATATGCGACGTTACTTGCAATTTTCGTTGGAGCGACGAATATTATACCTTATTTTGGACCCATTATTGGCGGTATACCGGTATTAATTGTTGCTTTGACTGAGTCGTTTCATCTTGTTTTATTCGCACTATTAGTAAACTTTACGATCCAAACCATTGAAGGAAATATATTAGCTCCATTGATTGTTGGAAAAAGTGTTCATATGCACCCGGTCATGATCATCTTCGCTTTAATCGTAGGGGGAGAAATCGCAGGAATTGTCGGGTTAATCATAGCAGTACCACTTTTAACGGTATTTAAAGTAATTTTATTACACGTCAGGCGTATCTTTCGTGAAAGAAAAGGGGTATATTATTGACAAAGTGACAAGCAATTTCTATAATGACTGTTATATTCATACTTTAATTTGATGACGGAGCCAGATTATTAAAGACCATCTAAACAGGCGAAAGCTTGTCAGAGAGGAATTTCCTTAGGCTGTGAGAAATTCTAGATGAAGGTTAATAATCAGCTACTCCTGAGAGCAGGCAAACCCTGCCGGAACACGACCGTTATTCGTGTGAAAGGTGACATGCGAGAATTTATGCATTGTAACCAGGGTGGTACCGCGTGAGACAACTCTCGTCCCTGTTTTTAGGGAGGGGAGTTTTTTTATGTTGCTTTAATTCTCAGCGGCTTCTACATACTCTTATCAAGCATTTACAAGCTTCATCATTGAAGGAAGATAAATTCAAGGAGGGAAATGATTATGAAACAACTCAGTTCTGCTGAAGTAAGACAAATGTTTTTAGATTTCTTTAAAGAAAAGGGGCACGATATTGAACCGAGTGCTTCACTCGTACCACATGAAGATCCATCTCTTTTATGGATCAACAGTGGGGTTGCAACATTAAAGAAATATTTTGATGGTCGTGTAATTCCTGAAAACCCGAGAATTGCTAACGCACAAAAATCAATTCGTACAAACGATATTGAAAATGTAGGGAAAACAGCAAGACACCACACATTCTTTGAAATGCTTGGTAATTTCTCTATCGGAGATTACTTCAAGAAAGAATCGATACATTGGGCATGGGAATTTCTAACGAGTGAGAAGTGGATCGGTTTTGACGAAGAGAAGCTGGCAGTTACGATTTACCCTGAAGACGATGAGGCGTTCGACATTTGGCATAATGAAATTGGCTTACCGAAAGAACGTATTATTCGTTTAGAAGAAAACTTTTGGGATATTGGTGAGGGACCATGTGGACCGAACACAGAAATCTTCTATGACCGAGGTGAAGCATACGGGAATGATGAAAATGATCCTGAGCTTTTCCCAGGTGGAGAGAATGAACGACATTTAGAAATTTGGAACCTTGTTTTCTCTCAATTCAACCATAATGCAGACGGAAGTTATACACCACTTCCAAAAAAGAACATTGATACAGGTATGGGGCTTGAAAGAATGGTATCAGTCATTCAAGATGCAAAAACGAACTTTGATACAGATTTATTCATGCCGATCATTCAATCAACAGAGAAAGTCTCAAATACTAAATACGGTAAAAGCGATGAAACAGACACAGCATTTAAAGTTGTTGCTGACCATATTCGTACTGTTTCCTTTGCCGTTTCTGACGGAGCACTCCCTTCAAATGAAGGACGAGGTTATGTATTAAGAAGACTCCTTCGACGTGCTGTTCGTTATGCGAAAATGATTGATATTGAGCGTCCATTCATGTATGAGCTCGTTCCGGTTGTAGGGGAGATTATGAAAGGTTTTTACCCGGAAGTAAACGAGAAGGCTGAATTTATCCAAAAGGTCATTAAAAATGAAGAAGAGCGTTTCCATGAAACATTAAATGAGGGGCTTGCGATTTTAAACCGTGTGATGGACAAAGCTAAAGCAGAATCTCGTGAAACGATCGCGGGTACAGATGTTTTCCGGTTGTATGATACGTACGGATTCCCTGTTGATTTAACAGAAGAATACGTAGAAGATGCAGGTTTAAACATTGACCGAGAAGGTTTTGAAAAAGAGATGGAAAAACAGCGTGAACGTGCAAGAGCTGCGCGCCAAGAGTCAGGGTCCATGCAAACACAAGATGAAATTCTCGGCAGCATTACAGAAGAAAGTGAATTTGTCGGATATGACGTCATGGAAATCCCATCTGTCGTGAAAGTCATTGTAAAGGATAAAGAAAGTGTCAATATCGCTAATGAAGGTGACACTGTACAAATTTTTGTTGACCGTACACCATTTTATGCCGAAAGCGGTGGACAAATTGCCGATACAGGAATTTTAAAAAATGACGAAGCCCTACTTCGCGTGGAGGATGTACAAAAAGCTCCAAATGGGCAAAACCTTCATACAGTAAAAGTAGAAAAAGGTTCTGTTACAACAAACATGGCTTTTTCTGCAAAAGTTGATGAAAGAAACAGAAAAGGTGTCATTAAAAACCATACAGCGACTCACTTACTTCACCAAGCTTTAAAAGATACATTAGGTGATCACGTGAACCAAGCAGGTTCATTAGTAAGTGAAGATCGTCTACGTTTTGACTTCTCACATTTCGGTCAAGTCAGTGAAGAAGAGATGGAAAAAATTGAAGCGATTGTCAACGAAAAAGTGTGGGCTGGTATTCAAGTGAATACGATGTTTAAGAGCTTGCAGCAAGCAAAAGAAATGGGGGCAATGGCACTTTTCGGTGAAAAGTATGGTGATACGGTTCGCGTCGTTCAAGTTGGTGATTATAGCCTAGAACTCTGCGGAGGATGTCATGTAAACAATACAGCGGAAATCGGTCTCTTTAAGCTTGTTTCTGAAGCAGGGATTGGTGCAGGTGTAAGACGTATCGAAGCTGTTACAGGTAAAAAAGCGTATGAATACATGAATGGCCAAGTCGATGTTTTAAAAGAAGCTGCAAGCCAATTAAAAGCAAAATTAAATGATGTTCCTCTTCGCATTGAACAGTTACAAAAGCAGTTAAAAGAAAAAGAGCGTGAAAATGAATCATTATCTGCGAAGTTAAGCCAAATTGAGGCAGGGAATGTATTAAATGAAGTAGAAGATGTAGCAGGAGTCCCAGTATTAGTGAAAAAAGTGAATGTCCCTGACATGAACAGACTAAGACAAATGGCGGATTCTTTGAAAGGAAAGTTAGAATCAGGTATTCTCGTACTAGCTTCTGTTAACAATGAAAAAGTAAGCATAGTGACGAGTGTGTCAAAAGATTTAATTGAACAAGGTCATCATGCCGGGAAAATTGTTAAAGAAGTTGCGACTCGCTGCGGGGGTGGCGGGGGAGGCCGTCCTGATATGGCTCAAGCAGGCGGTAAGAATCCAGATCAACTAGATGAAGCATTAAATGTTGTGTATGAATTATTAAAAAGCGATTACTAATTGAAGGAAATTCGTGTACAATATGGGACAAGAAGATAAAAGTGAACGTAGTAAGCTTGTCCTAGTTTATTCTTCGATTTATCTGTACCATTTCTTTCAATTCTAGAGTGAGGTGTGTGTCATGAGTTCAATGGACAATACGATGAAATTTAACTTTAACGATGACTCTATGGATGATGATGTAAAAGATGTCCTCTTTACCGTCTATTCATCACTAGAGGAGAAAGGGTACAATCCGATTAATCAAATCGTTGGTTACTTACTGTCAGGCGACCCTGCGTATATTCCGCGCCACAACGATGCGCGAAGCTTGATTCGGAAAATAGAGCGGGATGAAATTATTGAAGAGCTAGTAAGGTCTTACCTAGCGCAAGAGCCAAAGGAGTAGTTATGAAAGTTTTAGGATTAGATGTTGGAACGAAAACAATCGGCGTTGCCGTCAGTGATGCGTTAGGCTGGACAGCTCAAGGCGTAGAAACGATTAAACGTGACTCTGATAATGATGAACGTGATTTTGAACGTTTAGATGAATTAATAAAAGAGTATGAGGTAAGTACTATAATTGTTGGACTTCCGAAAAATATGAATGGTACAATTGGTCCCAGCGGTGAATTGTGTCAACAGTTTGCTGATAAGTTAAAGGAACGTACGAAATTAGAAGTGAAAATGTGGGACGAGCGTCTTTCTACTGTTGCAGCAGAGAGAATGCTTGTTTCTGCAGATGTAAGCCGCAAGAAACGGAAAAAAGTCATTGATAAGATGGCGGCTGTTATGATCTTGCAAGGTTACTTAGATTCAAAATAACACAGTCAAAAGAAGGAGGCAGACATGATGTCAAAGCCTGAAATTCACCAACCACAAGATGATGACCGCATTGTTATTCCAGATGAAAATGGAGAAGAGCACTTATTCCAAGTGTTATTCACATTTGATGTCGATGCAACAGGTCATTCATACATGGTACTTGCACCAGAAGGATCTAATGATTCTGAAGACGATGAAATCGAAGTTCATGCATTCCGCTACGAAGAACCAGAAGGTGAAGACTTAGCTCTTTACCCAATTGAGTCAGATGAGGAATGGAACATGGTCGAAGAGCTTTTAAATACATTCACTGAAGACGAAGAGTAAATCGAGCGACTCTTTCAACCCCAAAGCTAGTTAAACGCTTTGGGGTTTTCCACGTTAAAAAAATGATATAGATTCAGAAACAATGAAGGAAAAAGGTTGTCCTAATGCCGGGCATGCCAAAGGTATAGCGTTTTTCCAGTGGGCGATGGATATACTACAAAGAAGACACCGTGAATGAAAACGAAGTGAAGCAAGAACGGATGTTGCACTTGCGCCTTGTGGTGAAAGCGGGTGGACAGAAGCGAATGACTTATTAAACTTATTTTCTGAGAGCTTAAAATAAAAAATCTATTCCACCGTTCGACAAGTCCCCAATTTTTTTAGCAAATAGTGTATAATAGATTGGGTGAAAGGGGGAAGTGTCAACTTGACTGATAAAACGAATGATAAACAAAAACATGAATCAAAATTAATAGAGAGACAAAAAGAAGCATCCCTTGTGAGAAAGATTGTGCTTATTTGTTTTTTCGTCATATTATTAACGATCGCAGGAGCAACCTATGCGACGTATCAATATGTAGTGAATGCAATTGGACCTGTAGATGAAAGTGATGAAGAAATGATTGAAGTGGAGATTCCAATTGGTTCTACGAGCACAAGAATTGGGTCTATCCTTGAGGAACATGATCTTGTTAGTAGTGGATCCATGTTTCGTTATTACGTAAGATATAAAAATGAAGACGGATTCCAAGCGGGAGATTATGAACTTTCAAGGTCGATGAGTATGGATGAAATCATTGATGAATTGAAGGAAGGAACGATCTACGAGGAATATCAGCTTACATTTACAATTCCAGAAGGACGTTGGTTAGAAGAAGTAACTGAACGTATTGCTAATGAAACGAATTTAGAAAAAGAAGAGCTTGTTGAACTTGTTCATGACGAAGAATATTTAGAGTCTCTCATTGAACGCTATACGATGCTAAGTGAGACGATTTTAGATGAGAACATTCGCTGGCCTCTTGAAGGTTATATCTTCCCTGCAAGATATGATTTTGTTGAAGAAGAAGTAACCGCAGAACAAGTTATACAAGCAATGTTAGATCGAACTGCTGCGACTCTTGAGGAGTACAATGCTGGAGGATCCGACATGAGCTATCATGAAATTTTAACGATTGCATCCATTATTGAAGGGGAAGCAAGAAACGATGAAGAAAGAGAGATTATATCTGGAGTGATCCATAATCGTTTAAACATTGGAATGGCTTTACAAATGGATCCTACAGTTGCTTATGCACATGGTGAGCATATCTCTCGTACGTTATATGAAGATTTAGAAATTGATTCACCGTATAATACGTATCAGATTTCTGGATTACCTATAGGTCCGATTAATAATCCAGGGGCTGCATCGATTCGTACAGCGTTACAGCCAGTTGAACATAGTTATTTATACTTCTATCACGCTGCAGATGGTGAAGTATACTTCTCAGAAACATATTCTGAACACCAACAAGTACTAGAGCAACACCGTGACTAAAAATGAAATAAAGAGAATGCGTCAATATTCGCATTCTCTTTATTTTTATGTTAAAATATATCGGTCAATTATACAAAGAAACAGGTACTATTCTAAAAGCAGCCAAAGGAGGCGCTTTTTTTATGGCAAAACATGAACTTACGGAATCGTATATTGAATCTTTTTTGCAAACAAATGATTCCCATATAGAAGAAATGAAGCGTTATGCAAGCGAGCATCACGTGCCGATTATGGAAGCAACTGGAATGGCTATGATGTTACAGGTGTTAGAGATTCATAAGCCGAAGAAAATACTGGAGATTGGTACAGCAATTGGATATTCTGCAATAAGAATGGTTAAGAGCTGTCCAAACGCTCATATTGTGACGATTGAACGTGATGAAGAACGTTTGAAAATAGCTGAAGAAAACATTCGTAAAGCGCAGATGGAAAAACAAATTACTGTCCTTTCTGGAGATGCCTTACACCTTATTAAAGAAGCAACTGAACTTGGCACATTTGATGCGATTTTTATCGATGCTGCAAAAGGACAATATGAACGTTTTTTTGACCTTTATGAGCCGTTATTAAATATCGGTGGTGTAGTGATTTCAGATAACATTTTATTTAAAGGGATGGTTGCTGAAAGCGAACTACCAGAGAATAAACGAATGAAACAGATGGTAAAGAGGTTAAAATTGTTTAATGAGCGCTTAATGACAGATGAACGTTTTTCATCAATGATCTATCCGGTTGGTGATGGCGTTATGGTAAGTGTGAAAAAAGAGGAGAAAGAAAACATCATAGGTGGTGGAAACTAATGAAAAAGCCAGAATTACTTGTGACACCAACGTGTGTTGAAGATATAGAACCGTTAATTGATGCTGGTGCAACAGCATTGATGATTGGAGAAGAAGAATTTGGTCTTCGTCTTGCTGGGGAGTTTCCTCGTGAAGATATCGAAAAAGCTGTCTATATTGCTCACGGTAAAGGAGCAAAAGTTTATGTAGCGATGAATGCTCTGTTTCATAATGAGAAGTTACCGTTATTACCTGATTATATTCAATTTTTAGACCGTGTTAACGTCGATGCCATTGTTTTTGGGGATCCAGCTGTTTTAATGAACGTACGAGAGCACGCTCCAAATATGAAGCTTCACTGGAATACAGAGACGACTGCAACGAACTGGTATTCTGCAAACTATTGGGGAAGAAAAGGTGCTAAACGTGCTGTGCTTGCCCGAGAACTAAATATGGATTCCATTGTTGAAATTAAAGACGAAGCTGAAGTGGAAGTTGAAGTACAAGTTCATGGTATGACTTGTATGTTTCAATCAAAGCGTATGCTCTTAGGAAACTACATGGAGTTTCAAGGAAAGGATTTAAAGGTGGAGGGACGTAGTAAAGATCGCAGCCTCTTCCTACATGATCCTGAACGTGAAGCAAAATATCCAATTTGGGAAGATAAGAATGGAACACATATTATGAGCCCGAAAGATATGTGTATTATCGATGAGCTTGAAGAAATGATCGATGAAGGGATTGATTCTTTTAAAATTGACGGCATCTTAAAAGATGGTGAATATTTAAAGAGAATTACAGCACTTTACAGAGAAGCGATCGATTTATATATCGAAGATTCGGATGCGTACGAAGGAAAAAAAGAAGACTTTGTAAGAGAAATAAAGGCGATCCAGCCGCCAAACCGTGACATTGATACGGGATTCTTTTTCAAAGAAACGGTGTATTAAGGAGGGCTCAATATGCAGCAAGTAGCAACTAGAACAGAAGAAGGGAAACGTGTTATAACAAAGAAGCCAGAGCTATTGGCACCAGCTGGTAACCTCGAGAAGTTGAAGGTTGCTGTCCATTATGGGGCAGATGCTGTTTTTATTGGTGGTCGAGAATTCGGTTTGCGTTCAAATGCAGATAACTTTTCAATTGAAGAAATGGCAGAAGGCGTGCAGTTTGCAAATAAATATGGTGCAAGAATTTATGTAACAACAAATATATTTGCTCATAATGAAAACATGGATGGATTAGAAGAATACCTTCGAGACTTAGAGCGTGTTGGTGTTTCTGGAATTATCGTCGCTGATCCGCTCATTATCGAAACGTGTAAACGAGTTGCGCCAAAACTAGAAGTTCATTTATCGACGCAACAATCGTTATCAAACTGGCAAGCAGTGAAGTTTTGGAAAGAAGAAGGGCTTGAGCGTGTTGTTTTAGCACGTGAAGTCGGTCTTCAAGAGATGCTTGAAATGAAGAAGAACGTCGATATTGAAATTGAGACGTTTATTCATGGAGCAATGTGCATTTCATACTCAGGTCGTTGTGTTTTAAGTAATCATATGACGGCTCGTGATTCAAACAGAGGTGGCTGTTGTCAATCTTGTCGTTGGGATTATTTCTTATATACAGAAGAAGATCAAATAGGTGATAGTGTGAATGAAGTCGCCTTATTTGAAGGTAATGATGCACCATTTGCGATGTCACCAAAAGACTTAAACTTAATTGAAGCGATTCCTAAGCTCGTTGAAGCAGGAATTGACAGTTTAAAAGTGGAAGGGCGAATGAAGTCCATTCACTACGTAGCAACTGTTGTGAGTGTTTACCGTAAAGTGATCGATGCATATTGTGCTGACCCAGACAACTTTAAGATTGACCCTGAGTGGGTTAAGGAGCTTGCTAAGTGCGCAAATCGTCCGACAGCTCCAGCCTTTTTCGAAAATACACCAGGATATAAAGAACAAATGTTTAAAAATCATAGTCAAAAGACAAGCTATGACTTTGCAGGGCTTGTATTATCATATGACGAAAACACTCAAATAGTGACATTACAACAGCGAAACCATTTCCGCCCTGGCGATGAAGTTGAATTTTTCGGTCCGGAAATAGAAAACTTCACACAGAAGGTTGATACACTTTGGGATGAAGATGGAGAAGAGATTGACGCGGCACGTCACCCATTACAAATTGTGAAGTTTAAGGTTGACAAGCCTGTCTATGCGAACAACATGATGAGAAAGGAAGCATTATAAAATGGAAAAAAGGCCTGTCATTATAGGAGTAGCAGGTGGCTCTGGTTCTGGTAAAACAACCGTTGCTAACGAAATCTACTGTAAATTTCAAGATCAAGATATATTAAAAATTGAACAAGATGCTTATTATAAAGATCAAACTCACTTACCGATGGAAGAGCGGTTAAAAACAAATTATGACCACCCGCTAGCATTTGACAATGACTTGCTTTTAGAGCATTTAGCAAAGTTAAGGAATCGAGAAGCAATTGAAAGGCCAATTTATGATTATGCAAATCATACGCGCTCTGACGATGTTGAACTTATTGAATCACGGGATGTTATAATTTTAGAAGGCATTCTTATTTTAGAAGATGACCGATTACGTGATTTAATGGATATAAAAGTGTTTGTTGATACGGATGCGGATGTACGAATTATTCGCAGGCTAATGCGTGACATACGTGAAAGAGGTCGTACAATAGATTCAGTAATTGATCAGTATACATCTGTCGTACGACCAATGCATTTACAATTTATTGAGCCAACGAAGCGTTATGCTGATGTCATTATTCCAGAAGGTGGCCATAACCATGTGGCTATTGATTTATTAGTGACAAAAGTAAAAACGATTCTTGAACAAAAATCAATTTTGTAATAGCATAATAGGAGCGAGAAAAAAGCTGGAAGAAATGGTTTTGACTAGTATAGAAATGAACTTGGTTCAGCATCTTAAATTGTCTCCTATAAATGGGGAAAGATGCTGACCATTTATTTATATTTATGTCTTTTGTTAATGGGCAAGCAGTTATAAAGTTTGCATACTTACAATTTTTTCTATATACTTTGCAAAAGAATTAAATGATTCTTATTTCGTGCGAAGTGTCATATGGTTGAACAAAACCGTTTCATTCAAAGCTGTCGCTAAACATGCTTAAAAAAGTGAGATGAAAGCGTTAACGTGTGCTCATCATTTAAATTTTTTAAATGGCACAAACAATTGAAGGAATTTGCTTAATTAGTTCGAATTCTATAATGGTATTTAATCGTCCGAAGGAGTGAAAGATCATGGCAGAAGAAAAACACTATATGACTTTAGAGGGTAAAGAGAAATTAGAAAAAGAGCTTGAATATTTAAAAACGGAGCGACGTAAAGAAGTCGTAGAACGAATAAAAGTAGCTAGAGACTTTGGAGACCTCTCAGAGAACTCAGAGTATGATTCTGCGAAAGAGGAACAAGCTTTTGTTGAAGGCCGTATCAACCAAATTGAAAAAATGATTCGTAATGCAGAAATCATTGAAGAAGATTCAGATTCTTCTATTGTTTCATTAGGTAAAACAGTAACATTTAAAGAACTTCCAGACGGTGAAGAAGAAGAGTATACAATTGTTGGACGTGCTGAAGCTGACCCAATAGAAGGCAAGATCTCTAATGATTCTCCGATGGCTCAAAGTTTAATGGGGAAAACAATCGGTGACCGTGTTAATGTATCTACACCAGGTGGAGACATGGAAGTTGAAATTACAGAAGTACAATAATACGAATAGAACACGTAAGACCACAGAGGCTATCCAGCCCCTGTGGTCTTTTTTATTGTGAATAATTAAAAATTAATTCCAGGTGACTGGCGCTTGGGTTTTAAATGGAAATTTATATTGACAGCTGTGTATACTGGTCATATACTGTATATAAACGTTATACACAGTATATGTGCGCAGACTAGAGTTGGGGGTGAACGCACTGGATGTGGATCCATCTTAATGACGAAGATTCAAGACCGCTATACATACAAGTGAAGGATCAAATTATGAAAGCTATTTTAAATAGAACGCTTGAAGCAGGTACAGAACTTCCTTCAATCCGTAAGCTTGCAAAAGAGGCGAAAACGAGTGTGATTACAGTAAAAAGGGCGTATCAGGAGCTTGAGAATGAAGGATACATTTATACAAGAGCAGGAAAAGGTACATTTGTTAAAGAGTTGGACAGTTCAAATATACATGAAAAAAATAAACAGAAGTTTATTGATAAAGCAAATGAGCTTTTTGAGTTTGGTAGGACATTCAACTTATCTGAAGAGGAAATGAAAGAGCTCATTAACAAAGTTTTGAAGGAGAGGGATTAGCATGGAAGGTTCAATGATGACGTTACAAGATGTGGTTCGTTCTTACCGGAGATTTACACTTGGTCCGATAACTTTACAGATCCCAAAAGGATTATTAATTGCATTAATAGGTAGAAATGGTGCTGGAAAAACGACATTGCTTCAAGGGATGAGTGGTATTAACGTGTTTGATCAAGGTGACGTTCAGTTTGAACAGGAATCGATTGACTTTTTAGATCCAAAGATTCGTACAAAGATGACGTATATTAACAATGAGATACAAATGTATAGTGATTACACAGTTGAGCAATCCATTCACTTTGTTTCAAGTTTTTATAGCAACTGGGACAATGAATGGGTCAATTATTGGTTAAATGTATTTCAAATCCACCGCCTAAATGAAATTCACGAACTCTCTAAAGGGATGAAAATGAAGTTGAACCTTATATTAGGTTTAGCACATAAGCCGTCTCTCGTCCTATTAGACGAACCAACAGATGGATTAGATAGTATATCAAGACAGCAATTTTTTGATTTATTACAAGCTTATATTGAAGACGGAGATAAAACAGTTATCTTATCGACTCACTATACAAAAGATGTTGAAGGAATATGCGACTATGTTCTCTTTTTGAAAAATGGAAACCTATCCCTTAAAGGGGAAGTAGAAAAGTTAAAAGAGGAGTTTACGTTTTTTTCTTTGCCGCCGACAACGAATGAACAGAACTTATCCGAATCAGCCATCGTCGTAAAATCCGATGTGGAATTAAAGGGAATCTTACCGTCATCTGAATGTGATGACTTACCGAACGAAGCGGTTATGAGACCGCCATCATTAGATGATTTATTCTTTTTTGTCGTTGAAAAAGGGGGGAACCCAATTGAGGGCTCTCATTGAAAAAGATTTAAAAAGTACTAAAAATGTTTTATTAACCGTCATTTTAATGTTTATTGTTGCTTGGGGGTTGATGATTTATTTTCATATTAGCTCAGGATTTCGTGATGCGAACTTTTTAATTTTTCCATTTATCGGATCTGCCTTTATTACCTTTAACTTAGTAGCACATATGTGTAACGCAGAAGAAATAAATGGTGTAAAAGCCCGGCTTGTTCAACTACCTGTGAAACCGTCAATGATTGTTTTTTCGAAATATGTATCAAGCCTGATCATTTTAAGTTCAGTAATCGTTTTAAATGCACTACTGACGTTCGTTTTCTACAAGACATCTGTAATAAGAGGACCATCTGATGTAGCAATCGAATCGCTTGGGGTTATTGTGAACATTACTGTGTTATCGATTGCTGTTTATTTACCGTTTTATTTTGCAAAATCGATCCGGCACGCTGCATGGGCGATGAGAATTGCCTTTATTGCGTGGGCGGTTCTTTTAATGGCAGTGCCACAGCTCTTATTTAACCAGTTCTATGACGGTGTAAATGTACCAATTAACTTTAGTGAGAAATTGAGTACAAATTTGCTCATTTCATCTATATTTCTTTTACTTGTATCACTTTTTATTTCATTATGGATTAATCAATTATCTCGTATGCGTAAAGTAGTGACTATGCCCCTTGTACTTGTTCCTGTTTGTATGAGTATCATATTTTCATTTTCAATTAGTAGCACGGTGTCAGAGACAATAACAGAAGTTCAAGATGAACTATCTCGCTTGCATATTGAATCAATCGATTATTTAACATATGAAACTCCGTCTGAAAAACATCAGTTATTGATTCGAGTAGATGTAAAACCTATCATCAATGATTATCATGTGAAGTCAAATACTTGGATTACAATGACTTTACCTGAAGAAACAGAACGGTATACACAATCAACACGAGTAACATTTTCATTACGCGCTCGTGATTCAGTGGAATGGTCTGTATATGAACCTGAGTTACATTCTCAAATGTTTGAAATGGAGTTTCCTCAGTTGTTAACTAATTCTGAAGTTAAAGAAGTCCAAGGAATGTTAGAGAGGGGCAAAATTGAGTTTGAGGTAACGAGCCCTTTTTTAGGAAATGATTCATTTCGTCTATCAAAGGAGGGGATGTAATTGAAGGCATTACTCTTACATGATTTAAACCGACTAACAAGAAGGCGAGGGGCTCTGGTAACAAGTATCATACTTGCAGTTGCTTATGTTGCTTTTACGATTGCTACAGGGGATATTACGAGAAGCAACAGTTATATGAGTATTCCAGCCTTCGTTATAGCTGTTATGAGCTTTCACTTTATAAACCTCCTATTAGCTGAAGAAGAGCAAGATCGTGTGTTAAACAGGATGAAACAGCTCCCCATTTCTGATGTGAAGTTAGTTTTAGCAAGGTATTGTTCAGTTATTGTTTTTTTAAGCGGGTATATTACGGTTATTTTACTTATCTTGTTTCTACCGGTAATAGTGATAGGAGAAGGTTCATTATTAATGAACCAATTAACACCGTTATATATCATGTTACAAGCTGTCACCTTAATTATGGTCATTTACATCCCAATTTATTATGGATTCGGGCGTGGTCCAATCGGTTGGGTAATTATATTTATTGTGTTCTTTTGGTACATGTATATCATTATTGCTCCTCAAATGTATTACAATGAATCCTATTTAGTATTAGGAAGTTACATTTTTGAGCCATTTGCATTAGGGCTGTTACTATTAATGGTATTGTTAATCCCATTTTCGGTGTACACGGCAACCCTTGTATATCGTGAAAAAAGATTGAATAAAAAGAGATGGTCAATTGCCTTAATCTTATTAGGAGTAACATTTATGTTTGTTACAGGTCCACTTGTTGGAGAGAAGCTTATAGAACGGCAATTTATAAATGTGATTGAATCAATAGAATTTGTGTCCTTAGAAGTTGAGCCAATTCGAGACGATTCGGACTTTGGCCACCATTCAATTTCCTATGACTTTATCATAAGGGTCCCAGAAGAGTCTTTTATCCGTGAGTTATTCCACTATGATTTACGAGGGTCTGTACTGCCATTCCACCCAAGCCATGACCAAGGTCAAGATAAATTTAATACAGGTTCTTGGTTTCGCGTGGATGAACAAAAACGAGGTGATGGTTACTTATATTTTGTAAGATCTTTTCGAGAAAATGTGATTGGTTCAAAAGAAAAGTTTGAAGAATACTTACTAGAGATCGATGAGAATCAAGTATTTGTTAAGGTTCAGAGTCGAGTACTACAAAAAGAAGTAACTTTGCCATTATCGGACTCCTGACGGACATACTTTAGTAACAAGTCTCGAAATTTATCAATGGATGATCTATAATATAGATTAAGAAATGGGTAAGCTTTATAAAGGAGGCATTTTCATAGATGAGTCAATACGGAAACTATCAAACACGTCGTACTGATATGAAAAAGAAACGTCGAATGAACCTTGTTTTAAATAGTGCGATCGGTCTTGTTGTTGCGGCTATTATTTTCTTTAGTGCTTCGCTCTTTTTTGGTGGAGGGTCAGAGCCAGCGATGGTTGATGGGTCTAGTCAGGAAGAAACGGAAGAAGAAAATAACGATGAGCTAAATGATTCGAATGAAACGAATGAGACAACCGAAGATTCAACTGAAGAATCTGCTACGGACGAAGGCGATTCAAGTACAAATCAATCAGAAGACGCTAATAATAACAACGAGGTAGAATCAGGCAATGACAATAATGATTCAGATCAGAATGAAGTGAATGGTGACGAAGAAGCAACGAATGGTTCTAATGAGGAGAATGATTCACCAGCAGAAACAATTATCGGTGAAGGCGAGTGGGGACCAATCGGAACTGTACAAGAAGAACCATTTTCAGCTGTTTATGATGAAGATCATGTTAACTGGAAAGAGATGATTCAAGCAATTAAATATGCGACGAACTTAAATGATGATATGATCACTTGGCGCATTAGAAATGGTGGAGATCACCAAAGTGCTATTGGAACGGTAAGCTACTATGAAGACCGAGATACACCTTATAAAGTCAGGTTAGAATGGGTTGAAAACGAGGGTTGGATGCCTGTATCTGTTGAAAAATTAGATCATAATCCTTATAACTAAAGTTAAAGTAGAGGCAGTCTCTAAGTGCTTATCACAAAGAGATAGCCTCTTTTTTTTTATCATTGGATTGTTGTTCACTTGGGAGGGGTGTCCTTAGAAGTCATGAAAAGGAAAAACGCCTACGCCTAAGTGAATAGCGCTATGAATTCTTTGCCTTAAAATGTACAACCGCTGAATAATGCTTCAGTCCTGTTGAGGGATCAACGTTTACTTGGTGAGAAACATGGTGAACTTCTAACATAATTGCCTGGTTGTCTTCGATTTTCTCAGTAACTTTTTTCTCCAGTTCTTCAATACTTTTGGCTTCGAAAAATTCAACTTTATCTTTTAAATGATCTGTATGGATAATCATAGATAACACATCCTTTCGCTAGATATTTTAAAGCAAAAAAGCAGAATTGAAAAGTTGAGCTTGTTCTTACTGATTTGTTTCGCTATGATAAGGTAGGAAGATTTTCATAGTAAAGGCAGGTAAGGGTAATGCGTATAGGAATTATTGGTGCAATGGAAGAAGAAGTTGAGTTATTAAAGTCAAAGATGAGTGAGCCTGAGGAACAAGTTCTTGGTGGTTGTGAGTTTTTTATAGGAAAACTAGAAGGTGTCGACGTTGTTTTATCAAAGTCTGGGATCGGAAAAGTAAATGCAGCAATTTGTACAACGTTAATGAATCAGCTTTATCAACCTGATTATATTATTAATACAGGTTCTGCTGGTGGTTTCCATCAAAGTTTAAAAGTTGGAGATATCGTTATCTCAACTGAGGTACGATATAATGATGTAGATGCGACAGTGTTTGGCTATGAGTTTGGGCAAGTTCCTAGAATGCCGGCATCGTATGAACCAAATGAAACGTTGATGAAGGTTGCAGAAAATTGTGCAGAAGAGGTCGGGATTCATTCTGTAAAAGGGTTAATCGTATCAGGGGATTCATTTATGAGTGACCATGACCGTGTTGAATTTATTCGTGAGCAATTTAACGACCCTCATTGTTCAGAAATGGAAGCAGGAGCGATTGCACAAGTGTGTTATCAGTTTCAATGCCCGTTTGTTATTATTCGGTCGTTATCTGATATTGCAGGCTCTGATGCGAAAGTCTCTTACGATCAATTTTTGAAAAAAGCTTCTGTCAACTCGGCAAAAATGGTTCTTCTTATGCTTGAGGAATTGCGAAAATCCCACTAAATGGGCAAATGAGAAACCTCATAGTGAAATCACATAACATTTACAAATGCAAATCAAAAAGGCATGGAGCTCCCGTGTCTTTTTTATGTTGCAATGAACGTACCTGTTTGTTTAACAAGAGCATCAAAAGCTCCCACTACTAACCAACTTCCTATATTTTTAATCTTTAACAATGTAGTTTTGTCTTAAGTAGTATTTCAAGAATTTATCTGATAAAAATGCTGTAAATGGAACAATACCTAGGAAATAGACCAGAACAGTAATAATTGAAGTGAAATTATTCGCCTTCCAAGGCATCATATAGTAATAAAGATATCCGTAAATATAAGATGATAGAAATAATAGAATGATGAACAATACTAAAAATAACACTTTATTTTTCATTCAACCAACCGCCTTTCCCTCTTAAACAAATCTTCCCATCCCTTTACGTACAGTTTTTTTATAAGTGCTTTATATCCTTATTTTAACATTAAAATCCATATCACTCTCTTTTATGTTCGATTCACATAAATCACAGGTGAAATTAAATAGAGAATAAATATATGTAGATTTTCCCCCCTGGTAAATGTGGCAACAATTACATCCTCTTAACCTATTATAGGCATGTTATACTATTCATAGATTGATATAACAACTACTTCAAAGAAGGAGTGGGATTAGTATGACTGACAAAAAAATTCAAGATTTAAAATTTAAAGTTGCTGACTTTAAACGTTTTGCATATATATTACTTGCAATAAGTGGCTTCATGGCTTTAGGGATGGTTTTACCAGGGAACGAAGCAGTAGCAGGTCAAGAAGGATTATTAATGGCTTTAGTAGGTGGTTTATTAATCGGTTCATTTTTCTTTCACCGTCAAGCAATGAATATTCAAAGACTGATCCACGAAGAAGAAGCCTCCTAACACGCACTCACTTAAAAAGTGAGTGTTTTTTATTGTATATATTCCAATTATATCTAGGTGTCAGTCAACTGGATATAATTGGATAATGTTAGGTAGCGATGGGGGGGGAATTGGTAGATGCTATTAAGAAAGAGACCTGAATCCGTGATGAAATAATTTATACTTTGTAACAACCTTAATAATCTTTCGATTTAACTTTGTTGGATTAATACTTGAGTCCGTTACTGGCGGATGCTTTCACCTCTAGGCACAAGTGCGACATCCGCTCTTGCTTCCCTTCGCTTGCATTCACTGTGTCTTCTTTGCCGCGGGCAATGCTTCAGCCTCCTCATCTAAAACGGATCTCACTATTCGTATGAATGAATTAAAAGTTCCTGATATAAAATCAGTTCTAGCCATAATGAATAGTGATGTCATCAAATCTTATCTCGGCATTCTTTGTCAAAGTAAGAATGAGATACGGATCTCTTTTTTAAAAGAATCAATTCGTTATTCTAAAGTAATAACATCCCTCCCTTTACTATCTGTGCAGATAGTGGAAATGATAGTGTCGATTGTTTTAAAAGTAGGCTCTGTTAATCTTCATTGTTGATTTTCAAAAATCACGAGACTCCTGCGGGAAAAGCTCGCGGTTCGCCCACGGAAAGTGAGTAGATGGATGGCATATTAACACCTACCATCACGGATTCAGGAGAGAAATAATTTTCCATTTACTAGGTCATTGCTATAATAGAGGCGATTGGTTTGTGTGGATGGAGTGAATGTGATGACAAATAAAGAGACGAAACGGTCACTTGTTCTTGCGGCTGTCATGCTGGCGATGTTTATGGCTGCAGTCGAAGGAACGATTGTGGCAACAGTTATGCCGAGTATCGTTTCTGACTTGGGCGGTTTTGCACTGTTCAGTTGGGTATTTTCGGCATATTTACTTATGCAAGTCGTGACAATTCCAATCTACGGAAAACTCTCTGATATTTTTGGGAGAAAACGAGTTTTTTCAATTGGAGTCACGATCTTTCTAATTGGTTCGATCATGTGTGGACTAGCACCTTCGATTGAATTTTTAATCATGAGTCGCTTTATTCAAGGTTTAGGTGCAGGAGCGGTCCAGCCAATCGCGACAACGATCATCGGTGATATTTACACGAAAGAAGAGAGGGGGAAAATACAAGGTTACCTTGCAAGTGTATGGGGAGTTTCTTCAATTCTAGGACCAGTGCTCGGTGGAATTATCGTAGAGTTTATGCATTGGAAGTGGGTATTCTTCATCAACATCCCATTTGGACTTATTGCGATGGCAGGTGTATTCATTTACTTGCATGAACAAGTTGAAAAACGAGAATCATCTATTGATTACGCTGGATCTGGCATATTACTAGTATGTGTCAGTGCTCTTATGGTGATTTTTATTCAAGGTGGAGTTCAATGGGACTGGGATTCACCACAAATTTTATCTTTATTTGCAGTCTTTGCTGTTTCACTTAGTTTATTTTTATGGCAAGAAACGAGAGCAGAAGACCCAGTCATGTCGCTTTCCATATGGAAGCATCGGCTCATTGCAATTGCAAATGTTGCCTCGCTAACATTAGGGGCAGTTCTCATTGGTGTTTCTAGTTATTTGCCGACATACGTGCAAATTGTTTTAGATCAACCTGCAATAATTGCTGGTTTTACGTTAACGATGATGAGCGTAGGCTGGCCAATATCTTCAACATTAGCAGGTAAGTGGGTTGTAAAAAAAGGATCAAGACAAACAGCGATGTTAGGGGCATTCAGCTTAATGATCGGTGCTAGTTTATTTCTAACACTACCTATCGTTCAACATCCAATATGGGCAGGGCTAGGATCGTTTTTTATCGGTGGAGGAATGGGTTTTACGACAACGACATTTATTGTTAGTATTCAAAGCAGTGTTTCATGGAAAATGCGTGGCGTTGCAACGGCATCGAATATGTTTATGAGACTATTAGGAAGTGCGCTTGGCGTCGCACTTCTCGGCGGTGTTTTAAATAGTCGCATGCAACAATATTTAGAGGAAAACGGTGAAGGCATAAATATTACCCCCTCTTTAGATGTCGTCAATATGATGCTCGATCCCGTAGGTAGAGAGCAGTTTACGGATGTAGAAAGACAATTCATCCAAGAAGGGTTAACATTTTCATTAAACAGTGTGTATATCGGCGTCTTTATTTTTGCTGTAATAAGCTTTACCCTGATTTTTTCGATGCCAAAAACGAGTAAAGAAGTGAGTTAATTGTTTTCTGATAACTCAATTTCTTCTAGAACATGAGTTAATATCCGAGCGGTTAAGCCCCAAATTGTATAGCCGTCGTATCCATAAAATTGTTCATTCACGACACCAGTTCGCCATTCGTAATTTTCCCCGTTTGGAATGAGGTGGAAAGGGAACTCGTCTTCTGGTTTTACTTTTAAATACACGTGATGTTTTTTCGGCTCCATTTTTTTTAACGCAGACAGCGGGACGGTGAAAATTTCTTTTACCTCATCTTGATTTATGTTAAATGACGCGTCTTCATCAAGAACACCAATGTATGGATAAAGAATAAGGCCAAATGCAGTAAGCATATAATCGAGTTCTCCGATGAGATGAACATTTGATTTTTTCACACCGAGCTCTTCACATAGCTCTCGAATAGCAGCGTCCTTTTCTGTAGGATCGTCAGCATCAACTTTTCCACCTGGAAAACAGACGTCCCCTGGCTGGGGCACGTTTTGCGCTCTTACTTCAAAAAGAATGTGCCATTCTCCGTTCTTTTGAATAAACGGCACGAAAAGGGCGAAGCGCCGAAATTTCTCTATATCTAATATATTTGCTTTCCTTGTTTCAAAGTAATGACTCCAAGTTGGCTTTTTCGTTCCCAAAGTATGACAACTCCTTTTCACTCATTCATGTTAATGATAGCAAAACTACGTCATGTTTGGAAAATAAAGTGATTTTATAATAAATTCGTAAAACAGACACAACAGATAGCATTGTATTTATATTTATGACCAAATATAATAAAAGGATAAAAGGGAGGGATCGTTATGCAACTTACAGTAAAAAAGCCAATCTTTGCCGAATCAGCAAGCCAGTTTGTAAACAGCGCGAGCCAGTATTCTACGACGATTTTAATTAAAAAAGATCATTGGGTGGTTGATGCCAAAAGTTTGCTTGGCGTATTAGCGTTAGCTCTACAACCAGGTGAAAAAGTAGAAATTACTTTTGAGGGAGAAACAAGTGAAGCGTTTTTAGATGAAATTGTAGAGCTTGGATTGTTTGACCGTTCATGAACAATATATAGTTAAAGCAACTGTCTTCCGTTGGAGGGCAGTTTTTTATTCTGAATTGTAGTTTCCAGGGTGGAGTGTAAATACCAAAAGTGATGTACCAGGTAGGTTGATACCAGATTGGTCCATACCTGGTAGACCATACTTTACAAAAGCATTGGGTAACACTCAAAATAAAAAACTAGCTGAATAGACGACAATCGACGTAACCAGCTAGCATAAAAAAACTATTGTTTTAAATATTTATCAAACCAGTTCGTTAACTCTTCCAGTCTTGCATAACGCAAGTATGGAGGGCCGCTTCGTGATAACTCGTGATTCGCGTTCGGGAAACGGACGAAGCGAGTTTCTTTATCTTGTTGCTTAAGTGCGATGTACAATTGCTCGGCTTGTTCAACCGGACAACGGTAATCTTTTTCCCCGTGTAAAATAAGAAGAGGTGTTTCGATATTTTGAACATATTTTAACGGAGAGTGTTTCCATAGTTTTTCTGGATCTTGTAAAAATGTTGCGCCAATTTCCCACTCTGTAAAGAAATAGCCGATATCACTTACTCCGTAGAAGCTAATCCAGTTTGAAATACAACGTAACGTTGCTGCCGCTTTAAATTTGTTCGTATGAGAGACAATCCAGTTTGTCATAAACCCACCATAACTACCTCCAGTTACACCGAGGCGGTCTTCATCAATGAACTCATAACGGTCAATTGCTGCATCAACGAAACTCATAATATCCTCATAATCTTTTCCACCGTAATCACCTCGGCACGCATCAACAAAATGTTGACCGTAGCCGTGGCCACCACGTGGATTCGAATAAATGACGACATAGCCTTGAGCTGCTAATAATTGCATTTCATGGAAAAATGTATTGGCATACATAGCATGAGGTCCACCATGAATTTCAAGGATTGTCGGATATTTTTTTCCTTCCTCAAAATTATAAGGCTTTAATACCCAACCGTGAATATCCCAACCATCAGATGCTTTACACCAAAATTCTTCCGGTTCTTGAACGTGAACGTCTTCAACCCAAGAATCATTCACATTTGTTAGTTGTTTTACTTCATTATTTTCAAGTGTTAGTAAGTATAGCTCTCCTGGATTAGTAGGAGTGCTTACGCCAAGCACAACAATGTTTTTCTCTGTATTCACATTGTAACCGAAAACTTGGTGTGTTCCTGTAAAGCGTTCCTCAACGGTACCATCTCGTTTTACAGAGTAAAAGTTTGTTGAACCGTTTGTACTTGCTGTCACATAAATTTCTTGACCATCTTTAGACCAAACAGGGCCTGGGTTCGGGTGTCCGGAGCGAACATCACCAATTGCTGCATCTGTGATGTGAATATCCCAGTCTTTCGTTAAGCATTCTCTTGACTGGTCTTTAAGGTTTTGAATCCACAATTTGTTATGTGTCGCACCAGAATACTCTTTTTCATGACCGTAATAAGCGATATTTTCACCGTCTGGTGAGAAGACCCCGAACGTAAAGACACCTTTACTATTTGTGATTTTTTCCGACGTTCCTGTTTCGAAATCATGTACGTAAATATCCGAGATGATTTCGTGATCACCTTGTTTGTTTGAAAAGTAGGCGATGGATTGACTGTCAGGAGACCAGCTTGAAGGTTCATGATCGAATTCATCGTCTGTTAAAAATTGAATGTCATCGTCTGCTACATTGTATACTGCAAGCTGTTTATTTTTCTTGTCGAGAAAACCAGCAGCGTCTGATTTATATTTTAATCGTTCTACAACAAGTGGTTCCGGTTTATCGTCTTTTTTCTCGGACGATTTTGCTTCATCATTAGGTTTTTTCCCTTTTTCAAACGAAGTTGTAAATAGAATCTTGTTGCTGTCCGGAGACCAAATGGGCTGAGACGCGCCGTTTTCAAGTTCGGTAATCGGCTTTGCTTCACCACCAGCTAATGATAGTAAGTAAAGTTGAGGCTTTGTTTTTTCTTTCATAGAAACAAAGACAAGGTGTTTTCCGTCTGGAGAAAAACGAGGATTGGCGACTCGTCCTTTGCCGAATGTCCACTGTGAAGCTGGTTCAGGGCTGTCAACTTGCTTAACAAATAAGTGTGACGTATACTCGTCTTCCCCATTAATGAATTGGCGAACGTAAGATACTTTCGTTCCATCAGGTGAAAGTTGTGGTTCATTTAAAACGTTAATCTCTTTCAAGTCTTCGATCGTGATTGCACGTTTATCTTTCATATGTCATTCTCCCCCTTATGTATTGACTCTACATATTTAAAATATCTGAACCTTCAATTAATTTTAACAGAAAACTTCGAAGTTCGAAATAAAAAGATGATTGAAAACGCTTTTTTTCTATGATAACTTTAGAAGAGTAAACGTTTACGTAAAGGTGGACAATTTATGTCGATTACCATTAAAGACGTTGCGAAGAAAGCAGGAGTCTCAATCGCGACGGTTTCTAGAATTATTAACGAACAATCTGGTTACTCTCAAAGAACGAAAGACAAAGTGGTACGTGTGATTGAAGATTTAGGCTATACCCCAAACGCACTAGCTAGAGGGTTAGTAGGAAAGGAAACGAAAACGATTGGGGTTCTTCTTCCGAAAGTGTCTGGTTTATATGCTTCGAGGTTGCTTGAAGGGATTGAACGACGAGCGAATGCGGAAAATTACAGTGTGTTAGTTTGTCATTTAAACTCATCTGATTCACGTGCTGTCGATGACTTGCAAGTGTTAAAAGAAAAGCAAGTCGATGGGATCATTTATGCAAGTGAAGAAATGTCAACCGAACAAGGGAATATGCTTCAAACATTTATGTGTCCGGTCATTTTAGTTTCTACAAAATCGATGCGATTTTCTTTTCCTTATATAAAAGTCGATGATGTACAAGCTGCCTATGATGGAACGGCATATTTAATCGGGCAAGGACATAAGGAGATAGCCCTTGTGAGTGGTAGTGCAGACGACCCAATTGCAGGAAAACCAAGGATAGATGGTTTTATGCAAGCGATGAAGGACCACGATATTGAGGTGAATCCTGATTTAATTGAATATGGGAACTTTCGTTTTGAGTCGGGAAAAAGATGTATGGAAAAGTTAATGCAAAAACGTAAACGTTTTAGTGCTGTATTTGCAACAAGTGATGAAATGGCAATAGGTGTTTTATCTGTCGCTTATGAAAAAGGGATTCGCATTCCTCATGACTTGTCTGTAATAGGGTATGACAATACGCAAGCAGCTGAAATGGCAATACCGCCTTTAACAACCGTTTCACAACCGCTCATGGATATGGGAGAACGCGCCGTTGATATGATGATTCAACAAAGAAAGCAACAGGAAACCGTGTCGAACTTTATTATTTCACACAATATATACAAGAGACAAACAGTTCGTACATTATAGAAATAAATCAAGGAGGAATCAAAAATGCAACAATCAAAACAATGGTGGAAAGAAAGTGTCGTATATCAAATTTATCCACGAAGTTTTAATGATAGTAATGGGGACGGAATTGGGGATTTGCAAGGGATTATTGAAAAGCTAGATTATTTAAAAAAACTTGGCATTGATGTGATTTGGTTATCGCCTGTATATAAATCACCAAATGATGATAACGGCTACGACATTAGCGACTATCAAGACATTATGGATGAGTTCGGAACAATGGCCGACTGGGAAGAACTTTTAAAGGAAGTTCACAACCGTGGTATGAAGTTAATTATGGATCTTGTTGTGAATCACTCATCTGATGAACATGCCTGGTTTGCGGAATCAAGAAAATCAAAAGACAATAAATATCGTGATTATTATATTTGGCATCCTGGAAAAGAAGACGGCTCCGAGCCAAACAACTGGGAATCTGCATTTAGCGGATCAGCTTGGCAATATGATGAACTGACAGGAGAATACTACTTACATCTATTCTCAAAAAAGCAGCCTGACTTAAATTGGGAAAATCCTACGCTTCGTCAAGAAGTTTACGATATGATGCGTTGGTGGCTAGATAAGGGAATTGACGGATTTCGAATGGATGTTATTAACTTTATTTCAAAAGAACCAGGTCTACCAGATGCTCCAAATCCGCATGGGAAAAAGTATGTTTCAGGCGGAGAGTATTTTATGAATGGACCGAGAATTCATGAATTTTTACATGAAATGTATGGTAAGGCATTAAAGGATTACGAAGTAATGACTGTAGGAGAAATGCCTGGTGTTGATCCAGAAGAAGCCGTGAAGTATACAAATGAGACCCGCGAAGAGTTGAATATGGTATTCCAGTTTGAGCATGTTGACCTCGATTCAGGTCCAGGAGGAAAATGGGATTTACGTCCGTTAAAGCTAAGCGACTTGCGTAATAATTTAACGAAGTGGCAAAAAGCGTTAGAAAATGAAGGTTGGAATAGCTTGTATATGAATAACCATGACCAACCTCGAATGGTATCTCGATTTGGGAATGACAGAGAATATCGTTTAGAGTCTGCAAAAATGCTTGCAACGTTACTTCATATGATGAAAGGGACGCCTTATGTTTATCAAGGTGAAGAGATAGGGATGACGAATGTGTGCTTTGATTCAATTGAAGAGTATGAAGATATCGAAACTTTAAATATGTATAAAGAAAAGCGTGCAGAAGGTGTATCACATGAAGAAATTATGAAAAGTATTTATGTGAAAGGTCGAGACAATGCAAGAACGCCTGTACAGTGGGATGACACTGACCATGCCGGTTTTACAACAGGTACACCATGGCTTAAAGTAAATCCGAATTATAAAGACATTAATGCGGAAAAAGCACTTGAAGATCCAAACTCGATTTTCTATTATTATCAAAAGTTAATCGATCTCCGTCATAACAATGATATTGTTGTCTATGGAAGCTTTGATTTACTTCTATATAATCATGAAGAGATTTTCGCATATAAACGTGAACTAGGTGACGAAACGCTGCTTGTGTACTGTAATTTCTACGGGAATGAACCAACAGTTGATTTGCCTGTAGAAGTAAAAGGGCAAGAACGTGAATTGTTTATCTGTAATTATGACATTCAAGACGTTCATGCAGACACATTTACATTAAAACCATACGAAGCGCGAGTTTATCGTATTAAGCATTAAAGTGAAAAAAGCCTGCATCTACCGAATTGATGCAGGCTTTATTTAGTTAATTAAATTCTAAGTAGAATGATACAACCACCTTTTTTTTCCAAGTGGCAGGCACTTGGGATATTTTGTATATATTTTAGCGTGTTTTACATGATGTTGTGACGGGAATTGGAAGAATGAGACGATCATCTATAAGAAAGGATGGTTCTTATGCTTCTCCATTATGACCATTGGCTAAGTTCATTTCATGTAATTGGAAATGATGAGGAATTTGGAACAGTGCATGACGTTTATTTTGATGAAGACCATTGGACCGTTCGTTATCTTGTTGTAAAGGCAGGCACTTGGTTCACAGGAGAAAAGCTGTTTTTATCTCCAGCTTCGATCACAAATATTGATATGAAAGAAGAGAAGATTTATGTAAATATCTCGAAAGAACAAGCAAAGGATGCACCGCAAATCAATGAACAACCAGTAACAAGGAAATCTGAACGAGAATTTAGCTTATATTATAGCCTTGGTCCATATTGGCTTGGTTCAAGTTTGTGGGGGAACGCGATTGCTGCACGGGAACTTGCGAAATATGAACCAGAACCAGTACAAATTGACGATGTTGTTAGTAAAGAGGACTATCGCCCTTACGTTCATCGTGCAGAGGAAATCATCGGTTATGAGTTATCAGCAAGAGGAGATTCATTTGGGAAAATTGAAGATCTTCTAATAGAAGAAGATTCTTATAAAATTCGTTATTTCGTTTGTGACACGAAGAAAATTTTACCAGGTAAGAAAATACTCATTTCGACAGATTGGATCACTAACATTGATTGGACGAGCAAGCAAATTCACATCAATGTTGAACGTGAAGAAGTAGAGAACGCTCCAGAATATTTAAAGGAACCACCCCTTACAAGAGATATGGAAGAGGAACTTTTTATGCATTACGGTAAAAAGGGATATTGGAAATCTTAGATATTAGACTTCGATCATAGAATGAACAAAAAACCCATAATTATCCAGGTTGCTGGCACCTGGATAATTATGGGTTTTGTTTTTGTATAATTTTCGCATAAAAAAACTCTTTACTTTTTTAAACTGAATTTTGTATAATGCAATTAGTAACTCAAAAGTTTCTCTTGTGCAACTTTTATAGCTAGGACAAAAACATTATCGCTTGACTAACTTATTTTGTAGTATGCACACATTTTTGGGGAACTCATATATTACGAAAGCAAAGAAAAAAAGGAAGTGGAGGAGAAGGATGGAAATGAAAAAGTTTAAAACGGTATTGTTTCTTATGATGACATCAGTTTTACTGATTGCAGGATGTTCAACAGATGAAGAAACAGGAACAAACGATGAGGAAGGAAATACTGATGGGGAAAAACTAAACATTGTAACAAGTTTTTCTGTTCTAGGGGATATGATTGGTGAGGTTGCTGGAGATCGTGCGAATGTAGACTACATTGTCCCAATTGGTGAAGAACCACACGAATATGAGCCAGTACCAAGTGATTTTAGTAAAGTTAGTGACGCTGATGTATTTTTCGTTAATGGGATGAATCTTGAAGAATGGTTAGAAAGAATTGTGGCTAACATTTCTGAAACTCCAATTGTCGAACTCACTGAAGGAATGGAGGGTATTCCATTAGTTGGTGAAGAGGGTGTTGATCCACACGCATGGTTGAGCCCGAAAAAAGGCATCATTTATGTGGAAAATTTAGTAGAACATTTAATTGATCTAGACCCAGAAGGTGAAGAAGAATACCGCGAAAGAGCGGATGCATATATTGACGAATTAAATGAACTTAGTTCATGGATTGAAGAACAAGTAGAAACAATTCCAGAAGAGCACCGTGTCATTATCGTAAGTGAGAATGCGTTTAAATATTATGGTGAAGATTATGGATTCATTACAGAAGGAATTTGGGAGATCAACTCTCATGAAGAAGGCACATCTCAACAAATTAACCGCGTGATTGACATCGTTCAAGATGAAGGAATTCCGGCAGTATTTGTTGAATCAACTGTCGATAACCGTTATATGGAAATGGTCGCAGAAAACTCAGGTGTCTCAATAGCAGGAGAGGTTTATACAGATGCGATCGGCGACGAAGATTCAGGAGCAGACACATACCTTAACATGCTTCGTCAAAATACGAAAACATTTGTAGAAGGATTAGGTGGAAACTAAGCAAATATGTTGTCATCACCTCAAAACATTGGTAGGATAATGATCGTACAGAATGTATATGATATTAATTGAGGTGAAACAATGAACATTACCGATAGCGCAAAAGGCTTTATTGAAGAATTAATGGCCGAACATGGTGCAAAAAACATTAAAGTCTTTTTCTCAGGCATGGGCTGAGGCGGTCCACAATTAGGATTGGCTCTGGATGAGCCAACAGAAGATGATATTGTTGAAGAAATTAACGGCATAAAAGTTGCCTTTGAAAAGGCAATCCATGCACAAACTCAAGGTCTTGCACTCGATGTAAGAGAAACACCAGAGGGCAAAGGTTTGATGATGACTGGAAACGAAAGTGATTGCTGTTAAAGCTGAAATTTAAAAACACTAAAAGGGATTGGCTCAAAGTAACGTTTTGGATACCTTACGAGTCAATCTCTTTTTTTACATTTTTAAGTGGCTTGACGTATAGAAAATTTTTAAGAACGAATTAAAAATACAACTACGGCTCTCTCTTTACCTGAAGAGCCTGTATTTGTCCATTTTTATTTACTATTAAAAATTTATAAAATTTTAGCGAAGATGCGATATCGACGTCGTGAAAATATTGATGTGTATAGTAAGGTTCACCGGCTAAAAAAACAACGTCCTTTAGCAACGTCGGTACTAGCACATCATCCTGTGCGTCTCTCTACGCCTCTGTCTTCGCTATTTAGGCTCGCCAAGTGGCGAGTTTTCTTTATGTTAAATATTATCGAACTAGACCCTAATAGTACTCATTTACAACATCAATTGAGATATTTTAAATTTACCTTTCTTACTATAAGATAACTGCTAAGGATGACAGCCGTTTCATGTTGTTGGTTTTAGCATATTAAGTAGTGAGGAGGTGTGGTATATGGATGCAGTATTAATGTTTGCATCAATCCTTTCTCCAATTGTCGTAGCATTAGTTGAACTGTTAAAAAGGACAGTTAATATCCCTAAAAATTTCATACCATTATCATCTTTTATCATTGGAATGTTAGTTGGAATCGTTTCATATCCCTTTACTGAATTAGAATTTATATTGCGAATTTGGGCTGGAGGAATTTGTGGGTTATCAGCTGTTGGATTATTTGAGATAGGGAAATATACAAAGAGTAATGGACGCGAACATACTGGTAGCTAAATAGCTATAGCGGAAAAAGGTGAAAGGGAAAAGAGCAGCTCATAAAGCTGCTCAATAACTCCTTTTAAGGCGAATTAATCTCTAAATTGGTTCATTGCCTTTTGGACAGGCTCCATCATGTTGTTATTTCCGTTATTGCGGCCTCTCATCATTCCGTAAGCGGCAGCACCTACGCCTATACCAACTAGTGACATCATTAAACCGTTTCCGTTTCGTTTATTTCGTCTCATACCAAACATGTAAACATCTCCTTATTGGTAGTGTTCTTTGTTGTGACGAACTGAGTTTGTTCATTCGCCCATGGAGTACCCTTTGTTGAAGCAACAAATTGTCGCTTCAAACATTTATTAATATGAGGTTATTATGAAAGAAATAAACAAGGAGGTTGTTTCCAAGACAGTTCGACAAGATCGATCAATCAACAATGTCAGATAAGGTAAAATATAATAACATGATTCATTTTACTTCTTTTTATCACCGTAGGAGATGCCAATAATTTGATCAGTAAAAAGTAATAGATGGTTTTTTCTTATTATTTCTTGGGATGAAAAAGGATATATCGTGACATCTTTTAAATGAAGGGTACCAGAAAAATTTTTTATAACTAAATCGTTTTGACCAGGTATACTTTTTTGAAATGCAATCGATTCATCGGCCGCACTTTCTAAATAAGAAAAGTTAACTTCATCTAGGTTTTGATCACTAATCGTTGTTTCATCAGCTTCATATGCTTTAACGACCTCTTCAGAATTTACAACCTCTCCGTATATTTCTCCAAAATTAGTGAGTATCATCATTTTTGTACTCATCGAAACATAACGGTGGTCTTTCAAACTTTCAACATACTCAGAAACAGCTGTTACTTGGGCTCTCTTATAATCGACTCTTTTCAATGGTTCTTTTAAATTTTTTTTCATGGACATGCATTTCCCTCCTTACTATATCCAATTCAAGATCAGGGGGAATCATTCCTAAAAATTAAACGAAATTAAGACAAACTAATTAAAATGAGGATGACCCATAAGTGCCTAGCTCTCTCCAGCATTTACAAGATATAAATTCTAACTGTATCTTGCTAAGGAGGTGCCAGGCACTTTTGTTTTGAGTCATCCTCAGTAGAAGTACTTCTTTTCCTCTATCAATGTCGAAATGGGTTTGCCAAAACGAGTATGTATAGAGGAAATGACACATGTGCAATTAGTTGTTTTGGTTATTTCTGTTGTTGCGGTTGTTACGGTTGTTTAAATCTTGAGCATCGTTTTCACGAGCAAATTCTACATTGTTGTTATTGTTGTTCTCGTTAAATTCTTGGTTTTGGTCATTGCGCTCGTTGTTACGATTGTTACGATTGTTTTGGTTGTTACGATTTGCCATTTGTATCACCTCCCACATATAAGGTAACCGAATGTGCATTTCCTATACATTTTGATTGTAAAAATTATGGGAACTGATTATTTGTATTTTAAGCTGAAGAATAGGTTTTAGAAGTGAAGATCGATCCATTAAAATAGGAAAAAATAAACTTAATCGTTATTTCATAAGGAAGAATTGGGAATGGATAAAAAGAGGAGGGTTAACATGAGTACTTTGCTTAGTAATCCTATTGTTTTGTTTATCGTTGTGATGGCAGTCATTGTCGTATTTTTACAAGTGAGGAAGTTTAAGAGGAGTAAATAAAAAAGCGGCCAATTGATCTAAGCCGCTTTGTCTATAATTTTGCTACAGCTAGTCCGATTGGATAGTGTCTTTCCTTCATTGTTGGCTCTTGCATTGCATTCATCGTATCCATCATGTTGGGAACGACACACTCTACTGCATATTCCACGTAAATTCACCGCTTTCCAAATTTTCCTTTACCAATTTTGCATGAGTAAGTTAAAAAGGGCTTTTTATTTAATTCAAAGGCTTTGATAAAGGCTAATGTTGATTTTACAAAAATACACTCGCTTACACCTCTAGGCACAAGTACGACATCCGTTCATGCTTCACTTTCGCTTGCATTTACGGTGTCTACTTTGCCGTGGGCAAGGCTTCAGCTAATCGGGGAAAACCACCCCGATGGAGCTTCTGTCTCTTCCTCTAGCCGCAAAGCTCTGTAGTGGCATCCTTCCACCGGTCAAAACGCCACGTCCTGTGGCATGCCCGGCATTGGTCGTCCTGTCCGTCGAGACAAATCGTAGCATATTCATGAAGTAAATGCTCTTAGCTCTTGCTTTTCCCACAGGCGTCTCGTGATTTTTAAAAATCAACAATGAAGATTAACAGAGCCAATTCAAAAAGTTCATACAAGTATTTATGTGATTTTCTGGTTTATTTTTTTCACTTTCAATGTAAGGTCCCAGTAAGTGGATCATAATACTTGCGATAATTTCAATAAATCATCCTATACAATATTAAGTTCGATTAATAAAAACAACATTAGGTAAAAAATATCGACCATGATTTTCAATAAGGCTGATACTTCAAGAACATTTACCCCCGTATCTGCTGAAGTTTATCATACATAGTTGGATAATTAAGTTATGAGGTGCCTCATTGCATACACAACAGCTTATGGGCTGTAGAGGGAGAGACAATTACCTTTAACTGCTTAGAATAAAGGAAAAGGTAATACACCTTCTTCAATAAATACCATGTTATGATCGTTCCGTAGCAAAAACGTAAAAAAGTGATAAAAACATGAAACTTTATTTAGCTTAGATGCATCGTTCATAGTGAAGGGGGAGGGACAGTGTCTTTAGTAGAACGATTAAAAAATAAAGAAGAACAGGCGTTACAACAATTAATGGAGCAATACGGAAATATTCTCCTTCGTACAGCGGTGCTTTTAATGAGAGATCGTCAAATTGCTGAAGAAGCCGTTCAAGATACATATGTAGTAGCTTTTCAGAATATTGACCAGTTGGAGTCTGATGAAAAGCTAAAGAGTTGGCTTATGAAAATCACTGTCAATCAATGCAGGACGCGAATGAGAAGGTGGAGTTGGAAACATATTTTTTTGAAAAAAGAGGCTGATAGTTGGGAGAACGTAATTGATGAACGTGACGGTGAGCCTGAATCGTTATTGATGACAAACTATGAAAATCAATTATTGCATCAGCATATACAGTCACTCCCTTATAAATATCGTGAAGTGATCACCCTTTATTATTTTCAAGAACTATCTATTAAAGAGATTGCTATACTTCTCGATGGAAATGAGAATTCAGTAAAGACGAAATTGCGACGGGGAAGAACGCTTTTGAAAGGTTCATTAGAGGAGGGAGGAGAAAAGGATGAAACGGTTTGATGAGCAAAAAACGTTACGAAGACAATTAAACGAAGAGCTTTCTTCATACGAGTTTTCTAGAAAAGACGAAGTTATGAAACGAACACACCCGAAATCATTTGGTGAACAGTTTAATAACTGGTGGAATAAAGAAGTGACGATTCCACTCCTTCCAGTTGGAATGGCTGTCATTCTCCTTTTTTCAGTCGGAACAGGTTCAATGTTTATAGTTGATAATAAAGACGATGCCAAAAGGATCATGGTCGAAAAAGGCGGGAATTTGTTTTGGAGTGATTTAGTAAGAGATGAGGGGATGGATGAATGAAAGTGAAAATGAAAGTAAAACACTTATTCATGCTACTTATCACTTTTATCTTATCTCTTTCAGTCATCATCATTTTTGTTGAGCCTAAAGTGAAGGAATGGCAAATAAACAATCAAATTGCAAGTGGAGAAATTGAACTTGCCAAAGCAGAAATTGTTTCTCGAATTGAACGAGACAATCGTCAAAGCTTATCGCTCATTAGAGATTATATGATCGAGCGGGAGCGACCTGGTACGTATGACGTCTATATTGGACCAGCGACTAAAAGTCGTTCGGGTGCGTATGACAGATTATTTACGCTTCATGAAATGGAACCGTATATCTTGCATTACTTAGAGAAAGCACCGAGAGATGGGTATTTATTGCCTGCCGCCGAGGTTTTAGTTCATCATTACCGGAGCACCGGAGAATTTGAAAAGGGAAATGATATCCTAACAGCACTGATTGCTGAATTCGATGAAGGCAGTTATTTATTTCATCAGATGACTCTCCTATGGCTTAATCTAGCCGTTTACACAGGGGAAATTGAACACACAAAAATGTTGTTAAATGATTATCGCAAACATGTAAGTAGTGTTTATTATCAAGAGTATTATTATTTACTTGAACAAACGGCGAACAAACAAGTCCAATCTGGAAATTTAGATGAGGCAAAGCGTTTTATAGAAGAGGAAATTCATGTTCAAGAGAAGCTTGCTAAAGATGGTGCGGACCATTTTTTTGAAAGCAAATATTTTCAATCATTAGTTGCTTTAAAAGGCGACCTTAAGGAGTATGAGGAAGAATCATTTTCAAAAGTGGAAGGTAAGGTAGTAAGAGATGATGGTACCCCATTAAGAAATGTTGCTGTTTATTTACGTGATGAAAGAGAAGTAAATCGTTCTGTTTCTCCTCATGAAAAATATGAGGCGATTACAAACCAAGATGGCGAGTTTTTTTTTACGAATGTAGAAACTGGAAACTATCAAATTCATATTGGCATTGACTTTGAGCAAATAGACGGTTGGACTTGGCCAGTCGAGACATACGACTGGATCGAGATTAATGATGGTGACCATATAACGTATGACGTCGAGCTTACACCACTCATTGATATTATCGAACCGACGAATTATGCGACGGTTGAAGAGGAGAAAGTTTCATTTAGGTGGGAGGAATATCCTGGAGCGAAAACATATGAGTTAATGCTTTATGTAGATTATGAAGGTGGATCATTCGGAGCGCCGTTTTTATTTGGCATTGAAAATGAAGAAGTTGTCATCCCAGTTGAAGAACTATATGCAAAAACGGTAGGAGTTATCTTTTTAGAAGAACAATTAGAAGATCATCTACATGCTCCTGAAAATACATTAGCTTTTTCAAATCCAAAAGGGACGTTCTCATGGTCGGTAAGAGCATTTGACGAACAAGGTAAATTGATCGGGCAAAGTAATGGGTATCGCTTAAAAGAAGAAACAGTCGGTGAACTGCCATTTTTCCATTTGAAAGAACGGGAATTAATAGAAGCCGATATGTTGCTTCTTGATGGTAAGGTTGAAGAAGCCTTAAACGAGTATCGGGAAAATGTAGAGGACGATGATAGAGACATCCATAGTTTACGAATGGTGACAAGAATTAGGGAGTCAAATCGCGATTCAGACAGTGAGTTGCTTCCGTATTATTTGAAACTCGCTGAACTCGACTCATCCGCGGAAAATTTGTTAACCGTTGCAAAGGTCTATAACAATTTAGGTAAGTGGGAAGAAGTAGAGGAATGGTTGTTGACTTATAAACAGCAATTAGATGAAGGAGTCCAACCGAGTTCATATGTGCTAGGGATGTTAGGAAAAAGCCTATTCATGCAAGAAAGAATAAATGAAGCAAATGATACCTTTTCTCGAGCTGTTTCAATTGATCCTGCGAACCGTTTTATCGGTTATTATTTAGTAACCGAATTATACATGACTGACGATGTAGAGGAAGTTGTGCAGATTGCAACAAACAATAGAAGGAGAGGACTATCGCTAGACCCGACAAACTGGGAGTCGATCGTATCACATTTAGAGGGAGTCAATCATGAGGACATACAGGAAGTGATTAGATTATATATAAACGGTAAAGATGACCAAATAGAAGAATTACTTGATGAGAGAGGCTCACGTGGCTTACCTGGGCTTGTTAGAGGGCTGAACCGTCTAGAATAAAATATAAAGCAATCATGACAGAAGCTCGGAATGCAACATTGCATCCGAGCTTTTCATAATAATTACGACTGCTAAGGTGACTCACTTTGTTTGTTTCTTAGTTTTTCCCAGTTGATTTCCAGGTGCCTGGCACCTGGAAATCAACTGGAGTTTACTAGGGGCTTTATGGTGTATAGTTAGGGTGAATGTATTTAAAAACTGAAAGAACAATGACGAAAGCGGAAAAATTCATAAATGCTTACAATGTACTGTACAAGACTCCAAATTGGGTAGCGTGCTCGAGTTCATCGACCATTGCAAAGAAGAAGGTGTCTTTTACTACTTGGTCAGTAGTTGAAAGTTGAACATCACGATAAAATTCAGCCGCCTCTAATTCACCATGCAGGGCCATTAATATTCCGTCTTTATACGTATCGTATTGTATAGGTTCAATTTCATACTCCGTTTGATTGCCAGTCAAATAAACATACAGTTTTTTTAATGCCTCTAAATGCTCTAATTCATCATCCCGAGCATGTTCAACAAACTCATGATGCAAGTCGTCAGGTGTTTCATTTAATAACCTTGTGTAGAACTCAGCTGCTGTTGCTTCATCAACAATTGATTGGTAGACATGATCTCTGATTTCACTTTGTGATTGGTCCCCGAAAATAGGAACATATGGAATGTTTGTACCACGATTTATCTGGCGGGAGTTTCGATGCATTGGATAAGCGTGCGGTGCGGGTATAAAAGGATAATAGTAATACAAGTGCTATCACCTCTTTCATCAGGTCATCGATGATAGCCTATGTAAATGAATTGGAAATGGTTACTAGTTCATTAAGTAACATTGGACGCCGGAACTTTCATACTTCCGGAAAATATATGAATATGATCGTTAGAAAAGGCTTCCTAAATAAGACAAGCTGCCGACGATATCATTCTGTCGACAGCTAATAATTAAGGAGGGCTATTCTTCATCTTGAATACGGACGGTTTTCTGTTCTTCACCATACATTTCAACGGTATCTTCATCCTCATATATTTTTACCCAAAGGCCTTCTCCTTCTTTGAAGTAGTAAGTCAATTCGTTTTCAATTTCAACAGGGTATACCGTGTATGTTTCACCGTCTGCTGTTACTTCTGTTTCAGACGTTGCTTCATCGTAAGTGAAAAATAGCTCTTCAACTGGTTCTGCTTCATCAAGTAAATACTCAATCATTGCTTCTTCCCAGTTATCTAAATGTAAGATAGATTCAATTCTTTCAAAGTCTGTCTCATCAACGACACTACGAATTATCGTAACTTCATCATCTTTCACTTCAAACAATTCATACATTGTCACAGCGTGGGCATGATGCCCATAGCCGAGTACATAATCTGTCGTTTCACTCTCGTAAAACGTTCTCGCTTCAGCTAAATAACCCGGGTGATAAAGACTAAAATTTGAAAAAACTTCGTATTTATCTAATGGCTCAACAGAATCACCAACCGGCTCATCTGTAACATCATCATTTTCATCTTTTTCCTCTGTTGTTACATCATCTCTTTCTGTATCCTCAGTCGTTATCCCAACTTCATTTTCATCAGGTTGAGGGTCATCACCAGCAATTTGAGACGGATCTTCGTCTGGCGAAGTAACGATAAAGAAGGCTAATATAGCAGCTGCACTTACACCTGCAATTCCTGCAGCAAATCGTTTCATAACATATCCTCTCCTTTTCTTCCTTTCACCTTGACTTGCAAAAGCCATGATAGACTGATGTAGTTCTCTTTTTTTCGCATCATCTAAGTTTGGCTTTGCCATTTCACGTAATTTTTTATCTAAATCCTGATCGTTATTAGTCACTATATACACCTCCTAGTTCGTCTTTTAGCTTTTTGTGTAGCATATTTTTTGCCCTATGATATGTGGAACGAACTTTACTTTCACTCCAATTCAAAACCTCAGATGTTTCCTTTACGGAAAGGTCCTTAATTCCCCGTAAAATGACAACGTCTCGATAATTGGACTTTAACGTTTGAATGGCTCTATAAAGCTCTTGATTATCTTCGTTTAACTGAATAAGGTCTGCGGGCGTTTCGTTGTCTGCTGGCTCATGTTTCGATTCGAAGGTTAAATAATCTTTCCATTTGTTCCGACTCTTTTTACGGATTTCATCAATAGCAGTATTTCGGGCAATCGTAAATAACCAAGTTTTTGGTTGGGCATTCCCTTCGAAAGAGTCAAGACCTTTCATTGCTCTTATAAAAACTTCTTGAACGACATCTTCAACATCTGGAGAGCCGATCCGATATAGTAAAAAGTGGTATATATCATCGCTGTATTGATAAAACCAATCTGAGATGATTTGCTCTTTGGACATTACATTTTCCTCCGTATTTTGGCGTTCTATATAATTAGACGATTCATCTGTGTATTTATCGCACTTATCTTTGAAAAAAATATTTAAAGATAGAACAATCTCTGTAGGAACGAATTTTTATTACAGTTACAATGAACGAGTTAGCATCATTATGTGTTGATTAAGTATTATGATACGAACTACAAAAATTGAGAAAGTGAAACGTAAGCGGATATAAGGGGAGCTAGTCTGTATTTATAGAAGAATGATCATGAAAGAAAGACTACAAGTAAAAAATGACTTAGAACTTCATATTCTAAGCCATTTACTATGAATGCATAAGGTATTAAGCTGCATGCTGTAATTCTGTTTTTCTGAAGTACCATTTTAAGATCGGAGGGACAAATAATATAATTAAAAATAAGCGAGTGAGCTGTAAAGCGCTGACAATTGCCGGATCTCCACCGACAATCGAAGCGGTGAGCACCATTTCAATCAGCCCGCCAGGAGCAACACTTAACATTGCAGTGGCTAAATTAAGCGATGTCATTTGAGCGAGAATAAAGCCAAGCCCAAATGATAAGAGAATTAACGTGAACGTAATCACTGCATAAATGCCACAATATTTTCCACCTAATTTTAATTCTTCGAAGGATATTTTCATCCCCAACCCAATACCGACTGAAACTTGACCTGCAATAAGAAGAGCAGGAGGTACAGTAGCAAGTTCAGCTGGGCTCACATTCATAAGTGCCGTAATGACGAGTGGGATGATAACAATTCCAGCAGGTAATTTGTCTTTTAACGATACCCCGATAACAGCAGGGATAATAAACCATAAGTATTTCCAGCCTTCAAAGATAAATGGTTGATTCAGGAATGAATCGCCCGAAGCAGTTCCAGTTGCAGAGAACGAGAAAATGATGAGAGCGGGAACGGTGAATAGGACAGTTAGTAATCGTACCGTTTGAAAAATAACAACGAGTGAAGCTTTCGCATTTAAAGATTCACTTGCTATGACCATTTCAGTGAGTCCACCTGGGATGGAAGCAAAAGTACTTGTAATTTTATCAACATTGATCCATTTAGTAACGACCATACCAAGTAAAATACTGGCAAAAATTAAAATGATCGTTACGATGACAAAGGGAGCGAAGTATGGTCCCATCGTCATAAACGTTTCTTTTGTAAAATATAGACCAAAGTAAATCCCAAGTATGGTAAGGCCGATATTTTTTACTGACTCAGGCCAATAAACTTTTCGCTTAGTAAACCCTTGCCAAAGTAAAATAAAGGTTAAAGCTCCTAATACCCAAGGTAAAGGAAGGTCTAAAATGGAAAATACGTAGCCACCAATTACTCCTATGATAATCGGCTCGATAAGTTTAACAACTATGTTGTTTTGATTCATGTTGAAGACCCCTTCAATCATTTAAATTAGTAATATTAAAATTGTATCACAATTTTGGGAATCAGGTGGAAGGGGCTGCTTCATGAAAATCACTGTTCATCAAAAGACTGCTTTTTACGAACAGAGCCATCTTGATCGTGAACAATTAAATGAGTCCCTTTATTTTTAGCTATTTCAGTTGCTCGATCCACAGCATCCTGTTTTTTCTTAAAGACTTCAGACGGTTTCTTAGCATCTTCAGCTTGTACCGCCCAACCTTCTTCATGAGATAAGACGTGTTCTCCTTTATCAAGTAACTCAGGTCGTCCAGACCTGTTGTCTTCATCTTGCGAGCGCAATTCATTGTCACTCTTTTGGACCATCATATTCTTCTCTTTGTCATTTGCATGACTGTACCACTCTTTTCCCTGTTCAATCGCGATAGGAATTGCTCGGTCCTCAGTATAACCTTCATTAATCATTGCATTAGCGATCTCTATTGCTTTCTTTCTTATCCCTGTTTTTAAATTTTTCATTGAGCTTGGATAATTATTCGTATCCCATGGCATCGCTCAGTCACCTCCAGTGATTGTTTGGTCGTTGTATACCACAACTTTATGGAGGATAAACTAGAAGAAAAACACGTCATGTAGTGAAAAATATGCTGTTTTCTAGAGTCTAAGGGCTTGAATTAATGGGGAAATCTTGAGATAATAACGAACGGCATATTGAAAAGAAGAATAAACGTTTGTTTAAAGATAGGCACGATTGTGGTAAAGGAGATCAAATCGGAGGTAATCCCCGATAATCTTAAAGCTTTTATGTGGCAAGAGAAAAAGAAAATCCGCAGGAAATGCCCAATCTTAATATAAAGCTCATCTTTAACAGAGCCTAAAAAATAAATCATAAGTATTGAAATGAGTGGTTCAAATGAATAAACCTTCCATTTATGGATTAACGTTTGACCAGTTGACAGACTGGTTTACAGAACGCGGACATAAACCTTTCCGTGCCTCACAAGTATGGGATTGGTTATATAAAAAACGCGTAAAAAGCTTCGAAGAGATGACAAATATTAAAAAAGATACGGTCGAATTATTAGAAGAGAACTTCGTGTTACAAACATTAGAAGTACATTCTAAGCAAGTCTCTAAAGACGGGACGATGAAGTTTCTTTTTAAATTAAGTGATGGGAACTTAATTGAAACCGTATTAATGAGGTTCGATTACGGAAACTCGGTTTGTGTAACGACCCAAGTTGGTTGTAACATTGGTTGTAGTTTTTGTGCAAGTGGTCTATTGAAGAAAGACCGTGACTTATCTAGCGGTGAAATCGTCCAGCAGATTATGAACGTACAGCACGCACTTGATGAGAATGGTGAAGACGAACGAGTGAGTCACATCGTTGTCATGGGGATTGGAGAACCGTTCGATAATTACACGAACTTAATGAATTTCCTCCGCGTCGTTAACAACGATAAAGGACTTGCGATTGGTGCTCGTCATATCACTGTTTCAACAAGTGGGATCGTTGATAAGATTTATAAATTTGCTGATGAAAATCTCCAAGTGAATTTAGCAGTGTCACTACATGCACCAAACAATGAGCTTCGAACAAATATTATGAAGATCAATAAAGCATTACCGATTGAAAAATTAATGGAAGCTGTTGATTATTATTTAGAAAAAACGAACCGTCGTATTACGTTCGAGTATATCTTATTAGACGGGGTGAATGATAAACCGGAACATGCACATGAATTAGCCGATCTTCTAAAAGATAAGAAACGTCTCACATATGTGAACTTGATTCCGTATAATCCGGTAGACGAATATATTCAGTATAAGCAAAGTAAAAAGGGATCAATTTTAACGTTTTACGATATTTTAATGAAGAACGGTATACAGTGTGGTGTTCGTCATGAGCAAGGCTCTGATATTGATGCCGCTTGTGGACAGTTACGTAGTAAACATATGAAAAAAGATAAAGAAACAAAAGCAGCGCGCTCTAAAACGAACGTGTAAGGCGCGAAAAAGGGTGACCCATTCAATTGGATAGGTCATCCTTTTTGTTACCAAATGAAAAGTGATGAACAAATCATGAAAGTGAAAAAACAACTCGTGAAAACGTAGAAAATCAACTCAATAAGAAATCAAGAAAAAAGTGAAAAGCGCACTCAATAAGTGATGACCGCTTTTCACAATTATTTCCGATATTCTCTTTTAGTACTTCTCTATTCTTTATCACCCTCAAAGAGGTCTAATACAAAATTTTTCAAGTCGACAAATCGCCGTGAATCAGGTTCAAGGTCTGTTCCAGTAATTACTAATGCTGTTAGGAGGTCGTTTTTATGAAGGCCACCATGTTCACCACCATCTTCATGCATTTCAACCCCATCAGTATAAAAGGAGTGACCAGGCTTTGCAACTAACACTAATTTTGAACCGTCATGACTATTTAAAGATGTTTCTAAATGATTTAATACATCCGGATAATCGGTATACGATATTAGTTTATCATCGTGGTCTACAAGTAATTTAACAATCTCGTGATTTCCTTCGATCTTCCATGTTTGATCATATCGGTCGGAAAATTCACCGTCTTTTTTAAAGCGTAAGACTCCTTTATGATCTGGGCTTAGTACTTCTACCCATTCATCATCAAGCCATGCAATCAGATCGATGCGTGAATCGTTCATAGCATGGTTGGATATTATCGGAAGAATACCTTGCTCTTGTACATCATAAATATAGCTCATACGTTGATTAACCCCAAATGCAATGTCACCACGACTGGCAGGTTGGCCCAATGGAGAAATGAGATAATCCCCTGCTAAATTTTCAAGGTTGATGGCTAGTTCCTCTTCAATTGCGGAAAGTTTGTCTGCACCATGATCACCTAATATGATAAATATGTTCTCTTCAATTGCTTGTTCCCAACTGTCATAACTATTTAACACATCCTGTAAATACTCATCGGCTTGTTCGAGACCACGTCTATAATGAGGTCCGTGTTTATGAACTTTTTTGTCATTGTCAGGAAAAAACATGAATAAAAAGTCTGGTTGTTCCTCGTTTTCAATTAGCCCTTGGACTACTTCCATTGAATAACGATCTCTTAACCCGAATCGGTGAAAAATGCCGTCCGTAAATGGATCTCCTTCGATTGACTCAGGACGTGTGAATTCACCAAACGCTAATGTCGTAGGACCTTTCGTTTGAATTTGTTCAGGGAGGTCTGTTAAGTTGTTTGTTACTTCTGGCAAATGCAGAGTATGTTCATGGTTGCCTCGGTATAATAATGTATTAATCGCTCCACTTGAAAAACCTCGTGTATCTAACTCTTCAAAAATTGTTGTAACGTTTTCGTTTAAATGGTCATTGTTTAAGTTATAAAACACATCGTAAATGCCTTTTGAAAAACCATTTTTCATCCAAAACTCTGGCGTTGTTCCATAATTTACGATTCGATCTTCATCTTTTTTAAACCACGATAAACCTGGAACTTGATGTTTATCAGGCATTTCTCCAGTCACTAACGTACTTTCTACGGTTACAGACATACTTGGAAAAGGAACAACAAGGTCTTTATAATATTGTCCATGTTTGATCAAGTATTGAAGTGCTGGTACATTTCCTTCCTCCATGCTTTTATTCAGCGATGACCCCATCATTGAATCGATCATGACCATAATTACTTTTTTGTTGGAAGTTGTAATAGATGTATCATAAAAAGGATCAACTGTATTCTCTTGGGAGTCAGGGTTTTGACAAGAACTTAATAAAAGGATGAAAAGCAATAAAAGCTTCCTCAAGTTCTTTCATCTCCTTCCGTAACGAATAGAATACGATCGTTATCCGAGCTTTTTGTTTACTTCAAGTTCTTTGTTATCTAGCACTTCAACGTCATTTGTCGAACTTTTTGCTACTTCTTTCGTTTTCTCAACGAGTTTCTTTATATTCGGATACGTCTTTTTCGCTCCTTTAATTAAAAGTGGAACTCCGATAAAGTCGATATGAAGTCTTCTTGAAAACAAGCCGCCAAAAGTCATTGAAAGAGGAACGGTTGGCGAAGCATTAGAGAGAATAACTTGCTCATGTTTTTCTCCATTTTCTTGTAAAAGTAAAAGTAAGTTTTTCATTGCGGGAACTAATGCTTTAGAGCGGCCCCTGCCAATCGTATATACAAGGTTTTCTTCATTATCCTTCCCATGAAAAATGATCCTTCCCATATCTTTTGTTTTAAGTTTATTAAATGTATCAATACCTAAAATCTCTTCTTTTGTTGGTGTTGATTCAGGAATTTTCTTTAAGTGATACGCGGCAGCTAGAGCGGAAGAGTGAGTGCCACCGTAACAATTATAAATATAGATCATAACTTTTGCTCCTTATGAAATTATTCATTCATTCTTCGTAACCGAGAGTTACCACCTTTTTTTAATAAACGATTCTATTTTCCTTTTTATTATTATTTGTATCGGTTCATGTTCTCGACCAATGGGTGTAACAAGTGCTGTTTTCATATTAAGGAGTTTGCCACACCATACATCTGTTAATAGTTGATCTCCTAAAAATAAACTTGTTTTTTCTTTTGCACCTATTGACTTCATCTGTTTTCGAATTTTTGAAGGCGCTGGTTTTTGGCACCTTCCAAACCCAGTAATATTGAATGGTTTACAAAAGCGATCGACTCGCCCCTGACTGTTATTTGACACGATTACGAGTGTTACATGATTTTCTTTTAACATCTCAATCCAAGCTTTTAAATCATCATCACCGGGCTCATCATGGATTGCGAGGGTACTGTCTAAATCTGAGAAAATCGTTTCGATTTGGTTTTCCTCGAGCCAATCTTTCGTAATATCAGAGAAATGATGAAGCTCAAAATCAGGCTTAAAGTACTTCACGTATAAACACCCTCCACATTATTTGTAAATATTTACGCTTTATTAAGGTATTTAAAGGTTGTACTACTTTACTGTTTATTATTAGAAAACAAATAGACGTTTATGTACGGTGATGCCTTTACGACTTGGAGCATGTGATCAAACATCACATATTTCATTTTTATGAATTCACAAATTGACAGTCACAGACAACCTTCGACGTGCATATAGATATTGTACGAATGCCTAGAGGAGGTGTAGTCCGTATATGTCTAGTATCTTCGCAGCTATAACAGCCTTCGTAAAAGAACTATTCGTCTTTGTTTCATTTGTAAAAAACAATGCGTTCCCACAGCCGTTAAAAGAAAAAGATGAACAAGAATACATCAAGAGAATGAAGGAAGGAGACGAAGAAGCAAGAAACCTTCTTATTGAACATAACTTACGGCTAGTCGCACATATTGTAAAGAAATTTGAAAATACGCGCGAAGAAAATGAAGACTTAATTTCAATTGGAACGATTGGATTGATCAAAGCAATTGAAAGTTACTCACCAGGAAAAGGAACAAAACTTGCCACATATGCAGCGAGGTGTATTGAAAATGAAATACTCATGCATCTACGCGCATTAAAAAAAGTAAAAAAAGATGTTTCACTACATGACCCAATCGGTCAAGATAAAGAAGGGAACGAAATTAGTCTCATTGATGTACTACAGGCAGAAACTGAAGATGTCGCAGATTTGATTCAGCTTAATATGGAGAAAAGACAAGTGTATGAATATATTCACGTATTAGATGAGCGGGAGAAAGAAGTGATTATCGCAAGGTTCGGTCTTGACTTGAAAAAAGAAAAAACACAACGAGAAATTGCGAAGGAACTAGGAATATCTAGAAGTTACGTTTCAAGAATTGAAAAAAGAGCCCTGATGAAATTGTTCCATGAGTTTTATCGCCACCAACGGAATGTGTATCAAAATAACCAAGATCTATAGATTGTCACTACAAAGTGCCAGAACCCTGAAGGGCTGGCACTTTGTCATGTTGAGGCTTCATTTTGACTTGGATAGATGGACGTTTAGTTGTAAAACTTAGTACTAGTTAGCAATTTAAAGGGCGGTAAAAAGTATATGATCTATTTATTATTATTCGTTGGATTTGCCTTATTAATAAAAGGGGCTGATTACTTTGTTGATGGATCAGCAAATATTGCTAAGCTGCTACGTGTACCACCACTTTTAGTCGGTCTAACGATTGTTGCATTTGGGACAGGTGCCCCTGAAGCAACAGTTAGTTTTATTGCAGCTTATGAAGATAGCTCAGATTTAACCATCGGAAATGTAGTAGGGAGCAACATTTTAAATATCGCTCTAGTCGTTGGAGTGACAGCCATTATTTTTCCATTAAAGGTTGAAAGAGCGACGATAAAAAAGGAAATTCCTTTTACCTTTTTGGCTAGTATTGTTTTACTTGTTTTAATGAGTGATCAATATTTACAAGGTACTTCAATCAATATGATTACGCGAAGCGATGGAATCATCTTTTTACTGTTTTTTTCTATTTTTTTATACTACGTATTTGAAGCAGCCCGAAACAGTCGTGACAAAGACTTTGATGAGATGACTACTGATGCAAGCATAGAGCAATCATGGACAAGAAGTTTATTAAAAACAGTTGTGGGTCTCGGAGCAATTGTTTTTGGAGGGTTTTTAGTTGTTGAAAACAGTACAATCATTGCCTATATTTTTGGGTTAAGCGAAACGTTAGTTGGTCTAACGATTGTTGCAATAGGAGGTTCTTTACCAGAATTAGTGATATCAGTTACAGCAGCATTAAAAAAACAAAGTGAAATTGCATTAGGAAACATTGTCGGGAGTTCGATCTTTAATATATTGTTTGTTTTAGGTGTGGCTTCGATGATTACTCCACTACTTGTCGATTATAAAATTTTTTTCGATGCAAGCGTAATGTTAATGTTAACTGTTTTATTATTTATTTTTTCAAAAACAAAAAGTACCGTAGGTAAACTTGAAGGACTAGCCTTAACAATCGTTTACATCTCATATCTTGTGTACATCATATATAGAAATTAAAAAGGGGAACGCAATATTCTTAAGCAGTTCCGTTTTCGAGGTGAAAAACAATAAACACAATAGAAATGGCAACACGTTTAACATTTAGTTTTTCATATCCGTCTACAAGCGGACGCTTTCACCTCTAGGTACAAGTGCGACATTCGTAAGGCCTGCCTGCGAAAAGCGAAGGGATTTTTGAACGGACATAATGACTATTCATTGGCTCGCTTACTTGTGAAGTCGATGCTAGTCGCTGGAGTCGCCGCCTATCACTTCTTCGAGTTATAACATCTATGCGAATATAGCAAGATTTTATCATATTTTTTTCTTTATAAAATGATGAAATTAGATCTAAAAAAGACCATAAACATCAAAGATGCTTATGGTCCTCAAAAGCTGATTGAATTATTGACCTAACATCGCATCGACTTGGTCTCGATTCTCTTCAATCCACTGCGCAGCAGATTCTTCAAATGGAACATCGTTATGTTCAAATTCATACATCATTTCTTCTAAGTCTTCCACTTCAATGCTCCATTGTGACATAATGTCATATACCTCTGGAAATTTCTCTTCTAGACCTTCGTATGATAAAACATATACATTGTCGTACTGAAAGTGTCCTTGTGTGTCTTCTAAAAATTTAAGGTCATATCTCGAAAACATTGCGTGTGGACGCCAACCCGTAATAATAACCGGTTCTTCTTGTTGCATTCTTCTATCTAAAGTACTTAACATTGCTGCTTCACTTGAGGCAACCAGTTCGAATCCTTCTAAATCATAGTCTTCATCTTCAAGAACATCTCGAGAAAGTCCTACAATACCTGCTCCTTCAGCTATTGTAACAATTTCACCGTCAAACTTATCTGCTTTACCTGCTAAATCATCGATCGTATTTTCTTCAACATATTCCGGGACAACCCAACCTAAAGGAACATTCTCATAACTTGTAGCTACCATTTGTAAGTCATCTTGATATTCATCCCAAAGTGCTTCCTCTGTATAGGGAAGCCAAGCATCCATAAATAAATCAATCTCTTCATTTTGCATGCCTTGGAAAATCATTGGTTGATCTAATAACACAATATCAACGTTATATCCGACTTCTTCTAAAATTTGTTTCGCTATTTGTGTGGGAGCTTCGGTACTTGTCCAAGCCGTTTGTCCAAATACAATTGTATCGGCGTCTCCAGCTTCGTCAGCCGGTGCTCCGCATGATGCCATTGTAAGTATAGAAATAAGTATACAAAGTTTTTTGACATGTTTCATCATTGTTTATTCTCCTTTTTCTTTATTGATTATTTTTTGAAATTGTTCATCCATGTTCTCCGCTGTAAAGTGTAAAGAATCTACTTGAGCAGGTTTCCAACAGTCATAGCTACCACCTTGGATCTTCTTTACGATATTTTCTGTATCATATACTTTTAAGTTATAGATCCAATTTGCCATCGTTAAAATCGATGATTTATGTGCACCTTCATTGGACGCTGAACTAATATCGTGAATGAGATGGATATTATAATCGCGAAAATAAGCGTCAAAAACGGAAGTCATTAGGCACCCGTCGGTAACGACCCCACCAATAAAAAGTTCGGTAACACCAAGACTTCTTAAAATGAGATCTAAAGGGGTTTCATAAAAAGCACTCCAACGATATTTATCAATGACGATATCACTCTCTTCAGGTTTTAGTTCATCAATGATTTCAATTTGATCTGTATTGGAATTATAAAAAAAAGGTGACCCGTCGTCATTGGAAGGTTCTCCTACCGATAATCCAATATTATCAACACGATTTATTTGACGTGTATATATGATAGGAATATTAGCAGATCTACATGCTTTAATTAGACGTTTTGTATGTTTAACAACTGCATCCATATTTACTAATCCGAAATTCGATTCTTTTTGCAAATCGATTAAAACTAATGCTGTTTGATGTTTTTGCATGAGGAAACCTCCAAAAAATAACTTTCATTGCTAGAGATTATTGTAATCAACCTCAAATTTAATATGTATTTTGAAAGAATTAAATTAATTTATTGAAATTTCATATTTACTGATGTGAGATGCTATACATTTGGTTTTGAAGGGGGGATGGTTGTGGTAAACTGATTAATGGACAAATATGAAGGAGGAAGATCTTTATGCGCTTTATTGATAATGAAAATATTACAGATCCACGAGTTAACTTAGCCATCGAAGAATACGCGTTAAAAAATTTAAATATTGATGATACATATTTGTTGTTTTATGTAAACGAGCCATCAATCATTATCGGAAAAAACCAAAATACAATTGAAGAAATAAATAAAGAGTATGTTGATGAGAAAGGGATTCATGTTGTTCGCCGTTTATCAGGTGGAGGCGCTGTTTATCATGACCTAGGAAATTTAAATTTTAGCTTTATTACGAAGGATGATGGAGATAGTTTTTCTAACTTTCAAAAGTTTACGCAACCAGTGATCGATGCCCTTCAAAAGCTAGGTATAGATGCGAAGCTTAGTGGAAGAAACGATATCCACGTAGGGGAACGAAAAATTTCAGGGAATGCACAATATTCTACGAAGGGGAGAATGTTTAGCCACGGAACGTTAATGTTAGATTCAGAAATCGAACACGTTGTAAATGCCTTAAATGTGAAGGATGAAAAGATCCGCTCTAAAGGGATTAAGTCCATTCGTAGCCGTGTTGCTAATATTAACGAGTTTTTAGATGAGAAACTGGCAATGGAACAATTTAAAGAATTATTACTCTCTTACATTTTTCATGAGCAAGACGTTGAAACGTACAAGCTTACTGAGGAAGATTGGAAGGGAATAGCTGATATCTCTGAAAAGCGTTATAAAAATTGGGACTGGAATTATGGTAAGTCTCCAAAATTTGATTTGCAACGATCAAAGAAATTTGATGCCGGGATGATTGATATTCGCTTAAATGTGAAGAGCGGTAAAATTACAGAATGTAAAATATTCGGTGACTTCTTTGGAGTAGGGGATGTATCAGACGTTGAAGAACGTTTAACAGGCGTACAATATGAGAAAAATGCGATCCATGAAGCATTTAGTGATCTTGATATGACTTATTATTTTGGCCGTATTCCAAAGGAAGGGCTCATTGAACTTATTTATTAAACAGAAGAAAGGGCTGTCTCATGTTGAGATAGCCCTTTTTCACTGTCTAAGATATTATTATTCTGCAATCGCTGCGTTTAGTGCAACCTCAATCATTTCGTTGAACGTTTCTTGACGTTCTTGTGACGTTGTTTCTTCCCCAGTAATTAGGTGATCACTAACTGTTAATACAGAAAGTGCGTTTACACCGAAGCGGGAAGCGATCGTATAAAGAGCAGACGTTTCCATTTCAACTGCAAGCACTTGATGGTTTGCAAGCATTGGTACCGTTTCTTTATCGTCATTATAAAAGACATCACTCGTATAAACACTTCCAACATTGACGCTCATACCGTTTGCTACAGCTCCGTCATAAGCTTTTTTCAACAAACCGAAATCAGCTGTTGGTGCAAAGTCAAGTCCGTTGAAGTAACGACGGTTTACACCTGAGTCAGATGAAGCACTCATCGCGATTATTACGTCACGAACGTTTACTTCTTTTTTTAATGCTCCACATGTACCAACGCGAATTAAGTTTTTCACGCCATAGCTATTAATTAATTCATGGACGTAAATAGAGATAGATGGGACACCCATACCTGTTCCTTGCACAGAAATGCGCTTTCCTTTATAAGTTCCTGTAAAGCCTAACATCCCACGAACTTCGTTATAGCAAGTTACATCTTCTAGAAAGTTTTCTGCGATAAACTTTGCGCGTAATGGATCTCCAGGGAGTAAGATCGATTCGGCAATATCACCTTGTTTAGCTCCAATATGTACACTCATTTCATTCATCCTTTCTTTCATGTGAAAAACGTTCCAATTTACGTTACCACAAAACGAATAGTAAACGCAAAACTTTTACGTGAACGAATCAATTTCATAATTCAAAATACGGTGGGAAATTCCGAGTGATGAGCGTGAACTTCACTTCAGACGGACGCTTTCCCGAGGGCTTGTCTTCAGCTAACTTAGGCTCGACAACTCTTCGCCTAAGTGGATCTTCAGACTGCGCTGATCCTCCGGGAGTCGCCGTCTTTAGTTACGTTCACTTCTAAAGAAAACTCGCCGATTGGCGAGCCTTTAAGGCGAAGACAAAGGCGTAGTTGCACTTATACTATACACAAAGAAATTTTCACTACGTCGAAATTGCTTCTTAGCTAAAATTTTATACATTCTTATAGTGTAAACAAAAGTTGGCTTTTCGTTAAAGAGGTTCTTAGTACTCTTCACCTGCGACGAGCAAGCGGAGCGGCGCAGGAGCAACGAGTATCAGCTTCGTCGAAATGACTACGACCTGCGACGAGTAACCGCAGGAGCACTTATTCTATCGACCATAAATTCTGATAGTACAAAAATAAAACGTATTTTTATTGAAAAAATTTATAATATCATTCGTTTCATTGCGCAAAAAACGTAATTATGAAATTGATTCGAACGTCAATAAATATAGTATAAATGAACAAAAATTTTTTTATACGTGGTAGAAAATGATTATAGATATGGTAAAATAAGGGGGATCTTGTCGAGGGATGGGGAGTTATATGTTAGTTAATCTTGCTGGCGAACTTGAAATAATTGGAAAAACTGTAGGAGACGATGTTGTTTCCGAAAGTGGTAAGTTTTTATTACGTAAAGGCACAACAATTACGGATTGGCAAATTCGAATATTAAAGAATCACGGTATTCAATCGATAAAAGTGTTGGATGAGCTTGAAGATCCACTTCGTTTACAAATCTTAAACGTTTTGAAAAATAAAGAGGATATTTCAAGCCTTTATTTTAATAATGTTCAAGAAATTAAACAACTTTTTCATCGTGCGGTGTCAAGAGAGGTCCCGAATTTGCAGAACTTCATGAAACCATTTACTCCACTGTTGGAATCAATATTAAATGGAAATGAGATCTTCCTTGAACTACATCATATAAAAGGTCACGATGAGTATACATATCGACATAGTTTAAATGTAGGATTACTCGCTGCAACAATTGGGAGGATTCTAAAATATAATAAGAAGAAAGCGTTATTATTAGGTGAGATGGGATTTTTGCATGATATTGGCAAGATGAAAGTTTCCCAAAATATTTTGAATAAACAAGGTCCATTAACAGATGATGAGTTCGAGCAAGTGAAAATGCACACGGTTTATGGTAGAGAAATGCTAGAACAAATCGCCCCAGGAAACAAAGCGCTTCAAGCTGGAGCTGCGCTTCATCATGAAAGATTAGATCGTTCTGGATACCCATATGGCAAAAAGGGTGATGAGCTCCCATTTTTGACACAAATTATAGCAGTGGCAGATACATACGATGCGATTTCTTCTGACCGTGTTTACCGATCGAAATTCTCGCCGTTTCATGCGTTAGATGAACTTGTATCAGAAGTATATAAAGGGAAATTAAATGGAGAAATTGTTTTCCCGTTTGTAAACCACATTTTAAGAGGATATATTGGAAAAAATGTGCTTTTAAATGATGGTAATAAAGGTACGATCGTTCATTTACATATGGAAGAGGTCAATCGACCATTACTTAATGTGTCTGGTGAATTTATTGATTTAAGAAAAACTCGTGATGTATCGATTTCTAATGTACTAATCAATGATAGTTAACGAGGCTGACATCGTCAGCCTCGTTTTAAATGGTGTGTTCTTATTTTTCTTCAGTGCCAAGTACACGATTTACACGTTTGCGAAGCATCTTCATACCGCCACCGCCAGCTTGGAAATGGCGTAATTTACCTTCAGCATCAAAAACATAGTATGCAGGTACGTACTGGTTTTCAAATGCATCCGTTAGTTTATGTTCAGAGTCAACAAACGTAGGTTGTGTAATGTCATGACCTTGTGCCATCGCATTAATGACGCTCATTTCTAAATCTTTTTCAGAACGAGGCATATGCACTGAAATCACGTTTAATTCATCTTCAAACTCATCACGAAATTCATTTACATCTGGCATTGCTTCTTTACAAAGGCCACAACTAACAGACCAAAAGTGAATAAGAGTAGGTTTGCCGCTTTCTATTAATTCTTCTTTTGTTACTTCTCCATTAATCCATTCCGTTGCACCAGTTAGTTCGGGCATTTCTTCACGTAGTTTCATAATCGAATCACTCCTCAATATATAGCTTTTACTGTTTCATTATTTTTTACACAGTGATGATTTATAGCGTCTTTTGTCCAGGTTTCCAGTTTGCAGGGCATAGTCCACCAGTTTGTAGTGCTTGTAATACACGTAACGTTTCATCGACATCTCGACCAATATTGTTATGATTAACAACAGAGTACATTAACTCACCTTCTGGACTGATGATAAACAAGCCGCGTAAGGCAATTCCTTCATCTTCAACTAACACTCCGTATTCGCGAGATACTTGATGATTTGTATCAGCCGCAAGTGGGTAGTTTAAGTCACCTAAACCATTATCATCTCGGTTTGTGTTAATCCACGCTAAATGTGTGTGTACAGTGTCAGTTGAAACACCGATTACTTCCGCATCTAAATCTTCAAATTCTTCATATCGATCACTCATTGATGTAATTTCTGTTGGACAAACGAATGTGAAGTCCATCGGATAGAAAAACAGGACTGTCCACTTATCATTTTTCATGTTTTCCTCTAAAGATACTTTCTTAAACTCTTTATTTGCCATAACAGCATCCATTTCAAATCTTGGTGCTTGTTTTGCAACCATACGCTTTTCAGACATGCTAATCTCTCCTTGTTATTTATAATAATTATTATTTAGTACAACTTATATTTTAATTGTTTTTATAAATAAGTCAATAGAAAAGTTATATTTATTAATCGAATCAATTTCATAATTCAAAATAAGGTGGGAAATTCCGAATGATGAGCGTGAACTTCACTTCAGACGGGCGCTTTCCCGAGGGCTTGTCTTCAGCTAACTTAGGCTTGACGACTCTTCGCCTAAGTGGATCTTCAGACAGCGCTGACCCTCCGGGAGTCGCCCCCTTTAGTTACGTTCACTCCTAAACAAAACTTGGCTTTTCGTTAAAGAGATTCTTAGTAAGCGAAGTGTGCTTACTTAGAAGCTCTTATGCTTTAGTGCAAGTCATTAATTAGGAACTTCGACTACAATCGATCACGTCCTGTGATCAACGCCGAAGTCACCACCTCCTGTGGAAGTAAGCCTTAGTTGCCACAAGCTCAACTCCTATGATTAAACGTCGAGTTGCGACGAGCAAGCGTAGCGGCGCAGGAGCAGTTACTATCGACCATAAATTTATAAATTCTGATAGTACAAATAAAACGTACATCTTATGAAATTAATTCAACTAAATACAAATACAATTATAAGAGTTCAGTATTTTTGTGCAAGGAAAATGCTCTCAAATATTTGAGAGTATAAGGTGATTCTCATTATCATCCGTTATTCCGTGTCTAATTGATAACGTAGCACATCTTCTAATAGTGATTGTTTAGATAAGGAAGAGTTATCCATTTGCAACCGTTCAGCATGTTCTAACATTTCTTTAAAGTGAGGGCCAGGTGAGAGTCCATGCTCAATTAAGTCCTTTCCATCTAGTAAAGGCTCTAACGTTTCTCTTTTCACGATATATTCAACTGATTTTGACATGAATTCCGGTTTCATTGATACCTCGATCGCAAAATAAGCAACAAGTGGTTCGATTTTTACATTGGCAAAATGTTTGTGCCACTCACTATAAGGGCTATCGATAGATATGTTATCTAATGGTTTTTCTTCAAGTAGTGAGTAGAGTTTTTGTACAACTTGGCCGTCGTCTTTCGTTAAACAAAAAGCTTCTATTTCTTCGAGTGCATGAATGGATAAAGACGTTAGTGAAAAAAATTGTCCGGCCCAAAGTGAGCGGCTTAATTTAATTTTTTTATTTTTGATTTTATTTCTCATTTCCTTAAATGCTTCAAGCCGTTTATAAATAGAAGATTCATCTACTATATGTTCTAATAAATAAGGTAAGATATTCAATTCATCAAGTCGGTGATATCCATACAAACTATCCTCTTCAAAAAATAACCGATTTAACTCACTTGATAATCGTTGTTTTGAAACAGAAAGGATGTGATTCGCTGACTGTTTTGCTAGGGAGAATGTTTGGTCATTCATGAAAAATTGAAAGCGGCTTTCAAAACGGATGGCTCGTAAAATACGTGTCGGATCTTCAACAAAACTAAGATTATATAGTACTTTTAGTTTGCCTTGTTTTAAGTCCTCGTATCCTTGAAAGTAGTCGATAAGTTCACCAAATTGATCCTCGTGTAAACAAATGCCCATTGCATTAATCGTAAAATCACGTCTATATAAATCTTCTTTAATATTAGACATTTCAACTTTAGGTAATGCCGCTGGAAAATCGTAATACTCTGTACGAGCACTCGTTAAATCAATTTTAAATCCTGTAGGATGTGTCCATGTAGCCGTCCGAAATTCTTCATGCGGGCGTACATGTCCGCCGTAGAGGGATTGTAGTTTTTCGGCTAATTCAATCCCGTCACCTTCGATCACAATATCCATGTCTTCGTTTTGTCGCTCTAATAAGAGGTCTCGAACCATCCCTCCAATTAAATAAGCTTTCATATTCTTATGTGCGGCTTCTTGTCCGATCAACATTAATAAGTCATATACAGGCGGAGAAAACTGTTTCCTCATTTCTTGAATAAGTTGTTTACGATAAGGGATAGAAGAGGATTTAGAATAAGTGATATGTAGTTCTGGTTTTTCATGCATTGCACATATAACATCTGACCTAGAAACTATTCCGATTAATGTTCCATCCTTCATTACTGGCAATCGTCCAACATGTTCATAAATCATTTTTTCACGTATTTCTTCAAGAGAAGTGTCTATCGTTATAATAACTGGAGTAGTGCTCATATAACCTTTAACAGGTGCATGTCCTAAGTTATGGTGTAAAGCTTTATCAACATCTCGTCTTGAAATCACTCCTATAAGTTGGTCATTTTTAATGACTGGAAAGCCAGTATGTCCGTATCGGTAGAGCATTTTTGAAGCGACTTCAATGGTTGTATCAGGTGCAACGACACGAACAGGACTAGTCATTATATGCTCTGCAGTTAATGATGGGGTGACGATTTCGTTTAATTGCTCTAAAACGTTTTCTTGGATATTGTTCACATTTTCGTGTTTAATCATTGCTGAAGCAGCTTTTTTATGTCCTCCACCACTAAATTGTTTAATGATTGGTAAAACGTTTATACGTTCAGAGGAGGAACGTGAAGTGATGAAAACTTTTTCACCCATCTTTACGATTGAAAAAACTGCATCTACACCAGACCTATCCATAATACGTCTGGATATGTAAGCTAAATTACCGGTATATTTCTCTTGTTCATGAGTAGCAACAAGGATATTTACGCCGTCTATCGATATTTGTGTACTTTGATCAAGTAAAGTTTCAAACAATGATTGCTGGTCGTGCTCTAACGGTGCTTCTCGGTATTTTTCTACTACCGCAAGACTTGCCCCATTATCTAAGAGCCATGCTGCTGCTTGAAGATCTCTTCCTGTTGTTGAAGAGTAGGTAAATGCACCAGTATCTGAGTAGATCCCTAGAGCAAAAATTGTCGCTTCAAATGGTTTTATATTAATTTCTTTTCTTTGTATTTCTTCGATTAGTAATGTAACTGTCGCTCCAACTTGTTCTGTTACCCCTTCTTCAAAAGTGACGCTTTTTTCGGTTAGCGGATGATGATCATAAACTGTAAACGTGATTTCTTCGTGTAATTCGTTTTTTAAATCTCCCGTTCGTGAAAGTGAATTCGTATCAACTAAGGTTATATTTCTTACATGGTTCATGTTGATATTTTTCACTCGTTTGAATGAATACGTATCTTTATAAATGGCTAAAAAGTGGTCCACTTCAGGACTAAGCTTTGATGCTAAAACGATTTCCGCTTGCGGATATAATTTTTTGGCTGCGATCATTGAAGCGAAACCGTCAAAGTCTAAGTTTGTGTGTGAGGCAATGATCCTCATTGTAAATCCTCCGTTTCCGAAAAATCATTCATTTTTACGAATCATGAAAATGGATTCTTATGAAAAAACGCCTTCCAAATGGAAGACGTTGTTAAATATATTATACCTTTTTTATTGTAAAATTGCTTATCATAAGAATAGATAATGTTAAAATAATAAACATAAAGGTTGGGTCTGGAACCATGCCGTTTAGTAAATGACTAATAGTTAAAATACAACCTGCTGCTGTAATGGGCAAACCGACAAAATAGCCTTCTGATTCAGTAACATTAAAACGGGCTAAACGAATTGCGCCTGTTGCAATAAAAATAATCGTCGCCATTGACCCGGCTACACCAAAATCAATTAATGTAGATTGGTATAATAATAAGGCAGGAGCTACACCAAAAGAAATAATATCACATAATGAGTCCAGCTGTTTGCCAATATCTGAAGTGATGTTTAACTTTCTTGCAATCTTGCCGTCTAAACGGTCAAATATAGCGGCAAAGCAAATGAATGCAACACTTAATCCATACTGCCCTTGTAGAACGGCGAGGATTGCAAATCCTCCTAATCCAAGATTTATAATCGTTAATAAATTTGCTGCTTGACTACGAAACTTTTTAACAGTGTTATCAACGAGGTGCTGAAATAGTATCAACAGTCTCACTCCCCTCTTGTGATCTTGAAAAATGTTCCAAGAGCTTACTAAATGTATATTATACCATATAACGAAATACCAAACTACTACAAGAAACTGTCAAAAATTGTGGAAAATCATTGAAACAACAAACATTTACTAGATTTTTTACAAAAGTAGTGTTGAGAACAATCAAGCAACCTCATTAAAATGAAATGAATAAAACCACCGTGTTGTACATAGAAAGGTAGACTTTATGATGAAACGTAAAATGTATCGAACAATGCTTGAATTAACTCATAATCCAATCTATACGTTATTATTACGCCGATTTGTTCAATCGAATGCCAGTAAACATTTAAATCGTTCATTTTCTAATGCATACAAATTGAATGAAGATGAAATGGAAAAGCAATTAGTGGAATATACGTCCCTCCATGATTTATTTATTCGCAGATTAAAATCTGAAAGTCGTCCTATATCCCAAGAGGAAAATAGTGTTGTAAGTCCAGTTGATGGACAATTATCTGAACTAGGTAAGGTGAGCAGTGAAGCATCATTTACCATTAAGGGGAAAGAGTATGACTTAAAAACAATGCTTGGTTTACCTGAAACAGCTAAGCGTTATGTGAATGGGACTTACATGCTCTTCTATTTAAGTCCTAAAGATTATCATCGGATTCATAGTCCAGTTCATGGCCAAGTAACAAAACGGTATGCACTTGGAAAATATTCGGAACCAGTAAATCAGCTCGGATTACTTTTAGGTGACTCACCTTTAGCAAAGAATTATCGTATCATAACAGAAGTTATTAGTGGTTGTAAAAAAATTGCAGTTGTAAAGATTGGAGCACTAAATGTTAATAGTGTGCATATGAGCCATTTAAATGAGACGGTAGAAAAAGGAGAAGAAATGGCTTATTTTACATTTGGATCAAGTGTTATTTTATTATTTGAAGAAGGAGCGATTCGTTTAACCGAAGAACAAGCTTGTCCTAGGTACGTCAAACAAGGTGAAACAATTGCTTACGGAAATGATGAATAGGATTTGTGAGGTGCTTCATGAAACTATTATCAACGATAGCTGAGAGGATTGTTGACGAAGTTACTCAAATTGTCCAAGAAGAAGTGATTGTCGTCGATGAACGAGGACTAATTATTGCTGCAAGTGATATAGAGCGTGTCAGTAATTTTCATGAAGGTGCATATAAGACTTTACAGCAAAAAGAGAAATTTATTATAACGGAAAATGACGTTCACAATTTAGAAGGAGTTAAAGTTGGGTTAAATTTGCCGATTATACTTGATGGAAGGCCCATTGGTGTCATTGGTATAACCGGTAAATCAGATGAAGTTGTTCAATTCGGCCAACTTATTCAACGAATGACCGAACTCATTATTCAAGAGTCATTTTCACGTGAACGGTTAGAATCGAAATACCGAGGACTAGAAACATTCATTTACGAGTGGGTCAATGTTAAACAATTAGATCGAGATTTTTTAGAGCGAGGTGAAATTCTAGGGATATCGTTAAATTTACCTCGGGTATGTGTTCTTTTTGAAGTTAACCCTCACAAACTTAATCAAGCGGAAGGTAGAATCATTGAGCGGGAGATGATTGATACAATAAGAGGTGTCTTTAATGAAGATGATCAAAACATCATCGTACCTTGGGGACAAGGGCGCTTCGTTTTAGTAAACAACGAAGAGGGGAGGGGTGAAGAAGCATTTCTAGCAAACCTTTTCCACTGTCAAAATGAAATAAAAAAACATTACCGATTGGAACTTTTTATTGGTGTTGGAAATGTCACAAAAGAACCTAGCGAACTTCCAAAGTCATACCAACAAGCAAAAAAGGCACTGAATGCTTCAAAAAAGCAACACAAAATGATGTTTTATGATGACTTAACATTAGATGTAGCTCTAGCTGAAATTACAACTGATACTAAGGGAGAAATGGTAAAGCGTGTATTAAAACCGTTAATGGAAGATGAAGAGCTTATGTTAACGCTAGAAACATATATGAAAGAAAACATGTCTTTAAAAAGTACAGCAGATACGCTTCATATTCACATTAATACATTACATTATCGTTTAAAAAGAATTTCAGAAAAAACCGGTCTTTCTTTAAAAAAGGTAGAAAATCTCGTATCTTTTTATCTAGCTCTCACCTTCTATAAAGAAATTAGATAAATATATAAAAGTTGGGCGTTTTCTTGAGTAGGTTTTGTATGATCCTACATAGAAGAAAACGCTTTTATTTTTTATAATGTAACAAAAGGGTTCGATGATTTGGAAATAAGGGAGGAGAGCAAATGCTAGATAAACAAGTACGAACTGAACTAGTTAAAATCGTAGGAGAAGAAAATGTCCTTGATTCCAAGCAAGATTTGATCGTTTATGCTTATGACGCCACACCAAACTATCAAGCAATGCCTGATGCTGTCGTAAAGCCGAGACATACAAAAGATATCTCGGAAATGTTGAAAATATGTAACGAACACCGTGTTCCAGTTGTTCCTCGAGGTTCGGGGACCAATTTATGTGCTGGTACGACGCCACTTGAAGGTGGCATTGTTCTTTTATTTAATTACATGAACAAAATCATCGACATCGATGAAGAAAATTTAACAGCAACTGTTCAACCTGGTGTGATTACACAAGATTTAATACATGAAGTAGAGCACAGAGGTTTGTTTTACCCCCCTGATCCTTCATCGATGAAGATTTCTACGATTGGTGGAAATATTAATGAATGCTCTGGTGGCCTGCGTGGATTAAAGTATGGTGTAACGAGAGATTACGTCATGGGTCTTGAATTTGTTTTACCAAATGGTGACATTGTGAAAACAGGTGGTAAGCTTACAAAAGATGTTGCAGGTTATGATCTAACACGATTAATGGTCGGATCAGAAGGAACGTTAGGCATTGTGACCGAAGCAACGCTTAAGGTCATTCCGAAACCAGAATCGAAAAAAACGATGCTTGTATATTATGATTCGTTAGAAGAAGCCGGGCGAGCAGTGTCTAACATCATATCAAATCGCATCATCCCTGCAACACTTGAGTTTTTGGATCAGCCTACTGTTCAAGTTGTTGAAGACTTTGCAAAAATAGGGTTACCAACTGAAGTTGGGGCTATTTTGCTCATCGAACAAGATGGTCCTGAAGAAGTTGTAAAAAAAGATATTGAAAAGATTGCAGACATTTGTGAAGAACAAAATGCTCTTGCTGTAAAAGTAGCAGAAACTGCAGAAGAAGGTGAGGCACTTACAGCAGCAAGACGCGCTGCCTTATCTGCGTTAGCGCGAATGAAGCCAACGACAATTTTAGAGGATGCAACTGTTCCACGCTCAAAAATTGCTGAGATGGTCAGAGAAATCGAAAGGATTGCAAAACGAAACAAAGTAAGGATCTGTACATTCGGTCATGCAGGGGATGGCAATTTACATCCGACATGTATGACAGATGCTCGTGATAAAAAAGAAATGGAACGGGTTGAAAACGCGTTTGAAGAAATTTTTGAAAAAGCAATTGAACTAGAAGGAACGATTACTGGCGAACATGGGGTTGGTGTCATGAAATCACCCTACTTATCTTGGAAGCTAGGTGAAGAAGGGGTTCAAGCAATGAAGGCGATTAAACAGGCGTTTGACCCGAACAATATTATGAACCCTGGAAAGATCTTTGCAAAAGAGGCTCGTAAACGAGTGGTGGTGAAAAAATGACATCGATGGAAAAGGAACGAAAAAATCAAGTCGTTCGTGATTTTCAAGAGCGGATGAACTATGATGAACTGATGAATTGTATGCGTTGCGGATTTTGCTTACCAGCTTGTCCAACATACGGTGAGACTGAAGGAAATGAAGCCGCATCGCCACGCGGTCGGATCGCACTAATGAAAGCAGTCGTTGATGGAAATATGGAACCTGATGAAGACTTTGAAAAGCAACTTAGCTTATGTTTAGGGTGTAGAGCATGTGAACCTGCTTGTCCATCGGGAGTAAAGTATGGACATTTACTTGAGGAAGCTAGAGATATCCTTCAAGAAAAAAAGCAGCATTCTATGCCTACATCAATTTTAAGGCGAGTCGTATTCGATCACGTATTTCCTCATCAAAATAGAATGAAAACATTAACAAGACTCATGTGGTTTTATCAAAAGAGTGGTGTTCAGAAGCTTGCGCAAACGACGAAGCTAACAAAGATAGCAGGTAAGCACTTGAGTATGATGGAACGCGTTTTACCGGACATTCCGTCGCCTAGAAAAATGAGACGTCGACCGAAACATGTTGAAGCTGAAGGTGTACCAAAGAAAAAGGTTGCTTTTTTCTCAGGTTGTCTTATGGATACGATGTTCATGGAAACAAATGATGCTACATTGTTTTTATTAAAAAAAGCAAACTGTGAAATTGCCATTCCGAAAGGGCAGAATTGTTGTGGGGCACTCCACGCACATAGTGGTGAAAAAGATTCAGCAAAAGAAATGGCGAAGAAAAATATTCTTGCATTTGAAATGGAAGGCATAGATTATATTGTCTCCAATGCAGGTGGGTGCGGAGCGTTATTAGTTGAATATGATTATTTGTTAAAAGATGAACCGGAGTGGACGAATAGGGCTAAAAAATTCGTTTCTAAGGTGAAAGATATATCAGAAATTTTATATGAAGTAGGAATGCCAGATATGGCATTAGCTCCACAAGTCGTGACATATCAAGATTCTTGTCATTTACGAAATGTCATGAAAACAAGTGAAGCACCAAGGAAACTGCTTCAATCAATTGAAGGAGTGACCTATATTGAAATGAAGCAATCTGATAGATGCTGTGGCTCTGCAGGGATTTATAATCTAGTAGAACAAGAAATGTCTATGCAAATTCTTGATCATAAGATGGCCCATGCAAAAGCGACAAATGCTACAACAATTGTGACAGCGAACCCTGGTTGCCTTCTGCAAATGAAGTTAGGGATTGAGCGGGAAGTCTTACAAGGAAAAGTGCGTGCAGTGCATATTGTTGACTTACTAGCTGAGGCGGTTAAAAAAGACGGAGCCGGCGATGAGTAACTGAGGGACGCCTTGTCCTATTCAAGGAAGAATATAATTACAAAGTTACAAGCTATTTATGGCTGCCTCAGGATCAAAAAGAGACAGCCATATTTTTTTAGTAGTTCCGTTTAAAGGGTGAAAATCGTAAATAACAACACAATGGGGACGTAATTCGTTTAAGCTTATCTTCTTTGTTTTTGTTTGATTACGGCCACTCGAATGTACCACTCTCGCCATGTTTTTTACCACCGAATGACAAGCATTTTACCACACAACGCCAATGCGTTTACCATTGAATAAAAAAGCCCTACAGATTAATATTTTAATAATCTTGTAGGACTTTTTTACGTTCAATTAGTTAGATTTGTTATCAAAGTAGTTCTTTATCATTAATGAGGAAAAAAAAACGAACATTATAAAAGGAGCGATTTCCTATGCTAGACACAGAAAATCAGACAATCAAAGAACACAAGGCCGAGTTACGCGACCGTATTCAGCTGGATGCTGTAATCGAGTTAAAAACGATCATTTCTTCAGATGAATATCCAAATGAAGAAAAGTTGCGTTTGATGGAAGCCCGCATTGATTTCAAAAACACTGAACTGCAAAAACTCAACGAGGATATTGAAAAACGCTATGAGGGAGAACCAGCTGTGCAGCAGCTCACCCTTTGTTAATTCTCTAAATTAAAATAAACCCCTCTTTTAAATTATAGAGTGGGGTTTATTTTTTTCGCGAATAATGGCGACAAGACGCGACGAGCCTACACCAAAGGTTTGCCTATGCGACCACTGTGCCAAACACGAACATTATTACATGTATTACCGACTGTGATATGATTATAGTACAGCGTATGTGTTCGTACAAGCACGTCATACGTATACCTAAATTTTATCCCTTAGAGTCTACATAGTATTGTAAACCACAGAAGTTGGTACAGTAATGTGATCTATTAAACTATAAGGTAATATAAGTCCACTACTGACCCACTGTGCATGACCTGTGTTATAAAATCCTTGCCATACTAATTTAGAACAATAGTTTGGATCTAGTGAATCTAGACTTCCACCTGTTCCATAATCAGGATCTGTTCCCATTATATTAGTAGTAAGCCAGTAATTCACATCATGTCCAACGGATAAGCTAGGACGATCTACTCTGGTTTCAGGATATTCATTAATCCATTCATTCCAAGTGATAGTTTCTATACTTTGTCCCATTCCAGGAAAATGAAGAATATCTCCCCCTGCAACAACTACTCCATTATGTCCAGTTAATCCAAAAGATGATGAACTGCTCGTTGTTAAGACATCCCCAACCCTTGGAAAGTAGGATTGAATTGTTATCTCATCTTCATCAGATTTTAATTTTTCATAGTGTCTTTGATTTTCTTCCTCAAGTTCAACAAATTCTTCATAGGTCATACTTTCATCGTAGATACCTAACTCTTGTGCCTCTTTAAAATCTTCCTCCGTGAACGAACCGAGTTCTGTAGCCTGGGCAAAGTTATTACTTACAAAAAATACAGAACCTACAGAAAACAAGAATAGTAACAAAAACTTAAAGTGACGCATTATATTCCTCCTAATTTATGATTAGCCCAAACCTTAGCATAATTTAAAATAAATGTAAAATTCGAAATTATTTACCATATTTGTTAAAATCAAATAGTTTTTTAGCAATAAACCTTATAAATATCTGACCTATCAAGAAAAGTACCCAAACAAATACAACGGCTATTTCCTTATTTACCGGCTTGAACCAAGTAGAATCATCAGGAATGAAAATCCATGTTAACAACAATGATAAGAATAAGGTGATACAATTTATTGAAATGAAATTGAAGAATTTATGACGGCTAAACAAGATACCAGTTATTACTATATATAGTAATGAAAACACCACTAATAACGAACCTTCACCGTTTAAATTGTATTCATAAAAATGAAATAAAAAAGGAGCAGGTATCAAAAGCAAAATTACGGATAAGAGTTTCATATAATCCTCCCCATTCAAACAGAATTTAAATTGTCGACTTTTACAGGATAACAGTTTGAGATATAAAATGAAAATAGAGCTTTATTGCCGATATTTTTGCAAATCACCAACACAGTTTCTTGAACCCTGCCAAATATCCTGCTCCGTCCATGTATGAGGAAAAGGCTCCTCACCATAGACACTCAAAAGCTCTGCTTTGAGTTCTTTAGGAAATGGATACCAGGCTTTGTATCCACTCCAATAATAGTATTCTTCTATCTTTCGCAGTTCCTTTCTCGTTAGAGTCGCCATCTTCAACTTACCCACCTAATCCATGACGCTCACGCATAGAAACATCTCCGTCTATCAGAATTTGATAGGAGTCATGGATAATACGATCAAGAATTGCTTCCGCAATTGTTTCATTCCCTAACTTTATGTGCCATCCACTAGGGTCAATTTGTGAACAGAAAATCGTCGAAGCAGCTTTATGACGAGATTCTGTAATTTCTAATAGGATTGCTGCTTCATCCGTTGATAGATCTGTCAGTAACCATTCATCAAGGATGAGTAAATCTACTTTCTTATATTTTTTGATCAATTTCCGATAGCTGCCGTCTGCCGCTAATTTTGCGAGAGACAGTTCATCCAATAATTCCGGTAAGCGAATGTATTTAACATTATAAAATTGACGACAAGCAGATACTCCAAAAGCCGTTGCCAAAAATGTTTTACCGGAACCAGTAGGTCCTTTCAATATGATATTGTGACTGTCTTGGATATAGGTACAGCCGGCCAGTTTTAATATCAAATCTTTATCTAGTCTTCGATCTTCATGATATTCCAAATCTTCAATACATGCATTTGAATTCAAAAAAGTTGCTGTCTTAATCAAGCGTTGGAGCTTATTACTCTTACGACGGGAATGTTCTAAATCGACGAGTAAACTAAAACGTTCTTCGAAACTCATCTTTTGAAATTCTTTATTTGATGATTGTTCCTTATAAGCTTCCGCCATTCCGCTTAATTTCATTTCGTGTAATTTAGTTAGTGTTTGTTCATTCATCATTTATCCGTTCCCCCATAGTAAGAAGCTCCTCGCGTGAAGCCATGATTATTTTTGCTGATGTCTGTTTGACGTTTCAACTCTTGCTCGGCATCATTCTTTTTATTGTTCTTTAAAATCGTTTGAATACTTTTGACCGTTGGTCTTTTAGTCATAGAAATGATCATTTTACATGCACGTTCAATTTCATATTTAGTATAACGGCGCTCAGCTTTTTTCAATGAAAATATGGACTGTAATGCTTGTTTTTCATTTTGTGAAGTATCTAAAAGATAGCGTACGACGCTCAAGGTTGATGCTCCGATACTTTCAGCCCATTCCATTGCAGCCTCTGGCGTTTGATCCACGTATAACTTATGATTATCAGGCATGTGATCACGAATGGTGGAAGATTGTCCAAACTTCCCGTATAATCGTTTATGTGATGCCACACGCATATGATTGAAAAAGACTTCAACGAGGTGATCTGAAAGCTTCACCTCTACTTCTCGATTAATATATTCGTAGGGTACAGAATAAAACATGCTCTCGATGGAAAGATGATAATCAGGACGTACTTTTGTTTTTTTCCATTCAGACATTTTATATGGTGCAACTGGAAGGGGAGAAAGGGCAAATTTCTCCTCTTCTTCAAATGCTGATAAACGAGATCCTTTTTTCCGAGTAAAAGGACGCTGATTGAATTCCTCTAATTTCTTCCGAACTTCCTCGTTCAATTCATCAATACTAAAACAATGTGTATTTCTTAGTGCTGCGATAATCCATGTAGAGATAACTCCAACAGACCCTTCAACACTTGCCTTATCTTTTGGGGTACGAACCCGCGCAGGCATTACAACCGTATTGTAGTAGTCAGCCATTTCCCTATAAGTAGGATTTAAAATCAATTCACGAGTGGTATGTTTTGTCACACTCGTTTTAAGATTGTCTGGTACTACAATTTGCGTAGAGCCTCCAAAATACTTATACGCATTATTGTGAGCAGTAATCCATGACTGTGAATCCATCGATAAGGTTACTTCCGCATAGGAGAATTGACTACACGGTAGTGTCGCAACGAAAACATACGTTTTAACCTTCTCCCCAGTATCTCTATCAATGATGAAGGCTGTGGACCCTGCCCAATCAACTTCCATTATCTCGCCTGGTTTTCTGCGTATACGCAATGTAGCTTTGTACTTGTCAGCGTATCTACTATAGTGACGCAAAAAACTCCGGTACGAATAAGGAATCTTTTGATTCGCTCGACATTCAGCTTCATACTCATGATGAAGAAGTGAAAGTGTCACATTAGGCTTGGCCAACTCTTCATGAATATAATCAAAGTTCAATGGTTGCCGGCCAGAAGCTTCTAATGTTTTCTCTGGAAAAAGAAACTCCTCAATCCATTTATCCGTCATTTCTTCCTCTAACGGACAAACTAAACCCTTTTTTTCGGCTAGGTTAATCACCTCTGTTACTTTTTGACGAGAGTTACCTGTACTTGCGGTAATGCCCCTAAGGCTAATCCCCTCATCGTGCAATTCCAAAATCTTTCGATAATGAATCATACAAAAATACCTCCTACATAAATAATGGCACACCCGCAGGTGTGCTCAATAATTATACAGAAGGTGAAGTGGTAAATACCTTGGCACTTACTGGTACATTCTTTGTCATTCAGTGGTAAGAACTATGTCACTGGTGGTACATTTCGTTGGCCGTAATCATTGTTGGAATAAAAAGATTTTTCAGGTAGTTCTATAAGAAATAACATACTATTTAGAAGCCATTTTAGTGCATGAATAATAATTATTAGTTAGATATTATTTGAAGTGATATTTTTAGTTCTAATTTCGTTATATAAAGCAAAGTTCCTTGATAAATCGAGGTTGTTTTCCCATTGAATTTATAAATCGAAGAAGTGAAAGGCGGCGACTCCAGCGGGAAAAGCAATAGCAGAAGACCCCGCAATGAGTACGCTTATAGCGAATGAGGAGGCTGAAGCATTGCCCGCGGAAAGCGTCCGCCTGAAACGGATTCGAGTGATTATCTTATTAAAAGCACTTATAAAAAAGCCAACATGTCAAACATCTTGTTCTTTTGGAATTATCGTTTTTTCTCCTCGAAAACGGAATTACTTAATCTTTTATTATGTCTTTTTTTAATCAACAAGTTTTTTTTCGAGTTGTTCTTTTAACGTCTCACTAGTTTCCTTTAAGTTTTTCTCCATCATTTTCATAACCATAGGTGTCGCAAATTTGAAGAACTTTTTCACTTCATCAGGATCAGCCGTCCCTTTTCGTATAAGACGTGTAGATTCATTAGAGAGTGGTTCATAAATGTTGGTGATAATATGAGTGAATGGTTTATTTGCTACACATTCTGTTTTCTGATTTTCCTCAAATTCAACGACATCAGCTTCAGCAACGACCTTTTTACCAACGATTTTACTTGTTACTTGTAAGGTAGCCCCTTTTTCATAGTTGTTACCATTTATTACTTTAGCTTTAACAACTCCGCTCTCCCAATTTGGGCGTTTACTTAAATCTTCTACGTATTGAAAAACTTCATGAACAGGTTTATGAATGACTATAGAGTACTCAATCGTTTTCATCTGACTACCCCTTTCCTTTTCGGTTCATTAGTATGATATAACTAAGGAAAATAGACCGTGAAGCGTCTTTGTTCAATTTACGTTCAAATGTATTGTCACAATTCACTTTCTTCTAACTAACTAAAGAAACTTATTAGAAGGAAGAGACACGAAAGGGCCGATGTATTTATTATCCTTTGCTCTGTTAACCTTATTTGTTGATTTTCAAAAATCACGAGACGCCAACGGGAAAAGCAAGCGCTGAAGATCCATTGGGTGCTTTTCCCCAATTAGCTGAAGCCTTGTCCGCGGCAAAGAAGACACCGTGAATGCAAACGAAGTGAAGTATGAACGGATGTCGCACTTGTGCGTAGAGGTGCAAAGAAGACACCGTGAATGCAAACGAAGTGAAGTATGAACGGATGTCGCACTTGTGCGTAGAGGTGCAAAGAAGACACCGTGAATGCAAACGAAGTGAAGTATGAACGGATGTCGCACTTGTGCGTAGAGGTGCAATCGAGTGTATTTTTGTGAAATCAAAAGGTTAGCTTTGCGGCATGAAACCGGTTCCGGGGACGAGTTTCTCAGTTTCCGCGAGCCGAACAGCTATTGGTACCATCGAATCTCGTTCTTCCACATGATTACTTAGTTAAAGGGTAGCATTGAAAAACCCTTGCTATCAAATGATAGCAAGGGTTGTAATGATTAATTAGATTGACCTTTTTGTTTCTCTGCTTTCTTTATAGCCTCTCCAAGGTCATCTTGCCCACTTTTATGCCATAATTTAACGCCGACATTATATGCTGAACGTGAAATCATTAAACCAGCAACAGGAGCTGTTAAAAAGACAAAAAGAATGGCTAATAAAATCTTTCCAGCAAATAAGTTTTCGACAACCAAGAAATATAGGAAAGTACCAATCATGATCGTAATGACACCGAGTGTGGCACTTTTTGTTGCTGCATGAAGCCTTGAATAAACATCAGGGAAGCGAAGTAGTCCAATAGAACCTAGAAGACTTAAAAATCCACCGAGAATAATAAATATACTAATGACGATCTCGATCAAGGACTACACCTCCCTCAATAAATTTCGCAAGTGCTACAGATCCGATAAAGGCTAAAACAGCAATAACAAGAATAACATCTGCATAGGCGATGGTTTCTTGAAGGATCATGAGTACCCCAATAAAACCGATTAAGTTAATTCCGACAGTATCTAAGGCAACAATTCTATCAGACATCGTCGGTCCTTTTATGACGCGAAAGAAACATACTAATATGGAGAGAGACATGACAATAAGAATGACCTGACTTACGATTGCTAACATTATTGCGTCACCTCCATAATTGCCTTTTGGAATGAATCGTGGATTTCCTTAATTGCTTCTTCCTTATCTGTTACATGGATGAAATGAATAAATATTGTTTTTCCATCTTCAGAAAAATTCATAGAAAGCGTTCCAGGTGTTAATGAAATTAACGTTGCTAGAAGGGTGATCTCCCATTCTGTTTCCAATTCAGTTGGAACTGCAATAATCCCTGGTTGAATGTCCATTTTTGGACTTAATACAATTTTTATGACATCAATATTGGAGAGGATGAGCTTATAAACAAACAGAACAATAAGTTTAATAAACGCATATACTCTGCGTAGGTAGAAGTCATACACCAAAAAGCGGCGTAAAACGAATAAGAGTAGTAAACCTACTAGATATCCATAGAAAAACTCAATCCCTGTAAAGTTATTTTTAAGCAACATCCATATAAGCGCAATACCAATGTTAAGCAGGATTTGAAATGCCATATTACCTACTCCTTAAGTACAGAATTAATATAGATTGATGGGTCTAACATTTGCTCTGCAGCTTCGAATAAAATGACGAATATTGGTTCTGCAGCAACCCCCATGACAAAACTAATGATTACAAGAGGGATTCCTGGAAGTAAGAGTTTTCCTACTTTACGCTGCTTTGCTTCTTCTGGAGTAAGTGATGGTGAACCCCAGAACACATACATAAAGATTTTAACCATTGAGAATAGCGTTAATAACCCAACAACTAAGCTAACAAAAACAATGATATATCGTTGTTCTTCAAGACCACCTAAAACAAGGGCAAATTTACTGAAGAAACCACTCAACGGTGGAATACCTGCTAAAGATATTGCTGCAACAAAGAACAGCCAGCCAAGGTGTGGGTGTGTCTTTAATAGTCCGCTCATTTTCTTTAAGTTTGTTGTACCGGTCACTTTTTCAGTCGCTCCGCAGAATAAGAACAAGGCAGTTTTAACAATCATATTGTGAGCGATAATGTAAATCGAACCAGCAATCGCAAGTGGTGTGAAAATCCCTAGACCCATAATCATATAGCCGACCTGACTAATGATATGAATGGCTAAGATTTTCTTGAAGTCAAACTTGGATACTGCTCCAATAACACCGATAAACATCGTTACCCCTGCTAAAATCAATATTATATTTAGTGTAAAGTCTTGATCATGCGTAAAGATTAACGTATTCGTTCGCATAATCGAGTAAACCCCAACTTTTGTAAGAAGTCCACCGAGTAATGCTGCAACGGCTGTCGGAGGACCGAAATATGCATTTGGTAACCAGAAATGAAGTGGTACTAGTGCACCTTTTAAACCAAATACAATGAGAAATAAAATCGCAATGACAGTTAATAGACCGCCTTCTTCAACTTCACTAATTCGTTCTGCAAGGTGTGCAAAATTAAGTGTTCCAGTGACCGAGTAAAGAAGTCCAACTGCGATAACAAACAACATTGAGCCAAATGTACTAATCACAACATACTTAAAAGATTCACGAAGTTGATATTTTGTTCGGCCCATAACAATTAATACAAAGGATGATAGAAGCATAACCTCAAAAAATACGAAAAGGTTAAAAATATCCCCTGTTAAGAACGACCCGTTTACCCCCGTAATTAAGAAGAAGAAAAATGGATAGTAATAATACTTCTCTCTATCGTGGTGGAGGGTTAAAAAACCAAAGAATAAGCAGGATGCTGCCACGATACTCGCTAAAACAACCATAATTGAAGCGAATAAATCTCCAACTAGCACGATTCCAAACGGTGCGGGCCAATTCCCTAATTCAACTGTGATTATCCCGTCTTGAAAGATTACATACGTCATGTAAATAGAGATAACAACGAGAGATAATGCTGTTATTCCACTTACATACCGTTGTATGGGTAACTGTTTTCTAAATAAAATTAGGATGGCACCCATAAGAAAAGGTATCAAGACTGGGAGCAATACTATATTATTCATCGGCACTACCCCTTAATTTATCAAGATCATCTGTTTTGTGCGCTTTATAAGTTTGATAAGAAAGAACAAGTAGAAAAGCAGTTACCCCGAATCCAATAACAATCGCTGTTAAGACGAGTGCTTGAGGTAAAGGGTCGGCATAAGATGCTGCTTCTTCCCCTAAAAGCGGTGGGGCACCTTCCTTTAGCCCAGCCAAAGTTATAAAAAGTAAATGGGCAGCATGTGATAAAAGCATGATCCCAAGTACAACTCTTAGTAAGCTTTTCGTTAATAGTAAATACGTACTTACGGAGACGATAACCCCAACTAAAATAATCATTAATATTTCCATTACGTATCATCCTCCGCAATCGTCAAGATTGATAACAATGCTACTGCAACTACGACTAAATAAATTCCTAAGTCAAAAGGTAGTGCAGTTTTTAATTTCAACTCTCCTAAAATCGGTACAGAGAAGTAGTCATGAAACTGGGTTAAGAACGGATAACCGAGGAACATACTGTATATCCCTGTTCCGATACCGATTATTAATCCCCAAGCAATGATTGCTGAATAATCGAAGGGGATTGCTTTTTTTATCTTTTTAATATCAAAACTAATGTATAAGAGAAGGAGACCAGCTGCAGTCATTAATCCTCCGATAAATCCTCCCCCTGGGTTGTCAAACCCTACAAAGAATGAATAGATAGAGAAGGATAGGATGATAAATGAAACGACCCGAGTAATCGTATGGAGCATTATGTTGTTCGTTTTCATACGTCCTGTCCTCCTTTCACTTTCAGCTTAACGAGTGAAACAATTCCTAAAGCTGCAATACCAAGCACTAACACTTCTAACAGTGTATCAATCGCACGGAAGTCAACAAGGACGACATTAACCATGTTGTAACCGCCTGCTAATGATGCAGAATTTTCTTCGAAGAAACGTGAGATTCGATCGAATCCTTCAGCATGTCTCATCGCATGCGCACTTAGTGCGATGATCGTAACAATAGCACCCATTCCAATAGAGATGACTAAATTTGTCATTTTAAACGTAGGCTTAAAACTCTCTTTTCGAAGCTCTGGTAAGTGGTAAAAACAGAGCAAGAATAATACAACCATCACTGTTTCAACAAGTAGTTGCGTAAGGGCTAAATCTGGAGCTCTAAACACCACGAATAGAAGTGCAAGTAAAAAGCCGATTACCCCAACAGCAATAATTGCTGTCACACGGTGGTTAATAAATGGAATACTGATTGTCGTTGCGATCATGACAAGTGTAATTATCCATAAATAAGGTGAGATTGGTGCAACATTTGTTAGATCGATTGCAAATGCATCGTATTTAAAGATCGTCCACCCTAATAAGAGGATGATAAACACCATTGAATATGCAAAGTAATCACGTAATAATCCAGTTAACTGAACATTTGTCACACGTTTTGATCCTGCAATTAATCCATCTAATCCATTGTCGTAAATTGCGTTTAACGGGTCTCTTTCTTTTAAGAAGAACGTCGCTTCTTGCCAACGTTTTAAATTAAGGAAAACGAGCATACCAAACATCACGACACCAGCAGTCATAAATAGCTCTGTATTTAAGCCATGCCAGTGATAAATGTTTACATAGAAGCGTTCACCTTCATCAAGGATATTCGGTAAAATGGATTGCATGGTCGGCTCAATAATCGTGTATGCAAGTAAGTTAGGGAATAACCCAAAAATAACTACGAGTGAAGCAAGAACAATTGGTGAAATAAGTAAGCCAATTGGTGCTTCGTGAGCTTTTTTTTCAAGTTTTTCAGGCTGGTATTTTCCAGTAAATGTTCTAAAGAACATGATCATACAGTATACGAACGTAAAGACACTTGCCACCCATGCGATGACCGGGAATAAGAATCCAAACGTTTGCACGTTAAAGATGTCTAACGTTGTTGCGTTTAATACCCCAGTAAAGAACATTTCTTTACTTAAGAATCCATTAAACGGTGGTAAACCTGCCATTGATGCAACACCAATTAATGAAATGGTAAATGTTATTGGCATGATTGTCATTAATCCACCTAAGCGACGGATATCCCGTGTGCCTGTTTCATGGTCCACGATTCCGACAATCATAAACAAGCTACCTTTAAAGGTTGCATGGTTAATCAGGTGGAATACTGCAGCTAATGTCGCTGTAGCATAAAGCATTTCTACATCAGCATAATCGTAATGCACAGCAGCAGAGCCTAAACCTAGTAAAGACATAATTAAGCCTAGCTGACTGATTGTTGAAAATGCAAGAATTGCTTTTAAGTCAGTCTGCCTTATGGCAGAGACAGACCCCCAAATCAACGTCATTAAACCAAAGCCTGTTAGTAACCAGAACCACTCTTGAGCCCCACCAAAAACAGGTGTTAAACGGGCAACTAAATAAATCCCCGCTTTTACCATCGTCGCTGAGTGAAGGTAAGCACTAACTGGTGTTGGTGCTTCCATCGCATCTGGCAACCAAATATGGAAAGGGAATTGTGCAGACTTTGTAAATGCACCGAGTAATACGAGAAGCATTGCTGGTACAAATAATGGACTTTGAATAATAACATCTGCTTGTGCAATAATTTCACGAATACTGAAAGAGTCTGCCATAATATAAAGCAAACAGAAACCAGCAAGCATCGCGAATCCACCAGTTACGGTGATGAGCATGGATTTTTGTGCACCATAACGGGATTTTTCTTTATGGAACCAATAAGCGATAAGTAAAGAAGATGCTAAGCTCGTTAACTCCCAAAACACATAAATAACAATTAAGTTATCTGATAAGACAACGCCGAGCATGGCACCCATAAACATTAGTAAGTATACATAAAAGTTGTTCAATGGTTCGTCTTTTTTGTTTGCAATGTAGTAAATCGAATAAAGGACGACTAAAGTACCTATTCCGGTAATTAACAATGCAAAAAGGAGACTCAAACCATCTAAGTAAATCGTAAAATTAATTCCTAAAGAAGGCACCCAAGGAATTGTATATTCTAGCGTCTCCATCGGACCTCCGATTGGGAGGAACTGCAATAAATAAATGAATAATACAAGAGGAAGGACTAGAACAAACCATCCTGTGTGAATATGACGAAACCCTTTATACAAAAAAGGTACGAATATCGCCATAATAAAGGGTGCTAAAACTAAAATGTGTAGCAAGTGAAACTCTGACAAGTTGTTTACCTCCTTTTTAAACTTTCATAAAAACACCACTTTTGGTTTTATTTGATATCATCCCATTTTAAACGCAAGTAAAATTATAATATAAATATATTTTCCTTGCATCCTTTGTGACATGCTTGTTTTATGGTTTTTAAAAAATTATTAAATATGTAGAAACTGTACAAAAATCATAAAAAATTTTTTTGAAACGGGTTAATATGGTTTAACTTTTATTCGTATTACATCCTTTAGTATCCTAATTTAAGGAAAAATTACACGTATTTGTATAAAAAAAAGATAACCGTATCATCCTAATACAAGAGGTGATACGGTTGAAAAAACGTGTATATTTATATTCTGCATGCATTTTTATTGGATTAGTTGCTGTTGCCACACCTTTTCATATCCAATCAACAAATCAAATTGTTGAACGACAACTTGATGATGATGGGATTCGTGGTTTCTTCTTTATGGAGGATCGTTTAGAGGATATTAAATTTCAACCACGAGAGTATATTCAAGTAGACAAAAATGGCGATTAAAAGCAATTCTATGTTATTGAAAGATTGTGGACCGCGCTGACTGCTTTTCCTTCATTGATCTTCTCTCTAATTCTTCTTGAATGAGGGAGAGGAAATCCTCCGATAAGTTTAATTCTCTTGCCTTATGGTAAGTCTCAATTAACAGGTCATCTGAAAGTAGTTTCATACCATATTGCCGCCTCATGGCAGCTTCACCTCCTCGATTAAAAACCTAAATTCGAAAATGTTTTAGTTTCTTAGCAACGGACATTTTTAGAGGTCGGTCATGACTTGTCGAACAATCAATAGCTTGTACTGAAAAAATCATATCAACGCCCTTTACTAACGAAAGAATGATGTTCATTTTTTCGTTTTTTTAATACTTTAAGAACCTCATCCAAGGATTAAAGTATAAGTGCCTCAACAGAGTGACTCCGTGCAATACGTAGATAAAACAGGAGTGGATTTGCTTTTAGGACTTGACGATAATACATCACTTAACGAATCTTTCGGACTTGTCAATAAGTGTTACAGTCTCTTTCGACAAACTTCAATAAAACATGCATGAATTAAGTACGAAATACATTTTGTTCTAGGTAACGATGTTCGTGACTCAATAGACTAAAATTGATCATATTATATTTTTTGTTATTAGCAGTTTTTAGTGTTCTGACCATTGATTCGTTTTGATATTACCATGTATTGTAAGGCTTCACAAATTCTGCTTTATCCACATTCGAAGTGGATAAACTGTGGATTGTCTGTATATAAAATGAAGAAAAGGTGATATTTTATACGTTGACTATGTGTATATACTTATCCACATAAATTACCATTTGTCTAGAATTGTCGAAAAATTTTTATCATATTTATTTTTTTTACTTTTTCATTATTAAAATAGAACTCAAACATGTGTTATTAAAACATTTGAACGCTAAGGAAAATAAAGGTATGATATACATTATTGTTATTTTGATTGTTTCAATCGAATTGGGGGAAAATTCATGTTAAAGCGTTTCATTCCTGATCAATACGTGAAATCAATTTATGAAATCTCGATCAGTGAATTAAAAGAACAAGGAATAAAGGGAATCATAACTGATTTAGATAATACACTGGTTGAATGGGACAGGCCAGATGCCACGGAAGAATTAATTGAGTGGTTTGAGTATGTAAGGTCAGAAGGCTTAGAAATTGTTATTGTATCTAATAATAATGAAAAAAGAGTCAAACACTTTGCTGACCCTCATAATATTACGTTTATTCATAGTGCAAAAAAGCCAATGAGCAGAGCATTTAAGACTGCTTGTAGAATATTAAATTTAAAACATAGCGAAACGGTTGTAATTGGAGACCAGCTTCTCACCGATATACTTGGGGGAAACCGTACTGGTTTTCATACAGTTCTTGTCGTACCTGTCGCGCAAACTGATGGTTTCTTTACGAAAATAAACCGCAGATTAGAGAGGGTCGTCTTTCGTCAGATGAAGAAAAAGGGGTTGATCAAATGGACAATCGAGAAAGAAGAGAAATAATTTGCTCTGGCTGTGGAGTTAAAGTCCAGACAGAAGATAAAAATGAAATAGGGTATACCCCTAAATCGGCGTTGGAGCGAGATGTAGTCATTTGCCAACGCTGTTTTCGTTTGAAACATTATAATGAAGTACAAGATGTTTCATTAACAGACGATGATTTTTTAAAAATATTAAATACATTAAGTCATAAGAAGGCGCTAATTGTAAAAGTCGTTGACATCTTTGACTTTGATGGCAGTTGGCTTCCTGGATTACACAGGTTTGTTGGAAAGAACCCGGTCCTTCTTGTCGGTAATAAAGTCGATGTGTTACCGAAGTCTGTAAAAAGGCCCAAAGTTATTCAATGGATGAAATGGGCCGCCAAAGAATATGGATTAAAGCCTGCTGATGTACACTTAATGAGTGCCGGGACTGGTGAAGGGGTTATTGAAACTGCTAACTTGATTGAGGAACTGCGCGATGGTCGTGATGTTTATATTGTTGGCTGTACAAATGTAGGTAAATCTACGTTTATAAACCGTCTCCTTAAGGAATTTGGGGCTGATGAAGAGCTTATGATAACAACGTCTAATATTCCTGGAACAACGTTAGACATGATTGACGTACCATTAGATGACGGATCGTCATTATACGATACACCAGGAATTATCAATCATCATCAAATGGCTCACTTATTAGATAAAAATGAATTAAAAGTGATTACCCCAAAAAAAGAAATTAAACCACGTGTTTTTCAATTGCAACCTGGCCAATCTTTATACTTTGGCGGTTTAGGCCGTATCGATTACCTTGAAGGAGAAAATTTATCGTTTGTCGTGTACTTATCTAATGACTTGAATGTTCATCGTACAAAATTAGAAAAAGCTGATGAACTATTAGACAAGCATCACGGACAATTGTTATCACCTCCTTCTGAAGAGAACGTGAAAATGTTTCCTTCATTTGAGGGCAAAGAATGGAAGATCCATGAAGAAAAGCAAGACATCGTTTTTTCTGGACTAGGTTGGGTAACGATTCATGGTGCAAACGGACGTGTTCGCACACATGCACCTGAAGGCGTAAATGTAAGTACACGCCCATCTATCTTTTAAACGATTCCGAATCGATAAAGGGGAAATAGACATGGAAACAGTTCTGGGAGTGATTGGCTCACCAATCTCACATTCTCTATCACCTATAATGCATAAAGCTGCCTATGATGAATTAGGGTTGGATTATACCTATCATGCATTTCATGTTGAATCGAACGAGTTAAAGGCGGCAATAGATGGTGTGAAAGGCCTTGGGTTAAAGGGTTTGAATGTGACGATTCCACATAAAGTGAGTGTTATCCAATACTTAGATCATATTGACCCGCTAGCAAAAGAGATCGGAGCGGTTAATACGATCGTAAATGATGGAGGGACACTAATAGGATATAACACAGATGGTGAAGGGTATGTAAAGTCCTTAATTAATCGACTTGGAACATCGCTTACAAATAGACGAGTTCTCATAATTGGTGCAGGAGGAGCATCGAAAGCAGTCGCTTTATCCCTTGCAAAAAGTGGAGTGGAAACGATCGGAATTACCAACCGTACTCTTTCTAAAGCGGAAGGGTTGTCACTTATTTGTTCACCATATACGCAGTCAGAAGCGATGACATTGGGGATTGCTCAAGCAAGGTTGACGGAATTTGATATTATCATTAATACAACCTCAATTGGTATGACACCAGATATTGAAAAAATGCCAATCTCTTTAGAGAAATTAAGTAAAGGATCATTCGTTAGTGATTTGATTTACAATCCTTTTCAAACGAGGTTTTTATGCGAAGCAGAGAAAAAAGGCGCAAATATTATGAACGGTGTTGACATGTTTGTCTATCAAGGAGCACTTGCTTTTGAAAAGTGGTTTGATAAAGAAGCACCGATAAAAGTGATGAAAGATACTGTGTTAAAAAATTTAGGAGGCGTAAAATAACGATGTTAACGAATAAACAAAAGCGATATTTAAGAAGTGAAGCTCATTCAATTAAACCGATCTTTCAAGTAGGAAAAGGCGGTGTGAATGAAAATTTAATTAAGCAAGTTGATGATGCACTTGAAGCAAGAGAACTAATTAAAGTAAGTATCTTGCAAAATTGTGATGAGGATAAATATGAAGTAGCAGAAGCAATTGAAAAGGGTGCTGATGCAAACGTCGTACAAGTGATAGGTAATACGATTATTTTCTATAAAGAGTCGGAAGAACAAAAGAAGATTGAATTACCTTAAAGTGAGGGTAGCTTATGAAAAAAGTTGGGATTTTAGGAGGGACATTTGATCCACCTCACATCGGTCATTTGCTTATTGCAGAACAAGCACGGCTTCAAATGGAGCTTGATGAAGTGTGGTGGATGCCTAACCGAATCCCTCCTCATAAAAAACGGAAAAGTGATACGTCTGATGAAGATCGAATATCTTTAGTGAGTTTAATGACAAAGAAGCACGATGGTTTTTGTGTATGCAATGTTGAATTTGAAAGAGAAGGGCCATCTTTTACCGTCGAAACGATTGAACGTTTACAAAAAAAGCACCTTGATCATACGTTTTATTTTATCATTGGAGGAGATAGTTTAGAAACGTTGCCAACATGGCATGAAAGTGAACGACTACAACAACTCGTTTCATTCATTGTTATTGAAAGGCCGAATTATCCATTCCCAAAACAACGTTCGAATGACCATATCCATTTTGTGGAAGGTCCTACAATTGATGTTTCTTCTTCATATATTCGTGAAAATATAAATACAAGTATGTTCAATAAATTTTTGTTAACAGATGAAGTGTACAAGTTCATAAAGGAGTTAAAACTATATGAATGAAATAGAGGCACTTGAAGCAGTAAAACATGCATTAAAAACCCGACGATATGAACATACGCTACGTGTTACTGATGAAGCGGAAACGTTAGCTAGAAAATATGGCGCTAATATTAAGGAAGCAAGGTTAGCAGCAATTTTGCATGACTATGCTAAATATCGTCCGACCGAGGAAATGAGACGTTCGATACAAATGGAAAAAAGCTTGCCGAATCAATTGCTGGATTATGGAAATGAAATTCTTCATGCTTTTGTTGGAGCATTATATGTAAAAAAGGAACTTCAAATTGAAGATGAAAACATCCTTTTAGCAATCACATACCATACAACAGGAAGAAAAGAAATGACTTTACTTGAAAAAATCATTTTTATAGCCGATTATATTGAACCAGGAAGAACTTTTCCCGGTGTAGAAGAAGTGCGCACGGTTGCTGAAAAAGATCTAGATAAAGCATGCTTTTATGCTCTGCGTAATACAATACAATTTTTAGTGAAAAAGGAACAGCCGGTATATCCTGATACATTCGAGGCTTACAATTATTTTGCAAACAAATGAAATAGGAGGTTATGAAGCATTTATGCATAAAAATAATACGTTAAATTTAGCAGTAAAAGCAGCAGACGACAAAAGAGCAAATAATATCATTGCACTTGATATGGAAGGAATAAGTCTTATCGCTGATTACTTTGTTATTTGTCACGGGAATTCAGAAAGTCAAGTTGAAGCGATTGCAAAGGAAATAAAAGACCAAGCACAAGAAGCAGGTATTGAGTTAAAACGCTTAGAAGGCTTTGATGAGTCACGCTGGGTGTTAATTGACCTTCATGATGTTATCGTTCATATATTTCATAAAGAGGAACGTGAATACTACAATCTTGAAAAGCTTTGGGGCGATGCATCTGAGGTAAATATTGAGCAATTGGTTAATCCGTAAAAGACCTAATTATGAAGGTCCTTTATGTTATGTAGTGATGATCACGGCAACTAAGGATATTATTATAAGATAGGTTACTTTAGAACCCAAAAATGTGGGTGTTTTAGCTAGGGTTTCCTATTTTGGCTGAAAAGCTAAGTTATTTATAAGGGAGTAATTATGGCTTACGAACAGTTTGCGTCTTTATATGATATTTTAATGGAAGATGCTCCATATGATCGTTGGATCACATATACAGAAAAGTATTTACGAAAAGGAGCATCTATTTTAGATGTTGGTTGTGGGACAGGAACTTTCACAATGATGTTACAGGAAGCAGGTTACAAGCTTTCTGGTTCAGACTTGTCGAATGAAATGCTTGCAATTGCAGAGAAAAAAGCAAGGGAGAAAAAGTTACAAATTCCTTTTGTATGTCAAGATATGAGAAGCTTATCAGGCTTTCATGACCTAGATGGGGTTACACTCTTTTGCGATGGATTAAATTATTTGAAGTCTGAAAATGATGTAAAACAAACCTTTGAGAGGGTGTACAGTACCTTAAAAGAAGGTGGGACTTTTTTATTTGATGTTCATTCTACTTATAAGGTAGAAGAAATATTTTATGATCAATTATTTGGAGAAAATCATGAAGACCTTTCTTATATGTGGTATTGTACACCAGGTGAAGAACCATACAGTGTAGAACATACCTTAACTTTCTTTGTTCAAAGAGAAGATGGTTTATATGAACGTTTTGACGAAGACCATCAACAAAAAACTTACCCAGTTGCTAGCTATGTAAAGTGGCTTGAAGCGTCTGGTTTCTCCGACATCGAAATAAGTGGTGAATTTGGAGATGAAAAAGTAGAAAATGATCACGATCGAATTTTCTTTAAAGCTGTAAAAATATAAACAGGAATTTTGAAGGGAATGTCGTATAAATAATATTTGAAAAGAAAAGCCTCTTTTCGCATAGATTGTTGGCCTTTATAAATACGAAGAGGGGAAAGGTGTCGACTCCCAGCGAATAGCATTTACTTAACAAGTTAGCTACGAATTGTGCCTTCCTCTAAAAGCTTACTGATGATGTTAATGCGCCGACGCATCAAGCTACGTAGCATAGCTAGAAGAGCAATAAGCAATAGGCGAAGATCCTCCAACAGGGCTTTAGCTTTGTTTAGCTGAGGCATTGCCCGCGGACAGCGAAGGCATTTTTGGGCGGACATAATGCACAGATTCATTGGCTCTAACGAACTTGGTGTGTTTTATGTCGCAATTGTACCGAGAGGTGAAGGCGTCCTTCTGTAACTGATTGGAAAGGTATTTTTTACTAAATGTAACAATCTTTTAGTAGAAATCCAAAGAAAAAGAGAGCGAAGGTTTAATCCTTGCTCTCGTCTAATTGATCTTTTATAACTTTTCGGTCTTCCCTATACTTTTCATGTGTTCGTTGAAATAGGTAATTAAATTGCTTCCCAACTTCTGTTTCTAACACCTTCAACCCCTCCCCAGTTACACCACCGGGAACAGTTACTCGTTCTCTTAACGTTGGCAACGTATATAAATTTTGTTTTAATAACTCTCCATAACCAATTAACATCGACTCCACAATTTTTGTAGCTGCTTCTTCTGTAATCGCAGTTTCTTCTGTCGCTCCTTTAATCATTCGCTCTAACAAGTAACTTAAAAATGCTGGTCCGCAACTTCCAAGGTCAGAAGCTACTCTCGTAATCGTATCGTCAATAATTTGTGGTCTTGAAATCTTTCTAAATACACTCATGTATTCTTCTTGTTCTGCTGAAGAAATACCATCGCCAAAAGTTACAAGAGATGGACCTTCTAATCCTCTGTTAACAATGCTTGGTATGAACCTGACAACATTACAGCTTACGATTTTTTCTAGATCTTCTACTAGAAGCGGACTCGTTATCGAAATGATCGTATGATCTTTAGTTAACTTATCATTCAATTGGCTGAGGAGCGGGATCATTTGATGTGGTTTTACACATAAAAAAATCCACTCACATTGATTGATCACTTGCTCTGGCTGATTTACAACTTCAATTCCTTTGTAAGAGTTAGCCAGATCCAAAGCTTTTTCGATCGTCCGGTTTGTAATTGTTACTTCGGTTGGGGTTAATGCACGAGCTTCGATAAAAGATTCGATTAATATACTGCCCATGCTGCCAGTGCCGATGAATCCTACTCTCTTCAAGCGTCCCCCCTCCTTTTCCATACGTACTTTCTTAATCATTGTATGATCGTTTAGATGTAATATGATTTATATTCAAAAAAAGAGGTGAATGGCCTTGAAATTTAAAGAGATCGACCGTAAATGGTATCCTTTTATTGTTGGAGGAGTGATTTTTTTTGTTTTGTGTCTTTCATTTTTGTTTTTCAATGATAATGAACCAGAAGTTGTAGACGCTGAGGACTGGCTGTTTCTAACCGAGGGCGAGGAGAATGAAGAACATCATGACGACGAAGTAGAATTAGAAGAGATTGTTGTAGACGTAAAAGGAGAGGTTCGATCACCCGGTGTGTATACAATTCAATACGGTGAGCGTGTTTATGACGTGATTTTATTAGCCGGAGGGTTTACTGACAATGCAAATGAAAATGTGATAAACCTGGCTGAAAAATGTTATGATGAAATGGTTATTTATGTTCCATCAATGGAAGAAGAGCTCGAGGGCATAAATCATCACTTATCAGGAGCGGATGATTCTTCTAAAGTTAGAATTAATAGAGCTTCAAAGGAGGAACTTACGAATCTTCCAGGTATTGGGCCGGCAAAAGCAGAAGCGATTATAACATATCGAGAAGAGCATGGCCCGTTTGAACAAGTAGAAGACTTATCGCAAGTTTCTGGAATTGGTCAAAGGACTGTTGAACAGTTACGTGAACACGTCTCGATTCGTTGATACAATTATTTATTGACGAAGATGACTGCTTTTTTCTAAACTAAATCATAAAATAAGCTAACGTGTTAAGACGTGACTTTACGTTACGTTATGTACATAAAGGAGTGGACAGCATTTGGAACGGATTTCATGGCATCAATATTTTATGGCACAAAGTCATTTGCTCGCATTAAGGAGTACGTGTACAAGACTTATGGTTGGAGCAACAATCGTAAGAGATAAACGAATTATTGCAGGTGGATATAATGGCTCAATCTCAGGGGGAAAACATTGTATTGAAGATGGTTGCTACGTAATTGATAATCATTGTGTACGAACCATTCATGCAGAAATTAATGCATTATTACAATGCGCAAAATTTGGTGTCCCAACTGATGGTGCAGAAATATACGTAACTCACTTTCCTTGTTTGAATTGTTGTAAATCACTTATTCAAGCGGGAATAAAAAAAGTATTTTACGCATCTGACTACAAAAATCATGAGTATGCGATTGAACTATTCGAAGCTGCTGGTGTTGATGTTGAGCAAGTGGAACTTGAAGAAATGATTTTAGACAGAAATAGTGAAGAAAAGCTTAAATTTACAGCTGATATTTTAAATCGCCTCGAGCAACTTGGATTACCTTCGGATGAACTTCAAAAATTAAAAGAGGTAGCAAATAACTTGTATACGTCTAATTAATTTTGGTTCTGTTAAAATCTCTTACGTCATTAGCTACTAGCTGAATACTGTATGTGTCCACCGAGCAAAACGCCACGTCCTGTGGCATGCGCGGTATTAGGACGTCCTGTCCGTCCACCGAACAAAACGCCACGTCCAGTGGCAAGCGCGGTATCAGGACGTCCTGTCCGTCCACCGAGCAAAACGCCACGTCCAGTGGCAAGCGCGGTATTAGGACGTCCTGTCCGTCCACCGAGCAAAGCGCCACGTCCTGTGGCAAGCGCGGTATTAGGACGTCCTGTTTAAATTTTTGGATAAATATTCCTTTTTCCTGTGGAAGAACGGGCGATAAGAGACTCAGCAGACAAGAATAAATGATCATGATTAGCCACGGTTCGAGGGGGATTCACGGCACGTTCATGGCAAAGAAAACACCATGTAAGCGAACGAATAACCAATTATTATGAAAGTTGTCAGTCATATAAAGTTCCTATTATAAACATTGTTTATTTCAGGAGGGTTTTAATTTTATTGAAGACGTAGTGGCTCTCTTTCTTTTCAGTTTAGAAGTGTATTCATGATATAATCTGCTTAATAATTCATAACTATAAGGTATTTATATTTTGTTTGTTTTAGATAGGGGGAAATGAGCATGGACCAAACAGATATTCAGTTACTCGAAATTCTCCAAGAGGATGGCAGAATAACGATTAGTGACTTATCTAAAAAATTATCATTAAGTAGACCAAGTGTTACAGAACGTTTAATAAGGCTGAAAGAACAAGGTATTATACATAAAATTAGTGCAAGAGTATCTCCAGACTCTGTTGGTAGGAAGGTGATGTTATTTATTCAAGTGAGTGAAATTACAATTCCATATCATGAATTTGAAGAAAAAGTAAAAAATCACCCAGATATTTTGGAATGCCATAAAGTTACCGGAATGGTGAACTATATATTGAAAGCAGCTGTCAACGATATGGATCATTTAGGAAAGCTAATTGATCATTTCATTCCATTTGCTAATATCAATACATCGATTGTTTTAAATTCTCCTGTTGAAGAGAGAAGCATTTTACCGTCTATAAACGGATAACCAGCTATATAAAACAAACACCTTAACAAACTCCTATTACCCTCACAACAATGATTGGAAATGGTCTTTGACGATCAAACACCTCATGACATCAAGATAGTTCAAACCTCCTTTGAAAAAAAACAGTGAAAAACAAAGATCGATATTTATATTACAAATTGTAGGAAATTAAATAAAAATCCATTCAAAATAAATGTAAAATTCGGAAAATTCATCCGTTTTTCTATGTAGGAATGTAAATCATTCTTTTATACTAGCGATATACAAGTGTGAAAGTAAAGAAGTAATGTATGTAAGCGCTATCAATAATTCATATGCCGAGGAGTGATTTGTATAGTGATAAAGCATGACAATGTTCATCGACTTTCTTCTGAAAAAGATCCATATCAAGTATTAACCCCAGAAGGAGAGCTTGCTTTTGAAATAGATGGGCAGATCAATGGTGCTCTCATCGTTAAAATGTATGAGAATATGCAATTTGTCCGGACATTTGACCGTAAAGCGGTTAACTTGCAAAGGCAAGGTAGGATGGGGACTTACGCTCCGTTTGAAGGTCAGGAAGCGTCACAAGTAGGTAGTGCAATGGCACTTTCTCGACATGATTGGTTGTTTCCTACGTATCGTGACCATGCAGCTTCACTTGTTTTTGGTCAAGATATGTATCGAATATTCCTTTACTGGATGGGTCATATAGATGGTGGAGTTTGTACGGAAGGGAAACGAATTCTTCCTCCTAGTGTGCCAATTGCAACTCAAATGTTACATGCTGTAGGGACGGCATGGGCAAGTATGCTAGATAGAAAACAAGAAGTCAGCATTGCATACTTTGGGGACGGAGCTAGTTCAGAAGGGGACTTTCATGAAGCGTTAAATATGGCGGGGGTATTTCATACACCAACGATATTTTTTTGCCAGAACAATGGTTATGCAATAAGCGTTCCTTTTAATCAACAATCTGCTTCAAAGACGATCGCCCAACGAGCTGGAGCTTATGATATGAAAGGTGTTCGTGTTGATGGGAATGATGTCATTGCGGTTTATTTGACTGTTATGGAAGCAGTTGAACGAGCACGAAAAGGGGAAGGTCCAACGTTAATTGAAGCAGTGACATACCGTTATGGAGCTCATACGACAGCTGATGATCCATCCAAATATCGTGATCAAGAAAACCTCTCTATTGAGTGGCGGGAAAAATTTGATCCAATAACACGGTTGCAAAAATATTTAACAAATCGAGGTCTTTTGGATCAGGAACGAGAAGACCAATTATTAATAGAAGCTGAAAGAAAGATTGATGAGGAATTAAAACGAGCTGAAAGCTATCCGAAAGCTGACCCTCTCAAAATGTTTGAGCACGTATATGCTGATACGCCTTGGAATATCAAGGAGCAACAAGAAGATCTGCGAACGTTTATGACAAAGGAAGTGAAGTCACTTTGAGTAGAAAAGTAACAATGATTCAAGCGATCTCAGAAGTGTTAGATCAAAAGTTGGCTGAAGATCGGAGGGTGATGCTCTTAGGAGAAGATATTGGAAAAAACGGTGGTGTATTCAGGGCGACAGATGGATTATATGAGAAGCACGGAGCCGATCGAGTTGTTGACACTCCTTTAGCTGAATCAGGAATTATCGGCTCCTCAATAGGTTTAGCTATGAATGGAAAAGTCCCTGTTGTGGAAATACAGTTTCTTGCGTTCATTTATCCTGGGTTTGAACAAATTGTATCTCATGCAGCGAGAATGAGGTACCGTACCCGTGGTCAATTTGAGGTACCAATGGTGATCCGTACTCCATATGGGGCAGGTATACGAGGCCCTGAACTTCATTCAGAAAGTGTAGAGACATTTTTTGCCCATACACCTGGGTTAAAAGTGGTTGTACCTAGTAACCCTTATGATGCTAAAGGGTTACTAGCTTCGGCAATTGAAGAGAAAGATCCTGTAATTTTTCTTGAACCAACAAAACTATATCGTGCCTTTAAGGAAGAAGTACCTGAAGAGTTGTACCGAGTGCCCTTAGGGAAAGCAAACGTCATAAAAGAAGGGGCAGACTTAACGATTTTTGCATGGGGAGCTATGGTTAGGGAGGCTTTAAATGCAGCGAAACGAGCGGAGGAAGAGAAAGGGTGGAGCTGTGAAGTTGTTGATATTCGTTCCCTTTACCCATTAGACCGAGAGGCAATTATACATTCAGTGAAAAAAACTGGGCGAGCAATCATTGTCCAGGAAGCACATAAGACAGCTGGATTAGGTGGGGAGATCATTTCTCTCATCAATGAGGAAGCACTTATCTATTTAAAAGCTCCGATTAAACGTATATCAGGATTTGATGTCCCAGTACCACAATTTTCAGTTGAAGATGAATACTTACCAACAGTAGAAAGAGTTACAAAAGGGATTCATGAAACGGTATTATTTTAAATTGCGATCGGTGTTAGGAGGGAGAGTATGGTTGAATTCAAACTCCCAGATGTTGGGGAAGGAATGCATGAAGGAGAAATTACAAAATGGCTCATAAAAGAGGGGGATTTTGTTAAACAAGATCAGCAAGTAGTAGAAGTTCAAACAGATAAAGTGAATACAGAACTAACGTCACCTTCAACTGGAAGAGTTCATAAGATTTATTTCAAAGAAGGTGACGTTGTAGAAGTTGGTACGACTATTTTTACGATCATTGAAGAGGAAGGAGATAGTGAAGCCTCTAATAACATTAGTAATTCTACAACATCTGAAAATATGAGTCGGATTACGAGTTTTGTCTCTACTATTCAAAAGGAAGGGACGTTTCGGAGAGATTTAGCAACGCCGTATGTTAGGCAAAAGGCTAGAGAAATGTCCGTTGATCTAAAGGAAGTAGCGGGAACGGGTCCAGCTGGTCGGATCACAGAAGAAGACTTATTAACCTACTCAAAAGTAAATGTTAATGAAAATGCTGAAAGTCAAAATGACAATGTCCGAGCCAACTCGATAAAAGACCATGTACCTTCTGAACCTAATGTAGAAGAGCGGGTACAGTTAACAGGTATAAGGAAAAGTATTGCTAAACAGATGACAAAGTCAGTGTCAGCGATTCCGCATGTAACGCATGTTGATGATTTGCACATAGGACCGTTAAAAGAATTTAGAAAAGACATGAAATCATTTGCAGAGCAAAAGGGTATAAAGCTAACATTCCTACCGTTTTTTATAAAAGCAATTGTTATTGCCTTGAAGGAGTTTCCTTACTTGAATGCTTCTTTAGATGAAGATAAGAACGAAATCGTATTAAAGAAGTATTACCACATAGGTATTGCGACTAATACAAATAAAGGTCTTGTTGTTCCTGTTATAAAAAATGCTGATATAAAGAGTATTTTCCAACTGGCAGATGAGATTCGCGAATTAGCGGATCAAGCTAGAGAAGGAAAACTTTCGTTAGAACATACGACTGGAAGTACGTTTACAATTAGTAACGTAGGACCTATAGGTGGATTACACGCAACACCAATTATTAACCATCCTGAAGTAGCAATACTTGCTTTGCATAAAATGGAACCACGTATGGTTGTTCGTGATTGGGAAGGGGTTATCCGTTTAATGATGAACATGTCCTTATCCTTTGACCATCGTATCATTGATGGAGTGACAGCTGTCCAATTTACGAACAGGTTGAAAGAAATGTTGGAAGAACCAAAACGGCTATTTATGGAGATGACTTAAATGGTAGTAGGAGAAGTGGCGGTAGAAACAGATGTAGTTGTTATTGGTGGAGGACCAGGTGGTTATGCTGCAGCGATTCGACTTGGAATATTAGGGAAGTCAGTAACGTTGATTGAAAAGGAATCATTAGGGGGCGTTTGTTTAAATAAAGGTTGTATTCCATCTAAAGCTTTCATTCATATGGCAGAACAATATCATCAATTAAACAACTTAAATAAGATGGGGATTCGATTTAACGGTGAAGTAGAGCCTGTTGACTTAGGTGTATGGCAGGATTGGAAGCAAGGGATTGTATCTAAATTAAACAGTGGTGTAGTGAATCTATGTGAACAAAATGGCGTTTCCGTTGTAAAAGGAAAAGCAAGTTTTTTATCGGATAGCCGTGTTGGTGTAGAAACAGACGGGGATTTTGAGGTTTATAAATTTGAATATGCAATTATTGCAACAGGATCGAAAGCAACTGCACCTTACATGTTGCAAACTGATGGAGAATACATTCTCGATTCATCTTCAGCTTTAGCGTTAACTGATGTTCCTGAAAATTTGACAGTTGTTGGTGGTGGATACATTGGTATTGAGTTAGGAACAGCTTTTGCAAAAATTGGAACGAAGGTAACGATTATTGAGGTGACTGACTCGCTATTGCCCCATGTTTCAGAAGAAATGGTTAAGGAAGTATCGAAAAAAGCGAGAAAATTAGGGATCAAGATAAGGACTGCAACGAATGTGGAAAAGGCGACAGTTAATAATGAAAAAGTTGAACTTCAACTTAAGGAAGGGAGGAAAGAAGATGTAGTTGTTACTGACAAAGTGTTAGTAACAGTTGGGAGAGAACCGAATACAGACAGTATAGCTATTGAACAGACTGGTATTATCAAAAATGACCGAGGTTTTCTAGAAGTAGATAGCGAATGTCGAACGAACGTGTCCCATATTTTTGCAATTGGTGATGTGACACCTGGACCAGCACTAGCTCACCGTGCTACAAAGCAAGGGGTTGTAGCTGCTGAAGTGATTGGAGGCTTGCCTAGTGCGATTGATACACCGTTTATTCCATATGTGATTTTTTCAGATCCGCAAATTGCAGGTGTAGGATTAACAAAAGAAGAGGCAATAGAAAGTGGCTATGAAGTAAAAACAGGAACTTTCCCTTTTCAAGCGAATGGTAGAGCGTTAGCAACTGACGAACTAGAAGGTGTAGCAAAAGTAATTGTAGATGCGAACACACACGTTTTATTAGGGATGCATGTTGTCGGTTCGGATGCTTCAAACCTAATTGGTGAAGGGGTATTAGCTTTAGAACTAGCAGCACGTGTGGAGGATATTGCGATGTCGGTCCATCCCCATCCAACACTAACAGAAGTGTGGTTAGAGGCTGCTGAGGAAGCGTTAGGTCATGCGATTCACATAGTAAATGACCAAAATAAAGAGAAGAACATGGATCGATCCATGACAATATTTCGCTAAACTCTTAAGAGGGGGAGAATATGAGTTTACTTGAAAGTACAATTGGACTTCAACAGGGTTTAATAACACAATTTTCAGAATGTGAACAAGTGATTTTTTGTAATGATCAAGAAACAGGCTTAAAGGCGATTATTGCTATTCATGATACGACGTTAGGCCCTGCAATCGGAGGCTGTCGTATGCTACCATATTCGTCTATGACAGATGCTTTACAAGATGTACTGCGGCTTTCAAAAGGAATGACGTATAAATGTGCCGCAGCAGATGTTGACTTTGGTGGCGGAAAAGCAGTCATTATTGGCGATCCAGAAAAAGACAAATCCCCTGAAATGTTTCGAGCTTTCGGTAAGTTTGTTGAATCATTGAACGGTCGTTTTTACACTGGTACAGATATGGGAACAACGATGGAGGATTTCGTTCAAGCATATAAAGAAACGAATTGTATTGTAGGGATTCCAAAAATGTATGGTGGGAGTGGAGATTCGTCTGTACCAACGGCTGAAGGCGTCATCTTCGCTTTAAAAGCAACAAATAGAGCACTTTTTGGAGAAGAATGTTTAGTAGGAAAAACTTATGCCATCCAAGGTCTAGGTAAAGTTGGCTATAAAGTTGCAAATCATTTATTAGAAGAAGGAGCAGACCTTTTCGTAACAGATGTAAATAAAAAGGTTTTACAGGAATTTAAACGGAAAGCAGAAGAATTCAGTTCGGTTGTAAAGGTAGTAGAAATGGATGAAATCTACCGTGTAAATTCAGATATTTTTGTTCCATGTGCTGTTGGTGGAATAATTAATGAAACGACCGTTGAACAACTAACTGTTCGTGCAATTGTGGGGTCTGCAAATAATCAATTACAGCATGAAGGACTAAGTGTAACACTTAATAATAAAGGAATTCTTTATGCTCCTGACTATATCGTTAACAGCGGAGGTTTAATTCAAGTATCTGATGAGTTATACGGTGCAAATAAAGATCGTGTCTTGGCTAAAACGAAAGCGATATACTATTCGTTATTAGAAGTATTTAACACAGCAGAACAAAACAAAGTAACAACTGTAGAAGCTGCAAACCAAATGTGTGAAAAGCGAATGAAAGATAGAGCAAAACAAAATAGTTTCTTTTTACACAATTCTCGCCCGAAATGGGATATAAGAAGGTAAAGAAGTTGTGATTTATAAAACAAGGGAGGGTCAACGTGAATCAACCACATATTATTGCAATTTTCATTGCAATAGGATTGTACATCATTAGTGAAATATTTCTTTGGAGGTTTCCGTCGAAACGTTTTCTGAAATATATTCCAGGTTTGACCGGGATGATAGCAAGTGTTGTCATCATTGTGATTAGCTATCAACATATTCTGAGTTTCTCACTCTTTATAGATTATTTATTTTTTTCAATTGTTTTATTATGTTTATCTGGCTTAGCATCCGTTATTATATCGATGAGACGACCATATAAGTCTAAAGAAGAGAACGTAAAGTCTCCTCCTAATCCAATGAAAGTTAATAGTTAGTAAGGAATAGAACATCAATGCAGTCAGATTTTTGTAAAAAGGAGGTAGGAGTATTTGCTGTCATAGCTCGTACCTCCTAAAAAAATATTGACAAGTAGTGAGGTGGTTTCTTGATCTCACGAGTTTATATTTATGGTTTTTTTGCTATTGGAAGCCTTTTGTTTGCTTTTGAAGGTTTGACAATATGGTCTATCATTTTCATGATTTTAGGATTATTCCCTCTTTTTCGCATAAAAGGTAGCCCCGCGTATCTACATATATTTCTCTCTGCTTTAGTTTGTTTTCTATTTTTTGCTTATGGAACGATAACACTCGAAAATAATGTGACAACTCTTTCAGGTGATGAATCTGTACTGCAAGGTAAAATACTTACTGAACCAATTCGGACAAGTTCGAAACAAGTGCAATTTCAAGTAAAAACCCGTGAAGGTGAAAAAGTGCAAGTATTTGGGGGAGAAAAGCTCACCTCGGTTAATCCAGGTGAAACTTGTTCATTTGAAGGAGTACTGAATTCCCCGAGAAGGGCTACGAATCCGTTTGAATTCGATTACCTGGATTATTTATTAAAACAAAGAATTCATTGGATATTTCAAGTAAATGATGAACGGGTTGCTTGTCTTCAACCATCAACTCTTATCGATTCAAGCTACTTGCGAAAATTTAGAAAGTCTGCAATTGACTTTGTAACAGATGCTCGTGACAGTGATGCAATTGGCATGGTTACTGCTCTTGTATTTGGTGATCGTTCCTATATTCACGTTGAGAGGTTAGATCAATACCAAAAATTAGGGATCATTCATTTGTTGGCGGTATCTGGGCTACATGTTGGTTTATTAACGTTTACAATTTATCAGTTATTGATACGTTTTGGTGTTACAAGGGAATACGCAAACATTGTTTTGTTGATCATCCTTCCTTTTTATATTGTTATAGCAGGTGGTGCACCGTCTGTCGTTCGTGCATCACTTATGTGTATGGCCGTACTAATCGCGAACTTATTAAAGTGGAGGTTAAAAGCACTTGATAGTATATCAGTAGTTTGTATAATCCTCTTACTTTATGACCCGTTTTACCTATATCATTTAGGTTTTCAGCTTTCGTTTTTAACAAGTTTTGCTTTAATTGTTTCAAGTCGGCTATTTATTCATTGTTCAGGACTCCTATTGATGGTACGAGTAACAATCGTTGCTCAGCTCATTTCGATCCCAATAATTTTATTTCATTTTTATGAGGTGTCTTTGTTTACATTGCCGATGAATGTGTTGTTTATTCCATTTGTATCAATGTGGATTTTACCTTTGTCTTTCATATTTGTTTTTACAATACTCCTTTTTCCTCCTATTGCTTCTTTAGTATATTTTCTCATGTCCTCAACATTAACCGTTATGCATAGTCTTGTTGATGTCGTTATGAGTCTTCAATGGGGAATGCTCGTATTCGGTAAGCCCTCCATGCTGATGATGCTTTTTATGTATATATCAATTTTACTGTTTTTTTTACAATTGGAAACGAAGCAGGTAAAGAGGATTACTCTTAGTTTGTTACTTATTGGTTTTGTTTTTTCTGCACAAAATTTTTTGCCGTATTTTAAAAGTGAAGCAACGATTACGATGCTTGATGTTGGACAAGGTGATAGCATTGTTATAGAACTTCCAAACAGAAAAGGTGTATACCTTGTTGATACAGGTGGCGTTATTTCTTGGGGGGAGCGCGGCAGTTTTTCTAGTGGTCCAGGTAGTCGTATTGTTGAACCTTTTTTAAAGGGAAAGGGGATCCATAAAGTTGATAAGGTAATTATTACACATGGTCATATAGATCATATGGGTGAGTTATGTTATTTAACAAATGTAATGAACATTGATCAAGTTTTATATCCGAAGTCAACTTCATTGCCACATCAGTCAATAGCTCCGTTAACATGTGCAAGAGAGAAAGGTATCCCGATTCGTTGGATAGAAGAAGGCGATCGTTGGCAACGAGGAGATTCGTTATTTTATGTGCTTCATCCGACTGGAGAAGAAGTAAGTGAGAATAATCGGTCGATTGTATTTTTAGCGAAGATAAATGGTGTAAGTGTATTGTTTACGGGGGATTTAGAAAAGGAAGGAGAACAAAGAATTGTTAATGATTACTTATCATTTCATGTAGATATTTTAAAGGTAGGTCACCATGGAAGTGCTACATCGACAACAGAGTCTTTTTTACAACAAATCATGCCGAAAACTGCACTCATTCCGGTCGGTCGGAATAATATATACGGTCACCCAAATAAAGAAGTGATTAATCGACTTGGCGAATATAATGTTGAGGTTTTGCGAACTGACTTACATGGCGCCATTGAAGTAGGAGTTTACAGAGGAGAATATGAAACGTGGCCGTTTATTAATGAATAAAGGGGATGTCTCTTAGGACACCCCCTTTAAACATCCGTTATTTATGTAGACGTAAATTAACCGAACACAAGATCAATTGCTTGAGCAATAGCGAAAATTGTCATGAAAAATCCGAAGACAACGATAAAACCAACGGCACTGTCAATTGCGTCGTTACGTTTCGATTGCACTTCTTTTTCGAATTCGTTATTCATATCGATCCCTCCTGTCACTCATTTAGTATAAAAGAAAACAAAAAAAAAATCCACAAAAAATATAGGATGTTTTCCTTTTCTTTACTGAAAAAGCGCATTCGCTAATCTTGTTAGATTTGTTAAGAGTTGTCACCTATAATCCATTCAAGCATAGGATAACATAACAATAACAATTCGATAAATGATCATCGCTGCCAAACGATATCCTAGGTATTTGTTAGCAGCGTTTATCATAAATGGAGGTGGGGCATTTACGGCTCCACTTCCTTTTTGTTGTTTTAGCATCAACTTCACGAGATAGCTGTTTGTTTTTCTGAGTCAATTTGTGATTGCTGCTTCAAACCTGCAAGCTTGCCGTGGACGAGTTTCTCAGCTTCCTCGAGCCGACGAGCTCTTATGCGGGATCTTCGAACCTCGTTCTTCCACAGACGTCCGCCGGCTTCTACAGCAATGGTCCACTAATTTGCTTATGTCTGTGGAAAGCGATTTTTACCTGAGACGATAGGAGCAACACCCCGATAATCATCTAAAACGTACTGAGTTCATTGGAAAATATTTGATAAAAGGGTCTCCGTCAAAAATCCGAAGACTCCAGCGACGAACGAAACATCGCTGAATACGCTATGAGCTGTGCCGACGGATTAGCTCCTGCGAATAAGCTCGTGGAGAAAGGCACAACGAGCATCGGCTTCACGAGTAAGCTACGAGTTGTCTCGACGGATACAGCTTCAAAGCATTACTTGTAGAGGAAGAGACAGGAACTCCAAAGTTAGCTGAGGCATTGCCTCCGGCAAAGGAGACACTGTGAATTCGAACGAAGTGAAGGATGAACAGATGTCGCGCTTGTGCCCTGGGGTGAAAGCGTAGGAATTTTTGAATGGACAAAATGACTTCTAAGTTGAATTCAAAGAGATTGGTGTTTTTGTGAAGTTGGCCATGAACGCAGTAAATAAGACACCATGATTTCTAACGACGTCAAGAATGAAAGGTTTGTCGCACTTGTACCTAGAGGTAAAAGCGAAGGTTTCATAATAGTATTTGTTTCATAAAGGACATTCGCTTACTGAATTGTTAGGACTATGATAAAATACAAAAGGAATTCAGTACGAGGAGTGAATGGTTTGTCATATATAGATGTGATCTCAAAAATTAAGAAAGGGAATTTGTCTCCTGTTTATTTGCTTTTTGGAACGGAGTCATTTCTTATTGAAGATACGATACACAGGTTAGTTGAAGTTGGCCTCTCTGAACATGAAAGGGAGTTTAATTTATCCAAATATGAGATGACGGAATATCCAGTGGAAGTGGCAGTAGAGGAAGCGTATACTTTTCCGTTTATGGGTGGTAGAAGAGTTGTTATTTTAAAGGAAGCGTATTTTTTAAGTAATGCAAAAGTCCAATCGAAAGTAGAACATAATTTAAAAAAACTTGAAGAGTATATTGAAAATCCTGCACCGGAAACAATTTTCATTATTCATGCGCCTTATGAAAAATTGGATGAACGGAAAAAATTGTCTAAATTGCTTAAGAAAAAGGCTGAAGTTTTAGATGGCAGTCCACTTGATGATAAGTTGTTGTATCAGTGGGTGAATGAAAGGGCAAAAGAACAAGGCGTAGCAATTGAAAGTGCGGCAGTTGATCAACTTATTGCTTTAACTAGTGCAGAATTAATGCTTATGGCAACAGAATTAAAGAAATTAGCAATCCATGTCGGAGAAGAAGGAGCAATTACAAAAGAGGTTGTAGATGAACTTGTCGCTAGGTCGTTAGAACAAAACATTTTTGCTTTAGTCGATGGTGTGGTGAAAAGGAAAGTAGATGTATCTTGGAAAATATATCAGGATTTATTAAAGCAAAAGGAAGACCCGATTAAAATTGTCTCATTAATGGTAAGGCAATTTCGTATTTTATATCAAGTTAAACAAATGAGTCAGCAGGGATACTCGCAGAAGCAGATCGCCTCACAATTAAAGTTGCACCCTTATGTCGTAAAGCTTGCTGCACAACAAACGAACCATTTTAAAGATGAAGAGTTATTATCCTTACTTGATCAATTAGCAAACATAGATTATGAAATAAAAACAGGGAAAATTGATAAAACGTTGGCTGTAGAATTATTTATTTCGAAAAGAAGTGCAAGTTAATATTTTTATTAAACACCAAATAATCCCAGGAGTCAGGCGCCTGGGATTATTGGTATGGATGAGCAAACAAAAAAGACATTCAAAATGAATGTCTTTTCGTCTGTCTCAATTAAGCAGAAACTTCGTTAAGAGTTACTTGCAAACGAGACTTTTGACGATTCGCTGCGTTTTTATGGATGATTCCTTTATTAGCTGCTTTATCGATTTTTTTGGTTGCAACCAAGAATGCTTCTTTTGCACCCTCAACATCTTTTTGCTCAGCTTTTGTGTTGAATGTTTTGATTGCTGTACGAAGGTCCGATTTAAATGCAGCATTTTGTGCGCGGCGTTTTTCGCTTGTGCTAACACGTTTGATAGCAGATTTAATGTTTGCCATCTGTTTCACCTCCCTGATGCAACCGATATGTGTAATAACGTTTTATTATCTGTGCAACACTATGGATTGTACCAAAATGGATTTTAAAATGCAATAGATTATTGTGAAACGTGTCAAGTTTTTGTACTTTATACATGTATATAAGATATTTACCAATACTACTATTAAGTATTTCGATAAATACCGGCTAAATTTTTTGTGAGGAGTGAAAATTGTGAAAGAAGAATTAGATTTAAGTCAATATCAGGTTCGAACGGATTTAGCGGTTGAAGCTCATGAAATGGTTGTTGAAGAACAAGAAAGAGCAGAAAAAAAAACGGAGGAAGCCCAACCGAAAAAGGGAACCATTGATGGTGTCATTATAAAAGAAAAAGAAGAAGATAGTGTGTTGGTCACGCATGTTGACATTTCTGAACAAGGGGAAAGTCAAATTGGTAAAAAGGCAGGAAAGTATTTAACCTTACAAGTACACGGGATCAGACAAAAGGATACTGAACTACAAGAAAAAGTCCAAGAACTTTTTGCAAATGAATTCCACGCATTTTTAACTGATATTGGAATTACAGCAAATGATAGTTGCCTTGTCGTTGGATTAGGGAACTGGAATGTAACTCCCGATGCATTAGGGCCGCTCGTTGTAGAGAATTTACTAGTCACGAATCATTTGTTCGAACTTCAACCAGAGCGAGTGGAAGATGGGTTCCGACCTGTTTCTGCTATTAAGCCAGGAGTGATGGGGGTTACTGGAATTGAGACGAGTGATATTATTTTAGGTGTTGTTGAAAAAGTAAAACCGGATTTTATTATTGCGATTGATGCGTTAGCTTCTCGCTCCATCGAACGCGTAAATTCAACAATCCAAATATCAGATACAGGAATTCACCCTGGGTCAGGAGTTGGAAATAAACGCAAGGAACTTTCAAAAGAAGTCCTTGGAATTCCAGTTATTGCAGTAGGTATTCCAACAGTCGTGGATGCCGTCTCAATTACAAGTGATACGATCGATTTCGTATTAAAGCATTTAGGCAAAGAAACGCGTGAAAAAGATCGTCCTAAACGTTCATTAGCTCCTGCAGGAATGACCTTTGGTGAAAGAAGAAAGCTGACGGATGAGGATATGCCAGGTGAACAGGAGAGGCAGCAATATCTAGGGATTGTTGGAGGCTTAGGTGATCAGGAAAAAAGACAGCTTATTTCTGAAGTGTTAGCTCCTTTAGGTCATAATTTAATGGTAACTCCTAAAGAAGTAGATGACTTTATTGAAGATATGGCGAACGTATTAGCGCAAGGGTTAAATGCATGTTTACATGGAGATGTTAATCAAAGTAATGTAGGGTCATATACAAAATAAAATGCACGTTCTAATTACACCCTCTCTTACATACACATGAATTAAGTGTTGGACAAGAGAGGGTGAGTTTTTTGGCAAGAAGACCTGTTCGTAGGAATGGTAGACACTTAAAAGGAAATAGGACAAGCCTCCGTAGAGGGATTTTTTCTACAATCATGAGTATATTTTTTATTTATTTTTTCATTGCAGTGTTGACTGCTTTTGGTCCCGGTTCAAGCTTGTCTTTTGCTTCAATAAATGATGCGAGTAAACACGTTCCAGAAGAAATGTTTGTTTACTTGATGGGGATGGAAAATCGATACTTCACTCAGACGTTACCAGAAGACCACTCTCCTCCATCAGTATCATCAACTGTTTTTCAACTAGCGACAAGTATTGATCCTGATGATCCTAGGAGTTTGCTTGGTAGAGAACTTCCTGGATTTTCTTCTTTTGACGGTCAAATATTAGTCGGGGGTGAAGGGGAAGGGTTTATGACAATGCCGATTGAATCTGCGCCCCCGATGGAAGTGCTCATGGCAGAACGAGAGGCATCCACTGAAAGGTTAGAAGAAATGGAACAAATTAAAGAAGATATGATGAATGATCCAGCTGAAGAGTTGATCGAAAATGTTTTTCACATTATTCACAGTCATAACCGTGAATCCTTTTTACCAGAGTTAAAGGATACAGATGTGGCTTTCCATGACAGTGTAAATATTACCCTTGTAGGTGAGCGTCTAGGTCTTGAGCTTGAAAAAAGAGGAATAGGTGGCGTCGTAGATACGAGTGATATTAACTCAAAACTAAATGATCGTGGGTGGCAATATAGCCGTTCATATGATATGTCGAGAGAAGTGATTAAACAAGATATTGAAACTCATGGAGACTTTGACTTTTATTTTGACCTTCATCGAGATTCACAACCGAGAGATTTAACGACGGTTGAAATTGATGGCAAGAAGTATGCACGAATTTTGTTTGTAATCGGAAAAAACAACCCAAATTATGAGCAAAACTTAAGGCTCGCTGAAGAGCTTCATGAACGTATAAAGGACAACTATCCAGGAATTACCAGAGCTGTTTATTCGCCACCACTTGTTGCAGGGAGAGATGGCTCTTATAACCAAGATTTAGATACGAACTCAGTTTTAGTAGAATTCGGCGGGGTCGATAATTCATTAGAAGAAGTTTATCGTACTGTTGAAATATTTGCAGATGCTTTTAGCGATTATTATTTTGAGAACAATCAATAACGATTAAGGAGGAGAGATGGATGGTTGAAATTTTTACTAGGGGTGTCATGCTATCAACGCTTTTAATGTTAGGGTTCATTTTAGGGATTTTATATTCGAATCATGTCACTCATGAACCATCTTCTCTTTTATCCTTTATCGACAACAAGGATAATCAAAAAGAGACTGAACAAGAAATAGAATCAGATCCAGAACCATCGCTTTTTGATGGTCTGAAGAAAAAAGATGAAAATGATTTAAAAATTGATATGGAAGATGGAGATCACCTTGTCGTATATGGACAAGATGACGAAGAAATAAAGAAAGACCTAATTACTGATGTAGATATCCAACGTGATCTAGAAGATAAAAATATAGGAAGAGAAGAAAACAGTCGAAACTTCTTTTCTGAAATGGGCAACAGAACAGCAGATATCGTTCATGGAGTATTTAAAGGTATTTTCTCGATCATCGGATAACCAAAATCATCCAGGTACTAGGTGCCTGGATGATTTTTCCGTTCTTCGTGTTTGTATGTGGATTTAAATAAAAATTTGCTGATTTATGGTTGTTGTTGCTATAATAAGTTTTAGTGTATTTTCGGAATTATTGTAGGAGTGATTATAAAATGAAGCCTGAAGAACGTTTAAAAAGACGAGAGAAGATACGTAATTTCTCAATTATTGCTCATATAGATCATGGGAAATCAACGTTAGCAGACCGTATTTTAGAAAACACGAGTGCTCTCACACAACGTGAAATGAAAGATCAAATGCTTGATGCAATGGACCTTGAGCGTGAACGTGGAATTACAATTAAACTAAATGCAGTACAACTTAAATATACGTCAAAAGATGGAGATGATTATATCTTCCACCTTATTGATACACCTGGTCACGTCGACTTTACATATGAAGTATCGAGAAGTTTAGCGGCGTGTGAAGGGGCACTGTTAATCGTAGATGCAGCGCAAGGGATTGAAGCGCAAACATTAGCGAATGTTTACTTAGCACTAGATAATGATCTCGAAATCTTACCAGTTATTAATAAGATCGACCTTCCGAGTGCTGAACCAGAGAGAGTGCGTCAAGAAGTAGAAGATGTCATCGGCTTACCAGGGGAAGATTGTGTTTTAGCTTCTGCAAAAAGTGGTATTGGTATCGAGGAAATTCTTGAATCGATCGTTCATAACGTACCAGCTCCATCTGGTGACCCAGAAGCACCATTAAAAGCGATGATCTTTGATTCGTTATATGACCCTTACCGCGGAGTTATTGTCTATATGCGAATTCAAGAAGGGACAGTTAAGCCAGGCGATAAAGTACGTATGATGGCGACTGAAAAAGAATTTGAAGTGCAAGAATTAGGGGTGTTTACACCGAAGCCAGACGGCCGTGATGAACTAACTGTCGGTGATGTTGGTTTTATGATCGCTTCTATAAAAAATATTGGCGATACACAAGTAGGTGATACAGTAACAAGTGCTGACAACCCAGCAGCTGAACCGTTACCTGGATACCGAACGTTAAATCCAATGGTATTCTGCGGACTATATCCTGTTGATACAAATGATTACAATGACTTACGTGAAGCATTAGAAAAGTTAGAATTAAACGATGCGTCACTTCAGTTCGAACCAGAAACATCACAAGCGTTAGGGTTTGGTTTCCGTTGTGGTTTCCTAGGATTGTTACACATGGAAATTATTCAAGAACGTATCGAAAGAGAATTTAATATCCAACTTATTACGACTGCTCCAAGTGTTATTTACAATGTTAACTTAACAGATGGGGAAGTTTTAAAAGTAGATAATCCAGCAAATATGCCAGATCCACAAACGATTGAATCCGTTGAAGAACCATATGTTAAAGCGCAAGTAATGGTTCCAAATGACTTTGTCGGTCCGGTTATGGAACTATGCCAGAAAAAACGCGGGGATTATGTTGACATGCAATACATCGATGAGAACCGAGTAACGATTACTTATAACATTCCGCTTGCTGAAATTGTGTTTGACTTCTTTGATACATTAAAGTCAAGTACGAAAGGTTATGCATCTTTCGACTATGAGATGATTGGCTATCATACGAGTAACCTTGTCAAAATGGACATACTTCTTAATGCCGAGAAAATTGATGCATTATCTGTTATCGTTCATAGAGACAGTGCTTATCAACGAGGAAAAGCAATTGTTGAAAAGTTAAAAGAATTGATCCCACGTCAACAATTTGAAATCCCTGTCCAAGCGAGTATTGGACAGAAGATTATTGCTCGTTCTACAATTAAAGCGATGCGCAAAAACGTTTTAGCAAAATGTTACGGCGGAGACGTTTCTCGTAAACGTAAGCTTCTTGAAAAACAAAAAGAAGGTAAAAAGCGTATGAAGAGTGTAGGTAATGTCGAAGTTCCTCAAGAAGCGTTCATGTCCGTGTTAAGCATGGATGAAGACAAATAGTAGAGATAAAAAAGACCGCAGAATCTCTGCGGTCTTTACCTTGTTAATAAAGTAGGTGGAAAATGTGCCAAAAGCTTTATATGTACACGTTCCGTTTTGTGAACAAATATGTCATTACTGTGATTTTAATAAATTCTTTTTGAAAAACCAGCCAATTGATGATTACTTAGAATGCTGTAAAAATGAGATGAAGAATACGTTAGAAAAATTCCCCCAAGAGATAAACATTTCTTCTATTTATGTAGGAGGTGGCACCCCAACTTCCTTAAGTACGAAACAATTGTATACATTATTAGAAGATATAAGAACAAATTTTTCAATTGACGATCAATGTGAATGGACAGTAGAAGTGAATCCAGGTAGTGTTAGTCGTGAAAAGCTACAAATGATGAAAGAAGTAGGGGTAAACCGATTAAGTATTGGTGTACAAACATTTGATGAGGATCTACTAAAGACGATTGGTCGAGACCACCGACCAGAAGATATTCCAAACACGATACGTCTATGCAGGGAAGTAGGGTTTGAAAACATAAGTATTGACCTTATGTTCGGCCTCCCTGGGCAAACAATTGATCAACTCAAGCACTCAATTAAACAACTTATTCAATTAAAGGTTGAACACGTAAGTGCTTATTCGTTAAAAGTAGAACCTAAAACAGTTTTTTATCAACGATGGCAACGTGGGAATCTTCATTTGCCAGGTGAAGATAGAGAAGCAGATATGTATCGTGTACTACAAGAAGAGTTGACGAATGCCGGGTTTGAACAATATGAAATTAGTAACTTTGCAAAGCCAGGAACTCAAAGTACGCATAATTTAACGTATTGGGAAAATGAGGAATACTACGGAATTGGAGCAGGTGCTCACAGCTATGTACAAAAAGTTAGGAGAATAAACCACGGTCCATTACCCAAATATATGAACAGCATGAAAGACATAGGATTTCCTTATCTTGAAGAACATGAAGTTAGTATGGAAGAACGAATGGAAGAAGAAATGTTTATGGGGCTACGAAAACTTACAGGTGTTAGTCGTACCTCATTTTATGAAAAATATGATATAACCATGGACCATATATTTGGAGACGTCATCGATGGTTTGAAAGAAAAAGGCCTACTTCAAGAAAAAGGTGATAGAGTTTGTCTGACAAAAAAGGGGTTATTATTAGGTAACGAAGTATTTGAAAAGTTCTTATTAGCGACAGACTAGTAAATGTAAGAGCTTGTTATCGAATTGCTACATAGGGAATTCAAAAATGATGAAAATTCATTGAGCTTAGAACATTGACAAGTGGAATCTATCTTTGGTAACTTATTATATAGATTTAGCACTCGGCACAAGAGAGTGCTAACAGGAGGGATGCATATGTTGACAGAGCGTCAATTGCTCATCTTAAATGCCATTATTGATGACTACATTACGCATGCTGAACCTGTTGGCTCGCGCAGCGTTTCTAAACGAGATGATATTCAGTATAGTCCTGCAACAATTCGTAACGAAATGTCGGACCTTGAAGAACTAGGGTTTCTAGAAAAACCGCATAGTTCTGCTGGACGCATTCCTTCACAAAAAGGTTATAGGTATTATGTGGACCATTTATTGTCACCCAAAAAACTGTCAAAAAACGAGATTAACAATATTCAATCAGCGTTTAAAGATCGTTACAGTGAGTTAGAGGAAATGATCAGTGAATCAGCAAAAATCGTTTCCAGTTTAACTAGCTACACATCGATTGTGTTAGGTCCTGAAGTCTTTGAGTCAACGCTTCAAAGAATTCAAATTGTACCAATCGGATCTGACGCTGCTGTAGCAATCATTGTTACTGATACTGGGCACGTTGAAAATCAAACGGTTTCTTTACCGCCAGGATTAGATGTTTCAGAGCTTGAAAAAGTCGTGAACATTCTAAATGAACGGTTAAAGGGTACACCGATCGTTCACCTCAGACAAAAGCTTACCAATGAAGTAAGAAGTGTATTACGTAAGTATATCCATCAATTTGATGATATGATGACGATGTTAAATGAGACCTTCGCCTCTCACCAAAATGAAAAGGTGTTTTACGGTGGGAAGACAAATATACTTGCACAACCTGAGTTTCATGATGTAAATCGAGTGAGAAGGTTGTTTAACATATTTGAAGAGGATGAACTTGTTTCGAAACTGTTTAGAACTGAAGAACAAGGAATTACTATTAGGATCGGTGAAGAAAATCGCTTTGAACCGTTTGATGAATGTACAATTATTACAGCATCATATTCAATTGATGGTAAACATATGGGGACATTGGGAATACTAGGTCCAACACGAATGGAATATCCAAGAGTCGTTTCAATCCTTGATTATATGTCAAAAGATCTGTCAAAACTCTTATCAGCAAGATATTATAAAGGGTAAACTCTTTTGATTGTTTTTAAGGGGAGGTCTCTTTCATTCATTATGTGAGTGAAAGAGCTTTTCCATGAAAATGAATGAATTTCATAATTACGTTTTTGCGAAGTGAAACGAATGATATTATAAATATTTCATTAAATGTACGTTTTATTTGGAAGTGATCGTAACGAAAGGCGGCGACTCCCAGAGGATCAGCGACGAGTAATACTTCTTCGAACTGCTTCGAGCTGCGACGAGTAACCGCAGGAACAACGAGCTGAAGATCCACTTAGGCGAAGAGTAATCAAGCCTAAGTTAGCTGAAGACAAGCCCTCGGGAAAGCGTCCGTCTGAAGTGAAGTTCACACTCATCATTCGGAATTCCGCATCATATTTTGAGTTATGAAATTGATTCAAATATAAAATTCATTAAGATTCATATAATGAAATCTTTTATTTCGTTGAGGAGGTGAAAATGGTGGAAAAAAACGCTAATCAAGTTGATCAAGAAACAGTAGAAAAGCAAGATCAAGAACAAAGCGAAGAAGTTGAACAAGAACTTGTAGAAGATCATGAAGTAGAAGAAGCAATGGAAGAGTCATCATCCGATGAAATTGCTAAACTCGAACAAAAAGTTCAAGAAGCGACGGATCGCTTATTAAGAGTACAAGCTGATTATGACAACTTCCGCCGACGTACAAAACAAGAAAAGGAAGCGGAAGCAAAATATAGATCTCAACGACTTGCAGAGGAGATTTTGCCTGTTCTCGATAATTTTGAAAGAGGACTTGCGATCAACCCGGAATCAGATGAGACAAACTCACTCCTTCAAGGGATGGAAATGGTATATCGCCAACTTAAAGATGCACTTGAAAAAGAAGGGGTAAAACCAATCCAAACGGTTGGAGAAACATTTGATCCACAAATTCATCAAGCAGTGATGCAAGTTGAATCTGATGAATACGATTCAAACGTTGTGGTTGAAGAATTACAAAAAGGTTATAAACTAAATGATCGCGTCATACGTCCAGCTATGGTAAAAGTAAACGCGTAAAGAGTACATAGATTAGAATAGGAGGAATTGTCATGAGTAAAGTTATTGGAATCGACTTAGGTACAACAAACTCTTGTGTTGCAGTCATGGAAGGTGGCGAAGCAACAGTCATTACAAACGCTGAGGGAGCTCGTACGACACCATCTGTTGTTTCATTTAAAGATGGGGAGCGTCAAGTTGGGGAAGTAGCGAAGCGTCAAATGATCACAAACCCGAACACAATTACATCTATCAAGCGTCACATGGGAACAGAATACAAAGTAGATGCAGAAGGGAAAGAATATACTCCACAAGAAATCTCTGCAATCATTCTTCAAAAACTAAAAGAAGATGCTGAAGCATACTTAGGTGAGAAAGTATCGAAGGCAGTTATTACAGTTCCTGCGTATTTCAACGACTCACAACGTCAAGCTACAAAAGATGCTGGTAAGATTGCAGGTCTTGAAGTAGAGCGTATTGTTAACGAACCAACTGCAGCAGCACTTGCATACGGTTTTGAAAAAGAAGAAGATCAAACGATTCTAGTTTATGACTTAGGTGGAGGTACGTTTGACGTATCTATTCTAGAACTAGGAGACGGATTCTTTGAAGTACGTGCAACTTCTGGTGACAATGAACTTGGTGGAGATGACTTTGACCAAGTGATCATCGATTACTTAGTAGAAGAATTCAAAAAAGAAAATGGTATAGACTTATCTCAAGATAAGATGGCGCTACAACGCCTAAAAGATGCTGCTGAAAAAGCAAAGAAAGACTTATCTGGTGTTTCTCAAACACAAATCTCACTTCCGTTTATCACAGCAGACCAAACTGGACCTAAACATTTAGAGTTAAACTTAACACGTGCGAAGTTCGATGAGTTATCAGCAGACCTTGTAGAACGTACGATGGGACCTACTCGCCGTGCATTAAGCGATGCAGGATTATCTGCAAGTGAAATTGATAAAATTGTATTAGTTGGTGGTTCTACACGAATTCCAGCTGTTCAAACTGCGATAAAACAACTAACAGGCCAAGACCCTCATAAAGGTGTAAACCCTGATGAAGTCGTAGCTCTTGGTGCTGCTGTTCAAGCAGGTGTATTAACTGGTGACGTAAAAGATGTTGTTTTACTTGACGTTACACCTTTATCATTAGGTATTGAAACTATGGGCGGTGTTACGACAAAATTAATCGAGCGTAATACAACAATCCCAACAAGTAAATCACAAACCTTCTCAACTGCAGCAGATAACCAACCATCAGTTGACATTCATGTTCTTCAAGGTGAGCGTGAAATGGCTGCAGATAACAAAACATTAGGGCGTTTCCAATTATCAGACATTCCGCCAGCGCCACGTGGTGTACCACAAATCGAAGTAACGTTCGATATTGATGCCAATGGTATCGTAAATGTACGTGCGAAAGATCTTGGCACAAATAAAGAACAGTCCATTACAATTACATCTTCATCTGGACTTTCTGAAGAAGATATTGAGCAAATGGTAAAAGATGCTGAGGCAAACGCTGAAGAAGATAAAAAGCGTCGTGAAGAAATCGACTTACGTAACGAAGCAGATCAGTTAGTATTCACAACGGAAAAAACGTTAAGTGATCTTGGTGACAACGTAGACGCTGCTGATAAAGAAAATGCAGAAGCTGCAAAAGATAAAGTAAAGAAAGCTCTAGAAGAAAACAATATCGAGGAAATTCGTACAGCAAAAGACGAATTACAAGAAGTTGTTCAGCAGCTTTCAACGAAGCTTTACGAACAAGCAGCACAGCAAGCGCAAGATCAGCAAGGTGCTGAAGGTGAAGCACAAGGTCAAGCTGATGCAAATGATGACGTTGTTGATGCTGAATATGAAGAAGTTAAAGACGACGAGAAAAAGTAATACTCGGTGGGTATGGAAAAGTCAAAGTCAGGTTTCCCTTGGCTTTGACTTTTTTCACTTAAACTTCCTCGGAAGTTTTTAAAAGGAAAACCATATAGCTTAATGAATATAATCACCTTGCCTGTTTTACAGGTAGGTGATAAGATATTCGTTATGGATTAGGATTCGGGAGTGGATACGATGAGCAAAAGAGACTATTATGACGTTCTTGGTGTCGAAAAAGGCGCCTCTGAAGCAGAAATAAAAAAGGCCTATCGTAAGCTTGCTCGCAAGTATCATCCGGATGTAAATAAAGAAGCGGATGCAGAGCAAAAGTTTAAAGAAGTAAAAGATGCATACGATACGCTAAGTGATTCACAAAAAAGAGCCCATTATGACCAATTTGGACATACAGATCCAAACCAAGGATTTGGTGGAGGTGGCGATGGAGACTTTGGTGGCTTCGGTGACATTTTCGATATGTTCTTTGGTGGAGGTGGGCGTAGAGATCCAAATGCACCTCGTCAAGGGGCAGATATGCAGTATACGATGATGTTAGAATTTAAAGAAGCGGTATTTGGAAAAGAAACAGATATCGAAATACCACGTGAAGAAACGTGTGAAACGTGTCACGGGTCAGGTGCAAAGCCTGGAACGTCGCCTGAAACATGTAAGCATTGTGGCGGTGCAGGACAGCTAAACGTTGAACAAAATACCCCATTTGGAAGAGTTGTTAACCGACGAGTTTGTCATCAGTGTGATGGAACTGGACAAATGGTTAAAGATAAATGTCGTACGTGTGCCGGCCAAGGAAAAGTGAAAAAGCGTAAGAAGATTCATATTAAAATTCCAGCAGGTGTTGATACTGGACAGCAAATTCGTGTCGCTGGTCAAGGAGAACCTGGTGAGAATGGAGGTCCTCCAGGAGACTTGTATGTCGTCTTTAATGTTAAGCCTCACGAATTCTTTAAACGTGATGGTGATGACCTACATTGCGAAATGCCTCTAACATTCACGCAGGCAGCTCTAGGTGATGAAATTGAAGTACCGACACTAAAAGGAAAAGTGAAATTGAAAATTCCAGCAGGTACTCAAACAGGAACACACTTCCGTCTTAGAGGAAAAGGTGTCCCTAACGTGAGAGGTATGGGACAAGGAGATCAACATATTAAAGTCCGTGTCTTAACACCGAAAAACCTCACAGATCGTCAAAAAGAATTATTGCGCGAACTTGCTGAAATTAGCGGAAATGAAGCGCCTGATGAACAAAGTGAGAATTTCTTTGCAAAGGTAAAACGAGCATTTAAAAACTTCGGTGAATAAGCAACCATGCTATAGAAATTAGCCCATGGCACATGAAAATGAGTTTATTTTTTAAGTAAGTTTGGAAGTATGTTGCGAGGACTGTCTCTTCCTCTACAAGCATATTCTTTAAGTGTATCCGTCCACCGGACAAAACGCCACGTCCTGTGGCATGCCCGGCATTAGGACGTCCTGCCCGTCGAGACAACTCGCAGCTTATTCGACGAAGTCACCCAGCTACGTTGCAAAAGCTAGAAGAGGAAGAAGCAACAAACACAGCTTCGTCGAACCACTGAGAGCTGCGCCGACGCATCCAGCTACGTAGCAAAAGCTAAGTAGAGGAAGAAGCAACAAACACAGCTTCGTCGAACCACTGAGAGCTGCGCCGACGCATCCAGCTACGTAGCAAAAGCTAGTAGAGGAAGAAGCAACAAACACAGCTTCGTCGAACCACTGAGAGCTGCGCCGACGCATCCAGCTACGTAGCAAAAGCTAGAAGAGGAAGAAGCAACATGTTCTTCCAAACTAAGATTTATTTTCAGGGTAGATATTAAAGAAATTTGAGGAGTTGGTTTACGGTGAAATGGTCTGAAATTTGTATTCATACAACACAAGAAGCAGTTGAACCTGTTTCGAATATTTTACACGAAGCAGGAGCAAGTGGTGTTGTCATCGAAGATCCAGATGACTTATATAAAGAGCGCGATACGTCTTTAGGTGAAGTGTATGAACTTTCGCCAGATGATTATCCAGATGAAGGGGTCATCGTAAAAGCTTACCTACCAGTTAATAGCTTTTTAGGTGAAACGGTTGAAGAAATAAAAGAGGCCATAAACCAGCTCCTCGTTTATAATATTGACTTAGGTCATAATCAAGTGACGGTAAGTGAAGTAAATGAAGAAGAGTGGGCAACAGCTTGGAAAAAGTACTATAAGCCTGTAAAAATCTCAGATCGGATTACGATTACACCGACATGGGAAGAATATGAAAAGGTACATGACGATGAGTTAATTATAGAACTAGACCCAGGCATGGCATTTGGAACAGGGACACATCCTACGACGGTCCTGTCAATACAAGCGCTTGAACGTCATTTGAAAAAAAATGACTCTGTCGTGGATGTTGGAACAGGATCAGGAGTTTTGAGTATTGCAGCTGCTAAATTAGGCGCGTCAAAAATTCTCGCCCTCGATTTAGATGAGGTGGCTGTGACAACGGCAAAGTTGAACATTAAGTTAAACAAAAATCAGGATGTTATTACTGTTGAACAAAACAACCTCCTCGATGGTGTTCGTGATGAGCCGGATGTAATCGTTGCAAATATTCTTGCAGAAGTGATTGTTAGAATGACAGATGATGCATTTAAATCATTAAAACCTGGTGGAAAACTTGTCACATCAGGGATCATTCAAGGTAAACGAGAGCAAGTGAAAGATGCTATTTTAAACAGTGGTTTTGAATTACTTGAAATTGTTGAAATGGAAGACTGGTTAGCAATGGTCGCGCAAAAACCAGAATAGGTGATATTCATGCAAAGGTACTTTTTGGAACCATCACATTTTTACTCTGATTATGTTATGATAACCGGTGAAGAGCAAAAGCACATTCGTCGTGTCATGCGTATGGAAACAGGTGACACGATTGTTTGCTGTGCTCTTGATGGTAAATGCTATACATGTGAGTTAAGTGAGTTTACAGATGAACATGTTAAAGCAGTCATTGTTGAAGAGGAGACAGTCACAAAAGAACTTCCGATCGAAGTTTCAATTGCTCACGGTCTCCCTAAAGGAGACAAACTTGAGCTTGTCCTTCAAAAAGGAACAGAGCTCGGTGCTTTTCATTTCCTTCCATTTGAAGCGGAACGTTCTATTGTGAAGTGGGATGAAAAAAAAGCGAAAAAAAAGATAGAGCGATGGAATAAAATTACGAAGGAAGCAGCAGAACAATCTCACCGTCAAAAGATGCCTAAAGTACATTCTGTTGATCGCTTCCAAAATTTAGTTTATACATTCAAAAATTATACGTATGTTTTAGTTGCTTATGAAGAAGCAGCTAAAAGCGATGAGAAAAGTCGTTTTTTCTCAGTATTAAATAACATGAAGGCGGGAGACAACCTTCTACTTCTAATTGGTCCTGAAGGCGGTTTTTCTGATCGTGAAATACAAACGATGCAAGAACATGGTGCAATTACGTGTGGATTCGGGCCGCGAATTTTACGTTCTGAAACGGCACCACTTTATGGTTTAGCGGCAATATCTTATCATTTTGAATTGTTGGGGTGAAGAAAATGCCAACGGTTGCTTTTCATACATTAGGTTGTAAAGTTAATCATTACGAAACAGAAGCGATTTGGCAGCTGTTTCAGCAAGCAGGCTACGAAAAAACAGAATATGACCAAACATCTGATGTTTATGTCATAAACACATGTACAGTAACAAACACTGGTGACAAAAAGAGTCGCCAAGTTATTCGCAGAGCGATTCGTAAAAATCCTGATGCAGTTGTTTGTGTAACCGGTTGTTATGCACAAACATCTCCAGCGGAAATTATGGCTATTCCAGGGGTAGACATCGTTGTCGGCACTCAAGACCGCCATAAGCTCATTAGCTATATTGAGCAATTTAGAAAAGAACGAGAGCCAATTAATGGTGTTGGAAACATCATGAAAGCGCGTGTATATGAGGAGTTAGACGTTCCTTCATTTACTGACCGCACACGTGCTTCATTAAAGATTCAAGAAGGCTGTAATAACTTCTGTACGTTTTGTATTATTCCATGGGCACGCGGGTTACTCCGTTCTCGTAAACCAGAAGATGTTATTTCTCAAGCAAACCAACTCGTAGAGGCTGGTTATAAAGAAATTGTCCTAACTGGTATTCATACCGGTGGTTATGGAGAAGACATGAAAGAATACAGCTTAGCAAAGTTACTTCTTGATCTTGAAAAGGTTGAAGGATTGAAGCGTATTCGAATCTCTTCTATTGAAGCGAGTCAAATTACAGATGAAGTCATAGATGTTATTGATCGCTCTGAAAAAGTGGTTCGTCATTTACACGTTCCATTACAGTCTGGATCAAATACGGTACTTAAACGGATGAGACGTAAATATACAATGGAATTTTTCTATGATCGTATTATGAAGTTGAAAAAAGCACTACCAGGTTTAGCGATTACTTCTGATGTAATTGTTGGTTTCCCTGGAGAAACAGACGAAGAATTCCAAGAAACGTTTGATTTTATTCGAAAAGTACACTTCTCTGAATTGCATGTATTTCCTTACTCGAAACGAACAGGGACACCTGCTTCGAGAATGGAAGATCAAGTCGATGACGAAGTGAAAAATGAGCGAGTTCATCGTTTGATTGAATTATCTAACCAATTAGCTAAAGAATATGCTTCGAAATTCGAAGGAGAAGTAATAGAAGTTATTCCTGAAGAGAAAGATAAGGAAGATCCTGAGAGTGGTTATTATGTTGGATACACTGATAACTATTTGAAAGTAAAGGTTCCAGTTGATGAAAGTATGGTTGGTGAAATTGTTAAAGTTAAAATTGAACAAGCCGGATATCCATATAATATTGGAAGCTTTGTTCGAGTACTTTCTGAGCAAAAAACAGTTGTTAATGGCTAATACGTAACACTAGCGGAAAACCACCGCTAGTGTTTTTTTCTGCTTTGACTTTGGATATGCTCTGAAAAAAATCACTCAATGATTATTGGAGGAAAGCACATTAATTCCCACACAAGTTATCGGTTAATACGGAAAAACTTTAAATGTATGCTATTCGCATGTATTGATATATATTAAATTAATGTAGAAAGAGCTAGAGGTACGTACCTCTAGTGGAGCGAAGAGGAGGAAAAAGTATGAGTATGGAATTGTCTAAGTTTATCGATCATACGTTATTAAAACCAGATACAAATAAAGAGCAAATAGTAGCACTTGCAAATGAAGCAAAAGAATATGGTTTTGCGTCAGTTTGCGTAAATCCGGCGTGGATTAATGTATCCTTTGAGATCTTAAAAGAAACAGATGTTAAAGTATGTACAGTAATCGGATTCCCATTAGGTGCGTCAACTCCAGAAGTTAAAGCTTATGAAACGAAAGATGCAATTGAGAAAGGCGCAACGGAAGTAGATATGGTAATTAATATTGGGGCATTAAAAACAGGTGATCATGACCTCGTTTTACGTGACATTAAAGCAGTTGTCGACGCTGCAAAAGGAAACGCATTAACAAAAGTTATTATCGAAACTTCTCTGTTAACTGAAGAGGAAAAAGTAAAAGCGTGTGAACTTTCTGTAAAAGCAGGAGCAGATTATGTAAAAACATCCACCGGCTTCTCTGGAGGTGGAGCTTCTGTTGAAGACATAAAATTAATGAGAAAAACTGTTGGACCTGATATTGGTGTTAAAGCTTCCGGTGGTGTGAGAGACCGTCAAGGTACTTTAGCGATGATTGAGGCTGGTGCGACACGAATTGGGGCAAGTGCAGGTATTGCAATCGTAAAAGGTGAAGAAGGTACATCTGATTATTAAACAAAAGAGGCCGTCCAATGGACGAGCCTCTTTCACTTTATATGTTGAGACCCTCGGTGGATCCATAAGATAAAGTTTGTAAAATGATTAATAAAAGGCAAAATGATGGCAGAACTAATAACATTATAAAACAATGTTGCGTGTGCTAATTGTTGAGACGGTGAGGAAGATGTCATTTCAACAAAATTTGCAAACGTTTGAATGAAAGGGAAAAAAATAATTAGTCCTAGTACATTTAACCAAATATGTGCATAAGCTGTAAGCTTTGATTCTTTACTTCCGCCTAGGCTTGCAAGCCAAGCAGTTAAACAAGTCCCAACATTTGCTCCTAGCATAATTCCAATACCTGTTGGTAAAGAGAATAAGTTTTCGTTCATAAACGTCATAGCTATAGCAGTGACAGCAGAACTTGACTGAATCATACCACTTAATACTACGCCTATAGAAATCGCAAGAAATTCAAATTCATTTGTAGAGATAATCCAATCATATACAGTCGATAAAGAAGAAATGGGATAAGCTAATGTCTCAAAGCCGTGCATCGCGACAAGAATACTCCCAAACCCAAAAGAGAGGCAGCCAATTGAAAAAAGGATTGTCCGACGAGTTAGTAAGAGCGGAATACCAATCAATAATGCAGGCAAAATAAGCCAAGACAAGTCTATAGCCAAGATTTCTAATGTAACAACCGTTCCGATATTAGCACCTAAAATAATCCCAATGGAATGTTTAAAGGATAGATAACCTGTTGCTACAAGACCAACAGTCATAATCATTACAGCAGAACTACTTTGTAACAAAGCAGTCACGACAATTCCAACTAGAAAGCTTTTTAGGGGATGATCAACTGCCTTATATAAAAAATCTTTCGTTCTTCTTTCTTGTATATGGAAAAGACCTTGTTTCATGACGGTCATACCGAATAAAAATAAAGCGATATATATAGCAAACATCGTTAGTATTTCGTTCATTCATCTCCCTCCTCTGAACATGTATATGGACACAGGTGGACAAGAATGACAAGTTTAGTGATTTACTTAAAGGACCTTCTTGGAATACAAGCAACTTCCCATGGAATACAAGCAACTTCAGTTGAAATACGAGCAACTTCAGTTGAAATACAAGCAACTTCTTATCAAATATGACCAATCTTCATGGAATAAGCAACAATCTTTTAGAAAATAACCTTTCCTAAAGATGGAAAAGAGAAATAATTAAAGATATGTATAACTTCTAAGTTGACCAAACCATACCTTTTCATATATAATCAACAAAGACATGCAATCTTGTATGTCTTGATTGGTTGTTCGGAGGGAGGGATATAGAATGGCAGAAACACGTGTACGTAAAAACGAATCTATCGATGCTGCTCTTCGTCGCTTCAAGAGAAATATGTCTAAGGAAGGTACGTTGGCAGAAGTTCGCAAGCGAAAGCATTATGAAAAACCAAGTATTAAACGTAAGAAAAAGTCCGAAGCGGCTCGTAAGCGTAAGTTCTAAGGAGAGGGTGTAATTTCCTTGAATCTTCTTGATCAAATTAATCAAGAAATGAAAGTAGCGATGAAGAATAAAGATAAGCAACGTTTATCTGTGATCCGTTCAGTGAAATCTTCAATTCAAAATGAATCAATTAAGCTGACTAGAGAATTAACAGAAGATGAGGCATTAACCGTTCTAAATCGTGAAATGAAACAAAGAAAAGAATCCCTCCATGAGTTTGAGCAAGCTAATCGGAATGACTTAGTTGAAAAAACGAAGTTAGAAATCAATATATTAGAAGAGTACTTACCGTCACAGTTATCAGAAGATGAACTCGAACAAATCGTCCAAGAAACGGTCAAAGAAGTTGGAGCTTCCTCAAAGGCTGATATAGGAAAAGTGATGGGTGCTGTTATGCCGAAAGTAAAAGGAAAAGCTGATGGCACGAAAGTAAATCAACTTGTTCAAAAATCGTTATCATAAACAACATGAAATGATGCGAATAACGCCTTGTGTATCCACAAGGCGTTTTTATATTTTTACTTCTTTTGAGTCATCATAATATCAAATTCCCCTAAGTTTTTATATAATTGATATATATTGAAACCTTTATAGTGTTATTTCGTAATTACTACTAACGTTTAATACATAAAAGAAAGGAGGAATCATACAAGTGAAAATGTTTAGAATAGTGCTCTTTTCTTCGATGTTGATGTTAGCATTCATCCTTTCGATTGTCCCTCAACAAGCCGAAAGCACTGGGGATGGTAAGCTGGTTTACTATATACCAGTTGAACAAGCTGTAGAGAGAGGTTTACTTGCATTTTTAAATCGATCGATTACCGCTGCTGAAGAAGAAGGAGCAGATCATATCGTATTCGAAGTGAATACACCTGGAGGTCTCGTCGATGCAGCGAGTGAAATCGCTTCATTAATTCGCAATACTGAGACACCAACGACAGCTTATGTAATTAACGATGCAATGTCTGCAGGAGCATATATTTCTTTGAACGCTGATCAAATTGTAATGACACCAGGGTCTGAGATGGGAGCTGCACAAGTAATTGAAGGTGGCTCAGGTACTGCTGCAGATGACAAAGCACATTCAGCGTGGTTGGCTGCAATGAGAAGTGCTGCAGAATTAAATGACCGTGATCCACAATATGCATTAGCAATGGCAGACTCAGAGATAGACATTCCAGAGTATGGTGCGCCTAGTGGAAGGTTATTAACATTAACTTCTAGTGAAGCATATGAGGTAGGTTATGCGGAAGCGATTGCTCAAAACCGCCAAGAACTTCTTGAATACTTAAACCTCGAAAATGCCGAGGAAAGAGAAGCAGAAGTAAGTTTTGCTGAACAAATTGCCCGCTTTGTCACACATCCAATTGTTATCCCTATTTTGCTTTCGATTGGAAGTATGGGGCTTGTGCTGGAGTTGTATTCACCCGGATTTGGAATCCCTGGAATTATGGGAGCTTCTGCATTATTTTTATATTTCTTTGGACATATGGTAGCTGGATTTGCAGGCTGGGAAACATTTATCCTGTTTTCTGTCGGTGTTATTTTGTTACTCATTGAAATATTTGTACCCGGTTTCGGTATATTTGGTATTATTGGAATCGGGGCTATTATAGGGAGTATGGTTTTAGCGTCATATTCAACAATGAATATTCTCCTTTCCATTTTAATTGCAGCAGTTTTAACAACCATCGTTTCTATACTATTCTTTAAATACGTTGGATACAGGGGGCCGTTAAAGCGGGTTATCCTAAATGATGCGACAAAAAATGAAGAAGGTTACGTATCGAATGAAACGAGAACAGATATTGTCGGTAACGTTGGGGAGGCTCTTACGACGTTACGACCATCTGGAACTGCTCTGATTGGTGAGGAACGACTTGACGTCGTATCCGAAGGAGGATATATTGAACAAGGAAGAAATGTAAAGGTCATTTCCACAGCAGGCTCGCGCATTGTTGTTCGCGAAGTTAGTGGAGATACCGAAAACAAAGAAAATGAATGATAAAAAGGAGGAAGTATTATGCCAGCAGAAATTGGTCTAATTATTACGCTAGGACTTATTATTGTCGCATTGGCAGTATTATTTACTTTTGTTCCAGTTGCACTATGGATTTCCGCATGGGCGGCAGGAGTAAGAGTAGGGATTTTCCAATTAGTAGGGATGAGGTTACGTCGAGTTATTCCTCACCGTGTTGTTAACCCGTTAATTAAAGCAGTAAAAGCAGGTTTAGACATTAGTACAAACAAGCTTGAAGGACACTACTTAGCTGGTGGTAATGTTGATCGCGTGGTAAACGCATTAATTGCTGCTCAAAGAGCGAATATCGATTTAAGCTTTGAACGTTGCGCAGCGATCGACTTAGCTGGACGTGACGTACTAGAAGCGGTTCAAATGAGTGTAAATCCGAAAGTTATTGAAACACCTTTTATTGCCGGTGTTGCAATGGACGGGATCGAAGTAAAAGCGAAAGCACGTATTACTGTACGAGCGAACATCGATCGACTTGTCGGTGGTGCAGGTGAAGATACAGTAATTGCTCGTGTTGGTGAAGGGATCGTTTCAACAATCGGTTCTGCAACAAACCATAAAGAAGTATTAGAAAATCCGGATATGATCTCTCAAACGGTATTAAAGAAAGGTTTAGACTCTGGTACTGCATTTGAAATCTTATCAATCGATATCGCCGATATTGATATCGGTAAGAACATCGGTGCAGGATTACAGACGGACCAAGCGGAAGCAGATAAAGTCATCGCACAAGCAAAAGCAGAAGAGCGTCGTGCAATGGCCGTTGCGAAAGAACAAGAAATGAGCGCGCGAGTTGAAGAAATGCGTGCGAAAGTTGTTGAGGCAGAGGCTGAAGTACCACTTGCGATGTCTGAAGCATTACGTTCAGGAAACATGGGTGTTATGGACTACATGAACTTAAAAAACGTAATGGCTGACACTGATATGCGTGACTCAATTGGAAAAGCAACAAATGATGATACTGACAATAATGAGGGAACAGATACAAAATATTAGGAAAAGAATCGATTGATTGCTTTTCTTACCTCAAGAAAGGAGTCAGTAGCTAATGCAAGGATTATTAGACAATCCGCTAATTCTTTTCTTTATCATTGCTGCGATTTTGAGCTTCTTTCAAGGTTTGGGTGGAGATAAAAAGCAAGAGGATAAGCGCCCTAACCGCCCTCAAAACCGCCCACAACAATCTGGGCATCAACAAAAAGAGGAAGAAGTTGACTGGCGTGAAATATTTAAGCAAGAGCAGCCTTCAGTAGAAGAAAGGCATGAAAAAACTCGTCAACCAACTGTTGAAAGAGAAAGTGTATCAAAACATGAACCAGCAAAAGAATTAGAAAAAGCAAACAATGATTTATCTGACCGTTATGAAGCGTTGAAAAAGCGAAAAGAAGAAGCTTTAAAACAAGTGAAAAAAGTTGATAAATCACCTATTACTGAAGGGGATATTACGAAAAAAACTTCTAAGGTTGAGCTCGACTTTTCTAAAGTATCTCGAGATGAAGCTATAAAAGGAATCGTCTGGTCAGAGATTTTAGGAAAACCTCGCTCACGAAGACCGAGGGAAACCTTTACTAACCGAAAATAACGTCAAAAGAACAAAGACTGACTCAAAGGGTTCACTATATTTGTGCACCTTTTGAAAATCAGTCTTTTTTTTATGGTCTAGAAAGTTATAAAATATATGCTTGTGGATAAATACCTAGCAAGTTGTTACGTCTAGCCCAGCGACGAACGACGCTTCGCTGAATATGCTCCTGCGATTACTCGTCGCAGATAAACATTGCTCTGACTGTGCCGACGCATAAGCATCTTCGAATAAGATTGTAGAGAAAGGCACAACGAGCGTTACTTCTCAGAGGTACTTCGAGTTGTCTCGACGGACAGGACGTCCTAATGCCGCGCGTGCCACAGGACGTGGCGTATTGCGCGGTGGACGGACAGGACGTCCTAATGCCGCGCATGCCACAGGACGTGGCGTATTGCGTGGTGGACGGATACAGCTACAAAGTAATGCTGGTAGAGGAAGAGACAAGGCGCTTGCGCTTTTGTTCTAAGTTCAGAAAATATATAACGAAGAAGAATCACGACTTAGCTCGTTACATCTATACTTTGTCTTCTTGAGTATCCAGTCTTTTTTATGATCCAAATGAAAAAGAATAAAAATATAAAATAATCAGTAATTTATGGAAATAATCCCGATAAATATGATTGGATTAATATGGATGGTGGAAACCTAAGGAAAGGTATCAAATAAGGTAGGTCTAGATTTAAATATAAACATGTTGTTATGTTAAACGAAGATAGGGCTAAGGAGGAGAAGAGAAATATGAGTAATGTTATAAAAAGACCAAAAATAGCGAAAGATTTAACGGAGTTAATCGGAAGAACACCTTTACTACGGCTAAACAATGTTAGTGATGCGACAGGTGTTGAAGTAGTAGGGAAATTAGAGTATTTTAACCCACATGGCAGTGTCAAAGATCGTATTGGTAATGCGATGATCTCAGTAGCTGAGAAAGATGGGATCATTACAAAAGATACCACTATTATTGAACCGACAAGTGGTAATACGGGTATTGCTTTGGCGTTTGTTTGTGCTGCCAAAGGTTATCGCTTAATTCTTGTTATGCCAGATACGATGAGTGTAGAACGAAGAAAGTTATTAAAGGCGTTAGGTGCAGAATTAGTTTTAACTGAAGGTGCGAAAGGAATGAAAGGTGCTATTTCAAAAGCGAATGAACTAGTTGAAGAAACCCCAAATGCTTTTATGCCTCAACAGTTTGAGAATGAAGCAAATCCTGAAGTTCATCGCAATACAACTGCTGAAGAGATTTGGGAAGATACAAATGGAAATGTTGATATCTTAATTAGTGGAATAGGTACAGGTGGAACAATTACAGGGGTAACCGAAGTACTTAAAAGGAGAAATCCTTCGTTTAAAGCTATAGCGGTAGAACCAACTGATTCTGCAGTTTTAAGTGGTGGCAGTCCAGGACCACATAAGCTTCAAGGAATAGGACCAGGGTTTGTTCCTGAGATTTTAAATACAGACCTCTATGAAGAAGTGGTAAAGGTAACAAGAGATGATGCGTTCGAAGCTAGCCGTAAAATTGGTAAAGAAGAGGGCCTTCTCGTAGGGATTTCCTCAGGTGCAGCTTTACATGCTGCGAAAGTGGTAGCTGAACGTCCTGAAAATAAACAAAAGACAATTGTTGTAGTTCTTCCAGATACTGGTGAGAGATATCGTTCAACACCGTTATTTGATGAAGAATAAAGCCGGAATAAGAATTTATATATTTTTTATGAAATATCGGTCTCTTTAAGAGGTCGATGTTTTTTTTGTGATAGGACCTGAAATCGTTACATACATATGAGTTGAAGGGGGGTTCGTCATGAAGAATTTACAGAAGATGATCAGACAATGGATGACGAAAAACATGGATCTTCCTGCTGATGTCATGATGGATATGCCGAGAGTGACGATGATTGGTCACTTTCATATATATATTGAAAATCACCGCGGCCTCATACGTTTTACAAATGAAGAATTAAGGCTGCGGTTGACAGAGGGCGAGCTCCTTATTATAGGACATTCGTTTGTTATTAAGAATATTTTGCCAGAAGAAATTTTATTAGAAGGTGTGGTCGATGATGTCAAGTTTATTCATACCAATAATTAAAGCAGGTGATGAGAATGAAGAATAACTGGGTACATAAGGTTACTGGCAGTGTTCGAGTGAAGGTGAAAGGACCATACCCAGAATTGTTTATCAATCGTTGTATTCACGAAAATATACGTGTTTGGGACATCAAATACCCAGGAAGTGATGTCCTTGTTTGTTCCATTTTATTGGACGAGGTGCCAAAACTTCGTGGGCTTGCCAAACGATCAAACTGTAAGATCTCGTTTTTAGAGAGAAAAGGATTGCCGTTTCTATATAAGCGGATGAAAAGACGAAGTGGATTAGTAATTGGTGCATTTCTTTTCTTTGCTTTACTCTTTTTTCTTTCAAATATGGTTTGGGATATTGAAATTGAAGGAGCTTCACCTGATGTGGAGCATCAACTGCGACAGACTGTAAATGAATTAGGCGTTAAGAAAGGAGCCTTTCAATTCCGCTTACCTAAACCAGAGAATATTCAATCATTTGTTACTGATGAAATTAAAGATGCAACATGGATCGGTGTGACAGTGAAAGGAACAACCTATCATTTTCAAGTAGTTGAAAAGGAATTAGCAGAACCGAAAGCCGCAGAATCTCCCGGACACCTCGTTGCAAAGCGGAAAGCGGTTATATACGATATGTTTGTTGAGGATGGAATGCCTGTTGTTGAACCGAATCAAGTCGTGGAAAAAGGTCAACTTCTTGTTTCAGGACTAGTTGGAAAAGAAGGTGAAGAACAGCGAATATCTGCAGAGGGTGAAGTGTATGGTGAATTTTGGTATAAGGCGAAAGTACGATTACCTGTAGAACGAGAAATCGATACAGTAACGGGTGAACGTTATAAAATGCATAAAGTTTATTTTGGGTCATTTCCTTTACCTTTTTGGGGATGGAATGCACCTGAGTATGATGAAGTGAAAGTGGAAGAATATAAAACAAATTGGAGTATATTTGGTTTTGATATTCCGATAAACTATGGATATAAAGAGTATTTAGAAACTGAACGCGCATTAGTCACAGGTAGTGAAGAGGAATTGACAGAGGTAGCAGTTGAAAAAGGGAAAGAAAAACTGCTGGATCGTTTTACAGACAACGCAGAAATAATGGGTGAAAAAGTTTTGCACCATGAGGTAGAGGGTGGTAAAGTTATAGTAACTATCCATTACCGCATTGTTGATGAAATTGCGGAAAAACAACCGATAATTCAAGGAGACTGAGACGATTGACAGACATGAAACAGACGATTCAATTAGGTGTTGAAAATGCAAATGAAGTACAAGCGTTATTTGGCCCTAATGACAGGCATTTAAAAAGGCTAGAAGAAGCTTTAAATATAACGATATTAACGCGTGGCGAAGAAGTTACAGCCACTGGACCTAAAGAAAGTATTGGAAAGATAGAAAAAGTATTACAAATGCTACTCCACTTAATTCGTAAAGGAATCTCTGTACAGGAGCGGGATGTTGTATATGCTGCACAATTAGCAAATCGAGACATGCTAGAAGAAATCTTAGATCTATACGATGAAAAAATTACGACAGGAGCAAAAGGAAAGCCCATTTTAGCGAAAACATTAGGCCAAAGGCATTACGTATCTGCCTTAAAGAAACATGATATTGTTTTCGGGATTGGTCCTGCAGGAACAGGGAAAACATATTTAGCAGTGGTAATGGCCGTTCACGCTTTAAAAGAAGGGCATGTAAAACGCATTGTATTAACAAGACCTGCAGTAGAAGCTGGAGAAAGCTTAGGGTTTTTACCTGGAGATTTAAAAGAGAAAGTAGATCCTTATTTACGCCCTTTATATGACGCTTTACACGATGTTTTAGGTGCTGAACATACAACGAGGTTAATGGAAAGAGGAACGATAGAAATCGCACCATTAGCATATATGCGAGGCCGTACTCTCGATGATTCCTATGTCATCTTAGATGAAGCACAAAATACAACATCAGAACAAATAAAAATGTTTCTTACAAGACTTGGTTTTGGCTCGAAAATGGTCGTCACAGGAGATTTAACTCAAGTTGACTTACCTAAAGGGAAAGTATCAGGTTTAAAGGTTGCTATAAATATTTTACAAAATGTAGAAGGCTTATCTTTTATTTATTTAGAGTCTTCAGATGTTGTTAGACATACGCTCGTTCAACGTGTTATTAATGCTTATGAGAACGAAAATGAAGATAGTGATAAGTAAAGCGGTTAAGCTTTGACGAATGCGTGGCGAGGTGGGGAAATCGAATGGGGAAACATTCTTCTATTGAACATCAAAAGTGGTGGAAAAAACTAAAAGATCACCCTTATATACGTATATTTTTATTTGTTATATTAGGCTTGGTGACGTATGCATTAATGTTTTCTAACGTTAGTCCAAAGACGTTAGAAGCTGAAGTGGGAATTGTTTCTGAGCAAGATATTCGTTCGCCTATAACAATCGAAAATAAACAAGAGACAGAACGTTTACAGCAGGAAGCTTATGATTCAGTAGAACCTGTCTATTCAACAAAAGACAGGTATGTCCAAAATCAAATTGAACGAATAAAAGATATATTCAATAGTATTAGTCAAGTAAAAACAGAAGCAAGTGAACGTGAAGAAGAAATTACTGAATTAGAAGATGCCGCTGAAAATGAGGACGATGAAGTCAAAGTTGAAGAATTACTTGACTCTGTCCCGGATGAGTTTGCTATTGAGGACCAAGTATTAAAGGTTCGAGAAAGTGTCACACAGCAAATGAGTGAAGAATTGAGTAATGAAACTTTAAGAGCTTTGTTACAAGCTTCACGTGAAGAATTAGAGCTTGCTGAAAACACGATAACAAGTGCTATACATGATGTCATGAGTGATGAGATACATATTGATGAAGTAGAAGAAGCGAAAAATAAAGCCGCACGAATGGTATTTATTTCTACGGTTGACCCGAAGCTCTATCGCTCTATGGATGAAATCGCAAGGCTTGGTGTAACAGCAAATTATTTATTAGATGAAAGGGCTACTGAACAAGAGAGACAAGAGGCTGTAGATGCAGTTGATCCAGTGATTGTTCGAGAAGGTCAATTATTAGTGGAAGAAGGGCAAGTAATTACTACAGAAATTTATAACCAGTTAGCACTAGTTGGTCTACTAGAAGACCATACCTTCATCTATCCTTACATTGGGCTAGCGATCATTGTTGTCTTGCTTATATCGATGTTAGCTTATTATTTAGGGGATGCAAAAACGACGCTTCGATCAAATAACACCCATTTGTTAATGTATGTTCTCATTTATTCGGCAACATTAGTCATTTTAAAACTTGTCAGTTACACTCACCTCATCGATTTAGGTGGTATTACGTATGCTGTTCCTGTAGCAATGGGGACAATGTTAATAACAACCCTTCTCCACTCGAGAGTGGCTTTGTTTACAAGCATGATTTTTGCGATTGTTGCAAGTATCATCTTCAATGGTCAATCAGCTGGGGTTATTGATTATTCACACGGGATTTATGTGTTTTTTAGTTCTGTTGCAGGGGTATTTTTCTTAAGTAAATCTCACCGAGTCATGCGTATTTTACAATCAGGCTTATTTGTCGGGTTAGTTAATGTATTAGTGATCATTGCAATACTCATGCTCAAAAATGGGCAGTATACATTAATAGATGCTGGATTTCATATAGGATTCGGTGTATTATCAGGATTCATTGCTGCTGTACTTACATTAGGGCTTTTACCATTTTTTGAAGCTGGCTTTGGGATCTTATCAACTACGAAATTAATTGAGTTATCGAGTCCAAATCAGCCTATGCTTCGAAAAATCTTATTAGAAGCGCCTGGTACTTATCACCATAGTGTCATGGTTGCAAATTTAGCTGAAGGAGCATGTGAGGCAGTAGGTGCAAATGGTTTGTTAGCTCGTGTAGGGGCTTATTATCATGATTTAGGCAAAACGAGGAGACCTCACTTTTTCATTGAAAACCAAATGAAAATGGATAATCCGCATGATAAAATCTCACCACAGTTAAGTAAAACGATTATCATTTCACATCCTTATGATGGTGCAGAAATGTTAAGAGAGTTTAAAATGCCAAAAGAGATAATTGGGATTGCTGAGCAGCACCATGGTACGACATTATTAAAATATTTTTATCATAAAGCAGCAAAAGAATCCGAACAACAGGTTCTTGAAGAAGAATTCAGGTACCCTGGCCCGAAAGCGCAGACAAGAGAAGCTGCGATTGTTGGAATTGCTGACTGTGTAGAAGCAGCAGTGAGATCGATGAATAAACCAACACCAGAAAAAATTGAAAACCTTGTTCGTAAAATTATTACGGACCGTCTTGAAGATGGTCAATTCGATGAATGTGATCTCACATTGAAGCAATTAAATACAATTGCACAATCGATTTGCGAAACGTTACAAGGGACATTTCATTCACGGATAGAATATCCAGAAGATGCTAAGACAAAAGAGTCGGGACATAAAACAGATAACAAAGAAGAAAAGAAAGAAGTAAAAGAAGAGGGTGAAGAGCGTGACAACTAGACATGTTGAATTAACAGATGAAACAAATCAATTACCCGAAGAGATGGTTAAGGTGGTTAAAGAGGTGATGATGACCGCTATGGAAATCGAGGAAGTCAGCGATAATGCTGAAGTTTCCCTCACGTTTGTTGATAATGACACGATTCATGAACTAAATAAGACATATCGTGATAAAGATCAACCTACGGACGTCCTATCTTTTGCCTTAAATGAAGGTGAAGAGGATGTAGTTGGTGAAGGTATGCCAGAGTTGCTCGGTGATGTCATTGTATCGGTTCCACGGGCTGAGGAACAGGCAGAGGAATATGGACATGATATGAAAAGAGAGCTTTGTTTCCTTTCCGTTCATGGGTTCTTGCATTTGATTGGTTATGATCACGAAACGAAAGAGGAAGAAGAAGCCATGAATAAACGTCAAGAAATGATCTTACAGAAACATGGCATCAAAAAATAAACGTCCTTTTATTTCGTGGAGCCGGTTAAAGAAAAGTTTTCATTATGCGTCTATGGGAATTACACATACATGGAAGCATGAGCAAAACTTTCGCATTCACTCAATTTTGGCGGTATTCATATTTATTGCTGCTCAAATATTAAATGTTCCACCTGTTGAACAAGCGATTCTTGCTCTGGTTGTAGGTGGAATCTTGGCCCTTGAATTAATTAATACAGCTATTGAGCATTGTGTTGATTTAATCGTTCAATCATTTGATGTTAGAGCAAAAGTCATTAAAGATGCCGCAGCTGGTGCGGTGTTTATTTACTCTATAACAGCAGTCATTGTAGGTGCTTTTATTTTCATGCCGAAAATTCTTAGTTTATTTTAAATGAGGACGTTACAGTTGCATAAATAGGTAGGCCCTTTCATAAATACCGAATAAGAATATTTAATATGAGTGAATGTGAGGGGAAGCTGTCGCATGTGGAAAAACTTTCAACGTAACCTCATGGCTGGATTTCTTTTTTTGCTACCTGCTATAGCAACGTTATACGTGCTTCAATTAGCTTTTTCCATCATTGATAATTTCTTAGGTCCTTTTATTACTGATGTTCTTCGGGTATTAAATATTGCCCGAATTGAAGATGGAGGTATTTATTTCTTAGGAGTGTATACCCCATTTACAGAAAGGTTAGTTGGAATTGGCTTCATTTTAACGGTCTTTCTCGTGGCATTAATTGGATCAATGAAGAGAAAAGGGACAAAAGAAAAGACTTTTGAAAACGTGGACAGCTTCTTTCGGAAAATACCAATTGCAAATTATATCTATTCATCTGTTGATCAAGTGATCAATGCGTTTACTCAAGAGCGCTCATCGTTTAAAAAGGTTGTTATGGTTGAATATCCTCGTAAAGGAGTTTACACGTTAGGGTTTCTTACTGGAGAAACCCGGGGGGAAGTACAACGGATTACAAACAAGGATTGTATAAACGTTTTTCTCCCGACAACACCTAACCCAACTTCAGGGTGGCTCGTTGTAGTACCACTTGAAGATGTCACGATCCTTAACATGACAGTTGAAGAAGGGTTAAAGTTTATTATATCAGGTGGAGTTGTTGTTCCCCCGGATAAAGCAGTACAATTAAAAGCACAGTTTACTGAACAACAAAGAAAAGAAAAAGAAAAGTTATTTAAAGATTTAGTGGTTAAAGTTGGTACACATAGAATGAAAAGAGAAGGTGAAAAAAATGGAAAAAACAACATTAATCTCTGAAGCAAAAAAAGCACGTGAAAAAGCATACGTACCATATTCAAAGTTCCCAGTAGGAGCAGCACTTTTATCAGAAGATGGACAAATTTACCACGGCTGTAATATTGAAAATGCTGCATATAGCATGTGTAACTGTGCAGAGAGAACGGCGATATTTAAAGCAGTTTCAGACGGTGTTCGTCAGTTTAAAGCAATCGCTGTTGTCGCTGATACAGAAGGACCCGTTTCGCCATGCGGTGCATGTAGACAAGTTATTTCAGAACTTATGGATCCAAAGGCACAAGTAATTTTAACAAACTTAAATGATGAAATATCAGAATGGACAGTTGAGGAAATTTTACCAGGTGCCTTTTCTCCAAAGGATTTAGAAAGGTGATGTCAATATGAAGAAATCAGGTTTTGTCGCTTTAATAGGCAGACCTAATGTAGGAAAGTCTACGTTATTAAATCAAGTTCTCGGTCAAAAAGTTGCGATTATGAGTGATAAACCACAAACAACTAGAAACCGAATTCAAGGTGTTTTTACAGAAGACCGTGGGCAAATTGTCTTTATTGATACACCTGGAATACATAAACCTAAGCATAAGTTAGGTGACTTCATGACTAAAGTTGCGCAAACAACATTGCGTGAAGTTGATGCCGTTTTGTTTTTAGTCGATGCAAAGGAAGGCAGGGGGAGAGGCGACGATTTTATTATGGACAAGCTGAAAAACGTTGACACCCCCGTTTTTCTTGTTATTAATAAAATTGATGAAATTCATCCTGATGAGTTATTGCCGATCATTGATGAATATCGTAAGGAATTTGACTTTACCGAAGTGATTCCAATATCTGCTCTTCAAGGTAATAATGTAACGACTCTTGTAGACCAAGTATTCTCTTATTTAGAAGAAGGTCCACAATACTATCCTGATGATCAAATTACCGACCACCCTGAGCGGTTTTTAATAGCAGAGATGATCCGGGAAAAAGTTCTCCACTTAACTCATGAAGAGGTTCCCCACTCTATTGCGGTCGATATTGAACAGATCAAAGAGCGTGATAATGGGAAGGTTTATGTGGGGGCTGTGGTCGTGGTTGAGCGTAGTTCACAAAAAGGGATTATTATTGGAAAACAAGGCAAAATGCTAAAAGAAATTGGCCAAAGAGCAAGAGAAGATATTGAGGCTGTATTAGGCTCGAATGTCTTCTTGGAACTCTGGGTTCGTGTTGAAAAAGATTGGCGAAACAAAGCGAAATATTTAAACGAGTTTGGCTATCGAGATGACGAATATTAAAGGGAAAGTATTCTTTACGATGTTAAAACTACCCACTTTTTAATAAGTGGGTAGTTTTTAACTCATTTTAAAAGAAAGTATTCTTGTAACATTTATTATAGGTGGGGATTTTTTACATTACTTGGAGTGTAATTAGGGAGTTCATATATTGTAATTTAATTGGAAATTGACTATGATGTCTTAAACAAGTGATTTTCTGTGTTCTTTCTTTATTCCTGCCAATAATTCCATAACATGAAACTGGCAAACGAGGCTAAGCTATTTATACAAGAGGATATCACTTGATGCTGAAAGGTGGAATTTTCTAATGAAAGATATACCTTGGAAAGTTTTCTCCGTGACTGGAAACATTGATTCATATCTGTTGTATAAAGAAGTGGAACGTCAAGGTACGTCGCAAGATGAAGAGATGGAAGAATTTGTTCTAGAAGAAACAGATCCTCCGACGCATTAAGCCTCGTTTGCCACCGAAAATGGTGGTGATCATTTTGCTTCATAAAGTAGAAGGGATTATTATTAGAACGAATGATTATGGCGAAACAAATAAAATATTAACTGTATTTACTCGTGAAAATGGAAAAGTTGCACTGATGGCACGAGGAGCAAAGCGCCCTAAAAGTCGCTTTGCTTCAAGTGCTCAATTATTTATGTATGGAATGTTCGTTTATCAACGATCATCTGGTATCGGGACACTGAATCAGGCAGATATCACCGATTCTTTTAAAGATGTTCGAATCGATCTGAAGTTAACCTCTCATGCCGCTTACATAGCTGAAATGGCAGATAAGTTAACTGAGGACCATCAACGAAATCCGTATTTGTTTGAACTCATTTATCAATTGTTTGTATATTTAAATGATGGTGTGGATGAAGATATTTTAACGAGAATTTTCGAAACGAAAATGCTTGAAGTAGCTGGTGTAACACCAAATTTATTTCATTGTGCATTATGCGGTAGGCAAGAGGATCATTTTGTCTTTTCTGTAAGGCAAGGTGGGATACTATGTAGCAGTTGTAAGCATGAAGATTCTTATCACATGAAAGTAACACCTTCTGTAATTAAATTGTTACGTCTTTTTCAGCAATTTGATATAAAGCGTTTAGGGAATGTTTCTGTTAAGAAAGAGACAAAAAGGCAACTGAAGGAAGTATTGCACTTATATTTTGATGAGTATGTTGGCGTAAGGTTAAAGTCAAAGCGCTTTTTAGACCAAATTGATTCTTTGTATGATGAAGAAAGTTGACATGACGGTTTTTTTTGAGTAAGATTTGATTTAAACAAAATATTTTCAATGCAAAGAAGGAAAGTAGTACTTATTCCCTCTGTATAATGATTTATTCAAAAAGCGAACCTAGGATGGTGTAAGCTAGGGATACAGATAGTAAGGAAGGCGTTCTGGAGCAAATTTAACAAAGTGGCTTTCAGATAATTTGTAAAGCAATTAGGGTGGAACCGCGGGTAAACTCTCGTCCCTATGTCGATGATAGACATAGAGACGAGGGTTTTTTTACGTTCTAGTGTATATTTTGTGAAATGACTGAGTAAAAAACTGGAGGGAAACGTATGAATGTTCAAGAAATGATCTTAACGTTACAGAAATTCTGGTCAGAACAAGACTGTATGATCTTACAAGCATATGATGTCGAAAAAGGGGCAGGAACGATGAACCCGATGACATTTTTAAAAAGTATTGGACCAGAGCCTTGGAATGTCGCTTATGTTGAACCGTCAAGAAGGCCTGCAGACGGGCGTTATGGTGATAATCCAAATCGCTTATACCAACACCATCAGTTTCAAGTAATCATGAAGCCGTCTCCAGATAATATTCAAGAGCTTTATTTAGAAAGTTTGCGTGAGCTAGGGATCAAACCGGAAGAGCATGATATTCGCTTTGTTGAAGATAATTGGGAAGCGCCAACTCTCGCTGCCTGGGGATTAGGATGGGAAGTTTGGCTTGATGGTATGGAAATTACACAATTTACATATTTCCAACAAGTAGGAGGGCTTGATGCAAACCCTGTAGCTGTAGAGATCACTTATGGTCTAGAAAGGCTTGCTTCTTACATTCAAGATAAAGAGAATGTTTATGATTTAGAATGGGTAAATGGCGTCACTTACGGTGATGTGTTTTTACAAAATGAATACGAACAATCTAAGTATTCTTTTGAAACAGCTGATAGTGCAATGCTGTTTAATCTATTCACTACTTACGAGCAAGAAGCGAATAGGGCATTAGATGAGTCATTAGTAATTCCAGCTTATGACTACGTGCTTAAGTGCTCTCACACGTTTAATTTACTCGATGCTCAAGGAGCTATTTCTGTCACTGAAAGAACTGGATATATCGGTCGAGTAAGAAATCTTGCTAGACGTTGTGCAAAGCAATACTATGAAGCACGAGAAAACCTTGGGTTCCCGATGTTAAAGGAAAAGGAGGATTCATCTAATGAGTAAGCGATCATTTTTATTTGAGATAGGGCTAGAAGAAATGCCAGCAAGATTTGTAACTGATGCTGCCAATCAATTAACGAAAAAAGTAGAAACGTGGTTAAGTGAGAACCGCTTAAAATATCATGATATACACACTTATGCAACTCCACGTCGTCTTGCTGTTCTAGTTGCTGAGTTACACGAAAAGCAAGGTGATATTGAAGAAGAAGCAAAAGGTCCATCTAAGAAAATTGCACAAGATGAAAATGGTGAATGGACAAAAGCCGCTCAAGGTTTTGCTAGAGGCCAAGGAGTTGCTGTGAATGATTTATATTTTAAAGAATTAAAAGGTGAAGAATACGTATTTGTAAAGAAATTTATTGCTGGTCGATCCACTTCAGAGCTTTTACCAGAGATGAAGGAAGTTATGCTTAGCATTTCTTTCCCGAAAAACATGCGTTGGGGAGCGAATGCTTTAAAATACGTAAGGCCGATAAAGTGGATTACTGCTCTATACGGGGAGGAGATCATTCCATTTGAGGTTGAAGGAGTTGTTACATCAAATACGACTTTAGGTCATCGCTTCCTTGGAGAAGGAACGACACTTCCAAAGGCTGATGAGTATGTGCAGACGTTATTAGCACAACATGTCATCGCTAGTGAACAAGAAAGAAAGAGTGCGATCCGTAACCAGGTTGAAGGAATTGGTGAGAGTGAAGGGTGGGATATCTTGATCGATGAAGAGTTACTTGATGAAGTGACAAATCTTGTAGAATATCCTACGGCATTGTACGGTGAATTTGATGAAAGGTTTTTAAATATCCCTGACGATGTTTTAATTACTTCTATGAAAGAACATCAACGTTATTTTCCAGTAAGAAATAAAGACGGAGAATTACTTCCATACTTTATTACAGTTAGAAATGGAGACCATCGTCATTTAGAGAATGTTCAAAAAGGGAATGAAAAAGTATTACGAGCTAGACTTGCTGATGCTGAATTTTTCTACGAAGAAGACTTAAAAAAGCCACTTGATGATCGATTAAAGCGACTTGAGTCGATTGTTTATCACGAAGAGCTTGGATCTATGGGTGATAAAGTTCGACGTATAAAAGAGCTCTCTATGTCTATTGCTAAAACAGTTGGTATTGAATCAAATCGTTTAAATAAAGTCGAGCGAGTAGCAGAGCTATGTAAAGCGGACTTGGTAACACATATGGTTGATGAATTCCCAGAACTTGAAGGTCGAATGGGGGAAGAATATGCCCTGAAATTCGGAGAAGATGTAGATGTGGCTAAGGCTATCTACGAGCATTATTTACCGAAACAAGCGACAGACTTCCCCCCATCAACACAACTAGGATCTCTAGTGAGTGTTGCTGATAAAGTAGATACGATCGTGTCTAGCTTTGGTATTGGGATGATTCCATCCGGGTCACAAGACCCTCATGGTTTACGACGTCAAACTGCAGGTATTATTCAAGTGTATCTGTCACAAGGATGGGATTTTGATTTAATCGACGTCTTTGAAGAAGCACTTAAATTAGCTGAATCGCGAGGACTTCTAAAACGTGATGTACAAAGTGTAAAAGATGACCTTATTGACTTTTTGAAGCTGCGTCTGAAAAACTTATTGCAAGACGAAGAAGTGCGATATGATGTTGTAGAGGCAGTATTAAAAACAGATATCGGTCATGTAAACACGCTCGTAAAAAAAGCACACTTTTTAATGGCACAAATTGAAAAAGCAGAGTTTAAAAAGCTAGTAGAGGCCTTCAGTCGTGTAACAAACATTTCTAAAAAAGCACAAGAGTCGTCAGCTAAAGTTAAAGAAGAGTTGTTAAATGAACCTGAAGAACAAAAGTTAAAAGAAGCAAAAGATGAAATTGAACCAATTGTAGGAAAATATCTCCTTAAAGGTAAGATTGAGGACGCATATAAACAGTTGGTAACACTTGAGCCAGTAATTCATGACTATTTCGATAATATAATGGTTATGACGGATGACGAATCATTAAAGAAGAATCGTCTTGCACAAATGACGGAAACATCTAGATTAATTAACACCTTTGCAGACTTTAATGCGATTGTCTTCCATTCAGAATAATTGAATTTTGATTGGTAATTTGACATTATTAGTTTAGATAAGCGGACATGCAAGCTTTTGTTATTATTGTATTATGTGACAATTCTTCTTTGATCTGTTACCTGTATACAAAAGCTTGCTGACCAAGACGATCACAATTGCCTATGAGCAGAGGGCGGTGAGTACAATCGAACTAAATGAACGACAACAAATGATTTTAGAAATTGTCAAAGATAGAGGGCCGATTACAGGTGAACAAATTGCTGAAAAACTTTCATTAACGAGAGCGACGTTAAGGCCAGACTTAGCTATCTTAACAATGGCAGGCTTTTTAGATGCAAGACCAAGAGTCGGTTATTTCTATACTGGTAAAACAGGTTCTCAATTATTAGGAGAAAAAATAAAGAAAATGACAGTAAAGCAATATCAGTCTATTCCTGTTGTTGTCAATGAGTCTGCATCTGTCTATGATGCTATTTGTACGATGTTTTTAGAAGATGTAGGTACGTTATTTGTTGTAAACGGTAATGGAATACTTGTTGGAATTTTATCGCGTAAAGACTTATTAAGAGCAAGTATGGGGAAGCAAGAATTAGAATCTGTGCCGATAAGTATCATTATGACGAGAATGCCAAATATCACAACATGTAATCCAGATGACCTTTTAATCGATGTTGCAAACAAATTGATCGACAAGCAAATTGACGGGGTCCCGGTTGTCCGTGATGTTGAAACAGATGGGAAAGTTCAGCATGAGGTCATTGGGAGAATAACGAAAACAAATATAACGAAAGCATTTGTCAGGTTTGCAAACGAAGATACTGTATAGAAGTGAAGTGTCAAGAGATGTGAAAGGAGGCTAAGTCAATAGTATGGAAAACAATCATATTGTTTATGTCCTATCTGATTCAGTCGGAGAAACAGCGGATTTAGTTGTAAAAGCAGCATCAAGTCAATTCAATTCATCCTCTATTGAGATTCGTCGAGTTCCTTACGTTGAGGATAAAGTAATTGTCGATGAGGTTATATCTCAAGCGAAAGAAACAAATGGGAGTATCGCTTTTACACTCGTTATAAAAGAAGTAAAAAATTACTTAATTAGTGAGGCGAGTAAACATGGTATTGCTTACCATGATATTCTTACGCCTATGATCGAACTATTTGAAAAGCAATTACAAAAGCCCCCTCGTAATGAAGCGGGCTTAATGCACACTTTAGATGAAGATTACTTTCGTAAAGTAGAAGCAATTGAGTTTGCAGTTAAATATGACGATGGGCGTGATCCTCGAGGGGTTTTAAGAGCTGACGTTGTTCTAGTAGGGGTGTCGAGAACATCTAAAACGCCACTATCACAATATTTAGCTCATAAACGACTAAAAGTGGCGAATGTACCACTTGTACCAGAAGTAGAACCTCCTGAAGAATTGTTTCAAATATCTCCTGAAAAGGTAATCGGCCTACAAATTAATGCTGAAAAGCTAAATACAATTCGCTCTGAACGGTTAAGAGCACTAGGTTTAAAAGAAGAAGCAAGCTACGCAGCATTTGAACGTATCAATGAAGAGCTTAATTATTCAAAACAAATAATGGAACGAATTGACTGCCAAGTCATCGATGTATCAAATAAAGCTGTCGAAGAGACAGCAAATATTATTTATCGTATGGTACAACAGTCAAATAACTCGAAGTAATAGTAAACAAAAGGGACTAAATCAATGGTGATTTAGTCTTCTTTTATATTCCAAAATTTTAAAAAGGATGGTAGGTAGTATAACAACAACCAAAGTATTCTCTTCGTTAAAGGATCGCCAATCGCCGAGTTTTCATTATTTGTATAAAAAAATCTAACGAATATATAGCGGAAAGTGAAAGGATGCTATATAATGAAATATTGTGATTTCAATTTTTAAATACCGTTAATTGTATAAATTTTCACGAGAATGTCGACCATTTTGAAATGATGACAATGTCCCAATAATAAATAATAAGTTGGGAAGGTGTAAGTCTAAATAAAGTGAGTTGCTTTCTTACATAAAACTATCATGAATGATAACGAAAATGTATATGATGTATAGTATGCATGAGTTGTCACTTTTTTTATGACAATCATGAACCCTTTTGTGAAAATTTTGTAAGGAATTTAGAAAAAAGATCAAATAAATTCTAAATGTCAAGACTTTTTATTTGATTTTTGGTAAAGATAGTAAATGTGACATAGAATTTATTCACATTAGAAGAAGGATTCTTATAAGGAATGTAGAATAGGAAATGATGAGAGATAATAAGAAGCAGATTTTTGTCGATGGAGATGCTTGTCCAGTCCTAAATGAAATAATTGAAGTTGCAAATAATTATGCTGCGGATGTGACTGTCGTGTCTTCTTACGCCCACTTTCGTACGTCTACTTACCCAGACTTTGTCAGTTATGTTTTTGTCGACCAAGAAAGGGAAGCAGCGGACTTAAAGATTATTAATTTAATCGGTAAAGAAGATATTGCAATTACTGAGGACTTAGGTCTTGCAAGCCTGCTTTTAGGGAAAGGAGTAACTACGTTACATCCTAGGGGAAAGCAGATCACTTTATCCGAAATTGAATATTTACTGGATATGCGTCATGACTCAGGAAAACGTCGTCGTGCAGGTCTTCGTACAAAAGGCCCAAAAAAATACACAAACGAAGACAAACAAATATTTCAGAAAGAATTAGAAAAAATCTTGTCAAATAAAGAGGATTTTTGACGTAGAAGGCGAAATTATAATACGCCAATTCTTTCTATTTACGAAAGAAGGCGGGTGAGTAATGTGAGTCCACGCATTTCGGAAGAAAAAATAGAAGAAATTAGAAAATCCGTAGACATTGTGGACATGATTAGTGAATATGTTCAACTGAAAAAGCAAGGTAGAAACTTTGTAGGTTTGTGTCCGTTTCATGGAGAAAAAACACCTTCCTTTTCAGTTTCACCTGATAAACAGTTGTACCACTGTTTTGGGTGTGGTGCTGGTGGGAATGTCTTCTCTTTCCTAATGGAACTGGATGGATTATCCTTTATCGAATCCGTCGAAAAAATTGCAAACCGAACGAATGTTGAATTGCCAGAGCTTGAATCAGGTCAAAAAGATGAAGACCGTTATGGGGAAGAGCGAAAGTACTGGTATAAAGGTCATGAATTGGCAGCTAAGCTTTATCATCATATATTGAGTGCTACCGATGAAGGAAGAGAAGCTCGTGAATACTTGCGAAAGCGCGGATTTACAAAGGAAGTGATTGACACTTTTCAAATTGGGTATGCACCAAATTCTTGGGATTTCTTAACAACCTTTCTTGAGAAAAGGCAGTTACCTATGAATGAGATTGTAAAAAGTGGTTTACTTGCTGTTAGAGAATTTGATCAAAAGCCTTTTGACAGATTTCGGGACCGAATAATGTTTCCGATTTGGGATAGACAAGGAAACATCATCGCTTTTGGTGGCCGAATTTTAAAGGATGGAAATCCGAAGTATTTAAACAGTCCAGAGTCTGAAGTATTTAACAAAAGTCAAACGTTATACTCTTTTCATATAGCACGGCCTTCAATGAGAAAAAAAAACGAAGCCATTTTATTTGAAGGTTATGTAGATGTTACATCCGCTTGGAGAGCGGGTATAGATAATGGGGTAGCAACCTTAGGCACGGCATTAACAGAAGCACAAGGGAAAATGCTCCGAAGAAATGTCGATAAAGTTATCATTTGTTACGATTCAGACAATGCTGGTCAAGAAGCAACCTTTAAGAATGCTCAACTTTTAGAACAACTAGGGTTAAATATAAGAGTAGCTCAATTACCTGATGGAAATGATCCAGATGATTATATTCGCGAAAACGGTTCTGAACGCTTTGTACAAAATATTATCGGTCAAAGTTTGACCTTTATGGGATTTAAGTTTCGCTTTTACCGAAAAGGCAAAAACTTAAATGACGAAGGGGACAGAATGGAATATATTCAACAAGTCCTCACAGAAATTAGTAAGCTACCAAGGGCGGTGGAAAGGGACCATTACTTAAGGCAGTTAGCAGAAGAGTTTTCTTTGTCTCTTGATGCATTAAAGCAAGAACAAGTTCAAATTTATAAATCACATATACGTAAAGAAAAGCACGATCAAAATAATCGGCCGCTAGAGAAAAAAATGACTGTACGGCCACAAAAAAAACTATTATCTGCACATGAGAACGCAGAGAGAATTTTATTAGCTTACATGCTACAAAAACGTGAGATTGCCGATCAAGTTCAAGAGAAGATTGGTGGAACGTTTAATATAGATGAACATCAAGCGATAGCTGCTCACCTATACAGTTTTTATGCAGAAGGATATGATTCTAATTTATCGTTTTTTATCGAACGACTTAATGATAAAGAATTAAAGCAGTTAGCAACTGAGCTTGCGATGATGACCCTTAATGAAGAATTGTCTGAGCAAGAACTGAATGATTATATTAAGCAAATTGAAAATTATCCTAAAAAAATTCAAATAAACGAATTAAAGCTTGAGCAAAAAAAAGCAGAAGAGTCTGGTCAAGTGGAAGAAGCAGCGAAAATCGCTATGGATATCATTCAATTAGAACAACAGTTAAAAAATAGTATCAGAAATGATCTTTGAATTTGTCGTGAATTACAGGAAGGAGGGATCGCATGGCTGAGAAACCAATTCGTCCGATGGCGGAAGGGGATTTAACCATCGATCAAGTAAAAGAGCAATTAGTGGAGCTTGGGAAAAAACGGGGGATACTAAACTATACAGAAATCACTGAACGTTTAGGCGTTTTTGATCAAGATTCTGATCAAATGGATGAGTTCTTCGAATACCTTGGTGAACAAGGGGTTGAAATATTAAACGAAAATGAATCTGTTCCAAGTTTGAAACAAGTTGAAAAAGAGGAAGAATTTGACCTTAATGACTTAAGTGTACCACCAGGGATTAAAATAAATGACCCTGTTAGAATGTACTTAAAAGAAATTGGTCGTGTCCCATTATTATCTGGTCAAGAAGAGATTGAGCTGGCGAAGAAAATTGAAGACGGAGACGAAGAATCAAAACGTCGTTTAGCTGAAGCAAACTTACGTCTAGTTGTTAGTATTGCAAAGCGTTATGTCGGTCGTGGAATGCTCTTTTTAGACCTTATCCAAGAAGGAAACATGGGTCTTATTAAAGCCGTTGAGAAATTCGATTACAATAAAGGGTATAAGTTTAGTACTTATGCAACTTGGTGGATTCGTCAAGCAATTACTAGAGCGATCGCCGATCAAGCAAGAACGATCCGTATTCCTGTGCATATGGTAGAAACAATTAATAAACTTATTCGTGTACAACGACAGTTATTGCAAGACCTAGGGAGAGAGCCAACACCTGAGGAAGTTTCTAAAGAAATGGACCTTACTCCAGAAAAGGTTCGTGAAATCTTGAAAATCGCTCAAGAGCCTGTTTCTTTAGAAACCCCTATTGGTGAAGAAGATGACTCTCACTTAGGTGACTTCATTGAAGACCAGGAAGCATTAGCACCATCAGATGCTGCTGCTTATGAATTATTAAAAGAACAGCTTGAAGATGTTTTGGATACGTTAACTGATCGTGAAGAAAACGTCTTACGTCTTCGCTTCGGTTTAGATGATGGTAGAACACGTACACTTGAAGAAGTTGGAAAAGTCTTTGGTGTAACGAGAGAGCGTATTCGTCAAATTGAAGCAAAAGCTTTAAGAAAACTTCGTCACCCAAGCCGAAGTAAACGATTAAAGGATTTCTTAGAGTAATCTTTGATCAAAGCCTGACATTTGTCAGGCTTTTCTTTTGCACTTTGTTTGGACAAGGAGGAAGTTCTTTACGATCTTAATCTTCATACTCCTATTGTGAAAAACTGAGAACCCTTTTATTGGCTAGTTTGATTTACTCATTTTTTTTAGATTTCTAAACATATTTATCGAATGAACGATATAAACGATATGAAAATTTATATATAGGTGATCCAATGGACGAACGTAAAAAAATCATCGTTAATGAAATAAAATATTGGCGAAAAAATAAACTATTGCCGGCAACGTACTGTAACTTTTTACTTCAGTTATATTCTGAAGGGACTGAAGATGTTGGACATGAAAGAAACAATAAGCAAAAACGTTCTATGTTAAAATATATAAAGCCCTTCACACATTCAGTTTTTCTATTAGCGATGATAACGCTAACATTTCTTGTCATTTATTTTACTCAGTTTTCGGATACAATGCAAATCACAATGATAAGCTTTGCATTAATCGTTGCAATATTAGGCTCGGCTTACTTTCACCGTAAAGGTGTAGCTGTTGTTCATCTTTATGTTATTTCAGCAGCATTTTTATCCTTTATTTTAACCATTCAATTAGTAGACAAATTGTTTCCTGAACAACCATTTGTACTAGGAGGAACAATTGTTGGATTGTGCACTCTTTGGATATTTTCTGGATTACGTTGGAAGTTTCAATATTTATTTATAGCTGGTGGGACCGGTATTATTCTTTTCTTCTCCTTTTTACTTCTGTAAATAAGCTTAATATACGATAACTTTACGAATGAGGTGAGAATAAATGGATATTATCGCTCATCGCGGAAATAAGCGTTATACCCCTGAGAATACGTTAGCTGCTTTTTATTCCGCTGCGACTTATCCGATTGATGGCATTGAATTTGATATACAGTGGACAAAAGATTTTGTTCCGGTCGTATTTCATGATGAGAAAATTGATCGTACGACAAATGGAAGTGGATTGGTCAAATCATTTACATATGCAGAGTTAAGGCAGTTTGATGCTGGCAGTTGGTTTGATGAACAATTTCGTGGAGAGAAAATTCCCTCTTTTGAAGAAGTATTAAACTGGGCTTCAAATAATACACTGACTCTTCACGTAGAAATAAAAATTCAAAAAAGTGGATATGATAGGTTATTGCAACCATTTATTAACTTAATAAAAATGAACAATATGGAGCATCGAATTGTTATTTCTTCATTTGACCATGCAGTGTTAAAAAAAGTAAAAGAACAATTACCAAGTATACGCACAGCATTTTTAACAAAGTTTCCTATTTTACGCGCTGTAAAATATGCAAAAAACATTGTGGCTGATGCGATTCATATTCGTCATTCGTATCAAGCTTCTAAATTTTATAGAAGGTGGACGAAATATGATTTGCCAGTTCGAGTGTATAATGTTCACCGGTTGAGAGATGCAATGAAATGCTCACAACTAAAAGTTGATGCAATTATTACAAACGATCCGCGGCAAATGACTGAAGTTTTTCGAAAAGAAGATTAATCTTCACGTTTTTACTTTTCTATTGAGTAATTATGAAGTACAATATAATATAGCTTTGCTGGAATCATTTATTTTCCAAGCAAGAAAATTATAAAGGTAACTTTTAATTGTTGAAGGAGGTACATACTCATGAAAGGGAGACCCCTTTATCCTTTCGCATTAACTGCTGTACTAGGAATTGGTTTAATCATCATTCTTTCTTTTGTAGGGATTAACCAACAAGATATGGCAGGAGAAGATGGGGACGGAGATGCAGAGCAGCAATTCGATAGTCCATACGAGTTAGGTGAGCACGTATATCAAGAATCATGTATCGCGTGTCACGGTGGAGACCTTGAAGGTGCATCTGGTCCTGGATTATCCGGTCTAAGTAAAGACGAAATCATTCATGCGATTGAAGAAGGTCCTGGAACAATGCCAGCCGGCCTAGTAGGTGGAGAAGATGCTGATGCAGTAGCGGAGTATATTCTATCCGAAACTGAATAAACAACTTCTGTTCACATAACCATAGTGGACTAGCAGTTTTAACCTTCGTACATTTATGATACGATAAACAACGAGGAAAAGAAGGATAAGTATCCTTCTTTTTTTCTATCTGAATATATAGCATACATAATATGAATTTAAAGAAATGGTGAAAAAGATGACGAAACATAAATTGTCTAAACGCTTACATAAAGTTGCTTTTTTTATTAAAGAAGGAGCATCTGTTGCTGATATTGGTTCCGATCATGCATATTTACCGGTTTATTTAATAAAAGAGAATATCGCAAAATATGCAGTCGCAGGAGAAGTTAATGAAGGTCCTTTTTTATCAGCACAAAAACAAGTTCGAATGAACTTACTTGAAGAAGCCATTCATGTAAAGTTAGGAAATGGCTTGGCTGTTTTAGAAGGAGAGAAGGTCGATACTGTTGTTGTAGCTGGTATGGGAGGGCCGTTAATTCGGACAATTCTTGAAGAAGGAAAAGCTCATTTAACAAACGTAGAGAGGTTAGTTTTACAGCCGAATATAGCAGCTGACCATATCCGTAAATGGCTTATAGATAATAAGTGGTTATTAATTGATGAAGCACTTGTAGAAGAAGATGGACATATTTATGAAGTTCTCGTTGCAGAACGTGGGAACCCCTTATTTGCATATTCAGAAGATCGAGAAAAAGAAATTTGGCTAGGACCAATATTGTTAAAGTACAAAAACTCCACTTTTAACGAAAAATGGAATAGGGAATTAGAACAGCTAGAAAAAATATATGAGATCATGCAATCTGCTTCTAGTGATTCGAAAGAGGTAGCGAATAAACTTGATGAAGTAAAAAAGAAAATTCATTGGCTGAAGGAGGAGTTAACATGAAGCTTGCAAATGGACAAACGATCATTCAAGCGTTCGAATCCTTTTCTCCAAAATCATTTGCGGTCGAAGGAGATAAAATAGGATTACAAGTTGGGACGTTAAACAAACCGATAAAAAGAGTAATGATTGCTCTTGATGTGTTAGACTCAGTTGTCGATGAAGCGATTGAACAAGAAGCTGACTTGATTATAGCTCATCATCCGATTATTTTTAAGCCAATTAAAGCGTTGCGAACAGATCAAGTATACGGAAAAACGATTGAAAAACTTATTAAACATGACATTGCTGTTTATGTCGCTCACACAAACTTAGATGTTGCACCTGGTGGCGTAAATGATTTAATGGCAGAGGCACTTAAATTAACGAACACAGAAGTACTTGTAGAGACTACAGAAGATAAATTGAAAAAGGTCGTTGTATACGTGCCTAAAGAACAAGCAGATGATGTTCGAGATGCTTTAGGGAATGCGGGCGCAGGCCATATTGGTAATTATTCGCACTGCTCATTTAATTCGGAAGGAACAGGGGCTTTTAAGCCAGGTGAAGGTACGGACCCATTCATTGGTGAACAAGGTAAAATGGAATATGTTGATGAAGTGAAAGTCGAAACGGTATATCCAGCTTCCATCGAAAAAAGGGTTATTCGAGCATTAGTTAAAGCTCACCCATATGAAGAAGTCGCTTACGACATATATGAGATGGCCACACCAGGAAAACAGTATGGTTTAGGTAGAATCGGTTATTTAAATGAAAAAATGACACTCTCCCAATTTGCAGACCATGTCAAAGAAGCATTTAATGTTAAGGGAGTTCGCGTTGTTGGAGATATAAATAAAAAGGTTGAAAAAGTAGCTGTATTAGGTGGAGATGGAAATAAATATGTTTCTGCTGCAATGTTTAAAGGTGCAGATGTATATGTAACCGGTGATTTATATTATCACGTGGCTCACGATGCAATGCTAGAAGGTTTAGCAATGGTTGACCCTGGTCATAATGTAGAAAAGATTATGAAAGAAGGCGTACAATCGTTTATCGACCAATTTGTCAAAGAAAAAGGATATGATACAAAGGTAATAACTTCAAAAATCCATACAGATCCTTTTCAGTTCATGTAAAAAAGTGCTAGGGCACATTAGAGGTGCCTAGCACTTTTTTTATTTATTTTTAATTAGTTTAGGAAATTATAAAATATGTGCTTGGCTTGACTCCTGTGTCACTTCGTTTTACTCTTCGCAAAGCTGCAAGAAAGCAAACTCAATGCCGTAGCTTCTCTCGAGGTCGCTTCGCCCCGTCACTTGAAGTCTTGAGCGACTTCTTCATGCCGGCTAATCCAACGAGCGTTTACTTCACGAATGTGCGTCGAGTTGCCTCGACGGATACACTACATCGCTTCGCTAGTAGAGGAAGAGGCAGCGATGAGCAAAACTTCATCGAATAACTACGAATTGTCTCGACGGACAAAGCTTCATAGCTTTACTGGAAGAGGAAGAGACACGTTTTCCTTGTTCCTGCGCCGCTACGCTTGCTCGTCACAACTCGCCGTAATTTCAAAGAAGCCGTTGCTCGTTGCTCCTGCGATTACTCGTCGCAAAAGTGTCGCTCGTGTACAAGGCGCTTGCGCTTTTGTTGTTATCATGTGTTTTGTTTTTTCTTTACTTTTGGTAAGATCTTTGTCAATTTAACAGTGCTAGTGGCATCCCATGTATGAGGATCATCTTCATCGAATTGTTCAATAAATTTAATGACCTCTTTTGTAATAGGTGTTGGGGTGCTGGCACCAGATGTTACAGCAACTTTCTCGTTTCCTTTGAGCCATTCAACGTTTAACTCATTAACATTAGAGATTCTATAAGCTGGAGTTCCAGCAATCTCTTTTGATACTTGCGCCAAACGGTTGGAATTGTTACTTTTTGGGTCACCGACAACGATAAGGAGGTCTGCTTCCTTTGCTTGTTCGGCAACAGCCTCTTGTCTTACTTGTGTTGCTAAACAAATTTCATTATGAACTTCAGCATGTGGATATTTTTTTATTGCTGCATTCATTATGTGAGAAACATCCCATTGGCTCATTGTTGTTTGATTAGTAATAATAATTTTTTCGGAGTTTATGTCTAAGTTTTCTACATCTTTTTCTGATTCTACAAGGTTTACAATGTCTGGAGCAACACCGACCGCCCCTTCAGGTTCTGGATGTCCTTTTTTTCCGATATAAATGATTTGATAACCTTCTTCTTCTTTTTCACGAATTAAATCGTGCGTTCTAGTGACATCAGGGCACGTTGCATCGACAGTTGTTAATCCTTTATCTTTAGCCATTTTTCGTACTTCAGGGGAAACACCGTGTGCTGTGAAAATGACTGTACCTTTGTCAACTTTGTTTAATATCTCAAGTCGGTTAGGACCATCCAAAGTAATAATACCATCTTCGTTAAAGGCATCAGTTACATGTTTGTTATGAACGATCATTCCTAGAATATAAATAGGTCTAGGTAAATCCAGATTCGCCGCTGCTTGCCGTGCTAATACCATTGCATCTACAACACCATAGCAATAACCGCGCGGTGAAATTTTGATGACTTCCATACGGAATCCTCCTCTATGTTCAAAGCAAATATCTTTCTCATTAACCTTGTATTATTATAAAGGCAAAGTGGGTGTAATGACAAACGTTGAAATTTACAAAGATAGACTGCTTATGGACCAGAAGAAATGGCGAAATATACATACTGTGCAAGGCTGCATAAAAAAGAACGCTTACGTATTAACGCAAGGCGTCCTTTTATTGCTTGTAACGATATCTTAGTAGACAGACTTTTCACATTTACATTTAAATATTGAAAATTTCCTATCTACAATTACTTCATTATCGAAATTTTTACGCACCTTCTTGACAGTTTGTTTGAATGAATTCATATGCTTCTTCTTCGCTCATATCTTTGACAATCATGAGTTCGCTCGCAATAAACTGTTTTGCTCTGTCTAAGTTTTTGCGATCTTCCATATGTAACCCATTTGTACGCTCTCCCTCTTTAGATGTCAAGTTTGCAATGACCATTGCGGCATCAATAATGCAACCAGATTTTAATAATGTTTCGTTCTCTTTAGAGTAAGGTCGGGCTACTTCATTCTTGGGAGTTGCTTCGGTCGGTTTTAACGCAGTAACAACCTCATCTATTTGTGATGGTTGGATTACTTTTCTTAGTCCTGAAGAGGTTACACGATTTTCTGGTAGCATAAGGGTGACATGATTCAGAGGAAAATAAACAACAAAATAGCTTAGTTTTTCTCCTAGAATATCTTTTTCTTCAATATCTTTTATCATTCCTGCTCCGTGAAAGGGATATACGACATGATCACCGACTGTAAACATAGGCATTCCTCCATTAACATATTAACCCTATTGTAACATAAATAAAATTAAATTTAAAATTTTACTATGTATCTGTAGAATAGTCAACAAAAAAATGAAGGAAGGCCAGTTATATCAAGGGAAACTGACCTACACGTAAAGTTTCGGAGCTGGATACTGGCTATTTGTTTTTGATGACTGCGATGATTTTTTATGATTAGGTGTTTGAGTTTTGCCTTTTGATGGGCTTTTTCTTTTTTTCTTTTTCTTAGGAGAATTTGTATCTTTTTTTTGTTCTTTCTTTTCTTTGTCTTCTCCTACTTTAATTTCCTCTGCATCCTCAAGAACTTCTTCGGCATCGTTACTATCATCTGACTCTTCGTCATCAGAGCTTTGCAGCATAGCGATTATTTGTGGTAAGGATTTCACAAGTGGTCCATATTGCTGAACCATAGGACTTACTGTTTGCACGACTTGAACGACCTTTTGTGCATTTTGGACAAGCCCTAATATATTTTGTAATCCTCCGCCAGTACTTGCTGCTGTACTTGCAGTGTTCATCATTTGACTTACACCAGCTTGTGTTGCAGGGGATCCGCCACCAAATAATTTAGAAAGAAGACCGCCTGCACCTGGGTTACTTGTTGGAACTTGCTGTGGCATCCCTCCTCCAAAGAACGAGCGTTGAAACATCTGTCCTTGTGGTTGTGAAAACCCGCCTGAGAATCCACCAAAAGGATTTGGATTAGTTGGAGGTTGGGGGCGTGGTCCGAACATACTGACCATCCTTTCGAAAAACAATATCTTCTCTGTTTAATGTATTCATTTACCCAAAAAATGTTTGGGCGCTTTAGAAATGACCCAAAATAATAAGAGAACAATATTTCGATACAGCAATAGAAATCATAGAAGTTTCGGAGCTTTTGTCGAGATAAGTGGAAAATACTTGATCGTTCGTGATAAAATATGTAATTAGCACGAATACGAAACAAAAAAATAATGAAAGATCATGAAAGAAGGAACGATAATGTCACATAACTTTGAACGATTTCAATTATCTTCATATTTGATTGATGCATTAACAAATCAAAATATATCTTTGCCGACAGAAATTCAGGAACGTTTGATCCCTGCAATTAAAAATGGTAAGGATGTTATTGGCCAATCACAAACTGGTACAGGTAAAACGTTAGCCTTTTTATTACCTGTGTTAGATAATATTGATGTAAATAGTCGAGAAACTCAAGCAGTTATTACAGCTCCAACAAGAGAGTTAGCCAACCAGTTATATGAGGAATTAAAAAAGTTAACAGATGCTTCCGATGAAGTGAAATCACAACTTGTAACGGGTGGAACGGATCGACTTAGAATGATCGAAAAGCTTAAGCAACGTCCACATATCGTGGTAGGAACACCAGGAAGAATTGCGGATATGATTAAAGAGAAAGCATTAGCTGTTCACCATGTGCGTACATTTGTGGTCGATGAAGCTGACCAAATGCTTGATATGGGATTCATTGAAGATGTTGATCGTGCAGCAGCTCATATGGGTGATGAGTTACAAATGCTCGTATTCTCTGCGACGATTCCTGAAAAACTTCAGCCGTTTCTAAAAAAATATTTATCAAATCCTCGTCACGTTCATGTTCAACCTAAAGAAACATCACCAAAAAAAATTGAGCACTGGCTAATCCCAGACCGTGACCGTGACAGAAAAGAATTATTAAAAAATATCGTCAAAAACGTAAATCCGTTTTTAGCCGTTATTTTTGTAAATAAGAAAGAAACAGCTGATGAAGTATATGAGGCTCTTGTCGAGGAAGGGTTAAATGTCGATCGTCTTCACGGAGGGATCAGTCCTCGTGAACGTAAAAAAGTCATGAAACGTCTTCAAGCTGCTGAAGTGCAATATTTAGTTGCATCAGACCTTGTTGCGCGAGGGATTGATGTGAAAGGGATTAGTCATATTATCAATTATGAAATTCCGAAAGAGCTTGAATATTATGTTCACCGTGTTGGCCGAACCGCTAGAGCAGGATGGGACGGTATTGCATTAACGTTATATGGACGAAACGACGAGATGTCAATTGATAAGCTAGAAAAACAAGGAATCAATTTTAAATTGAAAGAATTGAAAAAAGGTGAATGGGTCGACCTTGAGCGTAGAAAACGTCAACCGAAAAAGACGAAGATTGAAAATCATGGAAAAGCTTTACCTAAGCCAAAGAAAGTAAAACCTGGATATAAGAAAAAAGCTCGCTATGAGCAAGAACAAAGAGATAGACGTCAACACAAAATGGAACGAAGAAGAAAAAAATAAAAAGGCAATGTTTATAGAGGTGAGCCTTTGAACAATTGCTATAGGAAAAGGTGAGAGGATGTTACTAGGGTCACATGTTTCAATGAGTGGGAAGAAGATGCTTCTTGCAGCAGGGGAAGAAGCTGCATCTTATGGGGCTACAACATTTATGGTTTATACAGGAGCTCCTCAAAACACAAGACGTAAGCCGATTGAAGAGCTCAACATAGAAGCGGGTAAAACATTTATGGAAGAGAATGGACTGTCCAATATTGTTGTACATGCTCCATACATCATTAATATTGGAAACTCTCAAAAGCCTGAAACGTTTGAGTTAGGCGTGAACTTTCTTAAAAGCGAAATAGACCGAACAGAGGCATTAGGTGCTAAACAAATCGTTCTTCATCCAGGAGCACACGTTGGTGCAGGTGCAGATGAAGGAATTAAAAAGATTATTGAAGGATTAAATGAAGTCATAGATCCTGACCAAGATGTACAAATTGCGCTTGAAACAATGGCAGGGAAAGGATCTGAATGCGGGCGTTCATTCGATGAAATTGCCAAAATTATTGATGGCGTTACGCATAACGAAAAGTTATCTGTCTGCTTCGATACTTGTCACGTTCATGATGCAGGTTATGATATCGTCAATGACTTAGATCGTGTCATTAAAGAGTTTGACGAGACCATTGGCTTGGACCGATTAAAAGTATTACACATTAACGATAGTAAAAATGAGTGTGGATCTCGTAAAGACCGTCACGAAAATATAGGGTTTGGTCATATAGGTTTTGAAGCATTAGAACGAATTCTATATCATGATTCATTTGAGAATATCCCAAAAATACTTGAGACTCCATACGTTGGGACAGATAAGAAAAACAAAAAAGCGCCTTACAAGCTCGAAATAGAAATGATTCGAGCTCGGAAATTTGACGAAAGCTTAAAAGATCAAATAACAGAACAAGCGATGAAATAAAAAAAGCGAACCTGCTTAAGAAAGCGGGTTTGCTTTTTTTTATTATATATCGAAATCGAGATACTGCTCATATGGTTTTAAGAGTTTACGGGCTTTTTTATATAATGATGGATCAAGAGCTTTCAACTCTCTATTTACTCTTTTTATTAACTGCTCATTACCGATATCAAAAGGCTCTTTATGCAAAATATTTAACATTTCGTTCGCTTGCTTTACGGTAAGTTTTATATCGTTTTCCATCGCTAAGCGAATTAATTCTTTTGCAGTCAAAGAACGGATTCTTTGGTTGACCATTTGGCGGATAACAGGATTTACCATAAGATGATTTCCCCCTCATACATGTGATAATCTGACCGAAAAAGCCTTCTTTAAAGCGTATGGTTAATTGTTTAAAGTGTGCCTCCATAGTGATAATTTTATATAAATTTAATAATTGAATGAATTTCATAATTACGTTTTTTGCGCAGTGAAACGAATGATTTTATAAATACTTCATTAAATGTACGTTTTATTTGTACTATCAGAATTTATATTTTATGGTCGATAGATAAGTGCTCCTGCGGTTACTCGTCGCAGCTCGGAGTAATGTCGAGGAAGCCGTTGCTTTGTGCTCCTGCGCCGCTACGCTTGCTCGTCGCAGCTCGAAGGGATTTCGAAGAAGCCGTTGCTCGTTGCTCCTGCGGTTACTCGTCGCAACTCGACGTTTAATCATAGGAGTTGAGCTTGTGGCAACTAAGGCTTTCGCCATTAAGACTTGCACTAAAGCATAAGAGCTTCTAAGTAAGCACACTTCGCTTACTAAGAATCTCTTTAACGAAAAGCCAAGTTTTGTTTACACTATAAGAATGTATAAAATTTTAGCTAAGAAGCAATTTCGGCGTAGTGAAAATTTCTATGTGTATAGTTATGTTCACCGGCTAAATACCCGACATCCTGTCGGAACGCCGGTGTTAGCACGTCCTGTGCGTTACAACTACGCCTTTGTCTTCGCCTTAAAGGCTCGCCAATCGGCGAGTTTTCTTTAGAAGTGAACGTAACAAAAGATGGCGACTTCCGGAGGATCTGCGCAGTCTGAAGATCCACTTAGGCGAAGAGTTGTTGAGCCTAAGTTAGCTGAAGACAAGCCCTCGAGAAAGCGTCCGTCTGAAGTGAAGTTCACACTCATCATTCGGAATTCCGCATGATATTTTGAGTTATGAAATTGATTCAATAAGATGATTGAAAAAGATGTTAAGAGCATATATAATTAATAATAACGAAAGTTTCCCTAAGGAAACATTTTAAAAAATGTACAACATTTTCGTTTGTAGTCACAATGGTTGGTGTAACGACATATATATAGATGACATGAATTAGGTAGAAGTATGAAAAAATGATCGTCATGAACGGAGGAATAACAATGAATTTAAATGAGACGATCGATGTACGTGATTTATCCGTACATTACCAAGGCCACCTTGCTTTAAAACAAATTACTTTTAAAGCAACGAAAGGAAACATCATTGGTGTAATTGGTCCAAATGGTGCAGGCAAATCAACATTAATGAAAGCGATGCTTGGTCTAGAAAAAAGTAAAGGTGAAGTAAGCTTTTTTGGCAATAATATTAAAAATATCCGTAAGTCGATCGCATATGTTCCTCAACGAAATTCGATCGACTGGGACTTTCCAGTACGTGTAGAAGACGTTGTCTTAATGGGGCGTTATATGCATGTACCACTTTTAAAGAAAATTAGGCGTAAAGATCGTGAACGTGCAAAAAGTGCACTTAGAAAGGTTGGTATGGAAGATTTCGCCAAGAGGCAAATAGGTGAACTTTCAGGTGGTCAGCAACAACGTGTCTTTATTGCGCGTGCATTAGCGCAAGATGCTGAATTATTCTTTTTAGATGAGCCATTTGTAGGTATAGATGTCAAGTCAGAAGAAATCATTGTGGATTTATTACATGAATTAAGAAATGATGGAAAAACAATATTTGTAATTCATCATGACTTAAGTAAAGTTGAAAAATATTTTAATGAATTAATCCTTTTAAACCAAGAACTCATTGAGGCTGGTCCCGTCAAAGATGTCTACCGTCCAGAGTATTTAAAGCAGGCTTACCAAGGAAATGCGGCAGTGATTGATGATGGAAAAGAGATGGTGGTGGTTACACCTTGATTGATCAAATTTCATTATTTATTGATCAGCTAATTCGATACCCATACTTACAAAATGCGATGATGGCTGCAATTTTTGTGGGCATTATATGTGGTGTTATTGGTTGTTTTATTATTATGCGTGGAATGGCACTGATGGGTGATGCAATCTCCCACGCTGTTTTACCTGGTGTAGTTATTGCTTACATGTTAGGTGCAAGTTTTTTCATTGGAGCTGTTATTACTGGGGTATTAACAGCACTTGCAATCGGCTACATCTCACAAAATAGCCGAATCAAAGAGGATTCTGCAATTGGAATTATGTTTACGGCAATGTTTGCTCTAGGTGTTGTCATGATTACCGCACTCCAAGGGACAAATGTTGATTTATGGCACATTTTATTTGGAAATGTGTTAGCAGTATCAACAACAGACTTATGGATGACAGCGGGAATTGGTGTTTTTGTTATCGGAGCGATTATTATTTTTTACAGACCATTATTACTAAGTACATTTGATGAGACGATGGCAAAAGCAACCGGCCTTCCGGTAAAGTTTATTCATTACATGCTTATGCTATTATTATCATTAGTTACTGTAGCTTCACTACAAACAGTGGGTATTATTTTAGTCGTAGCGATGTTAATTACACCTGGTGCAACAGCCTATTTATTAACTGAGCGTTTCTCGGTTATGCTTTTCTTATCAGCTGTATTCGGCGTCACATCTGCAATAAGCGGTTTGTTTTTCTCAGTAATATATGATGTCTCTTCGGGTGCATCGATCGTTCTAGTCGCATCATTTTTGTTTTTAATTGCATTTTTGTTTTCACCAAAACAAGGGTTGATTCCAAGAATGTTTCGTTCCCCTTTAAAAGAATCGTAACGTTTAACAAAGGAATATAAAGGGGAAAAAGGTCTTCGTGTGGTCACGAGGCCTTTTTTGTTACGAGAATTGATTAAAGGGTGGTTGATAGTAGCACTTTAACTAAGGTTTATTTTTAGTTCGAGACTTGGTGATACTTAATTTTGATTCTAGTTAATTAGGTATGTATGAGAAGAATATGATTGATCAGTTCAAAGTAAATATTGGCATTCATTAGCATCTTTTACAATTAACTGGGGTGGTTTTAATGGGATTTAGAGCATGTGTGAGAAAAATGCCCTTATAAAGAGAAAGTAGTTCATAATTTAAATAAATACTTAGATATCATTCTTCTACACTCACCTATCTCGAGCAAAAGGGTTGATTTATGATATGTAATCATATATCATTCACAATTGTGCATAGATGGTGCACTGTTCGTTTAGGAGGGACAAAAAATGAAATTATTAAAAGTATTATTCTTATTATTAACGATCCTTATTTTAGGTGGAGCAACTTTTTATACTGGAAATGAATATGTGAAAATGAAGGAGAAGGTTGAAGAGTTAGAGTCTGAAAAAGAAGAACAATTAGCAGAACAGCAACTTGAATTAGAAATTCACCAGATGAAAACTTATATCGACCATATTCCTGAAGGTTATGATGTATCAGGATATGATACATGGCTTCATGCTAAACACGTTGCGGATTATTTGTATGAAGATAGTGAAGGTCGCTTTGATCGAAATTGGGGAAAATTTTTAGCATTAGAAGCCGAGCGTAAAGGTATCGACCCCTTTCTAGTGTACGAGCTATTAAAGGTTGAAACTGGTGGTATGTTTGACCCTGAAACAGTGGGTCCTGAAACGAAATATGGACATGCATATGGATTAGCTCAGTTTATGAAAAATACAGGTCCATGGATTGCAGAGATGGCAGGTCTTCCATATGATGATGAAATGTTATTTGATCCGTATTACTCTATTCAACTTTCTGTCACATACCTTGATTTTTTATATAAAGAATATGAAGATTGGGATTATGCATTAACTGCATATCATCGTGGAATGTATGGATTAGAAGCTTATATTGAAGAAAATGGACATGCAGCGAGCTGGTATGCTGTCGAAATTCAAGAAAATGCAGAGCAAGCATCATTAGTAGCTGTAGAATAATTTTTATTCTTTTAGACGGATATTAAGCTGAAATAAAGCCGCAACGAGTATAAACTCAGTTGCGGCTCTTTAACATATTTAGAATGGGTTAGAAGCTTGTTGACAAAAATGAATCTGGCTTTGCACAAGGGGGGCATCGTCTTTTTTCTTTACGTATTCATATTCACCATTATCCATTTGATACCTTGCTTTAACGTTATCTTCTAATGATATACGAAGGATCTCTTTTATTCTCTGTTTAATTTTTTTACTATGGATTGGGAAAAGGATTTCAACTCGTTTCTCCATGTTTCTTGTCATCCAATCAGCAGAAGATAAATATGTGGCGTCTTTTCCATTTTGGTGGAAATAGTAGACGCGGCTATGTTCTAAAAAGCGGTCAACAATGCTACGGACGGTTATATTTTCACTAACACCAGTTATGCCAGGACGTAAGCAGCAAATGCCTCGGACAATTAACTCGATCTTGACACCTTCACAGCTTGCTTCATAAAGCTTCATAATGATGGGTTTATCTGTTAATGAATTCATTTTCGCGATGATTTTTCCGTTCTTGTATTTTTTTTGATAGGCGATTTCATCATCGATAAGTTTCAAAAATGTTTCTCTCATTTCAAAAGGGGCAGTGGATATGACATTCCAATTTGGTTTGTCGTTACATCCGCTTAAATGGTTAAAGATGTTAGAAGCATCGATGGCAATTTGTTCATCTGACGTAATTAATCCCATATCTGTATAAAATTTTGCAGTATGGTCGTTATAGTTTCCGGTGCTTAAGTGAACGAAACGTTGTATGGAATCATCATGTTGCCTTATGATAAGAGTGATTTTACTATGTGTTTTTAATCCAACAATGCCATATATGACATGAATACCTGCTTTTTCAAGCTTTTTAGCCCATTGAATATTTCTTTCTTCATCAAAACGTGCTTTTAACTCTACGAGAACCGTCACTTGTTTTCCAAGGTAAGCTGCCTCTTCTAATGCTTTTATAATTGGTGAGTCACCACTTACTCGATAAAGTGTTTGTTTTATAGCTAATACATTTGGATCAACGGCTGCTATTGTAATTAAGTCAACGATAGGTTGGAATGACTCATATGGATGATGGAGAAATACATCTTTTTTTAAAACTGTTTCAAAAAGGTCTTCTTTATCGTTTAAGTCCAAAGCGGGCTGAGGGATGTAGCTCTCATTTGTTAAATGTTCAAACTCATTAGAGATTTCTTCATAAAACGAAAACAACATCGATAAATCAATTGGACTTGTGACCTCATAAACGTCACCTCTTTTGAGTTCGAGCACGTTCATTAAAAAAGAGAGAACATCTTTATCCATTTGTTGTTTCTGAACTTCTAAACGTACTGCAGCTCCCCATTTCCTTTTTTTTAATTCTTTTTCTATTTCTTTTAATAAGTCCTGGGCCCCCTCTTCATGGATTGTTAAATCTGCATTACGTGTAATCCGAAAAGGCGAGACTGAAACAATGTCATTTCCTTGAAAAAGTCTCGCGATAAAATGGCGGATAACATCTTCAAGCAAGATGTAGTTACATGTTTGACTAGATGAAGGAAGCGGGATTGTTCTGTTAAGTATTGATGGAACTTGAACAATTGCCAACTTCTTATTTGTATCATTTACTTGAAGAACAACTGCTAAATTTAAACTTTTATTCATTAGCATTGGAAAAGGTCGGTACGCATCAATGGCTACCGGTGTTAATACAGGTGATATAAAGTATTCAAACCTATTTTTTACATAGTCGTATTGCTTCCTAGTTAGTTGATCAATTGATAAAAAGTGTATCCCTTCTGATTTTAACTTTGGAAGAATCACATTCATATACAAATCATCTTGAAGTGTAACAAGGTTGCTATTCATTTCTCTTATTTCCTTCAGTTGCTGTCTTGGTGTTAAACCAGCCTTATTCTCACGTTTATTAAATCCTGCTTTGACTTGATCTTTTAAACCGGCAACACGAACCATAAAAAACTCGTCTAAATTTGAACTGAATATTGCAAGAAATTTCAATCGTTCAAGAAGAGGGTTTGATTCATCGATGGCTTCTTCCAAGACACGTTTGTTAAATGCAAGCCAGCTTAACTCCCGGTTATTAAAATGAACAGGTTTATTCAATTCACGGTATTTTTGAATGTTGTTCATCACCAATAAACCTCCAAATTAGAAGTTAAACTTGTTGTAAAGATGATCTCTTGAACTGAAGTGACAATTTCTTTTTTAACGCACGTTCAATATGCTTTTTATATTTTGATGAATAAAAATATTCAAAGTAAGCATCTCCTGTACTATAAATAGTTAGGAGGAGGCCATGGTCTTCGTCGTTTGTTAACTGTAGTTTTTCAATAATATAACGATTCGAGATATTTAATGCATGACAAAATCTCACGATTGCTCCGAGTAACTCATATTTTTCAAGTTCTTCTGTTGTAACCCAATGTCTAAATGGGTTAGCGAATTGCTTCATTTGTGAACGGGACTTAAATGAAGCGATAAAAGCGATACCTAAACGCTCAAGGTGTGTTAATCCGTCAATTGATTGGTTTGTTATTAAATAAAAAGAATGCTCACTCTTTGACTCTGGATGAATTGTTTCACCGATATAAAATATTTTCGCTCCCCACCGCAACATTTTAAAATCTTTTTTAGTGAAGGTCTCTCCTAAACATTGATTGATTTGAGTAGCAAAATATGTTGCAAGAACAGCAATTCTTTGGTGATGGTGTATATTTAAAGAATAGAGATGACTTAATTGATAAAAGCTTTCCTCTGTTACATTCGGGAAATGAGTAATAGCGATTTCATTTAAATAAATTTCATAAAAGAGTCCATCCCTAAGTCCTTTATTGCTTACTGTGAATGTCTTCCCGTTACTGTAAGAAATTAAATTCTCTATCGCTGTTATAGCAGGGATGATAATATCTGCACGATCTTTTGATAGTCCATCTACTTGTTGGCGTTGTTTAAGTGTCAAATTATTCAACTTTTCGTTTACTGAGATTACATCTTCATAGGTCATTTCATACTGGTGGAGTCCCGTAATAGGGTAGTCAATAATATGTTGATGGATTGAAGCTAAATTTCTAGCCGTTCCTCCAATGCCAATGATAGGGACTGATTTATTTTTTAGCCAAGGTAATGATGCAAAGGACTGTTGTAAAAATGTCTTAAGTTCTTCCATCTCAACTTGTGATGGTTCATTCCCTTTGATAAACCTTTGTTTTAAAGTGAGTGCACCGAAAGGAAAGCTGTGAGAGTTGATAAGCTTTCTATTCTCATATAAGGTAACTTCCGTACTTCCTCCTCCGATATCTATTGTTATCCCGTTAAGAATGTTCGTGGAATTTGTAATTGCTAAATATCCATAATATGCTTCTTGTTCATCTGAAAGAACTTTAATGTCAAAATAACCTTGAGCTTTGATGGCAGCTAAAATATCTTGTTGATTTTTAGCGTTACGAATGGCGGCCGTTGCAACCCCTTTAATTGTACTTAGTGAATAGCTTGATACTACAGACTTAAAACGTTCTAATGTTTCTAAAATGATATCTATACCATCTTCTGTCATATTTTTATTTTCATCAATATATGTACTTAATCTTGCAACGACCTTTAAATTTTGAATTTCTTTAAAGCAGCCATTTGCATCTATGGAATATATCACAAAGCGAATTGAATTAGATCCCATATCGATAATGCCGATTTGATGTTGCATAGTTAGATCACCCTTATTTAAAGCGTTAGTATGAAATACGATTTGATGCTTCGGTAATATAAAAATAATCTCTTTCATTATATAAGTTTCTGTTGCTTCATGCGATTCATACATGAATTCAATTTGTTTACAAAGGAAGTCCTCTCATGTATACTACGATGAGGATAAATCGGAATGATTCTTAATCATTATGAAAAATCGAAGACTTTTTTTGAAGTAAGTGGAGGTTCCTATGAGTAATAAAAATCATCCATGGGCTGTTGAAATAGAAAACGTGACATTCTCCTATGGAAAAGAAAATGTATTAGAAAATATTCAACTTCGAATTCCGCAAGGCTCTTTCTTAGGATTAGTTGGACCGAACGGCTCAGGAAAATCTACACTTATAAAGTGTATCCTCGGTCTTGTTAAGCCATCTAAAGGGAGTATCCGCTTATACGGAAAACCAGTTGATAAATTTCAAAACTGGAGTCATGTTGGTTTTGTCTCACAAAAAGCAAACAGTTTTAACAGTGGATTTCCTGCAACTGTATTTGAAGTTGTTTCCATGGGCTTATATGGGAAGGTCGGCTTATTTCGCTTTTTAACGAAAAAACATAAAGAAAAAGTAAAAGAAGCAATTAAACAAGTAGGTATGGAAGATTATATGCAACAAAACATCGGACAGTTGTCTGGCGGTCAGCAACAACGTGTTTTTATTGCAAGAGCATTAGTTAGTGATCCTAAGCTTCTAATTCTCGATGAACCAACTGTTGGTGTGGATGCGCAATCTGTTCAAAACTTTTATAATATGCTAAAAAAGTTAAACGTAGAAGAAGGTATTACGTTAATTTTTATCACACATGACATCGGTGCAATGACAGAGTATATTACTGATGTTGCATGTTTAAATAAATATTTACATTTCCATGGTGACAAACATGAGTTTGAATCACAACAAGAAGAGATGATGTCTTCCCTTTATGGACATGACGTACAATTATTAACCCATAATCATGACCATTCTCACAACCACGATCATGGGGGCGAACACCCATGATATCCGTGTTCTTTCAATACGATTTCTTACGTTATTCTTTATATACAGGATTAATGATCGGTTTTTTAGCTCCGTTTATAGGAGTTTTTTTGGCGGTAAGAAGGTTAGCGATGATTGCAGATGCTTTATCGCATATAACGTTATCAGGAATAGCATTTAGTTTATTGCTTGGAAGACATTATTCTGTTTTTGCAGGGTTAAACCCTTTATATATGGGGATGACTTTTTCTGTCGGTGGCGCAATATTTATTGAAAATCTAAGAAATGCTTATCAATTCTATAAGGAACTTGCGATTCCCATTATTCTATCTGCAGGTATTGGTGTTGGCGTAGTTTTCATTTCACTTGCTAATGGCTTTAATACAGATTTGTTTGCTTATTTATTTGGAAGCGTTGTTGCGATTAGTCAATCAGACTTTCAAATGATTTCAATTATTACAGCTGTTGTTATCATATTAATTATCTTATTTTATAAAGAATGGTTCTTTTTAAGTTTTGATGAGGACCAAGCTGTGATCGCAGGAATTCCAAAAAAAGCGCTGCACTTTATTTTCATTATTATGGTTGGACTTACGATTGCCGCATCGATGAGAATTGTAGGGATCTTACTCGTATCATCATTAATGACACTTCCTGTTGCTGCTGCTATGCGTTGGGCAAGGGGATTTAAGCAAATGTTTGTTTATGCGGTGATTTTTGGTGAAATCTCTGTTGTGATTGGATTAATAAGTGCCTTTCATTTAGATGTTGTGCCAGGCGGAATGATTGTATTAGTTAATGTCGTTATATTATTAATATCAATATTGCTCACTCGAAAGCGTGCAGCATAAATAAGGTGAGAGCTCATGGAATTATTGCAACAATTAACATTTTTAGAACGAGGAATTATCGCCGGCTTAATGATTGGATTTATTTGTCCACTATTAGGTTCGTTTTTGTTAGTTAGAAGAATTACGGTCATTTCGGAAGCTCTTTCTCATATTACGTTAACTGGAATAGCAGCAGGGATCTTTTTAAGTCAAGCTGTAACGTGGCTTGCCTTTATAAACCCATTATATACAGGGCTTATTTTTTCTCTAATAGGGTCGCTACTCGTTGAAAAGCTTCGGCAAATATACAAACACTTCCAAGAGTTGGCGATTCCTATTATTTTGTCTGGTGGAATTGGGTTAGGAGCGATTCTAATTAGTTTGGGGCAAACAAATTATGCACAGTGGTACAACTATTTGTTTGGAAGTATCGTTACAGTAACTTTATCTGATTTGTATTTTATATTTGGTACAGGGATTGTGGCGCTCTTTATATTAGGTGGATTTTATAAAGAGCTACTCTCGATATCATTTGATCAAGAATTTGCAAAAACCTCTGGTATTTCTGTTAAAAGATTAAACTTCTTCTTTGCTGTATTAATTGCGCTTGTCATTTCAATGTCGATGAAAGTAGTTGGCATACTATTAGTCGGTGCTATGGTAACATTACCAGTAGCTGCGAGTATTCAAATAGCAAAAAGCTTCCGCCAAGTCGCTCTACTTGCGATTTTATTTGGTGAATTAGCGATGATCGGTGGTATAATTGCATCATATTACTTTAACATAGCAACAGGTGGAATGATTGTCGTAACAGGTATTGTCATACTACTCGTAGCTATATTAGTTAAAAAAATGAAAAT